>CAWDKZ010000013.1:0-392893 GCA_963803025.1 uncultured Acidimicrobiaceae bacterium
CCCAGGACGACTGGGAGCACGTCGCTTCGTATAGCGACCAGGCGAGCGGCGCGAAGCTCGAACGCCAGGGACTCCAGCGTGCCCTCTCTGAAGCACAGCTCTCCCGCTTCGACGTCCTCCTCGTCTATCGGGTCGATCGCCTCTGTCGCTCGGTCGGCCTCCTCGCCGAGGTCCTCTCGCGCCTCGATTCTTCGGGCGTCGGCTTTCGCTCGGCGACCGAACCCTTCGAGACGACGACGCCCTCGGGGCGGATGATGATGCAGATGCTCGGGGTGTTCGCCGAGTTCGAGCGGGCGTCGATCATCGAGCGGGTCGTCATGGGCATGGGGAGAAAGGCCGCCGAGGGGAAGTGGGTCGGCGGCACGCAGCCCTTCGGCTACCGCAAGGCCCCCGACGGCGGACGGCTCGTCGCCGAGTCCTCCGAGGCGGCCCTGGTGCCGGTGATCTTCGATCGCTACGTCAACGCACTCCTCGGCTCGCACGAGATCGCCCGCCGGCTGAACGAACACGGCTACCGGACCCGGGCGGGACGGCCCTGGAGCTTCAAGTCCGTCCTCACCGTGTTGCGCAACCGCGCCTACCTCGGCGAGGTCGGCTGGCGCGGCGAGTGGTTCCCCGGAGAGCACGAGGCGCTCGTCGATCCCGAGGTCTTCCACAAGGCCGAGGCACTGCTCAAAGAGCGCGGCGAGGACCCGGCCAAGCGCGCCGCCCACTCGTCGGAGTACCTCCTCACCGGTCTCGTCGTCTGTGCGTACGGGGCGCGCTTCACCGGCACGGCAGCGACCGGGCGGCACCGCACCTACCGCTACTACACCTGCGGGTCCCGTCAGCGCTATGGGAGGGCGACGTGTTCGGCAGGGCGACTCCCGGCCGAGGCGCTCGACGAGGCGATCGTCGCCGGACTCCTCGATCTCTTCAAAGACGGCGCGCTGATCGAAGAAGCGGTGCGCCGAGCACGCGAACGAGCCGGTGCGACCCATGAGCTCGTCGCGGCCGAGATCGACGGCATCGAAAAGGAGCTCTCTTCGATCGAGGCGGCGATCGACCGCTACCTCACGAGCTTCGAACGAGGTTCGCTCTCAGAAGAGACGTGCGCTCCCCGGGTGAACGCGCTCGGCGAACGCGCCACCGGCCTCCGGATTCACCGAGACGAACTCCTCGGCCAACTCGAAGCTGCGGACTTGCAGGCACCGAGCGACACCGACCTCGCCGATGTCCGCCATGACCTCGAAACCGCGATCCGCGATGGCTCGCCGGCTCAGGTGAAGGCGCTCGTGCACGCCCTCGTCCACGAGGTGCGCGTCGAAGCACCGGATGCGGTGCGGCCCGTATTCAAGATCCCGGCGGGAACAGACGTGACCACCCTCTCGGAGGCGGTTCGCGCACCGTCCCGTTCGGTGGAGGTGAGCGGACTCGAACCGCCGACTTCCACGTTGCGAACGTGGCGCTCTACCAGCTGAGCTACACCCCCAGGTAAATGGTCAGTATCGACCCACAGGCCTGGAACCTGCCTGAGAATAGTCCGCGCCTGCGTACGCCTGGTCGGTGAACACGGGCGCGCGATCGCGCGTCGGTGCCACCTCTGGCACAGGACCGTTCCCTTGAATCGCCTTCTCGAACGCCCGTTTGGCTGATCAGCCCACCTCATCCGATACGACGAAACGCGGTACTCGCGGATCAAAGGCTTGCGGAACATCGACGAACCCTCCGCGCCCCATCACCGCGACGCGGTGCTCCTGTGGTGGCTCGATCTCATCGGCGCCGGTCGTGATCGCGACGACCTTGCGCGCCCGTTCGGCCGCTGCCGCGTCGGACGCGGCACAGCGAACGAGCAAGGAGAGGTAGACGCCGGTGACCGTCGCCAGCAAGACGGCCACGACCCAGAAAGCGCGCAACGAAGGCACGGCACCGACGAGAAGAGTCGAACAGATACCAGATCCGAGCAGGAGCAGCATCTCGCGCCGACGGGTGCGCCGCGCATCGATACGCGCCTGAATCGCTCTCACGATCGCCAACTGCGCGTCGTCTGGCGGAGGTGCCTTACCCCGAGCCACTGGCAAGCGCGTGTGCACATCGACGAAGCTCGCGTGCGCGCGTTCGAGAAGCTCCGTCTGGTGGTGGAAGCGCGCGACAGACGACACGAGCTGGAATTCGGAGAGCTTGCGCACCGCGATCGGCAGGATGACAACCAACCAGACGAGCACGAGGACGATTACGACCATCCCGTTGCTTTCCTTTGGTCGGCCGGTTCCTGCGGTTCACTCGACCCTAACGGATCGCGACTTTCAAAAGGTGGACCGATGAACCGCTCACGGCCCGTTGGGTGTTCGGAGCCGCATTCAGGGAGTTGGCGAAGCGGTATCGCCGTCGGTACGTCGCCAGACTCCCGACCGGCCGCCACTCTTCTCCCAGAGCTGCAGCTCGCCGATCGACATCGTCCGGTCCGAAGACTTGCACATGTCGTAAACCGTGAGAGCGGCGATCGCACACGCCGCCATCGCCTCCATCTCGACGCCGGTGCGGTCGAACGCTTCGACGTTCGCCTCGACCTCGACGCAGTCGTCGCCGATCGTGAAGTTGATCGAAACCTGTCCGACGAGCACCGGGTAGCAGTACGGGATGAGCTCCGCGGTCCTCTTCGCCGCCTGGATCCCCGCGACGCGGGCCGCCCCGAGTACGTCGCCTTTCGTGATGGCGTTCGTCGCGACCTTCGCCGTCGTCTCCGGGAGCATCGCGACGTTGCAGCGGGCCCGGGCACGACGATGCGTCGCATCGCGTGGCGCGACATCGCCCATTCTCGCCGGACCGAGCGGGTCGAGACGTGCGAGGTTCCGTTCCGACATTTCGCCGAGTGTACGCAACCCCCGGCGACTCCGTCGCCTCGACCCGACGCGGCGCGGGCTCGGTGCTCGTCTGGCACCGGACCACCGATATACTTGGCACTCTCATCCAAGGAGTGCCAGTCTCGGCCCTACGCATCCGGCTGGCGGAGGAACGGGATGCCGACCTACGAGTACGTCTGCAAGAACTGCGGAAACGGCTTCGAAGTGACGCAGGCGTTCACCGACTCAACGCTCACGACGTGCGGCACCTGCGGCGGACCGCTACGCAAGGTGTACGGCTCGATCGGAATTGTGTTCAAGGGGGGCGGCTTCTACAGGACCGAGAGCCGCTCGGGTCGAACGGCCGCGGTTCCGGCGAACAACGGATCGTCGTCCGGCGCGGCCACGGCCAACGCGTCCGAGCCCATGACTCCCTCGAAGGAGAACGCAACGTCAAAGGACTCCGGCGGACCGGCCCCGACGGGCGCGACGACGACCAAAGCAGCCGAGCCCACCGGCAAGACCTGACGGGGAAAGGGCAGATCCGCCTTCAGATCCCGCTCATCGCGACATCACCGATCGCCATCGTGACACCCGCCGCGACGCTCGGCAGCCATTCGACATCACCGCCGACGACCTCGATGCCCTGCAGCAATTGCTGGATCGTCGACGCGATCGTCATCTCCCGGACGGGTTGTGCCAGCTCGCCCCGCCGGATGAGAAGGCCCTCGGCCCCGACGGAGAAATCGCCGCTCACCGGGTTCACGCCCGAATGAATCCCCGAGACGCTCTGGATGAACAGTCCCTCCCCGACGGCCGCGATCACCCCGGCCTGGTCGAGGTCGCCGGGGACGAGGCTGAGCGCCCGGGCGCCCACTGCGGGTGTGGACTTGAACCCGGCGCGTACCGCGGACGCCGTCGACTTGGCTCGTGCGAGGCGGGCCGAGTACGTGTCGTAGAGGAACGCGGCGAGCTGACCTCGCTCGATCAGCGGGACGCGGCGACAGGCGAGCCCTTCCGCGTCGTACCGGGAAGCCCCGAAGGCGAGCTCGTTCGTCGGGTCGTCGACGAGCGTGATCGACGCCGCGGCGACCTGCGCGCCGAGACGGTCGGCGAACAGAGACCGCCCCTTGGCGACCTCCTCACCGGACAGCGTCCCCGAGAGCACGGCGAGGAACGTCGCCGTGACCTCCCGGTCGAACACGGCCGTGACGCGGCTGCTCGCTGGCTTCCGCGCCCCGAGCATCCGGGTCGCCCGTACAACCGCATCCCGCGACGCCTTGTCGATATCGAGATCAGCAGGCGTCCGGGACACGCTGTATCCCGCGCCGGTCTGCGTGTCACCGCCCTCGCCGGCGACCGCGAAGGCGACCAGGTAGCAGGCCGTCGAGCGCGACGTTGCGCTGACCCCGGTCGAACTGGCGATGGCGGCCTCGCTCTCGTCGTCGCCGTAATCCGCACTGACGACCTCGCGGATCCGGGGGTCGCCGGCGCGCACCTGCCGTTCGAGCTCGAGCGCCAGCGCGACCTTCTCATCCGTCGTCGTCGTACCGAGCGAGTCGGCCCACAGCTCGAGCGAAGCCGGCACGACGCCGTCCGGGACCGCCAGCCCGACGTTGGCGTCGGGCGTCGCGAACGAGGCGTTGTCCCGCGCCTCGACGAGCGCTGCCCGGGCGAGCTGCTCGTCGAGGTTGCCGACATAGGCGAAACCCTGACGCTCGCCGGCGATCACGCGGACGCCGATGCCGGCGGACTCCGCCGACGAGAGCGACTCGACACCGCCGTCGTAGACGCGCACCTCGGTCTCCCGCTGCCAGGAGACGAACGCCTCGACCTCCTCGCCGGGCTGCGCCCAGGAGACGATCCCTTCGGCCAAATCGAGGAGTTCAGCCACCGGCCGTCCCTCCGATGGTGACCGACGAAACCCGCAGCGTCGGCTGACCGCTGCCGACGGGCACCGACTGGCCGTCCTTGCCGCAGGTTCCGGGCGCCATCTCGAAATCGTTCGCGATGGCGTCGATCTTCATGAGCACGTCCGGTCCGTTGCCAATCAGGTTGGCGTCGCGCAACGGCTCGGTGATCCGGCCCCCCTCGATGAGGTAGGCCTCCGTCATGCCGAAGACGAAGTCGCCCGTCGCCGTGTTCACCTGACCCCCGCCGAGCTTGGCCAGGTACACACCGAACGGGGTCTGGGCGATGATCTCCGCGGGGTCCTCCCTCCCGTCGAGGAGGAACGTGTTCGTCATGCGGACCATCGGGAGATGCTCGTAGCTCTGGCGACGCCCGTTGCCTGAAGATTCCCGCCCGTCCTGGCGCGCGCGCAGGTAGTCCCACATGTACTCCGTGAGCACACCGTTCTCGATGAGAACGTTGCGCTGCGCCGGGCGGCCTTCGTCATCGATCGTCGCGGTCCCCCAACTTTCGCCGACGGTGCCGTCGTCGACGAGGGTGACGAGCGGACTCGCGACCTTCGTGCCGAGCCTGCCCCGGAAAGCGGAAGCATCCTTCATGATGTGATCGGCCTCGAGCCCGTGACCGCACGCCTCGTGGAACAGGAAGCCACCGGTGCCGCCCTTGATCACGACGGGAAAGGCTCCCGACGGGGCCGGGCGGGCGGAGAGCTTGCCGACCGCGCGCCGGGCGGCCACCTGCGCCGCCTCCTCGACGCTGAACCGGTCGAAGAGCTCGAAGCCCATCGTGCGCGCGAGAACCTCGTAGCCGGTCTGGAGCCCGGAGTCCCCCGAGGCGACACACGAGACCGCGAACCGCGTCCGCACCTGGTCGTCCGACACGAAGAGGCCGTCAGAGTTCGCGATGACGATGCGGCGTCGGCTGTCGCCGTAACCGGCGGAAACCTGGACTATCGAGCCGCTGGTCGAGCGCGCCTCGTCGTCGGCACGCGCGAGAAGCTCGACCTTCGTCGCCTTGTCGATATCCTCCGGGTAGGTTCCTATCTTGCCGACCGGAGCCTCCTTGCGCTCGGCGAGCGCGACCGCACGCACGCCACCTCCACCCGCGTGCGCAACTGCCGCGGCGGCCTGGGCGGCCTTGCGAAGTCCTTCAGCCGACAGGTCGGCGGTGTGCGCGAAACCCGTCGTCTCACCGACGACGACGCGGATCCCGGCCCCACGGTCCCGACCCGACGACAGCTCCTCGACACGACGGTCGTCGAACGAGACCCCGGTGGAACTACGGTCCTCGACGAAGACCTCGGCGAACTCCGCGCAACGGGCGAGCGCAGAACCGAGTGTCGCTTCTATCGCGTCGCGCCCGACAAGCACGGCGTCTTCGTCACCCATCGGCTCTCGCTCCTTTCTGATCGCCGCCCATTCACCGAGCGGTCGCGCCTCGTCGCGGCCGAGCCGAGGAAGGAGCACGTCAGTCCCCGCATCGTAACGACGGAGCAGGGTGTGACTGACGTCGGGCCGCCCGGGCGAGAATTCCTCGCGCGGCGCCCGGCGCCAGCTGCCCGGCCGACCGGCCGTTGCGGCGCCCTGGGCGACGCGACCTTCTCCCAGCTTCCCGCCCTTGTCAGCCAGAAATACTGCAGAGTCTCGGAGATCAGATAAGGAGTTCCGCGCCCGACGCACACGAGCCCGGTACCATCGGCACTGCAGGCGTTCTGCTGCCCGGCCGGATCCGGCGGGCGCATCGAGAGGCGAGCAAAGCGCCGGGAGGCGCTGGGAGGCGAGCATGGAGGAGTCTCGAGCGTCGCAGGCAGTCGAGGCCACACCGATTTTTGGTGCGTATCGCCGCGGCTATGACCCTGAGCAAGTCGATCGCTACGTCGCCGCGCAGCAGCGGAGGCTCGACGAGTCCTTGCACCGTGCCTCGGAGGCCGAGCGCAAGCTTGCCGCCGCTGTTGGTCAACTCCGCGAGCTGCATCGCCGCGTCGGCGCACTTGAAGACCAGCGCCGCCCGTCTCAGAGCTTCACCCTCGACGGTGTCGGTGAGCACATCCAGCGGATCTTCGAAGAGGCGCGCGAGGGTGCCGCCGCGCTCCGGGAGAGGGCCGAAGTCGAACTGGCGGAACTCCGCGAGAGGACCGCCGAGGAAGCACAGACGATCCTCGCCTCAGCCCGCAGCAAGGCCCAGCAAATCGACGCGGATACCGAGCAGCGCCGACGCGAGCAGCTCGGTCGGCTCGAAGAAGACCGCTCCCGGGCGATCAGCCAGCTCACTTACCTTCACGAGCAGCGCAAGAACGCCGTGACGGAACTGCTCCGCATCCGTGACGTCATCGACTCAACGATCGCCGAGATCTCGACGGACGACGACCCGGTGGCGGAGCCGCCGACCGGTGATTCCCCTCGCGAGCAACCGGACGTCGCCCGACGCGGTCCCATCAGCGAGCGGCACCCGTCGATGTCGAACCGCTATCTGGCAAGCGGCCGATGCGACCCGACCCCCGCCGGTGAGACCCGAGCAGCGGCGAGACCTCCGGTGCGCGGCCTCAAGCCGCCCACCGACCGGGGAGGATCCGACGCGGCGCGCCTCGTCCGTGAACATCGCGCCGTGACCGAGACGGAGTCGGAATTCCCCAGAGCTCGCGCCATTGTCCCGCGTCAGGCCGAACGGCGGTCGTTGCCGACGGTTTTCGACTTCGAGGAGCATTAGGCCCACTCGCTCCCGATGAGGATCTGCCGTCGGGTGCTCGGCGGCGTCGCGGTCTGCGGGTTCCCTCGTCTGCCGTCTCCTACGATGCGCTGTGAAGAACTCGGCGGCGCGCGAGAACGTGCCCGACGCGTCATCGAGCCGAGCGGGCCGCTAGCTCATCGGGAAGAGCAGGGGACTTTTAATCCCAAGGTGCCGGGATCGAGACCCGGGCGGCCCACCGTTCTCCCAGGTCAGCTCCACTATCTTCTCGCGACTCCCTCAAGGCGACGCGGCGGACCAAACAACTTGTCAGCTCGAGTCCCGCGTTGGTGTGTGCAGTTTCAGCTGCCCTTGAAGTAGACCGTGCCGGGGGCGGTGCCCTCGTGCTCGCCGAGCGTCACGTTGATCGATCCCGTCTCACCCGTCTTGCCCTGAATCGCCAGAGAGCCGCCCGAGGAGACCCACGCGAGGACCAACGCCGCTACGCCTGACGATTGGTCGTCGTGCTCGCTCGCGACTTGGCACGTGACGCATCAATCGCAGTGCTCGTTCGAGACAGATGTTTCGCCGCCGTCGCGCCCGGGTGGACAGCAATCGCCGCCGCACATCCCGGACTGCTGAACCAGTGGTCGACGCCGCTAAAGATCCAATGTACCGGATCGGTTCTCTGGTCAACGGCCATGCCACAAATCGGGCCGACCGCGCTCCGGGGGATCCACGCGTGGCTTCTTCGTCAGGCTGACCGCGACCGAGCCGCCTGGGGACGCCTCCCCACGATGCGCTCGCGTCACGGCATACCG
The DNA here is from genome assembly GCA_963803025.1 of uncultured Acidimicrobiaceae bacterium. Classification (GTDB taxonomy): domain Bacteria; phylum Actinomycetota; class Acidimicrobiia; order Acidimicrobiales; family Bog-793; genus Bog-793. The sequence goes on from CAWDKZ010000013.1 coordinate 8,219, forward strand.
CCCGGGGTTCTCCCCGAACCGCTCGCGGCAACGATCCGAGCAGAACCGGTAGCTCCTCCCGCCGAACGACGCCTGCGCCGGGGCGTCGTCTCGGCGCACCTGCATGCCGCACACGGGGTCGATCGCATAGCCGTAGCCGCCACCGAAGCGCGCCCTGTTTCGGGCCAACCACCACACCGCCGCGGCGATGACAAGGAAGACGATGTCGAGATAGGTGGTGTAGTTCCAGGCGAACTGGGCGGACGTCACGTGGATCGCCCGCCTGGTCGGGAACGCGCCGAACAGCGCGAAGACCCCCTCGGTCACGAGCCCGGCGATTGCCATCACGACGTAGAGCAGGTCGACCAGACGCAAGGTCAGCTTCGGTCCGTAGAGCTTGCGGTAGATGAGGATCAGTGGCATCGCGATGAGGTCGGCGAAGATGAAGGCGATCACGCCGCCGAAACTGATCCCGCCGGACCAGAGGGCCGCGGCGAGGGGCACGTTGCCGATCGAGCACACGAAACTCGCCACTGCGATGAACGGCCCGACGAGGACGTTCTCGAGGATGGTCCAGATGCCGTGCCCGTGGACGAACAGCGCGTTCCACGCGACCGTGGGGACGAGGACCGCGAGGAACCCGGCGGCGGTGTAGCCGACAACCAGTTCGCGGCGCAGCATCGTGACGTCGGCGACGGCGTAACTCGCGGCGTCGGACAAGGCCGCCGGGGAGCGCAGTTTCGACGACCAGGGGATCCCGTCGAGTTCGTCCTGGCGCGCCACGGGCACGCCGGACCTCGCCGCGTCGTCACGGGCGCTCGCGCCCTGTCTGCTGACGCGGTGTCGCGCGGCCTCGATGAGTGGCTGGCCGAGGATGAAGCCTCCGCCGAGCGCGACGAGGGCGATCATGAGCGGGCCACCGATGAACTCCGCGGCTAGGAATTGCCAGCCCAGCAGCACGAGCATGACGATGCCGAGCTCGATGACGAGGTTCGTCGAGGCGACCATGAACACGGTCGCGGCGATGAAGTCCGCCCCCTTGGCGAAGAGCGACTTCGCCATGGCCGAAGCGGCGTACGAACAGCTCGACGAGACCATGCCGTAGCCGGCGGCGCGGCCGACGGCCGCCGGCCGGTGATTGCCGAGCTTGGTCTGCATCCGGTCCTTCGACACGAAGGCCTGGACCAGGCCCGAGAGCGAGAAGCCGAGCACGAGGGCCCAGAGGGTCTCCCAGAACATGTACAAGCCCTCTCGCAAGCTGCGACCGATGTCGACCAGCGCCGAGACGACCGCCAGTTCGGTCACGCCCGGACGAGTCGGGCGATCGCCGCCGAGGCTTCGTCGATCTTCTCCTCGGCCTCAGCCCCGCCTCCGGCCACGGCGCGCGCGACGCAGTGCGACAGGTGCTCGTCGAGCAGCGCCAGTGCGACGGCCTGGAGGGCGCGTGTCGTCGCGGAAATCTGATCGAGGACGTCGATGCAGTAGCGGTTCCCGGCGACCATGCCCTGCAGCCCGCGGATCTGGCCCTCGATCCGCCGCAGTCGCCTCTGGATGGCTGCCTTCTCAGCGACATAGCCCGGCATGGTGCTGTCGGTGCCGTGCTCCATATGCCGGGAGCATATACCCACAGGGGGTATCTATCGTCTGCAAGACCAGCGTTGCGGTGCGAACGACCGACTCGGCCTGGTGCTCTCGCGTTGCGATCCTGGCCGCGTCGGCCAGGCTGCCGCGCCGGCTCCGACGCTCGACGCGAAGGTCATGCCACCGGCGGCACTACCGGGAGTCACCGGGCAGGCGTGCTGAGCAGCGCGTCCTCGCCGTCGGGCCGCCGGCAGTTCCGCGCTCGCGCGGTCCTGCGCTCCTCGCGCGGCACCGAGTGAACCGGAAGCCACCCCGCCGGGGCGTTGCCGCGCTGGGACGCGCGACCCTCAGCGCCGCCGGCCCCGCACGAGGACGTCGATCGCCACCGCTTCGCCGTCTGCGGTGCTGACGACACGCTGCACGCGCTCGGCCCGCTCGATCTCGAGAATCCCTCCGAGGTCTTCCGTCAGGTCCTCCGGTCCGTACAGCACGGCGGGGTCCTGTGGACCGCCGTGGCCCTCGGCGAGGTTCGACGCGTCGTGCCCGACCACGAGCATCGTCCCACCGGTCACGAGCGAACCGGCCACGCGCGTGAGGACCTCGCGGCGAAGATCCGACGGCAGGTGCAGATACATCACGACGACGAGGTCGTAGCTTCCCGGCGGCTCCCACGTGGTGAGATCGCCCTCCACGTACTCGACGGTCACCCCGCGGGCCTGCGCCGAGCGGCGGGCCTTCTCCAGGCCGACGGGTGAGAAGTCCACGCCGACGACGTGCCACCCCCGTTCGGCGAGCCAGACGGCGTTGCGGCCCTCGCCGCACGCGACGTCGAGGGCACTGCCCGGCCTGAGCCCGTTGACCTGCTCCACGAGGAAGCGGTTCGGGCCGGCGCCCCACACCAGCCCGCTCACCCGGTATCGGTCGTCCCACGACCGGCTGTTCATCACGGTCATCGCGCTTCTCCGAGGCTTGGAAGGCTGGGCGACTCAGATTACCGGCGCAGCGCAGCACCCGACTCGTCGACGTCACAGTCTCGCCACGACGAACCGGGGCGACACGGAGCGCGGGTCTTCTCGCGCGACGGGACGATCGGCGAGACTTCCTCATGCCCGCACCGCACGACCGACGGAGAGTGCTGATCCGATGAGCACGAGTGACGACCCCGGCGTCCGCGCCCACGTCGTCGTGCACGGACGCGTCCAGAACGTCTTCTTCCGGGCTTCGTGTCGCGAGGAAGCGACCCGCCTCGGCGTGCGCGGCTTCGTCTCGAACCTGCGCGACGGCCGCGTCGAGGCCGTGTTCGAAGGCGGCGCGCACGCCGTGCACGCCATGGTCGATTGGTGCGGACACGGTCCGCCCGGTGCAGCGGTGGAATCCGTCGAGACGACCTTCGAGGAGCCCGTGGGTGAGGTGGGGTTCCGTGTCCGCTGACCGCCAGAGCCCCCGACGCAGGCGCCGCGACACCGCAGCGCGTCAGACCACGCGGAACGGTCCGGTGCCGCGACTCGGGTCGAAGGCCCGCCGGCGCACCACCTCAGCGTTCCCCGTCGACCTGGACCAGGCGCGACAGGGGATCTGAGGCAGCTGAGACTGGCGGGTTCGGCGCAATGCGACAGGACAGGGCTCGCGTTCTACTCAGCCGTGTTGCGCGACATAGGGCCATTTTGGGGCGAAAGGCACTTTAGCCGGGACACGGGCGTTGCAAGGATGACGCCGTGCAATCTGCCATCCGAGTTGACGGGCTCGTCAAGCACTTTGGGGACGTCCACGCGGTCGACGGCGTCGGCTTCGAGGTCGCCCCGGGCACCGTGTTCGGCCTGCTCGGGCCCAATGGCTCGGGCAAGACCACCATCGTGCGGATCCTGTCGACGATCCTGCATCCCGATGCCGGCCGCGCCGAGGTGCTCGGGCGCGACGTGGTCCGCCATGCCGACGAGGTGCGTTACCTGATCGGGCTCGCGGGGCAGTTCGCCGCGATCGACCCCAACCTCACCGGGGCGGAGAACCTGCGACTCACGGGCCGGCTCGCCCAACTGCCAGGCAGCGTCGCGCGCGCACGCGCCTACGAGCTGCTCGATCGTTTCCAGCTGCGGGACGCCGCGGACCGCACCGCCCGCACCTACTCGGGAGGCATGCGGCGACGCCTCGACGTGGCGGCGGCGCTCGTGCAGCGGCCCGCGGTCGTCTTCCTCGACGAGCCGACCACCGGCCTCGACCTCCACAGCCGCAACGAACTGTGGGGCATGATCCGAGAGCTCGTGGCGGACGGGGCCACGGTGCTGCTCACGACCCAGTACCTCGAAGAGGCCGACCGCCTCGCCGATCGGGTCGCCGTCATGAGCGAGGGCCGCGTCATCGCCTTCGACACGCCGGCGTCCCTGAAGGCGCAGCTCGGGAACACGGTGCTCGAGATCAGCCTGAGAAACGAGACCGAGGCGCTCCGGGCCGCGCAACTGCTCGCCGAGGCGACGGGATTCATGGCGGATCGGGAGGGGACCGTGCTGCGTATCAGCTCGGCGGACGGGACCCGCGTGCTTCTCGAGACGGTGCGCGCGCTCAACGAGAACGGCCTCGCGCCGACGACGCTGACGGTGCGGGAGCCGAGTCTCGACGACGTGTTCCTCTCGCTCACCGGGAGAAGGACGAGCACGGCCGGGGCCAGCGGTGAGGTGTCGACCGACCGGGGCCGGCGATGAGCCTCGCCACCACGACGCTCGATTTTCCGATCGTGCGCCACCCCTACCGGCTGCTCCGGCCCTTCCGCGACTCCCTCTCGGCGGGCAGCCGCAACCTGATCGCCTACTGGAGAGTCCCCTCGCTGCTCATCTTCTCCACGATCCAGCCGGTCATCTTCGTGCTCATGTTCCGCTACGTGTTCGGCGGCGTCGTCGGGTTGGCCGGTCTCATCCCCTATCCCTACGTGGACTACCTGATGCCCGGCATCTTCGTGCAGACGACGGTGTTCGGCGCCATCGGGACGTCGATCGGACTCGCCACGGATTTGCAGAGCGGACTGCTCGAGCGCTTCCGCTCGCTCCCGATGTCGCGCTCGGCGGTTCTCGGGGGTCGGACCCTCGCCGACCTCGTGCGGAACGTCTTCGTCGCCGCCCTCATGGTGGGAGTGGGCTTCGCCGTCGGATTCCGGATCCGCGCCGGCGTGCCCGGCCTCATCGCCGCGATGCTCGTCGTGCTCTTGTTCGGCTACGCGCTGTCCTGGGTGTTCGCGACGGTCGGACTCATGACCGGCGATCCCGAGACCGCCCAGGCGGCAGCGTTCCCGGTCATGGCCCCGCTCGTGTTCGCATCCTCGGCCTTCGTCCCGGTGACCGCGATGCCCGGTTGGCTCCAGGCGTTCGCCGCCCACCAGCCGGTGTCGGTCACCGTGGCGGCGGTTCGAGCGCTCTGTGTCGGCGGGTCAACGGCGACCAGCGTGCTGGAGGCGCTCGCCTGGAGCGTCGGCATCCTCGTGGTCTTCGGCCCGCTTGCGGTGCACCGCTATCGGCGCGCGACCTGACGGGAGCGACCCGCCGGACCACGATCGGAGAATGCCTGCGGCTCGTGCCGCGCAGAGACGAGATGGTCGGAACGGCGCTTCGCAGGCGGAGCCGTGCGAGTCAGGGAAGTCCGCTGCCGGTGCGGGCCCAGGACGGATGGGCGCGCGATCTCCGTCCCCGTCTCGGTGCGAACTCCCCGATGGTCACGCCCGTGCGAGAAGCGGGCGAACGCATCCCGGGATCGTCCGGCTCACCAGGGCCCGTAGTCGCTCATGTTGGCGGCGCGCAGCGCGCCGACGTAGCCGGCTCGCTCGTAGTCCGCCCCGTCGGCTTCGGCCGGCACGGCGAGCCGCCCGCGCAGCGCGTCGACGGTCGCGAAGCCCTTGCGCTCCATCCAGTCGGCGAGGCCGTCGACGAGCACGGTCGCGTACTCGGGACCGTGCCGCAGCAGCGCCGAGGCCGTCATGACGACGTCGGCCCCGGCGAGCAGGAACTTGCTCACGTCGGCCGGCGTCTCGACGCCTGTCGTCGCCGCCAGGGCGGCGTGCACGCGTCGGTAGAGCAGGGCGATCCAGGTACGCGGCAGGCGGGCTTCGCCCGGGTGGGAAAGGCCGACCTGGGGCACGACAGCGAGGGCGTCCGGGTCGATGTCGGGTTGCAGGAAGCGGTTGAACAGCACGAGCGCGTCCGCCCCCGCCTCGTCGAGGCGCAGTGCCATCTCGCCGGTCGAGCTGAAATGGGGGCCCAGCTTGACCGCGACCGGCACGCTGACCGCGGCCTTGACGCTTGCGAGCACCTCGACGTGCCGGTTCTCGACCTCACGCCCGGTTATGCGCGTGCTGCCCGGCACGTAGTAGATGTTCAGCTCGATCGCCGCCGCCCCCGCGTCCTGCAGACGGCGGGCGTACTCGACCCAACCGCCGGAGGTCACGCCGTTGAGGCTCCCCAGCACCGGGATCTCGACGGCGGCGGCGGCCCGCTCGAGCACGCTGAGGTAGTGACGCGGCCCGGGCTCGTCCTCGGACGAGACCGGGAAGTACGAGAGCGACTCGGCAAAACTGTTCGCGCCGGCGTCGACGAGTCGGGCGTTCTCGGCTGCCTCCCGGCGCACCTGCTCCTCGAACAGCGAGTAGAGCACGACGGCGCCGACCCCGGCGTCGGCGAGGCGCCGCACGCCGTCCACCGTCCAGGAGAGCGGCGAGGCGGACGCGACGAGCGGGTTGCGCAGTTCCAGCCCCATGTACCGCGTCGAGAGGTCCATCAGCGCTCCTTGCGGGCGTCAGCGGCGAAGTGCTCGGCGCCGTGGGTCGCCATCTCCTCGTAGACGTCCCACTGCCGGGACACCGCCTGCTCACCGAGGGCGTGGAGCCGTTCGGCTTCGGCGGGATCGGTGCTCATGAGCGAGCGATAGCGCAACTCCCGGTTCGTGTACTCGGCGAGCGGGATGCGGGGCCTCGGCGAGTCGAGCAGGAACGGGTTGCCGCCCGCGGCGCGCACCACCGGGTCGTAGCGGACGAGCGGCCAGTAGCCGCTCGCCACGGCCCGGTACTGCTGGTCGAGCCCGTCGCGCATCACGATGCCGTGCGCGATGCAGTGGCAGTAGGCGAGCACGAGCGAGGGGCCGTCGTAGGCCTCGGCCTCGCGGAACGCCGTCAGCGTCTGCTGCGGGTCGGCGCCCATCGCGACACGCGCGACGTAGACGCTGCCGTAGGACATCGCCTGCAGCGCGAGGTCCTTCTTCGTCACCGTCTTGCCGGACGTCGCGAACTTCGCGACGGCGCCGAGCGGCGTCGACTTGGACATCTGGCCGCCGGTGTTGGAGTACACCTCGGTGTCGAGCACGAGCACGTTGACGTTTCGCCCGCTCGCGAGCACGTGGTCGAGCCCGCCGGACCCGATGTCGTAGGCCCAGCCGTCGCCGCCGACGATCCAGATGCTGCGCCGGACGAGGTAGTCGACGACGCTGCGCAGGTCGTCGGCGGCGGTCCCGTCGACGCCGTTGAGCCGCCGTTTCAGCTCGGCCACCCGCTCGCGCTGGGCGCGCAGTTCCGACTCGCGCAGCTGGGTCGCGGCGAGGATCTCGTCGACGAGCTCCGGCCCGAGGGCGTCGCGCAGTTCGCCGAGACGCCGGCGGGCCAGTGCGACGTGGCCGTCGGTGGCGATGCGGAAGCCGAGCCCGAACTCGGCGTTGTCCTCGAACAACGAGTTCGACCAGGCCGGCCCGCGGCCGTCGTTGTCGGTCGTCCACGGCGTCGTCGGCAGGTTGCCGCCGTAGATGGACGAGCAGCCGGTCGCGTTGGCCACCATCAGCCGATCGCCGAAGAGCTGCGAGAGCAGCTTCAGATACGGCGTCTCGCCACAGCCCTCGCAGGCGCCCGAGAACTCGAACAGCGGCTCGAGGAACTGGGTGCCGCGCACCGTGCCGAAGTCGACCCGGGACCGGTCGGTCGCGGGCAGGGTCTCGAAGAAGGCAATGTTGTCCCGTTCGGCGGCGACGAGCGGCTCCCGTTCGGTCAGGTTGATCGCCTTGCGGACCGGGTCGCCGGGCGTCTCGATCGGGCACGCCTCGACGCACAGGCCGCAGCCCGTGCAGTCTTCGACGTAGACCTGCAGCGTGTAACGGGTGTCGGGCAGGCCGACGGCGTCAAGCGGTGCCGAACGGAACCCCTCCGGCGCCCCCTTGAGGTGGGACCGGTCGTACTGGCGCGAACGGATCACGCTGTGCGGACACACGAAGCTGCAGTTGCCGCACTGGATGCACGTCGTCGGCTCCCAACGGGCCACGAACTCCGCGATGTTCCGCTTCTCGTAGGCCGCGGTGCCGCTCGGATACGTGCCGTCCACCGGGAGCGCGCTCACCGGGAGGGCGTCTCCCCGGCCGGCCATCATCTCGGCCGTGACCGCGCGGACGAACTCGGGCACGTGGTCCGGCACGATTGGCGGCAGTTCGCGCGTCGCGCTCACCTTCCCCGGCACCTCGACTCGGTGCAGACCTTCGAGCGAGCGGTCGACGGCGGCCTGGTTGCGCTTGACCACCTCTTCGCCGCGCCGACCGTACGTCTTGACGATCGCCTTCTTGATCCGGTCGATCGCGATCTCGCGCGGCAGCACGCCCGAGATCGCGAAGAAGCACGTCTGCAGGACGATGTTCGTCCGCCCGGCCATGCCCACCTCGCGGGCGATCCGGCTGGCGTCGACCACGTAGAGGTCGATGTGCTTGGCGATCATCTGCTCTTGGACCGGGCGCGAGAGCGCGTCCCAGATCTCTTCCGGCTGATGCGGACAGTTGAGGAGCAGTGTCGCGCCCGGTGCCGCCGGGCCGAGCACGTTCGCCCGCTCGAGCAGCCCGAAGTGGTGACAGCCGACGAAGCTCGCCTGGCCGACGAGGTAGGGCGCCCGGATCGGTTTCGGACCGAAGCGCAGGTGTGACACCGTCTGCGAGCCGGACTTCTTCGAATCGTAGACGAAGTACCCCTGCGCGTTCAGACCCTCCTCGTCGCCGAGAATCTTGATTGTGTTCTTGTTGGCGCTGACCGTTCCGTCCGATCCGAGACCGAAGAAGATCGAACGAACCGTCTCGGCCGACTCGATGTCGAGCGACGCGTCGAAGGGCAGGCTCGTCCCGGACACGTCGTCGTTGATGCCGATGGTGAACTCGCGGCGCGGCCGGTCAGCGGCCAGCTCGGCGAACACACCGCTCACCATGCCCGGGGTGAACTCCTTCGAGGACAGTCCGTAGCGGCCGCCGATCACCGCCGGCATCACCGCCGTCGCCCCGTCGGCGAACGATGCGCTGAGCGCGGCGACCGTGTCGAGGAAGAGCGGCTCGCCCATCGAGCCCGGCTCCTTCGTCCGGTCGAGGACGGCGACGCGCCGCACGGTCGGCGGCAGCACGGCGGCGAGCGCCCGAGCCGGGAACGGACGGAACAGGCGCACTTGGACGACACCGACCCGTTCGCCGCGCGCGCTGAGTGCCGCGACCGTCTCCCGGGCCGTCTCCCCGCCCGAACCCATGATGACGAGCACACGGTCAGCCTCAGGGTGCCCGGCGTAGTCAACGACGTGGTAGCGCCGGCCGGTGCGGTCGGCAAGACGCGCCATCGCCTCTTCGACGGCGTCCGGCACGCGGGCGTAGAAGGGGTTCACCGTCTCGCGCGCCTGGAAGTAGACGTCCGGGTTCTGGGCCGTGCCCCGGATGAACGGGCGTTCCGGCGAGAGCGCCCGGTCGCGATGCGCCCGGACGAGCTCCTCGGAAACGACCGCCGCGAGGTCGTCGTCGGTGAGCATCTCGATCGTGTTCAGCTCGTGCGAGGTGCGGAACCCGTCGAAGAAGTGCACGAACGGCACCCGCGTCGCGAGCGTCGCGGCGTGGGCCACGAGCGCCAGGTCGTGCGCCTCCTGCACCGACGCCGAGGCGAGCATCGCGAATCCCGTCTGGCGAACCGCCATGACGTCCGCGTGGTCACCGAAGATCGACAATCCCTGGGCCGCGAGCGAGCGCGCCGCGACGTGCAGCACCGCGGGGGTCAGTTCGCCGGCGATCTTGTACATGTTCGGGATCATGAGCAGAAGGCCCTGGGAGGCGGTGAACGTCGTCGCCAGGGCGCCGCTTTGCAGCGCGCCGTGCAGCGCGCCCGCCGCGCCTCCCTCGCTCTGCATCTCGACGACGATCGGCACGCCGCCCCAGAGGTTGGTCCTCTTGTGGCTCGACCATTCGTCGGCGAGCTCCGCCATCGGCGACGACGGAGTTATCGGGTAGATGCAGCAGACCTCGCTGAGCCGGTATGCAACCGAGGCCGCGGCCTCGTTCCCGTCGACTGTCACGCGCATTTCAGTTCGCCTCCACCACCATCTCGATCGCATGCACCGGACACTGTTCGAAACACGCCCCGCAGCCGGTGCAGCGTTCGTAGTTGAACCGGTAGCGGTTCCCGACGCCGAGCTTGATCACGGCGTCTTCCGGGCAGGATCCGAGACAGCCGTCGCATTCGAAGCAGTTGCCGCAGGACAGACACCGGCCGGCCTCGTAGACCGCCTCGTCGGCGGACAACCCGCCGGTCACCTCGTCGAAGTCCGCGACACGCTCCTCGGGCGCGAGCTCCGGCTGCTCACGCCGGGCGTTGTCGCCGAAGTACCAGAGGTGCAACCGGTCGAACGTCGCCAGGTCGTGTTTCGCGGCGAAGGCCGCGTCGCCGCCCCTGAGCCATCGGTCGATGTGGCGGGCGGCCTTCTTGCCGTGCCCGACACCGACCGTGACGGTGCGCTCGCTCGGCACCATGTCACCGCCGGCGAACACCCCGAGGCATCCGGTCTCGAGCGACGGCGAGACCTTGACCGTGCCGTCCTTCTCGAACTCGACCCCGGGCACCCTGTGCAGGAACTCCGTGTCGGTCTCCTGCCCGAGCGCCAGGATCACCGTGTCCGCGGCGAGCGTCTCGAACCGACCGGTCGGCTGCGGGAAGCCCGACTCGTCGAGCTCCATCACCTCGACCTGCATCTCGGGACCGTCCATCGCCGTGATCGTCCGCAACCAGTTGATCCGCACGCCCTCGCGCTCGGCGTCCTCGGCCTCCTCGGGATGGGCCGGCATCTGGGCGCGCGTGCGTCGGTAGACGATCAGCGCTTCGTCCGCGCCGAGTCTCTTGGCGACCCGGGCGGCGTCCATCGCGGTGTTGCCACCGCCGTAGACGGCGACGCGGCGACCGATGACCGGACGCTCGCCGGAGGCGACGCTCCGCAGGAACGAGAGCGCGTCGAGCATCGGCCCGGTGTCGCGGGCCGGGATCTCGACCCGCCGGGACAGGTGCGCACCGACCGCGACGAAGACGGCGTCGAAGCGACCCTGCTGCCGCTCGGCGACGAGATCCTCCACCCGGTGCTCGCGGGTCATCTCCACGCCGAGTGCGGCGATCCGGGCGAGCTCGGCGGTGAGCACGTCGCGGGGCAGGCGATAGGCCGGGATGCCGTATCGCATCATCCCGCCCGGCTCCGCGCCCGCGTCCCGGATCTCGACCTCGTGGCCGAGTCGGGCGAGGTGGTAGGCCGCGGACAACCCGCTCGGGCCGGCCCCGATCACGAGGACCCGCTTGCCGCTGCGCACCGCCGGCGGGTCGAACTGCCAGCCCTTCTCGAGCGCGAGGTCCCCCAGGAACCGCTCGACCGAATGGATCGAGACGGCGCTGTCGAGGTTGGCCCGGTTGCAAACGCTTTCGCACGGGTGGTAGCAGACCCGCCCGTGGATGGCCGGCAGCGGATTGTTCGTGACGAGCTCACGCCAGGCTTGCTCGTGGCGGCCCGCTCGGGTGTGCGACAGCCAGGCCTGGATGTTCTCGCCGGCCGGACAGCCGGCGTTGCACGGCGGCAACAGGTCGACGTACACCGGTCGTCGCTCTCGGACGGGGCCGGAGTGAGTGCGCCCGTGCGCGAGGTCCGGCAGTAACGCAACGTCCCACAACGGGCTGCTCATGACTGTTTCCGCTCCTTATGGGCCATGGCCGTCAAGCTAACTGGCCGAGCCCCTCCCTGCCAGCCAAATCGCGGGCTGACCTGCAACTCGGACGCCGGTCGACTGCCCAAGCTCGTCTGAACACCAGTAACGACGTGACCTTCGCATCGGGCCTCTCGTTCGGCCCACCCGCACGGGCCGAACGTCGAGAGTGCCCCCATCGGCCCTCGGGCCGCGCCTCAACGGCGACGCGCACGACCAGCAACGCCGGGTCTGCCGAGAACGCCCAGCGAGAAGGGCACCCGGTCCCCGCGCCCAGCCTCCCGGGCGATTCTCATCGCACCGTCCGAGAGTGCCGCCATGTCGCCGCGCCGTCGAGTGAAGCCGATCCGGCGTGCACGATCAGCGCGGTGAGCACGGCAGCCGGCACGAAGCATACTTGACGACCACCCGGGACCTAGGTCCTCGCATGGCCTTTCTGGGAGCGTCGCGCCGCCGGAGGGAAGGCGTCTTCCTGTCGTGTCCGCTGCCGTGGCGAAGCCACGGCGTCACTGGCCGGGGTTGCCCGTCGCCGGCCCGCGATCACCGAATCCCCGACTGGGGTGACCGGATCCCCTGCCAAAGCCGAAGCCGCCGAAACCTCCGAAACCCCGTCCGAAATGGAACGGCTGGCCGAAACCGAACAGCCCGGCTCCCTTGCTGCCAGCGATGACCACCTCGGTCGCGGTCACCGTCGCCCCCGACGTCGTGCCGAAGACGGCGACGAACTCGCCCGCGGTCACGTTGGCGAGCGAGGGGCTGGACACGCCGTACTCGGCGTAGGTCGTCGACGCGGTCACGTCGACCGTGACGGTTGTCCCATTCCAGGCGAGGATCGTGAAGCCCGTCGTCGACGGTGTGGGCTGGACGACACCCGCCGTCGCAAGGTCACGATTCGGCGGCGGGGGCGGCACGATGACGACCTCGGTCGCGGTCACCGTCGTCCCCGACGTCGTGCCGAAGACGGCGACGGACTCGCCCGCGGTCACGTTGGCGAGTGAGGGGCTGGACACGCCGCGCTCGACGTAGGTCGTCGACGCGGTCACGTCGACCGTGACGGTTGTCCCGTTCCAGGTGCGGATCGTGAAGCCCGTCGTCGACGGTGTGGGCTGGACGACTCCCACCGTGGCGAAGTTACGACTCGGCTGGGGCGGCGCGATGCTGACCTCGGTCGCGCTCACCGTCGTCCCCGAGATCGTGCCGAAGAGGGCGACGAGCGCGCCTCGCGTCACGTCGGCGAGTGAGGGGCTGGACACGCCGCGCTCGACGTAGGTCGTCGACGCGGTCACGTCCACGGTCAACGTCGTGCCGGCGTGCGTCGTGATCGTGAAGGCGTTGTCGGCGGGCACACTCGCCACGGTGCCGGCGGCGACCGGCTGGTTGCTGGCGACTTTGGGTACCCAGATGCTGACCTCGGTCGCGCTCACCGTCGTCCCCGAGATCGTGCCGAAGAGGGCGACGAGCGCGCCTTGCGTCACGTCGGCGAGCGAGGGGCTGGACACGCCGCGCTCGACGTAGGTCGTCGACGTGGTCACGTCCACGGTCAACGTCGTGCCGGCGTGCGTCGTGATCGTGAAGGCGTTGTCGGCGGGCACACTCGCCACGGTGCCGGCGGCGACCGGGCCGCCACCGAGACCGTGGCCGTGGTGCGAGGGCGCCGCCGACGCGGCGGCTACACCTGACCAGGTCGCAGACAGCCCGACCACCAAACCGACGGTGACGAGCGCGCGCGTCACGGACGCGAGAACACGTCCGTGACGGAGAACTTCACCAAAGCGAGGCATGGCCACCTCCACGTTGACCTGCGAATAGTGTCGCACGCCGTCCTGTGCTCTTCATGAGCAGATCATTAGGGAACTGTGAAACCCCCCGAATTCGTCACCCGCCCGGACAACGAACCCGGGCGGGTGATCCGTTTGGCGTCCCGCGCCTGACCGAAGTGGGTCAATCCCACCGGGAGGCCGGGGCTCGGAGGCGCCGGAGCGAACGCGCCGCCCGGGTCACGGAGGCGAACGCGAGTCGCCGCGGTCGACGCCAGCGCGGACACGGACCGGGCAGCCGACGTCGTTGCCTGTCCGCCGGTACCGGAGCCCACCACCGCCCGTCTCGCGCTCAGGGCGCCGGATTGCCACCGAGGACGGGTTCGGGCGGCCCGAGCGCGCCAGCGGAACGGATGGGAGGCGCTTTCGACCAGGTTGCGAGGATCGAACCGGCGATGATCACGGGAAAGCCGACCGCGATGCCGAGCGTGAAGGGTTCCCCGAGGGCCACGACGCCGAGTAGCAGCGCGACGGCGGGATTGATGTAGGTCACGACCGTCGCACGGGTCGGCCCGATTTCCCTGATGAGCGCGAAGAACAGCATGAACGCGAGCACGGTGCACACGACCGACAGCGTGGCGATGGACTCGGCGGTCTCGGCGTGGAACTTGCTCGGCAGGTGGGTGAGCCCGAACGGCAGATAGACGAGGGCGGTCACGACCATGGAGGCGGTGACGACTTCGAAGCTCGGCGCCCGGGCGAGGCGACGGCTGACGATCATCGGCGCGACGGCGTAACCGACGGCGCACAGCACGATCTCGCCCATCGACACGAGATTCGATCCCTTCACGCCAAAGCCGGCGAGGACGACCACGCCGGCGAAGCCGAGGAACAGCCCGGATACCCTCCGTACGCCCGGGTGCTCGTGGCCGAGCGCCCAGGCGATCACCGCCCCGAAGATCGGCACGGTCGCGACGAGCAGCCCCGCGAGCGAACTCGTCAGCTTCTCCTCCGCCGTCGCGAGCAGGAACCAGGGAACCGTGATCTCGCTGAGCGTGTAGGCGAGGACGGCGGGCCAGTGGTCGATCAGCGCGCCCAGTTGTCGCCGGCGGACCGCGAACGGCAACAGGATCACCGAAGCGAGCCCCGTGCGCAAGAAGACGAGCGTCGCCGGTTCGAGGTCGCGTACGGCGATCCGGATGAAGAAGTACGGAAGTCCCCAGATCACCGCCAGCGCAGCGAACAGCATCCAGCCACGTTTGGACATCGCCGCCCTAGACCCGGCCGCCGCCGGGGTGGGACTCCACGTCGCGAGCGCGTGACCCGAACTCCGCCCGTGAACGACGCGACAGCACGACCCTACGGTAGAGGCTGCGGCGATTCCCGCGAAGGGATCGACGCCGCAGCTGTGACGGGGTCCCCGATGCACAAGACTTGGCGCCGTGCTCTCGTCTCCGACGCTGCGCGACCGCTTCGTTCAGCTTGAGCCGCTCGCGGCCCGTCACATCCCTGGTCTCGTCGCGGCAGCCGCCGAGGACCGCGCCTCCTTCGCCTTCAGCGAGGTGCCGAACGGCGTCGAGGAGGTGACGAGGTACGTCGAGGAGAACGTCGAGCTTTCGTTGTCGGGACGCCAGCTCCCCTTCACGGTCCGGCTGCTCGGGAGCGACCGGATCGTCGGCGCGACCCGTTTCATGGACCTCGAGGTCTTCCACTGGCCGCCCCCGTGGCCACCGGGCGTGACCCGAGGGCCCGCGCCCACGGACGACACCCCACCGACGGTCGCCGAGATCGGCGGGACCTGGTACGCGGCGTCGGCGCAGCGCACCGTCGTCAACACCGAGTGCAAGCTTCTGCTCCTCACCTACGCCTTCGACACCTGGGGCGTCCTGCGCGTCACGTTGAAGACCGACGCCCGCAACGACCGGTCGCGCGCCGCGATCCTCCGGCTCGGGGCGCGCTTCGAGGGAATCCGCCGTGTGCACGCGCCAGCGGTGGACGGCGCGGTGCGGGACACCGCCTACTACTCGATCGTTGCGGCCGAGTGGCCGGGGATTCGCTCGCGGCTCGAGTCGATGCGCGACCGCTGAGCTCCGATCGGAGCGGCCCCGCGCCGGGCTGTCGTCGGGATCGCCCCTCCGCGGGTTCAGATCGAGCCGTCGAGTCGCAGCAGCAACGCCTGCAGGAGAAGCGACTCGTTCGGGTTGCGCGACAGGCGCGCCGCGGTCGCGTCGATCTCCTCACACGCTGCGACGAGCGACGCGGCCCGGCGCGCCGGCAGATTCTCGGTCGCGAGCCGGGAGCGGTATGCCGAGGCGAGTGTCGCCAGTCCAGCGCGCAGCTCGTCCGTGCGGACCTGCCGTTGCTCCCTGCGGTGACGATCCTCGATCGCCTTGCGCCCAGGGGTTCGGCGCTCGCCTTCGAGCTCGGCAGCCGCATCGACGCTCGCCAGTTCCGCGGCTTGGTGCTCGGCGAGCACGACGAGGAGCTCGTCGGGCGCGGCGAGAAGCTCCGCCGCGAGCAGCGCCACCGTCGCCCCGGTCCCGTCGAGTCGCTCCGGGACGGCGCGCCAGCGCGCCTCGCGCACCGCGAACCTCGGGTCTTCGACGAGCAGTCGCGCCCGGTCGAGGCGTCCGTTCGCCGCCGAAGCCGCCGCCAGCGCGACCTCCGCCGCCGCGCCGCTCGCGCGCAGCGCGGCCGCGATGCTCTCGACGTCGAGCGGAGGGAACTCCACCTCGACGCATCTGCTCGCGATCGTGACGAGCGCGGGCGCCCGCGCGTCCGCGAGAACGATGATCACCGTCGTGGCGGGCGGCTCCTCGATCGTCTTCAGGAGCGCCGGAGCGGCGCGGTCGACGAGATGGAAGTCGGTGAGGACGAGAACCTGACGGCTCGCGAGCCGCGGCGTCCGCTGGGCGAGCTGGGTGACCTCCCTCGCCTCGTCGACGAGGATCGAGGCGCCGTGTCGCTCGACGAACACGACGTCGGGATGACGTCCTGCGATGACGTCGCGACACGAGGGACACTCGCCGCACCCACCGTTCGGACAGACGAGCGCCGCCGAGAACACCCTCGCCGCTTCGCGCTTGCCCGAACCCGGTGGCCCGACGAAGAGGAAGGCGTGCACGGGAGACGTGACGAACGAGCCGAGCACCGCCCGCACCCGCGCCTGGCCCACGATGCGGTCGAGGACGGGTGCGCGCGACCTCGCCGAACGATCCGGGCCCGCTGCGGTCGTCAGTTCGCCCTCACGGGAAATTGCCGCCGTTCGCACCAAGGCGCTCCGCCACCGCGGCGCGCACCCGTCGGGCCACTTCCTCCTGCGGCCCGGACGCGTCGACCACGACCCAGCGATCCGGATCGCCACGTGCGAGGGCGCGAAAGCCGTCGGCGACCCGCGCGAAGAAGGCCTTGCCCTCCCGTTCGATGCGATCGTCGGGTTCGTCCCGCCGCGCCGCCCCGACCTCGGCCGGCAGGTCCAGCAGCACGACAAGATCGGGCTCGAGACCGGCGCGCGAGCAAACGTCCGCCGCGGCGATCTCGCCCAGCGGCAGGCCACGACCGTATCCCTGATAGGCGAGCGTCGAGCCCGAGAATCGATCGCACACGACGTCGCGGCCGGCGGCGAGCCAGGGCCTGATCCGCTGGCTGACGTGCTGGGCGCGCGCCGCGAGCATGAGCATCAGCTCGGCGCGCGGGTCGAGCTGACCGAGGTCGCGGTCGAGCAGGATGGCGCGGATCCTTTCCCCGACCTCGGTTCCCCCGGGCTCACGCGTCGACTCCGCGCCGAGATGGGTCGCGAGCAGCTCCGCCTGCGTCGACTTGCCGCACCCTTCACCGCCCTCGAGGACGATGAATCTCCCACGCTCGGCCATTTGTCCGACACTACGACACCCGGAGTTCGCGGCGATCCGCCACCGATCCGGTCAGCCAGAAGAGGTCCGTCGTGCGGCCGTCCCGCGGGCACGCTTCGCCCTCGGGGTTGCCTTCGCCGCCGTCTTCTTGGCGGCGGATTTCTTCGCGCCGGACTTCTTGGCCAGGGATTTCCTGGCGGCCGTGTTCTTCGCCGCGGACTTCGCCGCCGCGATCTTCTTCACCGCGGTCCGTTTCACCGCGGACTTCCGCGTCGCGGTTCTCTTCGTGGCGCGGGCCCGGCGAGGGGTCCTCGCGCCGGCGGCCCGTCGCTCGGCGAGCAGCTCGGCCGCGCGTTCGAGCGTCATCGCCTCGGGATCGTCGCCGCGCCGGAGCGACGCGTTCACCTTTCCGTCGGTGACGTAGGGCCCGAAACGGCCCGCGCGGAGCACGATCGGCGATCCGGACTCCGGGTCCGGACCGATCTCCCTGCCTGGGACGTTGCCGGTCCGTCCGAAGCGGCGCTCTTTCGGGCGCGCGAAGAGCTCGAGCGCAGCTTCGAGACCGATCTCCAGCAGTTGTTCCTCGGACGTGAGACTGCGCGAGTCGCTGCCGCGCTGCAGGTACGGTCCGTAGCGGCCGTTGCGGGCGACGATCTCCTCGCCGGTGGCAGGGTCGACGCCGACGACCCGCGGCAGACGGAACAGCTCCAGTCCCTCTTCGAGCGTAAGCGTCTCCGGGCTCATCGACCGGAACAGCGACGCCCGCGGGGGTTTCGCGCCCTTGCCGCCCGCACCGAGCTGGACGTACGGCCCGAAACGCCCGATCCGCACCGACACGACGAGCCCGGAGCGCGGGTCGACCCCGAGCTCGCGCTCGCCCGACGGCGTCGCGATCAGCTCGAGGGCGCGTCCGAGGGTGAGCTCGTCGGGCGCGAGATCCGCCGGGATCGAGGCGCGGTCCTCCCCCCGCTGCAGGTAGGGGCCGAACCGGCCCACCCGGACGACGACCGGCGTGCCTTCGCCGTCGGTGCCGAGCGGGATCGAGTTGACCTCACGGGCGTCGATCTCACCGAGGTGGTCAACGACCGCCTGTTTCAGGCCCTGTCCGCCTTCGACGGAGGCCGCGCGGCCCGCGGCGCGTGCCGTCGTGCCTTCCCTCCCGTCGCCGAAGTAGAAGCGCTCGAGCCAGGGGATCGCCTGCTCGGTTCCCGCCGCGATCTCGTCGAGGTCGTCTTCCATCGTGGCCGTGAAGTTGTAGTCGACGAGCGAGGGGAAGTGCGTCTCGAGCAGACCGACGACCGCGAAGGCGAGGAAGGCGGGGACGAGGGCGCTGCCCCTTTTCCAGACGTAGCCGCGGTCCTGGATCGTCTGCAGGATGCTCGCGTAGGTCGACGGGCGGCCGACGCCGAGATCCTCGAGGCGTTTCACGAGCGACGCCTCCGTGTAGCGGGCGGGAGGCTTCGTGACGTGCTCCTCGGTGGCGAACGACCCGAGTGCGAGCGGCGCCCCGGACCTGACCGCGGGCAACCGGACTTCGTCGTCCTGGCGCGACTCGTCGAGCTCGTCCTCGCTCTCCTGGTAGACGCGGAGGAACCCGGGCGAGGTGATCACCGTCCCCGAGGCGGCGAACTCGGCCGCGGTCCCCTTGGCCGCGACGGTCGTCGGCGCCGTCGTGGCACCGCCGATGCGGAGGCGGGCCGTGACCCCGGTCGCGTCGATCATCTGCGAGGCGATCGTCCTTTGCCAGATGAGCTCGTAGAGCCGGCGCCCGTCGGCACCGACCGCCGCGGCGATCTCGCCGGGGAGCCGGAAGTTGTCGCCGGCCGGCCGGATCGCCTCGTGGGCCTCCTGGGCGTTCTTCACCCGTCGCTCGTAGGTGCGGGCCCGCTCGGGCACGAGCGCGGCACCGTAGATCTGCCTGGCCTGTTGGCGAGCCGCGGCGATCGCGGTCGCCGACAGCGTCGTCGAATCCGTCCGCATGTAGGTGATGTGGCCCTGTTCGTAGAGGCGCTGCGCGACCTGCATCGTGCGTTGCGCCGTGAAGCCGAGCTTGCGAGCCGCCTCCTGCTGGAGCGTCGAGGTGATGAAGGGCGCCGACGGCGAGCGGCGATACGGCTTCGTCTCGACGGCGGCGACCGCGAACGACGCCGCCTCGAGCGCGGCCGCGAGCGCGGCCGCCGAGGTGGCGTCGAGGAGGATCGGGCCGTCGGCCCGGGCGAGTTCGCCGGCCGAGGTGAAGTCCGAACCGTCGGCGATCGGCCGGCCGCCGAGGCTGACGAGCGCGGCCTCGACCCCTTCGCCCTCTTCGGTCGTGAAGCTCCCCGCGAGGCTCCACCACGTCCCCGGGCGAAACCGCATGCGATCCCGCTCCCGCTCGACGACGATGCGGGTCGCGACGCTCTGGACGCGCCCGGCGGACAACCCCTGCATGATCTTCTTCCAGAGCACCGGCGAGAGCTCGTAGCCGTAGAGGCGGTCGAGGATGCGACGCGCCTCCTGGGCGTCGACGAGACGCCGGTCGAGCTGGCGCGGGTGGTCGATCGCGTGCTCGATCGCGGGACGGGTGATCTCGTGGAAGACCATCCGCTTCACGGGCACCTGCGGCGAGAGCACCTCCAGGAGGTGCCAGGCGATCGACTCGCCCTCGCGGTCCTCGTCGGTCGCGAGGTAGAGCTCGCTCGCCTCCCGCAGGAGGGCGCGCAACCGCTTCACCTGGACCTGTTTCTCGCGGGCGACGACGTACAACGGCTTGAAGCCGTTGTCGACGTCGACCCCGAGGCGGGACCACGGCTCGGACTTGTACGCCGCGGGGACCTCCGCGGCGGAACGCGGGAGGTCGCGGATGTGCCCGATCGACGACTCGACCAGGTAGCCACTGCCGAGGAAACGCGCGATCGTCTTCGCCTTGGCGGGCGACTCGACGATCACAAGCGGCTTCGGCACGGTGAAACCCTCCGGGACGGTGGCGAAGGATAACGGCGCCCACCCCGTCCGGCCAGCGCCCGCGCGCCGAGCCGCCGTGGCGGCCGGGTGCGATGAGTTGTAACGACCCCCGGCAACGTGTTCGATAGGAGCGTGGACGCTGCGCGAGGGGACGTTCCGCCGGCGTGTGGCGCGCCCCGGCGATGAGCGCCGCGACCGAGTCCGAGATCCTCGCGCGCTGGCCACAGCCCCTCGACGAGGCGGCGTTCTTCGACCTCGACAAGACCGTCATCGCCAAAGACGCGATGGCGGCCTTCGGCGGGCCGTTGCGCAAGCAGGGCCTCATGAAGCGGCGCTCGCTCGCTCAGGTCGTCCTCGCCCAGGTCATCTATCTCATCCTGGGGTCGAACGATCGGCGGCTCGACCGCATCCGGGCCGCGGTTCTCCGGCTCACCAAGGGCTGGTCCCAGGCCGAGGTCGTCGCCATCGTGAACGACGCCCTCGAGGGCGTCGTCGAGCCGATCATCTACGACGAGGCGATGGACCTCATCGACGACCACCATTCGGCGGGACGGCAGGTCGTCATCGTCTCGGCGTCGCCGATCGAGATCGTCCGGCCGCTCGGTCGCCACCTCGGTGTCGACGCCACGATCGCGAGCGAGGCGGCGGTCGATGCGGCGGGCTGCTACACGGGCGAGCTCGCCTTCTACGCCGCCGGGCCGCAGAAGGCCGACGCGGTGCGCGCCTACGCCGCCAAGGCCGGGATCGACCTCTCGCGCTCGTACGCCTACAGCGACTCGCTCACCGACCTGCCGCTGCTCGAGATCGTCGGCCATCCCGTCGCGGTGAACCCCGACCGCGGTCTCGCCAAGATCGCCGAGGAACGCGGGTGGGAGGTGGAGAGCTTCATCCGGCCGGTCCGCCTGCGCGACCGCGTCCGGGACCGGGTGCGGGCCGTGCCGCCACGACCGGCCATCGCCATCGGGACGAGCACCGTCATCGTCGGCGTCGGCGCCGCGGCCCTCGGCTGGTGGCTCCACTCCCGCCGGCGGACCGGCGCGGTCGTGCACAAGATCCGCGTCGTGTGAAGGCCGGGCGCGACCTCAGTCCGAGCTCAGCCGCCTCGCCACGACGAAACCGAGCGCGACGAGCACGGCCAGGATCAGCAGCTTCTTCAGCATGACCGCATCGTAACGGCATCGGCGCGCCCGACCGCGGCAGGCCGCGCCCGGCTGGCCTGCCGCTCACACGGTGAGCAGGTCGCGCGCGCCGGTGTCGCTCGAGGGATGGCGGAGCTTGGACATCGCCCGCGCCTCGATCTGACGGATCCGCTCCCGGGTCAGGTTGAAGTGCTCGCCAACCTCTTCTAAGGTGCGCGGCTCGCCGCGGTCGAGCCCGAAGCGCAGGCGGAGGATCTCGCGCTCCCGCTCGTCGAGCGGCGCGAGCAGGCGGTTGATCTCGACCGGCAAGAGCGCGGTCGCCGCCATCTCGAAGGGCGACTCCGCCGAGCGGTCCTCTACGACGTCACCGAGCTCGGCGTCCCCGTCCTCCCGCAACGGCTCGGAGAGCGAGAGCGGTTCAGCACGGAAGCGGAGCGCCTCGATCAGCTTGTCCTCGGGCAGCTCGACCTCGGCGCCCAGCTCGGCGAGGGTCGCGGGACGGCCGTACTTCAGTTCGAGACGCGCCTGGGCCTTCTGCACCCGCGCGAGGGTGTCCCCGGCGTGGACCGGCAGCCGGATCGTCCGGCCGGTGTTGGCGATGCCGCGGGTGATCGCCTGGCGGATCCACCACGTGGCATACGTCGAGAACTTGAAGCCCTTGCGCCAGTCGAACTTCTCGACGGCGTGCATCAGGCCGAGGTTGCCCTCCTGGATCAGGTCGAGCAGCGGCAACCCCGACGCCTGGTACTTCTTGGCGATCGAGACGACGAGACGGAGGTTCGACTGGACGAACGTGCGCTGGGCCTCGTCGCCCTGGCGGACGGTCCGTCTCAGCTCGCGCCGGCGTGACGGCGTGACGCCCTTCGGCGGCCTGGCCAGCTCCTCCTCGGCCTGGCCGCGCCGCTCGATCGCCTGGGCGAGGCGGACCTCGTCATCCTTGGTGAGCAGCGGGTACTGACCGATGTCGGTCAGGTACAGCCGGACGAGATCTTCCTCGTCGCGCTCGACTCGCTCCTTCGCCAATGCGGTCCGGTCCTCCGTGAGTTGATGGGCCACTGGGAGCGGGCTCCCGACGCCCAACTACCTAACGGCGTCTCCCGTGGCGACGGTAACTGCACCGGTCCGATCAGCACCGAATCTGGTCAGCTCCCTGCTTCAGTGTAACGACGGAGTCAAGGGGGTCCCACAACCGCCTGGCCAGCGTCAACGCGACCGGCACGCCCTCAGGTCGGCCCGGCCAACGGGCCGAACGGACCGGGCACGGCGTCGAGCAGCTCGCGCACCCGCGCCGCCCGCGCGCTCGCGCCCCGCGCCGGGGCGAGCGCCCTGCCGTCGGCGGTGAGCCCGTCGAGGTCGGCGAGGACGCGGCGCAGCACCCGGCGTACCGCGCTGTCGGCCGGGCCGGACGCCACCGCGACGTGCTCGGCGTAGGCGACGGCCATCGCCGGGTAGACGACGCCGACGAGCGCGTCGAGGAGCTCCTCGTCCGCACCGGGCCCGACGAGCACGTCGAGCGCCTCGTCGAGGCGACCCCCGGGCGTGCGGGTCCACGCCTCGGCACCGGCGAGACCGGCGGACACCGGGAGCAGCGACTCGACGAGACCCGCCCGGAAACCGTGGGCGAGGCTCGCTCCCGACAGGTAGACGACGAGCGCGGCGTCGGCGCACGACGGCGCGCGGGCACCGAGACGACCGAAGAGCGACAGCTCGACGTAACGGCAACGGCCGAGCAGGTCCGCCGTCTCGAGCAGCGTCAACGGCTCCGTCACGGCGACACGCCCGGGTTGGGCGGACGGCCCGGGCGGAAGCGGTTCGTGATCGGCATCCGGCGGTCCTTGCCGAAGGCCCTGCTTGTCACGCGCGGTCCGGGTGGCGCCTGGCGCCGCTTGTACTCCGCCGTGTCGACGAGGTCGAAGATCCGTCGCACCGTCGCATCGTCGAAGCCCTCGGCGACGAGGTCGGCGATCGTCGCGTGGCGCTCGACGTAGCCCTCGAGGATCGGGTCGAGCACGTCGTAGGGGGGCAGTGAGTCCTCGTCCCGCTGGTCCGGGCGCAGCTCCGCCGACGGCGGCTTCGCGAAGATCTGCTCCGCGATGAGCGACCGCCCCGCCTCGGCGTTGCGGTACGACGCGAGGGCGTAGACGAGGAGCTTCGGCACGTCCCGGATGACGGCGAAGCCGCCGGCGGTGTCGCCGTAGAGCGTCGAGTAGCCGACCGCCGTCTCGCTCTTGTTCCCCGTCGTCAACACGAGCCAACCGAACTTGTTCGACAGCGCCATGAGGAGGGTGCCGCGGATCCTCGCCTGGAGGTTCTCCTCGGCGACGCCGGGCGGCCGGTCGGCGAAACTCGGCGCCAGCAGTCCGAGCATCGCCTCGTGCGCCGGTTCGATCGCGATCACGGAGAGATCGATGCCGAGGCCCCGCGCGAGGGCGGTCGCGTCGGCGAGCGAACCGGGGGAGGAGAAGCGCGACGGCATCGCCACGCCGTGCACCCGGCGGGCCCCCACCGCGTCGACGGCGATCGCGGCGACGAGCGACGAGTCGATCCCACCCGACAGCCCGACGACGCAGTCGCGGAAGCCGTTCTTCGCGACGTAGTCCCGCGTCGCCAGCACGAGGGCCGCGTAGGTCGCGGCGTCGTCGTCGAGGACCTCGGCGATCGTCCCGGCCGCGCTGTCGCGACGGCCCTCCCGCCGCCCGCTCACCTCGACGACGCCCCGCCGGGGCTTGCCACGGGCGTCGTCGGCGAAGGGGACGTCAACCACGGCGACCTCCTCCCGGAACTGCGCGAGGCAGGCAAGGAGGGAGCCGTCGGCGGCGACGACCGTCGAGTCGCCGTCGAAGACGAGCTCGTCCTGGCCGCCGACGAGGTTGACGTAGACGATCGGGCACCCGGACTCGCGCGCCCTCGCGACGAGGACCTCCCGGCGCTCGGCACGGGCCCGCCGCGGTACGGCGAGGCGTTGAGCGACAGCACGATCCCCGCCCCGGCGGCGGCAAGCCGCGCGACCGGACCCGAGGGCGCCCAGGCGTCCTCGCAGATCACGACGCCGACCGGCCCGCCGCCGATGCGGAAGACCGGCGAGTCCCCGGCACCGGGGACGAACCAGCGCTGCTCGTCGAACACGCCGTAGTTCGGCAGCAGTTCCTTGACCGCCACGCCGCGCACCTCGCCGCGCCGGCACACGGCCGCCGAGTTGCGCAGGCCGCCGGACTCGGCCACGTAGCCGACGACGACCGCGCACCCGGCCGATCGCGCCGCCACGGCGGCGAGGGCCCGCTCGCTCGCCGCGACGAAGTCCGGTTCCAACAACAGGTCCTCCGGCGGGTAGCCGGTGAGCACGAGCTCGGGGAAGACCGCGACGTCGGCTCCGAGCCTTTCGGCGCGGCTCGACGCGTCGAGCACACGCCGGACATTCCCGTCGAAGTCCCCGACCACCGCGTCGATCTGGCACAGCGCGACGCGTAGCCAGCCCACGTCGTCATCGTAGCGATGGGACCCTCGCGCCCCGCGAAGCGACGACGCCAGACGCGCCGTTTGGCCCGTCCCACGGGGTCTGCGAGACTTGTCGACGCGACCCGGGCGACCGCGGCCTCGTTCTGCCGCGAAAGGGTGACCTCGATGGAGAACCAGCGCGAGTACGTCCTCAAGACGGTGGAAGAACGCGGGGTCCGCTTCATCCAGCTCTGGTTCACAGACGTGCTGGGCACCCCAAAGACGTTCTCGATCCCCCCCGCCGAGTTCGAGAACGCGATCGACGAGGGGATGACCTTCGACGGCTCCTCGATCGACGGCTTCAGTCGCATCCAGGAGAGCGACGTGATCGCCCGCCCGGACCCGAAGACCTTCCAGATCCTGCCGATCAGATCGGGCGAGGACGCCACCGTCGCGCGCGTGTTCTGCGACATCTCGAACATCGACGGGACGCCCTTCGAGGGCGATCCGCGCCACGTGCTGCGTCGGGCGCTCGAGCGCGCCCACGAGCGTGGCTTCAGCTTCTTCGCCGCCCCCGAGCTCGAGTACTTCTACTTCGCGAGCTCGGAAGCCGACGCCGACGTGCCCCCGCAGCCGCTCGACACGGGTTCGTACTTCGAGCTCACGGTGGCGGACCTCGCGACCGATCTCCGGCGCAAGACGGTGCTCACGCTCGAGGACATGGGGATCCCGGTCGAGTACGCCCAGCACGAGGACGCCCCGAGCCAGCACGAGATCGATCTGCGCTACACCGACGCCCTCACGATGGCCGACACGATCATGACCGTCCGCCTCCTCATCAAGCAGATCGCCCAGGAACACGGCGTCTACGCCTCGTTCATGCCGAAGCCCCTCGCCGGCGTCCAGGGCTCCGGGATGCACACGCACTGCTCACTTTTCCGCGGCGACAGAAACGCCTTCCACGACGCCGACGACGAGCACGGGCTTTCGCTGACGGCGCGCCAGTTCATCGCCGGGTTGCTCGAGCACGCCGGCGAGATCACCGCGGTGACGAACCAGTGGGTGAACTCCTACAAGCGTCTCGTCGCGGGCTATGAGGCGCCCTTCACGGTCTCGTGGGCGTACAACAACCGCTCGGCGCTCGTGCGCGTGCCCGTCGTGAAGCAGGGCAAGAGCGAGTCAGCCCGCATCGAGTACCGGTCGGTCGATCCGGCGTGCAACCCCTACCTCGCCTTCGCGGTCATCCTCGCGGCGGGCCTGCGCGGGATCGAGAAGTCCTACGAGCTGCCGGACGAGGCGGACGCCAACCTCTACGCGATGTCCCCGCGCCAGCTCGCCGCGGCCGGTATCCGCCCGCTGCCCCGCACGCTCGACGAGGCGCTCCACGCGATGGAGAGCTCCGAACTCGTCCTCGCCACGCTCGGCGACCACGTCTTCGAATGGTTCCTCCGCAACAAGCGGGCCGAATGGGAGGACTACACCCGCCAGATCACGCCGTTCGAACTCGTCCGCTACCTCCCCGCCCTGTAGGGGTCGAAGTGACTTCGCCACGGACAGGGCGCTAGGACCATGGAGCCTCTGCTCTGCTTCCCGGACCCGCCCGGCCCCGAGCTCGCCAAAGCGCTCGACACGGCGGGCTACTCGTTCACCGCGGTCGCCGACGTCGACGCCGTGCGCGAGCTCGAGCCCACCGAAGGATGGTCCGGCGCCATCGTCTCGGCGATCGAGTCGCCCGAGGCGGCGTTCGCGCTCTGCCGGGCCCTGCGCCAGCGCGAGACGCCGGTCGCGCCGGTGCTCCTCGTCGCGGGTGCCGACCAGCTCCGCACGCTCGACAGCCACAAGGAGCTTTTCGACGACTTCACGCTCGCCGGGGTGATGCAGGACGAGATCGAGACGCGCCTCGGCCACCTGCTGTGGAGGACCGGGCGCGGCAAGCAGCACGACGTGATCGCCTACGGGCCCCTCGCGCTGAACCTCGAGACCTACCAGGCCGTCGTCGCCGGACGCCTGCTCGACCTCACGTTCATGGAGTACGAGCTGCTCCGCTTCCTCGCGGCCCATCCGGGCAAGGTGTTCACCCGCGAGGTCCTCCTCGCCCGGGTCTGGGGTTACGAGTACTTCGGCGGCGCGCGCACGGTCGACGTCCACATCCGGCGGTTGCGGGCCAAGCTTGGCGAGGAGAACGCGCATCTCATCGAAACGGTGCGCAGCGTCGGCTACCGCTTCGGAACGGCGCGCTGGTCGCCCTAGGCAACCGCCGCCCGCCGCCACGCCGGCCGGCGACGCGACGACGGATCGCCCGGGGACTACCCCCCGGCCGCCGGCGCGTACGCCCAGGCCTCGACCTCGACGAGGGCGTCGAGCGGCAACGCCGTGACCGCCACGGCGGAACGGGCGGGGAGGTGGTCCCCGAAGGCGGCGCCGTAGGCCTCGTTCATCGCGGCGTAGTCGCCCATGTCCGTGAGGAATACCGTCGTCTTCGCGACCGCGCCGAGCGAGGAACCCTCGGCTTCGAGCAGCCGCGCGAGGTTCGCGAGCGCCCGGGACAGCTGTGCGGCGACGCCTCCGGCGACGAGTGTGTCGTCCTCGAGGCCGAGCTGACCCGAGCAGATGAGCCAGTCGCCCGCCCGTACGACCGGACGGTAGGGACGCCGGGGCCCGGTCGGCGCCACCACGCCTTGGTCTTCGCTCAGCTGAACGAGGAGCCGCAACCGCAGGTGCGCGTGGCGGCCGGATTCGTGATGTGGAAACCGGAGCCTTGCAGGCCGTCGCTGAAGTCGAGCGTGGCCCCCTTGATGAGCTCGGCACTTTCGGGGTCGACGACCACCCGTACCGGCCCGAAGGTACGGACGATGTCGTCGTCCGCGACCTCGGCGTCGAAGAACATATCGTAGCTGTAGCCCGAGCAACCCCCGGGCCGGACCGCGACCCGCAGCGCGAGGTACTCGCCGTCGGTCTCGGCGGCGAGCAGCTCGGCGACCTTCCCGGCCGCGGCGTCGGTGAGGCTCACGGGGCTCGGCCGTTGGCCGATCTTGACCGTCGTGGCGGTGTCCACAAGTCGCTCCTTTGCGCTTTCCTCCCGATCGTAACAAGTCGGTCGCGCGATCCTGCCCGTTAGCATCGCCCTCGATGCCTGCCGACCGACCCCGGGACGGCGCGGCGACCAGCCCTCCCAGCCACGACGAGCTCCTCGGGGCGCTGCGCGACGTCGTCGATCCCGAGCTCGGCGAGGACATCGTCACGCTCGGCATGGTCCGCTCGGTCCGCTGCGACGCCGGTGCGGCGCGGGCCGAGATCGCCCTCACCGTCGCGGGATGTCCGCTGCGCGCCCAGTTGCGCGACGACGTCACCCGCCGCCTCGCGACGCTGCGCGGTGTCGAATCGGTCGAGGTGACGACCGGCGTGATGGGACCGGAAGAGCGGGCCCGCCTGATGTCGCGGGCGCGCCGGGCGGCGCAGGGCCGCGCCGTCGCGGCGAGCTTCCCCGACTCGACGCGGGTGCTGGCGGTGGTCTCGGGCAAAGGTGGGGTCGGCAAGTCCTCCGTGACGGCGAACCTCGCGCTCGCACTCTGCCGGCGCGACCTCGCGGTCGGTCTCCTCGACGCCGACATCTGGGGATTCTCGATCCCGCGCATGCTCGGGGTCGCCGGGCCGCTCGAGGTGTGCGCCGGCAAGATCCTCCCCGCCGAGATCCGCGTCGACGGGCATCCGCTGCGCGTCGTGTCGATGGGATTCCTCGCCGACGAGAACGAGGCGATCATGTGGCGTGGCCTCGTGCTCGCCCGGGCCGTCCAGCACTTCCTCGAGGACGTCGCCTGGGGACCGCTCGACTACCTGCTCGTCGACATGCCCCCGGGAACCGGCGACGTCCAGATGGCGCTGGCGCGGATGCTGCCGCGCGCCGAATTCCTCGTCGTCACGACGCCTTCGGCGGCGGCGGCCAGGGTCGCGGGACGCGCCGCGGACATGGCCCGCAAGGGCCACGTCCGCGTCGCCGGCGTCATCGAGAACATGGCCCCGTACACGACCGACGACGGACGACGACACGCCATCTTCGGCGAAGGCGGCGGCGCGTCGCTCGCCGCCGAGATCGGCGCGCCACTCCTCGGCACGCTGCCCCTCGACCCCGCGCTCGGCCAGGCGGGTGACGCGGGGACCTTCGCCGAGCTCGACACCGCACGTCCCATCGGCGCCGGTTTCGCCGCGCTCGCCGCACGGCTCGCCACCGACGTCGCGCCCCCCCTCGAGATGTCCGGGTGCACGGCGCGCCTCATCCGACACGTCGACGAGGCGCTGACTCGACCCGCGAGCTGACGGTGCGGCGGGAGAGGTTCAGCCGGCGCGGCGCTCGAGGAGCTGCTTGCGCTCGATCTCGTTGAGCCCGCCCCAGATGCCGTGCGGCTCACGGATCCGGATCGCGTAGTCGAGGCAAGGTCGCTGCACCGGACAGAGGGCGCACATCGACTTGGCGGCCGCTTCGCGGTCGAGCCGCTCGTCCTTGCCCTCGGGCTGGGCCGGCGGGAAGAACACGGCGGCCTGGGGCCCGCGGCACGAGGCTTTCAGGTACCAGGCCTGCTCGGATCGCTCCGCGATCACGAACCCCTCCCCGTCTCGTCCCCTCGGGGACGACCGCTCGAGCGGTGCCGCAGGCACCTGACCGCGACCTGGGCGCGGCGGGCCGGCTGCGTCGTGACGCTACCGCCGCACCCGTCCGCCTGACAAGGGGTTTTCGAACCCCGGAGCCCGCCTGCCACCCGGGAAGGAGCGCCGCTCCCGGTAGTGTCGGGCGCCGGATGGACGTCACGCGGTTCCTGCGCCGGAGCCACATCCTCCTCGTCGTCGGCAAGGGCGGGGTCGGCAAGACAACGACGTGCGCCGCACTGGCGGACCTCGCCGCCCAGGCCGGCCTCGACGTGCTCGTCGTCGCGCTCGACGACGCCGCGGGGCTCGCGGCGCTCTTCGCCCACGAGGGCGATCTCGGCTACGACGAGACGGTCCTGCGCCTCCCGGGGGGCGCGGGCTCCGCCCCGGCCGAGGCACCCGACGGGCCCGGAGCGGAGAAGGTCCCCGGACGCGTCCGGGCGAGGGTCCTCACCTCGAACGCGGCGCTGTTCGAGTACCTCGCCGGCCACGGCCTCGGGCGTTTCGCCACCCGTCTCGTGCGCACCGGCGCGCTCGATGTCGTCGCGACGGCGGTACCCGGGATCCGGGAGATCCTCGTCCTCGGCAAGGTCCGCCAGCTCGAGGAGGCCGGTGTCGCCGACCTCATCGTCCTCGACGCGCCGGCCTCCGGCCACGCCCTCAGCTTCTTGTCGAGCTCCGGCGGCCTCGCCGACGCGGCCCGCAGCGGGCCGTTGCGGACCCAGGCCGACCAGGTCGTCGCGCTGCTCGCCGACCCGGCCCGCTGCCAGGTCGTCCTCGTCACGATCCCGGAGGAGACCCCCGTCAACGAAGCGGTCGAGACCGCCTTCCGACTCGAGGACGAGATCGGCGTCGCCCTCGGCCCGCTCGTCGTCAACGGTTGCTACCCCCTGCTCGAGCACCTCGACGCGGACCCGGCCCGGGCGGCGGCGGCGGCCGGGCGGACGCCACCTGCTCCCGGGGTCGCCGAGACGATCGGCCGCGCCGCGGCCTTCCGGCGGGGGCGGCAGCAGGTCCAGCTGGCACAGCTCGCCCGGCTCGCCGACCGCTTGCCCCTGCCGCGCATCGAACTCCCCTACCTGTTCACCGCCGAGGTTGGTCCCCCTGAGCTCGCGCATCTCGTCTCGGCGCTCGCCGCGGGAGTCGAGGCGCTGTCGTGAGCGCCCTCGACGCCGTCGTCGACGAGCGCTCGGTCATCATCTGCTGCGGTTCGGGAGGGGTCGGCAAGACGACGGCGGCGGCGGCGCTCGCCGTCGCCTCGGCACTGCGGGGGCGCAACACCTGCGTCGTCACGATCGACCCGGCACGACGGCTCGCCGACGCGCTCGGCGCGTCCGGCGTCGGCAACGAACCGCACGAGATCGCCGGGCCGTGGCCGGGACGGCTCAGCGTCGTGATGCTCGACGCCAGGACGACCTTCGACGAGCTCGTCGGACGCTACGCCCGCGACCCCGATCAGGCCGCCCGCATCCTCGCGAACCACCTCTATCGGAACCTCGCCTCGGTGCTGTCCGGCACCCAGGAGTACATGGCGACCGAGAAGCTGTTCGAGCTGCACGAGCAGGCCACCTTCGATCTCGTCGTCGTCGACACGCCCCCGACGCGTCGCGCCCTCGAGTTCCTCGACGCGCCCCGCCGCGTGGAGCGCTTCCTCGACAATCGAATCTTCAAGGTGTTCGTCACGCCGGGCACGTCGTACCGGCGCGCGGCGAGCCTCGCCGGCCAGCTCGTCCTGCGGTCGATCGCGCGTGTCGCCGGCGCGGAGATCGTCGACGACACCCTCGCCTTCTTCGGCGCGTTCCAGGGCATGGAGCAGGGCTTCCGGGATCGTGCCGCACGGGTCGAGCGGCTGCTCGCTGAGCGAGCGACGGGATTCGTCCTCATCGCCGCCCCCCGGCGCGACGCGATCGACGACGCCCGCTTCTTCGTCGACGAGCTCGGCCGGCGTGACGGCGCCATCGACGCGCTCATCGTCAACCGGGTCCATCCCGCATTCGGGACGGCGCCGGATCCTGGACCCGACCACGACGCCCCGTGCGGTGCGGCCTGGCGCGAGCTCGTCGCGAATCTCGCCGATCTCGAGGCGGTCGCGCGGCGGGAACGCGGCTTCCTCGCCGACCTCGTCGGGGCGGTCGCGCCCGCGCCGGTCGTGCAGGTGCCGTTCCTCGGCGGCGACGTGCACGACGTCGAAGGACTGCTCCGCGTCGTTCGCCACCTCATCGGCTGAGCGCTACCTTGGGCAAGTGACGAAGATCCTGCTCGTGGCCGACGCGACGACCGTCGTGGAGGAGCTCGCCGCCGTCGTCGACGACGGCGAACGGGAGATCCGGGTCGCGCGGACCGGCGAGGTCGTCCGGCGGCTCGCGGCGGAGTTCGAACCGGACCTCGTCATCACCGACAGCCAGGTCCAGAACATGGGCGGGTTCGCGATCGCCTTCGACCTCGCCCACGAAGAGTCCGGCGGCCGCGCCGGGCACGTGCCGGTCCTCGTGCTGCTCGATCGCCGCGCCGACGTCTTCCTCGCCCGCCGCACCGGCGTCGAGGGCTACCTCGTGAAGCCGCTCGACCCGGTCCGGCTGCGCCGCGCCGTCGAAGCGCTGCTCGCGGGCGGGACGTTCCGCGACGGGTCGTTCACGCCGACCACCGTCGCCGCCTCGTAGCGGCGGACCGGACGTGCGCGGTTCCCCAGCACGGAAGCGTCATGGCTCTGCGCGGGTGGCCCCGCGGTGAGACGTCTGCGCCTGAAGCGCGCCCCTGACGCCGCGGCAGCCGCCCCGTCGGAGCAGGAGCTGCAGATCACGAGCGGGCTCCGGGCCCTGCGCGAGGCAACGGCACGCGAGGTGATGACGCCCCGGGTCGACGTCGTCGGCCTGGCGACCCCGGTCAGCCTCGCCGACGTGGCGCGGGCCGTGCGGCGGTCGGGTCACAGCCACTTCCCCGTCTACACCGACGACTTCGACCATCTCGTCGGCGTGTTGTTCGTGAAGGACCTGTTCCATCTCGACCTGCCGTTCTCCTCGGGCGAGCGCGCCGGCGTGCCCGCAGTCTTCTCGGGCGCCGACGTGACGGCGCGGCTGCGCGAGCCCTACGTCGTGCCCGAATCGCGTTCGGCGCTCGAGATCCTCGCCGACATGCGCCGACGGCGACGAGGCTTCGCCGTCGTCGTCGACGAGTACGGGGGCTTCGCCGGCGTGATCACGATCAACGATCTCGTGAGCGAGCTCGTCGGCGACCTGCGCGACGAGTTCGACCGCACGACGAGTCCGTCGATACTCCGCATCGACGCTCGCCGCTACCTCGTCGACGGCGCCTGCGCGGTCGACGAGGTCGTGGCGCAGACCGGCGTCGCGATCCCCGAGGGGGACTACGTCACGCTCGGCGGCTTCTTGTTCGACGCGCTCGGCCGCATCCCGGCCGAGTCCGATGCCTACGAGCACGCGGGGTGGACGTTCCGCGTCACGCGGATGGAGAGGCGGCGCATCGCCAAGGTCGTCATCGAGGCACCATCGGCTACGATCGCCGCAGGAGACGGCACAAGCCGGCCGTCCGACGGGAAGTAGCGCAGCTTGGTTAGCGCGCAGCGTTCGGGACGCTGAGGTCGCGGGTTCAAATCCCGCCTTCCCGACCCTCTACCGCCAGGGCGGACGACCTGACGACCCACGGGCTTCCGGGCCCTCGAGGAGCCCTGCGATGAACGAACACGTCTACGTCGCGACGAGCGGCGAGCGGCGAGATCGCCTGGAACCTGCCGGCGGCTGCCGGTGAGACGACGTCACCGGGCGAACCGACGCCCGCGCCCAGCGGCGAGCTCGTCGTGCGCCGTTCCGTGGCGCTGCTCGACGAGCGGATGTTCTTCGCCGAACCGATGGGCCGAGCCGACGACACGGGCGACACCGTCCGCACCGCGTCGGCCCGGCTCACTGCCGAGACCGCTTGGGGGGTGGAGGCCGCGGCGCGCTTCGCCCTGGACGGCGCGTCCCACGTCCTCGGCGGGGTGGCGGCGGCGGCGCTGCCGGACGGCTCGACGCTCGGCGACGTCGTCGCCGAGGCGAGGGTGATTCTCGACCGCACGAGCCCGGACGGCGAACAGCGGCTCGGACCGCTCGCGCCCTCGACGACCCCGCCTGGACGACGATCGCGGCGTGCTCCGAGGCGGTTCTCGCCGCGCTCGAGGCGCTCCGACGCCTCGCCGTGCCGCGCGACGAGCGCTCGCGCGAAGAGGTGCTCGGCGAGCATCCCGCCAGCCCGCCGGGGGTGGGGTCCTCGTTCATCCCGACGCCGTGGGGCCCGATCGCCCTCGGGGCAGAACACCGCTCGCCCTACGAGTCGGCGTGGGCCGCCGCCCGTGACCCGGCCGCCCGCGCCCGGGAGTCAGCGCGCGACATCCGGGCCCGGGAGACAAGAGCTCCGAGCGCGCCTACCAGGCCGACCTGCTCGAACGGATCCTGCGGGGCCACACCTGACCGTTCGGCGCCTCGCTCAGCCGCCGGTCGTGGGGGCCGTCGGCGCGGCAACACCGCTACCGCCGCCGAGACCGAGCGACGCGGCGATCCCCGGCACGGGTGGGAGCTCGGAGGCCGCCGCGGGCGCGACGAGCCCGACCGGAGCCGCGCCGAACGCCGCCCGATACGGCGTGACGTGGAGCCACTCGGCGTAGGGGAATCCCCACTCGGCATCCGGTGCCGTGGTCGGGTCCTCGAGGCGCCAGTCGACGACGTCGAGCGTGTAGCTCCAGTAGCCGGGACCGACGTTCTCCTGCGCGAGCGTCACCGTGCCGTCGCCGGTCACGCGGTCGACAGAACTTCCCGTCACGACCACGACGTGACCCGGCGACCAGCTGTCGAAGTCCGGCGCGTCCGAGAAGCTGATGACGTCGCCCGCGACCGGCGGGTGGCCGACGGCTTGGGGCGAGCCGTTCACGTAGAGCTGCGTGTTCGCGTAGGCGGCGTGGTAGTTCGCGGCGACCTGCTGGCCGTTGGCGAAGACCGGTGCGAGGCCGTCGACGACGGCGAGGAAGCGATCGGCGAGTTCGACGCACTGGAAACCGGGCGTCGCGTTGAAATAGACGATGTCCGCGCCGTACGGGCCGGGGAGGTCGATGTCTGCCCAGGTGCCCCCGTTGTCCGGGCCGGGTCCGCACATCGGCAGGTTCGGCTTGGTCCCGGTCCAGCCGACGACGGACGCACCGTTGTCCGTGCACCACGCCGACGTCGTGCCGACGACCGAGTCCGCGCCCGCCGGCGACGCGGGAACCGGCGCGGCCACCGTCACACCGAGCGCGACGAGCACAGCCCCCGCGCCCCAGCACAACGCGCCAAGCGGTCCTCTTCGCATCCGCTCCCTCGTCGATTCGCACGGTTCCGCGCCTCAGCACCGAAAAAATGACGTAGAAAGCCGCCGGGTGCCCGGTTCGCTGACCCGGCGACTGTAGAAAACGCGTCCGCTCCGTCGCAAGGTGGCCGGCGTGACAATGCCGTGACGATGCCGTAATCCCTGCGCACAGCCTCGCCGTCCCGGCCCGCTCATCACTCTGCGTACCAGGTGCGTCACAACTGGTGGTCGTTGCTCGCCCGACCGACCTGCCCGCCCGGGCGTGTGGCCGCGGGTCGGGTCGGTGATCCGCTACGTTCGCCACGCAGCGCAAGGAGCGCGCCGAGCCGAACGAAAGACCCGACGACCGATGGCGAAGACGAGCGAACGCGGGATCACCCCCCAGGGCGAGAACTTCTCCGCCTGGTACAACGAGCTCGTCCTGCGCGCCGAGCTCGCCGATCGCGGCCCAGTGCGCGGCACGATGGTCATCCGCCCGTACGGCTACCGGATCTGGGAGCTGCTCTCCGCCGAGCTCGACCGCCACATCAAGGCGACCGGGCACGACAACGCCTACTTCCCACTCTTCATCCCGGAGAGCCACCTTCGCCGCGAGGCCGAGCACGTCGAGGGGTTCTCGCCCGAACTCGCGATCGTGACCCACGCCGGCGGCGAGGATCTCGAGGAGCCGCTCGTCGTGCGTCCGACCTCGGAGACGGTCGTCGGCGAGATGTTCGCCCGCTGGATCGACTCCTATCGCGACCTGCCGCTGAAGATCAACCAGTGGGCGAACGTCGTGCGCTGGGAGCTGCGGCCGCGGCTCTTCCTGCGCACGACGGAGTTCCTCTGGCAGGAGGGACATACGGCCCACGCCACCGAGGAGGACGCGGTCGCCGAGATGACGGTCGCCGCCGACTTCTACCAGGCGGTCGCCGAGGAGTTCGCGGCGATGCCCGTGCTCGTCGGGGACAAGACGCCCTCGGAACGATTCGCCGGGGCGGTCCGGACGGTCTCGCTCGAGGCGATGATGCGAGACGGCCGCGCCCTGCAGGCCGCGACCTCTCACTACCTGGGGACGAACTTCGCCGAGGCCTTCGGCATCGACTACACCGGGGTCGACGGCGTGCGCACGTTCTGCCACACGGCGTCGTGGGGGATGAGCACCCGGATGATCGGCGGGGTGATCATGACCCACGGGGACGACCGGGGCCTCGTGCTCCCCCCGAGGATCGCCCCCCACCAGGTCGTCGTCGTGCCGATCGGCAAGGAGGACGAGCTCGGTCCCGTCGTCGCGGCGAGCGACGTCCTCGCCCGGGAGCTGACCGACAAGGGCGTGCGGGTCCACGTCGACGCGCGCACCCACGTCTCGGCGGGGTTCAAGTTCAACGACTGGGAGCTGCGGGGCGTGCCGGTTCGGATCGAACTCGGCCCGCGCGATCTCGCCGCCGGTTCCGTCGTCGTCGTCGACCGGCTGAGCGGCGACAAGACGCCGGCCCCGCTCGGCGGGGTCGCCGCGGCGATGCCCGGGCGTCTCGACGCCTTCCAGGAGGCCCTGTTCACGCGGGCGAAGGACTTCCGCGAGGCGCACACCGCGCGAGCCGACACCCTCGACGAGCTCGCCGCGGTCGTCGCGACCGGCTTCGCCCAGGCCCTTCTCTGCGCCGATCCGGCCTGCGAGAGGACGATCCAGGAACGATCCGGCGCGACGCCGCGCTGCATCCCGCGGGACGCGCCCGACGAGTCCGGCCCCTGCGTGGCGTGCGGCCGTCCGTCGGACTACGGGCGCCGGCTCGTGTTCGGCCGGGCCTACTCGAGCGCGGCCCGGGCGCGGCGCGGCGCGGGCGACGAGGAGCTCGGCGATCTGGACGGCGTTCAGGGCGGCACCTTTCCTCAGGTTGTCGCCCGAGACGAACAGCACGAGGCCGTTCTCGACGGTCGGGTCGCGTCGGATCCTCCCGACGTAGGTGGGGTCGGATCCCGCGGCCTGCAGCGGCGTCGGCACGTCGGCGACGACGACACCGGGAGAGGCGACGAGGATCTCGCGCGCCCGCTCGGGAGAGAGCGGCCGTGAGAACTCGAGCGCGAGCGCGAGCGAATGTCCCGTGAAGACCGGAACCCGCACGCACGAACAGATGACGCCGAGGTCGGGCAGGCCGAGAATCTTGCGGCTCTCGTCGCGGAACTTCTGTTCTTCGTCGGTCTCCTCGGACCCGTCCTCGACGAGGGCGCCCGCCAACGGCAGGACGTTGAAGGCCACCGGTGCCGCGAACTTCGCGGGTTCGGGGAACGCCACCGCGCCGCCGTCGAAGGTGAGCTCGCTGGCGCGGTCGGCCACCCTGCGGACCTGCTCGTCGAGCTCGGTGACACCCACCAGACCCGCTCCCGAGACCGCCTGGTAGGTCGCGGCGACGACGCGTCGTAGCCCGGCGGCGGCGGCGAGCGGGGCGAGAACCGGCATCGCGACCATCGTCGTGCAGTTCGGGTTGGCGACGATCCCCTTCGGGATCGAACGGAGCGCGGCCGGGTTCACCTCGGAGACGACGAGCGGCACCTCGGGATCCATCCGCCACGCCGAGGAGTTGTCGATGACGATCGCCCCGGCGGCGGCGACACGCGGGGCGAGCCAGAGAGAAGTCGGCTTACCGCAGGAGAAGAGCGCGATCTCGAGACCGGCAAAATCCGCCCCGTCGGCGTTCTCGACGACGACCGGCGACCCGTGCCAGGCCAGCCTCGACCCGGCGGAGCGGTGCGACGCGAAGTAGCGCATCTCGGTAACGGGAAAGCCCCGCTCGTCGACGAGACGTCGCATGACCCCACCGACCTGGCCGGTCGCTCCGAAGATCCCGACGCGCACGGGCCCAGGTTAGCCAGGACGTGCCCGCGCGGTCCTGTCGGATTCAGCTTTCGAGGCCGAAGGCGTCGTGGAGGGCGCGCACCGCGTCGTCGACCGAACTCGCACGGACGACGCACGAGATTCGGATCGGCGAAGTCGAGATCATCTCGATGTTGATGTTCTCCCTGGCAAGCGCCTCAAACATCATCGCCGTCACGCCCGGATGCGTCTTCATGCCCGCGCCGACGATCGAGACCTGGGCAATGCCTTCGTCGACGAGAACCCCGCGCGCGCCGATCTCCGTCGCGAGCGACTCGGCGACCGACCTTGCCGCACCGAGGTCGGCGCGCCCGACGGTGAAGGAGATGTCGGTCATCCCCTCGGTGGACGTGTTCTGCACGATCATGTCGACGTTGACGGCGCTATCGGAGAGCGCGCGGAAGACGACTGCCGCGATGCCGGGGCGGTCGGGAACCGCGGTGATCGTCACCTTCACCCCCGAGGCGTCGCTCGTCACGGCAGAGACGATGGGCTGCTCCATGGACGGATCCTCCTCGGTAACCCACGTCCCGGGCTCCCAGGTGAACGAGGAGCGGACGTGGACCGGCACGTGATGGTTGCGGGCAAACTCGACCGACCGGAGAGCGAGCACGCGACCCCCGGTCGAGGCGATCTCGAGCATCTCGTCGAACGAGACCTGGCGGAGCCGGCGTGCGCTCGGCACGACACGCGGGTCGGCGGT
Organism: uncultured Acidimicrobiaceae bacterium; assembly: GCA_963803025.1. Lineage (GTDB taxonomy): Bacteria > Actinomycetota > Acidimicrobiia > Acidimicrobiales > Bog-793 > Bog-793. Next base: position 46,411 of record CAWDKZ010000013.1, read on the forward strand.
GAACACCCCCGAGACGTCCGTGTAGATCTCGCACCGGTCGGCCGACAACGCCGCCGCCAGGGCGACGGCCGTCGTGTCGGATCCGCCACGACCGAGCGTCGTGATGTCCCGCGTGGTCGACACCCCCTGGAAGCCAGCGACGACGGGCACGACGCCCCGGGCGAGCGCCTCGGTCAGCCGGTCGGCGCGCACCTCAACGATCTTCGCCTTGGTGTGCGTCGTGTCGGTGATGATGCCGGCCTGACTGCCAGTGAACGACGCCGCTTCGACGCCGAGCTCGGCGAGCGCCATGCACAGCAACGACATCGTGATGCGCTCGCCCGCCGTCAACAGCATGTCGAGCTCGCGAGCCGGCGTGACCGAGCTCACGTCGTCGGCCATCCGGATGAGCTCGTCGGTCGTCTTGCCCATCGCGGAAACGACGACGACGACCTCGTCGCCGTTCTGGCGCGTCCAGGCGACGTGCTTGGCGACCTCGCGGATGCGGTCGGCGTCGGCCACCGAGGTGCCACCGAACTTCTGGACGATGAGGGCCACGTCGACAACCTAGTGCTCTGCCGCGACTAGCTTGGCTGGCCGTGCCGAGTGAAAAGCGCGCGCGGCAGCGCGCGATGCGACAGGTCAAGGTCTCGCAGATCCAGAAACACAAGCGCCGCTCGCGGCGACTGCGCCGGACGGGGGGCGCGATCCTTGCCGCCGCGATCGTCGTCGGCGTCATCGCCTTGGTGAGCCAGCACTCGAAACCCGCCACGAACGCGGCGATCACGCCGGTCTGTCTGCCGAAGGGTCGACTTCTCGCCGCGACCCGGCACACGAAGTTCACGGCCATGCCCCCGATGTGCATCTCGGAGAAGGCCACCTACGACGCGACCTTCAAGACCGACCTGGGCACCTTCGTCGTCGCGATGCCGGCATCGGCGGCGGAGAAGGCGGTAAACAACTTCGTCTTCCTCGCCGAGTACCGCTTCTACGACGGGACGAAGTTCCACCGGGTGATCCCGGGCTACGTCGTCCAAGGAGGCGACCCGACCGGGACGGGGACCGGCGGACCGGGCTACGGATGGGGGGGCAGCACCCCGCCGCACAAGTGCGTCGCCGCCAAGGACTGCTACCCGGCCTGGAGCGTCGCCTACGCCAGGACGACGGCCCCGAAGAGCAACGGGAGCCAGTTCTTCATCGTGCTGCCCGGCGGCGCGACGAGCCTCGACGCCGATCCCGTCTACACGCTGTTCGGCACGGTCGTCTCGGGGCGGTCGATCGTCGAGCGGATCGCCAAGGACGGTGGACCGGCCCCGAACGGCACGCCGAAACGCGTCCACCACATCATCTCGGTCAGGATCACCGAAGTCGCCAGCTGAGGGCGACGCGCGAAAGGATGGCCATGGCAAGCGAGTGCCCCCCGGCGGACGGCTCCGCCCCGAAGACCGTGCGCTTCGCCGGACCCCCGCCGAGGTGCGTCGACCCGACGCATCGCTACACCGCGACGATGGTCACCACGAAAGGGACGATGGTCTTCGCCCTCGACGCGGTCGGCGCGCCCGTCACCGTCAACAGCTTCGTCTTCCTCGCCCGGTACCACTTCTTCGACGGGATCGCCTTCCACCGGGTGATCCCCGGCTTCGTCGTCCAGGGAGGCGACCCGACCGGGACGGGGACCGGCGGACCGGGCTACCGCTTCGCCGACGAGCTCCCGCGACCCGGCCGCTACGAGATCGGCTCGCTCGCGATGGCCAACGCCGGGCCGAACACGAACGGCAGCCAGTTCTTCGTCATCTCCGGAGCCCAGGGCACGGCGCTGCCGCCGCTGTACGCGCTGTTCGGCCGGACGGTCTCGGGCCTCGAGGTGCTGGCGGCCATCGACGCGACCGGAAGCCCGTCGGGCAAGCCGAGCGAGCGGGTCCTCATCGAGTCGGTGACGATCACCGAATCGACCGAGTGAAGGTCCCCGCCGCCGCTCAGTGAGACGGGCGTCCCCAGGCGACCACCAACTCGTCGCAGGTCGCGTCGAAGCGCGGGTCCACGGCGCGCCGCGCCGGGTCGGCGTCGAACCACGCGACGATCTCGCGGGCGCCGGCCGCGAAGGGGACCGTCGCGGCCCAACCGGGCACGAGGGACTTCACCTTGCGGTTGTCGAACACCATCGAGTGCGCCTTGTCGCCCAGGAGTTCGGCGCCCCATTCGGGGTCGACCGCCGCGATGACCGTGGACGGCACGTGCACGATGGTCGGCACGACGCCGGCGGCATCGCCGAAGCAGCGGGCGATCTGGTCCCAGGTGAGCACCTCGTCCGAGGTGATGTGGAAACTGTCGCCGATCGCCCGCGGCTCGCCGAGCAGCGCCACGAAGGCCCGGGCGAAGTCGACGTGGTGGGTGAGCGTCCACAGCGACGTGCCGTCTCCGTGCACGACGATCGGCGCGCCCCGGCGCATCCGCTCGACGACGCCCCAGCCGCCCCGGAAAGGCACCGACGTTCGGTCGTAGGTGTGCGACGGCCGCACGATCGTCGCCGGGAAGCCGTTCTCGCGATAGGCGGCGACGAGGACGTCCTCGCAGGCGATCTTGTCCCGCGAGTACGCCCAGTACGGGTTGCGCAGCGGGGTCGACTCGGTAACCGGCAGGCGGCCGGGAGGCTTCTGGTAGGCCGAGGCCGAGCTGATGAAGACGTACTGGCCGACACGCCCCCGGAACAGCTCGAGGTCGGCCCGCACGTGGTCCGGCGTGTAGGCGACGAAGTCGACGACCGCGTCGAACTCGAGCTCGCCGAGGACGCGCCGCATCGACCCGGCGTCACGGGCGTCGGCGACGAGCACGTGCGCCTCCTTCGGCAGCGCCCGGGTGCGCGTCGCGCCCCGGTTCACCACGTGAAGGTCGATGCCGACCTCGATCGCGCGGCTGGCGCACGCCGAGCTGATGATGCCCGTCCCGCCGACAAAGAGCATCCGTCGCCCCGCCACGGCACAGGAATACCACGAAACCATCGACGGGGCGCGCCGCCGGCGGTCACACGGCTAAGAGCCGATCGGCAGCCCGGAGAACGACACGGCGACGCCGATCGCGCCGGCGGCGAGCAGGCCGACGACGACGTTGCGACGCAGCACGACGAGCCAGACAAACGCCACCAGGAGCACCCCCACCTGCCAGAGATGCGCGAGCGCCAGCCCGAGGGGGAGCGCCGCGCCGGCGATCGCGCCGATCGCGGCCGGACCCGCCCCGGTGAGGAAGGCCTGGACACCACGGTGGGCGCGCAGCCGGCCGAAGTGCGGCCCGCCGAAGAGCACGAAGCAGAACGAAGGGGCGAAGGCGACGAACGCGGCGATGAGGCCGCCGCGCAGCTTCGCCGCGGCGTAGCCGACGACGGCGACCGTCTGGACGACGGGACCCGGCGTGATCTGGCCGAGCGCGACCGCGTTCAAGAACTGGGCGTTCGTCATCCAGTGGAAGGTGTGGACGGCGTCGGTCTGCATCAGCGGCACGATGACGAAGCCCCCGCCGTAGGAGAGGGCGCCGATCTTGAACGCTTCCCAGACCACGGCGCCCATGCCGCCGACCGCGGCCGCCACGGCGAGTACGGGCAGCACGATGAAACCCGGCAGTGCCGTCGGCGGCCGGTACCGCAGCTCCCGCACGACGACCTCGGCGGTGCCGCAGGCGAGGAGCACGACGACGAGGAACGGGCCGACGGTCGCCGCGGCCGCGCCCCCGGCGATGGCGTAGACGAGCCAGCGGGCGTGCTCGGCGCGGCGCGCCCCGATCCTCCTCCAGCTCGACGGCATGAGGCCCAGGGCCGCACTCAGGGCGACCGCCGCCACGGCGGCTCCCGCCCCGGCGGCGGCGCCCCTCGCCCAGTGTGGCGGGTGCTTCGACAAGAAGAGCGCCGAGAGCGCAAGGATGAGGACGAGCCCGGGCGCGATGAAACAGACCCCGCCGACCAGGGCGCCGAGACGACCGCGCAACCGCCAAGCGCAGAAGATCGCGAGCTGCGTCGAGGCCGGACCGGGGAGCAGGTTCGTCGCGGCGATGCCGTCCTCGAACTCCGTCGGTCCCATCCAGCCGCGATCGGTGACGCAGAGCCTGCGCAGCAGGGCGATGTGCGTCGGTGGGCCGCCGAACCCGATGCAGCCGATGCGGCCCCACTCGCGCGCGATCGTGGCGAGACGGACCCGCTCGACGGGTCCGTCGGCGGTGTCGGCGCGGGCCGGATCAGGCACGGCGCTCCCCCGGCTCGCGCGCCGCGAGTACGGCACGAGAAGCCGGATCCGCCACGCAACTCAGCTGGCGAGACACGGAGCCGCGCGCCCTAGCCGCCGAGCGTCGCCTCGACGACGACACGCGACTTGCGTCGAGTGGGCAAGGGGACCACGTCGCCAGGAATCGACCGGCCATCGACCACGAGGAGCACCGTGTCGCCCGGGCCCTGCCGCGTGACGGTGATCTCATAGGTGGTGCCGCGGAAGCGGCGCCATGCGACGAAGCCGGACCATCCGGACGGGATGGCAGGGGCCACCCGCAGCCCGCTGTAGGTCGGCCGGATCCCCAGGATCCACTGCGTCACGGCGACGTACATCCACGCCGCCGTCCCCGTGAGCCAGGAGTTACGCCCCAGGCCGTACTGGGGGTGCGCCGGACCGCAGACGTTCTGGCAGTAGACGTAGGGCTCGACCGCGGCACGATCGACGTCGGGACGGGACAAGGGCAGGAGCTGGCGATAGTACCCGTACGCCCGGTCACCGTCGCCGAGCTGGGCCGCGGCGATGACCGACCACGCGGCGGCGTGGCAGAAGATGCCCCCGTTCTCCTTGGCGCCCGGCGGAAAGGTGCTCGTCCCGTTGACGCGCTCGTCGCCGCCGTCATACGGCGGCCAGAGCAGGCTCGGTCCGTACGGGGTGTCGAGCATGTTGTGGGCCGAATCCATGGCGAGCAGGGCGCGCTCGGGGGCGCGACCTCGCCGATCACGCACCAGCTCTGCGGGATCAGGTTGATGCGGTGCCGAGTCTCGGACGACACCCCGATCGGTTCGCCCGCGTCGTCGAAGCACCGCGCGTACCACAACCCGTCCCAGGCGCAGCCGTTGATCGCCCGCGCCATCTCGTCGTGCAGGTCGGTGAAGCGCGCGACCTCGGCCGGCCGGCGGAGGTGCTCGGCGAGCTCCGCGAGGTCGAGCGCCACCCGGCAAAACTGCATGCCGCACCAGACGCTCTCCGCGCGGCCCGAGCCGTGGTCCGCGTTCAGCGTGTCGTCCCAGTCGGCGTAGCCGGACCGCGGCAGGCCGTGGGGACCGCGGTGGGAAAGGGTGAAGTCGACCGCCGCCAGCATGTGGCCCCAGATCGTGTCGTCGGGAACGGGCGTCGGACGGACCGGTCCGTCGCCCCCGCGGCCTGGCCCCTCCGTCACGAACCGCACCCGGCGCCGCAGGAACCCGTAGTCGCCGGTCTCTTTCAGGTAGTTGCAGGTGGCGAGTACGAGCCAGAGATGGTCGTCGCAAAACCACTGGGGCCGGTCCGGTCTCTCGGCGGCGAGCCCTGGCCCACCCTCGTCGGCGAGCGGGAAGTATTGGTGCCAGGCGTGACCGTCGGCGAACTGCATCCCCCAGCCCCGCGCGAGACGAGAGGCGACTTCGCCCGGGGCGGCGTGCACGACCCCGAAGGTGTCCTGGGCCGTGTCGCGCGTGCCCATGCCCCTCCCGAGGCCCGTCTCGTAGCCCGACACGAAGCGCGACCAGTACAAGGCCGTGCGGCACTGCAACGGCGCCAGGTAGTTGACCGTTGCGTCGGCGTCGGCATCGGGGGTCGCGACCCTGAAAGCACCGAGGTACCCCTCCCAGTCGGCGCCCAGCGCGGCGAAGGCGCCCGCCACGGCGGCGGGGTCGCGGTAGCGGGCGATGACCTCGCCGATGGCGCCCGGCGTGTCGGTGATGCCCAGCGCGTAGACGATCCTCGCTGCTCGCCCGGGCGCGAGACGGATCTCGTGGCAGAGCGATCCGATGCTGTTGCCACGGGCGGACTCGCTGCGGCGGGACCTGCCTCGCTCGACGACCTCCGGCGCCTCGAGACCGCGATAGGGGCCGACGAAGGCCTCGCGGTCGCAGTCATAGCCCTTCGGCTTGCGGTCCGAGGCGAAGAAGACCCGCGTGTCCTGGAACTTCGTCCCCGCCACGATGGCGAAGTGCGCCTCGTCATAGCGGGAGCTCACGATGTGGCCGGCCCAGTCGAGGTTGTGCAGGTCGTTCGGAGCCGAGACGTAGCTGAACTCGACGTAGCTGAAGGTCTGGACGGTGAGGCTCTTTCCTGTCGTGTTGACCAAGCGGACAACCCACAGCTCCGCGGGGCAGGGGTCCCCGGGCGGCGTCGGCGGCACGAAGTACAGCGCCTCGGCGCGGACGCCGGCGCGCTCCGTCGTGATCCTCGTATAACCCGCCCCGTGGCGGCACTCGTAGCCTTCGAGGGGGGCGCGCACCGGCTGCCAGGTGGCGCCCCAGAACTCGCCGGTGTCCTTGCGCCGGAGGTAGACATAGCGACCGGGCTGGTCCACCGGGAGCGAGTTGTAGCGGTATCGGCTGACCCGCCGGTCGCGGGGGTCGCGGTCGAACGAGAAGCCACCGGCGGTGTTGGAGATGATGCCCCCGTAACGGCCCATCCCGAGGTAGTTCATCCACGGTGTCGGCGTGTCGGGGCGGGTGACCACGTACTCCCGGGCGTCGGCGTCGTAGTAGCCGTAGGGATTCACCCCGAGCCGGTTCGCGCCTCGCGGGTCGCAATTGTCGTCACCCATGGTCCGACCACGGCGCTTCGGCCCGGTTGGCGCGGGACCAGCCCGGTACCTCTGCCCCGGTCAAGACGGCATTCGTCGTCATGTCGGCATCCAAGCACAAACCGGTCACGTGGGCCGTGTCGACGCGGCCACGACGGCGTGCGCCGCCGCTGGCAGCACGCCGGGTCCACGCGGCGCGCCTTACTCCGGAGCTGGGACGATCGACGCGGTTGCGACGACACCCGCGATGACGTCGAGACGGATCGCCCCACCCTTCTGGATCGCCCGGGGGGGGTCTGCGACGCCGCCCGACGCGACGAGCTCGTCAACGAGGTCGACGAGCACGTCGCCGTGGGTGCAGGCGACAAGGACACCGGGCCCCTCCAGGGAGTTGCTCGTCGCGAGGATGCGCTTCAGCGCGACCAGCCCGTCCGATCCCTCGGCGAGGAACGGGGCGATCTCGACGAGCAGCCCCGCGCCCTCGGCGATGGCCGCAACCGTCGCGATGCAGCGCTGGGCCGGACTCGCGAGCACGCGGGCGACGGGCCCGGCCGCGAGCTCTCGAGCCAGGGCCACAGCCTGACCGTCGCCACGACGGGACAACGGCCGCAGCACGTCATCACCCCGCCAGCTCGAACGAGAGATCGCGACGGCGTGCCGGTAGACGAGGCAGGTGCGAACCTCGGGAGCCGAGTTCGCAGCACGCGTCGCGCGATGACGTCGCAAGGAGAGCCCGCCTAACCCGCGGTGGCACCGACCGCGGCGCCGATACCGTAGGTGATCGCCCCGGCGACCGCGCAGAAGCACAGCGAGCGCAGCGCCGAAAGGACCGGCGAGCGATTCGTGAGGATCGAGAGCGTGCCGCCGACGACGAGGGCTGCGACGGCGGCTGCCGCGATCGCGATGAGAATCGCGCCCGAACCTGACGAGCCGCCGAGGAACGCGGCGAGTGGGATCAGCGCGCCGACCGCGAACGTGATGAAGGAGGACAACGCGGCCTGGATCGGAGAGCCGAGCGCGGCCGGATCGAGCCCGAGTTCCTCGCGCGCGTGTGTCTCCAGCGCGATCTGCGGATCGGCCATCAACGCGTCAGCGATCTTCGCCGCGGTTTCGGCGTCGAGCCCCCGGCTCTGATAGAGGTACTCGAGCTCGGCGCGTTCGCTCTCGGGTCTGGTCTCGATCTCCGCCCGCTCGACGTGGAGTTCGCGCTCGAAGGCCTCCCGTTGGACCCGCATCGAGATGTACTCGCCTGCCGCCATCGAGAACGACCCGCCGAACAACCCCGCGAGACCGGCCAGCCTCACGACGCCCGGCCCCGGATGGGCCCCAGCCGTACCGAGCACAAGTGACACGTTCGACACGAGCCCATCGCTCACGCCGAAGACCGCGGCACGGAGGCCCCCTCCGCGCACGTCACGGTGCGTGTGCTCGACGAAACGCGGTCCCGACGGCGCGGGCCGCGAGCGAAAGCGCAGGACTTCCTTGGCCGCCGCGAGCTGCCTCGATGACCACGAGGGCATGGCGCCGAGGTTAGGCCCGACAGCTGTCCTTCGCAGCAGGAGGGTCCGCTCCCGACGCCCGCCCTTCGCCTGGACCGCATCGGCGAACCCGAAAATTCGCTGCGTCGTCACAATCTGTTCACCCCTGTCTCACCGTCCTGTCACCGGCTCAGGCAACCATCGCGGGCAACGTTGACGAAGCGGTCGGAGCGTGTGCATTGACGAACGCGGTGGCGACCGAGCGCGAACAGACCGCATGGCCGCGGGTCCTCATCATCGAGGACGACGAGGAGCAGTTGTTCACGCTCACCATCGGGCTCGGTCGCGAAGGTCTCGCCATCTCCGGTGCACGCGACAGCACCGAAGCGCTCGCCGCCGTCGAGACGATCCGGCCCGACGTCATCCTCCTCGACGTGATGCTCCACGGGATGTCAGGGATCGACGTCTGCCGCGCCTTGCGCGACCGGGGGATCTCGACGCCGATCATCATGCTCAGCTCGCACAACGAGGAGCTCGACGTCGTGCTCGGCATCGAGGTCGGAGCCGACGACTACGTCGCCAAGCCGTATCGCATGCGCGAGCTCGCCGCGCGGATCAGCGCGCAGCTCCGGCGCAGCCAGCCGACGCCTGTCGCCGAAGTTGTCCATCCGCGGCAGCACGCCGCCGGGCGGGTTCCAATCGTCAGCGCCGGTGGCGTCACGCTCGACACAGAACGACACGAGGTCACCGTCGCGGGCCGCGAGGTCGAGATCCCGCTCCGCGAGTTTCAGCTGTTGCGCGAGCTCCTCGAGCATGCGGGACGCGTCGTCACGCGCGACGAGCTACTCGAACGGGTTTGGGGCTTCGACTACGACGGTGATCCGCGCATCGTCGCGACGCTCGTCGGCCGTCTGCGGTCGCGGATCGAGGCCGACCCGGACTACCCGACCCGCATCGTCACGATCCGCGGGGTCGGCTACAGGTTCAACGACAGGCCCTGACGGGCATGCCCGGGGAGATACGACTTTCGCCCTAAGTTGGGGCCCGATGGCAGGGCGCACGGCACCCGAGGGCGGCGACATGAACGGGCGGTGCGGTCGTCCGCAATCGGGCGAGGAACTGCTCACACTCGTGAGAACGCGCGCGTATACGAGGTCGGACGAGCCTTTCCTCCTTGCCTCCGGTGCGACAAGTTACGACTACATCGACATGCGGCGTGCCGTCGCGCGGGGCGCGGACCTCAAGATCGCGGCCCGCGCCGTCATCGACCACCTCGCCGCCCGCCAGGTCGAGTACGACGCGATCGGCGGGATGACGATGGGTGCGGATCCCGTCGCCCACGCGGTCGCCCTCGTCGCCGACAAGGCGTGGTTCTCGATCCGCAAGGGCGAGAAGACCCACGGGAACCGAAGGCGTGTCGAGGGGATCGCCGTCGGGGGACTGCCTGTCGTGCTGTTCGAGGACACCGCGTCAACGGGTGGCTCGCTCATGGAGGCCTACGAGGTCGCGGTCGGGACCGGCGCGATCGTCGTCCACGTCTGCGTGCTGTTCGACCGCGGCGATGCCGCCGCTGCCGCCTTCGCGGCCCGTTCGGTCCCCTACTCGAGCCTGCTCGACTATCGCGACCTCGGGATCGAGCCGATCGCCGTGCGCCCGGCGGGGTCGTGATCGAACCAGCCGGACCCGATGGACGCCCTTGACATCGCGATCATCATCATCCTCCTCGCCGCGGCGATCCGCGGCCGGCGCGTCGGAGGTATCGCCCAGATCGCCGAGCTCGTCGGTGCCATCGCCGGGCTCGCACTCGGCGCCGTGCTCGTCCTCGTCATCTGCCCACGCGTCTCGGGAGGGATCACCAAACCGCTGATCGCGGTCGTCCTTCTCGTCCTCCCGGTCGCCGTCGTCGTCGCCGGCGTACGCCAACTTGGGATCCGAGCGTCGACCGTCCTGCGACGGTTCCACGTCGGATTCCTCGACGAGGTCCTCGGCGCGTTGACCGCGATGGCCGGCGTGCTCGTCGTGCTCTGGCTGTTCGCATCCGTCCTCGTGAACAGCCCGCTCATCACCGTCTCGAGTGAGATCGAGGGTTCCGCCATGTTGCGCGGCGTGAGTGCGGTGATGCCACCGATCCCCGATGCCTTCTCCGGCGTCGAGCGATACCTCGCCACGACGGGCTTCCCGCAGGTCCTCGCCAACATCGTCCCCCAGCCCTCCGTACCGGTGCGGCTCGCGACGGAACCCGAGGTCGAAGGGGTGGCGCACGACGCGGCAAGGTCGGTGGTGAAAGTCATCGCCTACGGATGCGGCGGCGAGCGCGAGGGCTCGGGATTCGCCGTCGCGGGTGGGCTCATCGTCACGAACGCCCATGTCGTCGCCGGAACGAGGGCGATCAAGGTCGCCGCCGAGAACGGTCGCTCGTCGAAGGTCGTACCAGTTCTTTTCGATGCGCGCTTCGATCTCGCCGTCCTCCGGGTCGTCGTCCCGCTCGGAATTCCACCGCTCGAGCTCGACAACAGCCTGCTCACGCGGGGCACGAGCGCAGTCATCCTCGGCTACCCCGGCGGTGGACCGCTCGTCGCGCGCGCCGCGGGAGTGATCTCGCTGTTCGCGGCCGAGGGTCGAGACATCTACGACCAGTCACTCACGGTGCGCAACGTCTACGAACTCGAGGGATCCGTGCTGCCGGGGAACTCCGGGGGCCCGCTCCTGGCAGCCGACGGCACGGTGTTCGGCGTCGTGTTCTCGCGTTCGACCTCGAACGCCGACGTCGGGTTTGCACTCGCCGCCCCCGGTGTCGTGCAGCGGGTCGACGAGGTACGGCTCGGTGCGGGGCCGGCCAGCACGGGATCCTGCATCACGTAGCGAGGTTCGCCCACGCGCCGCGACGACCGCGGATCGCGGGGCCCGCGGCTCCTCTGCGACCGGTGTCCCTCGTGGGCGGTGCCGTCATCGCCTCTCGCGCGCCGAAAGGTCGCCTCGCGCCCGGGGCGTCCGATCGTGTCGACCGGAACACCGCCCGACGGCCCCGGCGGAGGGAGTGGGATTCGAACCCACGGTACGCAGGACGTACAACGGTTTTCGAGACCGCCCGATTCGGCCGCTCTCGCATCCCTCCGGGCGGCGAGGCTACCCGACGCGCCACCCACCGACCTTCCGGTCAGGGTCGGTCGGGCTCGCGACGAGTCGCGAAGAAGTCGGCGAGCATCGCCGCGCAGCGCTCGCCGAGGACCCCGCGCGCGATCGGCGCCTCGTGATTCAGCCGCGGATCGGCGAGCAGGTTGTAGAGCGATCCACAGGCGCCCGCCTTCGGGTCTGTCGCGCCGAACACGAGCCGACCGACCCGTGCCGCGACGAGCGCCCCGGCGCACATCACGCAGGGCTCGAGCGTCACCACCACCGTGCAGTCCGACAGGCGCCAGCGGCCGAGCCGGGCCGCGGCGTCGCGCAGCGCGAGCACCTCGGCGTGGGCTGTCGCGTCGCCGGATCTCTCGCGCTCGTTGTGGCGGCGCGCGACGACGACACCGCCAGCGACGACAACAGCGCCGACCGGGACGTCACCCTCGGCTGCGGCGAGGCGGGCCTCGGCGATCGCGAGCTCCATGGCGGCGTTGTCGTCGACGAACTCGGCAGACGGTTCCATTTGGTCCCCCGGTCACCATGCACTGTGGCGCGGAGGAGGTGGGATTCGAACCCACGGTCGGTTGCCCGACACACGATTTCCAGTCGTGCCGATTCGGCCGCTCTCGCACCCCTCCAAGAAGCCCAGACGCTATCGTGTCGCCGAGCTGCGGCGCCCTCGAGCGCAGCGGCCGGGTTCTGCGCGACGGGGCCCCGTGAACCGAGTCAGGGTCGGAAGACAGCAGCTCTCAGCGGACCGCCTCGTGCGCCGCAGGCGACCTGGCCGCTGCGCCCGGGGGCGTCGCGTGCTTCGGGCGACGGGCGTACCAACGCAGCCGTAGCATCATCGGCGTGCCGCGCCCCCGACCGACCCCGACGGCGCAAACCGAACAGGTTCGGCCCTTCCAGTCCCTCTACCGGCGCTTCCGACCCCAGCGGTTCGCGGAGGTGCGCGGACAGGACCACGTCACGCGGGCGCTTGTCAACGCCGTGCGGGACGGCCACGTCGCCCACGCCTACCTCTTCAGCGGTCCGCGCGGGACGGGGAAGACCTCGACCGCCCGGATCCTCGCCAAGGCGCTCAACTGCGCGACACCAGACGGCGGCGAACCGTGCGGGACCTGCGAGTCGTGCGAATCGATCACCGCCGGCTCCTCGTTCGACGTCCACGAGCTCGATGCCGCGTCGAACAACGGCGTCGACGCGATGCGAGACCTCGTCGCCCGGGCGTCGCTTGCGACACCGGGCCGCTGGAAGGTCTACATCGTCGACGAGGTCCACATGCTCTCGCCGGCGGCGTCGAACACGCTGCTGAAGACGCTCGAAGAGCCACCGGACCGCGTCGTGTTCGTGCTCGCGACGACCGATCCGCAAAAAGTCCTGCCGACGCTGCGCAGCCGGACCCAGCATTACGAGTTCCACCTCATCGACGAGGACGAGCTTTCGTCGCTCGTCGCCGGGATCGCTGACGTCGCCGGGATCCACCTCGCCGGAAACGTCCTGCCATCGATCGTCCGGCGCGCCCGAGGCTCGGCCCGTGACGCGCTCTCCGTGCTCGACCAGGTCGCCGCGGGAGGGACCGCCTATGACGATTCCGGCGCTCTTGCGGCGCTCGTCTCGGCGCTCGCCGAAGGCGACGTCGCGGGTGCCCTCGTCGCGCTCGACGGGGCCGTCCGCCAGGGTCGCGACCCCGCCCAGTTCGCGGTGGAGATCGTCGAACGATTGCGCCGCGACTTCCTCGTTCTCGTCGGCGCCGCCGCCGTCGGCGGGACGCCCGGTACGCAAGGCGACTCCGCCGAGGTCGTCACCGCCCTGGGCACGGCCCGTTGCGTGCGCGTGATGGAGCTCGTCGGTGGGGCGATCGTCGCGATGCGCGACGCCCCGGAACCCCGCATCACGCTCGAAGTCGCCCTCATCCGAGCGGCGAGACCTGAAGCTGACGCCCTGCCCGAGGCGGTGTTCGACCGGGTCGAACGCCTCGAGCGCCGCCTCGAAGCCTTCGGGTCGACGCCGACGGTGCAAGCGGCGGCGCCTCCGGCCCCGCCCGTCGCACCAGCGAGCGAGCCGGAAGTCACCACGCCGACACGGGTGCGGCCGGAGCTTCCCGCAACCCGCCGCCCGCCGGAACCGCCCCGAGCGCCGGAACCGTCTCCCGCGCGCGAGGGGAGGCACGAGCCGCGACCGGACTCTGGCGCCGGTCCGACGGGCACCGACTCGGACGAACGTCCGGACGCGCCGAACCGCGACGACCTCGTCACCGCCTGGGCCGACGACATACTCCCGAAGCTGCGCCCCAAGGTGCGCGCCATCTACCAGGCGGGCCGGTTCCTCGGAACCCAGGGACCCGACGCGCTCCTCGCCCTGCCAAACGAGGCGCACATCCTCCACGCCGAACCGCTGCGCGTCGAGGTCGTCGAAGCCTTGAGCCGACACTTCGGCCGGCCTGTCGGCCTACGGCTCGTCGCCGAAGCAAGCACCGCGGCGCGCGCCCCGGCGGGGCTCCCGACGCGACCGGGGCGGCGCATCGCCGGCACGGTGGAGAGCGCGGTGCGAGACGAGGACCTCGTCGACGAACTCGCGGCCGACGCCGACCCGGAACCGGGACAGACGCCCGAGGGACGACCGCCGTCGAGCACCGACCTGATCGAGGGCCGCCTCCTCGAGGCGTTCCCCGGCGCCGAGGAGGTGTGACGGCGTTGACGACACCGTCGGAGGACACCTTCGCCACGCGGATGGAGGCGGTCGAGCGGCAGCTCGCCGCGGCCGAACAGGTCGTCGGGTCCGAAGACGTCTTCGGGACGGCGGGCGACGGCGCGGTCCGCATCGGGGTGCGCGGTGAGTTCTCGTTCACCTCGGTCGCGATCGACCCCCGACTCCTTGACCCGGCCGAGACCGAGTTGCTCGAGGATCTCGTGCTCGCGGCCCTCCGGGACGCCGTGGCACGTCTCGCCGAGCGGCGGCGAACCGCACTCGGCGCCGCGATGTGCGGAATCCTGAGTGGGCTTGTCGCCGGCGACGACGGCACACGGCATGACGTCGACCAGCCGCCAGCGACCGAGTGAGTTAGGAGCACACCCTGGCGCTCTTTGAAGGCCCCATCCAGGAACTCGTCGACGAGCTCGGCCGACTGCCGGGCATCGGACCGAAGTCCGCGCAGCGGATCGCGTTCTACCTCCTGCGGATACCCGAGGAGGACGCGTTGCGGCTCGCCCGGGCGATCGTCGAGGTGAAGGAGCAGACCGTCACCTGCTCGGTCTGTTTCAACATCGGATTGAACGAACTCTGCTCGATCTGCTCGGACCCGAAGCGGGATCCGTCCATCCTCTGCGTCGTCGAGGACCCTCGCGACGTGATCGCGGTCGAGAAGAGCAGCTCTTTCCGCGGCCGCTACCACGTGCTTGGTGGCGCGCTGAGCCCGATCGAAGGGGTCGGGGCTGAACAGCTCCACATCCGGGAGCTCCTGGTCAGGGTCGAGCGCGACCACATCGCCGAGGTCATCGTGTGCACCAACCCGAACCTCGAGGGCGACGCCACGGCCATGTACCTCTCGCGGGCGCTGAAGCCCCTCGGTGCCCGCGTGACCCGCATCGCGAGCGGGCTGCCGGTCGGTGCCGACCTCGAGTACGCCGACGAGCAGACCCTCGGCCGGGCGCTCGAGGGCCGTCGCGATGTCGACGCCTGACCCGGCGGGAACGAGCATCGCCCTGGCCCGGTAGCCTTCGCGCCATGTCGGACATGGCGGGAGACTTGCGGGCTTCACGGCTCGCCGAGCTCGAGCGACGCAAGGCCGAAGCTCGTCGACCCGGGACCGAGCGGGCGATCGAGGCCCAACGCGCGAAGGGGAAGATGACCGCGCGCGAGCGGATCGAGCACCTCCTCGATGCGGGCTCGTTCCAGGAGGTCGACGCGCTCGTCCGCCACCGTGCCCACGGTGTCGGCCTCGACGACCTGAAGCCCTACACCGACGGGGTTGTCACGGGCTTCGGCTCGATCGACGGTCGACGCGTCTGCGTCTACAGCCAGGACTTCACGGTCTTCGGCGGCTCGCTCGGAGAGGCGCACGCCGAGAAGATCCACAAGATCCAAGACCTCGCCGTCTCGTCCGGGGTCCCGCTCATCGGAATGAGCGACGGAGGTGGGGCCCGCATCCAGGAGGGGGTCGCCGCACTAAACGGCTTTGGCGGGATCTTCTTCCGCAACGCCCGGGCGTCGGGCGTCGTGCCACAGATCAGCGTGGTGCTCGGCCCCTCGGCGGGAGGTGCCGTGTACTCGCCGGCGCTCACCGACTTCGTCTTCATGGTCCAGGGCACGAGCCACATGTTCATCACCGGCCCGGACGTGGTCCACACCGTGACAGGGGAGGAGGTGAATGCCGAGCAGCTCGGCGGGGCGATGACCCACGCGACTCGGTCGGGCGTCGCCGCCTTCGTCGCCGCCGACGAGAGGGCCTGCCTCGACGACGTCCGCTACCTCTTGTCGTTCCTCCCGTCGAACAACCTCGAGGAGCCACCGCGCACCACCCCCACCGACGACCCAGACCGTCTGACGCCCGAGCTGCGGACGCTGGTGCCGGAGCGACCGAACCAGCCCTACGACATGAAGCGCCTGATCGAGGCGGTCGTCGACGACGGCGAGTACCTCGAGTACTTCCCCTTCTGGGCGATGAACCTCACCTGCGGCCTGGCGCGGATCGCGGGACGCGTCGTCGGCATCGTCGCCAACCAGCCCCAGGTGCTCGCCGGTGTGCTCGACATCGACTCGTCCGAGAAGGGCGGACGCTTCGTGCGGACCTGCGACGCCTTCAACATCCCGCTCGTCACCCTCGTCGACGTGCCCGGATTCATGCCCGGCACCGACCAGGAGTTCGGCGGCATCATTCGCCACGGCGCGCAGCTCCTCTACGCCTACTGCGAGGCCTCGGTGCCGCGGGTGCAGTTCATCATCCGCAAGGCCTACGGCGGTGCCTACCTCGTCATGGACTCGAAGTCGATCGGCACGGACCTCAGCTACGCCTGGCCGTCCGCCGAACTCGCCGTGATGGGCCCGGAGGGGGCGGTCGAGATCGTCCACCGCCGCGAGCTCCAGGAGGCAGCCGATCCGGCGCAACGCCGCGCCGAGCTCGTCGCCCAGTACACCGAACGCTTCACGACCCCGTACGTCGCCGCCGAGCGCGGCTACGTCGACGACGTCGTCGATCCCGCCGAGACCCGCCGGGTGCTCGCCCGCAGTCTCGAGATGCTGGCGACCAAACGCGAGGACCTGCCGAAGCGCAAGCACGGCAACGTGCCCCTGTGAGCGGCACCCCGGCCGCGGCCGAGCCGCGCCCGCCGTTGGCGGCGCCGCCCGATGTGCGGCGGGCGATCGAAGCCGCGGTCGAGGTGGTCTGGCCCCGCGCCGACGAGTCCGTCCCGGCGCCGTCGTCCGGCTGGCCGACGGCCGCCGGCCGCTCCTGGCGGTTCGCGGACCGCTGGTGGCCGACACCCGTCGAGCTGCGCCGCGAGCACCTCGTCTGAATCCGCCGGTCCCACCCGGTGATCACGAACGTACGTTCGATCAGCGGCAGTCCCCCGTAGAATCTCGTCTCGTGACCGCCAGCGCGCCCCTCGACTCGTTCCATCCGGCGGTCGCGGAGTGGTTCCGTCGCAGCTTCCCCGCCGGCCCCACCCCCGCCCAGTCGCTCGGCTGGCCGGCGATCGCCCGCGGCGAGGACACCCTCGTCGCCGCGCCGACCGGCTCGGGCAAGACGCTCGCCGCCTTCCTCGTCGCCATCGACCGTTGCCTGCGCGACCGGGCCCCGGCCGGGGCCCGTCCTGCGACCTCGGTCCTCTACGTCTCGCCGCTGCGCGCGCTCACCGTCGACGTGGCGGAGAACCTCGAGGCGCCGCTCGCGGCGATCGGCGCGATCGGCGAGGAGATCGGTCACCACGTGCGGGCGCTCCGCATCGCGGTCCGCAACGGCGACACCCCGGCCGCGGCGCGCGCCGCGATGCTCCGCCGGCCACCCGACATCGTCGTCACGACCCCCGAGTCGCTCTACCTGCTCATCACCGCGCGACGCGGTCGGGAGATGCTCGGCGCGGTCGGCACGGTCATCGTCGACGAGATCCACACGCTCGCCCACGACAAGCGCGGGTCGCACCTCGCCCTCAGCCTCGAACGGCTCGACCGGCTCGTCACCGGCAACGGCCGGCGCCGTCCGACGCGCATCGGCTGCTCGGCCACGCAACGCCCGATCGAGCGCATCGCCCGCCTGCTCGTCGGCGCGGGCGAGGAACGCTCGAACGCCGATGGGTCCCCGCGCTGTACCGTCGTCGACGTCGGCCACCAGCGCCGGCTCGACCTCGGCGTCGTGCTCCCCGCCGACGAGCTCGGCGCTGTGATGACGACCGAACAACTCGACGAGATCGTGCACTCGCTCGCCGACCTCGTCGGCCGCCACCGGACGACCCTCATCTTCGTCAACACCCGGAAGATGGCCGAGCGGCTCGCGCACCTGCTGCGCGCCGAGCTCGGCGAGGACACCGTCGCGGCCCACCACGGGAGCGTGGCAATGGAACGTCGCCTCGCCGTCGAGTCCCGCCTGCGGGCGGGGGAGCTGCGCGCCGTCGTGGCGACGGCGTCGCTCGAGCTCGGCATCGACGTCGGACCCGTCGACCTCGTCTGCCAGATCGGTTCGCCGCGTAGCATCAACGCCTTCCTTCAGCGGGTGGGCAGGGCGGAGCACCGCCTCGACGGCGTGCCGAAGGGTCGCATCTACCCGATGACCCGGGACGAACTCGTCGAATGCGTCGCGCTCTGCGGCGCGGTGGCCGAGGGGTCCCTCGACGCGACCGCCCCCCCGGTGGCACCTCTCGACATCCTCGCCCAACAGATCGTCGCCGAGTGCGCCGCCTCCGGGGAATCCGGCATCGCGGAGCGCGAGCTCCGGCGACTTGTCCGCCACGCCGCGCCGTTCGCCGCGATCGGCGACGGCGACCTCGAGGCGGTCATCGCGCTCGTCTGTGACGGCGTGGCGACCGGCCGCGGACTGCGGGGAGCGTACGTGCACCGCGACCAGGTGAACGGCGTCCTGCGGGCCCGGCGCGGGGCCTCGATCGCCGCGTTGACCTCGGGCGGGGCGATACCCGAACTCGCCGACTACCGGGTCGTCGCCGAACCCGACGAGAGCGTCGTCGGCTCGGTCTTCGAGGACTTCGCCGTCGAGGCGATGGTCGGGGACGTCTTCCTCCTCGGATCGAACTCGTGGCGCATCCGTCGCGTCGAGCAGGGCACCGTGCGCGTGACCGACGCGCGGGGCGCGCCCCCGACGGTGCCGTTCTGGATCGGCGAGGCACCGGCCCGTACCGACGAACTGTCAGAGGCGGTCTCCAAGCTCCGCCGCCTCGTCGAGGAGGCGCTGCGCGACGGTGGCCCGCCACTCGCCGTCGAGCGGGTCGCCGGGTTCGCCCGGGTCGACCGACGGCCGGCCACCGACGTCGTCGCCTACCTCGCGGCGGGGCGCGCCCAACTCGGGGGGCTGCCGACGCGGGAGTCGCTCGTCGTCGAACGCTTCTTCGACGACACCGGCGGCGCGCAGCTCGTCGTGCACTCGCCCTACGGGGCGCGGGTCAACCGGGGGCTCGGACTCACGCTCCGCAAGCGTTTCTGCCGGACGTTCGACTTCGAGCTGCAAGCGGCGGCGAGCGACGACGCCGTCGTGCTCTCGCTCGGACCCCAGCACTCGTTCGCGCTCGAAACCGTGCTCGGCTTCCTCTCGCCGGTGAGCGTGCGCGAGGTGCTCGTCCAGGCCGTTCTGCCGACGCCGATCTTCACCTCGCGCTGGCGTTGGAACCTCAACCGCGCGCTCGTGTCGCCGCGCTTCCGCGGCTCGCGGCACCTGCCGCCCGCGATCCAGCGCATGGAGGCCGACGATCTCATGGCGGCGATCTTCCCGATGCTCGCCGCCTGCCAGGAGAACGTCTCCGGACCGATCGAGATCCCCGACCATCCGCTCGTCCGCCAGACGCTCGACGACTGCTGCACCGAGGCGATGGACCTCGACCGGCTCGTCGCCCTGCTCGAGGGTCTCCGGGCGGGGACGGTCGCCGCCCGCTTCGTCGAGACGACCGAACCGTCGGTCCTCGCCCACGAGATCCTGAACGGCCGGCCGTTCACGTTTCTCGACGACGCGCCCCTGGAGAACCGTCGCACCCGGGCGATCTCGCTGCGTCGGGGGATCCCCCTCGAGGCGCACGACCTCTCGGCGATCGACGAGGCGACGATCGACGAGGTGCGCGCCGAGGTCGCGGCGGACCTGCGCAACCCCGACGAGCTCCACGACCTCTTGCGGGCCGCTCTCGTGTTGACGGCCGATGAGCGCTGGCGGCAGTTGTTCGCGGCGCTCGCCGACACCGGCAGGGCGATGTCGCTCACGCCCGCGCTGACGACGCGACCACGCCAAGTCGAGCGCTGGTGCGCGACCGAGTGTCGCCGCGAGGTCGAGGCGCTCTTTCCCGCGGCCTCCTTCACCCCGGATCACCCCGTCCCCGGGCCCCTCGACCCCGGCGCGGCGCCGTCGTTCGACGACGCGGTGGAACTCGCGGTGCGGGGTCATCTCGAGCTCATCGGCCCGGCCACGGCGGAGCAACTCGCCGACGAGATCGGGATCGGGGACGCAGCCGTCGTGAGAAGCGCCCTCGCGCGCGTCGGGGCGGTCGGCGCGGCGCTGCCGATCGGCGACGACCGATGGTGGTCGCGACGTCTCGTCGCCCGCGCGCACGCTCGCCAGCGCGACCGTGAGCGCCGGCAGTTCGACGCCGTGAGCCCCCAACACCTCGTGCGCTTCCTGCTCGAGTGGCAGCACGTCGCACCCGGGACACGCCTCCGCGGCGTCGCGGGGACCGCGGCGGTACTCGCCCAGCTCCAGGGGGTCGAGGCCCCGGTCGGCGCCTGGGAGAGCGCGATCCTGCGCGCCCGCGTCAGCGATTACCAGCCGCACCTGCTCGACGAGTTGTGCGCCCACGGCGAGGTCGCCTGGGGACGCCTCGTGCTCCCCGGCCAACCAGCCAGCGGTCCGCACCGGGCCGGCGCGACCCCTTCCCGGGCGACGCCGGTCGCCCTCGCCCGGCGCGAGGATCTCGCGTGGCTCCTGGCGGCCGCCCGGGGCGAGCAGCACCCTCTCCCACCGGGCCCGGGCGCGGCGCAGGAGGTCCTCGAGGCGCTCGGCGAGCAGGGGGCGCTCTTCTTCTCCGACCTCGTCGATCGGACCGGGAGAATGCCGCTCGAGATCGCCGAGGCGCTCTGGGACGGCGTCGCGCGCGGACTCGTCACCTCGGACGGGTTCGCCGCGGTGCGCGCGCTCCTCGCCGGTCGCTACCGCAACCCCGTCTCCCACCGGTCGGGCATCGCGCGGTTCCCCCACCACCACGTCGCCGCGGGACGCCGGCGTCTCGAGCCGGCGCTCGCCGGAGGCCGCTGGTCGCTCATCGCGGCGGCGCGACCCTCCGACCTCGGTCCCGACGAACTCGCCGAAGCCGTCGCCGTGCAACTGCTCGACCGTTGGGGGGTGGTCTTCCGGGACCTCGTCGCGCGTGAGCCGCTCGCCATCGCCTGGCGCGACGTGCTCTGGGCGCTGCGTCGCCTCGAAGCCCGCGGCGTCGCGCGCGGCGGGCGCTTCGTCTCGGGCTTCTCCGGGGAGCAGTTCGCCCTGCCGGAGGCGCTCGACGCGCTCCACCGGGTCGCCGGGCGCGCTCCCGAGGGCGTCACCGTCCGGCTCTCGGCGGCGGATCCGCTCAATCTCACCGGGTCGGTTCTCGGCCCGGCGCGCCTGCCGGCGCTCATCGGGCGCGAGCTCACCCTGGTCGACGGCTCGCCGGTCGACGGCGACGACGTGCCTGCCCGCTCGCGGCTCGTCGCCTCCTGACCGGCCGCTCGGCCCGGCCGGGCACCGCCCGGAGCGGATCAGCCGCCTGTCAGGCGCGCCTCGAGGGCGTCGAGCTCCGCGGCCAGCGGGACCGGCAGCCGGTCGCCGAAGACCTCGAAGTACTCCCGGATCGCGATCGTCTCGTCGTACCAGACGCTCGGGTCGACCGCCAGCAGCTCGTCCATCGCCTCGGTGCTCACCGCGAGGTTCTCCGTCGAAATCGCGTCAGGCCCGGGAAGCCAGCCGATCGGCGATCTCACGGCTTCGCCACGGCCGGCACAGCGCTCGAAGACCCACTTGAGCACGCGTGCGTTCTCCCCGAAACCCGGCCAGAGGAACTGGCCGTCACTGTCCCGACGGAACCAGTTGACGTAGAAGACCCGCGGGAGCTTGTCGGCGTCGAGCAGCTCGGCGAACGAGAGCCAGTGCCCCCAGTAGTCCGCCATGTTGTAGCCGCAGAACGGGAGCATCGCGAACGGGTCGCGTCGGAGTTTGCCGACCACGCCGGCCGCCGCGGCGGTCATCTCCGATGCCATCGTCGCGCCAAGGAAGACCCCGTGGTTCCAGTCGAGGGCCTCGTAGACGAGCGGCACGACCGACGAGCGGCGGCTGCCGAGCAGGATCGCCGAGATCGGCACACCCTCGGGGTCGTCCCACTCGGGCGCGGCGGCCGGGTGCTCCGTGATCCGCACGGTGAAACGACAGTTCGGGTGCGCCGCGGTCTCCGGCGATTCCGGGGTCCAGTCGTCGCCACGCCAGTCGACGAGGTGCGCCGGCGGCGTCGGGGTGAGGCCCTCCCACCAGACGTCGCCGTCGTCGGTGAGCGCGGCGTTCGTGAAGATGACGTTTCTGGCGAGCATCGTGATCGCGTTCGGGTTCGTCCTCACGCTCGTCCCCGGGGCGACGCCGAAGAGCCCGGTCTCAGGGTTGACGGCCCGCAGTGTCCCGTCGGGGCCGATCCGCATCCAGCAGATGTCGTCGCCGATCGTCTCGACCTTCCAGCCCGGCAGGCTCGGCACCATCATCGCGAGGTTGGTCTTGCCGCACGCCGACGGGAACCCACCGGTCACGTAGCGCACCTCACCGTCGGGCGAGGTGAGCTTCATCACGAGCATGTGCTCAGCGAGCCACCCTTCGTCACGGGCGATCGTCGACGCGATCCGCAGCGCCAGACACTTCTTGCCCAACAGGGCGTTGCCCCCGTAGCCCGAGCCGTAGGACCAGATCTCCCTGGATTCTGGGAAGTGGACGATGTAGGTGTTCTCCGGGTCGCAGGGCCAGGCGGTGTCGGTCTGACCGGGTGCAAGCGGCGCGCCCACGGAGTGGAGGCACGGCACGAACTCACCGTCCGAACCGAGCGCCTCGAGGGGCGAGGTCCCCATCCGCGTCATCACCGCCATGTTGACCACGACGAGCGGCGAATCGGTGAGCTCGACGCCAATCTTCGCGTGGCTCGAGCCGACCGGCCCCATCGAGAAGGGGACGACATAAAGCGTGCGTCCCCGCATCGCACCGGAGAAGAGCCCGATGAGCTTGGCGCGCATCGCGACAGGTTCCGCCCAGTTGTTCGTCGGTCCGGCGTCGTCTTCGTGCGCCGAGCAGATGAACGTCCGAGCTTCGACGCGGGCTGTGTCACGCGGATCCGACCGGGCGAGGTAGCTCCCCGGCCGCTTCGCGGCGTTCAAGCGCAACATGGTTCCCTGTTCGACGAGGAGCGCGCAGAGCCGCTCGTATTCCTCCCCGGAACCGTCGCACCATTCCACGCGCTCGGGCTTGACCAGGTCGGCGAACCATTCCACCCATGCGCCGAGCTTGCGATGGCTGGTGGGCGTCGCGCTCAACGATCCATCCTTTCCTCGGGTCCCGTCCGCCCGCCCGAGGCCAGATCGGTCGGAGCCACCCGGCTGTCGTGACCCGCCCGGTGCTGCCGGGCCGGCAGTCGTCGGCCGCACGGTGGCGCTCGACCCCCCTATGACGCGGGCGCGGCCAGCGGTCCAGGATCGCCGGCTCGAGCGCGACGAACTGCAAGTGAGCCTTTATCCTTATCGGCGGGCGCACCGGCGGCAAACCGGCACCCGCAACAACCCGTCGAGCGGCCCCGAGCCGTCGTGATTACCTTGCCGGCGTGGGTCTTTACCGCAACGAGATCCTGCCCCGCCTGGTCGGGCCGTGTTGCCGGACTGCGTCCGTGCGGCGGTGGCGGATCGAGACCGTGGCGGGGCTCTCAGGACGGATCGTCGAGATCGGCTTCGGCTCGGGGCTCAACCTCGACCACTTCCCCGCGGAGGTCGAGGTGGTCTACGCCGTTGAACCCGCTCGTGTCGCCCGCCGCCTGGCCGAGCGCCGGCGGCGACACGCCAGGGTCGAGGTCATCGATTCGGGCACCGACGCGCAGTTCCTGACGCTCGAGGACGGGAGCTGTGACGGCGCGCTCTCCACGTTCACCCTGTGCGTGATCCCCGATGTCGCGCTCGCGCTCGCCGAACTCCGCCGGGTTGTCCGGCCCGGTGGCCGGTTCCACTTCCTCGAGCACGGGATCGCACCCGATGACCGGGTCGCGCGGTGGCAGTACCGTCTCGAGCCATGGCAGAAGCGCCTGGCCGGCGGCTGCCATCTCACGCGGGATCCGGCGCGCCTCGTCGCGGCCGCGGGTTTCGAGATCGTGCAGCTCGAGCGGCGCTACGCGGCCGGCCCCAAGCCATGGACCTCGTTCACCCGGGGCGTCGCCGTGAACCCGGGGATCGCCCCCGAGTGAGCCCCGGCCGGCGATGGGCCTCCCGACCCCTGCCGGCCACCGGCACCTCGCTCACCTGCCCGGGGTGCTGGTCCACCCGCCGGCCGGGACCGCCGGCGAGCACCACCGTGTGATCGCCGTCATCTGAACAGCCCAGCACCGACCCGTCGCTGCTAACATTGTTGCTGTCCGATAAGCAAGTTAATCGGCGACGAGACCCTGACCGGGGAGGCACGGATGGCGCCAACGAAGGGCGCGGCGGGAGCGCAGCTCGCGGCCGATTCGCCGCTGGCGGCTGGCGATGACGTGGCGGTGCGTCTCCGCATGGCCATCGCCCGCCTGTTCCGTCGGATCGAACGCACCCGGGCCGGCGTCGCCCTCACCCCGTCAGAGACGACGGTCCTCTCCGCGGTCGTGCGACAGGGGCCGCTCCGTCTCTCGGACCTCGCGAAGGCCGAGGCGATGAACCCGACGATGCTCTCGCGGATCATCCGGGATCTGGAAGAGGCCGGCCTCGTGCGGCGCAACGTCGACCGGGTCGACCGCCGCGCCGCCCTCGCCGAGGCGTGCCCGGCCGGCAGGCGACTCCACAACAGGATCCGCACCGAACGCAGCGACGCCCTGTCCGCGGCGCTCGTGCTGCTCTCGGCCGATGAGCAACGCGCGCTCTTGGCCGGTCTGCCCGTGCTCGAGACCCTCGCTGACCGGCTGAAAGGTGGGCGCCCGTGAAGAAGCGCCTGCGCCGGATCAGGAGGACGACCTTCTCGGCACTGAAGATCCCCAATTACCGGCTCTTCTTCACGGGGCAGTCGATCTCGCTCGTCGGCACCTGGATGCAGACCACCGCCCAGGCCTGGCTCGTACTCAGCCTCACCCACTCGAGCACCGACCTCGGGTTCGTCGTCGCCCTCCAGACCATCCCGGTGCTGCTGCTCGCCCCCTATGGCGGGGTCATCGCCGACAGGGTGGACAAACGCCGCCTGATGGTCGTCCTCCAGACCTGCATGGGCCTCCAGGCACTCGCCCTCGGGCTGCTCTGCCTGCTCGGCGTCGTGCGGTTCTGGGAGATCTGCGCCCTGGCCGTCGTACTCGGGTTGAACAACACCTTCGAGATGCCATCCCGGCAGGCCTTCATCCGGGAGATGGTCGGCCGGAGCGAGCTCCGCAACGCCGTGACGCTCAACTCGGTGATGAACAACGCCGCCCGGGCGGTCGGTCCGGCGGTCGCCGGGATCCTGCTCGCGACGGTCGGAGACGGCGTCTGCTTCGTGCTCAACGCGGCGAGCTTCGGGGCCGTCGTCACCTCTCTCGTCATGATGGACACCGCGGCGCTGCGGCCGAGCGTGCCCGAGCCGCGTGCGAAGGGCCAGCTGCGCGAGGGGCTCTCCTATGCGGCACGCACCACCGAGATCGCCGTGCCGCTCGTGATGATGACGCTCGTCGGCATGCTCGCCTACGAGTTCTCCGTCAGCCTGCCCTTCTTCGCGACACGCACGTTCCACGGCGGCTCCGAGGTCTACGGCTTCATGACGGCGACAATGGGCATCGGCGCCGTCGTGGGCGGGCTGTTCACCGCCGCCCGGGGGCGCACCGGGCTGCGGCCGATGATCCTCGCCTGCACGGGCTTCGGGCTGGCGATCCTGTTCACGGCGCTCGCGCCGGTTCTCATGTTCGCCTACGCCGGACTGTTGTTCGTCGGCTGGGCGAGCGTCTCGTTCGTCTCGATCGGCAATTCGACCATCCAGCTGAGCACCGCCCGGAACATGCGCGGCCGGGTGCTGTCCTTGTGGCAGCTCGCCTTCCAGGGGACCACGCCGATCGGCGGTCCGCTCATCGGCTGGGTGATCGCCGAGTCCGAGCCGCGCATCGGTCTCGTCGTCGGCGCCGCCACCTGTCTGCTCGCCGCCGGCCTCGGTGCGACGATCGCTCGCCATCGCCTCAATTCGACCCACGCCCCCGCTGCGGTCGCGCTCGTCGCCACGGAGGCGACCACCCGGATCGCGTGAAGACGGTCCGCAGCGGCCGGTCTCGCGACCGTCGTCAGCGCCGCCCCCTGCCGGATCTCGGCTGTCGTTGTTGGCATCATCCCCGGCGCTGCCCGGTCAAGGCGAGCGGCTCAACGCAGTAGTAGATACCTAAGTGATGTATACTTGCCCCATGACCACCCGGGAGGAGAACCTCGTCGGTGCCTTCGTGCTCAAAGTGGCCGACGACCTGGCCGGCGCCACCTCCGGGGCGGTCGGCCATCAAGGGGCGATGGGCGCCGCGCTCAGCTACCTGGCCCAGGAACCCGGGATCGGCGTGGAGGAGCTGCGCCGACCCCTCGCTCTGAGCGAGCCCGCGGCCGTCCGCCTGGCGAGCCAGCTTCACGCTGCGGGTCTCGTCTCGAGGGCCGCCGACGACGGGGACGGGCGCCGGGTTCGGCTAACGCTCACGCCGGCCGGACGCCGCGCGGCCCATGCCGTTCTCGCCGCGCGGGCGGGGGTGCTGGCCGACTCCCTCGCCGGTCTCGGCGACGGCGAACGGCGCGAGCTGGCGCAGCTCCTCGAGAAGGCCCTGCGGAGCGTGGCGACGACGGTGGCCGCCGGTCAGCGCATCTGCCGGTTGTGCCAGCTCGACGTCTGCCCGCGGGTGACCTGCCCGGTGGACCTCGCGGCAAGGCACGAGGTCGGTACGTGACCATCCGTGTTCTCGGGGTTCCGACCTCCGCCGGTTCCCATCACTGCGGACTGGAACAAGCTCCACTGCGCCTGCGCCAGGCGGGACTCGTCTCCGGCCTGCGGCAACGGGGCATCCCGGTCGTCGACGAGGGCGACCTGCCCATGGAGCGTTACCGGTCGATGGGAATCGGGACGGCCGCGCGCGATCTCGACCGCGTGATCGCCGTCGTGCGGGCCACCGCCGTCCGGATGGGCGAGATCCTGCGACGCGGTGACATCCCACTCGTTCTCGGCGGCGACTGCACGGTCACCATCGGGGCGGTTGCGGCCATCGTCGCCCAGGAGCCAGACGCCGGCCTCGTGTACTTCGACGGTGACGCCGACCTGAACACACCCGGCTCCGGCTCAGGCGTCCTCGACGCCACGGTACTCACACACCTTCTCGGCCGCGGTTCCGAGGCGCTCGCCCACGCCGGAACCAGGTGTCCGCTACTCGACGAGGGCCACGTCGTCCTCGTCGGGTTCCACCCGTCAGAGCTGTCGGTCGACGACAACGCGTGGCTCAAGGCGAGCGACGTCCTCACGTTCCCCGCCACGACGTTCGACAGGGATCAGTCAGGACGGCTCGCACCGCCGTCACGGCGCTCCGGCGTCGCGCGGGACGGTACCTGGTGCACTTCGACGTCGACGTCATCGACAGTGGAGACCTCGCGTTGGCCAACTTCCCCCACTTCAACGGGGGGCTCTCGGCAACCGAGGCCTTTGACTGCCTCCGAGTGTTCACCGCGACCGAGGGGTTCGCCGGACTGGTGGTCACCGAGGTCAATCCCGACCACGATCCCGACGGCGATCTGCTCGCAGACTTCGCCGCCTCGCTCGGCGAGGTGCTCGCGAGTTCGGCAGCGACGTGGCACGACACGCCGCCCGGCGATGTCTCGCCGCATGGCATCGGTGGGCGAGGGGGGACTTGAACCCCCACGTCCTTGCGGACACAGGAACCTGAATCCTGCGCGTCTGCCAAATTCCGCCACTCGCCCTGACGAGGGAGCGATGCTATCCGACGGCGGCCAGAACAACTTTGGCCACCCCGATAGTGTTGAAACAGCATGGGACTCCAGCAGTTCGAGCGCCGGCTCGAGCGCATGGTTGAGGGAGCGTTCGCCAAGGCGTTCCGCGGCGAACTCCAGCCGATCGAGCTCGGCCGGCGCCTGACCCGCGAGATGGACCTCCACCGTGCGGTGTCCGTCCGCGGCCTCGTCGCACCGAACGTCTTCGAGGTCGTGCTGTCCGAGCACGACCACGACCGCTTCGAAGGCTTCCTCGACGCGCTCAGCAAAGAGCTGGCCGAGGCGGCGCGCGAGCACGCCCGGACCGAGGATTACACGTTCCTCGGCCCGGTCGTCGTCGAGATCAACTCGGACCGAACGCTACCCAAGAGCACCTTCGAGATCGCGAGCGAGGTCGTCGAGAACACCGAGACGATCGCAGGCTGGATCGTGCTGCCGGACGCGAGGAGAATCGGCGTCGGTCCGGAACCGGTGACGATCGGCCGCTTGCCCGACTGCACGGTGACCCTCGCCGACCCCAACGTGTCGCGGCGTCACGCGGAGATCCGCCGTGACGGCGACCGGGTCTACCTCGTCGACCTCGGATCGACGAACGGCACGCGGGTCAACGGTGTCCCCGTCCACCAGCGGGAGCTCGCCGACGGTGACGTTGTCACCGTCGGGATCACCGCGCTCCGCTTCGAAGCCGACTAGCCGATCCGCGATGACGCACGGCATCCTCGACATCCTCCGCTACTTCCTGCTCGCGCTGATCTGGCTGTTCCTCCTCTATGCGGCGCGCATGGTCTATATCGAAGTCCGCCGGGGTCAGCACGAGCGGGCGGCGTTCGAGGACCGGTTTCCCACAGGGCCGGGACGGCGTTCGCGGCGCCCGATCGCGCACGTCCGGATCCTCGAGTCCAAGGACCGTCGGGGCGAGCGCTTCGTCCTCGGCGAGGAGACGACGATCGGCCGCTCGCCCGCCTGCTCGATCAGCCTCGCCAACGACAGCTTCGTCTCCACCCTCCATGCCCGCATCGTCGAGCACGAGGGCTCCTGGTGGATCGAGGACCTCGGCTCGACGAACGGTACCTTCCACAACGCCCGGCGGATCGGCGCCCCCGAACGTCTGCGGCGCGGCGACCGGTTCACCGTCGGCAACACCGTCTTCGAGGTCGCCAGATGACGAGGATCATCGCCGCCGTCGCGACCGACCCGGGCAGGGTGCGCGCCTCGAACCAGGACCGGGCGATCGTCGGCGACGGGTTCCTCGCCGTCGCGGACGGGATGGGCGGCCACGTCGGGGGCGAGATCGCGGCTCGCCTCGCCGTCGAAGCCGTCGAACGCTCGTACGCGGCACGCCCGACGGCAGACGGGCTCGTCGCCGCCGTCCACAAGGCGAACGAAGACATCTACACGCACGGTGTCCGGGACCAGGGTTTGCGCGGCATGGGCACGACGCTGACCGCGGCGGCGCTCGTCGAGACCGGTCTCGGCCCGCAGGTCGTGGTCGCCAGCGTCGGCGACTCCCGCGCCTACCTGTTCGGTCCGGGGGGACTTTGTCAGCTCACCGAGGACCACAGCCTCGTCGAGGAGATGGTCCGCCGCGGTGAGATCACCGAACGCGAGGCGTTCTTCCACCCGCACCGTCACATCCTCACGCGGGCACTCGGCGTCGACAGTCGGCTCGACGTCGACTCCTGGACGATCGACGTGGCCGAGGGAGACCGGATCCTCTTGTGCAGCGACGGCCTGACGAACGAGTGCCCCGATGACGAAATCGCGGAGATCCTCGCGGCGAACGCCGCTCCCGACTCGGCGGCGCGCGCCCTCGTCGTGCGGGCGCTCGAACACGGCGGCAACGACAACGTCACCGTGATCGTCGCCGACGTCGAGGGGACGACGTCCCGCGACCGCCAGGGCGTCGCTCTCCGGTCCGCCGAGGCCGTCCGGAAGGGCGACCAGGGCGTCATCGGGCCTGAGTCCGCACCGGCGGGGTTCGCCGTCGGCGCCGACTTCGTCGGGGGTTCGCCGACGCGTGTCCGCGTGCCCGCGTCACCCCCGCGAAGACGGAGGCCCGGTGAGCGAGTCGTCACGCCCTGGTCGGTGCTGTTCGTGACCGCCCTCGTCGGCGTGCTCGGGGGAGCCGCGGGTTTCGTCGGATGGTTCGTGAAAGCGTCCTACTTCGTCGGCTTCGAACACAACAGGGTCGCCATCTTCCAAGGACGCCCGGGGGGCTTCCTGTGGTTCAAGCCGACCCTGGTGAGGACGACGTCGCTCACGCGCAGCTCCGTCTACCCGGCGAGTCTCCCGTTCTTGCGAGCAGGACTGCTCGAACCCTCGCTCTCCGCCGCCATCGGGACCGTGAACACCCTGATGAACGAGAAGCACAAACTGGGGCTCTCGGCGGCCGCCATCAGCGTGCCCTCGGCGACGACGACCGGCGTCGCGTCGCCCACCACCCCGGGGAGCACCTGAGATGAACAGACGGATCCGCACCTTCGCCCTCGTGTCGCTCGCCTGCTTCGCGTTGCTTCTCCTCCAGCTCGGCAACCTCCAGGTGCGTCAGGCGACCGCGCTGCAGCACTCGACGTACGAGCCCACGGTCTACGGCGGCGGCCCCTTCGAGCAGGCGCGCGGCGAGATCGTCAGCGCCGACGGCGTCGTCCTGGCCGAATCGATTCCGACGAACGACGGCTACCGCTACTTCCGCCACTACCCGGAGGGACCGCTCTTCGCCGCAATCACCGGCTACTACGACATCACGGCGTCGAGCGCGCCCTACGGAATGGAGGCCGAGTACAACCAGTTCCTCAGCCCGAACACGCCGGTCGTGCACAACCTGAACGACGTCCTCACCGAACGGACCGGGACCGACTCCATCGAGATCACGGTCTCGGCCGCACTCCAAAAGGTCGCCGCCGAGGCGATGGGCGACTATCGGGGCGCGGTCGTCGCGATCGTCCCGCGGACGGGTGCGATCCTCGCGGCCTACTCCAGCCCGACGTACAACCCCAACGAGCTGTCCTCAGGGAACAAGAAGGAGGCCGCGAAGTACTACGAGTCGCTCGATCCTTCCAGCGGCGACTCGCCCCTCGTGAACGGCGTGACCGCCCAGCGCTACCCGCCGGGCTCGACGTTCAAGGTCATCACGACCTCGGCGATCTTCGACCATGACCCGTCGCTCGAGTCCTTCGTCGCCAAAGACGCATCATCGATCGCGCTACCGGACACGGTGCTCCGCCTCCACAACTTCGCTTACGAGACGTGCGGTGGTGCGCTCGCGGTGGACCTCGCCGCGTCGTGCGACACGGCCTACGCCGAAATCGGGTTGAAGCTCGGCGCCCCGAGGCTCTACGAGGAGGCGACGTCGTTCGGCTTCGACAAGGTACCGCCGATCGACCTGCCGGCGTCCGAGGTCATCCCCGCGATCTTCCCGTCGGCGGGAAGCTTCTCGGACAACGTCCCGGGCATCGCCTACTCGGCGATCGGCCAAGAGAACGTGGCGGAGACTGCGTTGCAGGACGCGCTCATCGCCGCGGCGATCGCCGACAACGGAACGATCATGACGCCGCACTTCCTGTCCCGCGTCGTTGATGCTGCGGGGAACGTCGTCGAGAACTACACACCGCACCCCTGGCTGCGGGCGACGTCGGCGTCGACGGCCGACCAGGTCCGCTCGCTCATGCTCGGCGTCGTCCTGCACGGGACGGCATCGGGCGTTGGCTTCCCGTCCAACCTCGACGTCGCGGCGAAGACGGGCACGGCGCAGTCGGCGAACAGCGCCTGCTCGGACGACTGGCTGATCGCGACCGCGCCCGCCGGCCCGGGACAGACCCCGAAGGTCGCCGTCGCCGCCGTCGTCGTCCAACCGGCGGGGTACTGCGACGGCACCGGGGCACTGGTGGCGGGACCGATCGTGAAGGCGGTTCTCCTCGCCGCGCTCGGGATGGGCTCGTGAGACCGCAACGGCCGTGGTCCGGCAACGGGGTCTGCCCGCCTAGGCTCACCGGCACATGACGATGAACCCGCACACGGTGATCGGCGGGCGCTACGAGCTCGGTGACCAGATCGCCCGGGGAGGGACCGCGCAGGTTTTCCTCGCCCGCGATCTTCTCCTCGGGCGTCCCGTCGCCCTGAAGGTGCTCTTCTCGGAGCTTTCGACCGACCGCGCCTTCGTCGAGCGGTTCCGACGCGAGGCGCAGGCCGCGGCGAACCTGTCGCACCCGAACATCGTCCCGGTGTTCGACTGGGGCGAGACCGATTCGACGTACTTCATCGTCATGGAATACGTCGACGGCGAGGCACTTTCCTCGATCATCCGCACGCAGGCCCCGCTCACCCCGGCGCAGACGGCCTCGGTCGCTTCGGACATCGCCAAGGCGCTCGCCTACGCGCACCGCCACGGGGTCGTGCACCGCGACATCAAGCCGGGCAACGTCCTCATCACGGCCGACGGACAGGTGAAGGTCACCGACTTCGGCATCGCCCGGGCGATCGGCGCCGACGAGCAGATCACCCAGACCGGCCTCGTCATGGGGACGGCGACGTACTTCTCGCCCGAGCAGGCTCAGGGGCTCGGTGTCGACGGGCGCAGCGACATCTACGCCCTCGGCGTCGTCCTCTACGAGATGGTGGCGGGCCGCCCCCCCTTCGTCGGCGAGTCACCGGTCGCGATCGCCTACCAGCACGTCCGGGAGCATCCCCAGCCACCGAGCGCCTTCAACCCCGAGCTCCCGCCCGCGCTCGAGGCGATCATCCTCCAGGCGATGGCAAAGCTCCCCAAGGAGCGCTACCAGACCGCCGACGAGTTCCGCGCCGATCTCGAACGCTTCACACGCAGCCAGCCGGTGCTCGCCCGTGCCAACCGTGAGGAGGCGACGACGATCGCCGTCCCAACGATGGCCGCCGTCGCCCGTGCCGCGTCCCCGGCCGCCCGTGCCGCGTCCCCCACACCGAGTGGCGACGGCACGCCGCCGGGCAAGCGGACGACCTCGTATTGGCTCGGCACCGGAGGTGTGTTCGCCGTCGCGATCGGGCTCATCGTCTACTTCGGCGGCCACACGCTCGGCTACTTCGGCGGGGCGCCATACTTCGGCGTCCCCGATGTCAAGGGGCTGTCGGCCAAGGTCGCGATCACGAAGCTGAAGGGCGACGGGCTCGACGCGGTGACGAAGAAGGTGCCCGGCAACACGAGGGACGGGGGCAAGGTCGTCGCCCAGAACCCGACGAGTCCCGGACAAGTGGCAAAGGGCCAGACGGTGACGCTCTATGTCGCCCGGCCTCCCGCATCCGTCCCCGTCCCGGACGTGACAGGCCTCACGATGGCAAGCGCGAGGGCCAAGCTGAGGTCGCATGGATTCCACTCGATCGTCAACTTCGAGGCTCCCAGCTCACCCGGGCTCATCAGCGGTGAGGTCGTCGACGAGATCCCCGGCCCGCCGCAGAGCGCACCGGCCGGTTCGACAATCACGCTTGACGTGATCCACGGCACGTTGACGGTCAAGGTGCCCTCGTTGAGCGGCATGACCGTGGCGCAGGCCGACGCCGCGATCACCGCGGCCGGCCTCACCATCGGCTCGTCGTCCACCACCCAGTACTCCTCGACGGTGGCACAGGGACTCGTCATCTCCTCCAATCCCGCGGCCGGACAGGAGGTGAAGGACGGTGTCACGGTGCAACTCGTGATCTCGTCTGGCTCCCTCGTCGTCGTTCCTGACGTCATGAACGAAATCGTCGAACAGGCGCAACTGGTCCTCACGAACGACAAGCTGAGTTCTTTCATCGCGACGGTCCCAGCGACCTCACCGAGCCAGATCGGTCTCGTCGTCGAACAGAGCCCGGCGCCCGGACAATCGGTGAGACCTGGTTACCAGGTCATCCTCTACGTCGCGGTCAGCAGTTCGGGCACAACGACGCCGACATCGTCGACGACGCTGCCGACGACGACGGGCACGACGTAGGTCGGCGGGCCACGACGCCGCCGGCCCGTCCTGCGGTGGGTCCTGGCCAGGGAGGTACCTTTCCGCACCAGGGTCATCGGGTCGGTATCCTCGGGGTCCGTGGCGACAAAGACGAACACCCAGGGTCAGAGCCATGGCCGCGCGACGCCGAAAGGTCGGGCCTCCTCCGGCCGCTATACGCCGCCCATCCCGCGGGAGGTCAAACGGAGTCCGCGTTGGTACCCATGGATGCTGCTCGGCCTGCTCGTCCTGGGGGTCCTCATCATTCTTCTCAACTACATCGACGCCTTGCCCAAGAGCCCCGCGAACTGGTACACGCTCGGGGGATTCCTCAGCATCCTCGCCGGCGCGCTCCTCGCGACCCGGTACCGCTGACCAGCATCACAACTCTGTAATTCTCCCCAGAATTGTCCACAGCTGTGGATAACTGGCGTTGTGTGCGCTGACACACCCAAGGCCGGGTGGCCTGCACGGTTTTTCTCAGCCGCCAATAGCCTTGAAACACCCACGGACTAGGGAGGAAGGGCGATGGCAAGAACCGGCGACAAATGCATGGACCCGGGCACGTACCAGTCGGCCTGCGGACACTGGACGGTGCACATGAAGAACATCGGCGACGAGTTCCCGCCGTGTCCGAACTGCCACCGAGCGATCAGCTACACGAAGATCGGAGCAAGCCAGGTCTCGTCGCGGGTGTGAGCCGGGTGCCCGCTGAAGTCCTCTGACCCGACCGCCGGGTGCTCGCGCGCGACCCGTCCCGCGGCGGACGCCGCCGGGACCGGGCCGGCTTCTAGAGGACCGCCCGGGCGTCGAGCGCGGCTGCAATTCCGGCACTCGCCGCGTCAAGTTCGTCGAGACTGAGGTCGACGAGTCCGCGCACCGTGAGACGACCGCCGCCGGCGATCCCGATCGCGGCGGCGGGAATCCCGGCGTCCGTCGCGAGCCGCGCGAGTTCTTCGGGTCGTGGCGTCGCAACAAGGACGCGTGCAGGCAGCTCGGAGAACAGGCCTTCGTGATCCGCAATGCCGTCGACATGGGCCCCGATACCCACCGCGCGTGCACACTCCGCGAGCGCGACGCCCAGGCCGCCATCGGCGACGTCGTGCAGCCCGCTGATCAGGCGTGGCGGATCGTCGTCACCGGCTTCGCGCGCGACGAGCTCACGGACGAAGCGGCACAGCTCCCGGTGCGATCCGAGGTCGAGCGGGGCGAAAAGGCCACCCCGGCGGCCCGCGACCGTTCGGGCCCAGCGTGAGCCGGCGAGTCCCTTCCCCGGTTCGCCGATGACGACGAGGGAGTCGCCATCCCGCCACCCGGGGACCGGCGGCTTGCGTACGAGGCGGCCGATCAAGCCGATGACCGCGACGACCGGCGTTGGGTCGATGTCGCGTCCCCCGGATTCGTCATAGAGCGAGACGTTGCCCCCGATGACGGGGATGGCGAGCGCCTCGCAGGCCTCGGACATGCCGTCGATCGCCTCGGAGAGCTGCCACATCACCTCGGGGTGCTCCGGGTTGCCGAAGTTGAGGCAGTTCACGAGGGCGAGTGGAACCGCGCCCGCGCACGAGACGTTGAGGGCCGACTCCGCGACCGTCGCCGCGGTGCCCACGCGGGGATCGACGGCACACCACCCGGGGTTGGCGTCAGCGCTCATCGCGAGCGCCTTGTTGCGCCAGGGGATCCCCGGCGCGGCGAGCTTGAGGACCGTGGCGTCGCCCTCGCCGGGGCCGACCACTGTGTTCAAGAACAGCTGGTGGTCGTATTGGCGGTAGATGGGAGCAGGGTCCACGAGCAGCGCCAAAAGGTCCCGGTTCGGGTCGGACGGCGCGCGCAACCGCGACGGGTCGTCGGCGCGACGCGTCGTGAGATCCTCCGGCGCCGAGACGGGACGTCGGTAACGGGGGGCGCCGTCGGCGAGCGACGCCGCGGGGACGTCGGCCGCGACCGCACCATCGGCACCGTCGAGGATCCGCAGCCGGCCGACACCCGAGGCGTCCGGCGCGGTGACGACGCCGATCGCCCTCGCCTCGACCTCCCAGCGGCGGCAGACCTCCTCGACGGCGGCGAGCCTCCCGGGAGCGACGATCGCGAGCATCCGCTCCTGGCTCTCGCTCGTCATCACCTCGACCGGGCTCATCTCTGGCTCGCGGCGGTGCACCCGGGCGACGTCGACGTCCATGCCCAGGCGTGCGTGCGCGGCGCTCTCGCTCGTCGCGCACGACAGCCCGGCGCCGCCCAGGTCCTGGATGCCCACGACGAGACCGGCGTCGAGCAGTTCGAGGCAGGCCTCGATGAGGCGCTTCTCCTCGTAGGGGTCGGAGATCTGGACACTCGGGCGCTTGGCCGACTCCCCGGCTGCGTCCGCCTCGGCGAAGCCGGCCGACGCGAGCACGCTCACCCCGCCGATCCCGTCTCGTCCGGTCGCCGAGCCGAGCAGCACGGCGAGGTTACCGACGCCCGACGCCGAACTGAGCACGAGTCGGGAAATCGGCAGCACGCCGAGGCAGAAGACGTTGACGAGCGGATTTGCCCGGTAGGTCGAATCGAAGGTCACCTGGCCACCGACGGTCGGTACGCCCACCGCGTTCCCATAACCGGCGATGCCGCGCACGACGCCGTCGAGGATGAACCGACTGCGCGCGTCCTCCGGAGGTCCAAAGAAGAGCGCATCCATGAGGGCAATGGGCCGTGCGCCCATGGTGAAGATGTCGCGGAGGATCCCGCCGACCCCGGTCGCCGCCCCCTGATACGGCTCAATGTAGGAGGGGTGGTTGTGACTTTCGATCCTTGCCGCGACGGCGATTCCGTCGCCGACGTCAATGACTCCAGCGTTCTCACCAGGTCCCACGAGCACGTGGGGCGCTTCGGTCGGCAGCCGCGCCAGGTGGACCCGCGACGACTTGTACGAACAGTGCTCGCTCCACATCACGGAATACATCGCGAGTTCTGTGTCCGTCGGTCTCCTGCCGAGTATCCCGACGATCATTTCGTACTCGTCGTCGGTGAGACCGAGGCTCCGGTGGCGTCCAAGGTCGCCGGATTCTGCGCGATCTGGGGAGACGGTCAACGGCTTCCACCCCTTCTGCGAGGCGTGAGGAAATGAACAAAGTCAACAGTGCGCATTAACGGATTGCATTCGATCTGTCCCTCGGCCATAGTGGAGTTATGACTCCACCAAGAAAGCGAACTTCGATGACCTCGGAGCACAAGGCGGCGCTCGCCGCGGGCCGGACACAGGGGCTCGCGGTGCGGCGATACCTGGAAGCGCTCGAGCGGAATCGCCCGCGGCGAGGTCGTCGTCCGAGCGCGGAATCGCTCCGCAAGCAGCTGAACGACATCTCCGCCCGCCTGAAGGACGCCGATCCACTGCAGCGGCTCCATCTCATCCAGCGTCGCAAGAGCATCGAGATCCGGCTCTCGGCCGGGAGCGGCCCCGAGGACATCTCGGCGCTCGAGAAGGGCTTCGTCGCCGCGGCGGCCGAGTACGGCGCCCGCAAGGGCATCGACTACGCCACCTGGCGCGAGGCGGGGGTCCCCGCCGAGGTGCTGCGGCGCGCGGGTGTCCACCGCAGCGCCGGGGCCTAGATCGCCGCGTCAGCCGACGCGCGGTGCCGGCTGACGCTCTGCCAAACGCCCGCCGCTTCGAGCAGCGACTGGAACAGGACGATGCCGTCCGTGCCGACGCCGAGCGGGTCCGAGGCGCGCTCCGGATGCGGCATCAGCCCGACGACGTTGCCCGCGGAGTTCGCCACCCCGGCGATCGCGTGCATCGCGCCGTTCGGGTTGTCCCGGTAGCGGAGCACGACCTGGCCGGCACGTTCGACCTCGGCGAGCGTCGCCGGACCACAGGTGTAGTTGCCCTCGTAGTGGTTGATCGGCAGCCGGAGCACCGCCCCCGGCACGCATCGCGCCGTGAGGACGCTCGATGCCGACTCGACCGTGCACTCGACCGTCTGGCAGATGAACCGGAGGCCGACATTGCGGGTCAGCGCGCCGGGGAGCAGTCCGGCCTCGGTGAGGACCTGGAAGCCGTTGCAGATCCCGAGGACGGGACCACCGCTCGCCGCGAAGTCCGTCACCGCGGCCATGATCGGCGAGAACCGCGCGATCGCGCCGGGTCGCAGATAGTCGCCGTGCGCGAAACCCCCGGGGATGACGACGGCGCCGACATCCCCGACGTTTCTCGCGCCGTGCCAGAGGATCCGCGTCGACGCGCCGAGTGACGCAAGCGCCCAGGCCACGTCGTGCTCGCAGTTCGACCCGGGAAAACAGACGATCCCGACGTCCGGTGTCATGCCGGGGGCGCCGTTGGGTCGGCGACGACACGAATCTCGGCGCGTTCGATCACCGGATTGGCGAGCAGTCGGTCGCACATCTCCTCAGCCGTTCGGCGCGCCTCGGCCTCGCTCGGTGCGTCAAGCGAGAACCGGAACATCTTGCCGACGTGGACGCCCTGCACGCCGGTGAAACCGAGCGAGGGGAGCGCCCGCTCGATCGCGAGGCCCTCTGGATCCGCCAGCCCGGTGAGGCCCCGTATCTCGACGACGATGCCGTAGTTCACGATTCCCCTCCGTCTCTCCACCAGTCGGCAAACCGCAGCCCGGAGATCCGCTCGTAGGCGTCGATGTAGCGCGCGCGCGTCGAAGCGACGACCTCGGCGGGCATCGGCGGGGGCGGTGACGCCATGTCCCAGCCCGTCGCCACCGCCCAGTCACGCATGGGCTGCTTGTCATACGACGGCGGCGTCCGTCCCGCGACCCAGTTCGCCGCGTCCCACAGCCGCGACGAGTCCGGCGTGACGATCTCGTCGCAGATCGTGAGCTCGCCGTCGATGAGCCCGAGCTCGAACTTCGTGTCAGCGATGATGACGCCTCGCGCGAGCGCCATGCCCGCGGCCGCCGAGTACGCCGCGCGGCAGAGATCCCGCGCCCGTCCGGCCAGTTCGGCCCCGATTACCGCCGCCGCCGCGTCGAAGGTGATGTTCTCGTCATGACCCGTCGCCGCCTTCGTCGACGGTGTGAAGACCGGCTCGGGCAAGCGGCACGCCTCGACGAGGCCGGCCGCGAGCGGTTCGCCGTGCACGGTTCCCCGATCTCGGTACTCCCGCCAGGCCGAACCGGCGAGGTAGCCCCGCACGATGCACTCGATCGGCAGCATTTCGGCCCGGCGCACCAGCATCGCCCGGCCCGCAAGATCCGGCCAGTCCTGCGCCTCGGCGGGAAGGCGACCGGGGTCCGCGGTGACGAGGTGCGTCGGTGCCAGCGCCGCGAGCTCGCCACTCCAGTAGGCGGTCATCGCCGTGAGCACCCGCCCCTTGTCCGGCACCCGCTTGTCAAAGACGTGGTCGTAAGCGGAGATCCGGTCGGACGCGACCATCAGCAACAGACCGTTGCCCGCGTCGAAGATGTCCCGCACCTTGCCCGAGTAGATGAGCTCGAGCTTCACCGCCTCAGCTCCCGCACGGCGTCGGTCGCGCGGTGCGCGTGGCGAAGCGCCCGCTCGAGGTCGAACGCCTCGGCGAGGACGGCGGCGACCCGCTCGGGTCCGAGCACGGCGACAAGTTCCTCGTCCGCTTCGAGCACCGCCCGGAACGACCGCTGCTCCGTTGCGGCACGGCGCGCATCGCGCTGCACGATCTCGTAGGCGCCGCCCCGATCGCACCCGGCCGCGACGAGCGCGAGCAGGACGGGCTGGGAGAAGACCAGCCCGTACGAGCCCTCGAACAGGTTCTCCCACATGCGGTCGGCGTGAACGACGAGGCCGTCGACGAGCCGGGCGGTCCGCACGAGCGCGTAGTAGCAGAGCTGGCTGGCGTCTGGCAGGATGATCCGTTCCGCGGAACTGTGCGAGATGTCGCGTTCGTGCCAGAGAGCAACGTCCTCGAGCCCGGTGACGAGGTAACCGCGCATCAGCCGCGCCATTCCGACAAGACGCTCCGAGGTGATCGGGTTCCTCTTGTGCGGCATCGCTGAGGAGCCCTTCTGCCCCGTCCCGAAGGCCTCCTCGACCTCGCCAACCTCGCTGCGCTGCAAATGGCGCAGTTCGGTCGCGATCGCCTCGATTGTCGCGCCCGTCGACGCGATGGCGTAGAGGAACTGCGCGTGACGGTCCCGGGCGATCACCTGGCTCGCCGGGGTCGGTGTCAGCCCCAACGCCGCGCAGACGTGCGCTTCGACGGCGGGTTCGATGTTTGAGTACGTCCCGACCGCGCCGGAGAGCTTGCCGACCGCGATGGCCGACCGCGCCTGTTCGAGCCGGATCCGGTCGCGTTCGGCCTGCAGGCAGAAGAGCCCGAGCTTCGCCCCAAAGGTCGTCGGTTCGGCGTGCATGCCGTGGGTACGCCCGACGGTCGGCGTCGTGGCGAACTCCGTCGCGCGACGACTCAGCACGTCGACCAGCCCGCCGGCGGCCCCGATGAGGAGATCGCTGGCGCGGCAGAGCGTCACCGACAGCGCGGTGTCGACGACGTCGGACGAGGTCAGCCCGTAATGGATCCACGCGCTCTCCGGCGGCCCGATGGCTCGGCCCACGACGTCGACGAACGCGGCGAGGTCGTGGTTCGTCACCCGCTCACGTTCGGCGACGGTGGCGACGAAGGCTGCGTCGACCCGCGGCGCGCGGGCGCGCGCCGCGGTGGCGACTTCGCTCGTCACGGCACCGAAGTCCGACCAGCCCTCGAGAGCGAGTAGCTCGATCTCGAGCCAGAGCGAGAGGCGCGCCTCGTCGGTGAACAGGGCCGCCATCTCGGGGAGCGCGTAGCGCTCGATCACGCCGCGCTCCGCACGCTGTCCGGTGCGGCGATGTCGTGCCGGTACTCGACGCCGTCGATCTCGATCGCGCCCACCGCTTCGTACGCGCGCTCGCGGGCCCGGTCGATCGTCGGCGCCACGGCGGTAACGGCGAGCACCCGACCGCCGTCGGTCCGCAGCACGCCGTCCGGCCCGCGGCGGGTCCCGGCGTGCAGGAGGGACACCCCCTCGATCGCACCGGCCGCGTCGAGCCCGCCGATCGGGTCGCCGCGTCGCGGCTCCGCGGGATAGCCCTTCGCCGCGGCGATGACGCACACCGCCGCATCCGACGCGCACCCGACCGTGCCGGGCACGTGGCCTCCGGCCGCGGCGGCCAGCAAACCAGCAAGGTCGCCCTCGACGCGCGGCAGCACGACCTCGGTCTCGGGATCGCCGAAACGCACGTTGAACTCGACGAGACGAGGTCCGTCGTCGCCCAGCATGAGCCCCGCGTAGAGCACGCCCCGGTAGTCGACCCCCCGGTGCCGCAGTTCTGCCAGGGTCGGTAGCACGATCCGGTCCATCGCGGCTTCGAGGTCCTCGTCGGAGACGAACGGAACCGGCGAGCAGGCTCCCATCCCGCCGGTGTTCGGGCCGAGGTCGCCGTCAAGGGCGCGCTTGTAGTCCCGGGCGACCGGGAGGGCGAGCGCCCGCACCCCGTCGCAGACGGCGAGCAGCGAGGCCTCCCGGCCGGCCAGCGCCTCCTCGATCACGACGCGTCGGCCGGACACGCCGAACGCCGCGCCGGAGAGCTTCGCCGCCACGTCTTCCTCGGCACGCGCGAGATCGTCGGTGACGAGAACCCCTTTGCCGGCCGCGAGCCCGTCGGTCTTGACGACGTAGGGACCGGCGGAGCGGCGGAGATGCGCGACCGCGTCCTCGTACCGGTCGAAGACGGCGAACCGAGCCGTCGGCACCCCGGCCGCCGCGGCGAGTTGCTTCATGTGGGCCTTCGAACCCTCGAGACGGGCCCCCTCCGCGCCAGGTCCGAAGACGAGCCGCCCCCCGGCACGCAGGCGGTCGGCGAGGCCGTCGACGAGCGGCGCCTCCGGCCCGACGACGAAAAGATCGGCCTCGATCTCCTCCGGCGGCACGAAGGTCGACCCCAGCGTGTGGCCCTCCGGCGAACGCCCCTGAATCCCGGGGTTCCCGGGGGTCACGACGACGTCGGCGGTGCGAGCGCAGGCGAGCGCGAGCGCGTGCTCGCGGGCCCCGGATCCGACGATGCAGACGTTCACGCCGCGAACCGGACGTACTGCTCGCGACCGGGCCCGACCCCGACGTAGGAGATCGGCACGTCGGCACACTCGGCGATCGTGCGGACATACTCACGGGCCGCCGCGGGCAGGTCGCCCGCCTCGGTCGCCCCCGACAGGTCCTCGCCCCAGCCCGGCAGCTCCTCGTAGACCGGGCGCACCCGGTGGAGCACCGACTGGTGGTAGGGGACCCGGGTGAGGCGCTCTCCCTCGTACTCGTAGGCGACGCAGAGCTTCACTCGGTCGAAAGCGGAAAGAACGTCGAGCTTCGTGAGGGCGATCTCGGAGATCGAGTTCAGCCGCACGGCGTGGCGGAGCATGACGAGGTCGAGCCAGCCGGGACGGCGGCGTCTGCCGGTGTTCGTGCCGTATTCGTGCCCGCGCTCGACGAGCACGTCGGCGAGCTCGCCGTCGACCTCGGTCGGGAACGGTCCGGCACCGACCCGGGTGACGTACGCCTTGGCGATGCCGACGACGCGGTTGATGTCCCGGGGCCCGACACCGCTGCCGGCGCACGCGCCGCCGGCGGTCGGGTTGGAGGACGTCACGTACGGGTAGGTTCCGTGGTCGACGTCGAGGTACGTCGCCTGCGCTCCCTCGAGCATGATGTTCTCGCCCGCGTCGAGCGCCTCGTGTACGAGCCCGACGGTGTCGCCGATCATCGGCGCGAGGCGGGGCGCGAGTTCCTCGAGGTAGAGGCGCGCGATCTCCCGCCCGTCGAGCGCGAGCCGGTTGAAGACCTTGGTGAGCACGAGGTTCTTCTCGCGCAACGCCACGTCGAGCTTCTGTCGGAAGATCTTCTCGTCCAACAGGTCCTGTACCCGGAGCCCGATGCGCGCCGCCTTGTCGGCGTAGGCGGGTCCGATACCACGTTTGGTGGTGCCGAGCCTGTTCTTGCCGAGCGACCGCTCCGTCGCCCGGTCGATCTCGTAGTGATACGGCATGATCAGGTGGGCGTTACCCGAGAGGACGAGCCGGCTCGTGTCGACGCCCCGCCCCTCCAGCGCGTCGCGCTCGGCGAGCAGCACCGCGGGGTCGACGACGACGCCGTTGCCGATGACGGGCACGGTGCCGGGGTGGAGGACCCCGCTCGGGATCAGCTGGAGAGCGAAGGTCTCGCCGCCGACGACGATCGTGTGGCCCGCGTTGTGACCACCCTGATAACGGACGACGAGCCGCATTTCCCTGGCGAGAAGGTCGGTCAGCTTCCCCTTGCCCTCGTCGCCCCACTGGGTTCCGACCACGACGGTCGCGGGCACCAGTTTGTGCTCCCCTCCGGCTCGACCGCTCTGATCCTACTGGCCGGTGCCAGTCACCCTGGGATGCGGAAGATTCAGCGGTTCAGCTGAAGGAGAACTTCCCGGCGGCGGCGTCGACGTGCACCGTGGCGCCATCGACGTAGCGGCCCTCGAGCAGCGCGAGCGCCAACGGGTCGCCGATCTCGCGCTGGATGACCCGACGTATCGGCCGGGCGCCGAACTGGGGGTCGTAGCCGAGCTCGGCGAGGAGCGACCTCGCCGCCGGCGAGACCTCGAGCGAGAGGTCGCGCGCCTCGAGCCGGCGGGCGAGCACTCCGAGCTGGATGTCGACGATCGCGACGATGTCGGCGCGAGCGAGCTCGCGGAAGCGGACGATCTCGTCGATGCGGTTGACGAACTCCGGCTTGAAGAACTCGATCGGTTCGCCACGCAGGTTCGAGGTCATGACGAGCACCGTGTTCGTGAAGTCCACCGTGCGCCCCTGGCCGTCGGTGAGTCGGCCGTCGTCGAGCACCTGCAGCAGCACGTTGAACACGTCGGGGTGCGCCTTCTCGATCTCGTCGAGCAGCACGACCGAGTACGGGTGGCGACGGACCGCCTCGGTGAGCTGACCGCCCTCCTCGTAACCCACGTAGCCGGGAGGGGCACCGACGAGACGCGCGACCGTGTGTTTCTCCTGGTACTCGCCCATGTCGATGCGGATCATCGCCCGCTCGTCGTCGAAGAGGAACTCGGCGAGCGCCCGCGCCAGCTCGGTCTTGCCGACACCGGTCGGGCCGAGGAAGAAGAACGAGCCGATCGGACGGTGCGGGTCCGAAAGCCCCGCCCGGTTCCGCCGGATCGCGTTGGCGACGACCCGAACCGCCTCGTCCTGGCCGACCACACGGAGGTGCAGGACTTCCTCCATCCGGACGAGCTTCGCGACCTCGCCCTCGAGCA
The DNA here is from genome assembly GCA_963803025.1 of uncultured Acidimicrobiaceae bacterium. Lineage (GTDB taxonomy): Bacteria > Actinomycetota > Acidimicrobiia > Acidimicrobiales > Bog-793 > Bog-793. Next base: position 90,299 of record CAWDKZ010000013.1, read on the forward strand.
GGCGCGTGACGGGGATGCCGGTCCAGCGCGAGACGACCTCGGCGATGTCCTCGGCGTCGACCTCCTCTTTCAGCATGCGCTGGTCGGCCTGGAGCGCGGCGAGTTTGGCCGTCGCGCTGGCGATGTCGGCCTCGATCGAGGGAATCTCGCCGTAACGGATCGCGGCGGCGGCACCGAGATCACCGTCACGCACGAAACGCTCGGCGTCGCCACGGCGCTCCTCGAGTCGACCCTTCAGCGTGCGGATAGCGGCGATAGCGTCCTTCTCCGCCTGCCAGTGCGCGGTCATGGCGCGCTCGGCGTCGTGGAGGTCGGCGAGCTCGGACCCGATTCCCCGGCGCCGTTCGATCGACGCCGGGTCCGTCTCCTTGGCAAGGGCGACGTGCTCGATCTCGAGCTGGCGGATCCGGCGTGTGATCACGTCGATCTCGGTCGGCATCGAGTCGATCTCGATGCGCAGTCGGCTCGCCGCCTCGTCGATGAGGTCGATGGCCTTGTCCGGCAGGAACCGACCGGACACGTAGCGGTCCGAGAGCACCGCGGCGGCGACGAGCGCGGCGTCCTGGATCCGCACGCCATGGTGGACCTCGTAGCGCTCCTTCAGGCCGCGCAGGATCGCGATCGTGTTCTCGACCGACGGTGGCCCGACGAGAATCGGCTGGAAGCGGCGCTCGAGGGCCGCGTCCTTCTCGATGTGCTTGCGGTACTCGTCGAGCGTCGTCGCGCCGATCAGGTGGAGTTCCCCCCGGGCGAGCATCGGCTTGATGATGTTGCCGGCGTCCATCGCGCCCTCGGCCGCGCCGGCGCCGACGATCGTGTGGAGCTCGTCGAGGAAGGTGATGACCTCGCCTTCGGAATCGGCGATCTCGCGCAACACGGCACGCAGGCGCTCCTCGAACTCACCCCGGTACTTCGCACCGGCGACCATCGCCGACAGGTCGAGCACGACAATGCGCTTGTTCCGCATTCCCTCGGGGACGTCGCTCTCGACGATCCGGTTGGCGAGACCCTCGACGATCGCCGTCTTGCCGACCCCGGGCTCGCCGATGAGGACGGGATTGTTCTTCGTGCGGCGCGAGAGCACCTGGATGACGCGGCGGATCTCCTCGTCCCGGCCGATGACCGGGTCGAGCTTGCCCCGGCGCGCGAGCTCGGTGAGATCCCGCCCGTAACGCTCGAGCGCGCGGTAGGTGTCCTCGGGATCCTGTGAAGTCACGCGGTGCGAGCCGCGCACCTGGCGGATGGCTTCGAGAAGCTGCCCCCGGTCCACACCGAGCTCGTCGGCGAGCGCGAGCAGGAGGTGCTCGAGCGAGAGGTAGTCGTCGCCCATCTCGCGACGGCTCTCGTCGGCGCGCTCGAACGCCGCGACCAACTCCTTGGCGAGCCCGGGACCCTGCCCGCCGTAGGCCCGGGGGAGTCCCTCCAGGGTCCCGCTCAGCCTTCTCCGCACCGCGCCCGGGTCGACGCCGATGCGCTCGAGCAGCGCGAGGGCGAGCCCGTCGGGCTGGGCGACCGCCGCGAGGAGCACGTGGGCAGGCGTCACCTCGGCGTGGTGCGCCCCTGCGGCCTGCCGCGACGCCTCCTGCATCGTCTCCTGGGTCTTCAGGGTCCAACGGTTCGGCTCGAGTGTCATCGAGTGGTCGTCGCCTAGGGGAGTCGCGTCGCCGGGAGCTGCTCGCCGCGGACCGGGACGAGATCCCGGCGGTACTGCTTGTGGGTGCGCAACACGGCTTCTCGTGCCGCGGTCTGCGCAGCGTCGAGATCGGTCTGTAACCGCGCCACCTCCGTCTCGAGCGCGAGGATCCGCCGCACGCCCTCGAGGTTCACGCCGGCACTTGTGAGGGCTTGGATCCGCCGGAGCTGCGCGATGTCCGAGTCCGAGTAGCGCCGGCTCCCGCCCCCGGTCCTTTTCGGGTCGAGCAGGCCGCGGCGCTCGTAGATGCGGAGCGTCTGCGGATGGACGCCGGCGAGCTCCGCCGCGATCGAGATCACGTAGACGGCCGTCGGGGACTGCCGGGGTGGCCGGGGAGGTGCCATCGACTCAGACTCCGAGATGGGCGCGCGGTGACGCTGGCGCCGCCTGGGCGAGGGCTTCGATGGCCTTGCGCTCGGGGTCCGAGAGCTTGGCCGGCACGACGAGCTCCACCGTGACGAGCAGGTCGCCCGCCTGCGACCCGTGCTGGAGACCCTTGCCACGGACGCGCAAGACCTGACCGGTCTTCGTCCCCGGCGGGATCTTCAAGGTCACCGGACGTCCGAGCGAGGGGACCGTGATCGTGGCACCGAGCGCCGCCTCCGGGTAGGTGACCGGCACGTTGAGGGTGAGGTCGTGCCCCCGCCGGCCGAAGAGCGGGTGGGGGGTGACATGGAGCGTCACGAAGAGGTCTCCGGCGGGCCCCCCGTCACGACCGGGTTCGCCGCGTCCTTTCACGCGGATCCGCTTGCCGTCCTCCACGCCGGCGGGCACGCGAACCTTCACTTGGCGTTCGCGACGCTCGAGCCCGGTCCCGAAGCACGTCGCGCAGGGGTCGACGACCTTCGTCCCGCGCCCGTGACATTCCTCGCACGTCGTCGCCAGCGAGAACAGCCCCTGGTTGTCGTTGACGACACCCGAACCGCCACAGCGGGGACAGACGACCGGCATCGTGCCGGGTTTCGACCCCGAACCGCCGCAGGTGCGGCACGCCACCGGCGTGGTGACGTTCACGGTCGTCACCACCCCGTCGACGGCTTCCGCGAAGGCGAGGTGCAGCTCGGCCTCGACGTCTCCTCCCCGCCGGGGGCCCCCTGTCCACCCAGCGCGTCGCCGTCCGCCTGATTGGCGGAACACACCACCGAACAGGTCGGACAGGTCGTTGATGTTGAAGTTGAACCCGCCCGACTGTCCGAATCCGGGGCCGGCGGCGCCGAGCCGGCGGACCTCGTCGTACTCCTTGCGTTTCTCGGGGTCACCGAGCACGTCGTAGGCGGCGGAGATCTCCTTGAAGCGGTCCTCGTGACCGGGATTGGCGTCCGGGTGGTGCTGCTTGGCGAGTTTGCGGTAGGCCCGCGTGACCTCCTTCTCGGGCGCGTCCGGGCGGACCCCGAGGACCTTGTAGTAGTCGGTCTCGAACCACTCGCGCTGGGCTGCCACCCGGCCCCTAGCCCTTCACCTTCACCATTGCGGGTCGCAGAACCCGCCCTTTCAGGCGGTATCCGGCCCGCATGACCTCGACGACCTGGGCACCGTCGTCTTCGCCTGGAACCCCCCTCTCGTCGTCCGTGCCTTCGGACTCGTCGCGGGGGACGTGGGCCACGGCGTCGTGAATCGTCGGGTCGAACGGGACGTCGGAGGCATCGATCCGTTCGAGGCCCTCCTGGCTGAGCGTGTCACGCAGGAGCGCATTGATCTGCCCGAGCGCGTCTTTCAGGTGGGAAGCGGTCGCCTCCCCCTCGGCGGCGTGCGCGAGGGCGAGATCGAGCGCGTCGAGCACCGGAAATAGCCGCTGCACGACGCCCTCCGACGCCCGTGAGAGGAGGTCGGTCTGCTGCCGCATCGTCCGTTTGCGGAAGTTCTCGAACTCCGCCTGGAGCCTTTGTAAGGCGTCGAGGTACTCGTCGCGCTCGGTGGTCAGCCGCGCGAGTTCGCGTTCGGCAGCAGCCCCGTCGTCTGTTTCGGGACCTGGGGCGTCGGCGGGAGCGACATCGCATGCTTCGCCCGCCGGCTCGGGATCGATCGCTCCGGACTCGACGAGGGGGTCTTCTCCGTTCATGCCCCGGTCGACCCTGCGTCGTCGACGATCTCGGCGTCGACGACCTCGTCGTCACCAGGCGGTGCCCCCGCCGCGTCGGCCGAACCGGCCGAACCGGACGTTGACGCCTGGGCCGACGCCTGTTCGTACAGGCGCTGCGCGAAGGCCTGGGATGCCGACAGGAGGGCGTCGGAGGCGGAACGGATCGCCTCGACGTTCGTTCCGGCGAGGGCCTCCTTGAGACCCTTCAGCGCCGACTCAACCCGGTCCTTCTCGTCGCCCGTGAACTTCGAGCCTTCGTCCTTCAGGAGCTTCTCGGTGCGGTGGACGAGGGTGTCCGCTTGGTTGCGCGTCTCCGCCTCTTCCTTGCGCCGCCGGTCGTCGGCGGCGTGCTGCTCCGCGTCCCGGACCATCCGTTCGATTTCGTCACGGGGCAACGAGGTCTGACCGGTGATCGTCATCGACTGCTCCCTGCCGGTCGCGCGGTCCTTCGCGAACACGTGGACGATGCCGTTCGCGTCAATGTCGAAGGTCACCTCGATCTGCGGAATGCCCTGCGGCGCTGGGGGCAGATCGACGAGCTGGAACTTGCCGAGCGTCTTGTTGTACATCGCCATCTCGCGCTCGCCTTGGAGGACATGGATCTCGACCGACGGCTGGTTGTCCTCGGCCGTCGTGAAGACCTCGGAGCGCTTCGTCGGGATCGTCGAGTTCCGCTCGATGAGGCGGTGCATGATGCCGCCCTTCGTCTCGATGCCGAGGCTGAGCGGGGTCACGTCGAGGAGCAGGATGTCCTTCACCTCGCCCTTCAGGACCCCGGCCTGGATCGCCGCGCCGACCGCGACGACCTCGTCGGGGTTGACACCCTTGTGGGCTTCCTTGCCGGACATCTCGTGGACGAGCTGCTGCACGGCGGGCATTCGCGTCGAGCCGCCGACGAGGATGACGTGGTGAATGTCGGAGTTGGTGACCCCGGCGTCCTTCATCGCCTGTTCGAATGGACCGCGGCACGCCTGGACGAGGTCCTCGGTGAGCTCTTGGAGCTTCGCGCGCGTGAGCTTGATGTCGAGGTGCTTGGGCCCCTCGGAGGTAGCCGTGATGAACGGGAGGTTGATCGTCGTCTCTTGGACGGCGGAGAGCTCGATCTTGGCTTTCTCGGCGGCCTCCTTCAGTCGCTGCAGCGCCATCTTGTCGTTCGACAGGTCGACGCCCTCGGTGTCCTTGAACGACTTCACGAGCCAGTCGATGACCCGCTGGTCCCAGTCGTCACCACCGAGGTGGGTGTTGCCCGAGGTCGACTTGACTTCGAAGACGCCTTCACCGATCTCGAGGATCGAGACATCGAACGTCCCCCCGCCGAGGTCGAACACGAGGATCGTCTGGTCGGCACCTTCCTTGTCGAGCCCGTAGGCCAGCGCGGCCGCCGTCGGCTCGTTGATGATCCGCAGCACCTCGAGTCCGGCGATCTGACCCGCCTCTTTCGTCGCGGTGCGCTGCGCATCGTCGAAGTACGCCGGCACGGTGATCACGGCCTGGCTGACCGAGTCGCCGAGGAACGCTTCTGCGTCCCGCTTCAGCTTCTGCAGGATCCGGGCGGAGATCTCCTGCGCGGTGTAGGGCTTGCCGTCGATGTCGATCTTCCAGCTCGTGCCCATCTGCCGCTTCACGGATCGGACCGTCCGGTCCGGGTTCGTGATCGCCTGACGCTTCGCGACCTCTCCGACGAGCACTTCGCCGGATTTCGCGAAGGCAACGACCGACGGGGTCGTGCGGCCCCCTTCGGCGTTGGGGATGACCGTTGGCTCGCCGCCCTCGAGGACACTGACCACCGAGTTCGTCGTCCCGAGGTCGATACCGACCGCCTTTGCCATTCGTCCTGCCTCCACTCCGTGTGATGTCCCGTCCGGGCGACCGACGGCAGCAACCCCGCCAGCCCCGGCTTGTTAACAATGACTATAGTAAATCTAAGCGTACATATGTCAACTCCACTCCGATGCATAGTACGGCCAGCTCGGAGTCTGTTTCACAACTGCAAGGAGCCCGGTCGAGCACCCGGCGCGAGCTGAGCGCCAAGATGCCGTGCCGGCGAGGGGCCGATTGTGGCGCGGCCCGGCTGCCCTCGTCCGCGTCGCGCCGGTCGCTTCCTCACACGGCCGCGCCTTGCGCTCGCTACCCTGAGCTGGTGCCCACCCTCGTTGTCCTCCGCCACGGCGAAAGCCTGTGGAACGCGGCAAACCTGTTCACCGGTTGGACCGACATCGACCTGTCGCCCAAGGGCGAGGATGAGGCGCGGGCCGCCGGTGCGCTCCTCGCCGCGGAACCCGGCCTCGTCATCGACGTCGTCCACACCTCGGTGCTGACCCGCGCCGTCCGCACGAGTGACCTCGCGCTCTCCGTCGCCGACCGCAGCTACCTGCCGGTGCACCGCCACTGGCGGCTGAACGAGCGCCACTATGGCCGCCTCCAGGGGATGAACAAGAAGGAGGCCTCCGAGCGCTTCGGCGCCGAGCAGGTGAAGTCCTGGCGTCGCGGCTACCTCACCCCGCCCGACCCGGTCCCCCTCGACGACCCGAACCACCCCGTGAACGACCCCCGCTACGCGGACGTCCCCCCCGACGCCCTCCCGGGCTCGGAGTGCCTCGCCGACGTCGTGCGCCGGCTCGTCCCCTACTTCGAGGACAGCATCGGCAGGGACCTCCTCGAGGGACGCACGGTGCTCGTCGTCGCCCACGGCAACAGCCTCCGTGCGCTGGCGAAGTACATCGAGCACATCAGCGACGATGACATCGTCGATCTCGACATCCCGACGGGTGTGCCCCGCATTTACGCGCTCGACAAGAACTTGCACGTCGATTCCGTCCGCTACCTCGGCGATCCCGAGGCGATCCGGGCCGCGGCCGAGGCAGTCGCCCGCCAGGCGGGCTGAGAGGCCCCCTCAGGACGGCGTCCGCGAGGTGATCGACGCTCAGCGGCCGGGCTCGTCGCGAAAGTTCTCGAAGTAGCGGCTCGGTGTCGGCCCGTGCTGGTTCTGATACTTCGAGCCGAGCGCCGAGGACCCGTAGGGCCGCTCAGCAGGTGAGGTCATCCGCAAGAAGCTGATCTGGCCGATCTTCATCCCCGGGTAGACGGTGATCGGCAGGCTGGCGACGTTCGAAAGTTCGAGGGTGAGATGCCCGTTGAACCCCGGGTCGACGAAACCGGCGGTCGAATGGATGAGCAGACCCAGCCGACCGAGTCCGGACTTGCCCTCGAGACGCCCGACGAGATCGTCCGGTAGCGCCACCCGTTCGAGCGTCGAACCGAGGACGAACTCCGCCGGATGCAGGATCAGCGACTCGTCACCTCCGATCTCGACGAGCTCGGTTAGCGACGCCTGGTCCTCTTTCACGTCGATGACGCCTACCGTATGGCTACGGAATACGCGGAAGTAGCGGTCGACGCGGAGGTCGACAGAGGAGGGCTGGATCGCGGCCTCATCGAGCGGGTCGATGACGATGCGGCCCGCGGCGAGCTCCTCGCGAATGGAGATGTCGGAAAGGATCATCGTCGGTTCGCACGATACAGTGACGCCGACGGCTTGGCGGACTTAGAGTCGCGCGGTTCGTAGAGTCCGACCGGGCACGCGGGCGTAGTTCAGCGGCAGAACATCAGCTTCCCAAGCTGAGAACGCGGGTTCGATTCCCGTCGCCCGCTCCCCCGCGAAGACTGCGCTCGGCCCCGTGATGCTCGCCGATTCGTGGCGTATTGGCGAAACGCTCGCGAGCAGCGGTGAACGGATCGCGCGCGGGATGAGACGCCAAGCAGCCGGTCTCGGCGGAGCGTGCTGCCCGCGCGCGCCGCGTCCCCGAATCGGGAAAGCCCGCTGTCGATTCGGTTGCAGAGGAGCGACCGCCGCGAGCTGCCGCATTCCCGGGCTCTCAGACGGTCGGCACAAGCAGTCTCGCGAGCGCCACTTCTCGAGCGATGGTCGCGTTCAGCGAATCGATCGTGATGACATAGGGAACGATAAAGACAAAGACCTGATTCTCCCGGGTCTTCGTCAACACTGGATACTTGTCCCAAAATGCGGCGCTACCGAGTCCGGCGAGCTTCCCCTTCGGTCGCAGCGCACTCGGATACCAATGGGAGAACTCCGACGCAGTAACCGTAGATTCAAACATCACCGCGTCGCCGTTCGACGAATACCCGTACTTGCACGTGATCGTCGTGAAGTCAAATGCGGACGTTGCGGGCTTGGTCGCGGAAGACTCCGCGGCCGGTGAGCCTCCGAGCGTCGCTTTGATGGTAGCGGTGGTGGGACAAACGGGCGGTACTGGCGACGCGGTCGAATTGGTCGCGAACACGATCCAATCCATGCCAAGAAGTGCGACTACCGCGAGACAGCCGGCAAAGAATCCGGTGAGGGGCTTAAGGGTCACTGAGCTCGTCGAGTATTCACTTACGCTGGTACAAGTCCTTTGCATCGTATTCGGGTAATCATGCACCTTCGATAGAACACTCTTCATTGAGTAATTTTGCCAGGCGAGTGCCGGGATTCCGCGAAGCAGAAGCGGATCAGTACGAACCGGAGGATTGGGCGATCGGTGAAATAGGCGCCATGAAAACGGGAAAACGCGGACTCCGTCGATACGTTGCTAACCGCTCGCGGTCGATGCCGTCGCCGGCACGACCCCGAGACGCAGAGGGAACTGCGCGACGACGCCCCACGGTGCGACAACCGTCAGCTCACCGACAACCGAACCGGCGTGATCCCTCGCCAACGCGCTCGGCGAGAGATCGGCACCTCCCACGATCCACTCCGTGAGCTCAAGCCCACGCCAAACGATCGCGAAGCGCGGCTTGTTCGGCGCGACCAGGACGGCGTCGCCGTCACCTGCCAGGAGGGGGACGGTGGCAACCGTCGCGCCCGCCGGCGCGACCTCGTAGGCGACGAGAGCGGCCGTCGTCGCGTCCAACAGGGCCTCGTCCACGTCGGTTGCTTCCCAGAGGCCGTCAGGCTGGCCAAGCACCGCGGAGATGACGAGCACTCCCTGCTGTCGAACGGTGCGAAAGGCCGCCGTGACCAGGCATCCACTCGCCTTGAAGGTCCAGCCGGACTTGACGCCGATGATCCCGTCGGTGCCGATCGCCGGGTTGGCGTTCCAGATCTTCTTCGCGACCGGAAAAGCGAGGTGCGACTTGCGAACGATGCCGCGAACGACCGTGTTACCCATCAGATCTGCGGCGAGTCTCGCCTGATCGGCCGCGGTGCTCACGGACAAGGGGCTGACGCCGCTCGCGTCGGCGTAATGCGTCCTGGTGAGCTCGAGGGAACCCGCCATCGCGTTCATCTTCACGACGAACCTCCCGATGCTCCCCGCGTCCCAGGTCGCGAGCTTGTCGGCGATGTTGTCGCCGGAGGGGATAAGGAGCGCCTCGAGAAGCTGAAACTCGGAAAGGGTCTCGCCGGCGACGACCTTCACGGTGCTGTCCCCTGCGACGGCCTCCGTTTCGTAGACCTCGGCGTCGGCCCTGGTGATCCGGACCTCGGGACCGGACTCGCCCGGCGCGAGCGGATGGTCGTGGAGGACGACGAGGGCTGTCATCATCTTCGTGAGGCTCGCGATCGGGACCCGCCGCTCACGTGGTGACCGGCCGACGATCCCGATCCCACGCACCGCCACCGCCGCCTGCCCGACCTTCGGCCACTCGAACGCGGGCGACGAGCCCGGGACCACGATGGTCGCCTCGACCGGGGTTGTGCCCGTCGGACCGCCGTGCGCGGCGCCTCGCGTGGACGACGTCGGGGACCCGCCGAGCAGCACGCCGAGTGTCAACGCGCCGACGACGGTCAGCGCCCCGCGCCACGGCAGGCGAGAACGCGAACGGCCGTGATGAATCACCGGACGAATCTCCCGTTCTTGGTGCGCGTCGCGCGCGGTCGACGTGTTCATGCCTCGACCCCTCCGATCGGCGCAGGCGGGTTCGCTCGGAATCTATCGGGTGCCGACCGATGCACTCCTCGCGTCGGAACGGGATCCTCCCCAGGCGACGACGCCCCGATCGGCGGTTCGGTGATCGTGGGGGGCGTAGCCTCGGTCCATGCCAGCGGTTCGTCGTGGCCATCTTGCCGATGCTTCTTCCGCGCCCGTCGTCGGTGAGCGGACGGACGAGCTCTTCGGGCTCCACGGGGTGACGATCGAGCAGATCTTGAGCGGCACACTCGCCACGCCGGTCGACTACGACCAGGACCACGACGAGTGGGTCGTCCTGCTCGACGGCGGTGCCGAACTCGAAGTGGACGGCGAGCACCTGACGCTCGTCCCTGGGGATTGGCTGTTCCTCCCCTGGCACACGCCCCACCGGCTCGTCCGCACCGACCCGGGGACCCGCTGGCTCGCCGTTCGCTTACCCGGCGAGGAACCGAGCGACATGCTGAACCCGATCCGGCGTTCACCCACTCGATGACGACCGACGACCCGCACGATCTCGAGCGTTTCGTGGCAGCTCAGGACGCCGGAGCGACGTACGCGCGTGTCGTCGACGAGCTGCGCCGCGGCCACAAGCTGAGCCACTGGATGTGGTTCGTCTTCCCACAGATCACCGGACTCGGCCGCAGCACGACGTCCCGGCACTACGCCATCTCGTCGCTCGAAGAGGCCAGGGCCTATCTCGTCCACCCGATCCTCGGTCCGCGTCTTGTCGCGTGCTCGACCATCCTCGCGACGTCCGCGGGGCTGGGCGCGTCGCAGGTGCTCGGTGCGACAGACGCGCTGAAGCTGCGCTCCTCGATGACGCTCTTCCTGCGGGCCGCGCCGAGCGAACCCGTCTTCCAACAAGTGCTCGACCGGCATTTCGGAGGTCAGCCCGACGCCGCCACGGACGACCTGCTCGGACGCGGGGACACGGCTACGGCTTGACCGGGGCGCGAGTCGCGACCAGACGATCCGCGGAATCCCCTCGATCGTCGCGATGCCATAGCCCTCGGTGAGGTTCTCGTTGGTGAGGACGGCGATGATGTAGGCGCGACCTTGGCCGTCGACGTAGCCGATGCTGTTGATCTGCCAGTTGCCGTCGACGATCGGGACCCAGCCGTTCTTCAACGCGACCGTTACACCCGCCGGCACTCCGGCGCTCACGCCCCACCGCTCGTACGGCACAACGTTCTCCATGAGCCCGAGTTCATAACCGCGTGCCGCATCGTCGAGGAGCGAATTCGGCAGGACGAGGTGCTCCAGCAACCGCACCTGGTCGAGCGCCGTCGTCGTCGTCTCGCCCCAATACCCTGCGGCGTTCGGGATGGTGTCGGTCAGGCCAGCGAGCGCGTCGAAGCGCGCCACCGCCTGGCTGCCAACCACTTCGTCCCAGAGGTCCGTCGCGTCGTCGTTGTCGCTTTCTTCGATCATCCCGGTGGCGAGGCGCCTCGTCGTCCTCGTCGAGCGGGCGGAACGCGACCTGTTCCTCGTGGAGCAGCGTGGCGAGGATGTCCGACCTCGACGATGCTCGCGGTCTGCTCCGTGACCCCGGGGCGGTAGAGGTCGAGTGCGCGGCTCACGAGGTCGTAGAGCGCGGCCGTGATGTCGCCGTGACGATCTCCCAGGTAGGCGCGCATGGACGGCGTCGCGAACGGGTCGGCCGACACCGAACCCTCGGTTGCGGCGGGCACGTCCCTCGTCGCGCCACGCCGCGCCGGGGCGCGTGACGTGCTCGACGGCCACGTCGCCAGGGCGTGCGCCGACGGTGCGAGAACCCCGGACGAGGCCGAGATCGCCAAGGCGGCCGCCGCGAAGACCTTCGCCGGGAGCGCTGTCCCGCGCCGATGAAGCTGATATCGCGTGCGCAGCTCCCGCCTCCCGCGACCGCCTGACCAGTTGCCAGCAGATGCGGCCCGGATCGAGGACCGTGTTCGCCTTTCCCAACCGGTGCGCTCCCGGTCAGACGGACCTCAGGCGAGTGCCACTTCCCCGGGACGAAGGGGAGCCGGCAGATCGGTCGTCCCCATGAGATAGGCATCGACCGCCGCCGCGGCAGACCTGCCCTCGGCGACCGCCCAGACGACCAGGCTCTGGCCCCTGGCCATGTCACCACAGGCGAAGACACCGTCGACGCTCGTCATGTAGTTCGCGTCGACCGCGACGTTCTGGCGCCCGTCCAAGGTCAGTCCGAGCTCCCCGACGACACCACCTTGCTCGGGTCCCACGAATCCGAGCGCGAGGAGCACGAGGTCGGCGACGACTTCCTCGCGCGTGCCGCTCACGACCTCGAAGCGGCCGTCGACGTACCGCACCGAGTCGACCGCGAGAGCCGCGACGGAGCCGCGGCCGCTATCGACGAAGGACGACGTGGCGAGCGAGTACAGCCGCTGACCGCCCTCTTCGTGCGCGGCAGCGAGGTGTAGCGTGCGCGGCCAGGTCGGCCACGGATTGTCCGGCGCACGAGAACGAGGCGGCTCAGGCAGGATCTCGATCTGGCACACCGACAACGCGCCCTGGCGGTGCACGGTGCCCAGACAGTCGGCGCCGGTGTCCCCACCACCGAGGATGACGACGCGCTTGCCGGCGGCGTCGATCGGCGCGCCGGCGAGCACGCCCTCGCAGACGAGATTCGCCCCTTTCAGATAGTCCATCGCGAAATGGATCCCGGCGAGCCTCCGTCCGGGGACCGGCAGATCACGTGGTCTCGTCGAGCCGACGGCGAGCACGATCGCGTCGTGGGTCGCGCGCAGTTCGGCCACGGTGATGATCCTCGCGTCCGGCGCGGCCGCCCCGGGGACCTCCCGGGTCGATCCGTCGCCGATCGCGGTCCGCACCTCGAAGCGCGTCCCCTCGGCGACCATCTGCGCGAGCCGCCGGTCGATCACCGCTTTCCCCAACTTGAACTCCGGCACCCCGTAGCGGATGAGGCCCCCGATGCGCTCGGCCCGCTCGTAGACCGTGACCTCGTGTCCCGCCCGTGTCAGCTGCTGGGCGGCCGCCAGTCCCGCGGGACCCGACCCGACGACCGCGACGCGCCGGCCGGTCGCCGGCGAGAGAAGCTGCGGCTGCAGATCCGCCGTGACCCACTCGGAGATCTCGAACTCGACCTGCTTGATCGACACCGGCTCGGCGTTGATGCCGAGCACGCACGCGCCTTCGCAGGGAGCCGGGCACAACCTGCCGGTGAACTCGGGGAAGTTGTTCGTCGCGTGCAGGCGATCGGCAGCCTGTGCCATGTCGCCCCGGCAGACGAGGTCGTTCCACTCCGGGATCAGGTTGCCGAGCGGACAACCCTGATGGCAGAAGGGAATTCCGCAGTCCATGCAGCGCGCCGCCTGGACGCGCAGGCGGTCACCGGGAAACGGCTGGTAGACCTCGCGCCAGTCGTGAATCCGCTCGGCGACGGGACGCCGCGAGGGTGCCTGCCGCGCGAACTTGAGGAAACCACGCGGGTCAGCCATGGGCCGCCGCCATCACCGCATCGTCGACCGACTCGCCCCGCGCGACCGCCTGGCGCGTCGCCTCGAGCACCCGCCGGTAGTCGGTCGGCATGACCTTCTTGAACTCCTCGAGGGCGGCAGGCATGCCGTCGATGATCCGCGCCGCCAGCTCCGAACCGGTGAGCACCCGGTGGCGCTCGATCACCTCGCGGAGGAACGCCCGGTCCCCGTCGTCGAGCGGGTCGAGGTCGACCATCTGTCGGTTGAGGCGTCGATCCAACAGGTCGTCGGGGTCGTAGACGTAGGCGACACCGCCCGACATCCCCGCCGCGAAGTTCCGGCCGGTCGGTCCGAGCACGACGGCACGGCCGCCCGTCATGTACTCGCACCCATGGTCGCCGACGCCTTCGACCACGGCGGTCACGCCGGAGTTGCGGACGCAGAAGCGCTCGCCGACCTGTCCCGAGATGAACAGCTCGCCGCCGGTCGCCCCGTAGGCGCAGACGTTGCCGGCGATGATGTTCTCCTCCGCGACGAAACCGGCACCGACGGGCGGGCGGACGACGACGGTGCCGCCGGAGAGCCCCTTGGCGAGGTAGTCGTTCGTGTCCCCGTACAAGATGATCTCGACGCCGGCCGGGATGAACGCACCGAAGCTCTGGCCGCCCGAGCCGGACAGCGTGATCCCGATCGTGCCCGGCGGCAGGCCCTCGCCCCCGTAGCGGCGGGTCACCTCGGCGCCGAGCATCGTGCCGACGGTGCGGTGCACGTTTCGCACCGGAAGAGAGATCTTGACCGGCTCCCCGGACTCGAGCGCCGGCCCTGCCAGCTTGATCAGCTCGTTGTCGAGCGCCTTGTCGAGTCCGTGGTCCTGGACCCGTACCTGGTGCAGCTCGGTCGCGCCGAGGTACGGCTCGACCCGGCAGAGCAGCGGTCGCAGGTCGAGCCCGGCGGCCTTCCAGTGCTTCACGGCCGGCTCGACGTCGAGGCACTCGACGTGGCCGACGGCCTCGTCGAGCGTGCGAAATCCCAGGGCCGCGAGGTACTCGCGCACCTCTTCGGCGATGAAGGTGAAGAAGGTCTCGATGTACTCCGGGCGCCCGGAGAAACGCTTGCGCAGCTCCGGGTTCTGGGTCGCGATCCCGACCGGGCAGGTGTCGAGGTGGCAGACGCGCATCATCACGCAACCCAGCACGACGAGCGGGGCCGTGCCGAAGCCGAACTCCTCGGCGCCGAGCAACGTCCCGATGATGACGTCACGGCCGGTCTTCATCTGGCCGTCGACCTGGACGACGATGCGATCGCGCAGCGCGTTGCGCACGAGCGTCTGCTGGGTCTCGGCGAGGCCCAGCTCCCAGGGTGCGCCCGCGTGCTTGATCGACGTCAGGGGCGAAGCACCGGTGCCGCCGTCCTCGCCCGAGATGAGCACGACGTCGGCGTGCGCCTTGGCGACTCCCGCCGCGACGGTCCCAACCCCCACCTCGGCGACGAGCTTGACGTGGATCCGGGCGCGGTTGTTCGCGTTCTTCAGGTCGTGGATCAGCTGGGCGAGGTCCTCGATCGAGTAGATGTCGTGGTGCGGTGGCGGCGAGATGAGCCCGACCCCCGGCGTCGAGTACCGGGTCTTCGCGATCCACGGATAGACCTTGGCGCCCGGCAGCTGACCGCCCTCGCCGGGCTTGGCGCCCTGGGCCATCTTGATCTGCAGGTCGTCGGCGTTCGTCAGGTACTCGCTCGTCACCCCGAAGCGGCCCGAGGCGACCTGCTTGGTCGAGCTGCGCCGGGAGTCGCCGTTCGGGTCGGGCACGTAGCGCGCGGGGTCTTCCCCCCCCTCGCCCGAGTTCGAACGGGCGCCGAGGCGGTTCATCGCCACGGCGAGGGTCTCGTGCGCCTCCGACGAGATCGAGCCGTAGGACATCGCGCCGGTCGAGAAGTGCTTCACGATCGCCGCCACCGGCTCGACCTCGTTGAGCGGGGTTGGCGGACGCGACGCCGTCTCGCCCGTGCGCAGCTTCAGCAGGCCGCGCAGCGTCGCCAGCCGTTCGGACTGGTCGTCGACGAGACGCGTGTACTGCTTGAACAGCTCGTAGTCGCTCTCCCGCGTCGCCTGCTGGAGCTTGAACACCGTTTTCGGGTTGAACAGGTGGTATTCGCCGTCGCGACGCCAGTGGTAGTCGCCACCGGTCTCGATCTCGCGGTGGGCGAGCTCGCCCTCGCGTCCGTTGAAGGCGAAACGGTGCCGGCGGGTGACCTCCTCGGCCAACACGTCGAGGCCGACGCCACCGAGCTTGCTCGTCGTCCCCGTGAAGTAACGGTCGACGAGACCCTGGTCGAGGCCGATCGCCTCGAAGACCTGGGCTCCGGTGTACGAGGCGATGGTCGAGATGCCCATCTTCGACATCACCTTCAGGACGCCCTTGCCCGCGGCCTTGACGTAGTTGCGCACGGCCCTGCGCTCCGGCAGTTCGATCACGCCGCGCCGCGCCATGTCGATCACCGAGTCCACCGCCAGGTACGGGTTCACCGCGGCCGCGCCGTAACTCACCAACAGCGCCATGTGGTGCGTCTCACGGGCGTCACCAGACTCGACGATCAACCCGGCTCGGGCACGGGCCTTTTCCCGCACGAGGTGCTGGTGCACCGCCGAGACGAGCAGCAACGACGGGATCGGCGCGAGCTCGGGGCCGGCGTGGCGGTCCGAGAGGATGATGATGTTCGCGCCGTCGTCGATCGCCGCGATCACCGCGTCGCAGATCCGGTCGAGGGCGCGACCGAGCGCGTCGCCGCCCCCGGCCACCTCGAACAGGCCGTCGACGACGAAGGACTTGAACCCCGGCGTCTCGCCGTGCTCGTTGACGTAAACGAGCTTGGCGAGGTCGTCGTTGGAGATGATCGGAAACTCGAGGGTGATCTGGCGCGCGGACTCGGGCGTCGGCTCCAGAAGGTTCTGCTCGGGACCGACCGTCGCGGACAGCGACGTCACGAGCTCCTCGCGGATCGCGTCGAGCGGCGGGTTCGTCACCTGGGCGAAGAGCTGGGAGAAGTACTCGAACATCAGTCGCGAACGGTCAGAGAGTACGGCGATCGGCGTGTCCGAGCCCATTGAACCCGTGGGCTCCATCCCCGTGCGGGCCATGGGCGCAACGATCACCCGCAGCTCCTCGTCGGTGAACCCGAAGAGGCGCTGCTGGCGAACGAGCGAACCGTGCCGCGGCACGAGCATCTCGCGATGGGGCAGCTGGTCGATACTCAGGAGATTCTCGGCGAGCCATTCGCCGTAGGGGTGCTCGGCGGCGAGGCTCGCCTTGACCTCGGCGTCGTCGATGATCCTCCCCGCGCCCGTGTCGACGAGGAAGATCCGCCCCGGCTGGAGGCGCCCCTTCTTCACGATGCGCTCTGGGGCGATGTCGAGAACACCCACCTCGGAAGCCATCACGACGAGACCATCACCGGTCACCCAGTAGCGCGCCGGGCGAAGCCCGTTGCGGTCGAGCGTGGCGCCGATCAGGTTGCCGTCGGTGAAGACCATCGCCGCGGGACCGTCCCAGGGCTCCGTCACGCAGCCGTGGAAGCGGTAGAAGGACTTGCGCGCCGAGTCCATCTCGGCATGGTTCTCCCAGGCCTCGGGGATCATCATCAGAAGCGCGTGCGGGAGCGACCGACCGCCGAGATGCAACAGCTCGAGCACCTCGTCGAAGGAGGCGGAATCGCTGGCCCCGGGCGTGATGATCGGCAGCAGCCGGTCGATGTCGCCTGGGATCAAGTCGCTCTTCAGCTGCGCCTCGCGGGCGCGCATCCAGTTGCGGTTCCCCTGCACGGTGTTGATCTCGCCGTTGTGGGCGACCAACCGGTACGGATGGGCGAGCGACCAGGACGGGAAGGTGTTCGTCGAGAAACGCGCGTGAACGAGCGCGAGCATGCTCGTGAAGCGCGGATCGGAAAGATCGGGAAAGAACCGCCGCAGCTGAACCGATGAGAGCATTCCCTTGTAGATGAACGACCGCGTCGAAAGCGACGGGAAGTAGCAGTCGGCGATTGTGTGTTCGACCCGTTTGCGCAGCGCGTAAACGACGCGCTCAAGTTCCATGCCGCGCAATCCGGGCCGTGGACCGGAGGCGTCGGCAACGAGGAAGACCTGCCAGAAACTGGGCGCCATCGTTGCCGCCGTCTCACCGGCGGCACAGAGCTCGACCGGGACCTCGCGCCAGGAAAGGACCTCGAGGCCCTCGTCGGCGACGAGGAGCTCGATCTCGCCTTGCAGGCCCCGGGCGCGCTCGGGGTCCCGCGGCAGGAACGCGATGCCGCTCGCGTAGGAGCCGGCCGGCGGGAGTGTGACACCGGCGACCTCGCGAAAGAAGCGGTCCGGCATCTGCACCGTGATCCCCGCCCCGTCACCAGTCTCGGGATCGGCACCGAACGCACCACGGTGGGCGAGATTCTCGAGCGCGGTGAGAGCGAGAGCGACCACGTCGTGACTCGGGTCCTGCCCGAGTTGCGCGACGAAGGCGATGCCACAGGCATCGTGTTCAAAGCGTGAGTCGTACAAACCTTGTTCGGTCTTGGCTTCGTTCACTTGGATCCGCTTGTCTGTAGGTCGACAACACCGTGCAGATTCGCCGAGTTGCCGGGACGCCATGGGCCGAGCAAGAGAATTCTACCGGCCAGCGCCCGAACGCTCGAATGCCGAGGTGCTCAGGATGCGCCAAGCGGGCGCATCCTGAGCACCAACGATCCACGAGCCTCACGAGAAAGCCCGTCTCACCTCCATCTCTCGGCAAGCGTCGAAGCTTCCCAGGGCGAGCGGTCACGTCGGCGTGGTCCGTCAGCCGCCACCGTTCCCGTTCCCGTTCGTCTCCGACGGTTCGGGCGGTGACGGCCGGCCTCCCGCGCTGGCTGGCAGCGACTCACCGGTGAGCGCAGGACCACGCCCGTCGGCGATCATCTGAAGCAGCCGTTCGTCGTCGACCGAGAGGTCCACGTACTCGGCGTGCACGGCGAGGTCGCCGATCTTCAGCTCAGTTTCTGTCATCCGCAACGGGATGACGAGACCGATGATCTTGAGAAGGATAAAGCTCACGGCACCGTCCCAGACGACGATGGTCAAGGCGGCGAGGAACTGCACCCAGACAAGACCGGGGTGGCCGTAGAAGGCACCCGCCACCCCTGTCGACTTTCCGCTCGCCGAGAGGTACTCGATCATCTTCGGGTCGGCGAAGACGCCGGTGAGCAGGCCGCCGAAGAGTCCCGCGAAGCCGTGCGTGTACACGACCCCGAGCGCGTCGTCGACCTTGCTGAACGGCGGGATTCGGGAGAGCTTGTTGAAGGCGAGCCAGACCAAGGCCGACGCGATCGCGCCGATGCAGAGCGCCCCGTAGCCGTTGACGAAACCGGCGGCGGGGGTGATCGCCACGAGCCCGACGATCATCCCGTTGACGCCCCCAAGGAAGTTCGGCTTCTTGGGGCCGAAGTGCATGTCGATCAAGATCCAGACGAACAGGGCCGTCGCGGTGGAGAGGTTCGTGTTGAGCACTGCGGCCGAGGCGTTCGCGCCCACGAAGTACGAGTCGCCACCGTTGAAGCCGTTCCAGCCGAGCCAGAGCATTCCGACGCCGACGGCGACGAGCATCAGGTTGGTCGGCGGGAAGGCGCAACGGTCCTTGGCAAGGCGGGGACCGATCACCCAGGCGGCGACGAAGCCAGAGACCCCGGCGGCCAGGTGGATGACGTAGCCGCCGGAGTAGTCGAGGGCGCCACGCGCCGCCCAGTACCCGCCACCCCACAGCAGCATCGCGTTCACCGTGTAGGCACACGTCGTCCAGGCAGGGACGAAGACGCACCAGGCCTTGAAGCTCATCCGTCCGAGAACGCTGCCCAGAAAGAGCAAGGGCGTGATCGCGGCGAACACGAACTGGAAGTACGCGAGGCTCGACGTGGGGAAGTGCAAAGCTGGCATCGCGCCCTTCAGGAGCGGGATGACCGCCTGACCCTCCTCGTAGGCGCGTGACAGGATCGACCCCGGAAGCCCGATGAACGGACTGAGGGTCCCGTGCCACAGGTTGAACGGGTGGCCGAAGCTCATTTCGTAGGCCCACAGCACCCACACGATGAGGACGCCGGCAAACCCGGCGAACGCCATGAGCATCGTGTTGACGGCCCATTTCCGCTTCACGATGCCGCCGTAGAGAACGGCGAGGCCCGGCAGGCTCATCAACCCGACGAGCGTGGCGGCAGTGAGCTGCCACGCGTTGTCCCCCGGATTGAGCCAGTGGGGATACGGGACGAGCAACGCGTCTCCTCGGCTGGCGGAGGCTCGTCGAGCCAATTGGTCGTCCCGAGGTTAGAAAAGTCGGATTTCCGGGTTGTGGCGTCTATGAGAAGACTGTGTTTCCCGACTGTGAACGGCCGATGAACGACCGCTAATCCCGACGGCGTCTTCGCTGCGACGCGTCGGCGAGCGCCGGCGGTTCCCAGCCGGCGTCCGCAACGTTGAAGGTCACGCCCGGAGGCACGATCTGGTCGATCCGGTCGAGCACGTCCACGGGCAGGACGACGCTGGCCGTGAGAAGCAGCGCTTCGAGCTGCGCCAATGTGCGCGGCCCGATGATCGCCGCGGTGACCGCTGGGTGCTCAAGCACGAAGCCCATCGCGAGCTCGATGAGGCTGAGATCGGCCTCTTCGGCCAGACGACCGAGTGCGGAGACGACCTCGAGTTTCCGCTGGTTCTCCGGGAGCGACAGGTCGTAACGCCTCGGGACCTGTGTCGACCGGCGGCTCGTGTTGGGCCTGCCAGCGCCAAAGGCCCCGGAGAGCCAACCCCCGGCGAGGGGACTCCAGGGAATGACCCCGATGTCGTAGGCGAGGCAGACCGGCAGGACGGCGTTCTCGACCGCACGCGCGAGGATCGAGTACGGCGGCTGTTCGGTGACGAAACGCTCCCGGCCGCGGCGCTGCGCGACCCACTGCGCCTCGACGATCTCGTGGGCGGGGAACGTCGAGCTCCCGAAGTAGCGGATCTTGCCCGCCCGGACGAGATCGGTGAGCGCGCCGAGCGTCTCGTCGATGGCGCAGGTCGGATCGGGGCGGTGGATCTGGTAGAGATCGATGTGATCTGTGCCAAGCCTTCTGAGGCTCGCCTCGCACTCGGTCGTGATCCATCGCCGCGAGTTGCCCCTCCTGTTCGGGTCGTCCCCCATCGTGCTGTGGACCTTCGTGGCGAGGACGACGTCGTCGCGCCGCCCTCCCGCCAGGGCTTTGGCAACGATCTCCTCGGACTCGCCCGCAGAGTAGACATCGGCGGTGTC
Source organism: uncultured Acidimicrobiaceae bacterium (assembly GCA_963803025.1). GTDB lineage: Bacteria > Actinomycetota > Acidimicrobiia > Acidimicrobiales > Bog-793 > Bog-793. Next base: position 110,725 of record CAWDKZ010000013.1, read on the forward strand.
GATGAAGTTGATCCCGCCGTCGAGAGCACGGTGCACGATCCGGATGCACTCGTCGTGGTCGGTGTTGCCCCACGCGCCGAACATCATCGCCCCGAGACAGAGCGGGCTGACCCGCACGCCGGTTCGACCGAGGACGCGGTACTCCACGTTTCGATCGTATCGAGCCTCGGGCGGTGGCGGGTAGTGGGTCAGTTTGGTTCAGGGCCCGCGGCGAGCGCTCTTTGGAAGGCACTCGGCCTGATGTCGGCCGGTCCGACGGGCTAAGCGACCTTCCCGATCGCCCGGGGGTCGCACGCGCGCCCGGTCGTCCACCGGCGTCGCGCGATCCTTTGGCCTCGCTCGCTACGCCGACCGCAGCTTGGGACCACGCGCCGGTCCGCTGCCACCGGCCGGATCCGCCGGCCGGGCGGCAAGGGGCAACTCGACGATGAAGGTCGCACCCGCGCCGATCTCGCTCTCGACACGGGCCGAACCACCGTGCGCCTCGGCGATCGACGACACGATCGCGAGCCCGAGGCCCATCCCGCCGCTCTCGCGGGTCCGCGAGGGGTCGGCGCGGTAGAAGCGCTCGAAGATCCTCGGGAGATGTTCCGGCGGGATCCCCGGCCCGTGATCGGTGACGGCGAGCACCGCTCGGCCGGCGTCGACGCGGACGCGCACCTCGACGGGCGTGCCGGGCGGCGTGTGGTCGAGGGCGTTGCCGACCAGGTTCGCGACCGCCTGACGCAGCCGCTGCTCGTCGCCGAGCACGACGATCGGTGCCGACACCTCAAAGCTGATCGAGCGCTCGGCGTCGACCACCGCGGCGTCCGCCGCCACCTCCCGCGCGATCGCCACGAGGTCGACCGGGAAGCGATCCAGCGGACGACCCTGGTCGAGCCGCGCGAGTAGGAGCAAGTCGTCGACGAGCACGCCCATCCGTGTCGCCTCGTCCTCGATGCGGCGCATCGCCGGCGCGAGATCCTCCGGCCGGTTCGCGGCCCCCCGTCGGAACAGTTCCGAGTAGCCGCGGATCGACGTGAGGGGCGTGCGCAGCTCATGTGACGCGTCGGCGAGGAACTGGCGCAGTCGTTGTTCTGACGCTTGCTGCTTCGCGAAGGCCTGCTCGATCTGGGAGAGCATCTCGTTCAAGGACGCGCCGAGCCGACCGACCTCGGTGTGCTCGTCGGCGCGCGCGACGCGGCGCGACAAGTCTCCCGCCGCGATCGCGCCGGCCGTCCGCTCGATCTCAAGGAGCGGCCGCATGCCGACCCGGACGACGACGAGCCCGAGGACGGCGAGGACGACGAGCACCGCGGCCGAGACCGCGAGGTCGATCGTCACGAGTCGGCCGAGTGTGTTGTCGAGCGAGGTGAGCGGGATGGCGACGACGGCGTAGCCGGGAGTCTCGCTACCGAAACCGGCGAGCTCGCCGATGATCACCGGCCTGGCGAGCACCCGGTAGCGGAACGACGGGTCGTTCTCGGCACCGACCGAGAAGTAGCGGCCCGCCGGCGACGTCGAGGGGATGCGCAAGCTCGCCGGGAGGTTCGGCGCCGGCCCGTCGAGGTTCGACGACGGGGTCTCGGTCACGATCCCCGACGAATCGACGAGGGCGCCACAGGTGCCCGCCGGCGTGTCCCGGCCGAAGCCGAAGTTCCCGCTGAATCCGCCGACGCCGGCGGTGAGCTGCCGGACGACAGGCTGCAGGGCCGTGTTCAGCTCCGAGTCGACCTGGCTCAGAAGATACGACTGGACCTGTTGATAGATAACCACGTCGGCCACGACGAGCCCGACCCCGACGACAAGCACGAGGCCGAGCGAAAGGCGCGCCCGGAGCGAAAGTCGGCGCCATCGCCGCGTCATCGCCGAGGCCGTGGCGGATGCCGGGTGACGCCACCGCATCGGGTCGCGCCTAGACCGTCGCCGGACCCCGCAGGCTATATCCGACGCCCCGAAGCGTGTGGATCAGCGGCGGCCCGAGCGTGTCGATCTTCTTCCGCAGGTAGCTCACATAGGTCTCGACGACGTTGGCGTCGCCACCGAAGTCGTACTCCCAGACGTAGTCGAGGATCTGGGCCTTGGACAGCACGCGGCGGGGGTTCAACAGGAAGTAGCGGAGCAACTTGAACTCCGTCGGCGTGAGGTCGATCGGCGTCTTCCCCCGGAAGACCTCGTGGGTTTCCTCGTCGAGCTCAAGGTCAGAAAAGACGAGCCGCGACGTGGCGCCGACTCCCTCGGCCACCCGCCGCAGCACCGCGCGTACCCGAGCGATTAGCTCCTCGAGGCTGAACGGCTTCGTCACGTAGTCGTCGCCGCCAAGCGTCAGACCCCGGACCTTGTCCTCCGTGGCGTCCTTCGCCGTGAGGAACAAGATGGGCACCCGTCGACCGTCCTGACGGATCCGTCTTGCCACCTCGAACCCGTCGAGATCCGGCAGCATGACGTCGAGGACGACCAGGTCGGGTCGGTTCGACGCGATCTGGTCGAGCGCGGCGCGTCCGGACTGGGCGGTCGCCACCTCGAACCCCTCGTAGCGCAGCGCGGTCGCCACGAGGTCGGTGATGTTCGACTCGTCGTCCACGACGAGGACGCGACTGGCCACAGCGGTCACCCCGCGATCATGCGTCATCTGCCTGAAGAAATCCTGTGAGCCACCTGAACAGCGGCTGTCTGGACCGGGAAAGCTAGACGCGGGCCATATTCGCGAAACGGGCGTAGTTCGTGACGAATGCGAGCTGCACGGCACCGGTCGGGCCGTTACGGTGCTTGGCGATGTGGATTTCGGCCGCGCCGCGGTCGGCGGAGTCCGGGTTGTAGATCTCGTCCCGGTAGATGAACATCACGACGTCGGCGTCCTGCTCGATCGCGCCCGATTCGCGCAGGTCGGCGAGCATCGGACGCTTGTCGGCGCGACTCTCGAGCCCGCGTGATAGCTGACTGAGGGCGACAACGGGGATCGCCAGCTCGCGGGCGAGAATCTTCAGTCCCCGGCTGATCTCGGAGATCTCGACCTGACGGTTCTCGGCGTTCGTCCGTCCGCTCATCAGCTGGAGGTAGTCGACGACGACAAGTCCGAGCCCGTCCCGGGCCCGCATCCGGCGCGCCTTGGCGCGGATGTCCATCACCGTCACGTTCGGGTTGTCGTCGATGTGGAGCGGCGCACCCCCGATCCGGCCGATCGCGCTCGAGATCTTCGGCCAGTCGGCCTCCAGGAGCCGGCCGTTCCGCATTCGGGTGGCGTCGACGCGCGCCTCGGCGCACAGCACGCGTTGGGCGACCTCGAGGTGGCTCATCTCGAGCGAAAAGAAGAGCACGGGCGTGCCCGACATGGCCGCGTTCGCGGCGAGACCCAGCGCGAAGGCGGTCTTGCCCATCGACGGCCGACCACCGACGACGACGAGGTTCGAGGGTTGCAGCCCCGAGAGGTGCTCGTCGAGATCTTGGTAGCCGGTCGGAACCCCGGTGATCGTCTCGCCCCGGTCGTACAGCTCCTCAAGCCGGTCGAGGCTGCGACCGAGCAGATCGTGGAGCGAGACGATGCTGTCCGCCGACCGACGCTGGGCGACGTCGAAGACCATCGCCTCAGCCCGGTCGATCGCGTCGGCTACGTCGTCCGGCAGCCCGAAGCCGATCTCGGCGATCTCTTGCGCCACGCCGATCAGGCGGCGAAGAAGCGAATTCTCCTCGACGATGCGCGCATAACGACCCGCGCTCGAGATCGCTGGCGTGTTCGACTGCAGCGATCCCAGCATCGCGGCGCCGCCGATCTCTTCCAACGTCCCAGCACGCCTCAGCTCCTCGGCGACCGTGACGGCGTCGGCCGGTTCTCCCTCGCCGTAGAGCGACGTGATCGCGCCGAAGATCTGCCCGTGCGACGGCTTATAAAAGTCGCCGGGTGAACAGCGCTCGATCGCGACGGCGATCGCGTCGCGGGAGAGCAACATCGCCCCGAGAAGCGACTCCTCGGCCTCAAGGTTGTGCGGCGGGACGCGCCCGACAACCGCCGGAGCCGCGGTTTGACGCGGGCGTCGTCGGGCCTCTTCAAGCGGTTGCAACATGGTCGTGTTCACACTGCACCCGGACGCTTGCGAATCGAAAGACGCACATCCTTGGGATAACCCCACCAATAATGCTGTGCGTTTCCGGTGGAGTACCTCGCCGAACCTGTGCGTTCCGCAGGCCACTCATATCGCGCGCGCTCTCGGGAGCACCTGTTCACACCGCCACACCGTACGAGGCTGGTGTAACGCTCAAGCCGGTGTCGAACGAGCGTGCCTCGCCTGACGGAAAGTGCCTAGCCGACCACCTCGACGGTGAGTACGAACTCAACCTCGGGGTGGAGATGGACGCCGACTTCGTGTGTCCCCACTGACCTGATGGGCTCGTGGATCACGAGCTTGTGCCGGTCGAGCACGACCGATGTCTGCGCCTCCACGGCGGCGACGATCTCTGCCGGTGTCACCGAACCGAAGAGTCGGCCAGCCTTCCCGGCGCGAGCGTTGACGGTGATGACGACGGGCACGAGCTGCCGCGCCATCGACTCGGCTTCCTCGCGCGCGTGTTGGTTGGCGATGTCGCGAGCGTGGCGCATCGCCGTCGCCTGCGTGGCGATGTGGCGCGTTGCACCAATCGCGCGCCCCGATGGCAACAGGTAGTTCCGGGCGTGGCCGTCACTCACCTCGACGAGGTCACCGCGTTTGCCGATGCCTTCGATATCGGTCCGCAGGACGATCTTCACTCGGATCTCTCCGATCCCGCCGCTTCCACGCCGACCGCGATCTCGTCGATCCCACTGCCAAAGTCGCTCTCGGCCTCGGCCGCGCCCTCCACACCGGACTCGGCTGGGGCGACCACGCTCGTCGGCCGCTCCTGCGGTCGCGAGAACCCCGGTCCGCGCCCTCCGCTGCGCCCACCGCCGCGTCCACCGGGACGTTCGCTCGTCGTCCGTTGCGTGTAAGGGAGGAGCGCGAGCTCGCGCGTCATCTTGATGGCGATCGCGACGTCCCGCTGGTGCTGGGCGCAGTTGCCCGACACCCGGCGGGCGCGGATCTTGCCGCGGTCGGACATGAACTTCCGTAGCAGGTTCACGTCCTTGTAGTCGACGAACTCGATCCGGTCCTTGCAGAAAATGCAGACCTTCTTCTTCGTCCGCCTGCCATTGTCCTTCGGCACGCGTCGCGTCGAGCGTTCCCGGTCGTTGTTCCTCGCCATCAGAAGGGCTCCTCGTCCTCGCCGACCACAGGTTCGTTCGCCGCGGCGCGGCTTACCCTCGGCACGCCCCCGGCAGGCCTCGTCTCCCCCGTCGGTCCGCGTCGTTCGTTCTTCACGATCTGCGCGGTCGCCCAGCGCAGGCTCGGGCCGAGTTCGTCGGCGACGACGTCTATCTTCGTGCGCTTGTCACCGTCTGGGGTCTCCCAGGAACGCTGCTCGAGCCGTCCCGTCACGATCACGCGTGCGCCTTTCACCAGCGACTCGCTGACGTTCTCCGCCATCTCTCGCCAACAGACGACGTCGAAGAACGACGTCGCCTCCTCCCACTCCTGGGTCTGGCGGTTCTGCCAGCGGCGGTTGACCGCGAGCCCGAAGCTCGCGGTCGCCTGCCCGGCCGGGGTGAAGCGCAGCTCGGGATCCCTCGTCACGTTCCCGACGAGCACGACCGTGTTGCCGTTCGCCATTTGTCTGTCTCCGTTTTCTCGATTAGCTCGCCTGGGCGTCACTTGGCGTCGTGCCGAGATCCGCGCGACCGGCCAACCTGTCGGGTTGGCGGATGATGCGATGGCGCAGGACCTCGTCGGCGAGCGCGAGCATCCGGTCGACCTCGGCGATCACCGCCGGTTCGGCGACGACTTCGATGAAGAGGTAGAAGCCCTCGGTCTTGTGTTTCAGCTCGTAAGCGAAGGTCCGGCGACCCCAACGGTCGATGCGACCAACGGATCCACCGTGCGAGCGCACGAGCTCGGTGACACGGTCGGTCGTCGCTCGGATGTCGTTCTCATCCAGGCCGACATCGAAGATGACGGCGATTTCGTAGGGCCGCAGGGCGGCTCACCTCCTCCGGACCCGGCGTGGTTGACGTCCGGGGCCCCGGTCACACCGGGGCAGGGGTGAATATGACCTCGTCATCGTAGCCGAAGACTCCTGAACTCCCCGCGACCTCCCGCGCCACAGGATCCTCGCGATCGGCAGTATCGCTCCGCCTACCGGCCCGGTCCCCCTCCGATCATTGCGGGGTTCCGCCTTCAAGTTCGCGTCGCAGCTCGGGCGAAGCGTGGTAGGTCTCGTCGGACGAGGGGTAGTCGCCCGAACGCACGTCCGCGGCGAACCCGGCGATTGCCTCGCGGGCGACCGTGGCGAGATCCGAGTAGCAACGGACGAACTTCGGGACCCGACCGGAGGAAAGGCCGAGTAGGTCGTGGAGCACGAGCACCTGGCCGTCGCAGCCGGGACCAGCGCCGATGCCGATAGTCGGGACGTCGACCGCGGCGGTCACTCGAGACGCCACGAGGTCAGGGACGCCCTCGAGCACGATCGCGAAGCATCCCGCCTCGGCGAGCGCTCGCGCGTCGAGTTCGAGCGCGCGCGCCGCCTCGACGTCCTTGCCCTGGACGGCATAGCCGCCCATCGCGTGGAGCGACTGGGGCGTGAGCCCGAGGTGGCCCATTACGGGAATCTCGGCGTCGAGGATCGCCCGGACGGCGGGGATCCGGCGCCGTCCCCCTTCGAGCTTGACGGCCCCGGCGCCGGCGCGTATGAGCGTCGCGGCGTTGCGCACCGTGTCGGCCGAGTCGACGTGATAGCTCAGCCACGGCAGGTCGCCGACGATCAGCGCGCCCGGCTTGGCGCGGGCGACCGCGCCAACGTGGTGCGCCATCTGGCCGACGTCGACAGCGAGCGAGTTGTCGTAGCCGAGGACCGTGTTCCCGACCGAATCACCGACGAGGATGATGTCGACCCCGGCGTCGTCGGCGATACGCGCGAACGGGGCATCGTAGGCGGTCACCATGACGATCGCAGGCGCGCCTTGGGACCGTTTGCGCGCGGCAATCGACGGGACTGACACGGGATCTCGCATCTCGACCTCCTGTCGTCCAGCGCGCTCGGCTGCCGGCGACGATCCCAGAGTAGCTGGACGGCCTTACCGAGGCGACCGAACTCCACGGCGCCCAGGCGGACGGTGTGCCGCTTTCAGTCGAACGGTCGTGTGCGCGCCGTGGGCGCGCTGAACATCCGCAGGAGGTGGTTCCAGGAACACTGCGTGCAGACTTCGACGATGTAGAACGCGACATCGGCCCGGGTGCGCGCGAGAGAGCGCATCTCGCCGTCCATCCCGAGCGCCCTGCCCCCCGCAGGCAACCGAGGGCCAAACGCGTAGGCGACGTGCACGAGCTTGGCCTCTTCGCAGATCGGACAGTCGACCTCGGTGGCCCGACCGAGATTTCGCGCCACGCGCATCAGCTCTGGGTGGGCATCGCAGACGTCGAGCCGGGAGAGCCGCCCCTTCCGGTACTCGCGCACGACCGCATCGCGGGCGAGTCGGTACTCGATCTGACCGAGGCCCGTCGGTGCGAGACGGCGGGTGGAGGACTCGGGCTCCGGTCGCACGGCGTCAGGCTACCCGTACTCCCCGCGCGCTCGTCGCTGCGCCCGCCGAACCTGCAAACGGGGCTGGGCGAACCCCGCTGTCACGCAATCGACATATCGAATCGATACATCGGCTGCTACCATTGCCCGATGCTCGAACTCGCGATCCTCGGCCTGCTCAAGGAGCGGCCGATGCACGGCTACGACATCCGCCGGTCCCTGCGCGAGGACTTCGGCGTGCTTTCGAACCTGTCCTTCGGGTCGCTCTACCCAGCCCTTGCCCGCCTCGAGGCTTCGCTCGCAGTGCGAACGATCGCACCGATGCCACCGTTGCGCCGTGGCCGCCGCGTCGAAGAGGACGTGCCGCTCACTGGTTCGCTCACCGGCGAGCGCGCCGCGCTCGTCGCGCGCCGGGCAACCGCGAAAGCAGCCGCGGCGCTCGGCGGGCGCAGCACGCGAGCCCGCAAGGTCTACGAGATCACGCCGCACGGTGAGGCGATCTTCGAGCAGTTGCTCGAAGCCGCGGACGAACAGGGCGGAGATCCCCGGGGGTTCTCCGTCCGGCTCGCCTTCGCCCACCACCTCAGCCCGCAGGCCCGCATTCGTCTGCTCGAAAGACGGCGTGGCGAACTCCTCGAACGGCTCCAACGTGGTGAGCGCTCACTTGCCCGCCGGACACGTCCCACGGACGAGTACGAGCAGTCGATCGCCGAGCATGCCCAGGAGACGATCGCGAACGACCTCTCCTGGATCAATCGGCTGCTCGACCGGGAGCGAAGGGCCCCAACCGGCCCGGGACATGACGCCAGCGCGCCGGCAGACGCGTCGCGGCGCGTCCCGACGGCGCGCGTCGAGGGCCTCAGCGACACCCCGATTCCGGCACGCGCCGGAGCGGGAGCCGCACGGAACGGAAGGCAACAGCCATGACGAAGGGACCGGCAATGACCAGCCCGAAGGGAAGGATCAAACTCGCTGTCGCCGGAGTCGGCAACTGTGCGAGTTCCCTCATCCAAGGTGTCGAGTACTACCGGAACGCGAACGCGGACGAGACCGTGCCAGGTCTCATGCACGTCTCGCTCGGCGGCTACCACGTGGGGGACATCGACTTCGTGGCGGCCTTCGACGTCGACGCCGAGAAGGTCGGCCTCGACCTCAACAAGGCGATCCAGTCCGGTCAGAACAACACCATCCGCTTCTGTGACGTGCCGACGACCGGTGTGACGGTAGATCGCGGGCCGACGCTGGACGGGCTCGGCAAGTACTACCGGGAGGTCATCGACGAGTCGCCGGCCCCAGCAGTCGACGTCGTCGACGTGCTGCGCCGCACCGGCACCGAGGTTCTCGTCGCCTACCTGCCGGTCGGCTCGGAACACGCGCAGAAGCACTACGCGGCCGCCGCGATGGAGGCCGGCGTCGCTTTCGTGAACGCGATCCCGGTCTTCATCGCGAGCGACCCCACCTGGGCGACCCGTTTCGAGAAGGCGGGCGTGCCGATCATCGGCGACGACGTGAAGAGCCAGGTTGGCTCCACGATCATCCATCGGGTGCTCACGCGTCTATTCGAAGATCGCGGAACCGTCCTTGACCGTACCTACCAACTCAACTTCGGCGGCAACATGGACTTCAAGAACATGCTCGAGCGAGATCGGCTCGAGTCGAAGAAGATCTCGAAGACCCGCGCCGTGACGAGTCAGATCGACCACCGTATCGGGGCAGACTGCATCCACATCGGCCCCTCGGACCACGTCCCGTGGCTCGAGGACCGTAAGTGGGCCTACGTCAGGCTCGAGGGGCGCAACTTCGGCGACGTGCCCCTCAACGTCGAACTGAAGCTCGAGGTGTGGGACTCGCCGAACTCGGCGGGTGTCATCATCGACGCCGTGCGCTGCGCGCGGCTCGGTCTCGACCGCGGACTCGCCGGACCGCTCATCGGCCCGTCCGCGTACTTCATGAAGTCCCCGCCCGTGCAGTACCACGACAACGAGGCGTATGAGCTCGTCGAGCGATTCGCGGCGGGCAACTGAGCCGAACCCGGCCTCAGCCCGAGCCCGAACCTTCGGCGTCCCACCAGGCGTCGAGCCGCCGACCGGCTTCCTCCTTGCCGAGAAGACCCTCCTCGAGCCGGATCTCGAGGAGGAACTGCAGCGCCCGGCCGACCGCCTTCCCAGGCGGGATCTCGAGGCGCGCCATGACAGCGTCGCCGTCGAGCTCGGGTCGAATCGCGTCGAGCGCCTCCCGCTCGGCCAGCTCGCCGAGCCGCCTTTCCAGTTCGTCGACACGTTCTGCGAGCTCCTGGGCACGGTCGACGTTGCGCGTCGTGCAGTCCGCCCGCGTCAGCTCGTTGAGGCGCCCGAGCAGCGGTCCCGCGTCACGTGCGTAGCGGCGGAGCGCCGAGTCTGTCCACCCCATCTTGTAGGTGTGGAACCGCAGGTGCAGTTCGACGAGACGGCTGATGTCGTTGATCTCGTTCGTCGGGTACCGCAACGCCTCGAGACGCCGCCGGGCCAGACGCGCCCCGAGGACATCGTGGTGATGGAACGAGACCCCCTCGGGACCGATCGTCCGCGTCCGTGGCTTGCCGATGTCGTGGAGCAGCGCGGCCAGACGGAGGATCTTGTCGGAGCGGGTCTTGCCGACAACGGCGATCGTGTGCGCCAGCACGTCCTTGTGACGGTGGATCGCGTCTTGTTCTAGGGCGAGCGCCGGAATCTCGGGGAGGAACTCGTCCGCGAGGCCGTTGCGCACGATGAACCAAAGACCCGCCTCCGGATCCGGCAGCACGATCAGGCGGTCGAGCTCGTCCCGGATGCGTTCAGCCGAGACGATCGACAACCGCTCCCGGAGTGCTCCCACCGCCGCGACGAGCGCCCCGGTCGGCTCGAGCGAGTACCCAGCGAGGAAGCGGGCCACGCGCAGCATCCGCAACGGGTCGTCCGAGAACGACGCCGCGGGGTCGAGCGGAGTGCGCAGTCTCCTCGCCGCGAGATCGCCGACGCCGTCGAACGGGTCGACGAGCTCGAGCTCGGGGAGCGCGAGCGCCATCGCGTTGACCGTGAAATCCCGACGCGACAGGTCGGCGACGATGTCGTCGCCGAAGCGGACCTCAGGCTTGCGCGAGTCCGGCAGGTACGCCTCGGCGCGGTGCGTCGTGATCTCGAAACGGCGGCCGGCGTGCAGGCAGCCGATTGTTCCGAAACGCTTGCCCTGCAGCCAGACGGCCTCGGCCCAGCCGCCGACGAGCACCTCGATCTCGTCGGGGAGCGCATCGGTCGTGAGGTCGATATCGGCGTCCGGCCCGAACGGCTCACCACCCCCCGGGGGACCGACGACGGCGTCCCGCACCGTTCCGCCGACGATGTAGATGCGCTTGCCGGCCGCGACGAACCGGGCAACGAGCTCCGTCGTCTCCTCGACGACGGGACGGACGCGTTCGGGAACCACGGCTCGTGAGGGTAGCCTGCGGCTCGCCGCGACCCCCCGCACCGGCGCGGTCCCGTCTGATGTGATGAAGGAGCGCAGCGCCGCTCTCGCGTGACGGACGTCGTTGGGGCGTCTTCGGGCGCCGGCAGTGGAGCCGATGATGGCGTGCGGTCCAGAAGAGGTCGGGGTCTCACTTCGTCGTGATGGGCCGAGTGTTGACACACTCGAGGTCTCCAGACCAACCCAACCACGACGAAGGAGAACCCCTGTGGAGAAACAGTACGTCGGCATCGACCTGCACCGCCGCCGCTCGCTCATCGTCCGGCGGGATGACACCGGCACCACCCATTCGATGGTCCGCCTCGACAACTCCGATCTCGACGGCATCGTCGCCGAGGTGCGCGCCGCCGGTCCCGAACCGGACGTGATCGTCGAGGCGACCAACGGCTGGTACTGGCTCATCGACCTCCTCCGGGCCGAGGGCGCGCACGTGCACCTCGCGCACCCCCTCGGCAACAACTGGGGGACGCGACGGGTGAAGAACGACGAGCGTGACGCGACCGACCTCGTCGACCTCTACCGTCTCGGACGCCTCGTCGAGTCCTACGTCGCGCCCCCGGAGCTGAGAGAGCAGCGCGAGCTCGTCCGCTACCGCCACAAGCTCGTCGGCTTCCGGACGTCCTGCCGAGAACAGATCCACGCCGTGCTCGCGAAGGAGGGGGTGGCGGTCCCGATGACGGACCTCTTCGGCGTCGCCGGTCTCGAGCTCCTCGACCACGTCCCGCTCGGAGGAGGCTTCGCGATCCGCGTCGAGTCGCTGCGGGACCTGATCGAGCTCATCGACCGCGAGGTCGCGATGCTCGACCGGGAGATCCACCACCGTCTTCGCAACGATCCGCGCTTCGGTGTGCTCCAGCTGCTCCCGGGGATCGGACCGGTGTTCGCGGCGATCCTCGTCACCGAGATCGGCGACATCTCGCGCTTCTCCTCGCCCGAGCGGCTCTGCTCCTGGGCGGGCCTCACGCCTCGCCATCGCGAGTCCGACACGACGGTGCACCGGGGCTCGATCACCAAGCAGGGAAGCCGCCTCGTGCGCTGGGCGGTCGTCGAGGCCGTGCAGCGCCAGGGCCACAGCGGGCTGCTCGGCGAGGCGATGGCCCGCGTCGCCGAGCGCCGCGGGCGCCGGATCGCGAAGGTCGCCGCGGCACGGCGCCTTCTCACCCTTGTCTTCTACGCGCTGAGAGACGGCGAGCTCCGCTGTCTTGCGAGCGCGAGATGACACCGGCCGGACCCGGCCGGACGCGAGCTCGCCGCAGGTCATGGTCCCGAGAAGCGGACCGAGCGTCTGATTGAGCCCGTCCGGCCGGTGCCGAAACGCTCCATGCCGCCATGTCGCGGCGAAGGAATGACTGGCAGCTGACCGCTGCCCTCACGGACCGTCACTGGAGCGATCGCCACGGCACCACAACCCCAAGAGCTTCCACCCACCCGACGGCGCCCGCCGAGTCGGGATCGACGCGTCGCGCCCGATCGCCAAAGCCCTGAACCGTGGTGACGCCGACAACCAGCCGGAACGTGTCGCCCTTCGGGCGACGCTGACTTGACGGGGAGCGCTCCTTCAGGAATGACCTGGGAATCGGCCCGACAGTAGGCTCCCGTCCAACCGGGTTCGATCGGAGGACATCGCTACCCGTGGCTTGCTCGCAGGTGTGGAACGGCGCGATCGCGGCGCGACTACAGCGTGCCACCCCCCTCGTTTCGGTGCTCGCGCTGGCTCTCGCCGTCGGTGTCGCCTCGACGGCCGTTCCTGCGCGGGCCTCCGGCGCCGGTCATCCACACCGGACCCGGGTCGCCCTCGTCGCGCAGACCATCTGGGTTACCGGCTCCTCGATGTCGCTCGAGGTCGCGATCCGATCGTCGCTGCCCGAGACGGACCTCGGCCTCAAGCTCACCGTCTACTCGCGACTCACGAGTCGTTACGCCTTCGACGTGTCCGAGTCCGGCAAACAAGCACCGAGTGAACTGGTCCTCGACTCGACGCCGATCATCCCGTTCCGTTCGCTTGCCGTCTCCGGGACGAGCACTCTCGACGTCAAGATGCACGTTCGCGTCGCCACCTCGGCCTCGGCCGGACCGGGGCCGCTCGGCTTCCCCGGACTCGCTCTCGATTGCGCGCCGCTCGCCTGCGACGGCGTCTACCCGTTGGACATCACCGTCGTCGACACCTCGGACAACACGCTCCTGAAGTCATTCACGACGTTCCTCATCTACGTCGCCGGTAAACCCGGGTCGATCCCGTTGCGCGTCGCGCTCGTGCTGCCCTTCGGGGCGAAACCGGCGCTCGACGCCGCGGGCGCCTCGACGCTGACCGGCGGGGAAATCGAGTCCCTCGCCGCGACCTTGGCGTCGATCCGGGCCGACCCCGAGGCGAGGCTCACGCTCGAGGTGTACCCGCAGTTGCTGGTCGCCCTCACCGAGGATCCGTCGCCCACAGCTGCCACGGTGCTCGTCGAACTGCGCGCCCTCGCCGAGCGAGAGCGCTCCTCGCGAACGATCGAGTTCCTCGAGGCGCCGTTCACTCCGGTGAACCTCGACGCCCTCAACTCCGCTGGCCTGGGAGGTGAGCTCCATAGTCAGCTCACCCAGGCGACGCGAGTCCTCAAGGCGGTGCTGGCGGCGACGCCGGCCCGGGGCGTGTACCTCTCGACGACGCCGATCGACGACGCGAGTCTCCGAGACCTCGCCCGCGAGCACATCGCGCGGGTCGTCATCCCCGAGACGGGGCTCCCCGTCGTCGGGTCGATGTCCGGGACGTCGCCCGTGAACCTGATCCCGTCTGCCGCGAGATCGTCAGGCGCTCGAGCCCCCCTCCTGTCCGCCATCGTGGCGGACTCTGCCCTCGCGACGCACTTCGCCTCGGACGTCGATCCGGTGCTCGCCGCGCACCGCTTCTTCGCCGAGTTGGCGCAGATCTACTTCGAGGAACCCTTCGGCCGCCAGGCCCGCGGGGTCGTCGTCGCCCCCGCGGCACTCCCGCGGTCGCCGGAATTTCTCTCGGACGTACTCGCGGGCCTCGGGTCGAGTCCGATCGTCGAGCAGACGACCGTCACGTCCGTGTTCTCGGCGGTTCCGGTCGGGGCGGACGGTGCGCCGAGCCGTGTCCTCGCGGTGCCGGACCACGCGACATCGCCCTCCCTCTTCACCTCCTCGTTGCAGAGCGCGTTCTCGATGATCACGGCGCTCGACTCGATCCTGCCCAGCGACGCCGCCTTCAGGGCGCGCGTCGAAGACGTGGTCCTCCTCGCCGAGACGTCGGGGCTCACACGCACCGCATGGGTGCGCTATGCGGCGGCACCCTTCGCGGCAGTCGGTCAGATCGAGCGCGCGATTTCGCTGGCAGGAGCGAGGACCGTGACGCTCACCCAGCGCAAGGCCAAGGTTCCGCTCACGATCGTCTCGGCGTTTCCGAGCCCGATCCACGCGATTCTCGAATTCTCGAGCAGCACGCTCGCGATCGCACCGCGCGACATCACCAGACCGGTCGTGCTCGCGCACAAGAACTCGCCTTTCGAGCTACCCGTGACGGCGAGGACGTCCGGCGTGTCGACGCTCACTATCGAGCTCGTGTCGCCCCGCGGCGGGCTTCTCCTCTTCGAGGACGTCTACACCGTCCGATCGACGGCGTTCTCGATCGTCGCCGTCGGCCTTTCGGTCGGCGCGCTCCTCGTGCTCGCGCTCTGGTGGCTCCGTTCGCACTCCCGCCGCAAGCGACGGCGGGCCCGCCTGGCTGGGACCGACCTCTCCCCGGCGAACCACGAGTGAGCCCAGCGACGCCTCCCAGCGACGGTATCGGCGTCCTCGGCAGTCGCTCACGCTCGGCGCGTCTCGCGCGTGCCTCGCTCGGCACCGGGCTCGGCACCGTCGTCTCCCGGTTGATGGGGCTCGCGCGTCTCGTCGTGCTCGCCTATGCGCTCGGCGGATCGCGCCTTGCCGACTCGTTCAACCTCGCGAACAACACGCCGAACGCGGTGCACGACCTGGTCCTCGGAGGTGTGCTCGCGGCGACCTTCGTCCCGGTGTTCGTCGAACGGCTGTCCACGCGCACCGAGGCGGAAGCGATCGAGTCGATCTCGGCGGTTGTCACCTTCGCGAGCGTCGTCCTCGTCGTCGCGACGATCGCGTTCGTCGCGGCCGCGCCCGCTCTCATCACGCTGTTCACCTTCGGCAAGGCGACGCCTGCCGAACACGCCGTCGCCGTCGAACTGCTCCGGTTCTTCGCGCCGCAGCTGCTCTTTTACGGGGCGATCAGCCTCCTGTCGGCGGTGCTCGCGACGCGCGACCGCTTCGGCACGGTCGGGTTCGCCCCCGTCGTCAACAATCTCGTCGGGATAGGCATCCTCGCCGCATTTGCCGCGTACGCGCGGCACGCGACCATCGCGCAGGTCCAGCACGATCGCGGCCTGCTCGTCCTGCTCGGCGCCGGTACGACGCTCGGTGTCGCGCTCCAGGCGGTAGCGCTTATCCCGTCGATGCGTCGCACGCACCTGAGACTCCGACCTGTCTGGCGTCCGCACGATCCCGCCATCCGCATGATCGTGCGCCTGTCGGGGTGGACGTTCGGCTTTGTACTGGCGAACCAGATCGCCCTTTTCGTCGTGCTCGCCCTCGAGTTCCACGTCGGGCCAGGCGCGGTCAGCGCCTACACCTACGCCTACGCGTTTTTCCAATTCCCCTTTGCGGTCGTCGCGACGTCGATCATCAACGTCGCCTCGCCGGATCTCGCGCGTCTGCGCACGGCGCGCCGGTGGCCCGAGCTCGGCAACCGTTTCGGGGGGGCGCTGCGCCAGGTTCTCGCGCTCATCTTGCCGGCAACGGTCGGTTACCTGATCCTCGCCCGCCAGGCAGTCACGCTGCTGCTCCAGCACGGCAACGAGGGCGCGGGGGCCGCGCACCTGACGGCTTCGGTACTGGCGCTGTTCGCCCTCGGGCTGCCGGGCTTCTGCGTGTTCTTTCTCGCGACCCGGACGTTCCAGGCGATGCAGGACACGCGCTCGGCCTTCGTCCTCTACGTGCTCGAGAACGGTCTGAACATCCTCGTCGCCGTGCTCTTGTACCGGCCGCTCGGTGTGCGCGGGCTCGCGTTGTCGTACTCGGTCGCCTACACGATCGCCGCCCTCGCCGCGCTGTCGGTGCTGCGCGAACGGCTCGGCACAATCGGCGGCAGGTCACTTTGGTCCTCGTCTGCCCGCTCCCTCGCCTTGAGCCTGGTCATGGCGTTCGTCGTCGCCGTCGTCGTGGCGGAGATCGGCACCGGTTACGGGATCGGCGGCTGGATCCGTCTCCTCTTGGCGGTGGCGGTAGGAGGGGCCGTCTACCTCGGGGGTGCCGGTGTCGCAGCTACCCTCAGCGGCTGGCAGACTTCCCGCCGGGACACGCGTCATCGTTCGGGACCCGCAAGGGGAGGCCGTGAGACCTATTCGCATCGTCACTGACAACGCGTCCGACCTGCCCGACGCGCTGCTCGCCGAGCACGAGATCACCGTCGTGCCACTCGACGTGCGGCTCGGCGACATCGACGCCGCCAGATTGAAGGGGATCTCCGCCGAGCAGTTCTGGAAGCTCGCCCGGCAGTCCGACGCGCTCGCCGAAACCTCGGCGCCAGCGCCCGGTGCCTTCCACGACGCCTTTGCCGCCGCGGCCGACGACGGCTGCGCCGGTGTCGTCTGCGTCACACTCTCGTCGGGACTGTCCGGCACCTACCAGGCGGCCCGCGCCGGCGCCGAGCCGTTCGCCGGCAAGTTCCCCGTCGCCGTCATCGACTCGCTCGCCGCGACCGCCGCCGAGGGCTTGCTCGTCCTGGAAGCGGCGAACCTCGTCGAATCCGGCGCTGACCTCGAACGCACCGCGGCCACGGTCACAGCCGACGTCGAAAAGACTTTCATCTACGGCGCGCTCGACACGCTCGAGTACCTGCGCCGGGGCGGCCGGATCGGCAACGCCCAGGCCTTCTTCGGGTCACTGCTGTCGATCAAGCCCGTCATCGTCGTGCGCAACGGCGTGGTTGAGGCCGAGTCGCGCCAGCGCACCCGAGCCCGGTCGCTCCAGTACCTCGTCACGAAGATGGTGGAAAAGGAGCCCTTGAAGCGATTGGCCGTCGCACACGCCGACGCCGACGACGTCGACGTCCTGCTCGACCTGCTGGCGCCGGTGTTCCCCCGCTCCGAGACCCTCGTCGCCTACATCGGGCCGGTGATCGGCGCCCACACGGGCCCGGGCACGATCGGGCTCTGCGCGATCGTCGAATGACCGGGCCGGGTTCGTCCATCGACGTGCGTCCTGCCGTAACCTCGCGCCCATGAAACGGGATGAGAACACCTCCGACAACCAGGACTGGGCGGCGCGGGTCGCCGGGGCGATCGACCTGCTCATCGGGGACGTCCGCGAGCGCGCGCTTCACCCGGTGTTCGTCGCCGTGCGGGCCGTCGTCCTCGCGGCAATCGTCGTCACGCTCGTGCTCGTCGTCATGACGGTCGGCGTCGTCGGCCTCCTCCGTCTGTTCGACACGTCGGTCTTCCCCCGACGCGCCTGGGCGTCCGACCTCCTGTTCGGCGGAATCTTCCTCGCCGCCGGAATGTTGTGCTGGGCACAGAGCGGACGACCGAGGAAGAGGACGGCTGGTGACTGACAGGGAATCCCACGCGACGCGCCCGACCCCGACGGGCGACGGCGTCCGGGAAGTCATCGTCATCGGTTCTGGACCGGCGGGCCTCACCGCCGCGGTGTACGCCGCCCGCGCCGATCTGCATCCCCTCGTGATCGCCGGCGAGCCCTCCTCGACGAGCGACCAGCCCGGCGGTCAGCTGATGCTGACGACCGAGGTCGAGAACTTCCCCGGATTCCCGGCGGGAGTGATGGGCCCCGATCTGATGGAGCGCTTCCGTGCCCAGGCGGAGCGTTTCGGTGCCGAGGTCCTCGCCGGTAAGGCGTCGCGAGTCGAGTTCGGGTCGCGACCATTTGGAGTCTGGGTCGGCAGCCCCGCGGCGACCGAGGCGACCTACCGCGCGAAGTCGGTCATCGTCGCGACGGGCGCGCGCGCCCTCGCGCTCGGCGTGCCGGGCGAGTCGGAACTCACCGGGCACGGGGTGTCGACCTGCGCGACCTGTGACGGTTTCTTCTTCCGAGACAAGCCGATCGCCGTCGTCGGTGGTGGCGACTCCGCGCTCGAGGAGGCGCTCTTCTTGTCACGCTTTGCGGCGTCGGTGATCGTCATCCACCGCCGCAAGCAGCTGCGCGCCTCGAAGGTCATGCAGGATCGGGCTTTCTCCAACCGGAAGATCTCCTTCGCCTTCGACGCCGTGGTGACCGAGATCCTCGGCGACGGGAGCCTGACCGGCTTGCGCCTCGCCGACGTCGTCACCGGTGAGTCCCGCGAGCTCGCGGTCGACGGCTGTTTCGTCGCGATCGGCCACGCGCCGAACACGGAGCTGTTCCGTGGGCAGCTCGCGATGGACGGGGCAGGGTACATCCGCAGCCGCGAGGGCACCCGAACGAGCGTCGACGGTGTCTTCGCCTGCGGCGACGTCCAGGACCACGTGTACCGCCAGGCGATCACCGCCGCCGGATCAGGTTGCATGGCGGCACTCGACGCCGACCACTACCTTTCCTCACTGGGGCGGGGCTGAGGCAGGCACGTGGCCGGGAATGCCCTTGGCCCGTGCGCTGTTCTATTCATTGCATCCGCAAGGAAACCCCCGCGGTGCGGACGACAGGACGCGAAGGAGGACGACGGTGTCGGTAGCAACACTCGCGGTGACGGACAGCACTTTCGACGAGGAAGTGGCCCGATCCGAAACGCCAGTCCTCGTCGACTTCTGGGCCGAGTGGTGCGGACCGTGCAAGATGATCGCGCCCGTCCTCGATGAGATCGCCACCGAGAAGCAAGGGAGCTTGCGCATCGTCAAACTCAACGTCGACGACAACATCGCGACGGCCCGGCGTTTCGAAGTCATGAGCATCCCCACCTTGATCCTTTTCAAAGGCGGCGAGATCCAGACCCGCATCGTCGGAGCGAAGGGCAAGTCTGCGCTCCTGTCGGACATCGACCCGCACCTGTAGCGGCCGATTCGGTCCGAGAAGCCGCGTTCGGGCGATCACCGAGCCGCGCGCGCCCACCTAGCATGGCCGCGTGGCCGGCGCGGAACCCACCTCCCTCGACGGCTCGTCGCTGCCGCTGAGAAGGGGTGACTCGGGCGAAGCCGTCGCCGACCTCCAGAGTCGGCTGTCCGAGCTCGGATTCCCGATCGAGGATCCGTCGGGCGTCTTCGGTGACGCGACGGTTGCGGCGGTCCTCGCCTTCCAGACCGACCGCGGACTTCCCGGCGACGGTCAGTGCGGCATCCAGACCTGGTCCGCGATCGTCGAGGCCGGCTTCGGACTGGGATCGCGGCTCCTCTACCGGAAGACCCCGATGCTGCGCGGCGACGACGTCGCCGAGCTACAGAGCCGGCTGAGCCGACTCGGCTTCGACCCCGGCCGGGTCGACGGAATCTTCGGCGACCAGACGGCCACGGCGCTCATGGACTTCCAGCGCAACGCTGGGCTCTTGGCCGACGGGATCCTCGGCCGGCGTACGCTCGACGAACTCGCACGCTTCTCGATCCGAGCGGGCGCCACGAACCTCGTCACGCCGCTGCGCGAACGCCTTGCAGTGGCGCGTGGCCGATCGGACCTGCAGGGCCGGCGTTTCGCAGTCGTCGAACCCGGGGGGTTCGCGACAGGCGCGAGCGCGGTCTGCCGGGCGCTGCGCGACGCTGGCGCGGCGGCGGCCCTCGCGTTCTCGCACCCCGATCCGTCCCGCCTGGCGGCGGACGCGAACGCGACCGATGTGGACTGCCTCGTCGGATTGCTGCTCGTGCCCGGGGTCCGCTCGTGCCGCACGGCGTACTACCGGGGTTTCCGCTACGAATCCGCGGCGAGCCGGCGACTCGCCGAACTCGTGCAGGCCGAGCTTCCCACCGTCCTCGGTCTCGACGACGGTGGCATCGTCGGGATGGCGTTGCCGATCCTGCGCGAGACCCGTATGCCTGCAGTTGAGATCCAGCTCGGGGCGCCGGAGGTCGTCGTTCCGAACACCACCGAACTCGCGCGGGTCGTCGTCGGCGCCCTGACACGCTGGGTCGGCGCCGCCTGGGAGTGAGCGTGCGCCATCCACAAGCTGTGCATGAGCTTGTGGATCAACTTCCACCGACGCGTTAGCCGAGTCCAGTCGCAAATCCGTCACCCGGTGGTCGCCTTGCGGTCGCGGAGATGTGTTCTCCCTGTTGAAAAGGTATGTTGGCAACACACTGCCGATACTATCCCTGCTCGCCGCTGCGTCCCGGCGGAGTCAAACTCTCAGATCCGACTTGAGGGTTCGCCGATCATCAGCCGGTAGATCCGCTCGAGATCCTCGAGGTTCGCGAACTCGACCGTCACGCGACCGTGGTTCGCGCGCATCTCCACCCGCACCCGTGTGTTCAGGAACTCGGCGAGGAGTTCCTCGAGCTCGAGCACCCCCGGAGGACGCAGAGTCGACGTCCTCGCCGCCGACGCCGTCCGACCAGGCCCCGTTGACTCCGGCGGCTCGGGAACGGGCGCCGTCGTGGCGTCGTGGACGAGCTGCTCCAGCGTCCGCACCGACAGGCCTTCCACGACTGTTCGGTTCGCCATCGACTCCTGCAGCTCGCGGTCGGGTGTCATTAGGAGCGCCCGGGCGTGACCTGCCGAGAGCTGGCCGTCACGCACGAGTCGCTGGACCGCCGGCGGAAGCTGGAATAGGCGCAGCGCGTTTGAAACTGCGGCCCGGCTCCTGCCGACCCGGTGCGCGACGGAATCGTGGGTGAGGTGAAAGTCCTCAATCAGCTGCTGATAAGCGGCGGCTTCATCGAGCGGGTTGAGATCCTCCCGGTGGAGGTTCTCGACGAGGGCTTGCTCGAGACTCAACGCGTCATCGGCGACTTGGACGAGCGCGGGGATCGCCAACAATCCAGCCCGTCGCGCGGCACGACAACGTCGCTCCCCGGCGATCAGCTCATATTCCTCGTCGCCCGCCTCGCGCACGAGCACCGGCTGAAGCACACCGACCGCCCGGATCGAGTCGACGAGCGAGGCGAGTGCCTCCTCGTCGAAACGGGTGCGCGGCTGGAACGGGTTCGGCTTGATCCTCGCCAGGGCGATCTCGCGCAGGCCGGACGCCGAGACACGGGTCGTCTCGGTCGGGATGAGCGCCCCCAGCCCCTTGCCGAGCCCGCTACGCCGGGCCACCGCTCAACTCCTCCGCGAGCGACCGATAGGCGACAGCCCCGGTCGAATGTGGATCGTGCACGGTCACCGGCTGACCGAACGACGGGGCTTCCGAGACACGGACCGACCTCGGGATAACGGTTCTGCAGACCTTGTCACCGAAGTGATTCCTCACCTCGCTAGCGACCTGGTCGGCAAGCTTGGTGCGCCCGTCGTACATCGTGAGGAGAATCGTAGACAACTCGAGCGCTGGGTTGAGGTTTACACGGACGAGGTCGATACTACGGAGCAGCTGGCCGAGTCCTTCCAGCGCGTAGTACTCGCACTGGATGGGCACGAGAACTTCCGAAGCCGCCGCTAGGCCGTTCACGGTGAGCAGACCGAGTGACGGTGGGCAATCGATGAGGATGAAGGCGAAATCACCGACCACTGACTCGACCGCCCGACGCAGTCGGAGCTCGCGGCTCATCGCCGCGACGAGCTCGATCTCCGCGCCGGCCAGATCGATCGTCGCCGGGACGATGAAGAGGTTCTTCAGGTCCGTCGGCTCGACGCAGTCCTCTATCGCGAAATCGTGGAGCAGGACATCGTAGATCGAGTTGTCAAAGTTCCGGGCCTCGACCCCGAGTCCCGTTGTCGCGTTTCCCTGGGGGTCGAGGTCGACGATGAGCACCCGCCAACCGAGTTCCGCCAGCGCGGCACCGAGATTGACGGTAGTCGTCGTCTTGCCGACCCCGCCTTTCTGGTTCGCGACCGCGAACAATCGCGTGCCACCCCGGCGTGAGCTGAAGTGCCTCCTGGCGGGCCTGCCCTCCCGTGTCCGTCCGTTTGCGATGCCGAGCTCCTCTCGTCTCCGGCTCCGCTTCCCAGCCGCACCGAAGCTCGAACCTTGATGCACTCGCCGATCTTCCACGTCGACAGGCCTGCATTCCTCGTCTTGCGTGCCCGCCATCATCGCTGGACGTCAAATCGCGGGCCTCTATCCTCCACGCCCGTCATCGACAGGTCAAGGGCGGGCTGCCGGGGAACACCGAATCGGCCTCCGGCGGACGAGAGCCGGCCGGCGGGAGGGTTCCACGGGAAACAAGTTCCGCTGTGGTACATATGACATATGGCCAGCGACGAAGAGTGGGCGTGGGCTGCCGGTATCTTCGAGGAAGCAGGTACTTTCGTCGCGATCAACGGCGGTCGTGACCTACGGATGGCCCTCAATCTGACCGACGAGGACATCGTGCGCCGGTACGCCGTGATCGTCGAGTCCCGGGCGCTCGGACCATACTTCACACCGGTCGGGCCAGACGGTGTCTCCCGACGACCGACTTTCCGTTGCAACCTGAACTGTCGATTCGCGCTGGCGGCACTCGCGCGCATGTGGCCGTGGCTCGGAGGACGCCACCAGGACCGCTGCCGCCGCCTCGGCTTCGAGCCCGCTCCTCCCCTGGCGCTCTGAACCCGGCGAAGCGTCCGGGCTTGCTCGCCCGGGCGGTCCGTCCGTCATCTGGCGCCTGCGCCCTACTCGCGGCCGGACCGGACTCCGATCCGCGGCCCGGTTGCCCCCGCCATCAGAACAGCGGACGGTGCTCCGGCGCTCCGACCCGACGCGGGAAGCCCTCCGGGCAGGGTGTGACGCTTCTTAGAATTGCGAACGACCTCGGTGATGCCACCACCTTGGCGAGTTCGAGTCCGAGCATGCCGAGAGGACCAGCGGGCCAACGCTCCGCGCCGCCTCCGGGAGGACCGGACACGACGAGAACCCCAGCCGCTCCCAGAAAGCCGGCGCCGCACTCGACCGTGGCCGCGGGATGGCCGAAACTCCGTGCAACCACGGCAGAAAAGGCGCCGCGCAGCTCCGGCCGGTGCGCTGCCGTCTCGGCCCGCTCGGCAACCACCCTGACCCGGTCGGTCCAACCGAGCTTCCTCACGGCCGTCTCGAGGAAGTGGGCCCGTTCGACGCGTCCGTCGAGCAGACAGAACTGCACCCTGGGCAGCCGGGCTGCGAGGACGAGGCCGGGAAGGCCGCCGCCGCTACCGAGGTCGAGGATCGCACTCGCCCTCTCGAGCTTGGGCCAGGCGGCGAGGAAGCCGAGAGCGTGGGCCACGTGGTCGGCGAGCGGAGCCGGACCGATAGCGCCGCGCGACTCCGCCGAGGCGAGCACGCCGAGGAGATCCTCGCCGGGCGACCATCCGACACCGGGAAAGTGCCGCGTCATAGCGGCAAGCTACCGCGCCCGCAACCACGCGACGCGGCAGACGCCGGGTCGGCTAGCCCTCCTCCCGGTCCGTCTCCGACTTGGCGCCGGCGGCTGGCCGGATCACGACGTAGCGCTTGGGTTCGATCCCTTCTGAGCCGGTCTCCAACCCCTCGATCGAACTCACGGTGTCGTGGACGATCTTCCGGTCCGAAGCCGACATCGGCTCGAGGGCTTCCGCAATCCCGCTCTCGAGCACCTCGGCCGCTCGGCGTCGGGTGAAGGTCTCGAGCGCCGCGGCACGGCGGGCCCGAAACCCAGCGACGTCGACAACAACCCGCAATGCCCTCTCGTCACCGCGCCGTTGCACGACCGTGCGGGCGAGCTCCTGGAGTGCGTCGAGGGTCGACCCGCGAGGACCGATCAACAGGCCAAGATCCTCGCCTGTCACGTCAACATAGAGGCGGTCGTCCTCGATGCGCGTCGTTGTCGTCGCCTCGTAGCCGAATCGCTCGACCACACCGCGCACGAACGTCCCAACCAATTCGACCTGCTCTTCGACGGTCATCGCTTCCTCCTCAGCCACACCCTCCGGCCGTGGGGCTGATCCGCCCCGTCCGCTCCCCCGACCACGACCACCCCGCCGACGTCGGGACCGCCTCGGCGCCGCCTGCGCCAAGTCTGCATCCGCCGTCCCCGGTTGCTCTCCATTCTCGTCCGCACCCGATCGTCCGCCCGCGGGTTGCACCCGGGCGATCCGTTCGGATCCAGAGGTCGGCGGCACCGACGCGCCGCCACGTTGGCGTTCGTGTGCTCCGGACTCGGGCCCCGGCCGGCCCCCGCGGGACGCCCGGGAACGATCACGCTGAGATCGTTTCGGGCGCGGGCTCGACGGCCGGACCCGGGCGCGGAGGCGCGCCTCACTGCGGCCGAGGCCGAACAGCCCCGATCTCGGCTCCTCGATGATGACGACCTCGGCGTCTTGTTCGTCCACACCGAGCTCATCGAGCGCGGCATCGAGTGCTTCCGCAACGCTTCTCCCGGTCGTCTCGATCCATTCCATCGTCTAGCGCGGTTTGCGCGGCCGTTTCCCACGGGCGCGCGGCTGGGAGCGACGGGGGGAGCCGCCTGGGCCACGCCCGCCCTGGGGGACCGTGCGCGGCGGGCTCGGTGCCCGCGTGCTTGGCGGCGCCTCACCGTTGCCCCTTCCCGGGGCTCTCGCGGCCGGCGTCTCGACGTCTCCGCCCTGCTGCAGCGCCGCCGGCGTGACCAGCCGCTCGAAGAACCCCATCTGGCGTTGCTCCCTCCCCTGGGTTGTCACAACGGTCGGCGTGGCCTTGACCCGCGCGTTCAGCCTCGACAACGACTCACGGATATGGGGATCTCGCCGATACATGTACTCCTGCTGCCCGATGCGAAACAGGCTCGACACGATGAAGTACACGTTCACGCCCGCGGGGATCGCGATGTAGATCACGGCGAAGATGATCGGCATGATCTTCTGCATCTGCTGCATCTGAGGGTTCGCGGCAGCCGCGGCGGCGTTCCGCCCGCTGACCTGCTTGATCTGGATGTACTGCAGGGCGATCGCGACGAGGATCAACGCGACGAGCGGCGCCTTCTGCCCCCAGGTGAGCCCGGCCGAGCGGACCGAGTCGGCCATGTTGATGCCGAAAGCCATCAGCTTGCCGTTCGCATGGATCACGGCGTGGTACAAGCTCGACGAGTGGTTGATGTAGAGCGGCTGTACGCACGCCTTCGCGGAAACCGGGTGTTTGCACCACTTCTGGGCTGCCGCGGCAGTCGGGAAGGTCTTCAGATGGATGAGGCCGCGGATCGTGCCGTAGAGGATCCAGAAGATCGGCAACTGGAGCAACATCGGCAGGCAGCCGCCGGTCGGACTGACGTTGTTCTCCCGGTAGAGCGCCATCATTTCTTCGTTGAGCCGCTGTCGCGCTTCCTGGCGCTCCGCGATCGGTGTCCCCGGGGGGACCTTGTAGCGGGTCTGTATCTTCTTAAGTTCAGGCGCAAGAAGTTGCATCTTCATCATCGAGCGTGTCGCCCGCCGGGTGATCGGGAAGACGACGACCATGACGACGAGCGTGAGCAGCCCGATCGCAACCGCGTAGTTGGGGATGAGGCTGTAGAAGCGTTCGATCAGCCAAGCGAAAACGATGAAAAACGGATGGGCGATCTCTCCTATCGATGAAGCGAGCAACACGACGTGCCCCTCAGCTCGGGACGGGGTCGAAGCCCCGGCCCCCCGCCGGACGACAGCGCCCCAGACGCCGAACCACGAGCCAACTGCCCCGCAGGGCGCCATGGGTTGCGATCGCCTCGACGGCGTAGTCCGAACAGGAGGGCACAAACCGGCACGGTGAGGGACGGTTGAACCGGACGGCTTGGTAGACGCGGATCGCGCCAACCAGGACCGCGCGAACGGCCGACGAAACCCGTCTCACCCGAGTTCTCCGCTTGCCCGCCGCATCGTCTCGATCACTCGTCCTCTCAGTTCGTCGAAGTCGATCACGGCAACCCCACGACCGAGGCCGATCAGGTACGTCCCGAAGGCGAGTTCCGGCGAGATCTCGGCCGCGATCGCGCGCAACCGACGACGCCAGCGGTTGCGATCGACGGCCCCACCAACGTGCCGGCCAACCGCGTACGCGACAAGCACCTCTTCGCGATCATCGTCCGGCGGGAGGAAGTGTACCGTCACCGGGCCACTGCGAGACTGCCTCCGACTGGCCGCGAGCGCGACGAATGTCGTCCGGCGGTGCACCCGCCCCAGGCGCCTCGTCAAGCCGACAAGCGAACCCGTCCGCGGCGGCGTCGGGCCTTCAACACCGCGCGGCCGGCACGTGTCGACATGCGCTGACGGAAACCGTGCCGCTTCGCCCTTTTGGCATTGTTTGGCTGAAACGTCCGCTTCATCGAACCCCTTAATCAGGAGCGCATATGTTAGCGCGACGGACACCGCGCGTTCCCGTGGGGATCGTTCCCGCCTTGGAGCGATCCCGCGAAGCGCGCTATACGATGCTCGCCGAGGGACCCAGGTGTCGCTCGTCTGTCGCGTAATCCACAGATGTGGACCCTCCTGTGGAGAACTTACTGGGAAGGCGCACGACGTTGCTCGACGCTCAACAACTCTGGGACGGCTGTGCTGGCGCCATCCAGTCTCAGGTGTCCGATGCCGTGTGGCGGACGTGGTTCTCAGGCGTCCACGCAGTCGGTCTCGTCAACGGCACGTTCGTCCTCAACGTTCCGAACGCGCTCGTCAGAGAGCGTCTCGAGACCCGTTTCTCCGGCGTGGTACAAGCCGCAGTCGTCGATCTCTGCGGCTCGGACTTCCCGATCCGCTTCGATGTGGCTTCCGACGCCGCCGCAAGAGACGAACCCGGGATCGTGAGCGGCTCCGCCGATCCAGCCATCCTGCGCAACGGAACTGCTCCCGTCCTCGAGGATTCTGTCCAGGAGGCGATCAGCCCGTCTCGGCGTTACACCTTTGAGGGTTTCGTGATCGGGCCGTCGAATCGCTTCGCCCATGCCGCGGCGCTGTCTGTCGCCGAATCGCCCGGCAGCGCCTACAACCCCTTGTTCATCATTGGCGCGGCCGGTCTCGGCAAGACCCACCTCCTTCAAGCGATCCGCAACTACGTAACCGAGAACTTCCCCCGTTACGACGTCCGTTACGTACCCACAGAAACGCTTCTCAACGAGTTCGTCGAGTCGGTGCGGGCGGTTGCAATGCCAGCTTTCAAACGCCGTTACCGTGAGTGCGACGTGCTGCTCGTTGATGACATTCAAGTCATCGAAGGCAAAGAACAACTGCAGGAGGAATTTTTCCACACGTTCAACGCGTTGCACGACGCGGGCAAACAGCTCGTGCTCACCTCGGACCGGCCACCTGGTTCGATCAAGACACTGGAGAGCCGTCTTCGCAGCCGGTTCATGTCGGGCCTCATCACGGAGATCAACCCCCCAGAGTTGGAGACCCGCATTGCGATCCTGCGTTCGAAAGCGCACCATGAGCGGCTTATCGTCGGCGATGATGTCCTCGAGTTCCTCGCGAGCATCGTCACGGACAACATTCGCGAACTCGAAGGCGCGCTCATCCGCGTGACCGCCTATTCCAGCTTGACCCGGGAACGTTTGACCCGGGAAACGGCCGAGCATGTTCTCGCGGACCTCGTCGCCGATCGGCAACCTCGTCGTATCACGGCGCAACAAATTCTTGAAACGACAGCGGACCATTTCGGATTCACCATTGAAGAACTTCGCAGCGCGAGCAGACGTCGTCCCCTTGTGATCGCCCGTCAGATCGGAATGTATCTGTTCCGAACGTTGACCGACTTCTCCTATCCTGCGATTGCCCGGGAATTCGGGGGTCGCGATCACACCACAGTCATCCATGCTTATGACAAGATCTCCGCCCTCATGAAAGAACGTCGTCACATTTACGAGCAAGTCACCGAACTCACGGTCCGGATCCGCAACGGACACGCAATCGATGGCTGAGCCCAACCTGTGCACGTCACACGGGACACCATGGGGATAACAACGCAATCGCAGTGTAAGATTCTTGATTTTTCCACAGGCTTCCCAATTTCGCACCCTATCCTGTGTGAACGAGTGAACAACACACAACAGGTCATTTCCCTAACACTCTCGAGGTTTGTCGTTTCGTCCACAATCCACATGCCCTACTACTACTAAGCAATACTTATAAGAACAACGAGGGGAGTGCAGGACCCGTGAAATTCCGCAGCGAACGGGATGGTCTTCTTGACGCACTGGTCACTGCCGGTCGGGCCGGGGCCGCGCGGATGGGGATGGGATTTGCCACGCAGAGTCTCCGATTGGCGGTGCGTGGTAGCGAACTGGAAGTGACCGGTTCCGATCCCGATCTTGTCATCGAGGTCGTGCAAGTTGTCAGTGGCGAGCAGGACGGAACGGTGCTGATACCTTCACGGTTGGCGACCGAGATCATCCGTTCGTTTGATCCAGGGACGGTGAGTGTCGAGGGTAACGATCAAGAGGCGCGGATCACCTCAGGACGAGCGGAATTTGTTATCCGGGTGCCGGTTGGGGCGGAGATCACGCGACTTGTTCCTGCGGAGTCGAAAGGCATCGCGTTACCGGCTGGACCGTTCGCAGAGGGATTACGACAGGTTGTACCTGCTGCGCTCAACGACGACAGTCGGGCTCCGCAACTGACTGGTGTACTGATGGTCGCCGTCGACAAGGGGTTACGGCTTGTCGCGACCGATTCGTACCGACTTGCCTTTCGTGATCTCGAGGGAATGAGTGCTCTCGAAGCCGGATCGGAGGTTCTCGTCCCCGCTCGTGCTCTTGTTGAGATTCAACGTCTGGTTGGTGGTGAGGGCGAGAGAGAACGTCAAACAGAACTTGTGTTTCGCCACACCGAGGTCGACGCGGTGTTTGAAGTACACGATGTCCGACTCACGACTCGTCTCTTGAAGGGTCCTTTCCCTGATTATCAGCGTCTCCTTCCCGCCTCCTATCCGAACGCGTTTCGTGTCGCGAGGGAGGAGTTCGCGGCCGCCGTCCGGCGCGTACGACTGATGGTCCGGGACGCAAAGGACGCCGCGACACCGGTTCGTATTTCCTTTGAAACCGACGGTGCCGAGCTAACCGTTCTCACGGCTGAGAGCGGCCGGGCCGCGGAACGGGTCGACGGTCAGTTCACCGGCGAGGAACTCGTGGTCGCGTTCAACCCGAACTACCTGCTAGACGGGATCGAGGCAATCCGTGCGGAGACAGTCATCCTCGAGGTCATCGATTCCTCGAAGCCAGCGACCGTGCGCGGCGAAGGCGAAGATGACTATCGGTATCTGCTGATGCCGGTGCGCGTCTCCTGAGCCACATCATTTGGCTCGAGGTCAACCAGTTCCGGAACCTCGATCACGTCCGGTTCGAGCCAGACCCTGAGGGACTGACCGTCGTCACCGGGGAGAACGGCGCCGGCAAGACGAGCCTTCTCGAGGCGATCGCGTATGCGTCGACGTTGTCGTCATTTCGCGGAAGCCCTCGGGAGTCGCTCGTCCACGCGGGCGCGAGCCAGTCAATCATCCGTCTCGAGTCGGACGAACATGGTCGCCACGCCCTCGTCGAGATCGCGATCACTCCGGGGCACCGCGATCATGTGCAGCGAAACCGCCGGCGGCTTGTTCGAGCCCAGGAGCTGTTGGAAACGCTGCGCGTTTCGGTATTCACTCCCGACGACCTCGCGCTCGTGAAGGGTGGCCCGCAGGGACGACGTGACTATCTGGACGACGCCCTCGTCGCGGCACGTCCGCACCAGCTGGGCGTGCGACAGAACGTGGAACGCATCCTGCGCCAGCGTTCGACGTTGCTGCGTCAGGCAGGCGGCGTCGCGTCACCGGACGTGCTGGCCACGCTCGACGTCTGGGACGAGAAGCTTGGTGAAACCGGCGGGGCACTCGTGCAGGCGCGGGAGGCCTTCCTCGCGGAGCTCGAGCCACTAGCCTCCGCGGCATTCCGCAGCCTCACCCGACGAGATGACGACCTCCGCCTTGTCTACGAGAGGTCGTACACCGGGGATCTCGGCGAAGCGCTCCGCCGCTCCCGCCGCGAGGACATGCGACGGGGCATGACAACCGTTGGACCGCAGCGCGACGAGATCCTCATCATGGCAGGGGGCCTCGATGCGCGTACGCGGCTTTCGCAGGGTCGACAACGCTGCGCGACACTCGCGCTACGTCTCGCGGCGCACGACGCGGTGACGGTCGCCGCGGGCTCGCGTCCTGTGCTGCTGCTTGATGACGCCTTCTCGGAGCTCGACGAGGCGACGACGCGTTCCCTGCTCGCCGAGCTTCCCCCTGGCCAGGCTGTGCTCACGACCGCGGGGTCGATCCCACCCGGGGCGCACCCCGCCGAGATCATCCACTTGGCGGCGGGCGCGGTCGTCCAGTGAATGACTCGGACGAGCCGGCCGACCGTTTGCCCACCTCCCCGCGGTCTCGCCGGTGGGGTCGGTCAGGGGTGAACCGTCAACGCGGCAAGGATTCCGAGATACCCCGGAGCCTCGGCTGTTCGTTGGACGAGTACCTCGCCAGCCAGGGACTCAGCGGCATGCGGGTCTTCGCCGACATTGTTGCTTGTTGGGAAGAAGTCGTCGGTCCGGACGTTGCCGCGCACGCCCGGCCGAGGTCGTTGACCGGAGCGGAGCTCGTCGTCGCGGTCGACCATCCGGGCTGGGCAACTCAGCTCGCGTTCCTCTCGGACACGATCTGCGATCGGCTTGCTGACCAGCTCGGATACCGCGTGGTCGGGCGCTTGAAAGGCCACGTCGACGCCCGATTTCGCCTAGACTGAAAAGCAGGAATCGCTGGGCTGCGCCCACTTGTGCGCGTCAGCCCGACCGGTCGGTATCGCCGCAGTTGAGGAGCCGCGCCCGTGGTGCGAACGGATCAGGTGGAGCCACGAGACGCGACCGCGGAATCTTACGAAGCAGCCGATATCACCGTCCTTCGTGGGCTTGAGCCTGTCCGCCTCCGGCCGGGCATGTTCATCGGTTCGACCTCGTCGAGCGGGTTGCATCACCTCGTCTGGGAGGTCGTCGACAACTCGGTCGACGAGGCGATGCAGGGTCACTGCACCCGGATCGACGTGACGATCCGGGCCGACGGCAGCTGTCGGGTCGTGGACAACGGCCGGGGGATACCCGTCGATCCGCACCCGGACGAGCCGACGAAGTCCGCGGCCGAGATCGTCCTCACCGTCCTGCACGCTGGCGGCAAGTTCGGCGGGTCCAGCTACAAGGTCTCCGGGGGTCTTCACGGCGTTGGCGTGTCGGTCGTGAACGCGCTGTCCTCGCGGCTCGAGCTGCAGATTGACCGCGGTGGCAACCGCTACGAGATGGCCTTCATCGATGGTGGCAAGCCAACCGGCCCGTTGAGGATGACCGGCCCGTCGCCGCGCAACCGGACGGGGACGACCGTCACGTTCTGGCCCGACGCCTCGATCTTCGACGAGGTCGAGTTCCGCGCCCAGACGATCCTCGAGCGTCTGCAAATGATGGCGTTCCTCCAACGCGGGCTCGAGATTCGCTTCAGGGATGATCGCGTCGGTCACGAACAGGCGCAGACCTACCGCTTCACCGGGGGTATCGAGGATTTTGTGCGGCACCTCAACGCATCGAAGGAGTCGCTGTTCCGCAAGGTCGCCTACTTCGCCCAGGTCGAGGACGACCAGGAGATCGAGGTCGCCTTGCAGTGGAACACGAGCTACTACGAGAGCATCTGGTCGTTCGCCAACGGGATCGCCACGGTAGAAGGCGGCATGCACGAGGAGGGCTTCAAGAAGGCCCTCACGAACGTCGTCAATCGGAGTGCGCGCGTGGCGCGGTGCGCTCAAGGACTCCGACCCGAATATTCAGGGGGAAGACATCCGGGAGGGCCTCACGGCGATCATCTCCGTGCGGTTGCGCAATCCCCAGTTCGAAGGCCAAACGAAGGCGAAGCTCGGAAACGTGACGATCCGCTCGCTTGTGGAGCGCGCGACGAACGAGAAGCTTGCCGAATGGCTCGACGAGAACCCGCGCGAGGCGAACCAGGTCCTGCAGAAGGCTCTGCTCGCCCAGCGCGCCCGCGTCGCGGCGCGCCAGGCGCGTGACCTGACGCGGCGCAAGTCCGCCCTGGACGGCGCGGGCCTGCCCGGCAAGCTCGTCGACTGCGCCTCGCGTGACCCACGTGAATCCGAGATCTTCATCGTCGAGGGGAACTCGGCGGCGGGATCGGCAAAGAACGCGCGCAACCCACACACCCAGGCGATCCTTCCGATCCGCGGCAAGATCCTCAACGTCGAGAAGGCGCGTGTCGACCGCATGCTGAAGAACGCCGAGATCCAGGCACTCATCATGGCGATCGGCGCGGGAATCGCCGACGATTTCGACATCACCAAGATCCGCTACCACCGGGTGATCGTGCTTGCCGACGCCGACGTCGATGGCTCGCACATCCGCACGCTGCTGCTGACGTTTTTCTTGCGTCAGATGCGTCCGCTCATTGAAGCGGGCCACGTCTACGTAGCCCAGCCCCCGCTGTACTCGACACTCGTTGGCAACGCCAAGACCTACCTGAAAGACGAGGCTGCCCGGGATCGATTCCTGCGGGAGCACCCGAACCACGCAAAGGACTTCCAGCGCCTGAAGGGACTCGGGGAGATGGACTTTGCCGAGCTGCGAGATACGACGATCGACCCGACGAAGCGAACACTCCTGCAGATCACGATGGAGGAGGCGAGCATCGCGGACCAGGTGTGTTCGGTCCTCATGGGAGACGACGTCGAAGTGCGGCGACGCTTCATCCAGACGAACGCGAAAGACGTCCGCTTCCTCGATATCTGACAGGTCGCGCCGCCGCGCGGAGCGGATGGGGTAGTGACAAGGGAAGGCAGGGCCAGGATTGGCACCGCGTGCGACAAGAGCATCGGCTCCATCGGAGAACGAAACACCCGGGGGCGGCGTGATCGAGCCGATCGATTTCCAAGAGGAGATGGAGCGTTCGTACCTCGAGTACTCCATGTCGGTCATCGTCTCGCGCGCCCTGCCTGATGTGCGCGACGGTCTGAAGCCGGTCCACCGGCGCATTCTCTACGGCATGTGGGATACGGGACTGCGGCCCGAGCGTCCCCACGTGAAGTGCGCCAAGGTCGTCGGCGATGTCATGGGGCGCTTCCACCCGCACGGCGACAGCGCGATCTACGACGCGCTGGCGCGCATGGTCCAGGACTTCAGCCTGCGCCACCCGCTCATCGACGGCCACGGGGACTTCGGGGCTCCGGGTCCGGACGGGCTCCCTGCGGCGATGCGCTACACGGAGGCGCGGCTCGCACCGCTCGCGATGGCCCTGCTCGAGGGGATCGACGAGGACACCGTCGATCTCATCCCGAACTACGACGGCACCGACGAGCAACCAGTCGTGCTGCCTTCGCGCTTCCCGAACTTGTTGGTCAACGGCTCCCAGGGCATCGCCGTCGGCATGGCGACAAACATCCCGCCGCACAATCTCGGCGAAGTCATCGACGCGACGTGCCATCTCCTCAAACATCCCGAAGCGACGTCGGACGACCTCATGCAGTTTGTGAAAGGGCCGGACTTCCCGACTGGCGGTCTCATCCTCGGACGTGCCGGGATGATCGAGGCCTACCGAACCGGCCGGGGCTCGGTGAAGACACGTGCCGTCGCCGAGGTTGCCGAGCTGCGAAACGGCGTGTTCCAGATCGTCGTCACCGAGATCCCCTACCAGACGGCCGTGGAGATCATCGAGAAACAGATCGCCGAGGGCATCGAGGCGGGCGAGATCTCGGGAATATCTGCGGTGGACAACCTCTCGGCCGGAGGCAAGCCAAGGCTCGTCGTGACCTTGAAACGCGACGCGAACGCCAACGTCGTGCTCAACAACCTGTTCAAGTACACGCAGCTGCAGACGAGTTTCGGGGTGCACATGCTTGCCCTCATCGACGGTGTGCCGCGGCTGATGAACCTCGCCCAGACGCTCAGGGCGTATGTCGCGCACCAGGTCGAGGTTGTGACGCGCCGGTCGAAATTCCGCCTGCGGAAGGCGCGCGATCGCGCCCACATCGTCGAGGGGTTGCTGCGTGCAATCGACATGCTCGATGCGGTTATCGCGGCGATTCGTGCCTCGGAGGACCGGACCGACGCGCGGACGAATCTCATGGTCGAGCCGTTCTCGTTCTCCGAGGACCAGGCGAACCACATTCTCGACATGACCCTCGGGCGTTTGACGCGGCTCGGCCGGACCGAGCTCGAGGAGGAGATGAACGCGCTCGTCGCGACGATCAAGGACTTGGAGTCGATCCTTGGCGACGAGGCGAAGCTGCGCGGGGTAATCACCGACGAGCTCTTGGACGTGAAGAAGAGATTTGCCGAAGATCGCAGGACGAGGGTTGTCCACGATCCCGGCGATCTGTCGGCGGAGGACCTCATCCACGACGACGAGATCGTCGTGACGCTCACGCGCGCCGGATATGTGAAGTCGGTCGCCGCGGACGCCTTTCGCACGCAGTCCCGGGGAGGCCGAGGTGTGCAGGGAACGCGGCTCAAGGAGGAGGACTTGATCCGCGAAGTTGTGTACGCGACGGCGCTCTCACACCTGCTGTTGTTCTCCAACCGGGGAAAGGTCTACCGTCTGCGTGCTCATGAAATTCCCGTGAAGGAGCGCACGGCGCGGGGGACGCCCGTCGTCAACCTGATCTCGCTCGAGCCCGGCGAGCACATCCAGGCGATCGTTCCGACCCGCGAGTTCGATCCGGACTACTACCTGCTTTTCGCGACACGCGCGGGCCAGGTGAAGAAGACCCCGTTCAGCGAGTACGACAAGTCGCGCCGTGAGGGCTTCATCGCGATCACGCTGCGCGAGGACGACGAGCTCGTGCGGGTGTTGCCGACCGGTGGCGAAGACGACGTGTTCATGGTGACGCGCCTCGGCATGGCAATCCGGTTCCACGAGTCCGACGTCCGACCGATGGGCCGGGGCGCGGCGGGCGTGCGGGGCATGAGGCTCCGTCCTGGTGACGAGGTCGTCGCCTGCGACGTCTCCCGGCCCGGGGTCGATCTGCTGATCGTCACCGACGGGGGATTCGGCAAGCGGACGAAGCTCGACCATTTCAGCCCGCAGGCCCGCGGCGGCCAGGGCGTTCGGGGAATCCGTATCACGGAAAGGAGGGGCTCGGTGGTCGCCGCGCTGATGGCCACGCTCGACGAGGAACTTTTCATCGTGTCGTCCGCCGGGATCGTCATCCGGACCGCGGTGCGCGAGATCGCGGCCCAGGGCCGGGACGCGACCGGAGTCCGTGTGATGAACCTCGAGAACGGCCAGACGGTCGCGGCGGTCGCCCCGCTCACGAGCGCCGAGGAGGACTGAGACGTCCGGCCGATTCGACTAGGGTCGCGGACTCGTCGGGGCTATAGCTCAGCCGGTTAGAGCGCAGCACTGATAATGCTGAGGTCCTCAGTTCGATTCTGAGTAGCCCCACCAGGGAGTACGCAAGTTCACTGACTGCGGTCGGCTGCAATTCTTGGCGGTTCGCTGGATGCCGGAAGGCGACAAGTCCCGACCTGATCGGCTACGCGTCGGTCGGCTTTACTCGTGAACTGCGCGTAAATTCCAGATGTTACTGACGGGTTCGAGTGCCCGAGGCGAGTCTGGGATGACTTCGCATCCGCGCCGAGAATCCTGAGCCTAGTCACCGCGTCGCGCTTGAGGTCGTGGAACACAGATCCGTTGAGGCCGAGGCTCGAGACTGGGGACTGCCGCACGCGTGTTCGGAAGTTTGAGTAGTGCGGGGCTTGCCTTCGAGGCCGGTGAACACGTACGAGGTGGGATCATCTTTGGAGATTCCATGAGCCGAGGGTGATGACGCTGCATCGGGACGAACTCCGTAGGTTTGGCGAACGTGCGGATGCCTTTCGCAGACTTGGGTGACCGGGGATCATGCACGCCTTTGTGCCGCGGGTCGATCGATGGCTTGGTTTCAGCCGGCATCGTCGAGGTTGAGGTCGCCCACGGATGGTCCTGCCTCCTCACCTCGGAGAAGCCCGAGAATCCCGAGGTGCATCGTCGAGCTGAAACCAGGTCCGTATCGTGCACAGGCGTTTCGTGCAACGTCCATGAACTGTTGCTCACGGGCTGGCCGAGCGCGATGGTCGCTCCTTGTAGACGGCGAAAGAGAGCGCGGGCGTTCGGCGTCGTCGCTTCCAGTTCCCGCGTACCCGCGGCGCCGAGCAGGGAGCGGGGCAGATGTGCAGCCTCCGCGACACTGGGCTCGCCCGCAGCCATACTGTCGTCGGTATTGATGATGCCTGTACGCAGTCGATCGGCGTGAAGTGGTGGGGAAATGAGCACTGGTCGCGGGCAAAGAGCGACTGGTACACGTTTCGCAACGGGAGCCTGACGATGCGCAGTCGGATTCTGTTGATGGCGGCAGCCACAGCCCTTTCGGTCGGACTCGGTCCCCGGCTCTTGGCGAGTGCCACAACAGCTCATCCCAGCTACCCGCTTGGTAGGGAGGCGCACTGCCGCGCCAACTACCGGAGCGTCGTCCGCGAGCACAAGGTGACGGGCAGTGAGGTCCACTTTCGTGAGTGCGTCTATCGCGCGCCCACACCCATACTCCCGCCCGCTGGGATGCACCTCGTGTTCAGCGACGACTTTTCTGGATCCGTTCTGGACACGGCAAAGTGGCAGACTTGCTACTGGTGGGTGACGAACGGCGCCGGTTGCACCAACAACGGCAACTCGGATATGCCGGAGTACGAGTGGTATCTACCCTCGCAGGACCAGGTTTCGAACGGGGTGTTGCACCTGGTGGCCTCCGAGACTCCGACTCCTGGCACGAACGCGAACGGCGATCCGGAGACGTACCCGTGGACCTCAGGCATGGTGACGACTCAGAAGTCCTTTGAGTTCACGTATGGGTTCGTGGAAGTGAGTGCACAGATTGCGAACGGAAATGGCATGTGGTGTGCCCTGTGGTTGGGTACCGCTTCGGAGGTTGGGGTTCCAGAGGTCGATATCGCTGAAACATGGGGGGCTGGTACCGCTTCCACGTGGCTTGGCCTTTACTTGCACCTGCCGGGTGGGGTCCGACCATCTCGGCAGATCCACACGAAGAGCCTCACGAAAGGCTGGCATACGTTCGCCGTCGATTGGGAGCCGTCATCGCTCACCTGGTACGTCGACGGAGTGAAGATGTTCACCTACACCGGGTCGGGTATACCGCAGGTACCAATGTATTTCCTCGCGAATCTCGCGGTATACAAGAACCTTGACATACCTCAAACCGCCGCCATGGGGGCGACGGATTCGTTCAATATTCGTAGCGTCCAGATCTATCAGCGCTGAATCGTGAGACCTGCCGCTGGACAGTTCAGCCGGATGATCCTGCTAGCTGGTGGGTCACATCGCCGCGGTGGACGAGCCGACGAGCTGGAAGCGGGTTAGAAGGCAAGACGATCAGGCGGCGGCTCCCGCACGCCCCGGGCATCCGACCACAGCCTCACGCCAACTCCAGCAACAGCCGGAACGCCGGCCCATCTTCATTGGTCGGACCTGGGAACATCACGACCTTCCAGACCTCGGAAGGCTCGGCGTCGGCGCGGTCGTCGAAAAGCACGACCTCGCCATTCGCAAAGGTGCGGGAGCCGATGAGGACGCGGTTCGCCAATCTCCGTGTCAGCGGGTGACGGAAGTGTCGGTGAAGGTCAATTCGACCTGTCTGGCAGACGGTTCCCGGAACAGGACGTTCAGCGCGAGGAACTTCCCGATCCAGGTCACGCCAAAGGCGAGGAGATTCGCCATCACGAGGAGGGCGGTTCGGTCAGTTCGGTTGAGGTGGTGGGCGATTCCGAGATGACGGGCCTCGCTCGAGGTCGCGATCGACAAGGCGATGCCGGCGAGAGTCATCACCCAGAACGGCACGACCTCCCTCATGAGGTGAGATCGTCCTGACTTTCCCCAGGCCCAAGTTCGAGTCAAGTAGTAGGCAGGCGGAATCGTCACCACGTTCGCGAAGAGCGTGCTCGGCACCTCGGTCCAGATCCGGAACACGCCGAAGACGATCGACACGACGGCGACGGAAAACACAACGTTGAAGACCGAGACGAGCGTGTACCGGATGAACCGCCCACCGATTGGAGTGGCGTAGAGACGCCGAGCTCGCTCGATCCAGCCACGGCGATCACTTGCTGACATGAGATCTGTTCCTGTCTCGCGAAACCCGAGACTCGGTCGCCGCCGTCCGGGCGGGACGACTGCACCTCGACTCCGTTGGTGTGGCCGTATTCGTCGGGTCCTCTGTGGCGACCGAGCGCACGAAGCAGACTTGCGCACTCCGTGTGCTTTGCTCTCTATGGCGTCTCTTTCCTTGGCGCCCAGGCTGGTGAGGAGGCTACCCCTCATCCGTCCCGGTCGGCGGGCGTCTCGTCCGGTCAATCCGAGGCGGGAGTATCGGCCAACGCAACGGGCGCAGGATCTCGAACCCTGCCCGGATCCGAGTTGAAGGCGACCCGACAACGGACGCGCGGCGAGCGCGGACCGCGGCTCCACTGCGCGGCTGGACGAGCCGCGAGGCACCACCAACGCAACGGTCCAGGACGCGTCCCTCCGCCGCGCTAGTGCAGGTTGAGGGCCTTGGCCACTCGTCCGCCGAGGTCGGTGTCGACGGAACGCCAGTAGTCGAGCACCCTCGTGAGCATCTGCGGAGTCACGCCGTTGCTCGCGTGACCCGCGATGTTCCCGACGAGGTGCTGGCGGTCGTTCTCGGAGAGCACGTTGCGGTAGAGCGCTCTTGCCTGTCCGAAGTCATCGTCTTCCTTATGGAGGTCGTAAGCCGCACGCACGATCTCACCGGCCGCCAACCAACCCGCGGGGTCGCCGAAGCGGGTCGGGTCCGCCGCGGGTCCCCCGAAGGAGTTCGGTGCGTAGACGGGATCGCCGCGGCTCTCGTACCGCATCGCGCCGTCCTTGTTGTAGGAGTTGACCTGCGACTTGGGACGGTTCACCGGCAATTGGAGGTAGTTCGTCCCGATACGGTGGCGGTGGGTGTCGGGGTAGCTGAACATCCGCCCGAGCAGCATCTTGTCCGGGCTCGGCCCGATGCCGGGGACCATGTTCGAGGGCTCGAATGCCGCTTGTTCGATCTGGGTGAAGTAGTCCTCGGGGTTGCGGTTGAGGGTCAGCCGTCCGATCTTGATCGGCGGGTAGTCGGAGTGCGGCCACACCTTCGTGAGGTCGAAGGGATTGAATCGGTAGTCGGCGGCGTCCTCGAAGCCCATGATCTGCATCTCGAGGGTCCAGCTCGGGTACTCGCCACGCCCGATCGCCGCGTGCAGGTCGCGCAAGTGGAAGTCTGGGTCCTCTGCCGCCAGTACCTTCGCCTCGGCGTCGGTGAGGTTCTCGATTCCCTGGTCCGTCTTGAAGTGGTACTTGACCCAGTACTTCTGCCCGCCGGCGCTGATCCACATGAAGGTGTGGCTCCCGTAGCCGTTCATGTGCCGCCAAGTCCGGGGGGTGCCCCGGTCGGTCATGAGGAACGTCACCTGGTGCGCGGACTCCGGCGAGAGCGTCCAGAAATCCCACTGCATGTTGTTGTCGCGTAGGTGCGTGTCGGCCCGTCGCTTCTGAGAGTGGATGAAGTCCGAGAACTTCGAGGGGTCGCGGATGAAGAAGATCGGGGTGTTGTTCCCGACGAGGTCGTAGTTGCCCTCGTCGGTATAGAACTTGATCGCAAAACCACGCGGGTCTCGCACGGTGTCGGCCGAGCCGAGTTCACCGGCGACCGTGGAAAACCGGATGAGCACGTCAGTCGTTGTCTTCTTC
This sequence comes from uncultured Acidimicrobiaceae bacterium, assembly GCA_963803025.1. Classification (GTDB taxonomy): domain Bacteria; phylum Actinomycetota; class Acidimicrobiia; order Acidimicrobiales; family Bog-793; genus Bog-793. The sequence continues at coordinate 150,563 of CAWDKZ010000013.1, forward strand.
TGAAATACCTGTGCTCGCGTGTACTGGCTCACGTCCTCAAAGCACTCGAAGACGCCGAAGGCACCGCCGCCTTTGGCATGGACGACGCGTTCGGGGACGCGCTCCCGGTTGAACTGCGCCATCTTCTGAACGAGGTAGTGGTCCTGCAGCAGGATCGGCCCGTTGGGTCCCACGGTGAGCGAGTGTTCGTCACTCGGCGCGGGGATCCCGGCGTCGGTCGTGGTCGGAGGTCGAGTGCCATCCGACGTGTCTTCTCTCTGGGGCATCGCGGTCACCTCTTTCGATCTTGATACGACGCACTTGCGGTTCGTTTTCCGGAGGGCTGATCCCGGGCAGGTGTACTTGCGGACTCGTCGTTGTGGTTCGCCTGTGAACGGGCCGTGTCCGATGTCTGGCAGCGCGGGCAGAGGCCCCAGAAGGTCACCTCGGCTTCATCGAGGAGGAAGCCGTGCAGTTCGGACGGTTCGAGACAGGGCGCCGTTCCGACGGCGCAGTCGACGTCGACGGTGGTGCCGCAGGCCCGGCAGACGATGTGATGGTGGTTGTCGCCGACGCGCTTCTCGTAGCGGGCGGGACTTCCCGCGGGCTCGACCCGGCGGAGAAGATTGACTGCGGTGAGCGAACGGAGCGTGTCATATACGGCCTGCCGCGAAACACTGCCCAGCTGGTTGTCGACCGCGTGGAAGATCGCCTCCACGTTTGCGTGGGGTCGGGCCCCGACTTGTTCGAGGACGGCGAGGCGCACGGCCGTGACGCGTCGGCCCGCGGAGCGCAGAAGTTGGACGTCGTCCCCCATCGTCGTCACGAACCAGGACACTAGAACATGATCTGGAATCAGTCAAGAAGTTGGACTGGCTCCAGTTAAGAGAATCGGTTGCCGCGGATCCGCCATGATCGCGACGTGACGAAGACAAGGCCACACGTGGTCGCCCTGGCGTTAATAGGTCGACCGGGAACGAAGGAGATCCTCGTCTCGAACAGCCGGGACGAGGTCGCGGGCATTCGGTTCCAACGACCGTTCGGCGGCGGTGTGGACTTCGGCGAGCGCGGCGAAGAGGCGCTGCGCCGCGAAATCCGCGAGGAGCTCGGCGTCGAACTCGGGGCGGTGCGTCTCGTCGGCGTCGTCGAGAACCTCTTCGTCTTCGAGGGAAGGCCGGGCCACGAGATCCTGATGCTCTACAGGACGGAGTTCGCCGACGCCTCGCTCTACGCGAGGGATGTCTTTGCAGGAGTGGAGCCCGAACCGAAGGTCGGGGTCTGGCGCGATCTCGGTGCTGTCGCAGATGACGTGCCGTTGTACCCGCCGGGGTTGGCAGATCACGTTCTTTCGGCAAACCGCTGAATCAGCGCTCAGGAAGTGCCCGGGCGGGGCCGGGTCAGTCCGGAGACGGTCGCCGACTGCAGTCGCGGCAGCGTCCGCGCATGGCGAAATGGTGGGGGTCGATCGTGAACCCGTACTCCGCGAGGGCGGCCGTTGCGAGCGACGCGAAGAGCTGATCACCGACTTCGAGCACCGTCCCGCACCCTTCGCAGACAAGATGGCAGTGCGTCGTGGGGGCGAGGTGGTAGGTCGCCGGGCCGTGCCCGAGGTGCACGTGGGTGACAACGCCGAGGCGTTCGAGTTCCTCGAGGTTGCGGTAGACGGTCGAGATATGGACGTCGGGAGCCTCAACCTGAACCTCGGCGGTGAGATCCTCCGCGGTCCGGTGGTGGGGCGACCCGAACAGCGACCGCAAGATCAGCCGCCTGGCGGTCGTCGCCCTCCCGCCGGTCGCCCGCAGGCGCCGGAGCACGTCAGCAACGGACTCGTCGACCGTCGCGTCGTGGGTCTCGTCGTGCTGCGGTGGCGCCGATTCGGCTGGACACGCAACGGGGATTCGCCGGTCGGGCACCTGGTGGTCGGTCCGGCTCAGTTCCGCCGGGTCGGTGACGTGACGACGCCACGGGTGCGGGTCGTCGAGCCTGCGACCCGCACGGCCTGGAGTCCGGGGACCGTTCCGGGGGTGTGGGGCATCCAGGCCTCGGGGTCGGCCGTGATCAGCCGGACGGCGAGGGGAATATTCCGCGTCGCGATGTCCGCCACCGAGACCGACTCGAGGATCGTGCGGATGTGCTCGCGCACGGCGATCCAGACCTCGACGAGTGGCTCGGCCGAGCCCTTGTAGTCGAGCTGGTCGGGGCGGACGTCGCCCACTTGGGCGAGGGGCCCCTCGACGGCGCGCACGATGTCGGCCAGGCTGATCTCGGCTGCGGCTCGGCCGAGGCGGAAGCCGCCCTCGTTGCCGCGTTGGCTGGCGACGATGCCGGCCCGCTTCAGCTCGAACAGGATGTTCAGCAAGAACTTCCCAGGGATGTCCTGTGCGGCGGCGAGGGTCTCCGCCTTCACCGGCCAGGAGTCCTCGAGCGTGGCAAGTTCGACGACGGCCCGGATCGCGTAGTCGGCCTTGGAAGAGATTCGCACATCCCTATCTTGGCGCTTCCGGGACGGTGCCACACGCGGCTCATGGCACGCGGCGCGGTCGGCCCGTCTTCCTCACCTTGGTGGCGCCGTCGTAGGCGCAAATCTCGGTCCAGACGCCGCCCATCTCCGACGTGTCGGGGCGCATCGCCAGAACGGCGTTCGCGCCGCGCGCCCCGCCGCCTCGGCCAGGCGGTCGATGACCTCCTGTCGGCTCGCTTCGAGGTCCTTCGTCATCCCCTTCAACTCGCCGCCGACGAACGACTTCAGCCAGGTGCCCATCTGGGAGAACGCGTTGCGGAAACGCACCCTGAGGCCGAACACCTGACCGAGGACCTCGTAGCCGGGAGCGTCATTTGTCGTCTCAACCAGCCTGCCCACACCCTCCTCGATTCAAACATTGTCGATGCTCACCCCCGTTGGCGCCGAAATCGCGCGGTTGCATCAAAACCTCGTCGCGCCAGACACGCTGGGCGGCCCGACCCGTGGCCTAGTGGCGAATTGGCCTGAAGACGTAGGTGAGGAACGACCGTGGTGGCGAGATCGAGCCGATGGCCTTCGATCCGACCTCGACGGTGAGTGCCGTGGCATCGGCGCCAAGCATGAGCGAGGCCGGTCCGGCCAGCTTGATCACCACGGGGCTCTGGTTCGCCGTGATCGTCCTCGCGAAGAGGAACGTCGACGACGCGGGCGGGGACTTCACCTGCGTCCAGCAGGGATGGGTCGTCGAGATGGCGACGGAGAACCCTGTTGACGTCGGAACCGAGTAGGTCGCGCTCGACCTGGTGGTCGAAACGAGCACAAGCTGCCCGAGCCCTCGTGTCGGTTGGGTCGTCGAGGATCGCGGCGCTGAGCGGGTGCTCGACGACGTCGAGCCGCGGGAAGCACGCCGTGGTGTTGTGGCGGCCGTATTGCGGAGGAACGCGACCCAGCTCGGATGGAAGTGCTCAGCCGCGAGCCCGATCAAGCCGAGGACGAAGAGAACGAAAAGAACCCAGACCGCGATCTCCAGACCCCACGGCGCGGGGAGGCGCCGTTCGATGTCGGGGTGCCAGCCGTCTCCGTGGGCGAACTGCGGACGTGGCGCCGGAGATACGCGTGGAATCTCCACCGTCGTGATGACCGCCTCCGGGCGAGGAGCAGCCGGAGCCGTGGCTCGCCGGTTGGCCCGGATCGGCTTTCCGCTCTCCCCCGCGTCGTTTGCCCTGGTCACCTCGGCACCCGCTTCGTCCGGCACGCACCGGTTACAAAGACGGTACCGCGTGCCCACGCCTAGGAGCGCAGGTCAGGATGCCGCTCCAGCGGGAATCCACGCGGCACCGACGACGCCACCCCCGGTATGCACCTGCATCGCGATGCTGAATCCGCTGACGAAGTCGGCACCCCCAAGCAGTTCGTTGAGCCGCTCCGCCAGGTGCGGGGCGTTGGCGTGGAACACGGCTGAGCGTTCGGTCCCCCGGGGCGCGCTCGCCACATACGCCGCACGAATCTTCTCGAGCGTCTCTTCGGCTGTCGCCATGGTCCCGATCGGTTCGACCGTGCCGTCGCGCATGCGAAAGACACTCCGCATCCCGCTCGGACCGGGGTCCCCGAGTACGTCATTGGGGACTGGCCCACTCCGCCGGATCGGTTCCAGCGTCGCGAGCGAAGCGACGAGCTCGACGCGGCGGGAGGCTTCTTCGACGACGCGCACGACTTCTTCGATCCCGGCCCCGTTGGCCGCCGCTTCCGCGCCGGCGAGGACGACGAGCGCCTGGCCGGCCGCCGCGGTCCGGGCATCGACCAACACGACCGGTCGGGTCGCAAACTCCGCGGCGAGCGCGGCATTGCGGTACATCGTCGCGAACTCGACTGCCGGCGCGATGACGACCGCGGCGTCGAACTCCGGAGACTCGATGGCCTGCAGGTACTCTGTGACGAAGGGATGATTGGCCCCGGCGAGCTCTTCTCGCGCGAGCGCTTCGGGCAGGATCACGCCCTGGCCGTTGGACGGATCAAGGCCGGCTGCGCCGTCCTCGGGTAGGAAGACACTGATGGGGAGCACGCAGACACCGAACTTGGCGACGAGCTCTGCGGGCACGCAGGCGCTTGAGTCAGTGATGACGCGCACACGTCCCACGGCGGGGACGTTACCGCCCCGGACGCGGATCCGGAGAAACTTGCGACTGGACCACGGAAGGCCACGGCTGCGATGACACTCGCCGCGAGGGTCTCGCGCCAGTTCACGATGTCCGAACTTGTCGAACGAACCGGGGTCGCCGCCGCGACCGTCCGCTACTACCTCGCTGCCAAAGTGCTGCCGCCCCCGCAGAAGGTCTCGTCCAACCGCTTCCTGTACGACGAGCGGCACGTCGAGCTGATCCGGCTCATCCGGCTCGTGCGCGAGAGACGTGGGTTGTCGATCGAGACGATCGGGAGGCTGCTCACCGAGTTGCTGCCCGACCTGTTCGACAAACCGTCGCACGGGGTGTTCCGCCCGGAGATGTGGAATCAGCTGCTCGCCGCCGAGACGCAGCTTGAAGAGGGCACCTCCGTCGACGAGCGCCTCGTCGAAGCCGGGCTCACACTGTTCAGCCGTCGCGGCTACGCCGATGTCTCGATCGACGACGTCTGCCGGAGCGCGCTGATCGCCAAGGGATCGTTCTACCGGCACTACTCGTCGAAGGGGGCGCTCTTCGTCGCGGTCGCGGAGGAAGCGGCGCGACGGACGGAGCGGGAGTTCGAGGCGTCGTCTTCGGGTGGGGGCGACGTCGCCTCGGCGATCGACGGTCTGGCCGGTGTCCTCGTGCCCTACGTCACGCTGCTCCTCGATCTCGCCTCGCTGGCCACGCAGCGGCGCCTTGGCTATGGGCGCGTGCTCGGTCGGGTCACCGACGTGCTCGCTGCCGGCGTCGCCCGTCGGGCGACGGGTGACGCCGTCTCGCCGCGAGAAATCGTCGGTCGTGCCGTCGGCGAGGCAGTCCGCCGTGCGGCGGACGAACAGGCTGCGGCCGCGGTGCTGGTGGACGTGCAGCGCAGGTAGGGTGAGGAGCGGCGCAGCGCGCTGTGCAGCGCTTTTCGGGGTACCGGCCACGACATGAACCTCGTTGACGGCCCTGGTGTCATCTGAAAGGATGAGCTGCGAGCAATCGGTGTGACCAGCTGGTCACTGTGACTTCGTGTGAACGGGTCTCGTCGACAATCGGACGGCTCGGGGGTGCAGCGGGGCGGCACCCGGTTGCTGGTCACGGATGGCCGCGTTGGAAACGACGAGCGAAAGAAGACGTCGTGAGCAGAGAAGACAAGCCTTCGTACCCCCTCCTTGACACGATTTCGTCCCCTGATGACCTGAAGGCGCTCTCCTTGGAAGAGTGCGAGATCCTCGCCGCCGAGATCCGGCAATTCATCGTCGAGGCGGTCACGACCGGTGGCACCGGACACCTCGGTTCGAATCTCGGAGCGGTGGAGATCACCCTCGCGATGCACCGGGTCTTCACGTCGCCGCGCGATGTCCTCCTTTTCGACACTGGCCATCAGAGCTACGTCCACAAACTCGTGACCGGTCGGCACACGGGTTTCGCGCTCCTGCGTCGTGAGGGAGGACTCTCGGGATACCCGAGCCGCGCCGAGTCCGAGCACGACTGGATCGAGAACTCGCATGCGTCGACGGCGCTCAGCTACGCCTTCGGGATCGCGCAGGCGTTCAAGATGAGCGGCGAGGACGCGACCCGGCGAGTCGTGGCCCTCGTCGGTGACGGCGCCCTGACCGGTGGACTGGCATACGAGGCGATGAACAACCTCGGCCACGCCGACTCGCGGGTCTGCATCATCCTCAACGACAACGGCCGCAGCTACGCCCCGACGGTGTCGCGGCTCTCGGAGTCGCTGACCCAGCTGCGGCTGAGCCCGAGTTTCAGCGCGATCCAGTCCCGCGTCACGCGCGTCCTGCAGGACTTGCCCGGAGTCGGCACACTCGCCGGTCAGTCGATCCGGAGCCTCACGGCGGCGATCCGTGAGCTCGTCGAACCCCAGGTCTTCTTCGAAGCGTTAGGCATTCGCTACGCGGGGCCGATCGACGGGCACAACATCGCGGCGGTCGAGCAGGCGCTGAAGCGTGCTGCGACCTGGAAAGGACCGATCGTTCTCCATGTCCTCACGACCAAGGGCAAGGGCTACGGACCCGCCGAAGAGGACACGGTGCAGTGCCTGCACGACTACAAGCTCCAGCCGCAGCTCGCCTCGCCCGGCATCGCCATCGATGACGGCGCGGTCACCTCGGGCCCGCGCAGCCCCGACAGGAACTACACGGAGGCGTTCGGCCAGGCGATGCTCGACATCGCCAGTCGGGACGAACGCGTCGTCGCGATCACCGCAGCGATGCCCGGACCGACGGGGTTGTTGAGCTTCGAGGCACACCACCCGGACCGTTTCCTCGATGTCGGGATAGCGGAGAGCCACGCGATGACGGCGGCGGCGGGTATGGCGATGGCGGGTTTCCGCCCGGTGGTCGCGATCTACTCGACGTTCCTGTCGCGTTGTTTTGACCAGGAGAATCTCGACGTCGGTCTCCACCGGGCACCGGTCGTGATTTGCGCGGACCGAGCGGGCATCACCGGGGACGACGGGGCGAGCCACCACGGTGTGCTCGACATGGTCCTCGGGCTCGCGGTCCCCGGCCTCGTGATCTTCGCTCCCGCCGAGCCGTCCGAAATCGCCCCGATGCTCGAGACGGCGCTCGGGCTTGATAAACCGTCGATCATCCGCTACCCGAAGACGCCGGGGCCGGGCGCGCTCGCCCGGGCTGGAACGGGGATGCGCTCGCGGGTGTTGCGCGAAGGCAGCGGCGACATCGTGCTCGTCGGGATCGGCAAGCTCGCAGCGACGTCGCTTGAGGCGGCGAAGCTGCTCGAGCAGGACGGGCTCGACGTGACGGTGCTCGACCCCCGCGTCGTGCGACCGTTGGACCCCGCTCTCGTGGAGCGGTGTCGCAACGCTCGCCTCGTCGTCACCGCCGAGGACGGGCTCGTCCACGGTGGGGCGGGACAGCACCTGCGAGGCGTCCTCGAACGCGCCGCCGAACTCGTGAGCGAGCGCCCCCCGAGCGTGTTGTGCCTCGGCGTGCCGACGGTCTACGTGGGTCACGCCGACCCAGATGTCATCCTCCAGCGTCTCGAGCTGGACGCGTCCGGGATCGCGGCGTCGACCCGCACGGCGTCGGAACGGCTGATCAAACAGGCGGGCAACGGGGCGGGCGCGTTCACCGTCGAGAAGCGTTTCGGGCGGCGACATCGCCGTCTGTCCGTAGGGGGCGAGGGGATGGTCGCGCGATGAACCTCCCGGTCGAGTTCGACGGCGCCACGAGGGCGACGCCGGTCGTGCTCGACACGGCTGTTGTCATGGCGAAGGCTGGTGCCGAGAATTTCCCGGTCGCGACGCGCCTGCTGCCGGGACGGCTTCGCGAGCGGCTGCTCGCGATCTACGGTTACGCCCGCTTCGTCGACGACGTCGGCGATCGCGTGCCGGGCGATCGCCTCGCACAGCTCGACTGGGTCGAGGCCGAGCTCAATCGGGCGCTTCTGGGCGCGGCTTCTCATCCGGTCTTCGTCCGCGCCGGTAGGCTCGCGAACGAACTCGGCCTCGACCGTGAGCCGTTCGCCGATCTCATCGAGGCGAATCGCCACGACCAGGTGACGACGAGGTACCCGACGTACGAGGCGCTCGGGGCGTACTGCGCGCTGTCGGCGAATCCGGTCGGCCGACTCGTCCTCGCGGTCTTCGGCCGGCGCGACGAGCACTCCTTGGAGCTCTCGAGCCGGGTGTGCACGGCGTTGCAGCTCGTCGAGCACCTCCAGGACGTCGCCGAGGACTTCGCGATGGGGCGCGTCTACCTACCCCAGGAGGATCTCTCCCGGTTCGCCGTCGACGAGTCGGTGATCGCGAGCGGTGTCGCGACGCCAGCCTTCCGGCGGCTCATGGCCTTCGAGGTGGCGCGGACGCGGCGTCTTCTCATGTCTGGAAGTTCGCTGGTGGCGTCGCTTTCCGGATGGGGCCGGGTCGCGGTCGCGGGTTTCGTCGGCGGCGGCCTCGCCCAGCTCGACGCCATCGGACGCCATGGCTATGACGTCCTGTCGGCTCGGGTGAAGGCTTCCGGGGCCCACGTGGTGTGGCGCAGCCTGGGGGTGTACGCAGCAGCGCGAAGGGATCTGCTGTGAGCGACATCGCCCTGGCGTACAGGCGCTGCGAAGCGATCACGCGCCGTGAAGCTCGGAACTTCTTCTACGGCATCCGCTTGTTGCCGGAGCCGAAGCGGGCCGCGATGTCGGCCCTCTACGCGTTCGCCCGGCGGGTCGACGACATCGGCGACGGTGCCGGCACGACCGGTGAGAAACAGGAAGCGCTCGCCCGGGTCCGAGACGAGATCGTCCAGGTGGCGAGCGGCCACCCGCCGTGTGACGACGCGGTGCTCGTCGCCCTGGCCGACGCAGTGGCCCACTTCCCGATCCCGGTCGACGCCCTCGGCGAGATCGTGACGGGTTGCGAGATGGACTGCCGACGCGAGAGGTACGCGACGTTCGAAGAGCTCACTGCCTACTGCCGGTGCGTCGCCGGCTCGGTCGGTCGGCTCTCTCTCGGCGTGTTCGGGTCGGCCGACGCGGCGACGGCACCGGAGCTCGCCGACAGGCTCGGCATCGCCCTGCAGCTGACGAATATCTTGCGTGACATCGTCGAGGACCGCGACGAGATGGGGCGCGTCTATCTGCCGGTCGAGGATCTCGCGCGTTTCGGCTGCGAGCGCGACGCGACCGGCCCGCCGGACGCGCTCGTCGGACTGCTGCGGTTCGAGGCCGGACGGGCGCGGCTGCACTACGAGAAGGGTCTCGGGCTGCTCGACCTGCTCGACCGGCGTTCGCGCGCCTGTGTCGCGGCGATGGCGGGGATCTACCACCGCTTGCTCGACCGCATCGAGAAGGACCCGCTCGCGGCGCTCGACCATCGCGTGAGCCTTCCCGCCTGGGAGAAGGCGTGGGTCACGGTCCGCAGCCTGAGGCGGGTGTCCGCCGCATGAGGACGGAACCGGCGCACATCGTGGTCGTTGGGGGAGGTCTCGCCGGCCTGTCGGCGGGGATCGCCTGCGCGGACGGCGGCAGCAAGGTGACGCTGTTTGAAGGGCGCCCGCGCCTTGGTGGCGCGACGTGGTCGTTCGAGCGCAACGGCCTCGTGTTCGACAACGGCCAGCACGTTTTCCTGCGCTGCTGTGCTGCCTACCGGCGGTTCCTCGGCAGGCTCGGCACGGCGGATCGCGCGGTTTTGCAGCACAGGCTCGCGGTACCGGTGCTGCGCCCCGATACGCAAGGCGGTGAGCCGCAGGTGGCGTGGCTCCGGCGCAGCGGCCTTCCCGCGCCCGCCCACCTGGTGGGCTCCCTCGTCCGCTACCGGCACCTGTCGCTAGCCGAGCGGGCACGTGTCGGGCGGGCCGTATCTGCTCTGCGACGGCTCAGCCTCGACGCTCCCGGTCTCGACTCGGAGACGTTCGCGTCGTTCCTCTCCCGTCAGGGGCAGTCGCGCGACGCCATCGCCAGGCTCTGGGAGCTCATCACGCTTCCGACCGTCAACCTCAGCGCAGCCGAAATGTCACTTACGCTTGGGGCCAAGGTTTTCCGGACGGGACTCCTCGACCGCGCCGATGCTGCCGATGTCGGTTGGGCGCGCGTGCCGCTCAACGCGCTCCACGTCGATCCCGCCGCGGCACTGTTGGGCCGTCTCGGGGGGAGCGTCCACCAGCGGGCGAAGGTCGACGCAATCGACCTCGCCCCCGGGACTGGACAGAGGGCGGCAACCGGCGTCGTGGTGAACGGCGAACACGTCGACGCCGACGCGGTCATCATCGCTGTTCCGCACCGTGCCGCCGCCCAGCTCCTGCCGGAGGGCGGCTTCGTGAGACCCGCGCGTCTCGAGGCGCTCGGCACCTCGCCGATCGTCGACGTGCACGTTGTCTACGACCGCAAGGTCACCGAGTACGAAATTGCCGCGGGTGTCGACACGCCGGTCCAGTACGTCTTCGACAGGACCGTGGCCGCGGGGCTGGACCCCGCGGCCGGCCAGGTGCTCGCAGTGTCCATCTCCGGTGCGGACGCCGAGCACGGGGAGCGGCCCGAGGCGCTCATCGAGCGCTACACGGGAGCGCTGCGCGATCTCTTCCCACGGGCGCGTTCGGCCACCGTCGTCGACGCGGTCGTGAGCCGTGAGCACGAGGCGACGTTCCGCGGCGCGCCGGGGACCGCGGGACTACGGCCCGGCCCCGAGACAGGGTTCGAACGGCTCTACCTCGCCGGCGCGTGGACCGACACGGGTTGGCCCGCGACGATGGAGAGCGCGGTGTTGAGCGGCACACGTGCGGCGGTGCACGCGCTGCGTGTCGTCGGTGCGACCCGCCTGTCGGTCGATCTCGGCCGGGAAGTCGTCGCGTGATCCCGACGGAGAGGGCACCGGCGGTCTTCGGACGGGCGCGCGATCTCGTCGCGCCTGCGCTGCGTACGGCCGTCGACCGGCTTTCGGCCGAGATGAGGCCCGTCGTCGAGTACCACTTCGGTTGGTCGGACGCCGAGGGGCGCCCCGTCGGCGGCGGCGGTGGCAAGGGCGTGCGCCCGGCGCTGGCGATCCTGTCGGCGGAGGCGGTGGGCGCGGACGCCGCGGTCGGCATTCCCGGTGGCGTCGCGGTCGAGCTCGTCCACAACTTCTCGCTCATCCACGACGACGTGATCGACGGCGACGTTGAGCGGCGCCACCGCCCGACGGTCTGGGCGTTGTTCGGCGTCGGGCAAGCGGTGATCGTCGGTGACGCGCTCTTGGCGCTCGCCCAGCAGGTCCTGCTCGACCCGGCGGGGACGTTGAAGCTCGAGCACGTCGCCGATGACGACGCCGCCCGGCGTGCCGCCAGCCGGATTGCCGACGCGACCGCCGCGATGATCGCCGGACAGGCGCTCGACATGGCCTTCGAGTCGCTGCCGACCGTGGACGTCGCGGGGTGTCTCGCGATGGAGGGTGGCAAGACCGGGGCGCTTCTCGGCTGCGCGGCTTCGATCGGGGCGGAGCTCGCAGGCGCGCCCGCGGAGATGGTGGCCGGGCTCGATCGCTTCGGGTTCGAGCTCGGGCTGGCCTTCCAGGCCGTCGACGACCTGCTCGGCATCTGGGGGGACCCCACCTGCACCGGCAAGCCGGCGTGGAGTGACCTGCGTCAGCACAAGAAGACCCTCCCGGTCGCGGCGGCGCTCGCCGCGGGGGGCGACGGGGCCGCAGAGCTGGGCGAATTGCTCGCGACGCCCTTGCTCAGCGACGACCAGATCGCTCGGGCGGCCGAGCTCGTGGAGAAGGCGGGAGGTCGCGAGATCTCAGCGGACGAGGCGCGCCGCCGGTTGGATGCCGCACTCGGGGCGCTCGATTCGGCCCACTTCGTCGCCGACGCGCAGGCGGAGCTGGCAGAGGTCGCGCGATTCGTCATCGAGAGGGAGTTCTAGGGATGGGGCGGACCGAGACGGTGGAGGAGCTGGAGCTCGCCGCGGCGCGTCGGGCGCTCGAAAAGGCGCGTCGGCATCTTCTCGGGCTGCAAGAGGCAGAGGGCTGGTGGAAGGGCGAACTCGAGACGAACGTCACGATGGATGCAGAAGATCTGCTGCTTCGGGAGTTCCTCGGCATCCGCCAGGAGAACGACACGGCCGGGGCAGCGGCGTGGATCCGTTCGAAGCAGCGATCCGACGGGACGTGGGCCACCTACCACGGTGGACCCGGGGACCTGTCGACGACGGTCGAGGCGTACTGCGCCCTGCGTCTCGCGGGGGACGATCCAGTCGATCCGCACATGGCACGGGCCGCGGCGTTCGTGCGGGACGCAGGTGGCGTCGAGAACTCGCGAGTGTTCACGCGGATCTGGCTCGCGTTGTTCGGACTGTGGCCCTGGGAAGATCTGCCGACTTTGCCGCCGGAGATCGTGGCGCTCCCGGCGTGGGTTCCGTGCAACATCTACGACTTCGGCTGCTGGGCGCGTCAGACGGCGGTCGCCATCACGGTCGTCGGTGCTTACCGTCCGGTACGGCCGACCGTGTTCGGCATCGAGGAGCTGCGGACGTGCAAGGCCCCCGACCGCCCGGGACCGTCGCTGCGCGACTGGACCGGACGTTTCGTCCTGCTCGACCGCGTCCTCCAGCGCTACGAGCGGATCGCGAACCGGTCGCCGCTGCGCCAGACGGTGCGGGAGGCAGCGCTGCGCAAGGCCGAGACCTGGATCGTCCGGCGCCAGGAGGCCGATGGCAGCTGGGGGGGCATCCAACCGCCGTGGGTCTACTCGATCCTTGCGTTGCATCTGCGGGGTTACCCCCTTGACCACCCTGTGCTCGCCGCGGCCTTCGCGGGCCTCGAGCGCTTTCTCGTGCGCGAAGACGGCCTACGCCGACTCGAGGCCTGTCAGTCCCCGGTCTGGGACACCGCGCTCGCCATCGTGGCGCTCGTCGACGCGGGTCTTTCCCCGGACGACGAGGCGTTGCAGCGCGCGACCAGGTGGACGCTCGGCGAGGAAGTGCGTGTGCGCGGCGACTGGTCGGTGCGCCGACCACGGGTCCCCGAGGGAGGTTGGGCGTTCGAGTTCGAGAACGACAACTACCCCGACGTCGACGACACCGCCGAGGTCGTGCTCTCGTTGCGCCGCGTCGCCTACGAGGACCCGATCGCGCTCGAGGACGCTGTGCAACGTGCGGTCGCTTGGACCGAGGGCATGGCGTCCAAGGACGGCGCGTGGGGTGCATTCGACGCCGACAACGTTCGGCAGATCCTCTACGAGCTCCCTTTTTGCGATTTCGGCGCGGTCATCGACCCCCCGAGCGCGGACGTCACCGCCCACGTCGTCGAGATGCTCGCCCACGAGCCGTCGGCGGATCCCACGGTGCTCGCCGCGGGGGTCGACTGGCTGCTCGCGCAGCAGGAGGAGGACGGAGCCTGGTTCGGACGTTGGGGCGTGAACTACCTCTACGGCGTCGGTGCCGCGGTGCCCGCCCTTGTCGCCGCCGGCGCGGACCCGGACGAGCCCCCGATCCGGCGCGCGATCGATTTCCTCGAAGCACACCAGAACGACGACGGAGGCTGGGGCGAGGACATCCGCTCCTACGACGACCCGGCGCTGCGTGCCCAGGGCGCGTCGACTGCCTCGCAGACGGCCTGGGCGCTGCTTGCGCTGGTGGCTGCCGGCCGGGCGCGGTCGACGTCGGCGCGACGCGGGGTCGCCTGGCTGGCGGCGGCACAGCTCGCCAACGGGAACTGGGATGAGCCGTGGTACACAGGAACGGGATTCCCCGGCGACTTCTACCTCAATTACCACCTCTACCGATTGGTCTTCCCGCTCTCAGCGCTCGGTCGGTGGTGCCGCGCGATCGACGATGCCTCGGCGGCCGCGAGCGTGCGCACCGAAGCCGCGCATCAGGCCCATGCCGTCCGCAACTCGCCGCACGCGAAAGTCGGGCGTTGAAGGCGACGCGCCGGGCGGCGCGCCGCCCGTGCGCCGAGCGGACCCGAACGGCGGACGAGGTCAGGCGACACTGAACGCCCGAGTTCAACCTCGATCAACCCCACGAACAGGCCGGTGAATCCTGATGCCCATACCGATCCGACAGAACCTCCTCATGGCGGCGTATCTCACGCGTCAAAGGCTGGCGAAACGCGAGAAGTACCCGCTGATCGTCGAGCTCGAACCGCTCTTCGCGTGCAATCTCGCCTGTCCCGGTTGCGGCAAGATCCAGTACCCGACGGAGATCCTCCGTCAGCGCGTGACCCCAGAGGCGGCGTTCGCCGCGGTCGAGGAGTGCGGCGCGCCGATGGTCTCGATCGCCGGGGGCGAGCCGCTGCTCCACCCCCAGATCGAGGAGATGGTCGAGGGTCTCATCAGGCGCAAGCGGTTCGTCTACCTCTGCACGAATGCGATCCTCCTGAAGCGGCGGATCGACCGGTTCAAGCCGTCGCCGTACTTCTCGTGGGTGGTCCACCTCGACGGGCTGAAGGAGCGTCACGACGCGGCCGTCGACCGCGCGGGAGTCTTCGACGCGGCGATCGAGGCGATCCGCCTCGCCAAGTCGAAGGGCTTCCGCGTCACGACGAACTCGACGTTCTTCACCACCGACTCCGCCAAGACGATCCGCGAGGTCCTCGACTTCCTGAACGACGAGCTGCGAGTCGACGCGATGATGATCTCGCCGGCCTACGCCTACGAGAAGGCGTCCGACCAGGAGCACTTCCTTCCGGTCGACCAGGCCCGGGAGGTGTTCCGCGAGGCCTTCGGGGACGGTCGGCGCAGGAGGTGGCGATTCAATCACACGCCTTTGTTCCTCGACTTCCTCGAGGGCAAGGTCGACTACCAGTGCACGCCGTGGGGGATTCCCAGCTACTCGGTCTTCGGCTGGCAGCGACCGTGCTACTTGATGAGCGACGGCTATGCGGCGACCTACAAGGAGCTCGTCGAGACGACCGACTGGGACAAGTACGGGCGGGGACGGGATCCGCGCTGTGACAACTGCATGGCGCACTGCGGCTACGAACCCTCCGCCGTCGCCGCCACGACGAAGTCGCTCCGTCAGGCGCTACGCGCCGCGGTCGGGACGCGCTGAACGGCCGGTCGCAGGGTCGAATCGGCCCCGAGGGCGCGTAGGCTTGCGCCCGCGGGGCTGTAGCTCAGCTGGTTAGAGCGACTGGTTTGCAACCAGTAGGTCACGGGTTCGAATCCCGTCAGCTCCACCCGGTGCCCTGTAGCCCGTTTGGTGGACCACTTCTTGTGACGACGTGGCCTGGGGTTGGGGTGGTGAGCGTAGGTCTTCGAATTCGACCGGAGTGCGGTACCCGAGCGAGCTGTGGCGTCGAGCTGGCTCGGGATCGCCGTGCCCCGCCCGAACCTCGCCCAGTCCCCCCTGAGAGGAAAGCGTGCTCGGCTAGGTCGGTGTTGATTAAAGCGCCTCTTTGAGGGTGCTCGCGAATTGCCCGCGCACCCACAAGACTGGGTGCATGCAGGGAAGATCGAATCCAGACCGTCAGATGCTCGACGCGGCGGCGTTCTGCCGTGGCCTCGTCGAAGAGGGCACGATCTATGCCTTCCTCGCCGATCACCGCGGCGAGCTCTTCCAGGATGGGGACTTCGCCGACCTCTTCCCGTCGGGCCGCGGGCGGCCCTCGATCCCGGTCGACGTCATCTGCTCGGTGATGGTGCTCCAGGCCTTGGAGGGACTCTCGGACCGTGACGCGATCCGGGCGCTGAGGACGCGGATCGACTGGAAGGTCGCCTGCGGGCTGGCCCTCGACGATCCGGGCTTCGACTTCACGAATCTCACCTATTGGCGCGCCCGGCTCCGCAACTCTGGCCGTCCCGAACGGATCCTCGACGCCGTCCGCCGGGTCGTCGCCGAGACCGGCGTGCTGAGAACGAAGCACCGCCGCGCGCTCGACTCGACGATCCTCGACGACGCGGTCGCCACCCAGGACACCGTCACCCAGATCATCTCGGCGATCCGCCGGGTGCGGGCTGAGATCCCCCGGCTCGAGGCGCTCGAGCTCGGCCAGGACTACTCGACGGGAAAGAAGCCCGTCATCGACTGGTCGGATGCCGAGGTGCGCGACGGGCTCGTCTCGGCGCTCGTTACGGACGCGACGACGCTCCTCGACGCCGTCGATGATGAAGCACTCGACCAGGACCAGGCCGACGCCCTGGGCCTGCTCGCCCTCGTCTCGGCCCAAGACGTCGAGCCCGGCGAGAAAGATGGGACCTGGCGCATCGCCCGTCGGGTGGCCAAGGACCGTCTGATCTCGGTCGTCGACCAAGAGGCCCGTCACGGCCACAAGTCGGTCTCGGTGAGGAAAGACGGGTTCAAGGCGCACCTCTGTGTCGAACCGGACACCGGCCTCGTGACCGGGGCCGCGATCACGCCGGCGAACGCCCCGGACGGGCCGACCGGTGTCGCCCTCCTGGGGGATGAGCCCTCCGGGCTCGAGGTGCTCGCCGACTCCGCTTATGGATCGGGCCCGACGAGGAGAGAACTGAAGCTCCGCCGCCACCGTCTCGTCATCAAGCCGATGCCCTCCCACCCGGCCGTCAAAGGCGGGTTGCGGCGAGACGAGTTCAGCGTCGACCACGAGGCGCGCACCGTCACCTGCCCGGCCGGTCACACCGCCCGGTTCTCCCCGACCGGGGTGGCGAAGTTCGCCCCGCACTGTGAGCCCTGCCCGTTGCGTTCCCGCTGCACGACGGCGACGGCGCGCTCGTTCACGATCGGGCCGAACGACGACGAGCTCGTCGCCGCCCGGGCCGCCTGGCGCGACCCCGAGGTGACGGCGACCTACCGGAGACACCGCCCGATGGCCGAGCGCTCGATCTCCTGGCTCGTCGCGAAGGGAAACCGCCGCCTCCGCTATCGGGGGATCGAGCGCAACAACTCCTGGCTCCAGATCCGTGTCGCAGCCCTCAATCTCCGCCGTCTCTTGGCGCTCGGGCTCGCCTTCGAGGAGGGCTGGGTGCTGAACACCACGTAGTGGGCCCTCGGGAGTGACAAAGAGGGACGTCTATGAGGCCAAAGGCCAATCTGCGAGGCCGCTTTTCACCCTCGACCACGGCTCTTCGATCAGGTCATCGTCCCGAGGACCCGATCGAACGCTACGACCCGTCAGCCCCCGGTGAAAGGCCTTTGTCCAACACCGCCCTAGGTGGTTCTCAGGCTGGTGGCGGACCTGCCGACGACGAACGCGCCGAGCGCGATGAGGAGGCACCCGGCGCCGCCGAAGTACCCGATGAAGTACTCGAGTTTGGTGAGAGCCGTGCCGGGGGCGAAGAAACTCGGAACGGTGTACAGGACCGGCCAAGCCAACGCGCCGATGACGAACCAGGCGCCCGCGATCACCGCGAGAACTCCCGCGAAGCGCGCCACCGCGAGATGGAAGATCTTTGTGCCTCCACCCCTCATGATGAGCAGTCCTGCCAGGCACGCCGCCACTCCGGGAACGAGCGACAAAATGGCGTGGGCGAGGTCCCAGTACCACGAACCCGCGCCGTCGGCGCTGTATCCGAAGGTCGGGCCGAGGAAGGGCACGATCCCGCCCCACGCACCGAGCAGGACGACGAGAAGACCCGCCACGCCGAGGCTGAACCGAGGTACCGTCAGCCGCGCATTGTGGCTATCGTGTTGCATGTCTGTCATTTCCATGACTGCCTGTCCCTTTCTTCGAGCAGGGCACAGAACATTGCGCCAACCACGCTAAGTCTTTTTGACCTGGCGGGTCGGAGAGCGGTGTCGGTCCGGCGGCAGGAGCGTAGGGCGCGGCAGGGCCAGCGGCCCTTTACCCTCTGTCGCATCTAGAGTTTCCTCGAGCCGACGACGATCGGTACCTGGTGATTCGTCGACCAGATCGGTCCGCGAAGTGGCGAGGATCGATCTGCCGGCGGGAGGAGAGAGATGGGCTTTGTGACCCCGGCCCAGCGCTACGACGTGATCAGCGTCGGCGACGTGGCGACCGACCTGTTCATCCGGCTGTCCGACAGCCGGGTGGGAAGGCGCGTCGACGAGCGGGGGACGTGGCTCGAGTTCCCGCTCGGCGCCAAGATTCCCTACGAGAAGGCGACGACCGTCGAGGCCGGCGGGAGCGCTGCCAACGCGGCCGTGGCTTTCGCGCGCCTCGGCCTCCGGGTCGCGCTGGCGAGTTTCCTCGCCCACGACGAGCTCGGGCGCGACCTGCTCGGGGCGCTGCACACCGAGCGCGTCGACACGCGCCTCGTGCATGTCGACTCGCCCGCCCACACGAACCGCAATTTTGTGCTGTCGCTGCACGGCGAGCGGACGCTTCTCGTCCGGCACGAACGGTTCGACTACCACTGGCCCCATCTCCGGCCGAGTGAGGTGCCGAGCTGGCTGTACCTCACCTCGCTCGGATCGCACGCCCTCGACTACCAGGACCAGATTGCCGATTGGCTCGAGGAGAACCCCGCCGTCCGGATGGCGTTCCAACCCGGCACGTTCCAGGTCGAGGAGGGGGTTGGCCGCCTCGCGCGTCTCTACCGGCGCGCGGAGGTGCTCGTCTGCGACCATGCCCAGGCCGTCGTGATCACGGGCGGTCACGTCGACGATCCCGTCGAGCTGCTCGATCCGCTGCTGAAGCTCGGCCCACAGCAGGTCGTCGTGCTCGACGAGACGGGTGGTGCCGTCGCGAGCGACGGCAGCCAGCGGTACGCCGTCCCGCCGTTTCCCGACTCGAGCGCGCCCCTCGATCGCACCGGGGCTGAGGACGCCTTCGCGGCGACGCTGGTCGCAGCGCTCGTCCGGGGGTCGCCGTTCGCCGAAGCCTTGCTCTGGCCGCCGGTGAACTTCATGAGCGTCTCGCACGAACTCGGATCACAGGCCGGCCTGCTGCACGAAGAGCAGCTGCTCGAACACCTCGGCGAGGCGGGCGGCGCCTTCTCCGTGCGTCGCTGCTGACGCGCTCGGCGATCGTCGCGAGACGGCCGTGGCGGGCGCGGGTGCCTGAGTTGCTGACCGGTTAGAGGCCAAACGGGGCCCTGGGTGCGGCTGCGACGTTCTTGCAGCATTACCCTAGTTGCATCGAATTCGCATTTGGCTAACCTGGGCGGCGGGATGGACGAATCCGTTGAGATGAACGTGGGACATGATCGGCCGTCGGCGCGCGAGCCGCTCAGCGCGGCGGAATGGCGCCGAGTGGGCGGCATGACGCTTGTCGTCGCGCTCTTCCATGCGCTCGGCTGGGGGGTCTTCGTCTTCGCGATCCTCCCGGCGCATTACAAGCTGCTCGGGTTCGGGGTCGCGGTCACGGCGTACACGCTCGGTTTGCGCCACGCCTTCGACGCCGACCACATCTCGGCGATCGACAACACGACCCGCAAGCTCATGGCCGAGGGCAAACGACCGCTCAGTGTCGGGTTCTTTTTCTCGCTCGGCCACTCTTCGATCGTCGTCGCACTCGGCGTCGCGTTGACGATCGCCACCAAGGGCGTCTTTCACGCGGTGCGGGACCCACACTCGGCCCTGCAGAGTTTCGGCGGGGTGTTCGGGACGGCGATCTCCGGCTCGTTCCTCTACCTCATCGCGGCGATCAACGTCGTCATCCTCGTCGGGATCACGAGGATCTTCTTCGCCATGAGGCGCGGCATCTACGAGGAGGACGAGCTCGAGAACCAGCTCCAGGCGCGCGGCTTCATGTTCCGGATCCTCGGGAAGCGTCTCGGTGCGATCACGAAGCCCTGGCAGATGTACCCCGTCGGCGTCCTGTTCGGACTGGGTTTCGACACGGCGACGGAGGTCGCGCTCCTCGCTGCGACGGCAGGGGCCGCCGAGTCGTCGCTGCCGTGGTACGCGGTGATGGCGCTGCCGGTGCTCTTCACCGCCGGGATGACCCTTCTCGACACGGTCGACGGCTCGTTCATGAACTTCGCCTACGGTTGGGCCTTCGCCCAACCCGTCCGGAAGGTGTACTACAACCTCGCGATCACGGGACTCTCGGTCGCGGTGGCCTTCGTCGTGGGCACGATCGAGATCCTCGGGCTCGTCTCGAGCGAGCTCCGCCTCGGCGGTTTCTGGGGCTCCTTCGCCGGGTTCAACATCAACATCGCCGGGTTCGTCATCGCCGGGATGTTCGTCGTCGTCTGGGTCGCGGCGCTGGCCATTTGGCGCTTCGGGCACATCGAGCAGCGGTGGGAGTCCGCGGCCGCGGCGCAGCGGGCCCTGCGGGGCGAGCTCGTCCTGCAACCGGCCTACCGCGACCCCGATCAGGTGACCGCGGGCGGCTAGCCGGTCGCCCGGGCGCAGGACGAACACCGTCCGACGAGTTCGAGACGGTGGTCCGCGACGTCGATTCCGTTCGCCTCGGCGATCGCGCGGGCCGTCTCGGCGAGCGCCACCTCGCAGCGGGCCGAGCTCGTCGCGTCGATGACTAGGCCGCACGCGCTGCACACGGCGTCGTGGTGGTGCCCGCTCACCTCCTCGACGAGCCCGAAGCGCCCGGGGATCGCCGTCCCGTTGAGGCGCCGCACCTCACCGGTTTCGCCGGGGATGGCGAGGCTGCGAGAGGCAGTGCTGACCGGCGGCGTCGTGCTTGGCGTGTCGCTTTCAGTATCACTCGGTGCGGTTTTCGCGGTCTGTGCGGTCGACCTGCTCGTCACCGTGCTGATCGTTTCGCGCGTGCGACGCGAACAATCTCGAACTTCTCGACGACGGGCCCATGAAATGGACGACACGCGACGTCACTATGCCGTGCCAGAGGACACGCGAACGACTGACGCGTGGCTTCGTGCAGCCGTCGAGCAGAAGGAGGCACCTACCGGCTGCCGAACGTATCGTTGGCAGCACCGTCGCGAAGAAGAACATCGCTGCGAAGGGCATTTCCTGGGTGTCGGAGACCGGACCTAAGCCCACACCCTGAGGCGTTCTGCCGGC
This sequence comes from uncultured Acidimicrobiaceae bacterium, assembly GCA_963803025.1. Lineage (GTDB taxonomy): Bacteria > Actinomycetota > Acidimicrobiia > Acidimicrobiales > Bog-793 > Bog-793. Next base: position 171,458 of record CAWDKZ010000013.1, read on the forward strand.
GATCCACTCGCGAATAGCCGGAGTTCTGGGGGGAAGCGTTTGTTGTGTCACCCCGAGGGCCAAAGACCGGGGCTTGAGACAGACGGATGCTCTGCACCCGTGCTTCCCCTGCCCAGCGATGGGCCAAGAGGGACGCGCTACGACTCACACCCTCCCGTTCCATTGCACGCGTGGGTCTCACTACCCGGCTGGGGTTGCCTCGTCATGCAGTTCGTACACGTTCCGATGATCTCGATGGTGTGGGTCGTGCCGCCAAAGCCGTTTTCCGTGGCAATGCGGGTCGCCCACCGCTCGACCTCTGCGTCTTCGACTTCCACTGTCGTGCCACATTCCCGACACACGAGGTGGTGGTGGTGGTGTTCGGAGCCACAGCGGCGGTAGAGCGTTTCTCCGTCATTTGAGCGCAGGACGTCGACCTCGCCAGCTACCGCCAGAGCGCGCAGCTGGTTATAGATCGTTGTGAGTCCGACGTTTTCACCTCGGGACCGAAGTTGTGTGAACAGCTCCTGGGCAGACTGAAAGGAATCGGAGCCTTCGAGAATCCCAGCGAGCGCACGCTTTTGGCGGGTCAATCGTTCCCGAGGTGCCCTGGGAGCCACTTCTTCGATCCCCCCGGTCATCGCTCCTCCTCCCTCAGGGCGTGATGCATCGCGTCGTCGACGAGGTGACCGATGCGGTCATCTGCCAGTTGGTAGGTGATCTCCGTTCCCACGCGGGTCGTGATGACGAGCCCGGCGTCCCGGAGGATCTTCAAATGCTGTGAGAGCAACGGCTGACTGACCTCACGGTCATGGGCACGCAGAGCGGCCTGCAGTTCACGCACACACCGTGGAGCGATTCCCAGCTCGACAACCACTGCCAGGCGCACCTCGGCGGCTAGTGCCTTGAGAAGCTCCACGGCGTCTATCAGGGCGTCACGACGGGCGGTCTGCAGCACGTCATAACATTAGCACATGTTTATATAAGGACATCGCGATGTCACTAGTTGTAACGGTTCCTATTGCTGTTAGCATACTGACGAGCGGTCGAATCCGCTCTTCCAAACCTAAGGGCGGCGGCTAGGTCGGTCGTACGGCGCTATCTGAACGGGGGCAATGTTCCATGGGCGCACGGCAGAGGATCCGACGAGGCGCGGGGGTGGGGGTGCTTGCCGTGGCAGTGGTAGTCACGCTCGTCGGATTCGGCGCGCGCCCAACGGCAAGCGGAGGTTCGACGAGGGGGAAGATTGTCGTCGTTGCGGCAGAGAACGAATACGGCAATGTCGCTTTGCAGATCGGTGGGAAGTACGTCGCCGTCGACTCCATCGAAAGCAATCCCAACACGGACCCACACACGTACGAGGTCTCGCCCGGAGTCGCTCAGGCTGTCAGCTCCGCCCAGGTCGTCATCCAGAACGGGATTGGCTACGACGACTTCATGACCAAGATCGAATCGGCCTCACCGAACAGGAAGCGATACGTCATCGACGTGCAGCACCTCCTGGGCCTCCCGGATAGCACGCCCAACCCGCACCTTTGGTACAACCCGATCACGATGCCAGCTGTCGCAGACAAGCTTGCGGCCGACTTTTCCTCGCTCGACCCGGCGCACTCCGCCAATTTCAAGGGCAACGCCGCGACGTTCATCGCGTCGCTCCATCCGTGGCTCGAGACGATCGCGAAGTTCAAGGCGACGTACCCGAACACGCCCGTCGCAACGACAGAGCCTGTGGCCGATTACATGCTTGAAGCAGCCGGTACCAAGAACATGACGCCGTTCACCTTGCAAGCGGACATCATGAACGGCGTTGACCCGTCGCCACAGGACGTCACTACCCAGGAGAACCTGTTCTCGCAGCGCAAAGTCAAGGTCTTCGTATACAACCAACAGGTGACGGATTCACTTACCCAGAGCTTCATAGCTGATGCTCACAACGCGGATATTCCCGTCATCGGGGTCTACGAGACGATGCCAGTGCCGGGCTACAACTACCAGTCGTGGATGCTTGCGGAGGTGACCGCATTGGAAAAAGCCGTGGCCGACCACGTTTCAACGACCCGCCTGTAGCCATGGCGGGCACAACCGGGAGCAGCTCGTCGGAGATTCTCGCAGTCGAGGACGTCAGTGTTTCCTTTTCAGGTCGGGAGATCCTCCGTGACGTCAGCTTCCGATGCGAAGCGGGAGAGTTCATCGGACTGATCGGTTCGAACGGAGCAGGTAAGACGACGCTCTTGCGGGTCATCATGGGCCTGGTCGCACCGACGTCTGGCACCGTCCGAGTGGCAGGAAAAGCCCGGTCGAGTCGGGATCCGCTCATTGGCTACGTGCCGCAGAAGATAGGACTCGATCCCGATATGCCCATCCGAGCTCGGGACCTCGTCGGGCTCGGGATCGACGGCCATCGTTTCGGGATGCCGCGACCGACAGCGAAACGCAATGCCCTCATCGACGCGATGCTCGACGCAGTCGACGCAAGCCGCTTCGCGGATGCCCGGGTGGGCAACCTCTCGGGTGGTGAGCAACAGCGCATCATGATCGCCCACGCCCTCATCAGCCGGCCCAGACTCCTCTTGCTCGACGAGCCGCTGGCGAACCTCGACATCAAGGGCGAACAGGAGGTCGTGCGCCTGGTCGCGCGCGTCGCCGCAGAGCAGAACGTCGCTGTTCTCTTGGCGGCTCATGGCATGAATCCCCTCCTGCCCGTGATGGACCGGGTCGTCTACATCGCGGGAGGCAGGGTTGCGAGCGGCAGCGCGGAGGATGTTGTCACCACGGAATCCCTGAGTCGGCTCTACGGACGTCACGTTGACGTCATCAAGGTGCACGACCGGGTCCTCGTCGTTGCCGGCCGCGAGGACGAGGGGCTCCACCATCCAGAATCGACCGCTCGCGCGGGGTTGGCGTGATACGGGCGAGCATCGGCTCGGCGATCATCGAGCCGGGATTCTTCTCTAGCTCCCCAGTCCAGGTCGCCCTCATCGTCGGAAGTGTCGCTGCCGTCGTTTCCGGCGTCGTCGGCGTCTTCACCATCGTGCGGGGACAGTCATTCGCAGGGCATTCCCTCGCCGACACCGGAACTGCCGGAGGTTCGGTGGCGTTCCTTCTCGGCGTCAGTCCGTTGTACGGATTTATTGTCATGAACCTCATCGTGGCCGGCGTGATGGAGCTCATCGGTATTCGACGACCGAGGGGCAGAGACGTCGCCACGGGCATCGTCCTAGGGGCGGCGCTCGGGCTTGCTGCGCTCTTCCTCTACTTCGATACGACGTCGACGAGCACGACCGGGGCAACGATTAACGTGCTGTTCGGGTCAATCTTCACCCTTCCCTCCTCGATGGTCCCGGTCATCGTCGTTCTTAGCGCTCTGGCGATCGGCGTGACGTTGTTCTTGTATCGCCCTCTCATTCTCAGCTCTCTCAGTTCCGATCTCGCCGTTGCCCGCGGCGTCTCGCTCCGACTCGTCGGGATTGGCTTTCTCGTCGCCCTCGCACTTGCCGTATCACTTTCCGCGATAACGATCGGGGCGATCCTCTCGACTGCCCTCCTCATCGGTCCGGCCGCAACCGCCCTGCGACTCACGAAGCGAACCGGGACCGCCGTCGTGACTGCTGCCGTCATTGGCGTTGGCGCAACGTGGCTCGGCGTCCTCCTCGCCTACGACAGCTACTACTGGACGCCATCACACCGGGGGTGGCCGGTCAGCTTTTTTGTTGTGACGGTGGTCTTTGTCTTCTACCTGGTCGTGGACTTCGCTGCCGGACATCACGCGACGGCCCGTCGCTCCGTCTCTCGAGGGGCTCTCTGATGTTCTCGCAGTTCATGATCAACGCCTGGGAGGCGTCCACGATCGTCGCCGTCGTTGCAGGGGTCGTCGGATTCTTCACGGTCCTTCGCGGCTCATCGTTCGCTGCCCACGCGCTCCCGAACGGAGCGTTCGCAGGAGCCGCAGGAGCCAGTCTTATCGGCGTCAACACCATCCTCGGCCTTGGAGTCTTTTCGCTCTTCGGAGCGATCGGAATCGCGAGTCTCGGACGCAGAGCACGTCACGACGTCGCAACGGCCCTGGCCATCGTCGTGATGCTCGGACTCGGTTCTCTCTTCCTGTCGATGACGACGGAATATGCGCCCGAGATCTTCTCGTTGCTCTTCGGCGAGGTGCTGGGCGTCAGCAGCAACGAGCTGCTACCGACCGCGGCGATCGGGGCGACCTGCATCGTGGCGATCATCGTTCTCTACCGTCCGTTGCTCCTATCCTCGGTGATGCCCGACGTGGCCGAATCACGTGGAATCAAGGGACACCGGATGGAACTGGCGTTCCTCCTCGTGGTGGCGCTCGTCACCACCATGGCTGTTCCAGTGGTGGGCACACTCCTCATCTTTAGCTTGCTCATCAGTCCGGCTGCTGCTGCTCGATCCTTCACGAATACGCCGCTCACGGCGATGGGACTTTCAGTCGTCATTGCACTCGTTACCGTGTGGTCCGCTATCGCGCTTTCCTACACGTCGAGCCTGCCGATCGGGTTCTTCGTCGGGGCCATCGGCGCCGTGACCTATGCCATCAGTCGAGGTTGGGCTGCGCAGCGGCACAGCCGCCGAACGTCGCCGGGGACCCGACATCGGGGATCCGCTGTGCACGCTCTGGTCGAAGCGTCGGACTGATGGACGGGACCCGCTAAGCACGAAGGCGTGCTTGTCGCGTTTCCCCTGCCGGCACCTCGGTTGGTAGTTGTCAAGTTCGGCAACTCGTCAACGAGCAAGACACGCGGTGAGATGGACCGCTTCCACGCTTCACCCTTCGCTTCGTCGAGGTGAGACGCTGGGATGATGAAGCAGTTCTGAAGACCGAGATTGAGGTTTGGTTCAGTCGCTGGTTAGCAAGACGCAGTTACTGACAACGTATTCCTTAGGTGCTTCGACGATCGCCTCGGCCCGAGATGGTTCCACGTCTCGATACTCGGTGAGCAGGTCCGTGGGCGTGGCACCGTCCTCGCCTTCTCGTTCCGACGCCTTTCCCCCTCGCTCTTCACGGAGAACTCGATCGACGCGTTCGCCCTGTTGTTCGGTCAGATTACCGGCGAGACGACCTGGGACCTCATCGTCACCGTCGCGCCGAGCGCGATCGCGCTCGGCGCGATTGCCGCCGTGCACAGGCCGTTGCTGTTCGCACGGTCGAGGAGGTCCTGGCCGAGGCGTGTCGCGTATCGATGAGAACTTCGCCGGCTGGGTTCACGCTCGTTCTCGCCTTCGCCGTGCCGACGGCGGTGGAGGTGATCGGGGTGGTTTGGATCTGCGCCCTGCTCGTGACGCCGGCCGCGGTCGCCGAGCGTCTGACGCGCCGACCGGGTGCGGCTGTTGCGTGCGCGTCGGGCGCGCGGCGCCGTTCGTGTGGGCGGGGCTCGCACTCGCCAACTGCCACCCGCACCAGCCGGGCTTCTTCGTCGTGGGACTCACCTTCGTGGCCTCCGTCGCCGTACGGATCGTGCCGAGCACGCGGACGTGGTCGCGACGCGGTCTAATAGAGCAATGGGACATCTCGACAAGATCGACCTCTCCGCTTCGCTGACGCGGGAGAAGTCCGAACAGAAGATCGAACGGCTCCAGCTGCGCCTGCTCCACCTTCGCCTGGTGAGTGGCGGCCTGCTCGGCACGGGCGAGCTCGGCCCCCCGCTGTGCATCGTGTTCGAAGGGTGGGACGCGTCCGGCAAGGGCGGTGCGATCAAACGGCTCGTCGGGCGGATCGATCCCCGGCACGTCTCCGTCGCCGAGTTCGGGGTCCCCTCGGAGGAGGAGAAGCGGCACCACTTCCTGTGGCGCTTCGGGGAGAGCCTGCCGGGCTGGGGAGAGATGAGCGTCTTCGACCGGTCGTGGTACGGGCGGGTGCTCGTCGAGCGGGTCGAGAAGCTCGTGAAGCCGGACGAGTGGAACCGCGCCTATGGCGAGATCAACGCCTTCGAGCACGGGCTCGTCGACGAGGGGATGACGCTCGTCAAGTTCTGGCTCCACATCTCCGACGAGGAACAGAAGCGTCGTTTCGAAGCCCGGCGCGACGACCCGCTCCGGCGATGGAAGCTCACCGACGAGGACTGGAGAAACCGCTCGAAGCGCGCCGAATACGTGAAGGCCGTCGAGGACATGCTCGACAAGACGGACAAGGGCTACGCCCCGTGGAACCTCGTCGCGGCGGAGAGCAAGCACTACGCGCGTGTCGCGGTCCTGAAGACCGTCATCGCCCGCATGGAAGAGGGGATGCGCCGCTGGGGGATCGAGCCGCCGGTGTCCGAGGGATCGGACTACGACAAGTCGACGTAGCAACAGGCGAGACGTCTCACGCTGACGACAGCCTGTGGGTTCGTCCCCGAGGAGCAGATGGCCCGCGTTAGACGTGCTCAGGGGCGCTCGCGGGCCTGGGCGGCGAGTTCATCGAGGCATGCGTCGGGGACTGCGAGATCGCCCGTGCCGGTGCCGACGGCGATGTCCGGCCGATACGTCCCGTGGAAGTCCGATCCTCCCGTCGCGACGAGACCGTGGCGGAGGGCGAGACGGACGAGGTCTTCGCGTGTCGCCGGGTCGTAGTTGCCGTAGCGGGCCTCGAGCCCGGCGAGTCCGTCGGTGGCGAGTCCCGACACGAGGGCGTCGAATTCGTCGGGGGAAAGCCCTGCTGAAAGGGGATGGGCGAGGACGACCACGGCACCCGAGGCGCGCGCCCTCTCGATCACCAGCGATGGCGCGACCGGATTGCGCGCCGTGTAGGCGGGCGCTCCGGTCCTCAGGTAGCGGCCGAATGCCTCGTCGATCGAGCCCACGACGCCCCGGCGCACGAGCGCGGCCGCGAAGTGCGGCCTGCCGACGACCGACCCGTGCGACTCGGCACGGACCTCCTCGTAGGAAAGCGGGATGCCGAGCTCGGCGAAGCGCTTGACGATCGCCGCGTTGCGTGTTTCGCGGTCGACGCGGAGGCGCCCGAGCAGGTCGGCGAGTGGGTTGTGCCCGTCGGCGACGAAGTAGCACAGGAGGTGGATTGGACCCCTGTCGGACGTGGAGGAGACCTCACAGCCCGGAACGAAACGGATCCCCATTTCGTGGGCTCGCTCTGCCGCCGGGGCGATCCCGAACAGCCCGTCGTGATCCGTGAGCGACACCGCCGTGCAACCCGCTTCGGCGGCGAGCTCGACGACGCGTCCGGGAGATTCGCTGCCGTCCGAGCACGTCGAGTGGGTGTGGAGGTCGATCACTTCAAGAACCGTAGCGGCGGCGGTTCGCTTCGAGACGGGGGACCGAACCTGGCGACGGCACCGGAATGGCACAATGGCATGAGTGAGGGAGGCCTGCGGCGTCTTTGGCGTGTATGCGCCTCGCGTCGAGGTCGCGCCGCTTGTCTTTGACGGGTTGTTCACGCTGCAGCACCGCGGACAGGAATCAGCCGGCATGGCGGTGAGCGACGGGCAGACGATCACCGTCGTGAAGGACATGGGCCTGGTGACGTCCGTGTTCACGCCGCACTCGCTCGACTCGTTGCAGGGCCACCTCGGGCTCGGCCACGTCCGCTACTCGACGATGGGTCAGAGCAACTGGCGCAACGCCCAACCCGTCTACCGGTCGCACGGTGACGCCGGCTTCGCGCTGGGGCACAACGGGAACCTCACGAACGTCGCCATGTTGGAATCCGAGGCGGGGATGCTCCCCGGGTTCACGCCGTCGGACAGCGACCTCATCGGCGAGCTCCTTGCTCGGGCGTTTCCCATCGCCGACGAGGGCTCCGTCGCAGAGGGCCTTGAGGAGGCTCTCTGCTCGGTCTTGCCGCGGCTCGAAGGGGCGTTCTCGCTCGGCTTGATTGACGCGACCCGTCTCTACGCGGTGCGTGACCCGAACGGCTTTCGTCCGTTGTGTCTCGGCCGTCTCGAGTGGCCGGACGAGGAGGGCTGGGCGGTCGCCTCCGAAAGTCCCGCGCTCGCGACCGTGGGCGCGAGCTTCGTGCGCGAGATCGAACCGGGCGAACTCGTCGTCATCGGCCAAGACGGCGTCCGTTCGTTGCGGCCGTTCCCGCCCGCTCGCGTCGTGCCGAAGCTGTGCGTCTTCGAGTTCGTCTACTTCGCGCGGCCGGACGCCGAGCTGTACGGGAGGGAAGTTCACGCCGCGCGCCGCAGGATGGGCGAGCGACTCGCGGACGAGTCGCCCGTCGAGGCCGACCTGGTGATCGGCGTGCCGGACTCCGGTGTCCCGGCCGCGGAGGGATTCTCGGTTCGCAGCGGGATCCCGTTCGGGCAGGGACTCGTGAAGAACCGCTACATCGGGCGGACGTTCATCGCTCCGACCGTGGCGGCCCGTTCAGACGGCGTCCGGCGCAAGCTCAACCCGTTGCGGGAAAGCGTCGGGGGCAAGCGACTTGTCGTCATCGACGACTCGATCGTGCGCGGCACGACGACGAGCCAGATCGTACGGGTCCTGCGCGAGGCGGGAGCACGCGAGATCCACCTCCGGATCTCGTCGCCGCCGTTTCGTTGGCCCTGTTTTTACGGGATCGACACCCCCGTGCGGGAGGAGCTGCTCGCCGCCTTTTCGGACACCGCGGGAATCGCCGCCCAACTCGGTGCGGATTCCGTCGCGTACCTGTCGCTGGAAGGGTTGTTTCAGGCCATCGGCGTCCCGGGGTCCGAGTTCTGTTCGGCTTGTCTTTCCGGCGAGTACCCGACTCGGGTTTCCCTGTCCGCGCCGGACGCCGCCGGCGTTGCGGCCCGCGGAACCTCGGTGCCGCCGGCCGGGTCCGATCGCGTGGTCGCCGGCCACGGGGGGAGTCTGTGGTCGGGACCGGCGTCGATCCGGTGACCTCGCGCTTTTCAGGCGCGCGCTCTGCCTGCTGAGCTACCCGACCATGCCGACGATTGTCGACGCGTCCATTGTGCCCGACGCGCGACGCTGCGGGGGAAAGTCGGTCAGCGCAGCGACCATTCAGCGGACCTGACGGGATTTGAACCCGCGACCTCCGGCTTGACAGGCCAGCGTGCACTCCAGGCTGCACCACAGGTCCTTGTCCGCTCGTCCCTCGGATCGCCTCGATCGTGCGTCCCCGGGCGGGCGGGAATGCCCGCTGATCCTAGGCGATAGCGCGCGGCCGGCGATCGAAGCACCCCCAACGGGATTCGAACCCGTGTTTCCGCCTTGAAGGGGCGATGTCCTCGGCCGCTGGACGATGGGGGCTCGGTCCGAATGGAGCGCGCGGAGATTACCAGTGACCTGCATGCCGGCGTCACAGCGCTCGTTCCCGCCACGGCGCGGCGACCATCTCGGGCGGCCCGGGATGTGCCGGTCACGGGTCCCGCGGCACGGGAGTGCCGTCCCAGCGCAGGCCACCCGGGGGGTCTCCCCAGGGGTCGTCGGGTGTCGCGCGGTCTGCGGTCGGCGGTGTCCGCGGCAAGAGCTCGGCGAGCGAGTCGACGACCAGTGACTCGAGGTACGTGAGGTAGTCGTAACAGAGCCATTCCGCGTACCTCGGATCGTCCGGCGAGGGTTCGACCATCTCCTCGGTCACCCCGAGCGACGCGCCCATGACGATCCGCAGGTCGTTCAGCGCGGCGAGCCACGCCTCGGCCTCGTCGTCGGTGAGGCGTGTGGCTGATGCCGTGCGCGCGAGGACCGCGAGGGCATTTCGATGGTGTTCGACGAGATCAGCGCGCACGAGGCTGACGTAATTCGCCTCGGCCGACGCGTCGGTCGGGTACGCGGCCGGGAAGAGCCGACGCAGCCCCCCGGGGAGTTCCTCGTCGGACTCGCCGACCACGGCGAGTGCCTCCGTGAGCTGGGCCGGGATCGAGGAGAGCAAGGCGCGCTCGACCGGAGAGAGCGACAGCGCGAACCCGCGGTCGGTGCGGGCGAGGACAGGTGGGCGTTCGCGCGCGCTCAACTCTGGTGCTCCAGGGTCGCCCACAGGCCGTGGCGGTGGAGGCGGGCGACATCGAGCTCGGCGCGTTCACGCGGACCCGAGGCGACCACGGCGCGGCCTTTCCGATGCACGTCCAACATGAGTCGGGTGGCCTTGGCGAACGAGTAGCCGAACAACTTCTGGAAGACGTAGGTGACGTAGCTCATCAAGTTTACCGGGTCGTTCCAGACGATGACGAGCCACGGCCGGTCGACGCCCAAGTCGTCGTGGGTGGCGGGTTCCACGTCGACCATGGGGCCGCTCACCATCGGGGCACGCAGCTCTCCGCCGATCGTTGTCAGACGCCCACGGCCCGCTAGTGGCGGCGAGCCGTCTCGAAGCGGTAGCCGAGGCCGCGGATCGTCGTGATGAGCTTCGGTTGGGACGGATTGACCTCGATGTGGGCGCGCAGCCGCTTCACATGGACGTCAAGTGTCTTCGTGTCGCCGACGTAGTCCGCGCCCCAGACCCGCGAGATCAGCGTGTCACGGGTGAGAACCCGACCCGCCCTGAGGAGCAGCTGTTCGAGGAGTTCGAACTCCTTCAGCGGCAAGGTGACCTCGCTGCCCCGGACGGTGCATTCGTGGCGGTCGAGATCGAGCGTCACGTCGCCAACCTCGAGCACGTTGCGGGGGAACACGTCCGACGCCGACGACATCGCGGTTTCCGTCGCCGTCGACCGTGGACTTTCCTTGGATTCCACCCGTTGCGTCCTGCGAAGCACGGCGCGCATGCGAGACACGAGCTCGTGCAGGCGGTAGGGCTTGGCCACGTAGTCGTCGGCGCCGACCTCGAGGCCGACGACCGTGTCGATTTCGGTGGTCTTCGCCGTGACCATGATGATCGGCACCGCCGAACGCGTTCGGATCGTCCGGCACACGTCGAGCCCCGAGATCTTCGGCAGCATGATGTCGAGCAGGATCAGATCGGGTTCGCTTTCTTTGAAGCGCTCGAGTGCTTCGGCGCCGTCGCGTGCGACCGTGATGGCGAAGCCTTCGCGCTCGAGCCCGATGACGAGTGCATCGACGAAGGATTCCTCGTCCTCCGCGAGCAGTACCTCGATGCGCCTGTCCGTTGCCGCGCGTTCGTCGGAATCCGTCGTGGCGGTCATTGGTCACCTCTTCCCTGCAAGGGGAGTCGGAGCGTAAACGTTGAGCCTTCGCCCTCGCGCGAGTCGACGTGGACACTGCCGTGGTGGCTGTTCGCGACGTGGCGGACGATCGAAAGACCAAGCCCCGTTCCGCCGGTCGATCGGCTCCGTCCGTGGTCGACGCGGTAGAAACGCTCGAAGATCCGTTCGAGATCGCGAGTCGGTATCCCCAGTCCCTTGTCGGCAACAGCGATGGCGACGTCGTCGCCGTCGAGGTAGCCGATGAAGTCGACGACTCCGCCTTCGTAGGAGAACTTCACTGCGTTCTCGAGCAGGTTGTAGAGCGCCGAGGTCAGTTGGCGGCGGTCGCCGAGCACCGCGACCGGCGGGGAGGGTTCCTCGAGTTCGATCTCGACGCCCCGTTGCTCGGCCGCCGACCGGACTCGTTCTGCGGCTTCGGCCATGACGAGGTTGACCAACACGGGTTCGCGCGGTGGTGACTCCTCGTTCTCGATGCGCGACAGATCCAGCAGGTCGTCGATGATCCGAGAGATGCGGAATGCCTCGGAGTGGATACGTTGCGCGAGACGCCTCGACACCTCGGGTTCGGTCTCGGTGAGCAGCGTCTCGGCGAGAAGCCCGAGCGCACCCATCGGCGTCTTCAGCTCGTGGCTGACGTTGGCGACGAAGTCCCGGCGGACTTCCTCGAGCCGACGCCGTTCGGAGACGTCATCGATGATGGCGATGACCCCGAGCGTCCGCTGGCCGTTGTCGATGGTCTGCGTCCGGACCGACAATGTCCGGCGCGGCGGGCCGTAAAGCTCGAGGGTGCGCTCCTCGGAAGCACCCGGCGACGTCGTGCCGAGCAACTCGTCGACCGCTTGCGCGGCGAGAGCGTCGCCGTGGCGGCTGCCCATCAGTGCGAGGGCGCGGCTGTTACGAAAGACCACTTCACCGTGCTCGTCACAGACGATCACGGCCTGGGCGAGGGAATCGAGGACCTGGCGCAGCCGGATGGCGTCTGCGCTCGAATCGGCGACCGCCTCGGCCGCATGCTCGGTCGCGCGCTCGACGTGACCAAGCGCATCCTCGATTCGCTTGGGGTCTCTCGGCAGCGGGTCGGCACCGAGCCGATCGCCGAGGGCGACCAGTCTCTGCTTGAGCGCGTGCACACCACGTCGGCTGCCGATGGCGTACGCCACGCCAACGAGTACGACGAAGATGGCAGCTGCGATCGGCAGGTTGAGAACGGTCGCTCGCAGGACGGCGATCACGGCAACCGCCGAGGAACTGGCACACCTCCAGCATTGCAGTTTGGGGGATGGTTTCCCGCGCCGATTATGAAAGCTATTGAAATAGCATGAAACTTAGTGTACGGTGACGACCGCGCGTCGGAAGGCTGCCGTTGCTGGTGGGATCCGAACGCCGCCGCTCGTCGGGACTGCCCGACCGTCCGGTCGCGACGACCGGACCCATCGTCTCTATCCCGAGGAGGGGCACCGTGTCGACCGTCCTTGCAATCGTGTCCGGCTGCTTTGTCGAGTCTGGCACGCTTTCGCTCAACCCGAACTCCCAGGGCCTCCCGGGCAGCGGGACACTGCAGGATCTCGTGAACGGGATCGGCTTCTGGGGACTGCTCGCGGCGTTGGCGGGGTTGGTCATCGGCGCCGCGACGTGGGCACTCGGCGCGCACACGAACAACTATCAGAACGCGTCCACCGGTCGGCGTGCCGTGCTCGTCTCCGCGGCTGCGGCGCTCGTCATCGGCGCGGCGCCGACGCTGCTCAACTTCCTGTTCAACGCCGGTCAGAGTTTGCACTGAGCCGTGCGGCCCGGTGCAGTGGTTGGCCAAGCTGCCGGACACGACTCTGTGCTTGCCGGGATCATCTCGATCAGCGTTGGCGCCCTCGTCAACGGCTTACTCAACGGCATTACCAGCTGGATAGAGAGCGGAACGGCGGCGCTGCTCACGGCGTTCGGTCACGCGCTCGAATGCCACGACGAGTTCACCCCTCGGCAACGGGTTCGGCACAGAGTTCGGCGTCGTGTGGAAGATCGGTGCGCTTCTCACACTGCCGTTCCTTCTGCTCGCAACCATCCATGCTGTCGTTCGACAGGACCTCAGCCTGATCACGCGAGCCGTGTTCGTGCGGCTGCCGTTCGCCGTGCTCTTCGGGGGCCTCGCCGTCGAGCTCGTCACCCAAGCGCTTGCCGTGACCGATTCGCTGAGTTCGGCGATCCTCGCCGCGGCCGGCCATCCGGCGCGCCTCGAGATCAACCAGCTGGTCGGGGCCTTCGCGCCAGGGTTCGGTGGGAACGTCCTGTCGGGATTCGTCGGCGTGCTGTTTGCTCTGCTCGCCGCCGCCGTGGCGTTCATCCTCTGGGTCGAGCTGATCGTGCGATCTGCCGCGGTCGCGGTCGCGACGCTATTCATGCCAATCGCGCTCGCCGGACTCGTGTGGTCAGCCACAGCGCACTGGGCGCGCCGCGTCGGTGAAACACTCGCCGCGCTCATCTTCTCGAAGCTCGTCATCGCTGGCGTGCTCGCCCTGGCGGCGTTGTCACTCGGAGCCGCCTCCGGTTTGTCGGGCGTGGTCCAAGGCATCGCCCTCCTCGCCTTGGCGGCGCTCTCGCCGTTCACGCTGCTGAAGCTGATCCCGCTGTTCGAGTCCGGTGCGGTTTCGCACCTCGAAGGTGTCGCCCGTCGTGGATCTCGCGCGGCGTTGGATGCCGCGGCCCTCGTCGCCGGTCCAGGAGATCTCCTCGAGGCCGGTGCCGTGCCTGGCGGCGATACGGCGGTCGAGTTCGCCCAGGGTGCGCGCCTGACGGGAGCCGAGTACCTGGCGACAGTCGCGCACTTCCGTGAGGAGATCGCACAGCACGACGCGTTGAGCGATGCACCCGAGGCCGGGCCCGAGCACGTCGACGCCCGCGAGGCGTCGCGTGAAGCCGGAAGCGACGATGACTGACGACAAGGAGCGCTTTCGGTTCGGTCCCCGCGACCGCCGCGGACTCGTTGCCGGTGCCCGTGCGGGTCAGCTCGCCGTCGTCGCGCTCGCGCTTGTCGTGTCCGTCGTCGTGCTCCGTGCACTGGGTGGACCGGCGCGCGGGCCCGTCGCGCTCGCGGTCGTGCTCGTCGCGGTCGGGTCGGTGAGTTGGCCGATCAACGGGCGCACGCTCGACGAATGGGTGCCCGTGGTCGTCCGTTTCGCATCCGGCGCCATCGCTGGTGGCCGACAAGATGCCGTCGGCGTTCACCGCGGGGGCGACACCCGCCGTGCGCCATCGCTGTTCGGTTCGTTCGAGGTCTCTGAGGTCGCGACCGATTCGTCCGGATCGATCGGCGTCGTCCGCGATCGACAACTCGGGACGGTGACGGCGTTGCTCGCTCTCGGTGGCGAATCGTTTTCGCTCCTCGGCGAGGCCGATCGGGCACGCCGCATCGACGGCTGGGCGAGCGTGCTCGCGAGTGTCGCACGCGAGGCCGGTTCGGTGCACCGTCTGCAGTGGATCGAGAGGACCGTCCCGGATCCGGGCGATGCCCTCCTCGCCCATCTCGAGGAGGCGGTCGCGGCGTCGGGCGGATTCGATGGCACCACCTTCGCCGTCCAGCGTTCCTACCGCGAACTGCTCGCCACCGAATGTTCCCGAGCGCTCGCTCACGAGCTCTACTTCGCGCTGACCGTCCGTGGTCCGCGGCGTCCCGGTGCGGGAGACGAGCGTGTGGCGGCGACGCTCGAGACGGAGATTGCGCTCCTCGACGAGCGCTGCCGGCGCGCTGGGCTCGAGGTGATCGGGGTCCTCACCACCCGCGGCATCGCCTCGGCCTTGCGGCGTGGCTTCGACGTCGTTCCGGCGCCGAAGCCGGCGGAATGGCCTTGGCCGGTGGCCGTCTCGTCAACCTGGACCTCGTTCCGGACCGACGGGCTGTGGCACGCGACGTTTTGGATCGCGGAATGGCCACGGCACGAGGTCGGCAGCGATTTCCTGGTGCCGCTCCTCGTTGGCGCAGGAGACCGTCGGGCCGTGTCGGTCGTCATGGCGCCGGTCCCGCCGCTGCGCGCCGTCCGCACGGCCGAGCACGCCCGCACGTCCGGCGTCGCCGACGCCGAGCTCCGTCGTCAACACGGCTTTGCCCTCACGGCGAGAGTCCGGCGGGAGCACGAGGCGGTGGTGCAACGCGAGCACGAGCTCGCCGAGGGTCATGGGGCCTATCGCTTCTCCGCCTATGTCACCGTCGAGCGCGCCAAGCCCGGGCGAGCTCGACCGGGCTTGCCACCGGGTGGAGCACGCGTCCGCTCTGGCGGGACTCGACCTCTGCCGGCTCTACGGAACGCAGGCCGAGGCGTTCTGCTGCACGCTTCCCGTCGGTCGCGGATGCGAATGAGGCTGCCCGCGCACGAGGCGACCACGGCGCAACTCGGTGCCGCTTACCCCTGTGTCGCGACGCGTCGGCTTCCTGCCAGGGGTGTGTTCATTGGACGCGACCTGTTCGGCGGATCGTTCGTGTACGACCCGTTCGAGCTGTATCGGGCGGGCGCGATCACCAACCCGAACATGGTCGTGCTCGGGCAGATCGGCCGGGGCAAGAGCGCGTTCGTGAAGACGTATCTCCTCCGGCAGGCGGCGTTCGGACGCCGCATCGTGATCCTCGATCCCAAAGGCGAGTACGGGCCCTTCGCCCGGGCTCTCGGTGCCGAACCCATCGTCCTCCGCCCGGGGGGTTCGGTCCGGCTGAACCCGCTCTCGGTCGCCGAACGCTCGACGGCGGATGAGTCGGGCGACGTGTCGTCGCGCCGTTCGGTCGTCGCCGATCTCGCTTCCGCGTGTCTCGGCCGATCCCTCGGTCCCGCCGAGCACGTGGCGATCGATCTCGCGCTCGACAGGGCGCGCCGCGCGGCCAGGTCGCCGACGCTGTCCTCCATCGTCACAGCGCTGCTCGAACCGAGCAGCGGGTCTGCCCGCTCGATCGGTTGCCGCGTCGCCGAGTTGGCCGCCGACGGACGGGAGGTTGGTCTCGAGCTCCGCCGTCTCGTGTCGGGTGAGCTGGCGGGAATGTTCGACGGCGCGACAACACCAGGAGTTGACCTCTGCGCGCGCGTCGTGGTCATCGATCTTTCGCACGTCTACAGTTCGCCGGCCCTCGGGGCGCTCGTCACGTGTGCTGCCGCGGCGCTCGAGCGCGTCTTGGACCGACCCGGGACGGCCCAGACCTTCCTCGTCATCGACGAGGGATGGGCCGTCGTGCACAACCCCGGCGCGGCGAGGTTCCTCCAGGCGTCCTTCAAGCTTGCCCGGGCGCGCGGGATCGCCAACATCGTCGTCGTCCACCGGGTATCGGATTTCGCCGCCTCGGGCCCCGCCGGAAGTGTCGCCGTCCGCCTTGCCGAGGGTTTGGTCGCGGACTGCGAGACGGTCGTCTGCTATGCGCAAAGCGACGCGGAGGTCCCGGCAGCGATGCGGCTCTTCGGGCTCTCGGAGGCCGAGTCGCGCTTGTTGCCGAGGCTCCGCCGAGGGGTCTCGTTGTGGCGCATCGGAACTCGGCCGTACCTCGTCGAGCATCGCCTCGCGCCGTCCGAACGCGCGATCGTCGACACCGACGCGCGACTCGCATCTCCGACGTCGAGCGCGCCAGCGTGAGCTCGGGTTCCCGCAGGCGGACTCGCGGCGTGCACCCGGAGTGGAAGCGGCGGTCGGCGGGCTCCAGCCGGTCCGCCGGGCAAGGTCAGGTCGTTGTCGCCGCCGGCGTCGCTGGGCTATCGGGGCTCTGTTGGGTCGCGGGGGGCTGCGCGACGCTCGTCGCCGGCCACGGCTGGCACGAGATCCGCCCTGTCGCGTCCCTCGGTTTGCTCGTCGGTCTGCTCTGCCACCCGGCCACGCCGGATCTTGCCTGGCCCGTTGCCGTCCGAAGGTTCCTGCCCCCCGGGGGGATCTGCTGGGTGATCCTTGCCGCGCTCACGCTCGGTTGCGGTGCGACCGGGATCGCAGTGCGGTCGATCGTCCGGTCCTGGCCCGGCCGCGCGCGGCCGCCTCGGGACTCCGGGGCCGTGTGGGCGGGACGAGACGACCTCCGATCGCTCGTCGTCAGGAGACCGGGAGCAGGCCGCCTTGTTGTCGGGCGTGTCGGACGGACGCTTGTCGCGGCCGAGTGCGGACAGTCGTTGCTCGTCGCCGGGCCGACACAGTCCGGCAAGACCTCGGGGCTGGCGATCCCGGCGATTCTGGAATGGGACGGCCCGGTCGTCGCGACCAGCGTGAAGACCGACCTCGTGCGGCAGACGGCCCGGTGGCGGGAGTCGATCGGCCGTGTGCTCGTCTACGACCCGACCGGTGTCACGGGCGCGTCGGGTGCGGGTTGGTCGCCGCTCGCCGAGGCGTCCGACTGGGCGGGGGCGCGGCGGGTCGCGGCGGGACTGTCCGCCGTCCAGCGGGAGGGTGGTGTTTCCGAGGACGCCGCGTTCTGGATCGGGCTCGCAGAGAAGATGCTCGGTCCGTTGCTTCTCGCGGCGGCGGCGTCGGGGCGAAGGATGGCCGACGTCGTGCGGTGGGTCGACTCGGGGGAGGTCACCGAGGTGCTCGACGCCCTGGAATCCGCGGGCGCCTCCGAGGCGTTGTCGGCCGCGCAGGCGAGTTTCTCGCGAGAGGACCGTCAGCTGAGCTCTGTCTACGCGACCGTCGAGACCCTCGTCGCGGCCTTCGCGGACCCCGCCATCGCCGCCGCGACGGCGAGTCACGACATCGACGCGACGCGATTCTTCGACGAGGGTGCCGGCACGCTGTTCCTCGTCGCGCCGTCGCACGAGCAGGCGCGGTTCCGTCCGGTGTTTGTCGCAGTTCTGCGCTGCATCCTCGAGCGCGCGATCACGAAAGCGTCGCGTGACGGCCGTCTCGATCCTCCGTTGCTCGTCGTGCTCGACGAGGCCGCCAACATCGCGCCACTGTCGGATCTTGACGTGCTGGCGTCGACGGCGTCCTCGCACGGCATTCAGCTCGTCACCGTCTGGCAGGATTTCGCCCAGATCGAGGCGCGTTACGGGGCTCGCGCCGCGACCGTCGTGAACAACCACCGGGCCAAGCTCGTCTGTTCGGGGATCGCCGACCCGGCGACACTCGAGCAGATGTCCCGGCTCATCGGTGAGGAGCTGCGCCCGGTCGAGACGCTGACCGTCGACCGGGCTGGCACCGCGTCGACGACGCGCAGCCATGCCGAACGTCGCCTCGCGTCGGCCGCGTGGTTGCGGCGACTCGACCCCGGTGAGGCGGTCCTCCTCTACGGTCACCTGCCGCCGGCTCGAGTCATGCTGCGCCCCTTCTACGCCGAGGGCGACCTTCGACGCATGGCCGGCTCCTCGACAGCGGACGCCCCGCGGCACGCACCGGGCGCGCGTCGCCGCCGGTCGCGCCGGCGGCGGTAGAAGGGACCGACCGCCGGCAGCGATGCTGGTTCGCCGCTCGGTTCCGCCGCGTCGTCGTCGCGCGAACGTCGGCCGACGGGTCGGGATCGCGGCTTCGTGCCCGTCGCGAAGTCGCAGCTGAGCGGGAGCGAAACGGCACCCGTCGCCGTCGGGAAGGATTCATGCGGACGTCATCGTCTGGTCACTTGGAGTTCTCTTTCGGTTCAAGTCGCCTGGGTACGGTCGCGGCGACGTGGCGAATCCCTTTGAAGCGTTCGAACCCAAGGTGGCCTCAATGGTCGGGAGCGGCGCCGCCGGCACGACACTGCTCGAGGACACAGACGTCATGCACGCGCACCAGGTATCGCTCGGGTTCGGCGCCACGACGATCATGCGGGACATCTCCGTCGGTTTCCCGAAGGGCACGATCACGGCGCTGATCGGCCCGTCGGGCTCCGGCAAGACGACCTTCCTGCGCGCGCTGAACCGGATGAACGACAAGGTTCGCGACTTCTGGCACCACGGCCAGATCTCGCTCTACGACGACGAGATCTACCACGCCAGCATGGACCCGCTCGTGCTGCGCCGACGCGTCGGTATGGTCTTCCAACGGCCGAATCCGTTCCCGATGTCGATCCTCGACAACATCGTCTCGGGCGTCCGAGCCCACCGCATGGCGAAGCGATCCGAGCTGAGGGACATCGCCGAGACCCGTCTCGCCGAGGTCGGCCTGTGGAGCCACGTGGCGGACCGCCTTCACGACTCGCCGTTCCGACTCTCCGGTGGTCAGCAGCAGATGCTCTGCCTCGCCCGCGCCCTCGCCGTCGAGCCGGAGGTGCTGCTGCTCGACGAACCGACCTCCTCACTCGACCCCCGGTCGACCGAGGCGGTCGAGGAGCTGGTCCGTCGTCTCACCCCCGGGCTCACGGTGATCATCGTGACGCACGATCTCCACCAGGCCCGCCGCCTCTCGGACAACACGATCTTCTTCTACGAGGGCTGCATGATCGAAACGGCGCCGACTTCGCAACTGTTCACTCGTCCCGAACGTCCCGAGACCGCTCGGTACATAGGAGGCGAGGTCGATCCGACAGGGAGACCCTGAACGGGGATCGACGTGAGTGCCAGGGGACCGGTGACGGAGCCGGGATCCTCTGGAGGCAACTGCCCCGCAGACCGCCCCCCCCGGGCGGAGGACCGAAAGGAGCACAACCGAGTTATGTACACGAACGCAGTAGGTACGACGAGGCGCAGCCGGTTCGGCCGGGGCCGGGTGACGGGCGTCGCGGCGATCGCTCTCGCCGCCGCCCTCGGTCTTGGCGCGATCGTCGTGTCACCGGGCGGCGCGGCGACGAGCAAGGCAATGACGATGAGCCAAGCCGAAGCGGCACTGGCGACCCTCGAGGCGCTGGCGCCGGCGAAGGCGCCGACGCTCACCGAGGCGGGCTCCTCGCTCTTCTACCCGCTCTGGGAGGAGTGGTCCGGGTCGACGGCCCCGTCGCCACCCGTGCCGGTGAGCCCCGGCAAGGGCGGCTCGGGTCTGGGACAGTCCGAAGCAGAAAACGGCACGATCAACATCGGCGGGTCGGACGGGTTCCTGCCGGCAGCGACGATGACGGGACCGCCCGCCGTTCTCAACATTCCCGTGACGGTCTCGGCGCAGGCGGTCGTCTACGACCTGCACAGCATCCCCGCGACGGATCACCTGAAGTTCTCGTCGACCGTGCTGAACGGCATCTACCAAGGAAAGATCAAGAACTGGGACAGCAAGGCGATCGCCGCGTTGAACCCCAAGGTGAAGCTGCCGGACAAGCCGATCATCCCCGTCCGTCGCATCGACTCGAGTGGTGACACGTTCATCTTCACGTCGTACCTGTACTACGGGGACAAGGAGAGCTGGACGCGCCAGTCGCCGTACGACGGGCCGCAGCTCATCTACACGACGTGGCCGTACGTCGACAACGAGCTCGCCGAAAGCGGTAACTCGGGCATCGAGGCGGCTGTCGAGGCGAACCCCGGCTCCATCGGCTACCTGGGTGTCAGCTACCTGCCATCGGCGGTTTTCGCCTCCCCGCCCCTGGGCTACGCGGAACTGGAGAACGGCTCGAACAAGTTCGTACTCCCGACGCCGGGGTCGATCAAGGCCGAAGTGGAGGCCTACCCGGACATCCCGGCAAATGGTGCGATTTCGCTCATTGATTCGTCCAGTGCGCCGACCGGCTACCCGATCGTGAACTTCGAGTACGCGATCGTGCTCGAACACCAGCCGAGTCTGACGGCGGCCGACTCCATCAAGGCGGAGCTCGCCTGGGCGATGGACCCCGCTCACGGTGCGACCCCGGCGTTCCTCAACCCGGTGGAGTTCAGGCCACTGGCGCTCAATGCGCTCAGCGTGTCGATCGGCCTGCTTAACGAGATCAGCGCTTCCTAGCAGGGGATCCCGCGGTCACGGATGCCCGTTCATGGTGCGGCAACGTCCTGTGGGTGTGGCATCCCGTGACCGACTGGAGTGCAATGACGACAGCTAGCGAGGCGGCCGGCGCGAAGGGTGCGCGCCGGCCGCCCCTGTTGCCAGGCACTGGGTCCGGTGTTCGTGGCAGCGGTGCCGTCTCGCCGCGCCGGCACAGCCGCTACCTCGAGCGGCTCCTCGCCGCAGGCAGCGGCTTGTTGGCGACCTTGCCCTTCGCGGCGCTCATCGCCATGCTCGTCGTGTTGCTCGTCGAGGCGATGCCGTCGATCCGCTACAACGGGACACGGTTCGTCACGTCGAGCACCTGGACGATCGGCAACACCTACGGCGACATCCTCCACAGCGGCGGGGTCGCCCACCTCGCCGGCGCGGAGTTCGGGTCCTGGCCGCTCATCGTCGGGACCCTGGAGTCATCGGCGATCGCGCTCCTCGTCGGGCTGCCGATCGCCGTGGGCGCGGCCGTCCTGGTCGTGGAGAAGCTCCCCGCCCGCGCCGGCACGGTGATCGGCATCTGCCTCGAGATCCTCGCCGGCATCCCGAGCATCGTCATCGGCGTGTGGGGCGCCCTCACCTTCGGGCCGTGGA
Source organism: uncultured Acidimicrobiaceae bacterium (assembly GCA_963803025.1). GTDB lineage: Bacteria > Actinomycetota > Acidimicrobiia > Acidimicrobiales > Bog-793 > Bog-793. Next base: position 192,892 of record CAWDKZ010000013.1, read on the forward strand.
TCGCCAAGGAGATCTACCCCGCGCTCTCGCACCTGCCGAACGTGCCGCCGTTCGACATCTTCAGGGGCGCCGTCGGCGACGGCGAGGGGCTGCTGACGGGTGGTCTCGTGCTCGCCGCGATGATCATTCCGATCATCGCGGCGACGACCCGTGACCTGTTGCGCCAGGTGCCCGAGACGACGAAGGAAGGAGCCGAGGCGCTCGGGATGACCGACGCCGAGGTCTTCCGACGGGTCCAGGCGCGCTGGGTGCGGACCGGCGTGATCGGGGCGGCCGTGCTCGGGCTCGGCCGGGCACTCGGCGAGACGATGGCCGTCGCACTGATCTGCGGCGGCGAGAACCAGCTCGCCCACAACATCTACGGCGTCATGACGACGATCGCGGCGAACATCGTGTTGACCCTCGACTCCGCGCAGACCGACCCGAGCGGCCTCGCGGTGAAGGCACTCGCCGAGCTCGCGCTCGTGCTCCTGATCATCACGCTCATCGTGAACGTCCTCGCGCGCGTCATCGTCCGACGTTCCGCCCACGGCGCGGTGCTCCCGGTCGGTGCCGGCTTCTGATGGCGGCAACCACCGGGGCTGTCATACCACCCCGTCGCGCGACCGGCACCCCGTCGTCGACGCCTCGGACGGTCCTGTACCGGCGTCGGGTCATCAACTGGCTGTGGTGGGCAGGTTGCGGCTTCGGCCTCGCGTTCCTGGTCGCGCCGGTGGTGTGGATCCTCTACGGCGTGTTCCAACGCGGCATCAACGGTTGGCGCTGGAACGTGCTCTGGACCCCGACGTCCGGGCTCGGTGGCGGTCTCGCCAACGACATCGTCGGAACCTTGCTCATCACGTTCGGCGTCGCGGTGATCGCGGGGATCGTGGGGATCGGGGCCGGGATCTACCTCGCCGAGTTCTGCCGGCCGGGCATCGTCTCGACGGTGCTGCGGAGCGCGTCGGAGGTGCTCTCCGGTGTCCCCTCGATCGTGTTCGGCTACGTCGGGTACCTCGCGCTCGTCATCGGGCTGCGCTGGAAGTTCTCGCTGCTCGCCGCCCTTGTCGTGCTCTCGCTGCTGGTCGTGCCCTACATCGCGAAGTCGACGGAACTCGCCCTCAACCAGGTGCCGCTCGCCTATCGCGAAGGTGGCGAGGCGCTCGGGATGGAGAAGTCCCACATGCTGCGTCGGGTTGTGCTGCGCTCGGCGGTCCCGGGGATACTCACGGGCATCGTTGTCGCGATCGCGATCTCGATCGGCGAGACGGCGCCGCTGCTCTACACCGCCGGGCAGAACAGCACGTCCTACCCGACGGGCGCGTTACTCCACTCCGCGGTCCCCTACCTCACCTATGTCGTCTACGCCGACTATGACAGCCCGTTCCCGACCCAGCACGTCCTCTCGCACGACGCCGCGATGGTCCTCGTCGTGCTCGTCGTCGCCCTGATCCTCGGCTCCCGCCTCATCGTGCGCGCGACCCAGCGCTACGCGCCGAACCGGGCGCTCGCCGCGGCGAACAAGGGATGGCGGGCGCGCATGCCGCGGGCCGATATCGAGCCTGGGGTCGACAGACTTTTCGGCCGCGAGGCCGCGCCGGTGGACCCGGACGAATCGCCTCTCAGTAGGCGGTAAGGGCGCGGGCCGCGGCGACGATGTCCGCCGTCTGCGGCAGGACTGCCCGCTCCAGACCGGGGTCGTAACCGACCCAGGCGTCCTGGGCGGCGACACGGCGCACCGGGGCGTCGAGGTCAGCGAAGCACTCCGCGGCGACGAAGGCGGCGACCTCGGCGCCGAACCCGGACGTGACGACGTCCTCGTGGACGACGAGGCAGCGCGCCGTGCGCGCGACTGAGGCGGCGACCGCGTCTTTGTCCCAGGGCGCCAGGGTGCGCAGGTCGATCACCTCGAGCTCGACGCCCTCGGCGGCGAGCTGTTCGGCGGCGTCGAGCGAAAGCTGCACGGTGGCTCCCCAGGTCACGACCGAGAGGTCGCGGCCCGCCCGGGCGGTCGTCGCCCTGCCGAGCGGCAGGACGTAGTCGGGTCCTGGGAAGGGATCCATCGCGTAGCGCTGACGGAACAGGTGCTTGTGCTCCAGGAACAGCACCGGATCCTCGCAGCGGAACGCGGCGCGCAACAGCCCGGCTGCGTCGCGGGCGCGGGACGGGAACATGACGACCAACCCGGGGGTGTGGGTGAAGATGGACTCGCCGGACTGCGAGTGCCAGATCGCCCCGCCGCGCAGGTAGCCGCCGATCGCGACGCGCACGACGAGCGGCACGCAGAACGAGCCGTTCGAGCGCCATCTCGCCGTCGCCGCCTCGGTGCGGATCTGTTGCATGGCCGTCCAGATGTAGTCGAAGAACTGCACCTCGACCGCCGGACGCAGGCCGCGGATCGCCTGGCCGATCCCGCGACCGACGATGTTCGCCTCGGCGAGCGGCGCGTTGTAGCAGCGGTCGTCGCCGAAGGCCCGTTGCAGCCCGTGGGTGAGGCCGAAGACGCCGCCGAGGCCCTCGAGCTTCTCGTCGGGGGCGTCGGCGACGTCCTGGCCGAATACGCGCACCCGTTCGTCGTTCGTCATCGTCTCGTGGAGCGTGCGGCGGATCGCCTCGCCGAAGTTGACCGGCGCCCCGTCCTCGCGGCATTCGGGAGGTTCCGGCAGCTCCGGCAGCTGCCAGAGTCGCGCCGTCGCGCTCGCGGGATCGGGTTTGGCAGCGCGCAGGGCCGCCTGACCGGCCGTCGCGACGAGCGCGCGGACCTCGTCACGGATGGCGATCGCTTGTTCGGAGTCGAGGAGGCCGACCCCGGTCAGCTCCTCGCGCAGGCGTCGCACCGGGTCGTTGCTGTGATCCTCGGCGATCTCGGCGGCACAGCGGTACTTGGTCTGGTCGTCCGACGACGAGTGCGAGCTCAGCCGGACGACGTGGGCGTGGATGAGCACCGGGCCGGCTCCGTCACGAGCCCGCGCGATCGCCTCGGCGCCGACGGCGCGGGCCGTGAAGTAGTCGCAGCCGTCGAGTTCCGCGACCTTGAGCCCGGGGAAGCCGGCGACGAGGTCGGAGACCGGCGCGGGGGATTGGTCCGCGACCGGGACCGAGATCGCGAAGCCGTTGTCCTCGACGACGTAGACGACGGGAAGGCGCAGCCGACAGGCGGTGTTCAGGCTCTCCCAGAACTCCCCCTCCGAGGTGGCCCCCTCGCCGAGCGAGACGAAGGTCACCTCGTCGGCGTGGGCCGTGATCCCGGTTAGGTCGTGGGCGGCGATGTAGCGTCCGGCTTCGGCGCACCCGATCGCCGGCAGGCACTGGCTGCCCGTCGCGCTCGTTTGGGAGACGATGTGCAGCTCAGGGCATCCCCAGTGCGCGGTCATCTGGCGCCCACCCGAGGCCGGGTCGGCGGCCGCACCGACGCACTGCAAGAGCACGTCGTAGGGGGTCACGCCGAGGGCGAGCACCAGGGCGAGGTCCCGGTAGTAGGGGAAGAACCAGTCGTAGCCGGCTCGTAGCGACCGGGCGAGACCGACGAGGAGGGCCTCGTGCCCGGCCCCCGAGACGTGGAAGTACGCCGCGCCCTGTTTGTGGATCGTGAGTTCACGTTCGTCGATCGCCTGGGCAAGGCACGCGAGCCGGAAGTCCTCGATCGCCTCGGCGGCGGGAAACCCACGCCAGGTCGGTTCGCCGGGGAAGCCGTTGCCCCGCGCGGCGATCGTCAGTGCCGCGGGCTCCTCGTCCCTGTCGCGTCGCCCGTCATGATCGGGACGCACTGGCGCCGTCATGTTCGCTCGTTGCTCCCCTGGGCTCGCGCGCCGGCGCGCCTCGACTGGCTTGTGTCCGGTGCGGCGTCCGCGGACATCCGGCCACCTTACCGAGCCCGGCGGCCCGCTCGCGAGGCACCTGGTGGGGGGCGTACCGCGCGGCGTCCAGTCGGTCTAGCATTGACGCCGCGACGAGAGGAGGGCCTGTGTCAGCAGGCGTGCTCGCAAATGTTTTCGGACCGGACGGCCTCATCATCATCGCGGTCGTCGTCATCGTGTTGCTCTTCGGTGGAAGCAAGCTGCCCGAGCTCGCCCGCGGTCTCGGAAGTGCCTCACACGAGTTCAAGAAGGGCCTCGCCGAAGGTGGTGAGGAAACCTCGAAGGCGGCTGAGACGGCGAAGACCGCAGAGGCCGCGAAGGACTCCGAGGCGCCGAAGGACTCGAGCGGCAGCTGAGCCGGCGCGGCGCCGCAGACGGCCGACCGTCGGTGCGCCCCGGACGCCCGGCCGCTGACGCGGGGGTGAGGAGCGGGCCCGCGCGTCGGCGCGTTCCCTTTCTCGGTCACCAGATCGTCGAGTACGTCGTCGCGATCGCGCTGATCGCCGTCGGCTTCCACCTGACCGGTGGGGCAGAGATCGCGCTGGTGGCGGCGGGAATCCTGCTGCTGCTGCTGAACGTCGTCACCGTTGGCCGGTTGAGCGCGGTCGGGCTGTTGAGCCGGCGCGCCCACCACGTCGGGGATTTCGTCGTGGCGGCCGTGCTGATCGTCGTGCCGGTGTTCGAGTACTCGCGCGTCCACGTCACGGGCGTGGCGCTTTCCGAGGGGGTGGCGCTCCTCGTTCTCTGGATCGAGCGCTCGACGCTGTACGTCGACCGGGTCCGGCCCCCCCGACCGGCCACGGACGGCGGTGACAAGCCCGCACCGCGCGTTCCGAGCACCTTCGAGACTGCCGGCATCGTCGCCGGCGCGCTCGCGCCCGAGGCGGGGCGAGCCGCGCGTCAGGCGGCGCGCCGGATCGGAGTCGTCACCGGCGTCACCAAGCGCGTCGTCAAGCAGCGCCGCGCCGCGTCGTCGGACCCGGGGGGTTGATCGGTCCGTCCGTCGCGCCACCGCGGGGATCTCCGATCGCGAGCGCGCACCGACACGTGCATCCGCCGCAGCGCCAGGTGATCGGCGCGAAGCCGCGCGGCTACTGCGCGGCCTTCAACCGGACGAGCCCCTCCTGGACGGCACTGGCGACGAGGTGGCCGTCCCTCTTGAACAGCAGGCCGCGCGCGAGTCCGCGGCCGCCGAAGGCGACAGGGCTCGTCTGGTCGTAGAACAACCATTCGTCGGCGCGGAAGGGCCGGTGGAACCACAGGCTGTGGTCGAGGCTCGCGCCCACGAAATGCTCGTCGAAGGGGGTCGTTCCATGGCGCTGGAGGATGGTGTCGACGAGCGTCAGGTCCGACGCGAAGGTGAGGATGGCCGCGTGGATGAGAGGGTCGTCACCGATCGGCCCCGTCGCGCGCAGCCAGAGTTGCTCCTTGTCGGACGACGAGCCGTCGCGTTGCCACGGGTATTCGGTCACGAAGCGGATGTCGAGGCCGTAGGTGTTGAGGAACGTCGGCGACGGCTCGTCGCTTCGGGCGGTGAGCGCCTGCGTGAGCGTCGGAAGCTCCTCGGGGCCGGGCACGTCGGGGATGCGGTCCCCGTGGACGAGTCCCTCCTCGTCTCGGTGGAACGAGCACATCAAGCCGAAGATCGGCTTACCGACCTGGATCCCGATCACCCAGCGGGTCGTGAAGGAGGCGCCGTCGCGAATCCTCTCGACTCTGTAAAGGGTCGGGCGGTGCGAATCCCCGGGCCGCAGGAAGTAGCCGTGGAGCGAGTGCACGCGGCGATGGGCGACCGTCCGACCGGCGGCGACGAGCGCCTGTGCGGCCACCTGGCCCCCGAAGACGCGGCGCCGCGTTTCGTCGAGGCTCACGCCCCGGAAGAGGTCCTCCTCGATCTGCTCGAGGTCGAGCAGATCGAGGAGCTGTCCGTCCGTCGCGTCCACGTTGAGACGGTACACTCGGGCAATCATGCGTAAAGCTCTTTCGCACCCTCTCGCTTTCGCGCGCGAACTCACCCGGCATCCGAACTTCTCCAAGATCTGGCGCTTCTCCTTCGTCTCGGTCGTCTCGACGGTCCTCACCCTCGGCATGCTCTACGTGTTCTTCCGCGTGCTGAAGATCGGTTCGGCGGCGGAGAGCAACCTGCTCGCGACGTCGATCGCCACTGCACCCGCCTACTGGCTCAACCGCACCTGGACCTGGGGGAAGACCGGTAGGTCGCACGTGATGCGCGAAGTCGTCCCGTTCTGGACGATCGCCATCGCTGGCGTCCTGCTCTCGACCGCCGCGGTGCATTTCGCCGCGGTCGAGGCGCACCACTTCACCCATTCCAAGATGGGTGTCACGATCCTCGTCGAATTCGCCAACTTCTTCACCTACGGCGTGCTGTGGGTCGGCAAGTTCACGATCTTCAACCGCTATCTGTTCAACACGCCGAACGCCGTCTCCGACGAGGACAACCTCGAACGGAACGACGCAGGTCCCGGCGGCGAGCTGGCCGCCGACGAGCTCAGCACCGTCTAGTCGACGAAGCCCCGACGGGCCGGCCGGCGACGCCACGCGCCGAGCGCGTCTCCGTCGCGTTCGGCGAGCCGCAGCGCCCAGCCGAGAGCCACGGCGAGCGCCGAGCCGGCGAGGACCGGCAGGTCGCCAAACCGTTCGTAGAGCGTCGCGCCCGTCCGCAACGCGACGACGCCCCGCAAGAGGTCCGGGGTTCCCAGACCACTTTGCCGGGTGACGACCCCGTTTGGCGAGATGAGCGCCGAGTAGCCGGTCGTCGCCGACTGGACGAGATCGCGGCCCTCGGCGATCGCCTGCAGCCGCGAGGCGGCGAGCTCGGCGGCGGGGACGATGTCGGTCGCGTACGAGGCGGTGTTCGTCTCGACGACGAGGAGCTCGCCGCCGGCGCGCACCCCGCTGCGGGCCCGGTCCGCGAAGAAAGCCTCGAAGGAGTTGAGGATCGCGACGCGCCCCGCCGGGGTCGTGAGCTCCCCGTCGTTACGGCCGACGATCACGTCTCTCGGCACCCCGGTGAGGCTCGCGATCCGGGAGAACAGCGAACGCAGGGGAACGTACTCGCCGAACGGGACCGGATGGGTTTTCTCGACGGACCCGATGATCCGGCCGGACGGTCCCCAGGCGGTGATCTCGTTCTCGAACCGGGTCGAGCCGACTGGCGTGGTGACCCCGGCGAGCACCGTCGTGTCGAGCCGCCGGGCGAGGGTCGCGACGCGATCCGCTTTGATCGAACCGGCGAGCGGGCCGGCGACCGCGACGGTGTCCTCGGGCCAGACGACGAGGCCGACCGGTCGCCGGAGTCGGGACGTCACGTGCCAGGTCGCGGCGAAGACGTGACTGGCCGGCACGTTGAGAGAGCTCATGCCGCGCCGACCTCCCCCCTGGACGATCGCGACGGCGACGGCGGCGCGAGGCGGCCCGCCGCCGGGCGCCAGTGCGGCGAGGCCGCCGGTGAGGGCGACGAGGCCGATGGCCGCCAAGCCGGCGAGCGCGGTGCCCTTCACGGGAGGCTTGTCGGTCGAGAGGCGGGCCCAACCCGCGGAGCCGAGCGCGGCGAGGCCGGCGCCGGCGAGTCCGACCGCGGCGACGAGAAGGAGCGGGCCGCCGACCCGCGAGTGCGGCGAGGGGGCCGTCCACCTGGCCGAGCGCAGTGCCGCCGAGCGGCAGGCCGCCGAAGGGCCAGTGATCGCGCGCCCATTCGAGGAGCGTGAGCGCGCCGGCGAAGGCGATGAGCCGGCCCCGTCTGGGCGGGACCGCGATGAAGGCGACCGTGACGAACAACGACTCGCAGGCGACGAGGGCGACGTAGCCGAGCCCGGTGAACTCGAGCGCCCAGACGCATCCGACACTGAACTGGCCGATACCGACGAGCAGACCGCAAAGCGCCCGTCGACCCACCGACCGTCGCGTGATCGTCCCGGCCGCGACCGCAAGTCCGAGCGGCGCGAGGTACCAGGGTCCGAACGGTGGCAGCGAGCAGCCGACGAGCCCTCCCGCGAGAAGCGCGAGAGCGCCGCGGCCGGCCAACCTCGCGGCACCTGGCGCCACCGGCGGGTTCATCAGCGGAGCGCGCCCGCGAGCAGCGACGCGGCCCGTTTGGCCTGGGCGATGCACGCCGGGATGCCGATGCCGTGCGTCCACGCGCCGGCGAGGGCGATCGGGCCGAGGTCCGCCGCGAGCGTCTCGAGGCGCGCCACCCGGGCGAGATGACCGACGACGTACTGCGGGAAGGACTCGGGCCAGCGCCGCACGAGGACGTCGAGGGGCGGGGCTGTGACGCCGAGGACCGTCGCGATCTCCGACCGGAGATGCGCGAGGAGCGTCCCGTCGTCGAGGGCGAGGGCGCGTTCGTCTCCGTGCCGCCCGGCGGAGGCCCGCACGACGATCTCGTCGGGTCGCGCCGAGCGGGGCCACTTCGACGAGGTGAGGCTGAGCGCGGTCGAAAGCAACCCGGAGCGGCGGGGGACGAGCACCCCGCTCCCGATGAGGGCGAGCGACGAGGCGGCGATGACGTCCGCCGGCCAGGCGAACGCGACGGTGACGACGCCCGAGTAGGGGATCGCCCGCAGCAGCGAGGCGAGCTCGGGGAAGGGCGCGGCGACCATCCCGGCCGTGACGTGGCTTGGTACCGCGAGCAGGATTCCGTCGCAGGCGAGCTCGTCCGCACCGACCACGGCCTGCCAGCCGTGGCCGCGCCCCCCCCGGCGAAGCTCGACGACGGCGGCGTTCGTCCGGATCTCGACACCGCGCGCGGCGCAGTCCTGCTCGAGCACGCGGGCCAGTGTCTCGAGCCCGCGCGCAAGACCGAGGAAGATCGGGGACTTCTGCGTCCGAGGTCTGGTGCCGGCCTTCAGATGGGCGCGCAGCGCGAGGAGCATGGACCGACGTCCGGCGATCGCGCGGGCGAGCTCCGGCGCGGTGGCGGTAAACGAAAGTTGCCGCACGTCTCCGGCGTTGATGCCCCCGAGGAGCGGGTCGACGAGCGTCCCGACCACCTCGCGTCCGAGACGACGGCCGACGACCGCGCCGACCGAGAGGTCGGTTCCCGCTGATGCCGTGCCGGACCCGAAGTCGACCGGCGCGACCCGACCGCGCGGGACGAGGTCGGTGGCCGCGCGCACGACGGCCACCGGCGAGACGACGCCCGAGCGCAACAGCCTGACGAGGTCGATCGGGATGCCGAGCGCGAGACCCGACGGGAATGGGCGGAGGCGACCACGTGCCCAGATCGCGGCCCTCGAGGTCGACGGGGCGATGAGCTCCTCGCCGAGATCGAGCTCACGGCAGAGCTGTTCAGCCGCCGGGTTGCGGGTGATGAAGACGTCCGGTCCGAGGTCGAGCGGGCAGCCGCGGAAGTCGACGGTGCGCATCTTCCCGCCGACGGTGCCTTCGGCCTCGGCCAGCACGACGTCGTGGGCGCCAGCGAGCGCCCGCGCCGCGACAAGTCCGCTCACGCCAGCGCCGGCGACGAGGATCCGTTTTCGTGGCATCTCCCGGCCAGCGAGTCGCGTCAGGGTCGCCCGGGCGGGTCGGGGTCCGCCGCAGAGACGAGGCGCGCGAGCAGGCCGATGAGTCCGGGGTCGTCGTTGAGCGAGGCGGTGCGCGCGAACCCGAGCCCCAGCTCGGCGGCCCTGCGGGCCGCGACAATGTCAAGGTCGTAGCAGAGTTCGAGGTGATCCGAGGTGAAGCCGGCTGGGCAGACGACGACGGCGCGTGCCCCCTCGTTGGCGATGGCGGCGAGGAGTTCGGTGATGTCCGGGCCGAGCCACGGCTCCTCGGTCCGTCCCGCGCTCTGCCAACCGGTCCGCCAACGGACGAGCCGGCAGCGTGCCGCGACGAGCCCCGCGGTCTCGGCGAGTTCGTCGGGATAGTGGTCGCCCAAGAAGACGACCCGTTCCGGCAGGCTGTGCGCCGTGAACACGACCTCGATCTCGGACGTGGCTCGGTCGCCGAGCGAGGCCACGGCTGCGGCTGTGCGACCGGCGAGAAGCTCGATGAGTTCCGGTTCGGCGCCCCAGCGTGTGACGAACGCCGCGGCGACGCCGCGCGCCGCGGTCCGCGCCCGGGCCCGTTCGAGATACTCGCCGACGCTGCCCACGGAGTAGTGCGGCGCGAGGACGAGCCCGACGATCGCCGAGACGCCGGCGTCGGCGAGCTCGTCGACCGCCGCCTCGATCTTCGGGGCCGAGTGCTTCGCGCCGAAGGCGGTGCGGAAATGGTCGGGCGCGATCACCTCGAGTGCCCGGCCGAGCGCGGCCACCTGCGCCGTGGTTCTCGCGGCGAGGGGTGAGGCGCCACCAATCGCCGTGTACCGCGCCTGGAGCTCGCTCAGCTGGGGCCCGGTCGGCGGTCGGCCGTGGCGGATGTCGGTGTAGAAGGCCTCGACGTCGTCGGGGCCGGTCGGCGTGCCGTACGCCATCACGAGGACTCCCGTGGTCATCGGCCCATTGCTCCACGCCGGGGGGATGTCGCGTGAACGAGCTCGACCAGGCGCTGGAGCACGGCGGGGTCGGTCCCCGGCAGGACGCCGTGGCCGAGGTTGAACACGTGCCCCGGGGCCGCGCGGCCTTCGTCGAGGACCCTTCTCGCTGCCACCCCGGCGGCATCGAATCCGGCGAGGCAGATCGCCGGGTCGAGATTGCCCTGGAGAGCCGTGTGCGGCCCGACTCGCACGGCGGCGCGGTCGAGCGGCACGCGCCAGTCGACGCCGACGACGTCGGCACCGGCGGTCGCCATGAGATCGAGCAGTTCCCCGGTTCCGACCCCGAACAGGATGCGCGGGACTCTGAAGGGCGCGAGACCCCCGAGGATCCGACGCGTCGCGGGCAGGGCGAAGCGTTCGTAGTCGGCGCGCGACAGCCACCCAGCCCAGCTGTCGAAGAGCTGGACCGCGCTCGCCCCGGCCTCGACCTGGCTGCGCAGGGAGGCGAGTGCGATCTCGGCGAGCCGGTCGGCGAGCGCGAACCAGGTCTCCGGCTCGGAGTGCATCAGCTTCTTCGTCCGGGCGAAGTCACGGGAGGGCCCGCCCTCGACGAGGTAGCTCGCCAGCGTGAACGGGGCACCTGCGAAGCCGATGACGGGGACATCGACCATGGCGACGACGCGCCGGACGGTCTCGCTGACGTAGGGCGTGTCGGCGACGGGATCGAGCAGTCGCAGACGCGTGAGATCGGAGCGCGCGCGGAAGGGGCGGTTCACGACGGGGCCCGTCCCCGGGACGATCTCCACCTCGAAGCCGACCGCGGCGATCGGGACCATGATGTCGGAGAAGAGGATCGCCGCGTCGACGCCGTAGCGGCGCACCGGCTGGCAGGTGAGCTCGGCCGCGAGTTCCGGATCGCGCACCGCGTCGAGGATGCTGCCCTCGCCCCGTAGGGCGCGGAACTCCGGAAGTGAACGTCCGGCCTGGCGCATGAACCACACGGGCGGGCGCGCGACCGGCTCGCATCGGCACGCCGAGAGGAAGTCCGAGTCGGCGACGGGCACCCAACGACCCTATCGCCGTGGCCCGACGCAACCCCGTGGGTCGTTTGTCACGTTCCGGTGCCTCGGCGTCTCGGCTCAGATGCGTGGTTCGCAGGTCACGGGATCGGACAGCCCGTCCGCGGGATCGCCGCGTCCGCCCCAGACGCGAGTCGTCACTTCGTGGTGGCGCTGGCGGGCTTCCTCGAGAAGCGAGCCCGAGTATCGCCTCGACGTCGCTGGGAACCCGCGGGGCGCGCGGCCGACGCGGAGGGCCCGGCGGGGAACGACTGGCCGCACGCGAGCTGTCGAGACGCGCCAGCACGGGCGCCGTGTCGACGGGTGTCAGATCGGCGATGCGAGGAGCTCGGTCGCGGGCCGGCTCGAATCGGCCCTCCACCGGGCGCCCCGGGGGGGCATGATGGAGCGATGATCGATCATCTCGCAATCCAGTGTTCCGATGTCACGAAGAGCCTCGCCTTCTACGACGCCGTTCTCGCGCCACTTGGCGGGAGTCGGGTGATGGACTTCGAGACGGTCGTCGGCTTCGGGGTGGGGCAGCAACCGATGTTCTGGGTCGGGCCGCTCGAGACCGGCGAGGGTTTCCGTGAGTCCCACATCGCGTTCCACGCTGCCGACCGGGCGGCCGTGCGGTCCTTCTTCGACGCCGCCGTGGCGCAGGGAGCCGAGGTGCTCCACGAGCCGCGACTCTGGCCGGAGTACCACCCTGGTTACTACGGCGCCTTCGTCCGAGACCCAGACGGCAACAACGTCGAAGCCGTCTGCCACGTTCCCGAGTGACGCCCGCCTCGCGCAAACCGAGCTCGGCCGGTGATGCTTCCCCCCGCCGGGAAGGTCAGCTGACGGGGTAGGGCGCGTCCGGCAGGTTCGCCAGGCAGTGTCCAGAGCGCGTCAGCTGGTCCGCGGCCGCGCGGTCTCAGGACGCGAGGTCCGACCGGCCGCGAGGACAACCGTCAGCAGCCATGGCGATGAGACACGTCGGCGGGCACAGGGCGCATCGAGCCTTCGTCGGCCAGGGAGTTCCCGACGATTGGAGCCGGTGGTGGGACTCGAACCCACGACCTGACGATTACAAGTCGTCTGCGCTGCCAGCTGCGCCACACCGGCGTTCGCCGCGAGCGCCCCGCCGGCGCCGCGCGGTGTCGCACGCGCCCGCGGGGCCGGACCGAGGCCCGAATCCGCGAGGACAGCGACTAGACCCCCCACGCCGCGACTCGACTAAGCTCGTCGCTCGCACAATCAATCTACAAGTGTCACCACGTTGCGTCGCGCCCCGACTGGCATCTACCGAACTCGCTGTTCCCGGCGGTCTGTGGTGTGCCATGGCCAGGGTCGACCGACGAGTAGCTGGCGCACGACAGGAAGGACAGCCTGATGCGGATCCTCGTTCTCGGGGGCGACGGTTACCTTGGATGGCCGACCGCACTCCACTTCTCCCAGAGCGGTCATGACGTTGGGGTCGTCGACAACCTCGTCCGCCGTCACTACGACGACGAGATGGGCTCGAACTCGCTCGTTCCGATCCGTCAGATCCACCGGCGTGTCGCGACGTGGAAAGACGTCAGCGGACACACAGTCGAGCCGTTCATCGGCGATTTGAACGACTACCCCTTCATTTTCGAGACGATCCGTTCGTTCGATCCGGACGCGGTCATCCACTTCGCCGAACAGCGCAGCGCGCCCTACTCGATGATCGACCGGAAGCACGCGGTGTACACCCAGGTGAACAACGTCGTGGGGACGCTCAACCTTCTCTACGCGATCGCCGAGCTCAATCCGGCGATCCACATTGTCAAGCTCGGCACGATGGGCGAGTACGGCACGCCGAACATCGACATCGAAGAGGGCTTCATCGAGATCACCCATAAGGGCCGGACGGACCTCCTGCCCTACCCGAAGCAACCGGGATCCTTCTACCACCTGTCGAAGGTGCACGACAGCCACAACATCCAGTTCGCCTGCCGAATCTGGGGTCTGCGATCAACGGACCTCAATCAGGGCGTCGTCTACGGGCAGCAGACGCCCGAGACCGCGATGCACACAGATCTCGAGACCCGGTTCGACTACGACGGGGTCTTCGGCACGGTCCTCAACCGGTTCGCCGTGCAGGCGGCCGTCGGCTACCCGCTCACCGTCTACGGCAAGGGTGGCCAGACACGGGGGATGCTCGACATCCGCGACACGCTCGCCTGCATCGAACTGGCCTGCCTCAACCCGGCGGAGGCGGGCGAGTTCCGTGTCTTCAACCAGTTCACCGGGTCGTTCTCGGTGAACCAGCTCGCCGAGTGGGTCAAGCGAGTCTCACCCGTCCCGGTCACGATCGAGTCGATCCCGGACCCCCGTGTCGAGAAGGAAGAGCACTACTACAACGCGATCGCGACGAAGCTGCCCGACCTCGGGCTGCAGCCGCACCTGCTGAACGACGAGCACGTCGCGTCGCTCGTCGAACTGGCGATCAAGCACAAGAGCCGCGTCAATCCTGAGGCGATCCGGCCGACGGTCAGCTGGCGGACGACGAAGTCCGAGGTGAGCATCAGTGGGGGTGCTACCGGCGAGTGACGCCCGGCGGTCACGCCGCCGCGCGCCGACTCCCCAGACGGCCGTTTCTCGACCGCTAGCGTCAGCTCGATGTTGACCCCGCGGTCGTCGTGCACTTCCGCCGACCCGGCGTGAGCGTTGGCGCGTCGTCGCCGCGGTTGTGATCATCCTCGTCGTTTGCCTCGTGGTCGGCGAGGTCGTCGACCAGGTCGTGAAGTCGTCCACCGCGGTCGGCCAGCGGACCGACAAGACGTGGGTCGCCGCTGTCGCGACCATCGTCGATGAGTCGAACACCCTGTCGCCGGCGCTGCACGCCATCCGCGCCCACGCCACCAATCCGGCGGTGTTCGACCGCGTGACGCTCGAGTACGCCCTCGCCCAGCTCGCGCGGAGCGCCGAGTCGGACGCGAACACCTACCGAGAGATCGGCCTCGCGGCCCCGTCGCAACGCGCGGACGCGCTCATGGCCGGGGTTCTCAACCTGCGCCGCGCCGGCGCCGAGAGCCTCGCGCGCGGTATCGCGCTCGCCATCTCGCGTCGGGGAGGGCGATCGTCGCTGCCGCAGGCGGGTCAGCTCCTGGCGACCGCCGGGTCGCGCTTCCTCGCGGCGGACGCGGGTTATCACGCGCTCGTCGTCGCGCTCGACAAGGACGTGAGCGCCCGCCAGCTTCCGTCCTCGGTCTGGATCGCGTCGCCCGGCGTGTGGTCCGGGGCGGCGGCCCGCGCCTGGGCGAATGATCTGCGTTCCGCCGCGATCCTGGCTTTCTCCCCGGTGCTCTCCATCGTCGCCGTGACTCTCGAGCCACCGCCCCTCGACATCACGGGGCTTCCCGCGACGACGACCGTGACGACCACGACGTTGGCCGAGGTCACGACGCTGCCGACCACGGCGAAAACCGCTCGCAAGGGGCACGCGCGCCGTCAAGCGACCGTGACGACTTCGACGACGACACCGAACCCGGTGGCAAAGGTGTCGACGAACCCGGCGCGCGCCAAGCCGACGACGACCACGACGACGCTGCCCTCGGCGACGACGACCCTCCAGATCCCGCCTGCGGGCTCCGTCTCGGTCGTGGCGGCGACCTCGCGACTTGAGGTCGTCGTCGTCGTCGAGAACACGGGTGACGCGACCGCCCTCGGGGCCTACCTGACGGTCGTGCTCTCGCCCGTCCGTTCTTCCCACGCCGGCGCGGCACGGGTCAGCGCCCGGCACCGGCTGCTCAGCTTGGTGCCCGGCGCCTCGCAGTACGTGGTCATGCCGAAACTCGCCGTGAAGCATGCGACCGGCTACGAGCTCGTCGTCACCGCTACGATCCCGAGCGGCCCCTCGGCGACGCGTTCGATCGCGCTCTATGTCTCAAACTGAGCCGTCAGGCGGCTTGGCCTACGCCTCTTCCGGCGGATCGGGCCTTCGGTCGGACTGCTCCCACCAGGCCCGCTCGGCGCGCTCGATGACCTCGCGGACCGGGCGACCCGAGCGCAGCGCGAATTCGGCAGCGTCGTCGTGTTCGACCTTGACTCGTCCAGCGCTGACCTTCACGCGCAGCGAGACGCCGTCGAGTTCGACGTGGTCGAGAAGTCGTGCCGCGGTCATCCGGCCGACTTCGCTCGCGCGCACCCCGAGCGTCCCGGTCTCGCCGGTGAACACGGCGCGAAGTTGGCCGACGAGCGCACGGTCGGCGAGAACGCTCAGCACGTGGCCGGGACGGCCCTTCTTCATGACGACGGGCGTCACCCAGGCGTCGTTCGCGCCGGCTTCGAAGAGAGCACGCAGCGCGTCGGCGAGTTGTTCGCCCGTCGCGTCGTCGAGATTCGCCTCGAGCAGGACGAGCGGCTGTCCGTACGGGGTGCCTTCGGGCGTCTCGGTCGTGGCCCGCCAGCCGACGACGACCTGGGTGCAGTTCGGCAACCCGTCGATCTCGCGCGCACCGGCACCGTACCCGGTCGAGTCGACGACCATCGCCGGCATCGGGCCGAACCCCGCCGCCATGGCGGCGAGGATCGCCGCGCCCGTCGGGGTCGTCAGCTCGACGTTGATGTCACGTCCCCAGACCGGGGCCTCCTCGAGCAGGCCGAGGACGGCGGGCGAGGGGTTGGGCAGGAGGCCGTGACTCGTGCGCACCATGCCGTTCCCCATCGCGACCGGGCTCGAGAGGACCTCGTCGACGCCGAGCACCTCGAGCGCGGCGGCGGTGCCGACGACGTCGACGATCGTGTCGTGTCCACCGACTTCGTGGAAATGAACCTGGCTTGTCGGACGGCGGTGGAGCCTGCCTTCGACGGTCGCCAACGCTGAGAACGTCGCCACCGCACGGTCGCGCACCCGCGGGGGCAGCTTCGCCTCGTCGAGGATCCCGAGGATGTGGGGGAAGGTTCGTACGACGCTCGTCTCGTTCACCGTGACGAGGACTTGGGTGGCGGCGACACCACCGCGCAACACAGGAACCGTGTCGAACGACCAACCGTCGATCGCGAGTCGCGCGAGTAGGCTGCGGACCTCGTCGATGTCGGCGCCCGCGTCGATGAGGCTCCCAAGCGCCATGTCACCGGCGATTCCCGCGAAGCAGTGGAACCAGGCGATTCGCCGGCCGCGCGACGAGCCCGAGGTATCGGCGGGACCGTGTCGGCGCCGGGGGGCGTTCTCGCTCATCGGAGTGCCCGTGTGACGGCGCACGCCGCGCCGAAGCCGTTGTCGATGCCGACCACCGTGACACCGGGCGCGCAGGACGCCAGCATCGCGAGCAGCGCCGTCACCCCTGCGAGCGAGGCGCCGTAGCCGACGCTCGTCGGGATGGCGACGATCGGCGCTGGCGACATGCCCCCGACAACGCTCGCGAGCGCACCCTCCATTCCGGCGACGACGACGACCGCGTCACACTTGGCGATGTCATCCTCGTTGGCGAGCAGGCGGTGGATCCCGGCGACGCCACTGTCGGCGATGAGAGTCGGGGCGAAACCGAAGGCCGAGAGGGTCGCAACGCATTCATGCGCGACCGGGAGGTCCGCGGTCCCGCCGGTGACGACTACGACCTGTTCGGTGCGTGGCGGCGCGGGTCGCCAGGCGACGACGAACATCGTCGCCTGATCGGCCAGACCGGGTGTCACGGCGCCCCCCGGGCAGCGTTCGAGCGTGGCCGCGACCTGATCGCGATCGGCGCGAGTGAGAAGAACCGGTCCCGAGTCGTGCTCGAGCATCTCGGTGACGATCGCGGCGCACTGTCCAGCTGTCTTACCCTGGCCGAGTACGGCTTCGGGCAAGCCCTGGCGCAGCGATCGGTGATGGTCGACACGGGCGAACCCGAGGTCAGCGAACGGGAGCCGCCGCAGACGTTCGACAGCCGTGGCGGGTTCCACGCTCCCGTCGCGAACTCGCTCGAGGAGTTCGGACAGCTCTTTGAGGTCCATCGCGCCCTCTATCCTGCCAGCACCGTCCCCACTCGCGGGCAACACGTTCCGCGCGTCCCCGGATCGGGTCGGGGAGGCCGGCGCGAATCCCCTCCCGGTGGGCCGGTGGACGCCCGCGGGGCCCGTGCGAAGCGACCGTTCGTCCCGGTCGCGCGTCACGTCATCGCTCCGAATGTCGGTCCTCTCCGGGCTAGCGTCGCCCGAGGAGGGATGGCAGAGCGGACGATTGTGACGGTCTTGAAAACCGTTGGGTGATAAGCCCCGTGGGTTCGAATCCCACTCCCTCCGCCCGCGCGCAAATGTGAGTCGCCCTTCCTACGTGCGCGCCGGACCGTGACGTCGTCCAGGCGCGCGTTTCGATGGCGAGGTGTGGGGAGGGCGTCAGAACCAGTTGAACCACGGATGGTCGTTACGCCACGCGACAAGGAAGACCTTGCCGATGATGTCGGACGCCGGCACGGGACCCCAGATCCTGCTGTCCGACGAGTTTGCCCGACAGTCGCCGAGGACGTAGTAGGAGTGAGGGGGTATCACGGTCTTCGGGATGTCGAGGTCGGGCGAATAGCAGTGGAAGTTGCCCGGAAGTCTCCTGAGATCTGGAAGCCAGGGTTCGGCGAGCGGATGGCCGTTGATATACACGGTGTCGCCCCTGGACGAGATCGTCTCGTCGGGCAACCCGATGACCCGCTTTACCAGGTCTGAGGCCTTGGGCAGGTCGGCGTCCCGCGGAACCCGCTGGAAGACGACGATGTCGCCGCGCCGAATGTTGTGCGTGACGGTCGGCAGTTTGTCGACGAGGATGCGATCCCCCGCGAGCAGCGTCGGCATCATCGAACCCGACGGGACGTAGTAGGTCTGGACGACGTAGGTCCTGATGACCACGCCGATTCCGACGGCGGCGCCGACGATCGCGATCCAGCTCAACGCCCGGCGGCGGCGGGACCTGCGCCGACGGCGCCGCTCCTCCCCGACCACGCGGGCTTCAGCCCTGATCGATTCTTCGCTCTCGAGGATCCAACTCCCCTCGAAGCCGTGCATCGGATCGTCCGAGACGGGTCTGGCGTCGATCCCGGGAGCGGACAACTGTCCGTGCGCGGCGTCGCTCACGATCGACGCGGCGGGGGTGGCCCGGGACGACGTACTGGGTGCTCGGAGTTGTTGCGCGGCATTCCCGACAGGCTAGGACGTGCCTGGGTGCAAAAGGTAACGAGACGCGGCGGCCCGAAGTCGCCGGGTACCACCCGGACTCACGGTCGACATCGAGCGCGTACGATGACGGCGCCGCGCGTCGGCGTACCAGCGTCGAGTGACCGTGGCGTCGCCCGGGTAGCTCAGTGGCAGAGCAGCGCACTCGTAATGCGCAGGTCGTGGGTTCGAATCCCACCTCGGGCTCCAAGAGAATGTGCTGCCTCGGTTGATCTGCAACGTTCCGAGTTCGGTTGATTGCTCACACGCGTTCGGTCGATGTCCGACACCTTGCTCCAGCATCCTCCGCTGTGAGGCACAAGGAGATGGTCGAGTGGTCAGGGAGCTTTGCAAGATCACCCAGCGTTACGCGATAGTCCTTGCCGTCATTCGGGACGGCATCCAGGTCACCGAGGTCGCCAAGGCGTTCGGGGTGGATCGCCACGCGGAGCACATCGGGGCCGCGGTCTGCCACGGAACCCGATCGGAGCGTCAACGCCGGTCAGAAGCGAAATGGGTCACCCGTCTGACGGGTTCCGCGGCCCGAAGACGTCACTGGCTCACCGTTTCTGGGCCCTACCACCTCATTTGTTCTGCGGCGCCTTCGGGGACTGGGCGGCGTCTCGGGCAAGTCCCAGCGCCATCTCGGCGAACCAGAAGCCGGCAGGGGGATCGACCGTGCTCCACAGCGGGTCGAAAAGGCTCCGCGCCGTAACCGAGGTCGGCCATCCAGGCCGTTTGTAAGCCTCATAGTTCCACGCTCGCGCCCCACCAGCGGAATCGCACTGGCCCGCGGATTCACCGGGGGTCTTTAGCCAGAGGTAGGCATCCACGAGCGGATCGCCGGTGATCGCCGTCGGGGCGAGCCCAAGGCCCGAGGCGGGTGAATTGCAGAATTCGCCGTTGACAAGAGTGCTGATCACGCTGGCTGGCTGATGGTAGGGCGCCGCGGCATAGGTTTCCATGTCGTTCATGCCCCGGCCGTTTTCACTCGTGTCAATCACGAAGTGCGTGATTGGCACCGTGGCACCGAGCAATTTCGCGAAGTCCGTGTTAATCCCCGAGATGTTGAGATCCGCCTTGGTCGTTGACCCGCTCCACACCCCGTACGAATTGAGCCCGACGCCCTTCCAGGCACCAAGCAGTTTGGCGATCTTTGTCCCGGACGGCCCGCCGTTCCAATACTGGTTCGGGCAGTTGTTGAACTTGCCAGGCTTGACGAACGTGCCATAGGCGATGCAGTCGGAGACCCAGGTGCCGTAGTCGGTGCTGTTCGTCGTGTACTGGTCACTGGAGATGTTCAAGACGAAGCCCTGGGCGCTCTGCACACCCGCCTGGACGAGCCTCTCAGCGATTACGCCAACGGATGCCCAGGCGCTGTTGCCCGCATCCAGATAGACGCTCACACGTGGATCAGTCTCAAGGGCGCTTACCGCGAAATTGATCTCAGCCAGGCGTTGCGCGTCGGTGAAGGGATAGGTCTTCGAGGTCAGAGGGGCGTGGTACTTCAGGCAGTCAGTGGGCAGGTTGACAAGCGAATCGGGTTCAAGGATCACGACCGCCTTGCTACTTCCTATCCCCCGGGCAAAGGCGCTGATCCATCTGTTGTAAGCCGACTCATCGGGGCTACCCCCGCCCGAGCAGTTCCGGCCCGGGATGTTGTCCGTGACGAGCTCGGGCACCGATCGTTGGAGCACCGCTTCGCGTACCGTCCGCCTTGCTTGCGACTGCACCTGCTGGGGAGTCTGGGTGCTGCCCCGGGACGTCGCGCCGTCGAACCAGACCGCCTGCGGCGTCGCCAGCATCTGTCCCACGAGCCTGGCGTCCTTCAGATCTCCTCGCGACTTGAGCCGGGCCTCCTGCTGAACCGCTCCGCTCGCCGGCGTCGGGACGAAGAATCGTGTCCCAACGGCCAGGGTGCGCGCCGAGCTACTGGCCGGGACCACCAGGACGGCCGACGTCGCCGGCCTGACTCCCTTCACGGTCACCCCAAGCATCGCCTGGAGCAGGTGCGGGGCCATACCGGCGATTGCGTCCTGACCCACCGGGGTGAGACGGAGCCCTACCGTTGCTGCTGATCCCGCGGCGAGCTTGTAAGTCCCGGTCGCAAGGACGATGGTCTTTCGGTAAGTGACGGTCTTTTTGTCACGCTTGGTCTTGACGGCGATCGACCCAGACAACCGGGCGGTACCTGAACAGGCCGCGTGCGTACAGACGAGATGGACCGCGACCTCAGACCCCTGAACGCTCGCCTGCGCCGAGGTGACAGCGACCATCGGCAGCGGCGTCTTCTTCGGCGGCGTCTTCTTCGGCGGCGTCTTCTTCGGCGGCGTCTTCTTCGGCGGCGTCTTCTTCGGCGGCGTCTTCTTCGGCGGCGTCTTCTTCGGCGGCGTCTTCTTCGGCGGCGTCTTCTTCGGCGGCGTCTTCTTCGGCGGCGTCTTCTTCGGCGGCGTCTTCTTCGGCGGCGTCTTCTTCGGCGGCGTCTTCTTCGGCGGCGTCTTCTTCGGCGGCTTCTTCTTCGGCGGCATTCCCGTCGGTGGCTTCTTCGGACTTCCTGAGAAGCCGAAGACCGTCCCGGTTAGCTGTGCGACGGTCGGGCTCGTCGTGTCCGCGAGCGTGACGGTGAGGCACGCCGGGGGACCGGCGATGAGAGTCGGGCCAGGTGCACCGACGACCGCCTCCCACGCCCCGGCGCCGCCGTCCGCGGACGGGTCGAACCAGCGAAGACCCGTGCCGTTCCCGATGCTGCAGTCGGAGATCGTGATGCTCTGGTAAGTGCTCGAGGACGCGACTGCGACGTCGAAATACTCCCCCGTGGCGCTGAAGGTCGGGGCCGCCACGGGGTCCGAGCCGAAGTCGGCGACGGTGATCGCACCAACACCGATCGCGCTCGCGCTCAAGCTGCCGTCGGTCGCCGACGCGTTCGGAAACTCGCTGGTCGATGAAGCGCTCGCCGAACTCGTCGACCCTGTGGGCGGCACTGGAGGCGTGGTTGTTCCTCCTCCACCACCGCTAGCACCGCCGCCACCAGCGTGCGGGCTGACGGTGAAGCTGTTTGAAGAACCATCGGCGGCGAGGTATTCGGTTCCGGCGGCGACGTGCGCGGTGAGCGTGCAGGTGCCGACGCCGACGAAGTCGACCGTCAACTCATCAGACTCGACCGTGCAGACATCCGTCGTCGACGAGGTGACCGAGGTCGACCCGTCCCCGTCGGTGCTCACCGACGCCGTGAAGCTGCCGCCGTAGGTGCCGCTGGCGGGGAGGTTGCTGATCGTCGGGGTGGTGGGCGTTGCCTGTCCGACGGTGAAGCTGTTTGAAGAACCATCGGCGGCGAGGTATTCGGTTCCGGCGGCGACGTGCGCGGTGAGCGTGCAGGTGCCGACGCCGACGAAGTCGACCGTCAACTCATCAGACTCGACCGTGCAGACATCCGTCGTCGACGAGGTGACCGAGGTCGACCCGTCCCCGTCGGTGCTCACCGACGCCGTGAAGCTGCCGCCGTAGGTGCCGCTGGCGGGGAGGTTGCTGATCGTCGGGGTGGTGGGCGTTGCCTGTCCGACGGTGAAGCTGTTTGAAGAACCATCGGCGGCGAGGTATTCGGTTCCGGCGGCGACGTGCGCGGTGAGCGTGCAGGTGCCGACGCCGACGAAGTCGACCGTCAACTCATCAGACTCGACCGTGCAGACATCCGTCGTCGACGAGGTGACCGAGGTCGACCCGTCCCCGTCGGTGCTCACCGACGCCGTGAAGCTGCCGCCGTAGGTGCCGCTGGCGGGGAGGTTGCTGATCGTCGGGGTGGTGGGCGTTGCCTGTCCGACGGTGAAGCTGTTTGAAGAACCATCGGCGGCGAGGTATTCGGTTCCGGCGGCGACGTGCGCGGTGAGCGTGCAGGTGCCGACGCCGACGAAGTCGACCGTCAACTCATCAGACTCGACCGTGCAGACATCCGTCGTCGACGAGGTGACCGAGGTCGACCCGTCCCCGTCGGTGCTCACCGACGCCGTGAAGCTGCCGCCGTAAGTGCCGCTGGCGGGGAGGTTGCTGATCGTCGGGGTGGTGGGCGGCAAGTCTTGAGCGATGCTGGTTCCGGCAGGGGTCAGCATTCCACCGACGAGTGCCCCAGCGATGGCCAGTCCCGAAACGATTGCGAAGCCGCGACGTCCTCTTAGCATGCGACCTACCTGGTCGGTCGATAAAGCGCCGGTCCAGAGGGATACCCGAGGTGCGAGCCATGCCCTGACCCTGAATCGGTTCAGCTCAGTATGCGTCTAGATTCTGCTCGCTGCTGCGTGGAGAGATAAGGGGAGGCGCGTACCGCGCGGGGTCGCCATTCAAACGGCGGCTCCCTATGCGGAGCCTGCTCTCGATCAAGCACCCCCTCCATCGGGACCCTCATCGATCTGGGGCCCCAGACGCAGAACACAGCGCGCTACTCGCTCCCACCTGCCGATAAGCCGGATGGGACCGCAAGTGATCAACAAGGGACGCAATCGAGCGCCCCGAGCCGTCCACTGGTCGTGACTCAGAGATGACCCAGGTACCAGTCATGAGATGTTCGAGAATGAGAAGCAGCACTTGATGATGGGGACAATAGAGATGCGATCGGGGTGCGGGTCATGCGCGACCGAGCGCATACCAGCGGTCGTTCGTGGTCATTGACGGTCATCAGAGACAAGAAACAAGCACTGAACTGGGTGTAGTCCCGAAGTTGCATGTTGGGCGGTTGGGCGCACCTGCATTCGTGATGTGCAGGTCGTGGGTTCGAGGCTCACCTCAGGTTCGAATCCCTCGCGGACGTCCGGTGGCAAGCGACCGGTGCGGTGATGCATCACGTTGCTGTTCTGCAGCTCCCGTGTTCGGAAGACAACCCGCGACGGTTTCTGCGACCCGTCGTCCTAGTTTTGTCACGTGCAACCTTCCCGGGGTTCTTGCCACGCCGGCGGCGATGGACGGAGCCGGGCGTCCCGATCCCGCCCCGCCGGTTGTTCGAGTCATCGGAGTCACGATGCGTGATCAACGACCGCCGATGAAGAGATCTTACGGTTCGATAGCCACCGGAGGCTTGGTGGTCGGCGCTTTGGTAATCGCCGTCGCCGGAGCCCTGATCAGCCCGGTATCCGTCGCGCGCGCCGCTCCAGCCCGCTCCAGGCCAGCGCCAATCTCGGGACCGGCGAGCAACTCGACGACGTCGATCACGGTCAGCTCAGTGGGTTTGCGGATCAGTCTGAAGGTCTCTCCGGAGCGGGTGGTGCCTGGAGCCGTCGTCGCGTTCAGATTGCACCTGGCCGCCAGCCACGCTGTCGGCGCTCTGGGCTACCAGCTCAACTTCGGTGACGGCACGAGCCGTGCGAACCCGATCCCCATGTACTGCCTAGCCGGCGCGGGTGTAGCCGCACACGAAACCTGGCGGTTCAACCACCAGTACCGGAAAGCGGGCGTCTACCACGTGTCGGTGGTCGGTTTCGTGAACTGCTCGCCGGCTCGTGCTACCGCGCGGGCCACGATCGCCGTCAACTGACCTCCCGCGGATCGCTCAACGGCGCGGCGCCAACTGCGCTCCCGCCAAGAAGCGTTCTCGTTGGTCGAATGATCTTGGAAATGCGTTCCCTCCTCGCGGTCAGGGACTTGCCGGTCAATGAACTGCGCTCAAGACACCGATCGACTTCCGTCAAGCGCCACCGCGGACACTGCGGACCGCTTCGTGCTTGCAGGAAGCCCTGCTTGTGAGCCTCAATCTCGGTTTCTTGCTGTTGTCGCCCAACGGCGGATCGTCTCGTCGGCGGGAGGACCGCATGGAGGAAGCGAGGTACTTGATGAGGCAAATCACCAAGTACGGGTGCCAGGCGGGCGTCTCGGGGCGACGTGGACGGCTGGTTCGAAGTTCCACATATTCCGAGTCACGTCGCCGCAGCGTTCGGCGGTACAGCCGACTTCGGACCGCCCGCCGTTACGGACTTGTGAGTGTTCACCGTCGATCGGCACTGCAGAGTGGCTTGGGCGTGCCGGCCCTGTGAGCCAGATGAGCAGGGGCCCGGCCCGCGAGGGGTATCTCGTCTCGCTGTCCGCCAAGCTGCACCACGGTCGCGTCCTGTGGTCGGGGTAGTCTCGGAACGTGGCCGATCAGGAGCGCTTCGTCGACGACGCGATGGAGTACATGCCGTCGCTGTACACCGCCGCGATGCGGATGACCCGCAATTCCTCAGATGCCGAGGACTTGGTCCAGGAGACCTACCTGAAGGCTTTTCGCGCCTATGGCGGGTTCCAGGAGGGGACGAACCTCAAGGCGTGGCTCTACCGGATCCTCACGAACACGTTCATCAACACTTACCGGGCGAAGAAACGCCGGCCCGAGGAGGCCGACGTCGAGGATGTCGAGGACCTCTACCTGTACCACCGACTCGCCGGCCAAGGTGGGTCTGAACTCGGGCGTTCGGCCGAGGAGGAGGTCCTTTCCCATTTCACCGACGAAGCCGTCAAGGCGGCGATCGAGTCGCTTCCCGAGTCATTCCGCATGACGGTGCTACTTGCGGACGTCGAGGGATTCTCCTACAAGGAGATCGCCGAAATCATGGACGTACCGGTCGGGACGGTCATGAGTCGTCTCCATCGCGGAAGAGGAGCGCTGCAGAAGGCGTTGCACGATTTTGGCTTGGAACGCGGTCTCGTCGAGGCGCAGCCGCTATGACGGTGAATGTGGGAGGTGCACCCGTGTCCAGCATGTTGACCTTGGCACTGGGTCCGATCGTGGAGGTTGATCTCCGATGACCGAGGAAGGGCGAACGGCCCCCCCCAGTGGTCCATGGGGCGCGATCGACTGCGAGGAGAGTATCCACCACCTGTACCACTTCCTCGACGGCGAACTGACCGAGGATCGCCGGCGCGAGCTCCAGGCGCACCTCGACAGCTGTGCTCCGTGCGTTGGGAAGTACGAGTTCGAGGCCGAGCTCCGCCGTGTCATCGCCGATCGGTGCAAGGACCACGTTCCCGACGAGCTGCGCCGGCGCGTCGCCAACGCCATCAACCACGAGCGGCTGACGAACGAGAGCTAGGGGTTTCGCGCCCCATGGGCACTGCGGAGGACGCGAGCGGCCCCGAACTGGCGGCCTGGGACGTCGCGTTGCGAATCGGTCGGGAGGCCTCGCGATTCGCCACCCCGCTCGACGCGAGGACGCGGCGGCGGCTCGACGTTGACTTCGACGAGGCGACGGCCCGCGCCGAGGAGCTCGTCGAGGCTGCGACCGGCCTCCGCTCGACGGCCGGGCGGGCTCGCGGGCTCGTCGTCGACCGCGCCGGTTGGGTCGAGGCGAACATCGGATCCCTACGCCGCCTCCTCGCGCCTGCTGGCCGGGTGCTCGCGCAGTCGGGACCCGCAGGGCGCGGAGTCCTGTCCCCAGCGACCCGGGCAGCAGCGGGCGTCGAGTTCGGCGTGTTGCTTTCCTGGATGTCCAGCCGGGTGCTCGGCCAGTACGACCTCATGCCGCTCGGCGGGGACGAATCGGGCGGGTTCGTCTACTACGTCGGCCCGAACGTCGTCGCGTTGGAACGTCTGCACGGTTTCTCACCGCGCGAGTTCCGGCTCTGGATCGCCCTACACGAGGTGACCCATCGTCTCCAGTTCACCGGGGTGCCCTGGATGCGCGAGTACTTCCTCGGGATCGTCGAACGGGGCACTTCGTTCGGAGTCCCGGACGTGCGGACAGTTCTCGAGAGCCTGCGTCGCGCCGCAACCGAGGCGTGGGAAGGCCGCAATCCCCTCGCCGAGGGCGGTGTCGTCGGCCTCATCGCGTCGCCCGACCAACTTGTCACCTTGCGGGAGGCGCAGGCCCTGATGAGCCTGCTCGAGGGGCACGGTGAGTTCGTCATGTCCCGGGCCGGCGCGGGCGAGGTGACGGGCGCGCCGCGTTTCGCCGCAGTCCTCGCGGCTCGCCGGGCGCGCGCGAAGGGCCTGGTCAAGCTCGTCCAGCAGGCACTCGGGTTGGAGGCGAAGCTGCGCCAGTACTCCGCCGGGCGGCGTTTCATCGAGGCCGTCGAAGCCGGCGGTGGCGAGCTGTTCTCGCGGGTGTGGGAGTCGCCCGAGATGCTGCCGACACTCGAGGAGATCGGCGCGCCAGAACGTTGGATCGCCCGGGTGGGCGGTGTCACCGCTCCGAGCTCGTAGGAAGAGACGTTGCTCTCGCCACTCGCGGCTTCGCTGCTCGGCCGGTGTGTGTTCCCGGCGAAAGGCGAGCCGCTCGCCTGTGCCGTGTCCGGCGGCGCCGACTCCCTCGCGTTGCTCGCCCTCGCCGTGGCGGCCGGTTGTGAGGCGACCGCTTACCACGTCGACCACGGGATCCGTCCTGGGTCGGCCGGCGAGGCCGATGTCGTGCGCGCCGGCGCCGAGCGACTCGGCGCGGGATTCATCGGGCTGAGGGTCGAAGTCGCGGCCGGGCCGAACCTCGAGGCGCGGGCCCGCGCCGCGAGATTCGCCGTTCTTCCCCCGGACGTCGCAACGGGTCACACGGCGGAGGACCAGGCGGAAACGGTGCTGTTGAACCTGCTGCGGGGAGCCGGGGCGGGCGGTCTGGCAGGCATGCGTGTCGGCCGACGACATCCGATCCTCCGATTGCGGCGCGCGGAAACGGTGCGTCTCGTCGAGTCGCTCGGCCTCGAGGTCGTCACCGATCCTTCGAACACGGACCCCTTGTTCCGCCGGAACCGCATCCGCAGCGAACTCGTTCCGTTGCTCTCCGACGTGGCGGGCCGGGACGTCGTCGCGGTGATCGTGCGTCAGGCCGAGCTCATCGCCGACGATGTCGCGTTGCTCGACGATCTCGCCGCGGGGATCGACGCGTCGAGCGCCGCTGAGCTCACGAATGCGCCCGTCGCCCTGGCGCGGCGGGCGGTCAGGGCGTGGCTGAAGGACGAGTCGCGTCCGCCGTACCCGCCGGACGCGGCCACCGTCGAACGCGTCCTCGCGGTGGCGCGTGGCGAAGCGCTGGCGTGCGAGATTCCCGGCGGGCGCAGACTGCGCCGAAGCCAGGGGCGTCTCGTCCTCGAGGCCTAGCCGTCGGGCAAGGTTGGTCTCCGCGCCGGCGGCGGAAGGCCGCCTCCGGCGCGACAGGACCATTTCAGCGCGCCATTGGCACCCGGTAGGGTCATTGACGTGAACAAGGGCGACGGGAACGACCTCGGGCACGACGATCCGTTGGCCGGACTCAGCCTCGGTCGGGTGCTCCTCTCCGAGGACGAGATCACGCGTCGTGTCGCCGAACTCGGCGCGACGATCACGCGGGACTACGCGGGGCGTCCCCCCTTGCTGGTCGGCGTGCTCAAAGGGGCGTTCATGTTCATGGCGGATCTCGCCCGGGTGATCCAGCTGCCGGTCGAGATGGACTTCATGGCCGTTTCGTCGTACGGAACCGCGACGAAGACGAGCGGCATCGTCCGGATCGTGAAGGACCTCGACGTCGACCTCGTCGACCGGCATGTGCTCATTGTCGAGGACATCGTCGACAGCGGGCTGACGCTCTCGTACCTGAGGAAGGGCCTCTCGGCGCAGAATCCCGCGAGTCTCGAGATCTGCGCCCTTCTCCTGAAGACCGACCAGCAACGCGTCGACCTGAAGATCCCCTACGTCGGTTTCGAGATCCCCCCCGACTTCGTCGTCGGTTACGGGCTCGACGTTGCCGAGGTCTACCGGAACCTGCGCGACATTCGGATCATGAACGGCGCGACCTCGTGACGGGCGGATCCCCCGGCAGCTCGACGGGCGTCGACCTCGAGCGCGCCGCTGCGGCGGTGCGGGAGCTGCTCGCCGCGGTCGGCGAAGATCCCGAGCGGCCCGGCCTGCAGGAGACGCCGGCCCGGGTTGCCTCGATGCTGGCCGAGCTCCTCGATGGCATGGTGAACCCGGCCGAGGCGCAGCTCGAAGTCACGTTCTCGGCGGATCACGACGAGATGGTGATGGTGAAGGACATCCCGTTCGCCTCGCTCTGTGAGCACCACCTGGTCCCGTTCATCGGCGTCGCCCACGTCGCCTACATCCCGAACGTCGACGGCAGGATCATCGGGCTCTCGAAGCTCGCCCGTCTGGTCGACAACCACTCCCACAAGCTCCAGGTCCAGGAGCGCCTGACGACCGAGATCGCCGACACGATGGAGCGCTCGCTGAAGCCACGCGGCACGCTCGTCGTGCTCGAGGCGGAGCATCTCTGCATGACCATCCGAGGGGTGCGCAAGCCGGGTGCCCGCACGGTCACGTCGGCGATCCGGGGTCTCTTCCGGACCGACGTGGCGACCCGCGCGGAGGCGATGGCCTTCGTGCGGGCCGAGCCCTGATCCGCGCGTCTGGCCTGGTCAATCGCTCGGACCCGGGGGACGGGCTCTCCTGGCCCGGTAGGCTTGCGACGTGCGGCCGCTTGTCATGGGCGTCTTGAATGTCACCCCGGACTCCTTCTTCGACGGCGGCCGCTACTTCGACCACGAGGCCGCGATCGCCCACGGCCGGGAGATGATCGCCGCCGGTGCTGACATCATCGACATCGGGGGCGAGTCGACGCGGCCGGGCGCCAATCCGGTGCGCGAGGACGAAGAGCTCCGCCGGGTGCTCCCCGTCGTCGAGGCGCTCGCCACGAGCATCCGGGTCTCGATCGACACCATGAAGCCGGCTGTCGCCACGGCGGCGTGCCGCCGTGGCGCGACCCTGGTCAACGACGTGGCCAACCATTCGGCCCAGGCGGCAGCCGAGGCGCAAGCAGGGCTTGTCGTGGTGCACATGCGCGGAACCCCGAAGAACATGCAGGACGATCCGCGCTACGACGACGTCGTCGCCGAGGTCTTCGGCGCGCTCGAATCCGCCGCCGCCGAGGCGCGACGACTCGGGGTCAGCGAGGTCTACGTCGATCCCGGCATCGGTTTTGGCAAGACCATCGAGCACAATCTGCAGTTGCTGCGGTTGCTGCCGGAACTCGTCGCCCAGGGCGTGCCCGTCCTGGTCGGGACGAGCCGGAAGTCGTTTCTCGGTCGTCTGGCCGCTCCTCCCGAGGCTGCACCGCTCCCGCCCGCTGACCGCTTCGAAGGTTCGCTCGCGACGGCCGTCTGGGCGATGGCCGCAGGTGTTGCGATCGTCCGGGTGCACGACGTCGCCGCGACCGTCCAGGCGGCACGCCTCGTCGGCGGTGCCGAGCCGGAACAGATCGGCGCGGCGCGCTTTTCGGCCGCGGGGGTCGGTCGATGAAGGGCAGGTGGGCAGCCGGCATCGTTCCGCGCAACTTCGCGTGGATCATCAAGGGCCACCTCGCCGTCAGCGAGCGACCCGGGGGGAGCGCGCCGGATCACCGGCGGGTGCGCCGACAGGAGGAGATCCTCTGGCTGCGGGCACAGGGCTTCACGCGGGTCGTTTCGTTGTTGCCCTCGACGCACAACCTCCACGCCTACGAGGAGCTCGGGCTCGACTGCGCGCACGTGCCCATAGGGGTGCACGCCGACCTCCCCACCGTGCTCGGCGAGCTCTATCCGAGGCTTCTCGGTTGGCTGCACGCCGGGGACCGGATCCTCGTTCACCAGGACGAACTCGGAGACCGGGTCGCCGGCGTCTTCGCCGGCTTCCTCTGGTGGAGCGGCATGATACCCGAGCCACCGCTCGCGATCTCCGCCATCGAGCACCTGCTGCGCCGACAGCTCGGTTCCGCGGGGAGGACGATCGCCACGCTTGCGATGGAGGTGCCGCCTCCCCCCGAGGAGGACCGTCGGCACCCGGCCCCGCCGCAGGTCGAGACCGCGGTCAGTCTGCGGCTCGAGGAGCGGGAGACGATCGGAGCTGGCGAAGCCCCCGTCGCGGGCCGCGGTCCGGCACCGTCACCAGGCGAGGCCCCGACCGCGGCGGTCGTCGGGAGGCGTGCGACCGTGGCCGACATCTCGTCGAGGCGTTCGACGACGCCGGCGCGGCGGTCGGGGCGGGAAGCCTCCGAGCCACCACCCGTGAGCCCGTTGCGGCCGACACCTCCCGTGCCGAAGCCGCGAACTCCGGCGCAGAAGCCCACGGCGAAGGTCGCCAGGACCCCGGTGACGCGGTCCCCTTCCCAGTCCACGGGGACCGCCACGAGAAAACGCGCGCCGCGACCGGCGAAGGCCGTGGCACACAAGCCCGCAGCCAAGAAGGTCAACGTCAAAGGGCGCGTATCCGTGCCGAAGCCGGCGACAAATCCCCCGGGCAGCACGGCACGTGCCGCGCCGGCGGCTGGTGGCACGCGTGGAAACTCGGCGTCGTCGCACCGGCGGGCGGGCGCGAGATGAACGACACGATCGAGATCCGTGGTCTGCGCGTCCTCGGCGTGCACGGCGCGCTGGCCGAGGAACGGGACCGCCCACAGCCCTTCGAAATCGAACTCCTGATCGAGACCCCGTTCACCGCTGCGGTGGCGTCCGACGACCTCGGAGGCGCGATCGACTACTCGACGGTCATCGAAGCGGTACGGGAGCTGGTCGCCTCGTCGCATTTCCGGCTGCTCGAGACGTTGGCCGACGCGCTGGCGGCGGCAGTTCTCAGCGACCGGCGCATCGAATCGGTCACGGTCAGCGTCCGGAAGCT
The DNA here is from genome assembly GCA_963803025.1 of uncultured Acidimicrobiaceae bacterium. Taxonomy (GTDB): domain Bacteria; phylum Actinomycetota; class Acidimicrobiia; order Acidimicrobiales; family Bog-793; genus Bog-793. The sequence goes on from CAWDKZ010000013.1 coordinate 223,924, forward strand.
GCGACCTCCGGTAGCGGCCGACGTCGAGACGGTCGGCGTGCGCGTCACCCGGCGACAGGGCGAGACCGTGGCGCCGGCCGGATGAGGGCGTCCGGAGCCGCTGTGGACACCTACCTTGGGATCGGATCGAACCTCGGCGACCGGTGGTCGTACCTGCGGTCGGCTGTCGCGGGCCTGGCCGATCTGGACGCTGACATCGCCGTTTCACCGATCTACGAGACGGCGCCCGTCGGAGGCCCGGACGGACAGGGCCCCTACCTCAACTGCGTCGCCCGGATCGACACGTCGCTCGAGCCGAGAGGGCTTCTCCGCTTCGCCCGGAGGCTCGAAGATGACGCCTCGCGCGTCCGCCGGGAACGCTGGGGATCGCGCACGCTCGACGTCGACATCCTCCTCTACGAGGGGTTCACGAGTGACGAGCCCGACCTTGTCGTGCCCCACCCGCGGATGTTCGAACGTGCCTTCGTTCTCGCCCCCCTCGAGGACCTCGACGCGTCGCTCGTGCCGGCAGACTGGCGTTCCCGCGTCGCCGTCGTCCGTGGCGGCTTGCGCCGAGTGGGGGTACTCCTTGGCCCGTTTACGGCGGACGCCGCGTCCGAGTGTGTGCCGAAGGCCGGCAGCGCCGGGGGCGCATCGCCGGCAGGCACGGGCGCGCCGGGGCGCGGGCGTTGATCGCGATGGGGACGGACGTGGCCGACTGCGAACTGGTGGAGTCGGTCAGGCGTCTTGACGGACTGCTCGCCGGACACCGACGCCGCGGGTCCTCGATCGGGTTCGTCCCGACGCTCGGCGGGCTGCACCAGGGTCACGCCTCCCTCATCACGGCGGCGCGGCGGGCGAACGACGTCGTCGTCGTCTCGGCCTTCCTCAACCCGACCCAGTTCGAGGATCCGGCGGACCTTGCTCGCTATCCACACGACCTCGTGGCCGATCGGGCGCTCGCCGCCGGCGCCGGCGCCGACGTCGTCTTCGCGCCGTCGGTCGAGGCGATGTACCCGCACGGGCGCCCGGTCGTCACCGTCGATCCGGGGGCGCTTGGCGAGGTGTTCGAAGGAGCGGCGAGGCCCGGCCATTTCCGTGGCGTCGCCACCGTCGTGACGAAGCTCCTCGCGCTCGTCGGGCCCTCAACTGCGTACTTCGGCGAGAAGGACTACCAGCAGCTCGTCGTCGTGCGGCAGCTCGCGCGCGACCTGTGCCTCCCGGTCGCCATCGTCGCCTGCCCGACAGTGCGTGACCCGGACGGACTGGCGGTCTCGAGCCGGAACGTGTTTCTCGACGCCGAACAGCGTCGGGCCGCGACGGTCCTGTACCGGGCGTTGCGGGCCGGAGCCGACGCGGTGACTGCGGGGGTCAGCGGCGGGGGCGAAGTCGAATCGGCCATGCGCGCCGTCGTGGCGTCCGAGCCTGCGGTCGGACTCGACTACGCGAAACCCGTCGCCGACGGCCACCTCGAGCCGTTGGCAGCGCTCGCCGGGGATGTCGTGCTCCTCATCGCCGCTCGGGTCGGGCAGGTGCGGTTGATCGACAATCTGCGAGTCGTGCGATGAACGGCCAGGTCCGGCGCCAGTCGTTCGACGCGCTCGTCATCGGCAGCGGCGTCGCCGGGTGCACGACGGCCCTCGAACTCGTCGAGCGCGGCGCCGGTCGTGTCGGGCTTGTCACCAAGGGCCGGCTCGGCGAGTCGACGACGGCTTGGGCCCAGGGGGGGATCGCCGCCGCGCTGTCCGTCGACGACGACTCGGTCGAGCTCCACGAGGCTGACACGCTGCGCGCCGGTGGTGGCCTTTCCGACCCGGACGCGGTGCGGGTGCTCGTCGCCGAGGGGCCCGTCGCGGTGCGGGTGCTCCTGGGGCGGGGCGCCGTGTTCGACCTCGACGGCCGGCGCGAGCTCGCCCGCGCCCGCGAGGGTGGCCATTCCGTGGCACGCGTGGTCCACGCGGGAGGCATGGCGACCGGTGCCGAGGTGACCCGGGCGCTCACGACGGCCCTCGCGACGAGCGGCGTCACCGTGCTCGAGCGCGTCTTCGTCACCGACCTCGTCGTCGAACGGGGTCGGTGCTGCGGCGTCTCCTGTCTCGACGGCGGGCTCCGACGGGTCCAGCTCGATGCCGACGCGGTCGTGCTCGCGACAGGCGGTGCCGGCGTGCTCTTCGACGTGACGACGAATCCGGCAGAGACGACCGGCGACGGCATCGCCATCGCGCTGCGCGCCGGAGCGCCCGTCGCCGACCTCGAGTTCGTCCAGTTCCACCCGACGGCGCTCTGCGTAGACAGGGAACCGAGGCCGCTCCTCTCGGAAGGGCTGCGCGGCTACGGCGCTCTGCTCGTCGACCAGCAGGGTGAACGTTTCGTGGACGAACTCGCCTCGCGCGACATCGTGAGCCGCGCGATCGTCACCCGGATGATGCGGGACGGAGCGAAGAACGTCTTCCTCGACGGAAGAGGTGTCCCCGACTTTGCCGACCGGTTTCCGACAATCGCGGCGATGCTCGCCGAGGTCGGGCTCGACGCCGGGCGGGACCTGCTTCCCGTCGCGCCGGCCGCCCACTACCTGTGCGGCGGCGTCGTCACGGACCTCGCGGGACGGAGCGCCGTCCGTGGCCTCTACGCGATCGGCGAGGTCGCGTGCAGCGGCGCCCAGGGCGCGAACCGGCTGGCGTCGAATTCGCTGCTCGAAGGGCTCGTCTTCGCCTCGCGGGCGGCGCGGGCGATCGTCGCCGGCGCGAGTGATCCCCAGCCCGAAGGCGCCCTTTCCGGGGTGCTCGCTCCCGACTCGGCGGCGATCCCGGTCCGCCTCATCGACGCCGGTGACTTCGCGCCGGTCAGAACAGCCGGTCCGCAAGGGCCCGGGGGCGACGTCGACGAGGCGCGGGGAGTGCTCCGGGAGGCGATGAGCCGCGACGCGGGAGTGATTCGCGACGCGAACGGTCTCGCGTCCCTCGTGCCGGTCCTGCGTCGCGCGGCAGCCGTCGCGGCCGACGCCGAGGGGGTCGCCGCCGAGGAGCTGAGGAATCTCGTCGACGTCGGCTCGTGCCTCGCGGCCGCCGCGCTCGCCCGCGACGAGACGCGTGGCGTGCACGCGCGGTCGGACGCTCCCGAGCGCGATGATGCGCACTTCCGGGTGCGCGTGGCGGTCAAGGCGCGTGATGAGGCATGACCATGTTCGACGACGTCTACCCACCGATCGACGAGGTACGCCGGGCCGTCGCGCTCGCTCTCGCCGAGGACATCGGGCCCATCGGCGACCTCACCGGGTCGCTCGTGCCCGCCGACGCCGTGGCCCGCGCTTCGTTTGTCGCGCGTCAGCCGGGCGTGATCGCGGGGACGAGCTGTGTCCGGGAGACCTGCCAAGAGCTCGACAGCGGGCTGGAGCTCACCGTGCTCGTCGAGGACAGCGGTCTCGTCGAGTCGGGAGACGTCGTCGCGCGCGTCATCGGGCCGTTCCGGTCGCTGCTCATCGTCGAGCGGACCGCCCTCAACTTCCTGTGCCACCTCTCGGGGGTCGCGACGCTCACCCGTCGTTACGTCGAAGCGGTCGCCGCCGCCAACGCCGCGGCGAGGGTACGCGACACGCGCAAGACGACACCGGGTCTGCGCGCCCTCGAGAAGGCCGCGGTGCGCGCCGGAGGAGGCATCAACCACCGGGCCTCGCTCTCGGGCGGCGTGCTCGTCAAGGACAACCACCTCGGGGGGGTGTCGCTGTCGGACGCCGTGGTGCAGGCGATCGAGCGCTGGCCAGGTCGCTTCATCGAGGTCGAGTGTGACGACCTCGAACAGGTCACCCTCGCCGTTGAAGCCGGGGCAGCCGGCGTCATGTGCGACAACATGTCGCCCGACGAGGTGCGCCAGGCCGTCGAGATCGTGCAGGCCCACCCGCGAGGGCGCGCCGGCGCGGTCCTCGTCGAGGCATCGGGAGGGATCACCCTTGACAACATCGCCGCTTACGCCCTGGCGGGGGCCAATCTCATCTCGGTGGGGGCGATCACGCACTCCGCGCCGATCCTCGACGTCGGCCTCGACATCGAGGATTGAGGGACGTGCTGGCGTGAGCGGGCGAGGGTCACCGTCTGGGTGTCGCCGTCGCCGTCGGGTGGGCTGCTAGGTCATGCTCCTCGCCATCGACGTCGGCAACACCCAGACGGTGATCGGGGTCTTCGACGACCCCGTCGTGCCCTTCGATCCGCGCAACCGCGTCCCGGGTGAACTGCCGGGACTGGGCCACAGCTGGCGGATCTCGACGGTCGGCGACCGCACGGCGGACGAGTACGCCGTCACGGTCGGCCAGCTGCTGGCGACGGTTGGGATCGCGCTGCCGGCGACCGGCGACGCGACCGTCGTCCCGGCGCGGGCCGCACCGCGCAAGATCACCGGCATCGTCGTGTCATCGTCGGTGCCGTCGGTGACCGCCGCGCTGCGGCGGATGGTCGCGGACTGGTGCGCGGTCTCGCTCGTCGTCGTCGAGCCCGGGATCCGCACCGGCATGCCGATCCTCTACGACAATCCCAAGGAGGTCGGGGCCGACCGTATCGTCAACGCCGTCGGAGCGATCGACCTGTTCGGCGGGCCGGCCATCGTCGTCGATTTCGGCACCGCGACGACGTTCGACGTCATCTCGGCCGCCGGTGAGTACCTCGGCGGGGCGATCGCACCGGGGCTCGAGATCTCGATGGACGCGCTCTTCGCCCACGCCGCCGCCCTGCGGCGGGTGGAGCTCGTCGCGCCGGCGAGCGTCGTCGGTCGTTCGACAGTCGAGTCGATGCAATCGGGCGCGGTGTTCGGCCATGCCGCGCTCGTCGACGGTCTGTGCCGGCGCATCCGCGCCGAACTCGGCGAGGCGACGGTCATCGCCACCGGGGGGCTCTGCGGTGTCGTCGCCCCGCACACCGAGGTCGTGGCGTGGGTCGAACCGTGGCTGACGCTGCACGGCCTGCGGATCCTGTACGTGCGCAACGCCTCGCCGGAGGCGAGGGACGTGACCTCGTGAGTCCCGGCGAGACACGGGACGTGCCGTACCGGTTCCCCGGCGCGACCGGGACGGCCGTCGTCACGGCGGCTCACGGCGGGCTCGCGCCCGGCGAGTCGTCGCACGTCGAGGTCACGGTGGCGGGTCGGATCATGCTCTTCCGGCCGCAGGGGGGTGCCGCCTTCGCCGACCTGCGCGACTGGACCGGATCGATCCAGCTCTTCGCCGACCAGCACACGACGGAGCGGTTCGACGAGTTCATCCGGCTCGGGCTCGGCGACTGGATCGGCGCCACGGGCGAGGTGATGCGCACGCGCCGGGGTGAGCTCTCCGTGAAGGTCGCGGCCTGGCGGCTCCTGGCGGAGACGCGGCGGGGCTTCGGCGACAAGTGGCAGGGCGTCCACGACGTCGAGACGCGCTACCGCCAGCGCGAGGTCGACCTCTGGGCGAACGAGGGGGTGCGGGAGACGTTCCTTTTGCGGTCGAGGGTCGTGCGCTCGATCCGGCAGAACCTCGACGAGCGGGGTTTCGTCGAGGTCGAGACCCCGATCCTCCAGGCGCTCGCCGGCGGGGCGAACGCCCGTCCTTTCGTCACGCACTTCAACTCGTTGCACGCCGACTTCGTCCTGCGGATCGCGAGCGAGCTCTACCTCAAGCGCCTCGTCATCGGCGGATTCGAGCGCGTCTACGAGATCGGGAAGGACTTCCGCAACGAGGGGCTGTCGCCAAGCCACAACCCCGAGTTCACCGTCCTCGAGGCCTACCAAGCCTACGCCGACGGCGCCGACATGACCGATCTCGTGGAGGATCTCGTGTGTCAGGCGGCGATCGCCGCCGGCGGGGGTGGCGTGCTCCGCCACCAGGGTCGGGTCGTCGACCTCAGCCCCCCGTGGCGCACGCTCACGGTCGAGGAGGCGATCCGCGAGGTGACCGGCGTCGACTGCCCGCTCGACGGCGGCCTCGCCGAGCTGCGAAGCCGCGCCGGCGAGCTCGGAGTGCCGGTCGAGGACCGCTGGGGACCGGGCAAGGTCCTCAGCGAGATCTACGAGCGCACGACCGAGCACCAGCTGTGGGACCCGGTGCACGTGATCGATCACCCGCTCGAGGTCTCGCCGCTCACCCGCCGACACCGCGCCAAGCCCGGTGCCGCCGAAAGGGCGACCTCGGTGATCGCCGGCCGGGAGATCTCGGAGTCCTACAGCGAGCTCGTCGACCCGGTCGACCAACGGGCGCGTTTCCTCGTCCAGGCGGCGGAACGGGCCGCCGGCGACGAGGAGGCCATGGCCGTCGACGAGGACTTCCTGCGGGCGCTCGAGCACGGGATGCCGCCGACGGGTGGCATCGGGATCGGGATCGACCGCCTCGTCATGCTGCTCGCCGACAAGGTGAACATCAGAGAGGTGATGCTCTTCCCGGCGTTGCGCCCGGCGTCGGCCGAGAAGCCCGAGGAAGCCGGGACCGGCGAGGACGCCTGAACTAGCTCGCCAGAGCCCGCATCGACCGGTCGAGGTCGTCGACAAGCCGCATACCGAGCCCGCGCAGCGCACGTGCCACGACGCCGTCGTCGAGGCGCCGCGCGATCTCGCCCGCCTCGATCGCATACCGGCGGGCCACGTCCTGGGACTCGGCGATGCCGTCGGACTCGGCGACGAGAGCCCGGGCGAGCTCGACGTCCTCGTGGTCGAGTGGCCGGCCGAGCAAGCGGCGAAGCTCGGGGCCGACTCGCCGGTCGACGAGCGCCCGTTGGACGGGGAGGGTGTAGATCCCCTCGGCGAGGTCCTGTCCCGGGGGCTTTCCCGACTCCTCCTCGGTCGCGACGATGTCGAGGATGTCGTCGCGGATCTGGAAGACGAAGCCGAGGCTTTCGCCGAAGGCGGCCAGTGCTTCGGTGTCGCGCCGGTCGAGACCGGCGGTGAGAGCGCCGATGCGGCACGCCGTTCCCATCAGCGCGCCGGTCTTGTCGGCGATGGCTCGGAAGTAGTTCTCCACGCTGCGGTCGATGCGGTAGACGGAGCGGACCTCGGCGATCTGGCCCTGGCACAAGCGCGCGAGCGTCGTGGCGATCGTGGCGGCAATCTCGGTGCCGAGCGAGGCAGCGATCTCGGCCGAGCGCGCGAGCAGGAAGTCGCCGACGACGACGGCGAGCAGGTTCCCCCAGCGGCCGTTCACGCTGACGACGTTGCGCCGGCGGACCGCCTCGTCCATGACGTCGTCGTGGTAGAGCGAGGCGAGATGCACAAGCTCGACCGCCACGCCGCCGAGCAGGGTGTCGTCACCGACGGGATCGCCGTCGAGGGTCGCCGCGGCGAGCGTCAGCGAGGGACGGAGCCGCTTGCCTCCCGCGCCGATGAGGTGGGTCGCGATCTCGTCGACGAACGGCTCACCGGACAGGACGACTTCGCGCAGCGTCTCCTCGAGACGGGCGAGGTCGGACGCGGCAACAGGCAGCGCGAAGGGGTCCTGGGCTTTCATCAGATCAGCACGATACGCCACCACCGCCGGCCGAGGGCAACGACGGCGCCTCGTCGGACGACGCGGCCGCAGCCGAGGAATAGGTCTCGCGAGCGCCGTCGGCGGGGTACCTCCCGATAGACTGCGGGCAGCGTCGAACTCAAGGGAGTGCGATTTGTTCGAGCGGTTCACCGACCGGGCGCGACGGGTGCTCGTACTGGCCCAGGAAGAGGCGCGTCTTCTCAACCACAGCTTCATCGGGACCGAGCACATCCTGCTCGGACTCATCCACGAGGGTGAGGGCCTCGCCGCCAAGGCGCTCGAGTCCCTCGGCATCTCGCTCGAAGCGGTGCGCGAGAAGGTCGAAGAGACGATCGGTCCAGCCGGGTCGGCGCCGACCGGCTCACCGCCTTTCACCCCGCGGGCGAAGAAGGTTCTCGAGCTGTCGCTGCGCGAGGCGCTCCAGCTCGGACACAACTACATCGGGACCGAGCACATGCTGCTCGGGCTGGTGCGCGAGGGCGAAGGCGTTGCCGCCCAGGTCTTGCAGAGCCTCGGCGCAGACCTGCCGCGTGTCCGCCAGCAGGTCATCCAGCTGCTCTCCGGCTACCAGGGTCGTGAGACCGTCGGCGCGACGGCGGGTCCGGCGGGGGCCGAGCAGAACCCGGGCAGCTCGCCCGTCCTCGACCAGTTCGGCCGCAACCTGACCCAGCTCGCCCGGGAGCACAAGCTCGACCCCGTGATCGGACGCGAGCGCGAGATGGAGCGCGTCCTGCAAGTGCTCTCCCGGCGCACGAAGAACAACCCCGTGCTCATCGGCGAGCCCGGGGTCGGCAAGACGGCCATCGTCGAGGGGCTCTCGCAGAAGATCGTCGCGAACGACGTGCCCGAGACGCTGAAGGGCAAGCAGCTCTACACGCTCGACCTCGGCGCGCTCGTCGCCGGCAGCCGCTACCGGGGTGACTTCGAGGAGCGCCTGAAGAAGGTGCTGAAGGAGATCCGCACCCGGGGCGACACGATCCTTTTCATCGATGAGTTGCACACGCTCGTCGGTGCCGGGGCCGCCGAGGGCGCGATCGACGCCGCGTCGATCCTGAAGCCGATGCTCGCCCGCGGGGAACTGCAGACGATCGGCGCGACGACACTCGACGAGTACCGCAAGCACCTCGAGAAGGACGCCGCCCTCGAACGCCGCTTCCAGCCGATCAAGGTCGAGGAGCCGACGCTCGCGCACACGATCGAGATCCTCAAGGGGCTGCGCGAACGCTACGAGCAGCACCACCACGTGACGATCACCGACCAGGCGCTCGTCGCCGCGGCGAATCTCGCCGACCGGTACATCTCCGACCGCTACTTGCCGGACAAGGCGATCGACCTCATCGACGAGGCGGGGAGTCGGCTGCGGATCCGGCGCATGACGACGCCGCCGGAGTACAAGCAGGTCGAGACGGAGCTCACGAAGATCCGCGAGGAGAAGAACGCGGCCCTCGCCCGCAACAACCTGGAGCTCGTCGACAAGCTCGCCGAGCAGGAACGCGCGAAACTCGAGCGGAAGACCGCCCTCGAGCAGGAGTGGCGCGCCGAGGGCGTCGAGCTGTTCGACGTCGTCGACGAAGACGTCATCGCCGAGGTGCTGGCGAACTGGACGGGGATCCCTGTCTACAAGCTCACCGAGGAGGAAACGGCGAAGCTCCTGCGGATGGAGGAGGAGCTCCACAAGCGGATCATCGGCCAGGAAGACGCCATCAACGCGCTCTCGCGGGCGATCCGGCGCACCCGGGCCGGCCTGAAGGACCCGAAGCGCCCGTCGGGCTCGTTCATCTTCCTCGGCCCGACCGGGGTGGGCAAGACCGAGCTCGCCAAGGCGCTCGCCGAGCTGCTCTTTGGCGACGAGAGCTCGCTGATCCAACTCGACATGAGCGAGTACATGGAGAAGCACACCGTGAGCCGCCTCGTCGGCTCACCGCCCGGCTACGTCGGTTACGAGGAGGGCGGCCAGCTCACCGAGGCCGTCCGGCGCAAGCCCTTCGCCGTCGTGCTGTTCGACGAGATCGAGAAGGCCCACCCGGACGTGTTCAACGCGCTCCTCCAGATCCTCGAGGACGGCCGGCTCACCGACGCCCAGGGCCGCACGGTCGATTTCAAGAACACCGTGCTCATCATGACGTCGAACCTCGGGACGGCGGATCTGAGAAAGACCCAGGTCGGCTTCTCGCGTTCCTCGCAGGCCGTCACGTACGAGCGGATGAAGACGAAGGTCCAGGACGCGCTGAAGCAGCACTTCCGCCCGGAGTTCCTCAACCGAATCGACGAGGTCATCGTCTTCCACGAGCTCGTGATGGAGGAGGTCGTCCAGATCGTCGACCTCATGATCCGACGGCTGGCGGACCAGCTCGACAGCCAGGGCATCGGGCTCGAGCTCACGCGGTCCGCCAAGGAGCTCGTCGCCGGGCGGGGTTACGAGCCGAATCTCGGGGCGCGGCCGTTGCGGCGGGCGATCCAGCAGCTCATCGAGGACCCGCTCTCGGAGAAGATCCTCTGGAAGGAATTCCGGGTTGGCGAGACGATCATCATCGACGCCGAAGAGGGCGCCATCGTCTTCAGAACCGTCGATGGCATCACGTCGCCGCCCGTCGAGCTCGCCGGGGCTGGCGCGGACTCCTAGAGCCGGCAGCTCCGGGTCCCTGGCCGCGGGCAGAGCGTGGCCGAAGACGGCTGCCGGTTCCGGCCGCGCTCGCCACGTCCGACCTCGCGGTGCCGGCGGGAATGCCGCGTCGCCACGGGGTGTTGCAAGAACGACGGTGACCGCGCAGGAGGAACGGTGCCCGAGGCGAACGACCCGAACCGCGAGATCATCGAGGAATTCCGCGCGCATGATGGTCGTGTCGGTGGTCAGTTCGCGGGGCACCGTTGCTCCTTCTTCACAGCTCCGGCGCGAAGAGCTGTCGTGAGCGTGTGAACCCCGTCATGTACCAGCGGGTTCGGGGGGGCTACGCGATCTTCGCGTCCAAGGGGGGAGCCCCCTCGAACCCCGCCTCGTACCACAACCTCTGGGCTCATGCGCGCGCCACGGTCGAGGTCGGCGTCGAGACGTTCGAGGTGGTGGCCCGCGAGGACGACGTTGGACACGAGCCGATCTGGGAGAAGGAGAAGCGGGACTACCCTGGTATCGCCGGCTGCGTGGGGCGGACGACCCGCAGGGTCCCGGCCATCATCTTCGAGCCGGTCTCCTAGCTCCGACCGGGCGACCGGGTCACCCGGAAGAACCGCCTCGGCGCCCCGTCGGGATCGCCCAGGCGCGCGATCCTGGGTGCGACGGCCCCGGCCCCCATCCCCGGGCCGGTAGACTAAGAGCACGTCGTGGCCGCAGGTCGAGTCGGAACCATTCGTGGGATTCGCCGGGTCCGGTCTTTGCGGCGCGGGCAACCTTCTCGAGACGTGAGGAGTCGGGAGTGTTCGACGTCGGCGACAAGGTGGTCTATCCCCACCACGGGGCGGCGGTGGTCGAGAGGCGCGAGATGCGCGAGGCGTTCGGCAAAGAGCGCGAGTACCTCGTCCTGCGCCTCGCCTACGGCGACCTCACCCTCATGGTTCCCTCGGACAACACCGAGGAGGTCGGGCTGCGCGAGGTCATCAACGACGAGGAGGTCGAGGAGGTCTTCGCCGTCCTTCGCAAGAAGGAGGCGCGGATGCCGACGAACTGGTCCCGCCGCTACAAGAACCACGTGGAAAAACTGAAGTCCGGCGACATCTACCAGGTCGCCGAGGTCGTCCGGAACCTGTCGATTCGCGACAAGGACAAGGGACTGTCCGCCGGCGAAAAGCGCATGCTGAACCGCGCCCGGCAGATCCTCGTGTCGGAGCTGACGTTCGCGATCGGCGTGAGCGAGGCCGAGGCCGAGGAGCGGCTCAACGCCGCACTCCCCTGACCAGGGCTCCGCGGGCCTCATCCGTGCCGGACAGCGTCTGGGCGATCGTCGTCGCGGGCGGTGAGGGTCGCCGCTTCGGCGGACCGAAGCAGTTCGCCGCGGTCGGCGGGCGCCTTATCGTCGAGTGGGCGGTCGACGCGGCGCGCACGGCGGCCGACGGCGTCGTGCTCGTCGTCCCGCCCGGCTCCGTCGGCGACGTGTCGCGCCACGCCGGGTGCTCCGTCGTCGCCGGCGGACCGACGCGGGCGGCGTCGGTGCGCGCCGGGCTCGCGCACGTGCCGGACACGGCCGGGATCGTGATCGTGCACGACGCGGCGCGTCCCCTCGCCTCTCCGGACCTCTTCGCCGCAGTGGTCGCGGCGGTCCTCGCCGGTTCGGACGGCGCGATCCCGTGCCTCCCGGTCGCCGACACGCTGAAGCGAGTGCGCGACGGCCGGGTCGTCGCGACGATCGACCGAGCCGAGCTCAGCACCGTGCAGACGCCGCAGGCGTTTCGCGCCGAGGTGCTCCGTCGCGCCCACGCCGGTGCGCCCGAGGCGACCGACGATGCCGCGCTCGTCGAGGCGATCGGGGGTTCGGTCGCCGTCGTCGCGGGTGAGACGCGCAACCACAAGATCACCGACGCGGGCGATCTCGCCCTCGTCGGCTCGTGGCTCGCCGCGGCGACTCCCCACGAGGCGGGGGGCGTGTGAGCGAGTTCCGGGTCGGCCTCGGCGTCGACCTCCATCGCTTCGCCGACGAGGTGGGTGCCGGCGATCGGCCGCTCGTCCTCGGGGGCGCGAGGCTCGCCGGCGAGAGGGCCCTCGTCGGCCACAGCGACGCCGACGCCATTGCCCACGCCGTCGCTGACGCGGTCCTCGGTGCGGCCGGGCTCGGCGACATGGGGAGCCATTTTCCCGACACGGATCCCGCCTGGCGCGACGCCGACAGCCTCGAGCTTCTCAGCGCGGTGATGGTCAAGGTGGCGGCGCAAGGCTGGCGGTTGGTGAACGCCGACTGCACGCTCGTCGCGGAGCATCCCCGGGTCGCCGAGGTGCGGGGCGAGATGGTCCGGCGGCTGTCCGCCGCCGCGGGCGGGCAGGTCCACGTGAAGGCGACGCGCCCCGAAGGTCTCGGGAGCCTCGGCCGCGCGGAAGGGGTCGTGTGCCTAGCCGTCGCGCTCCTCGAGCGGTAGCGCTGCACGCGGCGCGGCCGCGGCGTCTCCGGAACGATCGTGCGGAAGGCGGCCTCGGTGGCGAACAGGTCGAAGGGCGCCGCGCCGTTCGTGAGCTCCTCGCCGCGGGCCGCCGGGCCGTGCACGAAGTCGTCATCGCCGAGGGTCAGGACGCCTCGACGCTTCTCGATGAGGTGATCGCGCTCGCACGAGCCGCCAGGGTGCCCCTGCGGTCGGCGTCGCCGTTGGATCTACGCGCCATCGCCCGTAGCGAGACTCCCCAGGGTGTCGTGGCCCGGGCCGCGCCCGTCGAACCGGTCGAGCTCGACGCGCTCGTCACGGGGAATCCCGGCCGCGGGCCGGCGCGCACCCCGGACGGGGCCGTGCCCTTCATCGTCGTCGTCGCCGAGGTGACCGATCCGCGCAACCTCGGGGCAGTCCTGAGGAGCGCCCTCGGTGCGGGGGCGACGGGTGTCGTGCTCGCCCGACGGCGGACGACGCACCTCACGCCTTCGGCGCTGAAGGCGGCGGCGGGAGCGGTCGAGCACCTGCCGATCGCCCTGGTTCCCGGGATCGGACCGGCGCTCACGGCTCTCAGCGCGCGCGGCGTCTGGACCGTCGGACTCGACCCCGAGGGGGAACGGGTGCTCGACGAGCTCGAGATCGCGACCGAGCCGCTGGCGATCGTCGTCGGCGCCGAGGGACGCGGACTCGCGCCGCTCGTCAAGAAGCGCTGCGACATCCGCTGCCGGATCCCGCTTTACGGGCCGGTCGAATCGCTGAACGTGTCCGTCGCCGCGGCGGTCGCGCTCTTCGCCATCGCCAGCCGACGGCACGACGCCGGACATCGGGCGGGGTAGGGTCCACCGGGCGGGACACCGGATCGCCTGGCACGTCGACGACGGGCGCAACGACCCCGATGCGACCGCGCCGGCGTGGTCGCTGTGGCGACTGCGGAAATCGCCCGTCGGTGTTCGCCGGCGCGGGCTCGTCGACGATTCGACGCTTCAGACGCGCCGCTCGATCGGGACGTAGTCGCGTCGCGCGCGGCCGATGTAGACCTGACGCGGCCGGGCGATCCGTTCGCTGTCGTCGAGCATCTCGGCCCAGTGCGCGACCCACCCGGACGTGCGCGCCAGCGCGAACAGCACCGTGAACATCTCGGGAGGAAAGCCCATCGCCTGGTAGATGAACCCCGAGTAGAAGTCGACGTTCGGGTAGAGCCGCCGTGACGTGAAGTACTCGTCGGCGAGTACGGTCTCTTCGAGCTTCAGTGCGACGTCGAGCAGCGGGTTCTTGCCGGCGATCTCGAAGACGTCGTAGGCGATCTTGCGGATGATCGTGGCCCTCGGGTCGTAGTGCTTGTAGACGCGGTGCCCGAAGCCCTGGATCCGGCCGTGGCTTTCCTTCACGGACCTGACGAAGTCTGCGACGTTGTCGATCGATCCGATCGAGGTCAGCATCTTCACGACCTGTTCGTTCGCGCCCCCGTGCCGGGGACCGTAGAGCCCGGCGCAGGCGGCGGCGCAGGCGGAATAGGGGTCGGCGTGGGCGGAGCCCACGACACGCAACGCCGTCGTCGAGCAGTTCTGCTCGTGGTCGGCGTGCAGGACGAACAAGACGTCGATTGCGTGCGCGAGAACGGGATCGACCTCGAAGTCCGGTTTGCCGGTGCTCCACATCATCGAGAGGAAGTTCTCGCCGAACGGAAGTTTCTCGTCCGGTGGCACGAACGGTTCGCCGACCGAGAAGCGGTGCACGGCCGCGGCGAGCGTCGGCATCTTCGCGATGAGGCGCATCACCTGGAGCTGGCGGTTCGCCGGATCGGCGATGTCCTTCGACTCCGGGTAGAAAGTCGAGAGGGCGGCGACCGCCGAGACGAGCATGCCCATCGGGTGGGCGCCGTGGTGGAAGCCGGCGACGAAGCGCTCCACGAACTTCTCTTCGATCAGCGCGTGACGGGCGATATCGCCGTTCCAGGCGGCCAACTGTGCTGCGGCGGGCAGTTCACCGTGGGTCAACAGGTAGGCGACCTCGAGGTAGGAGGACTGCTCGGCGAGCTGCTCGATCGGATAGCCCCGGTGCTCGAGAATCCCGGCGTCGCCGTCGACGTAGGTGATCGCGCTCCTGCAAATTGCCGTCACCGAGAATCCGGGGTCGAAGAACCAGATGCCCGGGAGCAGCTTGGAGAACTCCGAGGCGCTGACGCCGCCGTCGACAATCGGGATCTCGACCGACAGCCCGGTGCGATTGTCGGTGATGGTGACGCTCTCAGCCACTGCCGCGGCCTCCTCGAATTGACCCTGTGCCGTCCCTTGCGATCCTAGGGCGAAGAATGAAATGGACCCGCTCGCCAGCGGTTCCCGGCAATCGGGATGTCACCCGGAAGTGCCGGGCTACCGGGTTCTCGCCCCTCGCGGAGCCTGCCCGCCGCGGTGTCAGCTCTCCAGCGAGATCCTGTACACGTTGGTTTCCCGGCGGGTGAAGCCGAGCTGCTCGTACAGCCGGTTCGCGTCTATCCGCGACGGGCGCGAGGTGAGGTCAACCGTCCGGCACCCGGACTCGGCCGCCAGTTTGAGTGCGATGCCGACGAGTCGTGAGGCGATGCCCCGGCCCCGGTGATCGGGATCGACGACGACGTCCTCGATCCAGGCCCGCCGTCCCGTCGGGACGGCGAACATCGCGAGCGACAGGGTGCCGACGATGACGCCGTCGAGACGCGCCACGAACACCGTCGCCGTGCCCGATGAGACGAGATCCTGCAGTTCGGCGAAGTCGGGTGGAGGTGTCGACGAGAGGTGCGGGACGAGGCGCGCGATCGCCCCGGCGTCGTCGGCCGTCGGCTCGGTGAGCGCTTCGACGGTGATCTGGGATTCAGGCATTCCCGCCGAGCGTACCGAAGCGCACCGACGCGGTCGCCGAAGTCCGCGAACGAGGGCCGTTAGGCTGGAACGGGACCCGGGGAGGCGGCTGTGGGAAACACCCCGCGCAGGAAAGGGAATCTTCGCCCGTTCCGCTTCGTCTCGCGCCGGGGCATCGCCCAGGGCGTCCGCCTCGCCGGACGCCCGCGCGTCGAGCACCCGCTGATGCTCGTGGCATTCGAGGGTTGGAACGACGCCGCCGACGCGGCGTCGTATGCGCTCACGAACCTCTCGCGCGCCTGGCAGGCTGCTTCTTTCGCCGAGATCGACGCCGAGGAGTTCTTCGATTTCACCGAGACCCGTCCGGAACTCACGGTCGTTGCGGGGCTGGTGCGCGAGATCACCTGGCCCGCCACGGTCTTCTCGGCCGCCCCCGGTCCGGTCGACGTCGTGTTCGCGCGCGGACCGGAACCCCAGCTCCGCTGGCGCGCCTACTGCGACGCCTTCGTTGAGCTCGCCCTCGCGTTGCGAGCCCGGCGGGTCGTCCTGCTCGGCGCTTACCTTGCTGAGGTGATGCACTCGCGGCCGGTTCCGCTGGCCACGACGGGCAGTGATGCCGCGGTCACGGGACTGGAGGGCCTCGCCCTGTCGCGCTACGAAGGGCCGACTGGAATCGTCGGCGTCCTCGGTGCCTCACTCGCCGACGCCGGGATCCCCACGGTCGCAGTCTGGGCGAGCGTCCCTTGCTACTCGATCCCCGTCTCGGCCAAGGCCGCGCTCGCCCTCGCCCAGGCCGCGACCCGGATGATCGGTCGGCCCGCCGACCTGAGCAAGCTCGCCGGGGAGGCTCTCGAGTACGAGCGCCAGATGGACGAGCTCGTGGGGGCGGACGAGAACGTCGCGGCTTACGTCGCCCGCATCGGCCGATCCGCGGACCTGGGCGCGTCGGGGCCGTCGACGGAGGGCCTGACCGAGGAGATCGAGCGCTACCTGAGGGACGAGCCACCCGAGTAGGGCGTGTGCACCCGCGAGCGGCGGCTCCCGCGCGACGATGGTCCATGGCCGTACGGGAGGATTGCCGCCACTACGTCATGCAGACCGTGCGCGGCGCGGAGCGGCTCGAGCGGTGCAAGCTCGGCGTCAACGAGCCGGTTCCGTTCGCCTGCCCGGACGGTTGCGTCTTCTACGAGAAGCGCAGCACCTCGTCGGCCGGCTGGAGCGTCTCCCGGGAGGGTGGCGAGGCGCCGCCGGCGCCCTGAAGGGTCGGTGGCGCGCCCTCACCGGGTGACGCGGGTCGCGCCGGCGGAACCGTTCTCGACGGCCGTCCGGCTCAGGTTGCCCGAACGGAACCCCTCGAGGTCGAGCGTGACGTGGCGGTAGCCGGCCGACCGCACGGCCTCGACGACCGACTCGCGCGCTGCGAGCGCCCGTCCGAGCTCGTCGAGACCGAGCTCGATGCGCGCGCGCTCGCCGTAATGGCGGACGCGCACGACCCGGAATCCAAGCGCGCGCAGGGCCTTCTCCGCGCGTTCGACCCGGCCGAGCGCGCCGAGGGTGACGGGGGTGCCGTGCGGGATGCGCGACGCGAGACAGGGCGCGGCTGGCTTGTCCCAGGTCCGCAGGCCGAGTCGCCGGGAGAGCTCCCGCACGTCGCGCTTCGCGAATCCCGCGTCGACGAGCGGGAAGACCGCGCCGCGCTCGCTCGCCGCGCGTTGACCCGGCCGGTAGTCGGCGAGGTCGTCGAGGTTGACGCCGAGGGCGATCGTGGCGCCCTCGGTCCTGGCCGGCCCGGCGAGCACGTCCATGAGCTCGCGCTTGCAGTGGTAGCAGCGGTCGAGGTCGTTGCGGGCGTAGGACTCGTCGGCGAGTTCGTTCGTCTCGACGACGAGGTGCCGAAGTCCCCATTCGATGGCGAGCGCCCGGCAGTCGGCGAGCTCGTCACGGGCGAGCGACGCCGACGACGAGGTCACGCAGAGGACCCGCTTCGCACCGAGCGTCCGGTTCGCGACGTATCCGAGGAGCGCCGAGTCCGCGCCGCCCGAGAACGCGACGACGACGCGTCCGAGCTCGCCCAGGACGGTTTCGAGGCGGCCGAGCCCGCGGGCCGGGGAGGTCACCGGGACACCGTCGATCCCTCCTAGCCCCGTCCGAGCGAGGCGAGGATCGCGGCGGGGGACTTCACCGTCCCGGTGACGAACGGACCGAATTCACCATAACGGGCCGAGGCCTCGTCGTAGCGCATCGCGTAGACGCACGACTTGATGTCGTCGAACGTGACGGCGAACAGCGTGACGCCCCACTCCCAGTCGTCAAGACCAGCCGAGCCGGTGACGAGCTGGAGCACCCGCCCGCGGAAGGCGCTCCCGAGCTTGCCGTGGTTGATCATCATCCGGAGGCGCTCCTCGTAGGGGAGCCGGTACCAGTTGTCCGTGCCGTTGCGGCGTCGCGCCATCGGGTAGAAGGAGAACGCCGGCATCCCCTCCGGTGGGAGCTTCGGGCGCAGGCGCATCTGTTTCATCTGTTCAGGGACCCGATCGGCGTACTCGGACACCTCGGTGAGCGAGACGTACGAGTACCGGGGCACGCATCCGGCGTGGTGCAGCTCGGTCTGAAGCTCGCGCAGCCGCCCGAATGACGGTCCGAGCGCGAGGACACCCAGATCGCCCTTGTGACCGACGATCTCCACGGTGACGACTTCGTAGCCTGCGGAGTGGCACCCGGCGAGCGCGGACTCGACCGCTTCGGTGTCGGCGCCCGCGGCGAGATCGCAGAACAGATGGAGCGCGGCCCACCCCGGCGCACGCTCGGCTTCGGCGGCTCCACCCGGTTGCTCGGCTGCCGAGCGCGCCGTCTGATTCGTCACGCGGCGAGTCTACGGCGCACACGATCGCGGCCTTCCTGGGAGGCGTCGCGGCAGGACCGGGGTGCATGTCCCACGGCCCTGCCGGAACCGCAACGGTGGATTCAAAGGGTCCGCGCAATTTCTCAGTGAGCCAACCATCGTTGGATGAGCTCACTGGGAGGGCGTAGATGCCGCGACAACGGTCACCAAAAATGGAGCAGGAAGTTCGGCGTCTCCGAGCGAGGGGGCATTCGTTTCGGGAAATTGGCCGCATACTCGAGTGCTCGGACTCTCACGCGCACAGAGTCTGCATGCTGCGGGACCAGCTTCCGCCGGATACTCATGGTTGGACGCCGGCACCGGGTCGTTTGTCGATGAGAGAGCGAGAGGAGATCCGAGCAGGGATCGAGCGCAAGGAGACGTTCACGTCGATCGCCCGTGCACTCGGGCGGTCGGTGTCCTCTCTGTCACGAGAGGTTTCGTCGAACGGGGGGCGGACGCGCTATGAGGCCTGGCGTGCGCACGAGCGCGCCTATGAGCAGTCCCGTCGCCCAAAACCCACCAGGCTGAGCCACAAACCCCTGGCGGCCAAGGTGATCGAAGGCCTCAAGCAGTGGTGGTCTCCCGAAGAGATCGCGAGATGCTTGCGCAGAGAGTTCCCGAACGATCCGATGATGCGAGTGAGCCACGAGACGATCTACAAGACGCTCTATGTCCAAGGTCGCGGTGAACTGCGCCGTGAGCTCCACCGTTGCTTGAGATCAGGACGAGCCCAGCGTCGGCCACGTGGTCGCATGCAGCGTCAAGGGCCGATCTCGAACATGGTGATGATCTCCGAGCGCCCGGCCGAGGTGGAAGATCGTGCTGTCCCTGGCCACTGGGAGGGCGACCTCATCATCGGCAAGAACGGCCGCTCGGCGGTCGGGACCCTCGTCGAGCGCTCGACACGCTTCGTGCTCTTGTTGCATCTTCCCGACGGCCGGGAGGTGGACAAAGTCGACGCCGCCATGCGCAAGGCGATCACCGGTCTTCCCGACGTGCTGCGTCGCTCGATCACGTGGGATCAAGGAACGGAGATGGCGAGACACCAATCCTTCACCGTTGACACCGGCATCCAGATCTACTTCTGTGACCCGCATAGCCCTTGGCAACGAGGATCGAACGAGAACACCAACGGATTGCTCCGTCAATACATGCCGAAAGGAACCGACCTCTCGGTGCACAGTGCCGCAGACCTCGAGCGTTTCGCCGCCAGTCTCAACAACCGCCCGCGCAAGACACTCGGATATATGAAACCATCAGAGAAGCTCACCGAGTTTCTTGCACTGACCGGTTGAATCCGCCAACTTCTAGTAGTCGTCCATCGGGGGCGTGGGAGCCGGCTGCTTCTCCTCGGGCTTGTCGACGACCACGGCTTCCGTCGTCAAGAAGAGCGCCGCGATCGAGGCGGCGTTCTGTAGCGCCGAGCGGGTCACCTTCGCAGCGTCGATGACGCCGACGGAGAACAGGTCCTCGTACACGCCGGTCTCGGCGTTGAGGCCCTCGGCGAGGACCTTCAGTCCGCGGACCTTCTCGATCACGACCCCGCCCTCGGCGCCGGCGTTGATCGCGATCTGCTTCAGCGGCTCTTCGACCGCCCGGGCGACGATCCGGGCTCCGGTCGCCTCGTCACCTTCGAGCTTCTCGGCGAGGTCGAGGATCGCCGGCTGGCAGCGGAGAAGCGCCACACCACCACCGGGGACGACGCCCTCCTCGATCGCGGCCTTCGTCGTCGAGACGGCGTCTTCGATCCGGTGCTTCTTCTCCTTCAGCTCGACCTCGGTCGCCGCGCCGACCTTGATCACGGCGACGCCACCGGAGAGCTTGGCGAGCCGCTCCTGGAGTTTCTCCCTGTCGTAGTCGGAGTCGGTGTTCTCGATCTCGGTCTTCAGCTGACTGATCCGGCCTTTGATGTCGGCCTCGTTGCCGGCGCCCTCGACGATCGTTGCCTCGTCTTTCGAGACGACCACCTTGCGGGCCCGGCCGAGCAGGTCGAGCGTGACGTTCTCGAGCTTCAGGCCGACGTCCTCGGTGATGACCTGTGCGGCGGTGAGGATCGCCATGTCCTGGAGCATCGCCTTGCGCCGCTCGCCGAAGCCCGGGGCCTTGATGCCGACGCTCTTGAACGTGCCACGGATCTTGTTCACGACGAGCGTGGCGAGCGCCTCGCCCTCGACGTCCTCGGCGATGATGACGAGCGGCTTGCCGGTCTGCATCACCTTCTCGAGGACCGGGAGCAGGTCGCGTACCGCGCTGATCTTGGAGCCGCAGATCAGCACGTACGGGTCCTCGAGCACGGCCTCCATGCGGTCGGAATCCGTGACGAAGTACGGGGAGATGTAGCCCTTGTCGAACCGCATCCCTTCCACGAGGTCCATCTCCATGCCGAAGGTCTGGGACTCCTCGACGGTGATGACGCCGTCCTTGCCGACCTTGTCGATCGCCTCGGCGATCATCGCCCCGATCTCCGGGTCGGCGGCTGAGATCCCCGCGACCTGGGCGATCTGGTCCTTCGAGTCGATGTCCTTCGCGATCTCCTTCAGGCGGGCGACGGTGGTCTCGACTGCCGCCTCGATCCCGCGCTTCAGCGACATCGGGTTCGCACCGGCGGCGACGTTGCGGAGACCCTCGCGTACGAGGGCACCGGCGAGCACCGTCGCCGTCGTCGTGCCGTCACCGGCGACGTCGTCGGTCTTCTTCGCGACTTCCTTGACGAGCTCGGCGCCCACCTTCTCGAAGGGGTCCTCGAGGTCGATCTCCTTCGCGATCGAGACACCGTCGTTCGTGATCGTCGGCGCGCCCCACTTCTTCTCGAGGACGACGTTGCGACCCTTCGGTCCGAGTGTGACCTTCACCGCGTCGACGAGCTGGTTCATGCCCCGCTCGAGCGCACGCCTGCCGTGCTCATCGAACTCGATCAACTTCGACATCTCGGATGTCCTCCCTTGGCCGCCCGGGTTCTCCGAGCGTTAGCACTCTCATCAGTCGAGTGCCAATAGCAAACCACGCCGGCTGCGGCGACGCAACACGCCCAGCTCACGGGTGGTCGCGCCGACGGGTGATCAGCCGCCGGAGATCGCCGGGACGACCGAGAGCGTCTCGTCATCCCGGACGGGGGTGTCCAGCCCGTCGAGGAACCGGATGTCCCGGTCGGCGAGGAAGATGTTGACGAACCGGCGCAGCTGCCCCTCGTCGTCGACGATCCGCTCTTTCAACCCGGGGTGGCGGGCCTCGAGGGCGTCGAGCGCCTCGCGCACCGTCGCGGCTTCGACCGCGATCTCGCGCCTGCCGCCGGCGACGGGCCGCAGCTGGGCCGGGAGGCGGACGACGACGCTCACTCGGGGTTCCTCCAGTCGTCTTCGAGCGCCGCGAAGGCGCCGAGCGTTGGTTCGATGACGGCCGACGGCCCGGCGGCGTCGCCGAACGCCTCGACCGTCTTCAGCCCCGTCCCCGTGATGCAGGCGACGACGCGCTCGTCGTGGCGCACGATCCCGTCGTGCGCGAGCTTGCCCAGGCAGGCGATCGTCACGCCTCCCGCGGTCTCGGCGAAGATGCCTTCGGTCCGAGCGAGGAGCCGGATCCCTTCGATGATCTCGGCGTCGGTCGCCGTGGCGATCGAGCCCGACGACGCGCGCACCGACTTGAGGGCAGCTTCCCCGTCGGCCGGACTCCCGATGGCGAGCGACTTCGCGATCGTCTCGGGGCGCACCGGCGTCGGCACGGACTTCCCTTCGACCAGGGCCCGGGCGACCGGGGCGCAACCGGCCGCCTGCGCGCCGGAGATCCGCACCCGCTGGTCGCCTGCGACGAGGCCGACGAGTCCGAGCTCGGCGAAACCTTTGTCGATCTTGGTGAGGAGACTCCCCGAGGCGATCGGCGCGACGACGTGGTCAGGGAGTTGCCAGCCGAGCTGCTCGGCCACCTCGAAGGCGAGCGTCTTGGAGCCCTCGGCGTAGTAGGCGCGCAGGTTGATGTTGACGAACGCCCATTCCTCGTGTTCGTCGACGATCTCGGCGCAGAGGCGGTTGACCTCGTCGTAGGTGCCGTTGACGGCGACGACCCGCACTCCGAACACGGCCGTCGTCGTGATCTTCGTGCGCTCGAGGTCAGTCGGCACGAAGACGTAGCACTCCATGCCGGCGCGGGCCGCGTGCGCCGCGACGGAGTTGGCGAGGTTCCCCGTCGAGACGCAGGCCGCCACCTTGAAACCGAGCTCGCGCGCGCGGGTCAGCGCGACCGACGTCACCCGGTCCTTGAACGAGCCGGTCGGGTTGCGGGTGTCGTCTTTCAGCCAGAGCTCGCCGAGCCCGAGCTCGGCGGCGAGGCGATCGGCCCGGATGAGCGGGGTGTATCCCGCGCCGAGGTCGACCGCCCCACCGGGGTCGGCGGGGAGGAGGTCCGCGTAGCGCCAGATCGAGAGCGGTCCGCGGCCGATCCTGGCGCGGTCAACGCGGCCCGAGATGGCGTCGTAGTCGTAGACGACTTCGAGGGGGCCGAAACACCACTCGCAGACGTAGCGGGCCTCGGAACCGAAGAGCCGTCCACATTCACGGCAGCGCAGACCGTCGGTCGGCGAGGTCACGGCTTCCTCCTCATCGATCGGGCATTGGCACCTGGTGACGAGTCACCCTGCACTCGAGACTGGTTGCCGCGGCGTCTTCGGGCCCGTCCCTCAGCCGCTCTGGATGATGCGGACAGTCTGGTCGGCCGGACCCAACCGAGTCAAAACGGCTTGTCGTTGTCTGCTTCCTGGCACGAGGCGAAGATGGTCCTCGTGGCGGTCTTCCCCGACGGGGCGAACCGGTGAGCGAGCTTGTCGTCGTCGCCAACGGGGGCCCGTTCTCGCTCGCCGTCGAGGCGGGCCGGGTCGTGGTGGGTCGCGCCGCCGGGGGGCTCGCGCCGAGTCTGGCCGTCGCGTTGCAGGGACGAGGTGCGCGCTGGATTGCGGCCGCGCGATTCGGGGCCGAGCAGGAGGTCGCGGCGCGGGGGTTGACGGTCCCGACGACCGAGGGTCTGCAGGTCCATCTCGTCGGGATTCCAGGCGAGATGGCCGCCGCGCACCGGATGATCGCCAACGGTACGTTGTGGTTCCTCCACCACGGGTTGTTCGACCGGACGCGTCGGCCGACGATCGATCGTCGCTGGCACGAGGCCTGGAGGCAGTTCCGCGCCTACAACGCCTGCTTCGCCGAGGAGATCGCGCGACGCGCGCCGGAGGGCGCGACCGTCGTCGTGAACGACTACCACCTTTCGCTCGTCGGCGGGCGTCTCGCCGTGCTGCGTCCCGATCTCGAGACAGTCCATTTCACCCACACGTCGTTCTGCGACCCGGACGAGCTGCGCGTGCTCCCGCGTGCGGTCGCCGCGGAGCTCGTCGCAGGGATCGCGTCGTTCGGTGCCGCGGGGTTCCACACGGAACGCTGGGCGGACAACTTTCGGCGCTGCGCAGCCGAGTTCCTGGCCGACGACCCCCGAGTCGTCGTCGCGCCGCTCGGCGTGGACGCGCCGCGGCTCGCGGCGATCTCGGCGACACCGGTGGTCGAGCGGGCGCGTTCCGAACTGTTCACGACCGTCGCGGGACGGCGCATCGTCTTCCGCAGCGATCGACTCGAGCTGTCGAAGAACATCGTGCGGGGGTTCCTCGCGTTCGAGGAGCTACTCGAGGCCGAGCGGGGTCTGCGTGATTCGGTGGTGTTCCTCGCTCACCTCTACCCCTCGCGGGAGGAGCTCCCCGAGTACCTCGCCTACCGCAACGAGGTCGAGCGGACAGCTGCGCGCCTGAACGAGCGCTTCGGCAGCAGTGATCGGTCGCCGGTCGTCCTCGAGATCGCCGACGACCACGACGCGTCCCTCGCCGAGCTGAGCTCGTTCGACGTGCTCCTCGTGAACACGCTGCGGGACGGGATGAACCTGGTCGCGAAGGAGGGTGCGGTGCTGAACCGCCGGGACGGCGTGCTCGCGCTGAGCAGAGAGGTCGGCGCCTTCGCCGAGCTCGGCGGGGCCGCCGTCGCCGTCGAGCCGTTCGACATCAGCGGCACGGCCGCGGCGATCCGCCGCGCGCTCGAGATGCCGGCGAGCGAGCGTCGCGCCCGGGCGCGTCGACTCCGTGACCTCGCGGCGCTCCATCCGCCCGCGCAGTGGCTCGCCGAGGTGGCGGCGCAGGCGCGACCGGGCAGGCGACCTCGTCTCAAGTAGCGGGGTCCGGCGAACCTGCACGTCGCAACGATCCTGCCGGCCGACGCCGACAGCGCCATCAGGGCGGAGACCCGCGCGATCGGACGGTCAGCTGACGGGGCGGTCCTCCGATGACGCCCGGCTGGCCAGCTCCTCGAGGAACCCGAGCGCAGCGAGGGGTCCCGCGACGACGAAGTCCGCGTCGGCGACGAGGGCCGCGGGGACCTCCGGGCTCGTCACCGCGACCCGCACGCCGGCGAAGTTGTGGGTATGGGCGAGTACGTCGACCGCCCTGAAGGCGGGGATGTCGCCGACGTCGTCGCCGAGGACGCAACCGGCCGAACAGCCCGCGAGCAGTGACACGACGATCGACCCCTTGTCGTTCGCGACGGGCAGGACGAGCTCGATCGCCCGCTTGCCCTGTCGGATCGCGAGACCGTGGCGCGCCGCGATGTCGTGCGCGAGCTCGATGGCGCGGGGAGCGACGTCCGGGGCGTTACGCCAGTGGAGCGTGAGCGCCAGCCCCTTCTCCTCGACGAGGGCGCCCGGCGGGGCGGCGGCGTGGGCTTCACGGATCGCTTCGGCGACCGTGCCGGCGTAGTCGTCGACGAGCGGATCGCACACGATCGAGCCGTCCGGCGCCCGGTGCTCAAGTCCGTAGTGCCCGTAGACGCCGAGTCGGGCGAGCGACGGTCCGATGCCGAGCTGCGCGACGAGGAACGCGACCGGCCGGCCCGAGACGATCGCGACGACGCCGAACTGCGCGGTGAGGCGTTCGAGCACGGCGACCGCGCCGGCAAGCGGGGCTGCCTCGTCGGGATTCGGGACGATCTCGGCGAGCGTGCCGTCGTAGTCGACGATGACTCCCGTCGCGGACGGTTGCGCGCAGAGCAGCGCGAGTGCCCGCTCGACGGCCGGGTTCAGCGCGGTCGACGTTGACGGGGAGCTTCGGCGAAGAACGCGGCGCGTCTTCGTTCGGCGCGCCGGCGTCGTGCGCGATGGACGACGAGGGGGTCGTACGCGGCGGCGTCATCGGAATCGGCGAGCGTCGAGACGATCGCGTAGTAGCGCGCCGGGGAGATGCCGAGTCGGGTGCGGATCGCATCCCGTTTGCTCGATTGATCAGCGGCCTTCCACCATTCGCGCTCGAAATCGAGCACCGCGCGCTCGAGCGACGTCAACGACATGGCGTCTTCTCCACGGCTCGACAATGCCGTGACGAGGCCCGCGAAGCAAGCATCCTCCCCGAACCCGCCTTCTTGGCGCAAGACGCGGCGTCACGTGGGCCAGCTCTGACGGCGCGTGCCGCGATGTTCGCGACCGAAGACGGCTCGGCCGGGCGAGCTGCGGACAGACCCGTCGTCGCGAGGTGTGCTTACCGGCGGACCATCCGGAAGAGGTCGAACTCGGAGATGCGACCCACACCACCCACCGTCCGTGCCTCCACAAGGTCGAAATCCCGGCCGAATCGGCGGTGCAGTTCGGCAGCATCGACACCGCGGGCGCCCAGTAGGCGCCAGGACGCGGGCGGGTCCTCGGTGCCGGCGAGGAAGAAGTCCGCGCCGGTCCGCGCGACCGCAGCCACCTCGGCCGCGTACGCGTCGCGCCGGCGGTCAGGGATCGCGTGGTAGCAGCCGATGTCCAGGATGAGATCGAACGGGCCCTCGACACCGGCCACGCGAAGACACGGGGCGTCGCCCATGTGGAAGATGGCCGCGGACCCCGTGGCGCGAGCCCGCGCCTCGGCGGATTCGATCGCCTCGGGGACGAAGTCCACGCCGACCACGTCCCAGCCCGCCCCCGCGAGGAACACGGCGTCGGCCCCGGTGCCGCAACCGATGTCGAGGGCACGCCCGGGTCGGTGGCCCCGGACGAACTCCTCCAGCTCGGGTCGGTGATCGGAAGAGTCCCACCTCGGCCTGCCGAAGCGGTAGACAAAGCGATAGAACAACGAATCGAGTCTCATCTGGCTCCTTCCGAGTCGGGGAGGGATGGGTGCGGACGAGGGGGATGCGAGCCGGCGGACCGGCAGATCGCACCAGCCGAGGAGCCGGCTGCTCGCGTCACATATCCCTCATGTACTAAGTAGCTGATGTACTAAGTAACCTAGCCTGCCGCTATAGTCGAGTCAATGGCGACGCCGCGGCCCGAGGAGTTGGTGGCCAGTCTGCAACGGTTTGGCCTCGAACGGGACCGCATGCGCGCCGTCCTCGTCGCTGAGGCGGGGATCAACGCGACGGACCTCGACGCGCTCGAGCACCTCGAGGCGGATGGTCCGTTGACGCAGCGTCAGTTGGGCGATCGGCTGTCGCTCACCTCGGGCGCGATCACGATGCTCGTCGACCGGCTCGAGGGGGCGGGCTGGGTGCACCGCGCGCCCCATCCGAGCGATCGCCGCTCCACGTTGGTCGAGTTGTCCCCGCAGGTTCTCGCGCGTACCCCTGCTGGCCTCGCCGCCTTTCACGCCAGAATCAGGGCGATCGCCGGCAAGGTTCGGGCTGAGGACCGGCAGGCGATCCTCGGGTTCCTGCGCGCCGGGGCCGACGCGGCATCGGCCGCGGCTGACGAGATGCGTCGCTGACCAGCGAGGGGCAGCGCCCGCCTGCCGGGCCGCGCTGGCGCGCCGTCAGCTGCCGAGGAGCTTGCGTGCGATGTACGGGAGGATGCCGCCGTGCCGGAAGTAGTCCTCCTCGGTCGGAGTGTCGATCCGGACGACGGCTTCGAACGCCTTGTCGTCGGCGTGCACGGTGACGTGTCGGCGGAGGAGGCCGCCGCGAGCCGCTCCGGCGAGACCGGTCACGGTGAACACCTCGGTGCCGGTGAGCCCGTGCGTCGCGGCGTTCTCCCCCGGGAGGAACTCGAGGGGGACGACGCCCATGCCGATCAGGTTCGAGCGGTGGATCCGCTCGAAGCTCTCGACGAGGACGGCGCGCACACCGAGGAGGGCGACTCCCTTCGCGGCCCAGTCCCGCGACGACCCGGATCCGTACTCCTTCCCCGCCAACACGATGAGCGGCACGCCCTCGGCCCGGTAGGCGGCGGCGACGTCGTAGATCGAGCCGGGCGTGGCGTCGGGGAGGTGGACGGTGACGCCCCCCTCCACCCCGCCGGCGAGGACGTTGCGGATCCGCGTGTTGGCGAACGTGCCGCGGATCATGACCTCGTGGTTGCCGCGTCGAGTCCCGTAGGAGTTGAACTCGGTCGGGACCACGCCGTTGGCGACGAGCCACCGACCGGCCGGGCTCGACGGCTTGATCGAACCAGCCGGTGAGATGTGGTCGGTCGTCACGCTGTCACCGAGGAGGACGAGCGCGCGGGCACCGGCGATGTCGGTGATCGGGCCGGGTTCGCGCGGCATCCCGTCGACGAACGGTGGCTTGCGGATGTACGTCGACGTGTCGTCCCAGGTGAAGCGCTGTCCGCCGGCGACCGTGATCGAACGCCAGTTCTCGTCGCCGGCGAAGACGTCGGCGTAGTCCTTGGTGAACATCGCCGGCTCGAGGGCGTCCTCGACGACGGCCGCGACCTCGGCCGCGCTCGGCCAGAGATCGCGCAGGTAGACCGGCGTGCCGTCGGGTGACGAGCCGATGGGATCGCGGTACAGGTCGATGTCCATCGTGCCGGCGAGCGCGTAGGCGACGACGAGAGGTGGTGACGCGAGGTAGTTCATTCGCACCTCGGGGTGGATGCGCCCCTCGAAGTTGCGGTTGCCCGAGAGGACCGACACGCAGGCGAGGCCGTTGGCGTCGATCGCCGCCGAGATCTCCGGTGCGAGCGGCCCCGAGTTGCCGATGCAGGTCGTGCAGCCGAAGCCGACCACGCCGAAGCCGAGCTTCTCGAGGTAGGGCGTGAGCCCCGCCCGGTCGAAGTAGTCGATGACGACGCGGGAGCCGGGGGCGAGCGACGTCTTCACCCAGGGTTTCGTGGCGAGACCCCGTTCGACGGCGCGCCGGGCGACGAGACCGGCGGCGATCATGACCTGGGGATTCGAGGTGTTCGTGCAGCTCGTGATGGCGGCGATGACGACGCTGCCGTCGGTCAGCTCGGCGCGTGAACCGTCGGGGAGCGCGACCGGTACCCGGCGGTCGTCGGATCCGCCCCTTCCGGACGCGGGAAGCGAAGCGGCGAGGGAGCGGTGGAAGGTCTCCTGGGCGTGGTCAAGGGACACGCGGTCCTGCGGGCGCGACGGCCCGGCGAGGCTCGGGACGACCGTCGAAAGGTCGAGCGAGAGCGTCTCGGTGTAGACGGGTTCGTTGTCAGGGTCGTGCCAGAGCCCCTGTTCCTTGGCGTAGACCTCGACGAGGCGCGCGAGAGACTCGGGGCGTCCGGTGAAGCGCAGGTAGCGGAGCGTCTCTGCGTCGATCGGGAAGATCGTCACCGTCGAGCCGTACTCCGGTGACATGTTGCCGATCGTCGCCCGGTTCTCGAGCGGCACGTTGGCGATGCCGGCTCCGTAGCACTCGACGAACTTGCCGACGACGCCGTGGGCGCGCAGCAGCTCGGCGATCGTGAGGACGAGGTCCGTCGCCGTCGCCCCCTCGGGCAGCGCGCCGTCGAGGCGGAGGCCGACGACGCGGGGGATGAGCATCGAGATCGGCTGGGCGAGCATCGCCGCTTCCGCCTCGATCCCGCCGACGCCCCAGCCCACGACGCCGAGCCCGTTCACCATCGTCGTGTGGGAATCGGTTCCGACGAGCGTGTCGGGGTAGGCGGCGCCGGTCTTGTCCGCAAAGACGACCCGGCTCAGCAGCTCGAGGTTGACCTGGTGGCAGATCCCGGTGTCGGGCGGCACGACGCGCAGGTCCGAGAATGCCTGCTGTCCCCAGCGGAGGAAGCGGAAGCGCTCGCCGTTGCGCTCGAATTCGAGCCGCGCGTTCGTCGCGCAGGCGTCGGGTCGTCGTGCGACGTCGACGATGACCGAGTGATCGATGACGAGGTCGACGGGGATCCGGGGATTGACGGATCCGGGGTCGCCGCCGAGCGAGTCGACGGCGTCGCGCAGCGCGGCGAGGTCGACGACGCAGGGCACGCCGGTGAAGTCCTGGAGCAGGATGCGCGCCGGGGAGAAGGCGATCTCGCGTTCGACGGTCTCCCCCCTGGCGAACGGGGCGAGGGCGGCGATGTCGTCAGCGCTGACCTCTTGGCCGTTCTCGTGGCGGAGCAGGTTCTCGAGCAGGACCTTCAGGCAGTACGGGAGCCGTTCGACACCGAGCTCGCCCGGCAGCGCGTCGAGTCGCTCGATCGCGTAGTCCGTGCCGTCGACGGCGATGCGCCCGAAGGTGCCGAACGAGTTCAACCCCATGGAATCCTCCCCGCACGCCATGCTCCGGGCCCGACGCTAACGGGCAAGGGCGGCTCCGGGATCCTCTGCGTCCCTCGTGACGTGCGCGGCTCGCGGATGGACGCGGTCGCGCAGCCGGCGCAGGAGCGTGATGAGGGTCTCGATGTCGTCCGCGTCGAGGACGTCGGCGACCACCGTCGCGATGTCGCGCTCGTGGTGCCGGATCGCCTCGGCGGTCCGCTCCTGTCCGAGCCCGGTGAGCGTCGCGAAGGCGCCCCGCCGGTCGTTCGGGCACGCCTCGCGGCAGACGAATCCGGCGTCGACGAGGCGGTCGATCGCGCGGGTGAGCCCGCCCGGCGTGAGGCCGGTCTGTGCCGCGAGGTCGGTCATCCGCAGCTGGGCCCCGGGGGAGCGCGCCAGGCGCACGAGCACCTCGAAGGCAAGTCCGCCGAGGCCCAGCTCGGACTCGATCCCCGGCGACAGGGCACGGCGCAGGCCGCCAGCTGTTTCGAACACCAGCCCGGCGAGCGTGATCCCGGTCGCGTCGGACTGCCCACGATCGACGACCACCCCTTTGACATGCTCATTTGCCGCGCCGCTGTCTTCGGGGGTGCGTTCGTCGCCGTCGGCCACAGCGGCAGTATATCTGATTTCCCGCGCAGTGATTGCGTCGACAATAGTTGCCGTTACAATAAGTGATGGATCAAAGACATGACACAAACGGGCAGTACAACGAGGAGGACAGCCGCGATGGCAACAGCAGCTGCAGAGCTCACGAGGATCGTCAACGGGGAGGTCGTCCCGGCCCCGGGCACGTACACGCTCGACAAGACCCACACCGTGATCGCGTTCGTCACCCGTCACCTGATGGTCACCAAGGTGCGCGGCACGTTCGGCGAGTTCGAGGGGACCGTCGTCGTCGCCGAGGATCCGACCGAGTCGAGCGTCCAGGCGACGATCCGGACCGACAGCGTGTCGACGAGCGAGCCCCAGCGTGACGCGCATCTGCGTTCGGGCGACTTCTTCGAGCAGGACAGGTACCCGACGATGACGTTCGCGAGCACGGCCGTGAGGCTGGCGGGGGATGGGAAGTGGCAGGTCACAGGTGACCTGACCATCAAGGACGTGACCCGTTCCGCGGTCCTCGACCTCGAGTTCAACGGTGCGACCTCGGACCCGTGGGGCGGCGTGCGGCTCGGGTTCTCCGCTGCGACCGAGATCGACCGCACCGAGTTCGGCGTCTCGTGGAACACGGCGCTCGACGGCGGTGGCGTTCTCGTTGGCAACCGGGTGAGGATCGAGATCGAGGCAGAGGCCGTTCTCGCAAGCTGACCCCCTGCTTGCGCGCCGGCGCCGGGCTCGCGTCGCGACCCGGCGCCGTGGCGCGTCATGGCCCGGGCGTTGCGGCGTCGAGGAGCGCCTGCTCGAATGCTCCGGTGGAAATCGCGCGGGGTGACACCGCCGCGGCGGTCCTCGACGACGCCTCCGTCGTACTTTCCGGGCGGACGGTGCTCGGCCCGGTGTCGTTCGAGATCGCCCGCGGCGAACACTGGGCGCTTCTCGGCCCGAACGGGGCCGGCAAGACGACGCTGCTCTCGCTGCTCGCTGCAGAGCGCCATCCGACGTCCGGCGTCGTGGAGGTCCTCGGCGAGCGTCTCGGCCACGTCGACCTGCGGGAGCTGCGTCGACAGATCGGCGTCGTCGGCCACCGCGTCGCCGACCGCCTGCCCCCGGTGGCGACGGCCCTCGAGGTCGTCCTCACCGGCAGGGACGGACTCCTCGCGCCATGGTGGGGACGGTTCGACGGACCGGCGCGCCGCGAAGCCCTGGCGACGCTCAGACGCGTCGGCTGCGACCAGCTCGCCGACCAGCCGTTCGGCCAGTGCTCGCAGGGGGAGCGTCAGCGCGTCTTGGTCGCGAGGTCGCTTCTCGGACGGCACGAGTTGCTGTTGCTCGACGAGCCGGCGCTTGGCGTCGACCTGCCCGGGCGGGAGGCGCTGATCGAGGTGCTCGACGGGCTCGCGGGGCACGGTGGCCCGACGACGGTCCACGTCGCGCACACCCTCGAGGAGCTATCGGGCCTCACGACGCACGCGATGCTCATCTCGCGCGGCCTCGTTGTTGCTTCGGGAGTCGCGGCGGAGGTCCTTGTCGACGAGGTGCTGAGCGAGTGTTTCGGCGCGGCGTTTGCCGTGGAACGGAGAGGCAGGCGCTACAGCGCGCGAGCCGCGGGCTCCTGGTAGTCGCGGTCGACCGCAGATCGACCCCCATCGTCGCCGACGGCGTCCACTCACGTGACGGTTGTCGTCGCGATAGGTCCGTGTGCCGTCGGGTCCAGGCGTGTCCCAGGGGCCCCCCGGTAGACTGCCGCCGCAACGGTTCTGGCGCGGGACGGCATGAAGAGACTCGAGCAACACCTCGTTCGCGTGCTCGTCGTCCTGGCGGCGATCGCGGCCATCGGCTTCCTCCTGCTGCCTTTCCGCGCGCACGTCGACCGCGAGACGATCGGCCTCGTCCTCGTCGTCCCGGTGTTCGTCGCGGTCGCGGCGGGCGGTTACCTCGCCGGTGCGGTCGCGGTCGCGGCGTCGTTTCTCGTTTACGACGTCCTTTTCATTCCGCCGTACGGTTCGTTGGCGATCGGCCCCGGTCAGAACTTGGTTCCGCTCGTCGTCTATACGGTCGTCATGCTGGCCGTGGCGCGGATCCTTGCCAGTCTGCGGCGTGCCCGTTCCGAGGCGCGCCGACATGAGGCCGAGACGCGCCGTCTTTTCGAGTTGTCCGAGGCGTTGACAGCGGACCAGCCCCTCCCGGCACTCCTCACGGCCATCGTCGATTCGGTGCACGAGGCGTTCGGGCTGACGAGCGTGTCCCTGCTCCTACCCGAAGGTGACGACTTCACCGTCGCGGCACAAGCCGGCGAGCCGATGACCGACGACGAGTTGCGCGTCGTCTTCCCCGCTGCTGGCGGACCACGCAGTCTCCGAGGCGTGATGACCCAGTCGGGTCATCTCTTCGGCATCCCGCTCGCCGCCGCCGGTCGGCCGATCGGCGTGCTCGTCCTTTCCGGCAAGGAGATCCCGTCGGGCGATCTCGGGTGCCTCCGCACCTTCGCCAATCAGGCGGCCCTCGCCGTCGAACGGGCTCGCCTTCGCGAGCAGACGGTGCAGACCGAGCTGCTGCGCCGGGTCGACGGCTGGCGCTCCGCGCTCCTGGGCGCCGTTTCGCACGATCTGCGCACCCCGCTCGCGTCGGTCAAAGCTGCCGTCTCCGATCTGCGTCGGGACGACCTTCATCTGTCGAAAGAAGACGCCGACGAGTTGCTCGCGCTGATCGAGTCCCAGTCGGATCGGCTGGCACGGTTGGTCACCAACCTGCTCGACATGACGCGCATCGAATTCGGCGAGCTGGAGCTGCGCCGGGAACCGACGACGCTCGACAAGCTGCTCGCCGACGCCCTTTCGTCCTTTGGCGCACTGCCGTGGACCGATCGTGTGGTCGCTTCGTTCCCGTCCGATCTCCCCCCGGTCGACGTCGACCGGCTCCTTGTCTGTCAGATCCTCGCCAATCTCCTCGAGAACGCCGAGCGACATGCGCCGGAGGGGACCCCGATCTCAGTCGGCGGCCACATCGTCGGTAACGTGGTCGAGGTCTCGGTGGAGGACTGCGGTCCTGGCGTCCCCGAGGCCGACCGGGACAGGGTCTTCAAGATGTTCAACCGGGTTTCCGGCGGAGGGCGGGCGGGCATCGGTCTCGCCATCGTCCAAGCCTTCGTCGAGGCGCACGGGCAGTCCGTGCGCCTCGAAAGCGCCCCGGAAGGCGGGGCGCGATTTGTGTTCACCCTGCCGATGGCCGCGAAAGCCGTCGAGGTCGTCTGAGTGCCCCGCGTGCTCGTCGTCGACGACGACGCCTCGCTGCGCAAGGCGCTCCAGATCGGTCTCACGGCGCGCGGCTACGAGGTCCTCCTCGCGAGAACCGGCGAAGAGGGGATCAGCCAGGTGGCCCTCGGGGGACCTGACGTCGTCGTGCTCGATCTCGGGCTCACCGACATCGACGGTCTCGAGGTTTGCCACCGCGTCCGGTCCTGGTCGAACGTCCCGATCGTCGTGCTGTCCGCCGCGGGCACCGAGTCGCGCAAGGTCGCCGCGCTCGACGAGGGAGCCGACGACTACGTCACGAAGCCGTTTTCGATGGCCGAGCTCGAGGCGCGTTTGCGAACGGCGCTACGACACGCCGGTGTCAGCGTGACAGAACCTACGGAGATCCACGTCGGCCGGGTCTCGCTCGATCTCGTCCACCGGAGCGCGTCGATTGACGCGCGGCCGATGGACCTCACACCGCACGAGTTCTCGTTCCTCAGCTTCCTCGCGCGCCACGCCGGGAAGGTGTGCACCCACCAGATGATCCTGCAAGCTGTCTGGGGACCCGGCTACGGCGGGGAGACGAGGTACGTCCGCGTCTACGCCCACCGGCTGCGGCGCAAGCTCGGCGACGCGGACGCCCGGATGCTTCGCAACCACCCGGGGATCGGCTACGAGCTCACCGGTGGGTGACGCGCCGGGTCCGTTCGGTCGTGGGGGTCAGCGCAGGCGGGCGAGGGCCTCGTTCAGCTGCAGGACGTTGACGTAGGAGCCGCCGAGGAAGTCGAACTGCGGGCCAACGATCCGCGAGGCGATGAGACGCCGCACCACAGCCACGGCGAGCCCGTTCGCTTTCGCGACGGCGTTCGCCTGGGCGTCGGCGTCGGCGGGGCTGATGTCGGGGTCGACACCGCTGCCCGACCCCGTGACGAGGTCCGCGGTCGGCGTGATCCCCTCGCTGCGCAGCAGCCTGACGCGTGCTTCGAGGATCTTCACGAACGCCTCCGAGCGCGGCCCGTAGTTCGCAGAGCCGGTCGCGGCGGGGTTGTCCGGATCGTCCCGACCCTGGAACCACTGGGGGCCCTTCCACTGCTGGCCGACAAGGGCCGACCCGTTCGCCGTCAGCGAGCCGCCCGCCTGGTGGCTGAAGAACACGCTGCCGATGCCGGTCTCGAGGGCGGGGTAGGCGAGCCCGAGCAGCACGAAGAAGATGATCGAGACGACGACCGCGCGGCGCACCTGGACGAGCATCAGTAGCCTCCCGTCGCCGTGAGGATGAGGTCGATGAGCTTGATCCCGATGAACGGGAGGATCACCCCGCCGACCCCGAAGATCCAAACGTTCCTCCTGAGAATCGCCGACGCGCTCATCGGGCGGAACCGCACACCGCGCAGGGCGAGCGGGATCAAGGCCACGATGATGAGCGCGTTGAAGACCACGGCAGACAGCACGGCGCTGTTCGCGTTGTGCAGGTGCATGATGTTCAGGCGATTGAGCGCGGGATAGGTCGCGACGAACAGCGCCGGGATGATGGCGAAGTACTTCGCGACGTCGTTCGCGATCGAGAACGTCGTTAGCGCCCCCCGCGTGATGAGGAGTTGCTTGCCGATCTCGACGATGTTGATGAGCTTCGTCGGGTTGGAATCGAGGTCGACCATGTTCCCCGCTTCCTTGGCGGCTGACGTCCCGGTGTTCATCGCCACCCCGACGTCGGCCTGGGCGAGGGCGGGCGCGTCGTTCGTGCCGTCGCCCGTCATCGCGACGAGCTTGCCGCCCTCCTGCTCGGAGCGGATGAGTGCCATCTTGCGCTCGGGGGTCGCCTCGGCGAGGTAGTCGTCGACGCCCGCCTCGGCGGCGATCGCCGCGGCGGTGAGCGGGTTGTCGCCGGTGATCATGACGGTGCGGATGCCCATTGCCCGCATGGCGGCGAACCGTTCCTGGATGCCCTCCTTCACGATGTCTTTCAGCTCGATGACGCCGACGATGGTCGGACCGTCGGCGACGACGAGCGGTGTCGAGCCGGCACGTGCGACATGTTCGACGATGCCGTCAAGATCGGGCGGCACGGTCCCGCCCCTGATGGTGACCCACTGGCGGATCGAGTCGGCGGCGCCCTTGCGGATCTGACGGTCGCCGACGTTGAGGCCCGACATGCGGGTCACGGCGGAGAAGGGGATGAACTCATGATGGCCGAGGGCCTGCTCGCGAATGTTGAAGCGCTCCTTCGCGAGCACGACGATCGAGCGCCCCTCCGGCGTCTCGTCGGCGAGCGACGCCAGCTGGGCCGCCTCGGCGACGTCCTTCTCGCTGTGGCCGCCGACCGGTGAGAACGAGGAGGCCATCCGATTACCGAGCGTGATCGTGCCCGTCTTGTCGAGCAGCAGGGTCTGGACGTCGCCGGCGGCTTCGACCGAGCGTCCGCTCATCGCGAGGACGTTGCACTGGACGAGCCGGTCCATGCCCGCGATGCCGATGGCGGACAACAGCGCGCCGATCGTCGTCGGGATGAGACAGACGAGCAGCGCGACGAGGACGACCACCGAGACGGAGGCGCCGGCGTAGTGACCGAAGGGCTCGAGCACGACGACGACGGGAAGGAAGATGATCGTGAGCGCGGCGAGAAGGATCGTGAGCGCGATCTCGTTCGGCGTCTTCTGGCGGCTCGCGCCTTCGACGAGGCTGATCATCCGGTCGAGGAACGTGTGGCCGCGCTCGACCGTGATCCGGACGAGGATGCGATCGGAGAGCACCTTCGTGCCGCCGGTGACCGCCGAACGGTCACCGCCCGACTCGCGGATGACCGGCGCCGACTCGCCGGTGATCGCTGACTCGTCGACCGAGGCGACGCCTTCGACGATCTCGCCGTCCGACGGGATGATGTCGCCTGCTTCGCACACGACGACGTTGCCCTTGACGAGCTCGGCGGCGGGGACGCGGGTTTCCACACCGTCGGCGCCGAGGAGCCGAGCTTCAGTCTCGGCGCGCATCTTGCGCAGTGTGTCCGCCTGCGCCTTGCCGCGACCCTCGGCGACCGCCTCGGCGAAGTTGGCGAACACGACCGTCAGGAACAGCCAGATCGTCACCGACCACGTGAAGATCCCGGGGTGGGCGATCGACTCGATGAAGGTGACGATCGCGCCGATCAGGACGACGAACATGACGGGATTGCGGATTTCCGTCCTCGGGTCGAGCTTGCGCACGGCGTCGATCGTGGCCCGGCCGAGGATCTCGCGGTCGAACAGCCCCCGTTTCTCGGCGACGCCGTCCGCGGTCGGCCGGGTGGCTGGCGCGGTGGTCGTCTCCGGCGACAT
Organism: uncultured Acidimicrobiaceae bacterium; assembly: GCA_963803025.1. Classification (GTDB taxonomy): domain Bacteria; phylum Actinomycetota; class Acidimicrobiia; order Acidimicrobiales; family Bog-793; genus Bog-793. The sequence continues at coordinate 260,785 of CAWDKZ010000013.1, forward strand.
CAGAAGAACCTCCTGCTGAGCAGCTGCTCGACGATGGGACCGAGGGAGACGGCCGGGAAGAAGGTGAGCGCGCCGACGATGAGGATCACGCCGAGGAGCAGACCGGTGAACATCGGCGTGTCCGTCTTGAACGTGCCCACGGAGACGGGAACGGCCTGTTTGGCGGCGAGCACGCCCGCCAGAGCGAGGCACGGGATCATGATCGCGAAGCGACCGAGCAGCATCGCGACTCCCCCGGTCACGTTGTAGAAGGTCGTGTTGCCGCTCAGACCCGCGAACGCCGAACCGTTGTTGTTCGTCATCGAGGTGAAGGCGTAGAGGATCTCCGAGAATCCGTGCGGACCCAGGTTGAGCACCCCGACGCGCCCCGCGTGGATCGACACCGCGATCGCGGTGACGATGAGCACGACCAACGGCATGACGAGCACGCCGAGGGCCGCGAGTTTCACCTCTTTCGACTGGATCTTCTTACCGAGGAACTCCGGTGTCCGGCCGACCATGAGGCCGCCGAGGAAGACGGCGACAATCGCGAAGAGGAGGATCGTGTACAGCCCGCTCCCCTCTCCTCCTGGGCTCACCTCGCCGAGCATCATGCCGGTGAGCAGCGCGAAACCACCGAGGGGCGTGTAGGAGTCGTTCGAGGAGTCGACGCTGCCGGTTGAGGTCTGGGTCGAGGCGATGTTGTAGAAGACCGAGTCCGCGACCCCGAAGCGAACCTCTTTGCCTTCGACGTTCCCGCCAGGTTGGTAGGTGAGGCCGGCGTGGGCGACGGCGGGGTTCGTGCCGTGCTCGGCGATCTCGCCCATCGCCACCCACGCGCCGAACAGGATGACCATCGCGGCGACGACGGCGACGCCCTGACGGAAGCTGCCGACCATCTTGCCGAAGGTGTAGGTGAGGGCGAAGGGGATCGCGAGCAGCAGGACGAACGACAAGAAGTTCGTGAAGGCCGTGGGGTTCTCGAAGGGGTCGGCGCCGTTGGCGTTGTAGGTACCGCCGCCGTTCGTGCCGAGCTCCTTGATGACCTCCTGGGAACCGAACGGGCCGCGGGGGATGACCTGGGTGACGTGGTTCAACGAGTCGTGGATCGTCACCGGGCCGGCGAAGGTCTGGATCGCGCCCTGGCTGATGAAGACCACTGCGGCGACGAGCGATATCGGCAACAGCACGTAGATGATCCCCCGCACGAGGTCGACCCAGAAGTTGCCGATCGTCGACGAGCCTCGGCGGGCGAAGCCGCGGATGAGCGCGATGGCGACCGCTATCCCGACCGACGCCGAGGCGAAGTTCTGGACGGCGAGGGCACCCATCTGGGACAGGTACGACATCGTCGACTCGCCGGAGTAGTTCTGCCAGTTCGTGTTGGTAAGGAACGAGACCGCCGTGTTCCAGGAGAGCGCTGGGCCGACCGCGCCGAGATGCTGCGGGTTGAGCGGCAGCGAACCCTGCAGGCGGAGCATCCCGTAGACCACGAGGAGGGCGACCGCGGAGTAGGCGATGAGCGAGCCGGCGTACCGCTGCCAGCTCTGTTCGACCTCGGGATCGACGCCCACCAGGCGGTAGATCGGACCCTCGATGAAGGCGAGGTACTTCACGCGTCCTTCGTAGACGGCGGCCATGTAGGAGCCGAGGAAGCGCCAGATCAGGATCATGACCGCGGCGAAGACGACGAGCATCCACGTCAGGTTCATCAGAAGCGCTCCGCCCGGAACATCGCGAATCCGAGGTAGATGAACACGACGATCGAGAGGGCAAGCAAGGCGCCCTGTACAGCGGTCATACGCGTTCGAGCGCCCGGACCAACCCGAGCATGACGGCCGCGAAGATGAACACGCTCAGCACTGCGAGGAAATCGGCCACGGGACTACTTTGCGGGCGATCTCGTGAAGAAAATGTCAAATCCGGTCGCCAGGGCATCAAGAAACTGTCAACATCGGCCGCCGGGGAATCGCGTCGCGACCACGGCGAGGCAGGGTCTCTCCGTCCGGATCAGGACCCGTCCGTATGCTGGTGCGATGCCACCGCAACGCCCACCCGGTCGACCGTCGCCTGCGGGACCGGCGACGCGCCTGTTCGCGCCGGGGCCGCGGCCCGTCCGCACGGCCGTTCGCGGGGGTTGCCCTGCTCGCCACCCTCGGGCTCGCCGCGTCGGCCTGTGGCGGATCGAACGGCGCCGCGAGCTACGGCCCGTACCCGGGGTCGTTGCCGAGCGCCTCCACCCTGTGCCCGACGCTCGCGGAGGTCGACTATTACGTCCCCGTGTCGGCCAAATCAGCCATCGTGGAACAGTCGACGACGGCTGGCGTCCGGTCCACGGTGCGCTGCGTGTACGGTGATCCTCGGCGCGCGCCGAGACACGCCGCTTCCGTCACGATGGTGCTCTGGCCCACCGCGACCGAGACCCGACCCAGCGGCGTGGTGATAACGGAGATCAAGCACGTCGGCCTGGCAATGATCAGCTATCGCCGCGGGGATCTGAACTCGGTCGTCATCCACCAGGGACGTGTCGACGTCATCGTCACCTCGGCGGTTCCACGCTCCGCGCTGGAAGGGTTCGCCGAAGAGGAGCTGTCGAGGATCCCCGAAGCGGATCGGGCGTGATGGCGTGGGAGGCACGCGGCACATGATGACGGCCGTCGGAGAAGCGCCCTCGGCGGGATTCGAACCCACGCACCCGGCTCCGGAGGCCGGTGCTCTATCCCCTGAGCTACGAGGGCATGCACCATGCGGAGCGTGCCCCGTGGCGGACCGCCCGAGCACGTCGCCTGACACGCCTCTGCGATTGCATGGTAGCCGCGTGCCCGCTTGGGGCTTCGCGCCGTGACGACCACCGGGCAAATCGTCGACGGGATCGTGCGCGCCCTGCAGGCCGCCGGGATCGATGTCGCGCCGGGCGAGGTGGCGCTCGAGCGCCCACAGCGGCCCGAGCACGGCGACCTGTCGTCCAACATCGCCCTCGTCGTCGCGGCACGAGCGGGTCGTGCCCCCCGTGCCATCGCCGAGGACCTGGCGGGTCGTCTTGGCGCCTTCGACCTGCCCCACGTCGAGGCCGCGGAGGTGGCCGGACCCGGGTTCGTCAATCTGCGCGTCCGGCCCTCGTACTTCCACGAAGCGCTCGCCGCTGTCCTCGCGGCGGGGCCGGAGGACTACGCCCGCCCCGACGTCGGCCACGGAGAGCGTGTGCAGGTCGAGTTCGTGTCGGCCAATCCGACGGGTCCGCTCCACGTCGGGAACGGCTGGTTCGCCTCGTTCGGCGACGCGTTGGCGCGTCTCCTCGCGCGCTGCGGCTACGTCGTCGAACGCGAGTACTACCTGAACGACACCGGGAACCAAATCCGCCTCCTCGGCGAGAGCCTGCTCGCGCGTCGGGCGGGCACGGCGCCGCCCGAAGCCGGTTACCAGGGCGCCTACCTCGTCGAGCTCGCGGCCAGCTACGACGGCCCCGACGACGCGACGGCCGCGGGCCGCTTCGCCTCCACGGCCGTCGTGGAGAACATCCGCGCGACCCTCGCCCGTCTCGGCATCGTCTACGACGAGTGGTACAGCCAGGCCTCCATCGAGGAGAGTGGCCAGGTCGACGAGACGATCGCGATCCTGCGCGAGAAAGGACTCGTCTACGACAAGGACGGGGCGACGTGGTTCGCGTCGAGCGAGCACGGGGACAACCGCGACCGCGTCCTCATCACGTCGGCGGGTGAGAGGACCTACTTCGCCGGGGACATCGCCTACCACCGCGACAAGTTCCTCGTCCGGGGGTTCGACCGCGTGATCGACGTTTTCGGCGCCGACCACCACGGCCAGGTGCCGAGCCTGCGCGCCGGCGTCGCGGCGCTCGGCGTCGACCCGGGACGACTCGAAGTCGAGCTCGGCCAGCTCGTCTCGCTCGTGAGCGGCCGGATGTCGAAACGGTCGGGCCAGTACGTCCGGCTCGACGAGCTCATCGACACCGTCGGGCCGGACGCGACACGCCTCTTGGCGCTGCTCGGCTCCATCAACCAGGCGACGACGATCGACCTCGACGCCGTGCGCCGACAGTCGATGGAGAACCCCGTCTACTACGTGCAGTACGCGCACGCCCGGATCGCGTCGATCGAACGCGTCGCCGCCGAACGCCGGGTCACACGGCACCCGGACGCCCGGACCGACCTCTCGGTCCTTGTCGATCCCCACGAGCTCGAGCTCATCCGGCGTCTCATCGACCTGCCACAGGTGCTCGTGGACGCAGCGTTGGCGCGCGCCCCGTACAAGGTGACGAACTGGGTGCGTCAGCTCGCGGCGGATTTCCACGGCTTCTACCACGAGTGCCGGGTCATGGGCGACGACGTCCCTTCGTCGCTCACCGAGGCGCGCCTCGCGCTCGTCGAAGCGGTGCGCATCGGCCTGGCGATCGGCCTCGGCGTGCTCGGCGTGTCCGCCCCGGATTCGATGTGATGTCGTTCCTGTCCGGCGGCGACGCCGATCTCGGCGCGATCCCGAGCGAGGCGCCCGTCGCGCGACACCTCCTGCCCGACAGCGCCGCGGTGACGGCCGCGGGACGTCTCGAGGTTGGTGGCCTCGACGTCGTCGGGCTCGCCGACGAGTTCGGCACGCCGGTCTTCGTCTACGAGGAGGCGACCCTGAGGGCGCGCTGTCGCGAGCTCGTCGGCGCCTTCGGGCCCGGCAGTGCCTACGCGACGAAGGCCTTTCTCTGCCGCGCGATGGCCGAGCTCGCGCTCGAGGAGGGATTGCACCTCGACGTGTCGACCGACGGCGAGCTCGGCGTGGCGCTGTCCGCCGGCGCGGAACCGGACCAGATCGTGTTCCACGGGAACAACAAGTCGGACTCCGAACTCGCGGCTGTCGTCGGCCTTCGCGTGGGGCGGATCGTCGTCGACTCGTTCGACGAGATCGCGCGCCTCACTCGCCTCGTCGACAACCGGAGACGGGGTGCCGCCCAGAGAGTCCTCGTGCGGGCCAACCCCGGGATCGAGGCGCACACGCACGAGTTCATCGCGACGGGTCAGGAGGATTCGAAGTTCGGGTTCTCCGTGGCTTCGGGTGCCGCGCACGCGGCGGTCGAAGCCCTGCAGGGTCTCGCCGGAGTCGAGGTCGTTGGTGTCCACGCGCACATCGGCAGTCAGATCATGCGACTCGAGTCGTTCGCACGCGTCGCCGAGGTCCTCGCGCCGATCGTGGTCGCCCGCGGTCTTGCCGAGCTCTGCGTCGGCGGCGGGTTGGGGGTCGCCTATCTGTCCGACGAGTCGGCGCCGACGATCACCGAGTGGGCCGCGGCCGTCCTCGCCGCATGCGGGCGCGCCGATCTGCCCTCCAACGTGCGGGTCAGCGCCGAGCCGGGGCGCGCGGTCGTCGCGAGCGCGGCGATGACCTGCTACCGGGTCGGGACGATCAAGGAGCTCCCGGGCATCCGCAACTTCGTCGCGGTCGACGGGGGCATGAGCGACAACCCGCGGCCGGTCCTCTACGGGAGCGGCTACGAGGCCTTCCTCCCGCGGGCCGTGACGGCGGATCGCCCCTACGCGGCGAGGATCGTCGGCAAGCACTGCGAATCGGGTGACGTCGTCGTCGCCGAGGCGCGCGTGCCCCGAGACATCGCCGTCGGTGACGTGCTCGTGACGCCGGTGACCGGCGCCTACGGGTTCTCGATGGCTTCGAACTACAACCGGGTCGGGCGTCCGCCGGTGGTCTTCGTCGACGGGGGACGCGCGCGCCTCGTCGTTCGGCGGGAGACGGTCGAGGATCTCCTCCGCCTGGAACCCTGAGAGCCGCTAGATTGTGCCAATGAGCAGGGATGTCAGGCGTGCGACGCCGCACGTCGTGCGTCTCGGGCTGCTCGGTCTCGGCAACGTCGGAACTGCGTTCGCCGCGCTGGTCGACAACGACCGCGAGGGTATCGCCCGTCGTGTCGGGCTCAAGCTCGAGATCACCCGTATCGCCGTCCACGACACGGCAAAGCCCCGCGGCGTGCTCGCGCGTCAGGAGCGGATTACCGACGACGCGTCCGCCGTCGTCACCGACCCGTCGATCGACGTCGTCGTCGAGCTCATCGGGGGGATCGAACCCGCCAAGTCGTTGATCCTCGCGGCGTTGCGCGCCGGCAAACCCGTCGTGACGGCGAACAAGGAGCTGCTCGCCCAGGAAGGGCCGGAGCTGTTCGCGACCGCTGAGTCGGCCGGACGGGCGCTGCTGTTCGAGGCCGCCGTCGCGGGCGCGATCCCACTCGTGCGCGCCCTGCGCGTCTCGCTCGTCGGCGAGCACATTCGTCGCCTCCTCGGCATCGTGAACGGGACGACGAACTACATCCTCACCGAGATGAGCGAGAAGGGCTTGAGCTACGCCGCGGCCCTGGGTGCGGCCCAGCGCCTCGGCTACGCCGAACGCGATCCGGCCGCGGACGTCGGCGGGCACGACGCCGCCGCCAAGGCGGCCATCCTCGCCGGTCTCGCGTTCAGCGCCGACGTCGTCGCCAGCGACGTCTATCGCGAGGGGATCGAGGCGATCGAGACCGCCGACATCGAGTTCGCCCACCGCCTCGGTTACGAGGTGAAGCTGCTCGCCGTCGCCGAGCAGCTCGATGGCGCCGACGACGGTCCCCCCCTGGTCGCGGTGCGCGTCCATCCGGCGATGGTTCCCGCCGACCACCCGCTCGCGACGATTCGCGGTCCGTTCAACGCCGTGTTCATCGAGGGGGATTCCGTCGGCGAGCTCATGCTCTTCGGGCGCGGTGCCGGGGGGCGCCCGACGGCGAGCGCGGTGCTCGGCGACGTGATCGACGCCGCGGGCGCGTGCGAGCTCGAGGGCGGGCTGCGGTTCTCGCCGCGCCACCGTGCCCAGATCCGGCCGATCGGCGAACTGCGGGCGCAGTACTACGTCGCGATCGACGTGATCGACCGACCCGGCGTCCTCGCCACCGTCGCGACGACGTTCGGGCAGCACAATGTCTCGGTGCGCTCGATGGAACAGGTCGGACTCGGCGACCAGGCGCGGCTCGTCTTCATCACCCACCTCGTCCTCGAGTCCGATGTGCAGGCGACGCTCGGCGCTCTCGCCCGACTCGACGTCGTGCGGCGCGTTGGCGGCCTGATCCGGGTCGTCGGCCAGGAACGGTAGGAGGCGACAGCGAGGTGGCGAGGAGACCAGTGAGGCCCGACGGGCAGCAGACGGGGGGCGCGCCGCCGGCGGGAGCTGGTCCGGCGTGATCCGCCGCTACGCGGAATTCCTGCCCGTCACCGGGGCGACCCCGGTCGTGACCCTTCTCGAGGGGAATACGCCGCTGCTCCCGGCGCCGAGGCTCTCCGAGCGCGTCGGGGCCGAGGTCTACCTGAAGGTCGAGGGGCTGAATCCCACGGGGTCGTTCAAGGACCGGGGCATGACGGTCGCGATCTCCAAAGCGCTCGAGGTGGGTGCGCGGGCCGTCGTCTGTGCGTCGACCGGGAACACATCGGCTTCCGCCGCGGCTTACGCGGCCCGCGCCGGGATGGCGTGCATCGTCCTCGTCCCGGAGGGCCACGTCGCGCTCGGCAAACTCGCACAGGCGCTCGTCCATGGCGCACAGGTCCTCCAGGTGCGGGGGAACTTCGACGCGGCGCTCGTCCTCGTGCGCGAACTTCCGTCCCGCGCGCCCGTCGTCGTCGTCAACTCCGTCAACCCATTGCGGATCGAGGGCCAGAAGACGGGGGCTTTCGAGATCGTCGACGCGCTCGGCGACGCGCCCGACATCCACTGCATCCCGGTCGGCAACGCGGGGAACATCACGGCGTACTGGCGCGGCTACCGCGAGTACCAGGCGGCGGGGAAGTCGACCCGGCTGCCTCGGATGCTGGGGTTCCAAGCCGCGGGGGCAGCGCCGATCGTCGAGGGTCACCGTATCGAGAAGCCCGAGACGGTCGCGACCGCGATCCGGATCGGCAACCCGGCGTCGTGGGCCGGCGCAACCGCGGCCGTCAGCGAATCCGGCGGCGCCGTTGCCGCGGTGACCGACGAGCAGATCCTCGATGCCTACCGCTTCCTCGCCGAAGAGGAGTCGGTCTTCTGCGAGCCCGCCTCGGCAGCCTCGGTCGCCGGCCTCCTGAAGGCGGACGTGCCGGCGGGGTCCAGGGTCGTCTGCGTCCTCACCGGGAACGGGCTGAAGGACCCGGACGTCGCGATCGGCGGGGCGCGCCCCCCGACGTGGTCGACGCGACGCTCGACTCGGTCCTCGAGGCTCTCGCGTTGTAGGCGGACGCCGGCACGCGCCGACGACAGCCTTCCCGCGACCCGGCGGACCCGCGAGCGGGAGTTCGTTGTCCCGGACGGCGGGGCCGGGGGCTTCGTTGGGTAGCGGGTCAGTTTGACTTGGCCGCGCCTTCGATGATCTGGCGAGCGGTCAGGAAGAGACAACGGTTGCCAGCCCTCCCGACCTCACCCTGAAGGGCAGCTCTCCGACCGCCACTGGCCCGCCGGCACCCGCTGCGACCTCGGCGGAAGAGGCGACAGACTGCCGACGCGCAACGGACACCCCCAAGCCCGGATCTCACGCGGCAAGCGCTACGGGCGGCTACGGGAGCGTCTCTACACCGTGGCCGATACTGATCGCGGAAATTCCCGTGGTCTGGCACGCCTTCGTGTGCAGGACGCCAGTCATGAGGCTGGTGTAGGCGACCAAGCTCCCCTGCAGGTTCTCTTGGGGGTGATAGCTAACTTTCCCAGCAAACGACCCGGTAACCGAGAACGAGTTGCCGGGCGCCGGAAAGACAATCACCAATATCCCAGGCGTCTTGCTGGTGTCAACAAGGCCCTTGCCGCCCGTGTAAGCACGATCGGTATAGTCCTGCGAAACCAGCTGCGAAGGCGCGATCGAACTCGGTTGCCACGTCTCGGTACCAGTCAGGTCCGCGCCGACTCCCCCGGCCGGGCAACCGCGGACCACGGTGGTTACCGTGAGGGTCAACTTCCCTCCGGCAACGTGCGCCACGTTGGAGTGCTGGGTCTTGCAACCGCCGACGTCGACCGAAACGGTGAGCGTATCCTTCTGCACCACGTGGGCTTTCACGGGAGAGCTGAACCCGATGATCCCGGTCACCTGCGTGCAGGTGATGGTCCCGGTGGCGACGGTGGGGTGGTGCTTGGCAGGTGCCAGCACCGGCCCGGCGAGAAGCCCCGGTGCGCAGAGCACCGCGATTGCGACCGAAGAAAAGATCGAAGCCCGAGCTGCTCGCCTTCCTCGACAACCACGAAATATCGTCCTCATAGATGCAACATTATTGCGTCGAGAGGGCCAGTAAAGGGCTGACGGGCCTTAACTTGGGAAGTACTTGCTCGCCGCTCGCCCTAGCCCGCAGCTTGGACACCGCCACGTTGGGGTGCGGGGGCCGATGTCGTTGCCACCCAGGAAGCCGAATCATCGAGAAAAAGGATTCGCGACTCCACGCCGCAAGCGTAGGCTTGCGCCGTGATCCGTAACCGCAGGTCAAACTAGCCCACTACCCTTCGTTGCCGCTCCCCGCAAGAGCCGTTACACTGTCGGTGTCACCAGCTCGTCCGAGGTGATTTCGCGCGCGAGCCGTTTCCCTCCAGCCGGTGGCAGGAGATCCCGTACCTGTCGAGATCGCATCCCGTGGTTCCCGTGCGCACCGCTCATCAACCATCCTGGGGGGTTGTGTCGGCGTTTCCCCCTCGCCGTTGACGACGCGACGTCCGATCCACAGCTCGACGGGAACCGTCGGCCGCGACGCACCGACCCGTCGGCTGCCGCGGCGGATCGATCGGGGGCAAGGTGCGAATTCCCAGTTTGATCTCAGATTCACGACAAAGCAGGAGCAGAGCCGATGGCCGAACAACAGCTCGAGCGCTCGATCCTCGAACGCAAAGAACGCGATGAGCTCCACGCGATCGCGTCGGCAATGTCGCTGACGCCCGCGCCACGATCGAGGAAGGCCGACATTATCGATCTCATCCTCGAGGCGACGGGTGTCGACGTCGCCGGCGAAAGCGGCGAGTCGGGTGGCAACGGAGCGCACGCGGGCGCGGCGACGACCCTGGCGAACGGCGCAGAATCCCGGGTCGTCGGCACGACGTTCGAGGACGGATCCGCGGCCGAGGTCGCGGAGGCCGACCTCGCGGGCAGCTTCGGCGCCTCGGATCCGGCGCCGGTCGGCGAGGCGGTCGCGGCGACGGTTGAGCTCGCGACGACGCCACGCCAGGCGCCCCACTTCGACGGCGGTGACGCCGCCGCCGCCGTGTCCGCCGAAGAGGACGTCGATGACCAGCGTGTCCGCACGAACGACCGCCGTCCGCCGCGTGGCGGGACGAATCGCGAGGTCCGCCCGCAGGGTGACGGTCACGTCGACACGGCGAACCGGCGCAGCCGCCGGCGCCGTGGCCGCGAGCGTGGCGACGTCCAGCCGGGTCAGGAGGTCGCCTGGCAGGGTGAGCTCGTTCCGGTGAAGGGCCTGCTCGACCTGCGCGACGAGGGCTACGGCTTCCTTCGCACCGGTGGGTACCTGCCGAGCACGCGGGACGTCTACGTCTCGGTGAGCCAGGCGCGTCGTCTGGCGCTGCGCCGCGGCGACGCGATCGAGGGTGCGTGCCGGCCCGCCGGGCCGAGCGAGAAATACCCGGCGCTCATCCGCGTCGACACGGTCTCGGGACTCACCCCGGACGAGGCCCGGCTGCGACCCCGCTTCGAGGACCTCACGCCGCTCTTCCCGGACAGCCAGCTCCGACTGGAACTGCCCGGCGACCCGAAGAACGTGACCGCAAGGATCGTCGACCTCGTCTCGCCGATCGGGCGCGGCCAGCGCGGGATGATCGTCTCGCCGCCGAAGGCGGGGAAGACGTACGTGATGAAGCAGATCGCCCACTCGATCGAGGCGAACGACCCCGACGTCCATCTCATCGTGCTGCTCATCGCGGAGCGCCCGGAAGAGGTCACCGACATGCGCCGGACGGTGAAAGGCGAGGTGATCGCCTCGACGTTCGACCGACCCGCCGACGAGCACACTGCGGTCGCCGAGCTGACGATCGAGCGGGCGAAGCGGCTTGTCGAGCTCGGACGGGACGTCGTGATCCTGCTCGACGGCATCACGCGCCTCGCCCGTGCCTACAACCTGGCGCAGCCCGCGACCGGCCGGATCATGTCCGGCGGTGTCGACTCCGGAGCGCTCTACCCGCCGAAGAGGTTCTTCGGCGCGGCCCGCAACGTCGAGGAAGGCGGGTCGCTCACGATCCTCGCGACCGCCCTCGTGGAGACCGGCTCGAAGATGGACGAGGTGATCTTCGAGGAGTTCAAGGGGACCGGGAACATGGAGCTCCGCCTCGACCGGCGTCTCGCGGAACGGCGCATCTACCCGGCGATCGACGTCAATGCGAGCTCGACCCGCCACGAGGAGCTGCTCTTCGAGCGCACCCAGCTCCAACAGGTCTGGAAGCTGCGCCGGGTGCTCAACGCGTTGAGCAGCGAGGGCAACTCCGCGGCTGGCCTCGAGCTGCTGATGGACAAGATCCGCACGACGGCGTCGAACGACGAATTCCTCGCCGAGATAGCAAAGGCGCCGCAGCCGACCGCTTGACCGACGCAGTCCGGCGGGCGACACCGTCGCTACCATGAGGGGACCATGAAGACCGACATCCATCCGAGCTACGTCACGACGACGGTGCGGTGCTCCTGCGGGAACACCTTCACGACGCGTTCGACCAAGGCGGAGCTCCATGTCGAGCTCTGCAACGAGTGCCACCCCTTCTACACGGGCAAGCAGAAGCTCGTCGACACCGGCGGTCGCGTCGAGCGGTTCGAGCGCCGTTACGGCCCGCGGACCAAGAAGCGCAGCTGACGCACCACGGCCGGACGGAGACCGTCGCCGACCTGCAGGTAGCCTTGACACGTGCGAGAAGCGGATCGATTCGCGGAACTTGAGCGCGAGTACGAGAACGTCCTCGCCCAACTGTCCGCGCACGGCATCACCGAGGATCGCAGGCGCTTTCTCGAGCACTCGCGGCGTCTCAAGGCTCTCGAGCCTGTCGTCAGGGCGATGCGCGCCCTGCGCGACGCCGAGGGCGACGTGGCCGCGGCGCGCGAGATGGTTGATGACGCACCGCCCGACGAGCGCGAGCTTGCGAAGTCGCAGCTCACCGAGGCAGAACAGCACGTCGCCGAGCTCGGAGCGGAGCTCGGCCGGCTACTGGTCCCCCGCGATGAGAACGACGGACGGAACGTCATTGTCACAATCCGCGGGGCGGAAGGCGGCGACGAGGCGAACCTGTTCGCGCGGGACCTCTACGACATGTACCTGCGCTACGCGGACCGCCGCCACTGGCGGGTCGAGATGCTGAATCTGCAGGCTTCCGACCTGGGGGGCATCGACGAAGCGACGTTCGTCGTGAAAGGCCCCGACGCCTGGCAGCGGCTCAAGCACGAAGGTGGCACCCATCGCGTCCAGCGCGTCCCGGTGACCGAGTCCCAGGGCAGGGTCCACACCTCGTCGGCGGCTGTCGTCGTGCTCCCCGAGGCCGACGAGATCGAGGTCGAGATCGACCCGGCGGATCTCCGCATCGACGTCTACCGTTCGACCGGCCCCGGCGGACAGTCGGTGAACACGACGGACTCAGCGGTGCGGATCACGCACGTGCCGACCGGTCTCGTCGTCTCGATGCAGGATGAGAAGAGCCAGATCCAGAACCGCGCCAAGGCAATGCAGGTCCTGCGGGCGCGGCTCGCCAAACTCGAACGGGACCGTGTCGAGGCCGAACTCGCCCGTGAACGGCGAGAGCAGGTGAAAGGCGGGGGTCGCGCCGACAAGATCCGCACGTACAACTTCAAGGAGAACCGCGTCACTGATCACCGCGTCGGTCTCACGCTCCACAAGCTCGATCGCATCCTCCAGGGTGATCTCGATGAACTCGCCGACGCGCTCCTCGCTCATGAACGATCGCAACAGCTCGGCGCGACCGGCTGAGGCCCCGACGTGGCGTGATCTCGTGCGCGCCGCTCGAACGGACCTCGGCGACGCGAACGAGGGGCTAATCCTGGCCGCGGAGGCAGCGGGGATGTCGCGGGCCGAGCTCGTGCTCGCCCTGGATGCCTCGCCCGAGCGGCGCGATCGGGTTCGTTTCTCCAGGCTCGTCGACCAAAGGGCGCGCGGCGCACCCATCCAGCACGTCGTCGGGCACTGGGGGTTTCGCCGTCTCGACCTCGTCGTCGACGGGCGCGCGCTCGTGCCGCGACCCGAGACCGAGCTCACGGCCGAGGTGGCGATCGCCGAGCTCGCGGCGGGGCGGTCGTCCGCCGGCCGGACGCTCGTCGTCGAGCTCGGAACGGGATCGGGCGCGATCGCGTGTTCGCTCGTTTCGGAGCTGGCGACGGTCGCCGTCGTCGCGACCGATCGTTCGCCCGCCGCGCTCGAGGTCGCGGTGCTGAACCGGGCGCGGCTCGAGCCGGAGCAGGCGCGCCGTGTCGAGTTCCGGCTGGGTGATTGGTACGGTGCGCTCGACCCCACGATGACCGGGCGGGTCGACCTCGTCGTCGCGAATCCGCCGTACATTGCCGCGTCCGAATGGCACGATCTCGACCCAGTTGTTCGCGACTTCGATCCGCGTGAAGCGCTCGTTGCTGGCGAGACCGGACGCGAGGCGATCGAGGAGATCCTGCTCGGCGCGCCGGTGTGGTTGTCGGACGGCGCGGCTGTCGTCGTCGAGGTCGCGCCGCACCAGGTGTCTGCTGTGGTGGCGTTCGCGTCTCGCTCTGGGGCACGTGAAGTCGGCGTCCGGCGTGACCTCGCCGGTCGGGACCGCGTCGTCGTCGCCCGCTGGTGACCGTGGCATTCGAGCCGACCTCGGTCGGCGACCTCGTTCGGGCCCTCGAGAACGGCGCGGTCGTCGGGCTCCCGACCGACACGGTCTACGGGCTCGCCGCCTCGCTCTCCCGACCCGTCGCGGTGGACCAGCTCTTCGCCCTCAAGGGTCGGCCGCGCGATCTGGCCATCCCCGTTCTCGTCGCTGATCTTGCCCAGGCCGAGGAAGTGGCCGGCGGTGCCGATCCCCGGCTCGCCGTCCTCGCCAACCGCTTCTGGCCGGGCGCGCTGACGATCGCCGTCCGTCGCGGACCAGGCGAGCAGCCCGTTCTCGGCGGCGACCCGGCGACGGTCGGCGTGCGTTGTCCGAACGACGATTTGGTCCGGGCGCTCTGCCGACGGGTCGGACCGCTCGCGGTGACGAGCGCGAACCGTCATGGAGGCGCGCCCGCCACGACCGCGGACGAGTTCCGCGCGATCTTCGTGGCAGACGTCGGTGTGATGCTCGACGGAGGGGTGCGTGACGGCCGGCCGTCGACGGTCGTCTCGATCGCGGCGGGAACACCGCGCTGCGTACGGGTGGGGGCGATCCCGTTCGCCGCCGTGGCGGCCGCACTCGCCGGATGATGACGGCGCTGGCCGCTCGCCCGCAGCACGTCGCGGCCGAGCTGGGAGGCGACCTCCCAACCGGCCAGACATTGCGAGAAGGCGAGACCCTCGAGCCGCTTAGACTGCATGGCCGTGCGCTTCGCCCTTGGTTCGGACCATGCCGGCTTCCAACTGAAGGACGCTCTCGGCGCGCACCTCACGGCGAGTGGGCACGAGGTGGTGGATCTCGGCACCCATTCGGAAACGGCGGTCGACTACCCGGACTTCGGTGCGGCGGTCGGTCGCGCCGTCGTCGCGGGTGAGGCCGACTTCGGCTTGTGCGTCTGCGGCACCGGCATCGGCATCGCGATCGCGGCGAACAAGATCCGCGGTGTGCGCGCCGCTCCCGTTCACGACGTCACCTCGGCGCGCCTCGCGCGCGAGCACAACGACGCGAACGTCATCTGCTTTGGCGCGCGCCTGATCGGACCGGTGGTCGCCACCGACGCGCTCGATGCGTTCATCTCGTCTTCTTTTCTGGGCGGGCATCACCTCCCCCGGATCGAGAAGATCGTGCAGCTCGAAGAGAGCCTGTGACCAGGTTCTCCTACGACGTGCTCGGGGAGGACCCCGAAGTCGCGCGCATCCTCGCCGACGAGCTCAGCCGGCAGCGGACGACGATCCAGCTGATCGCGTCGGAGAACTTCACGTCTCCCGCCGTCCTCGCCGCGACGGCGTCCGTCCTCACGAACAAGTACTCCGAGGGCTACCCGGGTCGCCGGTACTACGGCGGCAACGTCTTCGCCGACGAGGTCGAAGAGCTCGCGCGCGAACGGGCGAAGGCGCTGTTCGGGTCGGAGCACGCCAACGTCCAACCGCACGCCGGGGCGCCGGCCAACCTCGCGACGTACCTCGCGCTCGTCGAGCCGGGCGAGACGATCCTCGCGATGCGTCTCGACCAGGGCGGCCACCTCACCCACGGCTCGCCGGTGAGCGTGACCGGCAAGATATACCGCTTCGTCTCGTACGGCGTGACACCGGCGCGACCCGACGGGTCGGGCGAACGCATCGACCTCGACCAGGTCGCCGAGCTTGCGCGGCGCGAGAGGCCGAAGCTCATCGTCGTGGGCACGACGGCGTACACGCGCCGCATTCATCCCGAGCCGTTCCGGACGATCGCCGACGAGGTCGGGGCGTTGCTCATGTTCGACGCCGCCCACCCGGCGGGTCTGATCGCGGCGGGGGTGCACCCGAGCCCGGTCGGTGTCGCCGACGTCGTCACGCTCACGACGCACAAGACCCTGCGCGGGCCGCGGGGCGGGGCGATCCTCACCGGCGAGGAGCACGCCCGCGCGATCGACGCCGCCGTCTTCCCGGGGCTGCAGGGTGGGCCGCTCGAGCACGTCATCGCGGCGAAGGCGGTCGCTTTCGCCGAGGCGGCGCGGCCGTCGTTCAAGGAGTACGCGACCCAGGTCCTGCGCAACGCGGCGGCGCTGGCGGCATCGCTCGCCGACGAAGGCTTCCGCCTCGTCGCGGGCGGGACGGAGAACCACCAGGTCATCGTCGACCTGCGGTCGTTCGACCCCGAGCTCACCGGCAAGGCGGCGCAGGACGTGCTCGACCGGACCGGCATCACGTGCAACAGGAACCAGATCCCGAACGACCCCCGGTCGCCCTTCGTGACGAGCGGCCTGCGACTCGGCAGTCCCGCCGAGACGACGGCCGGGATGCGCGAGCCGGAAATGACACGGGTCGGTGAGCTGCTCGCGACGGTGCTGCGCCACCGCGACGACGAGGGAACGCTCGCCCAGGTGCGCGCCGAGGTGCACGAGATGTGCGCGCGGTTCGACCCCTACCGTGCGCTCGATCCCGTGCCGGCTGCGCTGTTCGAGGGAGGCGGGTCCCCCTAGGTGGGCTTGTACGGCGAGTACGCCCTCGTCTTTGTGGTGGCGGCGGTCGCGACGTACCTGCTCGCCTTCCCGGTCCGACGGGTCGCGATCCGTATCGGCGCCGTCGACCACCCCGACGACCTCCGCCTCCACGCCGCGCCCGTTCCGACGATCGGTGGCGCAGCGATGTTCCTCGGCTTCGCGATCGCGATGGTGCTCGCCTCCCAGCTCGGCGCGCTCGGGCAGGTCTTCCAGGGGTCGTCCGAGCCGATCGGCGTCGCCCTCGCGGCGCTCGTCATCTATCTCGTCGGTCTCGTCGATGACATCCGCAACATCTCACCGCCGGCGAAGGTGGCGGGCCAGGTGCTGGCGGCAATGGTTCTCGTGTTCCTCGGGGTCACGATGTACTACTTCAAGATCCCGTTCGTGCCGACGATCTTCGTGCTCTCGCCTTCGATCCTGCCGCTCGTCACCGCGCTCTGGGTCGTCGGAATGGCGAACGCGGTGAACCTCATCGACGGTCTCGACGGCCTCGCGGCGGGGATCATCGCGATCGCCGCCGGCACCCTGTGCATCTACGGGCTCCGCCTCGAGGTGCTCGGGAATCTCTCGACCGACAACCTCGGTCCGCTGCTCGCGGCGATCACCTGCGGCGCCTGCATCGGGTTCCTGCCGCACAACTTCCATCCGGCCCGCGTGTTCATGGGTGACGGCGGGGCGCTCCTGCTGGGGCTGCTGATGGCGGCGGCGACGATGGTGATCGGAGGCCGCACGACCGCCAACGGGACCACGGCAACCGACGTCACCGGCCTCACGTTCTTCCGCTTCGCTCCCCTTTTCATCCCGGTGTTCATTCTCGGCGTGCCGATCCTCGACATGGCGTTCGCGATCGTGCGACGGACGGTGCGCGGGACCTCGTTCGCCGAGCGGGATCTCGGCCACCTCCATCACCGGCTCGTCCGTCTCGGCCACGGTCATCGACGCGCTGTGCTCATCCTGTGGGCCTGGACCGCGGTGCTCTCGATCTTCGTCCTGCTGCTGACCTTCGGACTGCGGTTCAACGCCTTCGTCCCGTTCGTCGCGATGTTCCTCGTGGCGGCGCTCTACACGGCATTCCGCCCCGGCACTCGATTCCCGCTGCCCGTGCCGACGGCCGCCGCGCCGGGGACCGACGAGTCCTTGGCCGTGCCGGCCGACCTGCGGGAGGGGCCGCCGATCTCCGTCGTCATGTCGGGAGCGGCGGGGGTCGCCGTGGCAGGCGAGCCGGATCTTTCCTCGCCGAAGTCGAGACGACGGCGGCGGGTCGTGCGCCGGGCACGTCGTGGGCGCGCGCCGAAGGCGGCACCGCACGACGATCCCGGAATTGGCGCGCCACCTGCGCGTTTTGCCCACCCGGGCGACGAGATGGGAGGATAAGCCCAGCGTGGCAAGGCGGACGGGCCCGACCTACGTCGAGCTCGCCAGCATGGGCGTGGCGGCGGGAGCCTGCGTCGGCATCGGTGTGGGCGTCGGCTACTGGATCGGGACGGCATCCGGTGCCGGGGTAGCCGTGACGTTCGCCGGACTTGCAGTGGGAGTTCTCACCGCCGTGGCGGCGACCTACTTCAAGATCAAGAGGTACCTGTAACCTCCCTGCAGCGCGGCCCGAGGATGCCGCGCCAAACTTCACCGAGACGAACATGGACCGGATCACGACGCTGTTCGAGCAACTGCCGCTGCCCGAGGTCGCGCACGTCGTGCGGCGGACGGTCTACGCGGGCATTGCCGCCGGGGTGATCGCGCTTGTCGTTTCGGCCGTCATCGGGTATGTGCTGGTCGGCGTGGGCGGCTGCGTAGGCCTCGGCCTCGGCCTCGCGAACATCCGATTGGCCGCACGATCGGTGGCGAAGGCGAGCGCCACGCCCGCCGCCCATCCGCGGCGCGCGCTCGCGTCGAACACCCTCGTGCGTCTCGGCGCGACGACCGTCGTCGTGATCGGACTGGCGCTGGCGTCGGTGCAGCTCGGTTGCGGCACGGCGGGGGGGGTCGCGGTCTTCTACTGCGTCTACGTCGTGAGCCTGATCCGGTCGCTTCTCCAGCACGGCACGACGGGGGTCGCGCTGTGAGTGGCGGCGTCATCGCGTCGATCTCCATCGGCACCCACATCACGTGGCGGGTCCTCGGACAGACGATCGACGTGGACACCGTGCTCTCGACGCTCGTCGCGGGGGCCGTCGTCCTCGGGGTCGGCTTCTACCTGCGGGCGAAGGCGACCTCCGGCGTGCCCGGCAAGCTCCAGCTCGCCGTCGAGACGATCCTCGACGCCGTCGACGAGCAGGTGGCATCCGCCATGGGCGAGGCCGGCCGGCCCGTGGTTCCGCTCGCGTTCACCCTGTTCACCTTCATCCTCATCGCCAACTGGCTTGAGCTGATCCCGACCGGCCACTCGCCCCAGTACCTCCCGGCCCCCTCGTCGGACATCAACTTCACCGCCGCGCTCGCGGTCTTCGTCATCGTCCTCGTGCACGTGACCTGGATCCGCAAACAGGGCCTGCGCCGCTACCTCGGTCACTATGCGCGTCCGTATCTCGTGTTCCTTCCGATCAACGTCATCGAGGAGCTGGTCAAGCCGGTCACGCTCGCACTGCGGCTCTTCGGCAACATCTTCTCGGGCGCGGTGCTGCTCCTCATCATCGCGACGCCTGCGCTGGCGACGTGGATCGCGCCCATCCCGGTTCTCGACGTCATCTGGAAGTTGTTCGACGGGCTGTTCGTCGGCCCCATCCAGGCGTTCATCTTCTCGCTCCTCACGATCCTCTACTTCCAATCTGCGTTCGCGGGAGAGCCCGAGTTCGCGTCGGGAAACTCGCGCTAGCCACGGATCCACGACCACCCACGACTGGAGAAGCAAATGGCAGACACGACACAGCAGGCGATCCAGCTCGCCGGCGCGCTCATCGGTGGCGGACTCGCGCTCGGTGGTGGAGCGATCGGCGCGGCGATCGGTGACGGCCTGGCCGGCAGTCAGACGATCGCCGGCGTCGCGCGCCAACCCGAGGCGCAGGGCCGACTGTTCACGATCATGTTCATCATCGTCGGCCTCGTCGAGGCGATGTACTTCATCAACTTGGTGTTCATGTTCCTGTTCGTCTTCGTCCTCTACAAGAAGTAACGGGAACGACCGTGCTGTACGCGAGCTCGTCGGGGTCGAACAGCAACTTCATCGTGCCGAACGGCACGTTCTTCGTCGAGCTCATCATCTTCCTCGTCGTACTCGGCGTGGTCGCGAAGTGCATTCTCCCCTCGCTGCGCGGAGTTCTCGCCGAGCGCAACCGGGTGCTCATCGACGCGCAACGAGCGTCCGAAGCCGCGCGTGCCGAAGCCGCGCGGCTTGAGAATGAGCGGATCACCGCTCTCGAGGCCGCGCGGTCGAGTGCGCGCGCCATACTCGAACAAGCCGCGAAATCCGTCGACGACCTCCTCGATGACGCGCGGGCGCGAGGTCGGGTCGAACACGATCGCCGCATCGTCGAGGCAGCCGGCGCGATCGAGGACGAGCGGCGACGCGTCCGCGACGTCGTCGTGGCGCAGGCAGTCGATCTCGTCGTCGCGGCAGCCGAGCGGATCGTCGGCGGCGGACTCGACGCGGACCGCCACCGGGAGTTCATCGCGGCCGAGCTCGCCGGCGCTGACGCCCCGGCACCGGGCGAGTGACGGCCCCCACGTGATTCTCGCCTCTTCGGACTTCGGATTCACCTTCGCCCTCGAATGGGTGGCGCTCGGCATTTTCGCCTGGCTGTTCGTGCGCTACGTCGTCCCGTTCCTGAGGCCGCTCATGGAGGCCCGGGCCGAAGCCATCAGAGCCGAACTCGCGGCGGGCGAGCAGGCGCGGAAGGAATCCGAGCAGCTCGTGGCGGCCCGCGCCGCGGCGCTCGAGCAGACGAGGGTGCAGGCCGCGGCGATCGTGGCCCGCGCCCGCCAGAACGCCGAGCACTTGGTGGCCGAGGGGCGGGCGCGAGCCGACGGTGAGTACCGGCACGCGCTCGCCCGCGCCGACGTCGCGATCGATCTTGCCCGCGCCCGGGTGCGGGAAGAGGTCATGTCCCAGGTGGGCATGCTCGTGGTCGCGGTGGCGGCGGAAGTCGTCGCAGCCGAGCTCGACGACCGCGGTCACCACCGTCTCATCGATGAAGCGATCGTGGCTGCCGAATCCGAGAGAGGGAACTAGCGGTGCGCGAGCTCGTCCGTGGCTATGCCGCAGCGGTCCTCGAGTCCGCAGAATCCGCGGGACGGCTCGATTCGGTGCGCGGCGATCTCGTCGAGTTCGCGCGCGCGCTCACTTCGTCCGAGAAGCTGCGTCGCGCCCTCGTCGACCCGATGAACGCCACGACGACGCGGCGGGAGATCGTCGCGGATCTCCTCGCCGGCAAGGCGACGGCGGAGACCGCCGCGCTGCTCTCCTTTGCCGTTCGCGCCGAGAAGCCCTCGGAGCTGCCGGTTTCGGTCGCCGTCCTCGTCAAGCTGGCGGAGAACGAGTGCCGGCGGTCGGGCACGCACGCGACGATCGAGATGGAACCGGCGGCGTCGCGCGGCGCCGTCCACGCCCGCATGCGCGGCTACGCCGGGCGCGTCCTGGAGGAACTCTCGGCCGCGCGCGAGGTGGACGAGGTCGAAGACGAACTGTTCGGGATCGCGCGCCTCGTCGACACCAACCGGACGCTCCGCCAGACCCTCAGTGACGCGAACGTGCCCCTTTCGGGGCGGATCGCCGTCGTCGAGGATCTCCTCGGCCCCGTCTGCAAGCCGGCGACCGTCCGGCTCGTGCGCTACCTGCTGCGGGCCGGACACCTGCGGGACCTCGTCGGCGCCGTCGAATGGGTGGTCGAGCTCGCCGCGGCAGAACGCGGTCGGCGAATCGCCGCGGTGCGCAGCGCCGTCACGCTGCGACCAGCCGAGAAGAGGCGGATCGCCGCGGCGCTCAGCCGGATCATCGAGCGCGAAGTCGAGGTCCGCGACATCATCGATCCGACCGTCATCGGCGGGGTTCTCGTCTCCGTCGGCGACGTCATCATCGACGGCACCGTCCGGCTGCGCGTCGAGCGCCTCCGAGATCTGCTCGCGCAGGCGGGCTGACGACTAAGAAGGGCTGGGTATGGCCGAGCTGACGATCAGCGCCGACGAGATCACCGCCGTGCTCGCCCGGCACGTCTCGGAACTGACGACCGAGGTCGGTGCCGAGCAGGTCGGTCGGATCAGCGAGGTGGGCGACGGGATCGCCCACATCTCCGGCTTGCCGCACGCCTCGGTGAACGAGTTGCTCGAGTTCGAGAACGGGACGTACGGCCTCGCCCTCAACCTCGACGAGGAAGAGATCGGCTCGATCGTTCTCGGCGAGGTCGAAGGGCTCGACGAGGGTCAGATCGTGCGCACGACGGGAAGGATCCTGTCGGTCCCCGTCGGAGACGCGCTGCTCGGCCGCGTCGTCAACCCCCTCGGCGAGCCGATCGACGGGAAGGGCCCCCTCGGCGACGTCGAGCTGCGCCGCCTCGAGGTGCAGGCCCCCGGGGTCATGAGTCGCCAACCGGTGTGCGAGCCCCTGCAGACCGGCATCAAGGTCATCGACGCCGTCACGCCGATCGGTCGCGGCCAGCGCGAGCTCATCATCGGCGACCGCAAGACCGGCAAGACGACGATCGCCGTCGACACGATCATCAACCAGCGCGGCATGGGAGTGAAATGCATCTACGTCGCGATCGGACAGAAGGGATCGACGGTCGCGCAGACCGTCGCGACCCTCAGCGCGCACGACGCACTCGAGTACACGGTCGTCGTCGCCGCGCCGGCCTCCGAGCCGGCGCCGTTCAAGTACCTCGCGCCGTACGCCGGCTGCGCGATGGGACAGCACTGGATGGAGCGCGGCGAGCACGCGCTGATCGTCTACGACGACCTCTCCAAACAGGCCGAGGCCTACCGTCAGTTGTCGCTGTTGCTCCGCCGCCCGCCGGGGCGTGAGGCCTATCCGGGCGACGTCTTCTACCTCCACAGCCGCCTCCTGGAACGCGCCGCGAAGCTCTCGGACGAGCTCGGCGGCGGATCGCTGACGGCATTGCCGATCATCGAGACGAAGGCGGGGGACATCGCGGCCTACATCCCGACGAACGTGATCTCGATCACCGACGGCCAGATCTTCCTCGAGACCGACCTTTTCAACTCGGGGGTGCGCCCGGCGATGAACATCGGGAACTCGGTCTCGCGCGTCGGCGGCGCGGCCCAGGTGAAGGCCATGAAGTCGGTCGTCGGCTCGCTGAAGATCGACCTCGCCCAGTTCCGCGACCTCGAGGCGTTCGCGACGTTCGGCTCCGAGCTCGACAAGGCCTCCCAGGCCCAGCTCGACCGCGGCTACCGATTGATCGAGCTGTTGAAACAGGGCCACAACGAGCCGATGGCCGTCGAGGAGGAGATCCTGGTCATCTACGCCGGCGTGAACGGATTCACTGACGCGGTCGCGATCGGCGACGTCCGGCGCTTCGAATCGGCCCTGCGGGCGGACTTCCATTCGTCCCACCCAGAGATGCTCGAACACATCGCCACGACGGGCACGCTGCCCGACATCGCCGAGTTCGAAGCGGCGATCAGCGACGTGGCCTCGGGTTTCGCCGAGGGCTCGGAGAACGACGCCGTGCCGGCGGACGGGACGCCGAGCGCCGCGGCCGAGCCGCCGCCGGGGGACGCCGAGCCGGCCGACCCGCGGGGCTGAGCGATGTCGTCGGGCCAGGAGCGCGTCCTCAAACGCCGGATCCACAGCATCGAGTCGACCGAGAAGTTGACGCGGGCGATGGATCTCATCTCGGCGTCGCAGATCGTTCGGGCTCAGGCCCGTATCCAGGCGAGCCGACCCTACGTCGACGGGATCGAGAAGGTCCTCGAGGTCACCGCCTCCGACGTGGGGCCGTCCTCGTCGATCCGGGGCATGCCGGCCGACCCCCGGCGGGTCCTCGTCGTCGTGATCGTCGCGGACCGCGGACTGTGCGGTGCCTACAACTCGAACGTCCTGCGTGCCGCCGAGCGGATGATGCGCACCGGGGAGGCGGAGGGGCGCGTCTACACGCTCGTGACCGTCGGGCGCCGGGCGCAGGGCTTCTTCCGGTTCCACGGGCGTCCGATACGGGAGTCGTTCGTGAAGATGACCGAGCGACCGACCTACGAGGACGCCTGCCGGGTCGCACGCGGCGTCGAGGCACCGTTTCTCGCCGGCGAGGTCGATCTCGTCCAGCTCGTCTCGACGCGTTTCCGCTCCGCCGGGGTCCAGCTCGTCGAGGTGCGCCAGCTACTGCCGCTCGCCCCCGGGGTTCCGCCGCCGGACGAGGAGGAATCCGTGGTCCCGCCGGCAGGCGCCGCGGGCTTCTACGACTTCGAGCCGCCCGCCGAGGAGCTGCTCGCGCTGCTCGTGCCGCTGTTCGCTGAGACGGTGTTCTTCCAGGCGCTCCTCGAGGCCTCGGCGTCGGAGCACACCGCCCGCCAGCGGGCGATGTCCGCCGCGACCGAGAACGCGGACGAGCTCGCGACGACGCTGCGCCGGCTCATGAACCGGATCCGCCAGGATTCGATCACGAACGAGATCATGGAGATCGTCGGCGGGGCGGAGGCGATGCGGCTCGCCGGCGTCGGCGGCGCTTCCGAGACGCTCAGCGCGGGCTCGAGCGAGGAGTAGAGGCGATGTCGACCGAATCCAGCGCGACGAATCCCGGGGCGCGACCGCTCGAGAACGGCCGAGTCGTCTCGATCACCGGTCCCGTCGTCGACGTCGAGTTCCCGCCGCACGCGATTCCGGAGATCAACACGGCGTTGGAGATCGACCTCAAGCTCGAGGGGGCGAACGTCGTCATCACCGCCGAGGTCGCGCAGCAGATCGGCGAGGGACGCGTCCGCTGCATCTGCTTGAAGCCGACCGACGGTCTCGAGCGCGGCGCCGTCGTGCGCAACACCGGCCAGGGCATCACCGTGCCCGTCGGGGACAACGTCCTCGGTCACGCCTTCAACGTCATCGGCGAGCCGATCGACACCGACGACATCGGCGCCGTCTCCGACCGCTGGGAGATCCACCGCGATCCGCCGCCCTTCGAGGAGCTCGAACCGCGCCGCGAGATGTTCGAGACCGGGATCAAGGTGATCGACCTCCTCGAGCCGTACGTGCAAGGCGGCAAGATCGGCTTGTTCGGTGGCGCAGGCGTCGGCAAGACGATCCTCATCCTCGAGATGATCAACCGTGTCGCCAAGCAGCACGGCGGCGTCTCGGTCTTCGCGGGAGTGGGCGAGCGGACCCGTGAGGGGACCGACCTCTGGCTCGAGATGCAGGAGTCGGGCGTCATCGACAAGGCCGTCCTCGTCTACGGGCAGATGGACGAGCCGCCGGGTGTCCGACTGCGGGTCGCGCTCTCGGCCCTCACGATGGCGGAGTACTTCCGAGACGTGAAGCACCAGGACGTGCTGTTGTTCGTCGACAACATCTTCCGCTTCGTCCAGGCGGGATCCGAGGTGTCGACGCTGCTCGGCCGGATGCCGTCCGCCGTCGGTTACCAGCCGACGCTCGCCGACGAGATGGGCCAGCTCCAGGAGCGGATCACCTCGACACGGGGCCGCTCGATCACCTCGGTGCAGGCGGTCTACGTGCCGGCGGACGACTACACGGACCCCGCCCCGTTCACCACGTTCACCCACCTCGACGCGACGACCGAGCTCTCACGGCAGATCGCCGCGCTCGGGATCTACCCGGCGGTCGACCCGCTCGCCTCGACGAGCAGCATCCTCGCCCCGGAGGTCGTCGGCGATCGCCACTACGCCTGTGCGAGCGCGGTAAAGCAGGTCCTCCAGCGCTACCGCGACCTGCAGGACATCATCGCCATCCTCGGCCTCGAGGAGCTTTCCGAGGAGGACCGACTGATCGTGACGCGGGCGCGCAAGATCCAGCGGTTCCTGTCGCAGCCGTTCTTCGTCGGCGAGGTCTTCACCGGTCTGCCCGGCGTCTACGTGGCGGTCGAGGAGACGGTCCGCAGCTTCGAAGCGCTCCTCGGCGGGGACCTCGACGATGTTCCCGAGCAGGCGTTTCTCAACGCGGGCGGCGTCGACGACGTCCACGAGAAGTCCAAGCAGCTCGAGAGCGGCTGAGAGGACCGGAGGGCGGGCATGGGAACTCCATTTCACGTCGAGCTCGTGACGCCCGAGCGGGTGCTGTTCTCGGGCGAGGCCGACGAGGTCTCGTTGCGCACCGTCGAGGGCGAGATCAGCTTCCTCGCGCGCCACGAGGACTACGTCGGCGTCGCCGACGTGACCGTCGTGCGCATCGCCGTCCTCGGGGACGTCGGTGCCGACGGGACCGAGGGCACCCCGACCGAGCTGCGCGCCGCGGTCCACGGCGGCCTCGTGCACGTCAACCGCGAGGGTGTTGTGATCCTCGCGGGCGTGGCCGAGCTCGCCTCCGAGATCGACGTCGGCCGCGCCCGCCGGGCCCTGGCGGCGGCCGAGGGGCAGCTCGGCGCGGCGCCGCCGGCGACGACGGGCGAGGTCGAGCCGTCGGGGACGGCCGGCAGTGCGGAGCGCCCCACCCTCGAGGCGGTGCTCGCTCTTGCCGCCGCCGACTCGCCACAAGCCGCGATCCGCCGGGCGCAGGTCCGCCTCGAAGCGTCCGGGGCCGCCGCGCGGAGGTGACGACCGGCCAGGGTTCCGTGGACCCCGCCGCGGGCCGGCGCGTCGTCCGATCGGCGGCTCGCCGCCGTCTGCTCGTCGCCATGACCGTCGCCGGGCACGCGGCGAGCGAGATCGACGGCTTGCGGCGGGCGCTCGGCGGCTCCGGTCTCGGGCGCATCGCGCCGCACCTCACGCTGGTCCCGCCCGTGAACGTGCGCGATGAGGAGCTCGTCGACGTGCTCCGCCTCGTCCGGTCGGTCGCGACCGAAGACCCCGTCGAGGTGCGGATCGGCCCGGCGCGCACGTTCGCCCCGCGCACGCCCGTCGTCTACCTCGAGGTGGGCGGGGACACGGCGAGGGTCGCCGGGCTGCGGCGCCGGCTCGTGGTCCCGCCGCTCGTGCCCGAGGTCCGCCCGGCGGAGCGGCCCTTCGTCCCGCACGTCACGATCGGCGGCCGCGTGGCGCAGCCGAAGATCGCCGCCGCGCTCGAGATGCTCACCGAGTTCAAGCTGGCCGCCGAGCTGTCGACGGTCGCGCTCTGCGAGCAGGACGAG
Organism: uncultured Acidimicrobiaceae bacterium; assembly: GCA_963803025.1. Classification (GTDB taxonomy): domain Bacteria; phylum Actinomycetota; class Acidimicrobiia; order Acidimicrobiales; family Bog-793; genus Bog-793. The sequence goes on from CAWDKZ010000013.1 coordinate 287,242, forward strand.
GTCGCCCCGCGCCATCCCTGGCGCGTCATCGCCGATGTCGTGCTCGGCGCGGGATCGACCATCGGCCGGGGCGGACGCGAGGTCAGCTTTGTGGGCTCGACGATCCTCGATCCCGAGGTGGCGGCGTGGGCAGACGCGACGCCCGGCGAGGACGCGATCGGCGATGAGGCGACGACCCCGCCGTCCGAGGACCCCTTCGTGCTGACGGCCTACGTGGCGGGCCGACCCACCGCCACCGCCGTCGGATCGGTCCGCGGGTCGGCCGTCGAGATCCACCGACTGCGCGTCGACGAGAAGCGGCGCGGCGAGGGCATCGGGGGGCAGCTCGTGCGGGCGCTCGAACGGGCGGTGACGGCCCGTGGCTGCTCGCGGGTCGTCTTCCGGGCGGTCGCCGCCGGAAGCGTCGAGGGATTCCTCTCCCACCTCGGGTACGCACGCGTGGCCGACTTCGCCGCCGGGCGCGACGGGGAACCCCGCGTCGCGCTCGGGCGGAGAGTCGGCTGACCGTTCGCGGCCGCGCCCGGCCGATCCGAGCGGCGCGGCCGCGATCGGCCATCGGGGCCCGGCAGCGGCGGTAGCGTCGCGCCGATGCAGCAGTTCATCGTGCGCTCCGCGGGGCCGCTGCGGGGCGAGGTCACCGTCCAGGGAGCGAAGAACTCCGTTCTGAAGCTGATGGCGGCGTCGCTCCTCGCCGAGGGGACGACCCGGATCGAGAACGTCCCGCGCATCACCGACGTCGAGACCATGGCGGAGGTCCTCACGGCGATCGGTGCCGAGGTCCGCAGGGACGAGGCGGGCGACGTCTTGGTCACCAGCCCGGCGCGCTGCACCCCCGTGGCCCCCTACGAGCTCGTGGAGAAGATGCGTGCCTCGATCGTCGTCCTCGGGCCGCTGCTCGCCCGGCACCACTTCGCCCGGGTGTCGCTGCCCGGAGGGGACGATTTCGGCTCCCGACCGATCGACATCCACCTGCGGGCCCTGTCGGAGCTCGGCGCCGAGTTCACGACGGAACACGGCTACGTGGAGGGCCGGTGCGACCGATTCGTCGGCGCGCGGGTCGTCCTCGAGTACCCGAGCCACACGGCGACGGACAACATCCTCATGGCGGCGACCCTCGCCAAGGGCACGACGGTGATCGAGAACGCGGCCCGCGAGCCCGAGGTGAAGGATCTCGCCGAGCTCCTCGTCGCGATGGGTGCGCACATCTCCGGGGCGGGCACGTCGCGCCTCGAGATCGATGGCGTCGACGAGCTCCTTCCGGCGTCGCACCGGGCGGTCGCCGACCGCGTCGAGGCCGCGACGTTCCTCGCCGCCGTCGTGATCGCCGGCGGGGAGATCAACCTGCGTGGCGCGCATCACGAGAACATGGACATGTACCTGGAGAAGCTCCGCGCGATGGGGGTCAGCATCGAGCCGACGGCGTCGGGGATCTCGGCCCGTTTCGCGGGCCGGCCGCAGGCGGTTGACGTCTCGACGCTTCCCTATCCCGGTGTGGCGACCGACTACAAGCCGCTGCTCGTGACCGTGCTCGCCATCGCCTCGGGGGTGGCGATCGTCAGCGAGAACATCTACGCGGGACGCTTCCGCTACGTCGACGAGCTGCGCCGGATGGGGGCGGACATCCGCACCGAGGGCCACCATGCCGTCGTGCGCGGGGTCGAGCGACTCTCGGGCGCGCCGGTGAGGGCGCCCGACATCCGGGCGGGCGCGGCGCTCGTCCTGGCGGGTCTCGCCGCCGACGGCGAGACCTGTGTCACGGGGATCGAGCACATCGACCGGGGCTACGAGGACTTCGACGGGAAACTGCGGGCCCTCGGGGCCGACGTCACGCGCGAGCACGACCAGCCAGCTGCCGAGTCGTGAGACGGGGCGATCGCTGAGATGGACGGACCGGAGTTCGCGCGCCCGCTTGCGATCCGCCAGCAGTTCCCCGCGCCGACCGGTTGGCGCATTCTCGACCACGACCCCCGTTGGTACGAGCGGGCCATCTTCTACGAACTGTCGCCCCGGGGTTTTTTCGACTCGAACGGCGACGGCACCGGCGACCTCGCCGGAGTCGTCGAGAAGCTCGACTACCTCGCCTGGCTCGGCGTCGACTGCCTCTGGCTGCTGCCGTTCTACCCGTCGCCGTTGCGCGACGGGGGCTACGACGTCGCCGACTACTGCGACGTCGCACCGGAGTTCGGCAGCCTCGACGAGATGGCCCGCCTGATCAGCGAGGCGCACGACCGCGGCATGAGGATCCTGATCGACCTGGTCCTCAACCACACGAGCGACGCCCACCCCTGGTTCGCCGAGTCGCGCTCGTCGCGGGACAACCCGAAGGCCGACTGGTACGTCTGGAGCGACGACAACAGGCGCTACGCGAACATCCGGGTGATCTTCTCGGACTCCGAGGCGTCGAACTGGACCTGGGACGGCGTGCGCCAGCAGTACTACTGGCACCGGTTCTTCCACTTCCAGCCCGACCTCAACCTCGACAACCCCGAGGTGCGCGAGGCCCTCCTGTCGGTGGTCCGCTTCTGGCTCGACCTCGGCGTCGACGGCTTTCGGCTCGACGCCGCCGCCTACCTGTTCCAACGCGAGGGCACGACGGGGGAGAACCTGCCCGAGACGCACGAGTTCCTGCGGTGGATCCGGGCGGAGATCGACCGCGACTATCCGGGCCGGGTGCTGCTCGCCGAGGTGAACCAGTGGCCCGACGACGTCGCCGACTACTTCGGCGACGGCGACGAGTGCCACATGTGCTTCCACTTCCCGCTGATGCCGCGGATGTTCATGGCGATACGCCGCGAGCAGCGTTTCCCGATCACGGAGATCCTCGCCCAGACGCCGTCGACCCCCCCGGGTTGCCAGTGGGGGATCTTCCTGCGGAACCACGACGAGCTCACGCTCGAGATGGTGACGGACGAGGAACGTGACTATATGTACGCCGAGTACGCGGTCGATCCACGGATGCGCAAGAACCTGGGGATCCGCCGCCGCCTCGCGACGCTCGTCGACAACGACCGCGGTGTCGCCGAGCTCCTCTTCGCGCTGCTGCTCTCGCTCCCGGGGGCTCCGGTCCTCTACTACGGCGACGAGATCGGCATGGGCGACAACATCTACCTCGGCGACCGTGACACGGTGCGGACGCCGATGCAGTGGACGCCCGACCGCAACGCCGGCTTCTCGACCGCCGACTTCGCCCAGCTCTACCTGCCACCGCTCATGGACCCCGTCTACGGCTACGCCGCGGTCAACGTCGAGGCCTCGTTACGGAACCCGTCGTCGTTCCTGCACTGGCTCCGCCGGATGATCGCCGTGCGCCGCGAGCACCGGGTCTTCGCGACGGGCTCGATCGAGGTCCTGTCGGCGGACAACCCTTCGGTGCTCGCCTATCTGCGAACCCAGCGGGACCCGAGAACCGGCGACGTGCAGTCGATCGTGTGCGTGAACAACCTCTCGCGCTTCGCCCAGGCGACCGAGCTCAGCCTCGTCCGCTGGAAGGACTCACCGCCCGTCGAGCTGATCGGACGATCGACGTTCCCGCCGATCGGGCTCGAGGGCTATCCGGTCACCCTCGGGCCACACGGGTTCTTCTGGCTCCAGGTCGAGGGACGCTGACCGTGGCGGTAACGAAGGACGAGCTCGGGGCGCTCGCAGGCTCGTACCTCGACCGCCAGCGCTGGTTCCAGCTGACGGTCCCGGGCGCGCGCGCCGACGAGATCGATCTCGTCCACTGCGAGATGCTGCGCGACGAGCCCCCGTCGCTCTGCCGCCTGCTGCTCCGCTGTCGCGGCAGGCACCTCAGTCTCTTCGTCGGGTGGCGTGACGCGGTCGAAGTCTCCGACGCGCTGCACGGGCGGGAGGGCGCGATCTTCGGCTCGGTCCTCGACGGCCACCGCACCGCGCTCGTCTACGACGCGCTGGCCGACGACGTCCTCGCGATCGAGCTCTTCCGGCGGGCGACGCGCGGCAGGGAGACGGCGACGCGGGTCCGCCAGGTCGCGACGGCCGTCTCGCACGCATCGCTCGTGTACGACGGACGGTTCCTCATGAAGTGCTACCGGGTGCTCGAGGACACGACCCGGCCGGAGATCGAGGTGCTGATGAAGCTCGACGCCGTCGGCTTCAACGCCATCCTCGCCCCGGTCGCGGTGTGGCAGTCCGACGGATTCGACCTCGCGCTCGTGCGCGAGTTCCTCCCCTCGGCGCTCGAGGGTCGGCTGCTCGCGCTGACGTCGCTGCGCGATCTGCTGGCACGCGTCTCCGGCTACGACCGTGCCGACACGGCGGTCACGACGCGTCTCGAGTCCGGCAGCACCTTCGACCCCGCCACCGCCGCGGCAGCCGCGGGAGGGGATCTCGCTTCCGAGATGCGACGCCTCGGGGGGACCGCGGCGCGTCTGCATCTCGCGCTCGCCGACGCCTTCGGAGCGACCGAGGTGCCGCCCTCGACGCTCGCCGACGAGGTCGCGCAGCTCCTCTCGAACGGGTTCGGGGGGCGGACCGCGGGCGAACGGGTCCGCGGCTCCTCCGACCTCGTCGCGCGGGTTCGAGCGCTGCACCCCGGGCGAGCCGGCTCCGCGATCCGGGTCCACGGCGACTTCCACCTGCGACGGGTGATGCGGGGAGAAACGGGCTGGGTGATCGTCGGTTTCGGCGACGATCCGCTCTTCGGCGACTCCCTCGCGCTCACGTCGCTCTCCCCACGTTCCGGCACGCCGGTCGAGGACCTCGCCGACATGTGGTTCTCAATCGGCCGTGTCGCCCACGAGGCGCTCGCCCAGCGTCCGATCGCCGAGGTCGAGCTGGCCGGCCAGCTCGCCAGGGAGTGGGTGCGGCGCAACCGGGGCGCGCTTCTCGCGGGATACCTGGCGACCCGTGGTATCGACCGGCTGCTCCCGGGCGACGCATCGCTCGTCGAGGAGCTGCTCACGGTGCTCACCGCCGCCCGCGAGCACCGCTACGGAGCGACACCCCCGGACCCCTGACCATCGGCGTTCGTCGGCGCGGGCTGTTGATCGTCGCTCGCGTCCGGGGCGGGTGGGCCCCTGGTCACGGTGGCCGCGTCGCCCGATAGGCGCGCGGTCGGCCACTTCGGCTGGACTGGAGGACCGTGGACGACCTGACGACCGGCGAGATCCCGGCGGTGCATGGCGCCTATCTCGACCACGCGGCGACGACACCGATGCGTGCCGAGGCGGTCGCGGCGATGCTCCCGTTTCTCACCGCGGAGTACGGCAACCCTTCGGGCGTCTACGCGTCGGCGCGACGTGCCCGGCGGGCCCTCGACGACGCCCGGGACGCGACGGCGGCGGCGCTCGGCTGCGGGCCGGGCGAGGTCGTGTTCACCTCGGGCGGGACCGAGGCCGACAACCTCGCCGTGCTCGGCGTGCACGGGCGGGTCGGTGGCACCGTCGTCGTCAGCGCGATCGAGCATCACGCGGTCTTGAACCCCGCGCGCCGCGTCGGCGCGCGCCTGGTGCGCCCGACGGCCGAGGGCGTCGTCGACCTCGACGCCCTCGTCCGGGCCCTCGACGCGACGGTGGCGCTCGTGAGTGTGATGGCCGTGAACAACGAGGTCGGGACCGTCCAGCCGCTCGCCGCGGTCGTGGCCGCGGTGCGCGACCACGCGCCGCGGGCCCTCATCCACAGCGACGCCGTGCAGGCGATGTCGTGGCGCGACGTCGCGGCGGAGCTCGCGGAGTGTGACCTCGTGTCGATCTCGGCCCACAAGTTCGGTGGGCCGAAGGGCGTTGGCGCGCTCGTCGTGCGCGGGCGCGCCACCGGGGCGGTCGCGCCGTTGTGCGGCGGTGGCGGCCAGGAGCGGAGCCTGCGGCCGGGAACGGAGAACGTCGCGGGGATCGTGGCGATGGCCGCGGCCGCGGTGGCGACGGCAGCGGAACGGCCCGAGGCATGCGCACGGACGCGGGCGCGGCGCGACCGGTTTCTCGACGGACTCGCGGCGTCGGTGCCGGGGATGGTGGAGTCGGTTCCCCGGGCGTTGACGGCGCCCGGGCACGCCCACGTCCGGTTCCCCGGCGTGCTCGCCGAGGAGCTGCTCTTCCTGCTCGACGAGGCCGGCGTCGCCGCGTCCGCCGGTTCGGCGTGCGCGTCCGGGGCGATCGAGCCGAGCCACGTCCTGCACGCGATGGGCTGGAGGGGCCGCGCCGCGCGTGAAGCCGTGCGGTTCACGCTCGGGCCGGCGACGACCGAGGGCGAGGTTGACTACGCGGCGGGCGTCGTCTCGGGGGCGGTGGCGTCGCTCGCCCGCGCGGGCGCGATGGGAGACTGAGCGCGTGCGCGTGCTCGTCGCGATGTCCGGCGGTGTCGACTCCTCGGTTGCCGCGGCGCTGCTCGCCGCCGAGGGCCACGAGGTCGTCGGTGCGACGCTCAAGCTGTGGGGCGGATCCGGCGACTTGGGCTGCTGCTCGGTCGCCGACGTGGACGACGCGCGCCGGGTCGCCGACCAACTCGGAATCGAACACCGCGTGTTCAACTTCACCGACGAGTTCGCAACTGGGGTGGTCGAGCCGTACGTCGCCGCCCACGCCCAGGGCAGGACGCCGAATCCCTGCGTCGAGTGCAACCGCGCCGTGAAGTTCGGCCATCTTGCCGACCGCGCCCGCCGGCTCGGCTTCGACGCCATCGCGACGGGGCACCACGCCCGGGTGAGCGTCGAGGGTGGGCGGGTGCGGCTTCGCCGGGGGGCCGACCGCCTGAAGGACCAGTCCTACGTGCTCTCGACCCTGTCGGCTCGGGAGCTCGCCCGCGTCCTGATGCCGATCGGCGAACTCACCAAACCCCTCGTGCGCGAGCTCGCCGGGCGGTTTGGACTTCGTACCGCCGCCAAGCCCGACAGCCAGGACGTGTGCTTCATCGCCTCGAGGTCCCCGGGACTCGGGCGGTCCGCCTTCCTGGCGGAGAGGATCCCCCTCCACGCCGGCCGCGTCGTCGACGTGGCGACGGGCGCCGAGCTGGGGGCGCTCGACGCGGTCGAGCTCGTGACGGTCGGCCAGCGCCGTGGTCTCGGCGTCGCCGTCGGCGACCGCCGTTACGCGGTCCGGGTCGACGTCGCCTCGGCGACCGTGTTCGCGGGCTCGCGCGAGGACCTCTTGGTGGGGGGCGTGGAATTCCGCGCGCGTACCTGGTTCGACGTGCCGGTGCCGACGGGTTCGCCGGTGCTCGCCCAGGCGAGCGCCCACGGCCCCGCCCGTCGCGCCGTCGTCACCTCCGGGGGGATCGAGTTCCACCGGCCCGAGAGGCGGGTCGCTCCCGGTCAGGTCGTCGCGTGCTACGTCGGCGACACGGTCGTCGGCTCGGGCGTCGCCCGATGACGGCCGCCACCCCCGCCGACGCGCCGCTCGTCGAGGGACTGGCGAGTGAGCACGCCGTGGCCTCCGGCGGCGATCCGGCGGCGCGGGCGGCCGAACTGCGGGAGCTGATCCGCTACCACTCGGCGCGGTACCACCGCGACGACGCCCCGGAGATCGCCGACGCCGAGTACGACGCCCTCGTCGTCGAGTTGCAGCGCCTCGGGCGCGACCACCCCGAACTCGCGGGCGGGGACTCGGTCGCGGATTCGGTCGGCGCCGCGCCCTCGGGCCAGTTCGCGCCGGTGCGCCACGCCGTGCGGATGATGAGCCTCGACAACGTCTTCTCGCTCGAGGAGCTCCGAGCGTGGGGCGAGCGCGTCGAACGGCTGCTCGCGGCGGAGCCGGGCGTCGGCGCCGGGGTGGTGGTGCGTTACGTCTGCGAGCCGAAGATCGACGGGCTCGCCGTCTCGCTCCGCTACGAGCGCGGCCGTCTCGTGCAGGCCGCGACCCGGGGCGACGGGACGACCGGCGAGGACGTCACGGCGAACGTGCGCACGATCGCCGCGGTCCCGGAACGGCTCGCGCTCGCGCCCGACGACCTGCCCGAGATCTTCGAGGTGCGCGGTGAGGTTTACCTGCCGATCTCGGCGTTCGAGGACCTCAACCGGCGCCAGATCGCGGCCGGCCTGCGGCCATTCGCCAACCCCCGCAACTCCGCCGCCGGGTCGTTGCGCCAGAAGGACCCGTCGATCACGGCGGCGCGGCCGCTGGCGTTCTGGGCCTACCAGGTCGGCGAGGTGGACGGGGGTGCCGCCGGGCCGCAGGGCGACCGTCTCGGCTCGCACGCGGCATCGCTCGAGCTCGTGCGGCGGGCGGGCCTTCCGGTCAACCCCGAGACGCGGACGGTCGACGGCCTCGAGGACGTCTACGACTTCTGCCGCCACTGGCAGGAGCACCGCCACGACGTCGACTACGAGATCGACGGCGCCGTCGCCAAGGTGAACGACCTGGTGCTGCAGCGGGCACTCGGCGCGACCGCCCGCGCCCCGCGCTGGGCGATCGCCTTCAAGTTCCCGCCGGAGGAGCGCACGACGCTGCTCGAGGACATCCTCGTCTCGATCGGCCGGACGGGCCGGGCGACGCCGTACGCGAAGTTGACTCCGGTCGTCGTGGCCGGGTCGACGGTCGAGTACGCGACGCTCCACAACGAGGACCAGGTGCGCGAGAAGGACGTCCGACCCTGCGACACGGTGATCGTGCGCAAGGCGGGCGACGTGATCCCCGAGGTGGTCGCCGCGGTGCCGGCGCGGCGACCCGCCGGGAGCGTCCCGTGGCGGTTCCCCGCACGCTGCCCAAGCTGTGACAGCCCGCTCGTGCGTCTCGCGGGCGAGGCGGACACCTACTGCGTCAACCTGGAATGCGCCGCCCAGCGGGTGCAGCGCCTCGCGCACTTTTGTTCGCGCGGCGCGATGGACATCGAAGGTCTCGGCGAGCAGCGGGTCACCCAGCTCGTCGGGACGGGGATGCTCGCTGACGTGGCGGACGTCTACGCGCTCTCGGCCGGGCGGCTCGCCCCCCTCGAGGGTTTCGGGACGATCTCGGCGCAGAACCTCGTCGAGGCGATCGCGGCGTCGGCCACGCGGGGCCTCAGCCGACTGCTCGTCGGGCTGTCGATCCGCCACGTCGGCTCGACCGTCGCCGACGCGCTCGCGGTCCACTTCGTCGATCTCGACGAACTCGCCACGGCGGACGAGCCCCGGCTTGGCGCCGTCGACGGCGTGGGGCCCGTGATCGCGCAGAGCGTGCGCACCTTCTTTTCGGCCGAACGCAACCGTGCGGTGATCGAGAAGCTGCGCGCCGCCGGGGTCAGCTTCGCCTCGGACCGCTACCCGGCGGGGGAGGCGCCGGCGCTCGCACAGACGCTCGCGGGGCGGTCCGTCGTCGTCACCGGGACCCTCGAGGGATTCACCCGGGACGAGGCCGAGGCGGCGATCGCCGCCCGCGGCGGCAAGTCGCCGGGGTCGGTCTCGGCCAAGACCACGGCACTCGTTGTCGGGGCGGAACCCGGCGCGGCCAAGACCGCCAAGGCCGACGCGCTCGGCCTGCCGGTGCTCGACGAAGCCGGGTTCGTCCACCTGCTCGAGACCGGCGAGATCTCCTGAACGGGGCGCCGCACCGACTACTCGGTGATGGCGCGGATCTCCTCGGCGAGCCGGAGCTGACGCGGTGACGGCGTCGCCTGCTGGAAGGCGAGGAGCTTCGTCACGTCGCCCTCGATCCGGACCCGTCCCAGCAGGAAAGCCTCCGCGCCGGCCTGGACGTCGCCTTGCACGAGGACGGCCTTGGCGAGCTCGTAGTCGAGACGGACGGTGAGCTCGGGGCCCTCGAGGTGACCGAGGTCGAGATCGGCGATGCCCTGCGAGGTGTCGAGGTGGGCGTCGAGCGCGCCGGTGCCGAAGGGCACGCCCTCGATGACGAGGTTCATCCGGACGCTCGTCGTCGGCGCCGCCGCAGAGTCCGCGTAGCCGGCGTAGACGCGGTGCGCGGCGTCGACCCACGCCGGGCTCAAGAAGGCGTGCTTCGACGTCACCGGTCTCCTCAGCGAGGCGCCGGGGCCGGGTGGCACCGCGCCACGCCGACCGCAGACTAGCGGTCGATTCGGCGCCAACTGGCGGCTCTGTACGATGAGGAGGTGCCCTTGCTCCTGCCTGCGCCGACCGCGACTTCCCCGGCGTGGTTCGGGTTGTCGGGAACGCTTCGTCGTGTCCGTCGGAAGAATCGTGGGTGCCTGAGTTGACCGCATCGTTCTCCCGCGACGACGTCGTCTACGTCGCGCAACTCGCCCGGCTCGACCTCGAGCGCGGTGAGGTCGACCTGTACGCCGCACAGCTCGCCTCGATCCTCGACCACGTCGCCGCCGTGACCGGCCTTGACACGACCGACGTGCCCGCCACCGCGCACCCGCTCGAACTCGCGAACGTGCTGCGGCCGGACACGCCTGGGCCGACACTGGACCGCGCCGAGGTGCTCGCCCAGGCACCGCTCGTCGAGGGCGGACGCTTCCGCGTCCCACCGATCCTCGGGGAGGCGCCGTGAGCGCTTCCGCCGAGGCGCGCCCAGCCGGCGCCGTCGAGACCGCCGCCGCGGTGCGGTCAGGCGCGAGGCGGGCGCGCGACGTCGTCGCGGCCGCGTTGGCGCGCATCGCCACCTACGAGGGCGAGATCCACTGTTTCAACACGGTGACCGGCGACGCTGCCCTCGTCGCCGCCAACCGGATCGACGCCGCGGTGGCGGCGGGCCACGACCCGGGCCCGCTCGCCGGCGTCCCGATCGCGCTGAAGGACAACCTGTGCACCCGGGGGGTTCCGACGACGGCCGGGTCGCGCATTCTCGAGGGCTGGTTGCCGCCGTACGACGCGACCGTCGTCCGGGACGTCGAGGCTGCCGGCGCCGTCGTCGTCGGCAAGACGAACCTCGACGAGTTCGCGATGGGCTCGTCGACGGAGAACTCCGCCTTCGGGCCGACCCACAACCCGTGGGACCTGAACCGGGTGCCCGGTGGTTCCTCCGGGGGGAGTGCCGCCGCGGTCGCGGCGGGTTTCGTGCCGCTCGCACTCGGCTCGGACACCGGTGGTTCGGTCCGTCAGCCGGCGTCGCTCTGCGGGGTGGTCGGGGTCAAGCCGACCTACGGCCTCGTGTCGCGTTACGGGTTGATCGCCTTCGCGAGCTCGCTCGACCAGGTCGGTCCGTTCGCCGCCTCCGTCGCCGACGCCGCGGCGTTGCTCGACGTCGTCGCCGGCCACGACCCGGCGGACTCGACGTCGCTCGACGTCGCCTCCGAGCCGGTCGCGAGCCACCTCGACGACGGGGTCGCGGGGCTGCGCGTCGGCGTCATCTCGGACTTCCTCGTCGACGCCAGCCCCTCCTGCGTCGCTGCAGTGCGGGAGGCGGCGGAGGTGCTCGCCGCAGCGGGGGCGGTCGTCGAGGAGGTCGCCATCCCCGCGCTCATGCTCGGTCTGTCCGCCTACTACCTCGTCGCCCCGGCGGAGGCGTCGTCGAACCTCGCGCGTTACGACGGCGTGCGTTACGGGCTGCGCGTCGACGGCGCGAACGTCTCACGGATGAACGGCCGCTCGCGTTCCGCGGGCTTCGGCCCCGAGGTGAAGAGGCGCATCATGCTCGGCACCTACGTGCTCTCCGCCGGGTACTACGACGCTTACTACGGCCAGGCCCAGCGGGTGCGCACGCTCGTCGCCCGCGGTTTCGCAGACGCGTACGAGCGCTTCGACGTGCTCATCGGTCCGACGTCGCCGACGGTCGCCTTTGAGATCGGCGCCAAGACCCAGGACCCGCTGGCGATGTACCTGTCGGACCTCTACACGATCCCGACGAATCTTGCCGGCCACCCGGCGATGAGCGTGCCCTTCTCGCTCTCCGCGGGTCTCCCCGTTGGCGTCCAGGTGCTCGCGCCCGCCCTCGGCGAGGGGCCGATGTTCCGTGCCGCGGCCGTGATCGAGCATGGCGCGGATCCCGGGCGCGCGGGCCGATCGAACCCCGCTCGGCGGGGGTGGCGCGATGACGGTGGACGCGTCGGGCGGCGCCCGCTGGGAGATCGTCGTCGGGCTGGAGGTGCACTGCGAGCTGTCGACCGCGACGAAGCTCTTCTGCTCGTGCCCGAACGCCTTCGGCGCCGAGCCGAACACGAACGTGTGCCCGGTCTGTCTCGGCCTGCCCGGGTCGCTGCCGGTGCTCAACGCGCGCGCCGTCGAGTACGCGGTGCGGATCGGGACGGCGCTCGGGTCCCGCGTCGTGCCGTCGGTCTTCCACCGGAAGAACTACTTCTACCCGGACATGCCGAAGGACTACCAGATCAGCCAGTACGACGAGCCGATCAACGTCGGGGGACGCGTCGAGCTGGCCGACGGCTCGCTGATCGGCATCGTGCGGGCGCACCTCGAGGAGGACACCGGCAAGACGACCCACGTCGGCGGGGGAGGACGGATCCACGACGCCGACTATTCGCTCGTCGACTACAACCGCGCCGGCGTGCCGCTCGTCGAGATCGTCTCCGCCCCGGACATCCGCAGCGCCGAGCAGGCCCGCAGCTACGTGAACGAGCTGCGGGCGATCCTCGTCGCGACCGGGGCCTCCGACGGCCGGATGGAGGAGGGTTCGTTGCGGATCGACGCCAACGTCTCGGTTCGCCCGGCGGGTGCCGGCGAGTACGGAACCCGCTGCGAGGTGAAGAACCTCAACTCGTTGCGATCGCTCGGGCGCGCGATCGACTACGAGGCCGCCCGCCAGATCGGGATCATCGAGGCCGGCGGGGCCGTCGTGCAGGAGACCCGGCACTGGAACGAAGACGAGGGCCGCACGTCGCCGCTCCGCTCGAAAGAGGAGGCGTTCGATTACCGGTACTTCACCGAACCCGACCTCGTGCCGCTGGCGCCTCCGGCGGAGGAGGTCGCGGCGGTGGCCGCGGGACTCGGCCCGATGCCCGCCGCCCGGCGTCGTCGGCTCGGTGACCTCGTCGCGGCCGACGGCTCGCCGGCCCCGGCCGACCAGCTCGCCACCGTCGTCGGCCTCGGACTGGACGATCTCGTGCTCGCCGCGGTCGACGACGGGGCCGACCCGCGGCTCGCCCTCACGCGGGCGGCGAACGAGGCCGCGAACCGCTCGTCCGAGGCACGGGCTCTCGACCCGGTGGCGTTCGCCGAGCTCGTGAAGCTCGAGGCCGCGGGGCGGCTGTCGGCGACCCAGTCGAAGTCCGTCCTCGCGGCGATGCTCGAGGACGGGGGCGAGCCGCAGCAGATCGCGGCGCGCCTCGGGTTCGAGGCCCTCGGCGAGGCCGAGCTCGAGGCGTCGATCGACGCCGTGCTCGCCGCGCACCCAGACGAATGGGCGCGTTACCGAGCAGGGGACGCCAAGGTGGCCCAGTTCCTCCTCGGTGCCGTGATGCGGGCAACTCGGGGTCGGGCGAACGGCAAGGCCGTCGCCGCAGCGCTGGAGACCCGCCGGACCTGACCGGCGTCGGAGACGTTGCCTAGTGTGGCTGCCGTGCCACCCTCCCGATCGCGCGAGGTGCCGCCGGAACCCGACCCGTCCTTGAAGATCCACAGCCAGGACGTGACCGAGGGGCCGCGCCGTGCCGCCGCCCGGGCGATGCTGCGCGCCGTCGGCATGACCGACGACGACTTCGGCCGCCCGCAGGTCGGGATCGCCTCGACCTGGAACGAGGTCACGCCGTGCAATCTCCCCTTGAAGCGCCTGGCGAACCGGGCGAAACAGGGTGTGCGTGACGGGGGCGGTTTCCCGCTCGAATTCGTGACGATCGCCGTTTCCGACGGGATCGCGATGGGTCACGAGGGGATGCGGGCCTCGCTCGTGAGCCGGGAGGTGATCGCCGACTCGGTCGAGACGATGATGCGCGCCGAGCGGTTCGACGCCTTCGTCGGACTCGCCGGTTGCGACAAGTCCCTACCGGGCATGCTCATGGCCGCGGCCCGTCTCGACCTGCCGATGGTCTTCGTCTATGCGGGTTCGATCCTGCCGGGGCACTGGCGGGATCGCACGCTCGACATCACGAGCGTGTTCGAAGCGGTCGGCGCGCACGCGCGCGGCGACATCGACGACGAGACGCTGCACGGCATCGAGGCCCACGCCTGCCCGACCGAGGGGGCGTGCGCCGGGATGTTCACCGCCAACACGATGGCCTCGGTCGCCGAGGCCCTCGGCATGGCGCTCCCGGCGAGCGCGACGCCGCCCGCCGTCGACCGGCGTCGCGACGACATCGCCTACGAGTCGGGCCGGGTCGTCGTCACCCTCCTCGAGAAGCGCATCCGCCCCCGCCAGATCATGACGAAGGGGGCGTTCGAGAACGCGATCGCCGTGACGATGGCGCTCGGGGGATCGACGAACGCCGTGCTGCACCTGTTGGCGATCGCCAACGAGGCGCGTGTCGAGCTCTCGATCGACGACTTCAACCTGATCGGCGGCCGCGTGCCGCACCTTGCGGACATGAAGCCGCACGGAAGCTTCCACATGGTCGATCTCGACCGGATCGGCGGGGTGCCCGTCGTGATGCAGCTCCTCCTCGAGGAGGGCCTCCTCAACGGGGACTGCCTCACGGTGACCGGCGGGACCGTGGCGGAGAACCTCGCCCGTCTGCGGCCTCCCGCGCCGGACGGCGCGGTCGTGCACGCCTTCGACTCGCCGATCCACCCCCGTGGCATCGTCGTGCTGCGCGGGACCCTCGCGCCCGCGGGCGCCGTCGTGAAGGTCGCGGGGGCCGACATCGACCGGTTCGAGGGCGCAGCCCGGGTCTTCGACGGCGAGGACGCGGCGATGGAGGCGATCCTCGCCGGTTCGATCGCGCCCGGAACCGTCATCGTCATCCGCTACGAAGGGCCCAAGGGCGGGCCAGGGATGAGGGAGATGCTCTCCATCACGGGCGCGCTGGTCGGTGCCGGCCGCGACAAGGACTGCGCGCTCGTCACCGACGGCCGCTTCTCCGGGGGCACCCAGGGTTTCTGCATCGGGCACGTCGCCCCGGAGGCGGTGGTCGGCGGGCCGATCGCGCTCGTCGCCGACGGCGACCGCGTCGTCATCGACGCCGTCGCCGGATCGGTCGATCTCGACGTCGACGCGGGCGAGCTCGCGAGACGCCGCGGGCGGTGGAACCCGCCGACCGCCCGCTACACGGCGGGCGTGCTCGCGAAGTACGCGCGTCTCGTCACGGGCGCAGAGCGCGGCGCGGTCACGGAACCCTGAGCTCGTCGCCCGACGGCGGCTTGCCGTTCCCGGGCCTTTCTGACAGACTCTTTCCGATGCCGAGAACGCCGCAGATCCTGTCGACCGTCGTAGTCCTTGAATAGCGCGCGGCGGTTCTAGCCGTCCGTGCGCATCCGACCTCCCGAAAGGGGGGTCGTTTTGTTCTCGGCGTGCGGCAGGCAGGACAGCGGTCCGCTGCAGGCGAAGCGCATCCGATACCCGGGGAATGGAGACAACAGTGGAAGTGACTGGAGCACAGGCCCTGATCAAGAGCCTCGAGGCACAGGGCGTCGAGGTCGCCTTCGGCCTCCCGGGGGGCGCCATCCTTCCCGTCTACGACCCGATCCTCGATTCGTCGATCCGGCACATTCACGTCCGCCACGAGCAGGGCGCCGGACACGCGGCCGAGGGTTACGCCGACGCGACCGGCAGGCCGGGCGTCGCCATCGTCACGAGCGGCCCGGGCGCGACGAACATCGTCACGCCACTCGCCGACGCCTACATGGACTCCGTCCCGCTCGTCGTCGTCGCCGGCCAGGTCGCCGCCGGCGCGATCGGCACGGACGCCTTCCAGGAGGTCGACACGACCGGCGTCACCATGGGGGTGACGAAGCACAACTACCTCGTGAAGGACGTCGCCGAGATCCCCCAGATCGTCGCCGAGGCGTTCCACATCGCGACGACCGGACGCCCCGGGCCGGTGCTGATCGACTTCCCGAAGGACGTCGCCAACATGAGGGTCGAGTGGGAGGCGGCGGCGGCGGTCGACCTGCCGGGGTACTCGCCGCCGGGGCTGCCCGCGCCCGAGGCGATCGGTCGCGCGGTCGAGCTCATCCGGGCCGCCCGTCGTCCGGTGCTCTACGTCGGGGGCGGTGTCGTCAAGTCCGAGGCGAGCGGGGCCCTCGCCGCGCTCGTCGCGGCGACGGGGATGCCGGTGGTGACGACGCTGATGGCGCGGGGCGCCTTCCCCGACTCGGACCCGCGCTGTCTGGGCATGCCGGGGATGCACGGCAGCTACGCGGCCGTGACGGCGATCCAGCGGTCCGACCTGCTCATCTCGTTGGGCGCGCGCTTCGACGACCGGGTGACGGGCAAGGTCTCGGCGTTCGCGCCGGACGCGCTCGTCATTCACGTCGACATCGATCCCGCCGAGATCGGCAAGGTGCGCCGGCCGGACGTCGCCGTCATCGCCGACTGTCGCCGCGCGATCGAGGCGCTCGTCGCGGCGCTGCGGGAGGGCGAACCGCTCGACGAGGCGCGGCTCGCCCCGTGGCGGGCGCAACTCGCGGAGTGGCGGGCGCGGTTCCCGTACACCTACGACGCCGGTGACGGCTCGACGATCAAGCCGCAGTACGTCGTCGAGCAGCTGCGTGATGCGACACCCGACGACGTGATCCTCGTGGCGGGCGTCGGTCAACACCAGATGTGGGCGTCCCAGTTCTGGCGCTTCGAGCACCCGCGCACTTGGATCAACTCCGGGGGGCTCGGCACGATGGGCTTCGCCGTTCCGGCGGCGATGGGCGCCAAGGTCGGGAGGCCGGACCGCATGGTCTGGGCGATCGACGGCGACGGCTGCTTCCAGATGACCGGCCAGGAGCTCGTCACGATGACGGCCGAGCACATCCCGGTGAAGATCGCCATCCTGAACAACGCCTATCTGGGCATGGTGCGCCAGTGGCAGCACATGTTCTACAACGAGCGCTACTCGTCGGTCTACCTGTCGCCCGACCTGCCCGACTACGTCGGCTGGGCCGAGTCGATGGGCTGTGTCGGGCTGCGGGTCACCTCGCCGGAGGAGGTGCGGCCGGCGATCGAGAAGGCGAACGAGATCGACGACCGATCCGTCGTCATCGATTTCCGCACGGACGTGGGCGAGCAGGTGTACCCGATCGTGCCCGCGGGGCGGTCGAACGACGAGATCGTCGTCCATCCGAGCCAGGAGGAGCTGGCCCGATGAACCCGGCGACAAACGGCAAGCCGCGCTACCACCTCCTTTCCGTGCGTGTCGAGAACAGGGCAGGCGTGCTCGCCCGCGTCGCCGGACTGTTCGCGAGGCGGGGCTTCAACATCTTCTCGCTCGTGGTCGCGCCGACCCAGGACGAGCGGTTCTCGCGGATCTCGATCGTCGTCGACGTCGAGTCGGCCCCGCTCAGTCAGATCGTCGAACAGCTCGCCAAGCTGATCAACGTCGTCGAGATCAGCGAGCTCGACCCTGGCCGCGCCCGCGAGGCCGAGCTGCTGCTCGCGACCGTCGGCGTGCCCGAGAGTCGCGACCCCGACTTCGTGGCGCTCGTCCGGCGCTTCGAGGCCCAGGTCCTCGAGGAGAGCGGCGACGCGACGATGGTCATGCTCGTCGGCGACACGGAGTCCCTCGACGAGTTCGAAGCCGGGCTCGAGCGTTTCGGGATCATCGAGATCCAACGCACCGGCCGGATCGGCCTTCCTACACTGAGCCCGGCGACGTGACGGGTGCCCGGCTGACCGCGTCGTCGTGGACGCGCGCGTCGGCGAGAGCGCGACGGGGAAAGGCGAGGTAGCGACGGGATGGGGAAGCTCTACTACGAATCGGATGCCGACCGGAGCGCGATCGCCCACCGCAGGGTCGCCATCCTCGGCTACGGGTCCCAGGGGCACGCCCACGCGCTCAACCTGCGCGACAGCGGGATCGACGTCCGGGTCGGGCTCCGGCCCGGCTCGTCGTCACGGAGGAAGGCCGAGGACGCGGGGCTGCGCGTCCGCGACATCGATGAGGCCACCGCCGAGGCGGACGTCGTGATGGTGCTGCTGCCCGACACCGAACAGCCGAAGGTCTACGCCGCGCAGATGGCGCCCCACCTCGATCCGGGTGACGCGGTCCTGTTCGCGCACGGGTTCAACATCCGTTTTGCGACGATCGCGCCCCGGCCCGAGGTCGACGTGGCGATGGTCGCGCCGAAGGGTCCGGGTCACCTCGTGCGGCGGACCTACACCGAAGGCGGCGGCGTGCCGGCGCTCATCGCCGTCGCGCAGGACCCCTCGGGGGGAGCGAAGGCGCTCGCGCTCGCCTACGCCGACGCGCTCGGCGCGACCCGCGCCGGGGTCCTCGAGACGACGTTCACCGAGGAGACCGAGACCGACCTCTTCGGTGAGCAGGTCGTGCTGTGCGGGGGGCTGACGGCGCTCGCCACGGCCGCGTTCGAGACCCTCGTCGCGGCCGGGTACCAGCCGGAGTCGGCCTACTTCGAGTGTCTGCACGAGATGAAGCTCATCGTCGACCTCATGTACGAGCAGGGCATCTCGGGGATGCGGTTCAGCGTCTCGGACACCGCCGAGTACGGGGACCTCACGCGGGGCCCCCGCGTCATCAACGACGCGGTGCGCGCCGAGATGCGGCGCATCCTCGACGAGATCCAGGACGGCCGGTTCGCCGCGGAGTGGATCGCCGAGAACGAGCGTGGCCGGCCGCTCTACGAGGAGCTCCGGGCGAAGGGTCGCGCCCACCAGATCGAGCAGGTCGGAGCCGAACTGCGGGCGATGATGCCGTTCATCGCCGCGGGCCGCGAGCGCTTCGAGGACGTCTCCGGCGGTTAGACCCGAGCGGTCAGAAGAGCCGTTCGACCACCCAGTCGATGCACGCCGTCAGCGCCTCGACGTCGGTGGGCTCGATGGCGGGGAACAGGGCGATCCGCAGCTGGTTGCGGCCGAGCTTGCGGTAGGGCTCGGTGTCGACGACGCCGTTGTCGCGCAGTGTGCGGGCGATCCGCGCCGCGTCGACCTCGTCGCTGAAGTCGATCGTCGCGACCGAATGGCTGCGGTCGGCAGGGTTCGCGACGAACGGTGTCGCGAACTCCGCGGCCTCGGCCCAGCCGTAGAGGATCTCGGCCGAGGTGTCCGAACGCGACGCCGCCCACTCCAGCCCGCCCTGGGCGTTCATCCACTCGATCTGCTCGGCGAGCAGCCAGAGGGTCGCGAGCGCCGGTGTGTTGTAGGTCTGGTTGAGCCGCGAGTTCTCGACCGCGACGTTGAGGTCGAGGAACCTCGGCACCCAGCGGCCCAAAGCCGTGAGCCGCGCGCTGCGCTCGAGCGCGGCGGGGGAGCACGCCGCGAGCCACAGCCCGCCTTCTGAACCGAAGCCCTTCTGGGGCGCGAAGTAGTACGCGTCGCACTCGCCCATGTCGAGACGGAGGCAACCCGCGGCGGAGGTCGCGTCGACGATCACGAGGCCGGTCGCCACCCTGCCGTCACCGTGGCGGGGGCGGGTCACGGGCATCGCGACGCCGGTCGAGGTCTCGTTGTGGGTCAGGGCGTAGGTGTCGACGGCGTCGTTGGCGGTCGGCGCAGGACGCGTCCCGGCCTCGGCGAGGAGGATCTCGGGGTCCGCAAGGTGGGGAGTGGCGGCCACCGCCGTGGCGAACCGGGCCGAGAAGTCGCCGAACGAGCAGTGCTGGCTTCTCGACTCGATGAGGCAGAACGTCGCCAGGTCGAAGAACGCCGTCGTACCCCCGTTGCCGAGGACGATCTCGTAGCCGTCGGGGAGCGCGAACAGCGTGGCGAGTCCCGTGCGGACACGCCCGATGACGTCGCGCACGCTGGCTCGGCGGTGCGATGTCCCGAGATAGCTGGGCGCGACGGACGCCAGCGAGGCGAATGCCGCGGGGCGGATCTTGGCGGGTCCGGAGCCGAAGCGGCCGTCGGAAGGGAGCATCGACCTCGGGATCTCGGGCGTGGACACGTCAGTTCTCTTTCGTGAGTGGTCGGCTTTTGGCGGAGGTCCCGCTTTGCAGCAGACTGTGCAAGCATGACAGCTATGAGCGCCGGCCCTCATCTCGCGCCGCAAAACGGCCCGGCTGCGCCCACCAACCCGCCGGCGCACGTCGCCTCGGGCGTGTCGCGGCGCATCGGCGGCGTGCCGGCGTCGGCGACGCTCGCGATCGACGCCAAGGCGAAAGCCCTGCAGGAGTCGGGGGTCGACGTCATCAGCTTCGGCGCGGGCGAACCCGACTTCCCGACGCCTGCCGCGATCGTCGAGGCCGCCGTGGTCGCCTGCCGGGACGCGAGGAGCCATCACTACACGCCGACGGCGGGCCTGCCGGCGTTGCGGGAGGCCATCGCCGAAAAGACCCTGCGTGACTCCGGCTACTCGGTCGCCGCGGCGCAGGTGCTCGTCACCAACGGCGCCAAGCACGCGCTGGCGAACGCCTTCGCGACGCTCCTCGACCCCGGCGACGAGGTGCTCCTTGCCGCGCCGTACTGGACGACGTATCCGGAGTCGGTGGCGCTGGCAGGAGGGGTGCCCGTCGTCGTCCCGACCGACGAGGCGAGCGGCTTCACGATGACTCCCGAGCAGCTCGCGGCGTTCTCGACCGGGCGCACCAAGGTCCTGTTGTTCGCCTCGCCGTCGAATCCGACCGGGACCGTCTATTCGAAGGCGGCGATGGCCAAGATCGGCCGGGTCGCCGCCGAGCGCGGCTGGTGGGTGGTCACGGACGAGATCTACGAGCACCTCATCTACGCCGGTGCCGAACGGCACTCGATGCCGGTCGTCGTGCCCGAGCTCGCCGAGCGCTGCGTCGTCGTCAACGGCGTGTCGAAGACGTTCGCGATGACGGGATGGCGGGTCGGCTGGATGATCGGGCCGAGGCCGATCATCGTCGCGGCGGCGAACCTGCAGAGCCAGGAGACCTCGAACGTGAGCAACGTCGCGCAGTTCGCCGCGCTCGCGGCTCTTACGGGCGACACCTCCTCGATCGCGGCGATGCACGAGGCGTTCGACCGCCGCCGCCGGACGATCCACCGCCTGCTGAACGAGATTCCGGGTGTGACGTGCACGAACCCGCAGGGGGCGTTCTACGCCTTCCCCTCGCTGCAGGGCGTGCTCGGGCGGTCGATCAACGGTCGGCGGGCGAGGACGACCCTCGAGCTCGCCGAGATCGTGCTCGACGAGGCGAACGTCGCCTTCGTCCCGGGCGAGGCGTTCGGCGCCCCGGGTTACGCCCGTTTCTCCTACGCGCTTTCCGACGACGATCTCGTGGAGGGCGTCCGCCGTTTCGCCGCCCTCGTCCGAGCGTCCCAGGACTGACCGGCCGGTCGATTCGGGCCACGAGACGCGCTCGCGCAGACGAACGATGGCACGCATCCTCGTCACCGAAGAGCTCTCCCCGCGCGGGCTCGACGCGATGGCCGCAGCCGGGCACGACGTCGACGTCCGCCTCGGATTGTCCCACGAGGCGCTCGTCGCGGCGATCGCCGGCGCCCACGCCCTCGTCATCCGTTCGACGACGAGAGTCGACGCCGTGCTGCTCGCCGCCGGCCGCGATCTCGTCGTCGTCGGCCGGGCTGGTGTCGGCCTCGACAACGTCGACGTCGCCGAGGCGACTCGGCGCGGGGTGATGGTCGTCAACGCGCCGGAGTCGAACATCGTGTCGGCGGCGGAGCTGACGATCGCCCTCTTGCTCGCCCAGGCACGCAACATCCCCCAGGCCCACGCCTCCCTCGTCGCCGGTCGCTGGGAGCGCTCGAAGTGGGAAGGTGTCGAACTGCACGGCAAGACGCTCGGTGTCGTCGGGCTCGGCCGGATCGGCGCGCTCGTCGCCCAGCGGGCGCTCGGTTTCGGGATGCACCTCGTCGCCCACGATCCCTTCGTCGCCCCGGAGCGCGCGCGGAGGATGGGGATCGAGCTCACGAGCCTTGAGGATCTCGTCGCGCGGAGCGACTTCATCACGATCCATCTGCCGAAGACCCCTGACACGGTCGGTCTCATTGGCAGGGACCTGCTCGCGCGGGCCAAGCCCGGGGTACGCATCGTGAACGCCGCCCGCGGGGGGATCGTCGACGAGGAGGCGCTCGCCGATGCGATACGCGAGGGCCGCGTCGGCGGCGCCGCGATCGACGTCTTCGCTGTCGAGCCGACGACGGCCTCGCCGCTCTTCGACCTGCCCACGGTCGTCGTCACCCCGCACCTCGGGGCGAGCACGAACGAGGCGCAGGACAAGGCGGGCGAGCAGATCGCGGAGCAGGTCGTGCTGGCGCTGGCGGGTGATTTCGTGCCGTTCGCGGTGAACGTCGAGGCGGGCGCGGTGTCCGAGACGGTACGGCCTTTCCTCGGGATCTCGGAGATCCTCGGTCGCTTCATCGCCGCGCTGTCCGGCGGGTTGCCCGACGAGCTCACCGTCGAGTGCCAGGGCGCGCTTGCCAGCGAGGACGTCAGCATCCTCACGCTCGCCGTCTTGAAGGGCCTGTTCGCCGCGGTGACCGAAGACCCCGTCTCCTACGTGAACGCGCGCCGGGTCGCCGAGGAGCGGGGGCTCGTCGTGCACGAGACCCAGACGGTGAGTTCGCCCTATCGGGTGAGCGTGATCACCGTCCGGTCGTCGCTCCACTCGATCTCCGGCACGCTCGTCGGCGGGGCGCCACGCATCGTCGACGTCGACGCGCACTCGGTCGAGGTGCCCCCGGCAGACGTCATGGTCGTCGTGCGCAACGACGACCGTCCGGGGATGATCGGCATCGTGGGGACGGCGCTCGGTGACGCGGGGATCAGCATCGCGAACATGGCGGTCGGCCAGACCGCCGGCGGCACGACCGCGCTCATGGTGCTGGCGACGGACCGCTCGGTGCCCGTCGAGGTCCTCGACAGGCTGCGACGGGCCTCGGGGATCCTCGACGTCTACGAGGTCACGACGGTCTAGTTGGTTGGTCGGTCGCTCCGGTGCCGTCGCCGTCGGGCGCGGTCCTGGCGAGCGGGGCGGACACCCGCACGGGCTCGCCGGAGCGGGGCGGGACGGGCGGCCAGAGTTCCTCGGTCGACTTCGCGGCCGCCAGCCTGCGGTAGGACTGCCTGGCGAGCAGCCTGGGCACGAAACGTGCCGCGGCGAGGGCGACACCGCCGAAGATCCCGGCGATCACGCCGATGCGCACTGCCCGCCAGCCTCGTCGAGCCCTCATGCTCCGGATCTTCCTCTGGATGAATCGACCGACGGCGTCCGTTCGCCGCGGGTGGACCTGACCTGCCGTCGGCCGCAGGCTAGCGGCAGTCGCACGCTGCGTGATCACCTGCGCGCCCATCGTGCTGTTTCACGCGACCTAGATGTAGGTCGTAGAATCGAGCAGGAAGGAGGGTCGTCATCGCGGCAAGTGAGCGTCGGGACGCGCGTCCAATCCGGATCCTCGTCGTCGACCACGACCCGATCGATGTCGGAAATCTCGTTGCCACCCTCCCGTTTGCCGTGGAGACGCTCGTCGCGAGTTCTACCTCCGACGCGCTGCGGCTCGGCAACCGGGGTGAGTTCGACCTCGTCGTCGTCGGTGTCCCGCCGGGCGGCGGCGACGAGCTCTCCCTCCTCGCCGACGTCACCGTCGCTTTCCCCTCGAGCGCCGTCCTCGCCCTCGTCGAGAACCCGGATCCGGCGTTCGTCGCCGACGTGCGCAGCCGAGGCGCCCAAGCGGTCCTGCAGCGGCGCAGCCTCACTTCGCCCGGGCTCGCCGCGGCGGTGAGGCGTCTCGTCGAAGCGTCGGGTTCCCGGGACGAGGTCGCCGGGCGCGTCGCGCACGTGGAAGGGCTGCTCGCTGGCGTCGCCGAGGGGATTCTCGTGCAGTCGGCGACGGGGCGTGTCGTGCTCGCCAACGACCGCGCGCTCGAGATGCTCCAGCTTCCCCGCGAGGTCCTCGTCTCTTCCGACCTCACCTCGGCAGGGATCGAAATCCGCTCGGCCGCGGGGAGGTTGCTGGCGAAGGACCAGCTCCCGGATGCCGTCGCGCGCCGGACCCGCGGCCCGGTGCCGCCCCTGCTCTTGCAGGTGCGGCGCGGTGACGGGGAGTTCCGTTGGTTCGAGGTGACGACGTCGCCGCTCGGGCACGTCGACGAGGGCGTGCCGCGCGCGGTGGTTACGGCGTTGCGCGACGTGACCGAGACGCAGGCGGCGCCCGAGACGATGGTGAGCGCCGAACGCCGGGAGCGGCTGTTGCTCGAGTACGCCGGCGAGGGCTACCTCCTGCTCGACGCGCAGGGCATCGTCGCCGAGACGAGCCTGCTCGCCGGGCGCTTCTGGCCGCAGCAGCAGCTCGTCGGGCGGGACCTGCGCGAGCTCGTCGTGGAAGACGATCGCGCCGATCTCTCGCTGTTCCTCGACGACGTCGTCGCCCGCCGGATCTCGCCGTTGCGCGCCGAGGCCAGGATCCTCGACGCGGGCGGCGGCATCCGCTGGATCGAGTTCACGTTCGCGAACCGCCTCGACGAGCCCTCGCTCATCGGGATCGTCGTCAATCTCCGTGACGTCACCGACCGCAAGTTCGCCGAGGAGTCGGCGACGCGGCTGTCGGCGATTCTTGAGTCGACAGAGGACGCCATTTTCTCCGAGACGCTCGACGGGGTCATCACGAGCTGGAACTCGGCCGCCGAAAGGCTCTACGGCTACACGGCCCGCGAGGCCGTCGGCGGGAGCTCCCTCGTGATCGTGCCGGCCGACCGGTTGAACGGCGTCCTCGACGTGCATTCCCGGGTGCTGCAGCGCAAGCGGGTCGATCTCGCCGAGACGATCCGGCGGCGCAAGGACGGGACGCCGGTGGAGGTCTCGCTCACGGTCACGCCGCTCATCGACTCCTCGGGGAGCCTCATCGGTTCGTCGACGACGTCACGCGCTCCGTCGACACGCCGTGACGCCACCGGGGTGCAACGGATCGAGGACCGTTTTCGGCTCGGGTTCGAACAAGGTGCGATCGGGATGGCGATGACCGACGGCTCCGACCGTCTTACGCTCGTCAACCCGGCGTTGTGCCGGTTGCTCGGGCGCGACGAGGAGGAGCTGCTCGGCCACCGGCTCGACGAGTTCCTGCACGCGGGGGACCTGGGAGCACGCCGGGGCCAGCCGGTGTCGGCCCCCGACGCGAGCCGTTACCAGGGTGAGCGACACTTCGTCCGTGCCGACGGGACGGTCGTGACGACCCTCGTCGCGGTTTCGGCGATCCATGGCGATGACGGCGTGACCCACCACTTCTGCCAGGTGCAGGACGTCACCGGCTGGAAAAGGAGCGAGGAAGCCCTCGGGCACCAGGCGCGGCGCGACCCGCTGACGGGACTCGCCAACCGGGAGATGCTGTCGGCCCGGCTCGACCTCGTCATCGACCGCAACCGGCGCGACGAGGGCCTCAGTGCGATCCTCGCCATCGACCTCGACCGCTTCAAGGTGGTGAACGACGGACTCGGCCATGCCGCGGGCGACCGGCTGCTCATCGAGGCCGCCCGCCGGCTCACCGCGGGAAGCGGGTCCCTGGACCTCGTTGCCCGGATCGGAGGCGACGAGTTCGTCGTGCTCTGCGACCGGATCGCGGACGAAAGCGAAGCCGACGACGTTGCCGAGCATGCCGCCGGGCTGTTCGACAAGCCCTTTGTTGCCGACGGGCTGCCCGTGTACCTCACCGTCTCCTGTGGTGTCGCCGTCATCGACGGTTCGGTGACGGTCGAGGAGGCCCTGCGGTCGGTGGACGCGGCGCTGCACCGCGCCAAGGACCGCGGCCGCGATCACGTCGAACGCTTCAACGACGAGCTACGCGAAGAGGTGGCGCGCCGCTTCGACCTCGAACGCGAGATCCGTTTTGCGCTCGAGCGCGACGAACTCCACGTCTTCTACCAGCCGGTCCTCACCGTCGGCACCGCCCGGCTCGTCGGTGTCGAAGCGCTCGTGCGGTGGGAGCATCCCACGCGGGGCCTGCTCCGCCCGGACGAGTTCATCCCCGTTGCCGAGCAGAGCGGTCTTATCTCGGCGATCGGGACGTTCGTCCTCGAGAGCGCCTTGCGACAGATCGTCCGCTGGCGCAGGGATCTCCCCGGCTGCGAGAGCCTCTGGGTGTCGGTGAACATGTCGTCCCGCCAGCTGCTCATCACGAACCCGGTCACGATGTGCCTCTGGGCGCTCGCTGCCGCCGGCGCGCCCGCCGACGCGCTCCGGCTCGAGCTCACGGAGACCGCGGTGATGAGAGAGATCGACAAGTCGATCAGCCGACTCGAGGACCTGCGGGCGATCGGCATCAAGATCACGATCGACGACTTCGGAACCGGGCAGTCGTCACTCAGCTACCTCAACCGGCTGCCGGTCGGGTCGTTGAAGGTCGACCACTCGTTCGTCGACGCGATCGGATCAACCGACTCCGCCGCGATCGTCGAGACGATCGTCAACCTCGCGCGCACGTTGCACCTCGAGCTGTGTGCCGAAGGTGTGGAGAATCAGCGCCAGCGCGTCGCGCTGCATGAGCTCGGTTGCGAGTACGGCCAGGGATATCTGTGGTCGAAACCGCTCGGTGCCGCCGAGTTCGAGACGTGGGTCAAGGAAACGTATGCCGCGGCCACGTTCTCGCCGTCTTGACGGGACCAGCCGTGTGGAAGAGAATGAATCTGCCATGCGAGTGCATTTGCACGTGCTCCTTATTACCTGACGACGAGCGCACGTTCGCGCTCGTCTGACCTCCTGTGCCTTCGGCCAGGAGGTTTTTTCTACCCAGGGTCCACATCTCGACCGCCGATAGGACAACTGATGCCACCGCCACCAGCCAGCCCGAAGAGGATGCCCTTCGAGAAGTACCGTCCGTATCCGCTCGTGGAGCTTCCCGACCGGACGTGGCCGAACACGGTCGTGAAGAGCGCGCCCCGCTGGTGTTCGACCGACCTTCGTGACGGAAATCAAGCGCTCATCGACCCGATGGATCCGGCTCGCAAGCGGAAGATGTTCGACAAGCTCGTCTCGATGGGCTTCAAGGAGATCGAAGTCGGGTTCCCCTCGGCGTCACAGCTCGACTTCGACTTCGTACGCCAACTCATCGAGGAGGACCTCGTCCCCGACGACGTGTGGATCCAGGTCATCGCCCAGTGCCGGGCGCCACTCATCGAGCGCACCTACGAGAGCCTGCGCGGCGCGCCCCGCGCCATCGTCCACCTCTACAACTCCACCTCGGTGTTGCAGCGCCGCGTCGTGTTCGAACTCGACAAGCCCGGCATCACCGCGATCGCGGTCGAGGCCGCGCGACTGTGTCGCCGTCTCGAGTCGACGCTCCCGGGTGCGAAGCTGCGCTACGGGTACACGCCGGAGTCATTCACCGGGACCGAGATCGACTACTCGCTCGAGATCTGCTCGGCAGTCATGGACGCGATGGAGCCGACGCGCGATGCACCGATCGTCCTCAACCTGCCCGCGACGGTGGAGATGTCCACCCCGAACGTCTTCGCCGACCTCATCGAGTACTTCGGCCGCGAGATCCCACGGCGCGAAGCCGTCATCCTCAGCATCCATCCCCACAACGATCGTGGCACGGCGGTCGCCGCGGCCGAGCTCGGCGTCATGGCCGGTGCCGAGCGGGTCGAAGGGTGCCTGTTCGGCAACGGCGAGAGGACAGGCAACGTCGACCTGATCACGCTCGCGATGAACCTGTTCGCGCAGGGCGTCGACCCCGGCCTCGACATCACCGACATCGACGAGCTGCGACGCGTCGCGGAGTACTGCAACCGCATGCCGGTGCACCCGCGCCACCCTTATGGCGGCGACCTCGTCTACACCTCGTTCTCGGGATCCCACCAGGACGCGATCAAGAAGGGCATGGCCGCCCTCGACGACGACTACGAGCTCTGGGAGGTCCCCTACCTTCCCATCGACCCGCACCACGTCGGGCGCACCTACGACTCGGTGATCCGGGTGAACTCGCAGTCGGGCAAGGGAGGCGTCGCCTACATCATGGAGGCAGAGCACCAGATGGTCCTGCCCCGCCGCCTCCAGATCGAGTTCTCGCGGGCGATAAAGCGTGTGACCGAGGTCTCGGGGACCGAGATCTCGTCCGAGAAGATCTGGGAGGTGTTCTCCGGGGAGTATCTGGCCGGGGGCCCCGTCGAGCTGACGAACATCGAGATGGCGACGAGCGGGGACCGCGACAAGGTCACGGCCGATCTCGTCATCGACGGTCGTCGCGTCACCGTGACCGGCGAAGGCAGCGGCCCGATCTCGGCGTTCGTCGCCGCGGTGCGCGACGGGACGGGATTCGAGATCGACGTCCTCGACTACCACGAGCACGCGGTCACCTCGGGAGCGAACGCCAACGCGGTGGCTTACGTCGAGACCTCGGACGGCAATGGCATCACGCGCTGGGGGGTCGGGATCGACAAGAACATCGCGACGGCGGGTATCAAGGCCGTCGTCTCGGCGATGAACGCGAGGAATCGCGCGACGACTCGGCCCTGAATCCCGTTGAGCCAGCGCCTGTCCGGGGTGTGACGTCGATCTGCCCCGAGGCTGTCGCTAGGTCCTCGCGCTTGGCAGCCAGGTCGCCCGGTGCTGTTCGTAGCTCTCGATCTCAGCGGCGTGGCCGAGCGTGAGGGCGATGTCGTCGAGCCCACCGAGAAGGCGCTCGCGGGCCGCGTCGTCGATCGCGAAGGAAGCGGAGATGCCGGCGGCCGGCGCCTCGATGAGGCGCCTCTCGACGTCGACGGTGAGTTCGATCGCCGGGTCGTCGAGGACCGCGCCGAGAAGTTGCCGTCCGACCTCGGGAGCCACCTCGGCCGGGACGAGGCCAGAGCGCGTCGAGTTGTTCTTGAAGATGTCGGCGATGCGGGGGCTGACGACGACCCGGAATCCGTAGTCGACGAGTGCCCAGACGGCGTGCTCCCGGGAAGAACCGATGCCGAAGCCGTCGCCGGCGATGAGGATCACGGCGCCGGCGTACTCCGGCCGGTTGAGGACGAACCCCGGGTCGGCGCGCCACTCGGAGAAGAGCCCTGCGCCGTAACCGGTGCGCTCGATGCGCTTCAGCCATTCACTCGGGATGATCTGGTCGGTGTCGACGTTGGAGCGGTCGAGCGGCACCGCCCTTCCCGTGACGACCCGTACAGGTTCCATCTGCTCGTGCCTACCGATCCCGCGTCACGCGGTCATTGGAGTGCGTCGGGCGTCGTGAGGTGACCGGCGATCGCGGTCGCGGCGGCGACGGCCGGCGAGACGAGGTGCGTCCGGCCTCCGGGGCCCTGCCGACCTTCGAAGTTCCGATTGGAGGTCGACGCGCACCGCTCGCCGGACCCGAGCTGGTCAGGGTTCATGCCCAGGCACATCGAGCACCCCGGCTCCCGCCACTCGAATCCGGCGGCAAGGAAGATGCGGTCGATCCCTTCGGCTTCCGCCTGGGCCTTCACCCGGTGCGAACCGGGCACGACCAGGGCGCGCAGGCCCGGCTTCACATGGCGCCCGCCGACGACGTGGGCTGCGGCGCGGAGGTCCTCGATGCGCGAGTTCGTGCACGAACCGATGAACACCGTGTCGACGGAGATGTCCGTCATCTGGGTGCCAGGTTCGAGTCCCATGTAGGCGAGCGCCCGGAGAGCCGATTCGCGAACGACCGGATCGCTGAACGAATCCGGATCGGGCACGGCGTCGTCGATCGCGACGACCTGCGCGGGGTTCGTCCCCCAGGTGACACTGGGGCGTATCGCGGCGCCGTCGATCCGCACGACGGTGTCGAAGTGCGCCCCTTCGTCGGTCGCGAGTCGGCGCCAGGCGTCGAGCGCCTTCTCCCACCCTGCCCCCGCTGGTGCGTGGGCGCGCCCCTCGACGTAGTCGAAGGTCGTGTCATCGGGAGCGACCATGCCGGCGCGCGCGCCGGCTTCGATCGACATGTTGCAAACGGTCATGCGAGCCTCCATCGAGAGCGCACGGATGACACTGCCTCGGTACTCGATGAGGTGGCCGACGCCACCGGCCGTGCCGATCGTTCGGATCACCGACAGGGCGACGTCCTTTGCGGTCACGCCGTCGGCGAGCTCGCCGTCGATGACGACCGCCATCGTCTTCGGCCGCTTCTGCGGCAGCGTCTGGGTGGCGAGCACGTGTTCGACCTCGGAGGTCCCGATCCCAAAGGCGAGCGCGCCAAACGCACCGTGCGTCGCGGTGTGGCTGTCACCGCACACGACGGTCATTCCCGGCAGCGTCAACCCCAGCTCCGGGCCGATGATGTGCTCGATGCCCTGGTTGATGTCGCCCATCGGGAAAAAGGGGACGCCGAACTGGGCGCAGTTGCGCGCGAGCGCTTCGAGCTGGCGCCGGGAAACCGGATCGGCGATCAGCCCGTGGACCTCGGTCGTCGGGACGTTGTGGTCGGCGGTCGCGACGGTGAGATCCGGCCGGCGGACGCCACGGCCCGCGAGCCGCAGTCCCTCGAAGGCCTGGGGGGAGGTGACGTCGTTCACGAGGTGGAGGTCGATGTAGAGCAGGTCCGGCTCGGAACCGCTCCTGCCGAGGTGCACGACGTGGTCGTCCCAGAGCTTCTCGGCGAGCGTTTGGCGTGCCATCTGTCACTCAGTCAACCGTGACGATCTCGACCTCGAGCCGACCGTTCGGTGCCTCGTACGCAACGTTGTCGCCAGCGCGATGTCCGAGGAGGGCTTGTCCGAGGGGGGATCCCACCGAGATCACGGCGACGTCATCACGGCGCTCTTCGATGGAGCCGACGAGGAAGCGCTCGACGTCGTCGTCCTCTCCGTAACGGATCCCAACGATCGAGCCAGCGCCGATGCCGTCGGCCGCCGAAGGCGATCCCACGATGACGGCTGTGCTCAGCATCTCCTGGAGCTGCCGGATCCGCGACTCCATCTTTCCTTGAGCGTCCTTGGCCGCGTGGTAGTCGCCGTTCTCCGACAGGTCGCCGAGCGCCCGCGCCGCCTCGATGGCCCGGGCGATCTCGATCCGGCCCCGCGTCTTCAGGTCCTCGAGCTCCTCGACGAGCCGAGCGTGCGTTTCCGGCGACAGCTGGGTCTCGCTCACTGATGCGAGGATACCGGGTCGAGTAACTGCGTCTGGACAGCAAGGGGGGCGGGGCGCACGGGGCGGTGGAAGTCGCAGATTGACGGTTCGCGAGTGGCCCGTCAGACTTGTCCTTTATGGCGATCGGGCCGCGGGCCGACGTCATCTACGGGGGTGCCCGACCCGAGTGCGCCTACTTGTCCATTCCGTGGACGGCGTCGCCATCGGTGATCGCTCGTCGGGCGATCCTCCCCAGGCGTTCGGGTCGGGCGATCGGAGTCGAGAGGCGTTGGGCACTTACCAAGTCGCAGTGATCGGCGGGGACGGCATCGGACCCGACGTCGTCGCCGAGGCACTGAAGGTCGTCGCGGCCGCAGGTGTCCGCTGCGAGACGACCGGGTACGACCTGGGCGCGGGTCGCTACGCGCGCACGGGCGAGGTCCTTCCTGACGGCGTGCTCGAGGAGCTGCGCGGCCACGACGCGATCCTGCTCGGGGCGGTCGGTCCACCGGTCTGGTCCGTGGACGTGCCCCCTGGGGCGCTGGAGCGGGGTCTCCTGCTCCGGCTCCGGTTCGAGCTCGATCTCTACGTCAATCTCCGGCCGTGCAACGGGGTCCCCGGCGCAATCGCCCCCGACGCCGATCTCTGCATCGTCCGGGAGAACACCGAGGGTCCCTACTCCGGGGAGGGAGGTGTTCTGCGGCGCGGGACGCCCTGGGAGGTCGCGACGCAGGGCTCGGTGAACACGCGTCACGGGGTCGAGCGCTGTGTGCGTTATGCGTTCGAACTCGCGGGGACACGGCCGCGACGTTCGGTGACGCTCGTCCACAAGACGAACGTCCTCACCTACGCAGGCGACCTGTGGCATCGCGCCTTTAACGAGGTTGCGGACTTGTTCCCGGGGATCGCGACCGCGTACCACCACGTCGACGCGGCCTGTATCTACCTCGCGACGGAACCCGACCGCTACGACGTCATCGTCACGGACAACCTTTTCGGCGACATCCTGAGCGACCTCGCCGGCGCGGTGACCGGGGGGATAGGCCTTGCGGCGTCCGCCAACCTCAATCCGGAGCGCACCGGCCCGTCGCTCTTCGAGCCCGTGCACGGAGCCGCCCACGACATCGTCGGCACCGGACGGGCGAACCCGCTCGCCGCCATCCGTTCTGCCGCGATGATGGTGGAGTGGCTCGGTGAGCAGGAGGCGGGGGCGAGGATCACGAAGGCGGTGCTGGACGTGCAGTCCGAAATGGCGGCACGAAGTGAACACTGGATGACAACGGCGATCGGCGATGCCGTCGCAGAAAGGTTGTAGCGATGCCGCTTACTCCGACAGCGAAGATCTGGATGGACGGGGAGTTCGTCGACTGGGCCGACGCCAACGTCCACGTCCTCACGCATTCGCTGCACTACGGGACCGGGGTATTCGAGGGCATCCGCGCCTATGCGACCGCGAGCGGTCCAGCGATCTTCCGTCTCGGCGACCACGTCACCCGGTTCGATCAGTCGGCGCGAACCCTGATGATGAAGCTGCCGTTCAGCGCGGGCGAGATCTTCGACGCCATCAAGGCGACGGTGCGATCGACTGGTCTCGAAGCCTGCTACATCCGGCCCATCGCCTACTACGGTTACGGGGACCTGGGTCTCAACCCGTTGACCTGCGAGGTGCACGTCGCCATCGCCGCCTGGCCCTGGGCCGCGTACCTCGGCGACGAGGCGATCGCTCACGGTGCCCGGGTCAAGGTCAGTTCCTGGGCCCGCAACGACCCGCGGTCGATGCCGGCCTCAACCAAGGCCACCGGCTCGTACATCAACTCGTCGCTCGCCAAGATCGAGGCGATCATGGCGGGTTACGAGGAAGCGGTGATGTGCACGACCGACGGCTACCTCTCCGAGTGCACCGGCGAGAACGTCTTCGTCGTCCGGCGGGGCCGATTGCTCACACCGCGCGCCTCGGCCTCGGTCGCCCTCGAGGGGGTCACGGCGGACTCGGTGATGACGATCGCGCGTGACCTTGGCTACGAGGTCGCCGAGGAGTCGTTGCGCCGCACCGACCTCTACATCGCCGAGGAGGCCCTCTTGACCGGAACGGCGGCCGAGATCGTGCCGATCGCATCGGTCGACGACCGTGTCATCGGCGATGGCACGCCTGGCCCGATGACACGGGCGATCCAGGGGGTCTTCTCCAAGGCCGTGCGGGGCGAGGTCGACCGGTACAAGGACTGGCTGGACTACGTCAACTAGTCGCGCCACCGCGAGGTAGAAGGGCACCCGATGAGACGAACCCGATGACCCAACCGAGATTCGCCCCCATCGCCATCGAGGACGAGGTGCGGCCCGGGTACCGTCTCGGCCCGCCGCGCCCGTGGACCGCGAACCGGCCCGCCGACTTCCGGGCCGGTCCGCCGCCGGCAGGACGCGGCACCGGCACGGCCGGACCGGATCAGGGCTTCGCCCTGCTCCTGGCTGAGCGCCTGGCGGACCGGCTCGTGCTGTCGCCCGGGGAGCGGCGGGAGGACGTCCTCGGCGGCGCCGTCGGCATCGCGCTGCGGCGGGCCGCCCTGTTCGGTCGCGCCCCGGTGCTCGCCGACGTCGAACTTGCGCTCGCCATCTTCGGTTACCTCGCCCCGGCACCGCCCGAGCTCGTCGAGTTCCGCCACGGCCTGTTCGACGGCGTGAGTCGCGACTACTGGGCCCAGCGCGAGCTTGCCCACCAGATCCCGGAGTCGACGCTGCGGCTCGCGTCGCCGGCGATAGACGTCTCGACGTCGGAATGGCCCGCCCTCGTCGGAGGTTGAGCTCGGTAGCGACGGCAGAACGGGGGGCGAGGGGGACGGGGGATCTCGTGGCGAGACTCGCCGAGCAGACGGGCGCGAGACGGTCACCACTCGAGGTCGGTGGATCGCGCCTCGACGGAGGGGGTGACCTCGGGGTCGCGACTGTGCGTCCGCGCGGGTGACGAGAGCACGAACAACTGGGTGGTGGCGCTGCTGACCTTCGGCGAGGGTTGGCACAACAACCACCACGCCTTCCCGCGTTCGGCGCGCCACGACCTCGGGCGCCTCGAGATCGACCTCTCCTGGCTCGTCATTCGGACGCTCGCGCGCCTGGGTCTGGCGCCGACGGTCCGCCTGCCGACGCCGGCGCAGATGACGTGGGTGGCGAGGATCCAACCGGCCGGTTGCCCCTAATCCCGCCGTCAGCAGGTGGAGCGGCGAGCCTGTCGGCGCGCCAGCTCCGGCGGGCGAAAAGGCACTGCACGTCGGAGATCCGCCGTTCCACGAAGGCGGCCTCGCAGTAGCACAGATAGAAGTCGAAGAGCAGGCGGAAGGTCTCGTCGAGGCCGAGCGCCGCGAGCTCGCTCGCGCGGGCCTCGAGTCCCGCCCGCCAGCGGCGCAGCGTCTCGGCGTAGTGCGGCCCGATGTCGTCGAGGGCCATGAGCTCGAGGTCGGACGTTCTCGCCGTCGTGCCGAGGATGGCCGCGGCCGAGGGCAGACAGCCCCCCGGGAAGATGTAGCGCTTGACAAAGTCCCTGCTCTGCTTGGCGCGGTCGAAGTACCGGTCGGCGATGACGATCGCCTGCAACGCCATCAGCCCGTCCGGCTTCAGGAGCTGCGCGCACTTGGCGAAAAACCTGGGGTACTGGCGCCAGTCGACGGCCTCGATCATCTCGATCGAGACGAGTTTGTCATAGCTGCCCACCAGGTCCCGGTAGTCGCGGTACAGCACGGTGACCTGATCGGCGAGGCCGGCACGGGCCACTTTCTCCGTGGCGAGCTCGAACTGGCGGAGCGAGAGCGTGGTCGTCGTGACGCGGCAGCCGTATTCGCGCGCCGCGTGGATGGCGAATCCGCCCCAACCGGTCCCGATCTCGAGGACATGGTCACTCGCGCCGAGCTGCAGCTTACGACAGAGGCGGTCGAGCTTGGCAACTTGCGCCTCGTGGAGCGACGTATCGGCGGAGTCGAACAGCGCGCACGAGTAGGTCATCGTCTCATCGAGGAAAAGCGAGAAGAACTCGTTTCCGAGGTCGTAGTGGGCGCTGATGTTCCTCCGGTCGGCGGCGCGCCGGCCGAGGCGTTCGAGGAACCGGACGCGCACCCACAGAACCGGCGCGAGAAGCCGGTGAGCCACCCGCTGCGGGAGCTCGGTGGAGTCGAGGTTGCGGATGATGACGCGGACCGCCAACACGAGGTCGTCGAGGTCGTCGACCCCCCACCATCCGGAGAAGAAGCCGCGCCCGAGGCCACCGCTTCCCCCGGTGGCGACGGCGGTCCATGCCGATGGCGACCGCACGGTGATCTCGGGGATCGGCAGACCGTCGACCGGCTCGCCGAACACCTGGCGCTCGCCACGCTCCGTTATCGCGAGCGCTCCGTCGTGGAGCGAACCGAGCAGGCGGGCGACGAGCGCCCGGGCCACCCGGTCCCGCAGGCGGCGGCGACCTGTCGTCTCGCGTCGCTGGGGGACGATCGTCGGTCCGCCGGCGGCCTTCGCGACAGGGCCAGGGAGGACCGGATCACCGTTGCTGGTCATTCCCCAACCTAGGCACCGCAGACCTCGAGTCGTCAAGGTGCTCGACGCGCGACCCCGGTCGACGAGCGGCGCCGTCGGCTGTCGGAGGTGTCGCGCGAATCGTCACGGTGGCTCGGGATAGGCGCGATGCTTGGTGACTGCTCGAGTCGCCCGTATCTCGACTGCTGCCTTCACCGATCTCCCCGATGCTGACCGCCACCGACCTCGAACTCACCGCCGGAGCCCGGACACTCCTCCAGGGGGCGACCTTCCACGTCGGGCCGGGCGACCGGATCGGACTGGTCGGCCGGAACGGCGCCGGCAAGACGACGCTCACGCGAGTGCTCGCGGGTGAGGTGTTGCCGGCGAAGGGGTCGGTCCATCGCTCCGGTGCGATCGCGTACCTCCCCCAGGATCCGAGAACCGGGGACCTTGACGAGATCGCCAGCCACCGGATCCTCTCGGCGCGCGGGCTCGTGAGGATCCTCCACGATCTCGCGGACGCGGCTGCGAAGATGGGCACGTCGGGCGACGACGGTCGTGAGGACGCGATGGCCCGCTACGCGAGGGCCGAAGAGCGGTTCGCGGCTCGAGGCGGCTGGGCAGCGGAATCCGAGGCGGCCTCGATCGCGTCGAGCCTCGGGCTCCCGGCACGGGTGCTCGCCCAGCCGCTTCGCACGCTGTCAGGCGGCCAGAGGCGGCGTATCGAACTCGCTCGGGTCCTCTTCTCCGGGGCGGCGACGTTGTTGCTCGACGAGCCGACCAACCATCTCGACGCCGACTCGATCGGCTGGCTCCGGACGTTCCTGCGTGCCCACGAGGGCGGCTGCGTCGTCATCAGCCACGACGCGACACTGCTCGAGGAGGCGGTCAACCGCGTCTTCCACCTCGACGCAAACAGGACGACGCTCGACATCTACAACGTCAGCTGGCGCGTCTACCTCGAACAGCAGGCGGCCGATGATCGCCGGCGCGCCCGGGAGCGTTCCAACGCCGAGCGCAAGATCACCGCGCTGCGCCTGCAGGCGGATCGGATGCGGGCCAAGGCGACGAAGGCTGCCGCCGCGCACCAGTTCGACCGGCGCGCCGCGGGTCTCGCTGCCGGATTGCCCGAGGTGCGTCGCCGGGAGAAGGTGGCCAAGGTCCGCTTTCCCGATCCTGCCCCGTGTGGGAGGACTCCGCTTGCCGCGAGCGGACTGGCGAAGTGCTTCGGCTCCGTCGAGGTGTTCCGGGGCGTCGATCTCGCGATCGACAGCGGTTCGCGCCTCGTCATTCTCGGGCTCAACGGGGCCGGCAAGACGACGCTGCTGCGCGTGCTCGCGGGAATCGAACCCGCCGACGCAGGCGTCGTCGCCGCTGGCCACGGCTTGCGCCTCGGCTACTACGCGCAGGAGCACGAGACGCTCGACCCGGCCGCATCGGTGTTCGTCAACGTTCGGACACGCGCGCCGGCGGCGGTGACCGATGTCGAGCTGCGGCGCATGCTCGGCGCGTTTCTCTTTGGCGGCGAGCGGATCGATCAGCAGGCCGGGACCCTCTCTGGCGGCGAGAAGACCCGGCTTGCGCTCGCTTGCCTCGTCGTCTCCTCGGCGAACGTTCTGCTCCTCGACGAGCCGACGAACAACCTCGACCCCGCGAGCCGCGCCGAGGTGCTCGCGGCGCTGCGGCGCTATGCCGGGGCGGTCGTCCTCGTCACCCACGATCCCGGGGCGGTCGAAGCCCTCCGGCCCGAGCGGGTGCTGCTCATGCCCGACGGCGTCGCGGACTTCTGGAGCGACGATCTCGCCGATCTCGTGGCGCTCGCCTAGACCTTCACGGCGGTCCTCGCCCGGCAACGGAACGTCAGACCGCACCCTGAACCAGAGCCGTGGGTGCCCGCCGCTAACGTTGGTTCGGGCCCGCGTGGCACAAGTTCTCAGCAACTTCCCAGGCTGGACCCAGACGGGTCCGAGGCGGCGACGCCATGCTCGATCCTGAAAAGGATTCCCGGCGGCGTCGGACGGCGCGGAATCGAGTGGAGAACGGTGGAAGGAGGACCGATGGATGAGATGAACGAGAGCCCGACTCCGCCGCAGGTCGGCGAAGCGACGCCGCCCGGAGTTGGCGGTCGCGACGCGGGTGGATGGACACCGACCAACTCGTCTGCCGATCCCGGGGGGCCGACCTTTGCAGAGCCGCCGGGCACCGGCTCTGAGGGGTGGCGGTGGGTCCCGCCACCTGCGGCGAGTGACGAGGGGGCGCGGCACCCGCACGGCGGGCGTCGCGTGCTCGTGCTTATGGTGATCGTGGCGCTGCTCGCCGGCATCCTCGGTGCCGGTCTGGACGCCGAGTTGCGCAGCAACTCGACTCCGAACCGACCTGCCGTGACCCTGCCGACGACCGAGACCAACGGGACCGGGCTCGCAGGTGGCGTCAGCTCGGTCGCACAGGTGGCCGCTGCAGTCGACCCGGCCGTCGTCGACATCCACACGTACGTCGCGAACGACGTCGCCACGGGCGCCGAGCAGGCCGCAGGGACAGGAATGCTGATCACACCTTCTGGAGAGGTGCTCACCAACAACCATGTCGTGGCGGAAGCGACGAAGATCCTGGTGCGGGTCGCCGGTCACGGCACCTATCACGTCAACGTCCTCGGCGTGGATGTGACCCAGGACGTCGCGCTCCTCCAGCTCGTCGGCGCGCCGACGGACCTTCCCTACGTGCAGATCGGGAACTCGGCGCAGGTCACGGTCGGGACCCCGGTGGTCGCGATCGGCAACGCACTCGGTCTCGGCGGTAAGCCCACCGTGATCAGCGGCACCATCACGGCGGTCGGCCGCACGATCACGGCGGCCGATGCGCTGGCCACGACCGCCGACGAGACGCTGCACAACATGCTGCAGACCGATGCGCCGATCGTCGCTGGCGACTCGGGTGGTCCGCTCGTCAACGTGAACGACCAGGTCATCGGTATGGACACGGCCGCCCAGTCGGCGGACTCGACGGGCGGGACCGAGGGATTCGCCATCCCGATCAACGAGGCACGGGGCATCGCGCGCCAAATCGAGCACGGGAAGTCATCGAGCCGGATTCACCTCGGCGAGACGGCGTTCCTCGGCGTCGAGGAGGGCGAGCCGTCTTCGTTCTCCATCAATCCCTTCGGATTCCCGACCGGTGTGACCGGTCCGACCGGAACGGTTTCGCGCCCGGCGGGCGTCTACATCGGTGGAGTCGTTGCCGGGATGCCGGCCGAGCAAGCGGGCATCGGGGCGGGCGACACGATCACCGCGATCGACGGGACGGCGACCACCACGAACAATTCGCTGCTCGCGGCGATCGATGCTCACAAGCCAGGTGACTCGATCACGGTCACCTTCGTCGACACGAGCGGCACGTCGCACACCGCCAGCGTCGTCCTGGCTGGGATCACGCGGTAGATCAGGCGCGATCGCACGCCTCGGGCCCTGGTGGCCCGAGGCGTCTTCGCGTCGGCCGCGAATCGGGAGACGACCGCTCGGGGTCTGGGCGATGCGAGACGCGCCTTTCCTGCCGTCCACTCGGGATGCCTCGGGTTGGAAGGTCGGCGCGATCGCCGCGACGTCGGTGTTGCCTCCTCGTTGCAACGGCGGGGTGTTGTCCCGCGACCAGGACCGGGGAACGAGATCGGGCGTGGCCCAGGTCTCGGGTGACGTGCGAGCATGAACGCGGGTGTCGTGGACCGCGACCGTGAGGCGCGCCGCCGGTTCGAGGACCCGCAAGCGGCTGTGGAACGGGACACGGCGCGTCAGCGATGGCGCGGGAATCGGCCGTGGGGCAAGGTATCGACATGCGCGTGATGATTGTGGCGCCACCGTGGCTACCCGTTCCGCCACCGGCCTACGGTGGAACCGAGACCGTCCTTGACGGTCTCGCCCGGGGACTGCGAGCAGCCGGCCACGAGGTGTTGCTCTACACCACCGGCGAGAGCACCTGCGCAGTCGAGCGCGCCTGGGTCTTCGAGCGCGCGATCGGCGTCGGCGCGGGTGGCGCGGCCCAGGAGATACGACACGTCGTGCACGCCTACGAGCTGGCGCGCGAGGTCGACGTCGTGCACGATCACACGCTGATCGGGCCGCTGTACTCGGAACGGTTCCCGAGCGTTCCCGTCGTCACGACGAACCACGGCCCGTTCGAGAGCGATCTCATCGACTCCTACCGGATTGTCGCCGATCGCGTCCCCATCATCGCGATATCTCATCATCAGGCCTCGACCACGCGTGACGTCCCGATTGCGGCCGTCATCCACCACGGGGTCGATCCCTCGGAGTTCCCGGTCGGGGACGGTTCTGGGGGGTACGCGCTCTTCCTCGGTCGATTGAACCCCGGCAAGGGGGCGCACATCGCGGCGCAGGTCGCACGCGAAGCCGGGATCGCGTTGCGCATCGCGGGGAAGTGCAACGAGCAGCTCGAGATGGACTATCTCGAGTCGACGATCAAGCCACTGCTCGGAACCGACGTCGAGTACCTCGGTGAGGTCGACCACGAGACGAAGCTCGATCTGCTCGGACGAGCGAGGTTGCTTCTCAACCCGATTTCCTGGCCGGAACCGTTCGGCATGGTGATGATCGAGGCCCTCGCCTGCGGCACGCCGGTCGTCACGACGCCGTTTGGCGCGGCCCCCGAGATCGTCGACGACCTGGTCACAGGTTTCGTCCGCTCCGGCGCCGCGGCGCTCGTCGACGCCGTGGGCCGTATCGACGAGATCGACCGGCGATGCTGTCGCGGCGCGGTCGAGGGGCACTTCTCGTTGCGGCGGATGGTCGACGAGCACGTCGAGCTGTATCGCCGCGTGTTGGATGGCGAATGGTGAGGCAGGGATCGGTCGGGTGCGACGTAGCGCCCGGGGGGCGACGGCGGATCCCCGATCGCTTCGGATCGGTGTGCCGATGACGACGAACGCCTGGGTCTTCGGTGGCCAACCCGCGCTCAGCGGTATCGCGGGCAACACGGTCACCCTTGTCGAAGGGACGAGTTTCGCGATCTCGGCTCCGAACGGCGACATCGATCCCGGTGGCCCGCAGGGTCTGTTCTACCGGGACACCCGGTACCTGTCGGGCTGGCGGTTGCGGATCGACGACGTCCCGGTCCAGCCGCTCGCCGTGGTCCCGAGCGACCCGTTCGCCGCGCGATTCCTCGGCCGTGTGCGACCGCGAGAGGGTCAGGCGGACAGCACGCTCTTCGTCATCCGGGAGCGGTTCGTCGGCGACGGGATGCAAGAGGACCTCGTACTGCGCAACCTCGGTGTCGAGACGACCGCCTGTTCGATCTCCGTCGACGTGGAGGCCGACTTCGCGCACCTCTTCGACGTAAAAGAAGGTCGGGCCCGGTCCCGTGGCGAGACCGACGTCATCGTCACCGAGACGGCGCTGGTGTTCACGTACGCCTACCGGGAGAGCACGCGCCGGATCACGGTGGTCCCGCCGCCGGGGTCGCGAGTGGCGTCGGGCGTCATCACGACCCAGGCGGTTGTGCCGCCCCGAAGCGAGTGGCGGGCCTGCTTCGAGATCAGTCTGGAATTGGATGGCGAGCGGGTCGAACCGCGGTATCGCTGCGGTGAGCCGGTCGACCGATCAACGCCAGCGGCGCGTCTACGCGCCTGGGAGCAGGCGACACCGAAGGTGGAGACCGACGATGAGGATATCAACCGGACGTTCGGCCGCAGCGTTCCCGATCTCGGCGTGCTGCGGATCTTTGATCCCGACGAGCCGGGCGTGGCGGTTCTCGCGGCGGGTGCACCGTGGTTCATGACGCTCTTCGGGCGCGACTCGCTCATCACGTCGTGGATGACGGTCGGGGTCGACCCGACGATCGCGGTCGGTACGCTGCTCACCCTCGCCCGCTATCAGGGCGAGCGCGTCGACCCCCGCACGGAGGAAGAACCGGGGCGGATCCTGCACGAGATGCGTTCGGGCATGACGGGGGCCGCGGCCCGTGGTGCGGAGTCCATTTACTACGGGTCGATCGACGCCACTCCCCTCTTCGTCATGCTCCTCGGCGAGCTGCACAGTTGGGGGGTCGACGGCGAGATCGTCGACCGCCTGTTGCCGCACGCCGACCGGGCGCTCGACTGGATCGGCAACTACGGCGACCGCGACGGCGACGGCTTCGTTGAGTACCAGCGGTCGACGGACCGCGGTCTCGTGCACCAGGGCTGGAAGGACTCCTTCG
The DNA here is from genome assembly GCA_963803025.1 of uncultured Acidimicrobiaceae bacterium. GTDB lineage: Bacteria > Actinomycetota > Acidimicrobiia > Acidimicrobiales > Bog-793 > Bog-793. Next base: position 328,757 of record CAWDKZ010000013.1, read on the forward strand.
ACGGGATCAACTTCGCCAACGGCCGTCTGGCCGAGCCCCCGATCGCGCTCTGTGAGGTGCAGGGTTACGTCTACGCGGCCTATCTCGCCCGGGCCCGCATCGCGAGATCCCGGGGCGACACCGAGACGGCGACGTCGTTCGAGGAACGGGCGCGGCTGTTACGGCGGGCCTTCAACGAACATTTCTGGCTCGCCGACAAGGGCCATCTCGCGATCGGTCTCGACGCCGAGAAGCGCCCGATCGACGCGCTGACGTCGAACATCGGTCATTGCCTGTGGACCGGCGTCGTCGACGAGTCCCATGCCGCGGCGATGGCCGCGCGCCTCCTTTCGGAGGAGATGTTCACTGGCTGGGGGGTTCGCACGCTGGCGAGCTCGATGGGTGCCTACAACCCGGTGAGCTACCACAACGGCTCGGTGTGGCCCCACGACAGCGCCATCGCCGCGGCGGGGCTGATGCGCTACGGCTTCGTCCGCGAGGCGCAGACCATCGCTAAGGGCCTGTTCGACGTGGCGGCGGCCTTCGATGGTCGGCTCCCGGAACTCCTGTGCGGATTCGCGCGGGAGGAATTCACCGCGCCGATCGGGTATCCGACCTCCTGCTCCCCGCAGGCGTGGGCCTCGGCGACGCCTTTCATCCTGCTGCGCACGCTGCTGCGGCTCGATCCCTCGGTCGCCGACGCGACGGTCTGGCTGGCACCGCAACTTCCCGCGTCGTTCGGCGACGTGAAGATCGGACACGTCCCGATCGGTCGGTCCCACGTGACGATCGCGGCCAATCGCACCACGGCGACCGTCCGTGATCTGGGCGATGAGCTGCATCTCGTCACGCAACCCCGCCCGCTCGATGCGCCTTGAGGCAGGGGACGAGGAGAGGGTCTGCGACCAGGCGCGCCCGCCAGCGCAGCAATACTGATGTGGGAAACGCCTGGCTGCCGCCGATCGGAGGATTTCGTGGAACGAGTCGATACACCGCTCATCGCCGCAGAGCGTCCGATGCTCGAGGCGTGGCTCGACTTTCAACGTGCGACTCTGGCCCTCAAGTGCAGGGGTCTTTCCCCGGAACAGCTCGCGACGCGATCTGTTCCGCCGTCGACCTTGTCGCTGCTCGGTCTCGTCCGGCACATGGCGGAGGTCGAACGCCACTGGTTCCAGCGGTGCCTGCTGGGAGCCGATCGGCCGCCCCTCTACCGCACCGAGGCCGCGCGGGACCTCGACTTCGACGGCGCGACACCGGACAACGCGTCCGAAGGCCTTTCGACCTGGGAGACCGAATGTGACGCTTCGCGGTCGGCCGTGGCGGCCAGCGATTCTCTCGACGCGATTGGCAAGGTCCCGTGGCGCCGCGGCGAGGTCTCGCTGCGGTGGATCCTGGTCCACATGATCGAGGAATACGCCCGTCACAACGGTCATGCAGACTTGCTGCGTGAGACCATCGACGGCGCCGTCGGGGTGTGACGGACAGCACCGGATTCCGGCAGCGACCTCGATGCGGTGGGCTGGACCGAACGGTCAGCTCTTGCCCACTTTGCCCGAGGAAAGGGCGAAACCGCTGGGTTCCTCTGGGACGGGCACGAGTTGTTCGAGGACTTCCGCGATCGCGAGCGCCGATTCGCGGTCCACTCAATGATCGATCCCTGGAGTAGCTGTGGGTCATACTTATGGCAGCGTCGAGACGGGAGAAGTCGCATGACGGAGACGTCGAATTTCGGCACATCGCGGCGCGAGAATCATGATTCGAGTTCCTTCTACGGCCGTTTCGCCGCCCCAGAGATGTCCGACGACGAGGAAGTGCGCCCATGCACGGTCGAGGACTCGATCATCCTTGGCGATTCGCGCGACATGGTGCAGGTGAGCGCGAAATCCGTCGCGCTCGTCTGTACCTCGCCCCCTTACTTCTCGGGAAAACAGTACGAAGAAGAGATGGGGCGGCGTCATGTTCCCGCGACGTACCTCGAGTACCTCAAACAACTTGCGGACGTCTTCGCCGAGTGCAGACGCGTCCTCGAACCCGGCGGCAGGATCGCTGTCAATGTCGCCAATCTGGGGCGCAAGCCCTACCGCTCGCTTTCGGGTGACGTGACACGCATCTTGCAAGACGATCTCGGTTTCCTGTTGCGCGGTGAGATCATCTGGCAGAAGGCCGTCGGCGCGAGCGGCAACTGCGCGTGGGGTTCATTCATGAAGCCGTCGAATCCCGTGCTCCGTGACGTGACCGAGCGGGTGATCGTGGCGAGCAAAGGACGCTTCGATCGGGCGCTCGATGCCAAACGACGTGCGTCGTTGGGACTTCCCTACGAGGCGACCATTGCCAAGGAGGATTTCATGGCCTGGACCCTCGACGTCTGGCACATCCCGCCCGAGTCCGCGACGCGGATCGGTCATCCCGCGCCGTTCCCCGTCGAACTTCCCCGCCGTCTCATCGAGCTGTTCACCTACAGGGGCGACGTCGTACTCGACCCGTTCATCGGTTCTGGCACGACAGCGGTTGCCGCGATCGCGACACGTCGCCACTACATCGGTTATGAGACCGACCCCGACTATGTCGACCTCGCGGAACGCAGGGCTGCGATCGCACGAGAGGCGAGCAAGAAGGATGCTGCTTAGGAGGCGCTGATGAGTGAGGTCGAGCGGGAGACTCGGACAGTTGAGCTGATGTCCCGTTATGACCAAGGGAGTGCTGCCGACCGACTCGGTCTCGTCAAGGAAGTTGTTGCACTAGCGAACAGCGGGGGCGGCGAGATTCGCCTCGGAGTCGAGGAGCACGGCGACGGACGTCCGGGCATCGTCGTTGTGAGCAGAGCGCACTTCGATGCTGCGTCGCTGAGAGACCTCGTCGACAGGTACATCGCGCCAGACCACATCGAAGTCGCGGCCAGATTCGAAGACGCGGACAGATCAGATCAGCATGTGGTCGTGATCGAGGTCGCTCCGCACGAGACGCCGCCCGTCGTGTTCTCAAGAGACGGCAAGTATCGGGCCGAGGGGAAGGACGTCGCAATCTTCCAACGACACACCGTCGTGAGCCGTCGCGGCACGAAGGCAGAGCTCGCCACCCGTGCCGATCACCGGGGGTGGATCGACGCGGCCGTCCGGGCGGAGCGACGGCACATCCTGCAGAATCTCGGCCTGGTCGCATCGCTGCCCGTTGGCGCCTCGCTTCAGGTTGTGAGGGAGTCGGGAGACGTGAGCTCCGAGCCTCGCGTCCTGCTCGATCGAGCCGTCCGAAGTTGGCGCGCTGATCCGTCGAAGCTGCTCAGCCGGCAGGATCTTCTCGTTCTGTTCCTCGCGTGGAAGGCGTTGACCCTCGACCGCCTCGCCGGCGACCTCACCCTGCACAGCGCACTGCGACGTCGACCGACTCTGTGGTTCTGGATCGATTCGATCTATCCAGATGGAACTCGATTGGCGAGGATCTTGATCGAAGCTATTGGTGGCAGCGATCGTGACCGATCGGACGCCGCGTCATCGATCATCGACCTGTCTGCCCTGTTGCTCAGTCCGACGCAGCACACGGAGATCGTCGAGGCACTCGGTTCGTCTCGTTACAAGCACTTCCACGATGCCGCGGAACGAGGCGGAAACAGGCAGCGAGTTCTGGCGCGGCTCGACCGACTGCGTGACCGGAAACTGCAAGGCGAATCTCTCCGCAGTTCGGGACAGATTGAGCTCGAAGAGACGGCCGATGAACTGGGCCGTGCGCTTCTCGGAACTGCGCTCTCGAACGCCGCCGCGAACCGTTTGCTCGGTCCGGTCGGTTTCGAGCTGATGCTGCGCCATCGTCCCGCGTTGGTCGAGACTCTCACCGTCTCGTGGGCGGGCGGTTAGGACGCGACCGTCCCTGCCCGGTCGGACCCGGAACTCGGGCCGCGGTCTCGCGGTTGTGGTAGGCGCGATCGGGTCTCTCTGTTGTCTGGAGTCACCGCCGCGAAGAAGGAATCCGTCGGTCGGTGGAAACTGGACCGACCGTCGGAGAGGCCCGTTGAGCAGCGAGGTGGCGGAATCTACAGTGAGTTCGTGCTTGTCGTGGCGGGCTCTCCCGGACTTGATCGGCACCAAGTCCCCTATGGACACCCCGAGCGCCCGGGCCGCGTGCAGGCTGCGCTCGACGGGATCGAGGCTGCCGGGCTGTCGGACGCCGTCGTCTTCCTCGAAGCGCGGCGCGCGACCGAGGGCGAACTGACCCGGGTCCACCGGCCGTCGTACCTGCGCGGATTGCGTGAGTTCTGTGCGCGAGGCGGCGGCGCCCTCGACCCCGACACCGACGTGAGCGAAGGCACCTGGGACACCGCGTTGCTCGCCGCGGGCGGTGTGCTCGCCGCGGTCGACGCGCTCGGGCACGGGATCGGCGATGTCGCCTTCGTCGCGGCTCGTCCCCCCGGGCATCACGCCCTGGCGGACAGGGCGATGGGTTTCTGCGTCTTGAACAACGTTGCGGTCGCCGCCGCCCACCTGGCAGACCAGGGCGAGCGTGTCCTTGTCCTCGACTGGGACGTCCATCATGGGAACGGGACGCAGTCGGTCTTCTGGGACGACCCGCGCGTGCTCTACGCCTCGACGCACCAATGGCCCCTCTTCCCCGGGACCGGTCGCGCCGAGGAGATCGGCGGGCCGAGCGCACGTGGCCTGAACCTCAACGTGCCGCTCCCGCCGGGCGCGACCGGGGACGCCATGCTGGCGGCGTTCGACGAGGTCGTCGCGCCGGCAGTCGACACCTTCTCACCGGGCTGGGTCCTCGTCTCGGCGGGTTTCGACGCGCACCGGGCCGACCCGCTCGCCAACCTCGCGCTCACCTCGGGTGACTTTGCCAACCTCGCGCGACGGGCGCGCGAGTTCGCCCCCGACACGGGTCGGCTCGTGCTCGTGCTCGAGGGCGGTTACGACCTCGATGCCCTGAGGCTCTCGGTCGGCGCGAGCCTGGCGGCGTTGCTCGGAGTTCCCTTCCGGGCCGAAACCGCTTCGTCCGGCGGACCCGGAGCTGATGCCGGACGGCGGGCACGCGAAGTGCAGCAAAGACAGCGCGAGCTCGGAGCCGACGTGGCGGACGGTTCGGCGGGGAAGCGCCCGCGCTCGGGGTTCGACGCATGACGATCTCGGAGTCGTTCGGGCGGGCGGCACGACGGATCCAGCAGCGGATCCACGTGGCGAGCCAGGGCCATCTCGGTCGTCACCTGCTCAGTGTCTCGTGTCTGCTCCTGGGGATGAACAGGCGCCGGACCGGTCGGTCGCGGGTCGCGGCGCTCGGCCACCTCGCAGACGGCGATCGTCTCACCGTCGCGGTCTTGAACGGCGCGCGGCGACCACCAGGTTGGTTGTGCAGCCTCGAGACCGATGCACGCACCGAGATCTGGGTGGCTCGTCGCCGCCTGCGGGCGTCGGCAGCAGCGGTCCAGCGTGACGACGACGCCCAGCGGGAGCAGCGAGGGCGCATCAACGCCAACAACCGCGGCCACCACGACCGGCTATCAGGCGAGGACCGCTCGCGCGGCGCCGCTCGTCGTTCCCACGCCGCTGTCAGCCCTTTAGAGACCCTGCCTCGCGACAAACCACCCGCCGCGCACAACGGGCGCTCGTCAGCCTCGGTGGCCGGCGGACGACCGACCTGGGGCTTTCCGTTTCCTCCCCTCTCGTGGGGACGGCCCGTTGGGTAAGGTCACTGGAGAGAGGACGCTTCTCGCCGTAGGGGGCGAAGCCGATGGGTGTCGTGAGGAGACGATCCGGCGTCACGGCTTGCGTCGCACTCGCGCTCGCCGGGACCGTGCTCGCGGCGTGCGGAAACGCCTCGACGGGCGTCTCGACGTCGGGGAACACCGAGGGCGTCTATCCGCACCGAATCATCGTCGGTGGGCTCTCGTCGATCACCGGGCCACTGCCCGCGGACTTCGCGCCAGCGATCGCCGGGGCACAGGCCTACTTCGACTGGGTCAACGACCACGGCGGCGTCAACGGACGCAGGATCGACCTCGCCTACAAGCTCGACGACCAGTCGGACCCGTCTGTGGACGCCACCCAGGCCCGGACGCTCGTCGAGCAGGACCACGTCTTTGCCGTCGTTCCGGTGGCGACCCCGTCGTTCTCGGGGGGTCCGTTCCTCTCCCAACATGACGTCCCGACCTTCGGGCTCAACGTCAACCCGAACATTGACTGGGCCGGTCCGAGCATGTACGGCAACACCGGGTCGTACACGGCGTTCTCCTCGGCTCAGCTCCAGGCGGCCTATCTCGCCGAGCAGCACCACGTCCGTGCCGCCGCGCTCATCGCCTACAACATCAGCCAGTCGAGCGAGGGCTGCCAGGGCGTCGCCAACGCCTTCCGCCAGTACGGTATCCGGATTGCGTTCGAGGACCTCGCCGTTCCCGTTCCGGCGTTCGACCTCAACGCCGACGTGACGCGGATGAAGTCGGCCGGCGTCGACATGGTCACCTCGTGCCTCGACCTCACCGGCGACATCCTGCTGTCCCATACGATGCAGCAGGACGGGATGACTGGGGTGACCCAGTACTGGTTCGACGGCTACGACGACGCGGCGCTCAAGGCCTACGCCCCGGCGATGCAGGGCGTCTATTTCATGCTGCAGCACGTGCCTTTCGAGGTCACCCAGCTCTACCCGGGGCGGTATCCGGGCATGGATCGATTCGAGGCGGCCCTGAAGCGGTATGTGCCGGCGAACCCTCCCTCGGAGGCCGCGCTGGCGGGTTGGACGAGCGCCGACCTGTTCGTAACGGGGCTGCGGGCGATCGGCCGGGACGTCACGCGCACGCGCCTCACCGCCGCGATCAACAAGTTGACGCTCTACACGGCGCACGGCCTGGTCGCGCCGATCGACTGGCGTAGCGACCACACCGGGGTGAGCACGATCTACAACTGCAGCGTCTTCGTCCAGGTGCGAGGACACCGGTTCGTCCCCGTTTTCGGCACGCCGCCGAGCGTGTTCAGCTGCTTCCCGGTGCCGAATCCCGCCCACGGGCCGATCGAGAAGGTGGTTCCTCCGCCGCCGGGCGTTCCGCCCTTCGTGCCGCCGGGCGGCGGGGGTGGTTAGGGACCGAGGACGCTGCTCCAATTGAGCCAGTTCCTCTCCTACGCGCTTCCGGGCGTCCCCTACGGGTGCGCTTATGCACTGATGGCCGCCGGCCTCGTGCTCACCTTCAAGGCGTCGGGTGTGTTCAACCTGGCGTTCGGCGCCCAGGCGTACGTCTCGGCGATCGTCTTCTACGTCGCCGTCGCGGACGGCTGGCCGAAGTGGGATGCGTTCTTTGTCGCCGTCGTCTTGCTCGGTCCGGCGATCGGTTACGCACTCGACCGGCTGCTCTTCCAGTACGCGCGTACCGCGCCGCCGCTCGTTCGGCTCGTCCCCGCGCTGGGGCTCTTGATCGCCATCCCGAGCGTGACACAGATGATCTTCGGGACGAGCCAGCGACTCGCGCCCCCGGCGCTCGCGCTCAACCCGGACCACGTCTACTTCCGGCTCGGCAGCGTGCCGCTGACGGGCGTCGAGCTGCTCACAACCGGGGTCACCGTCGTCGTCATCGTCGCGCTCGGGCTGATGTTCCGCTCGAGCGGGCTGGGGCTCCGGATGCGGTCCGTCGTCGAGAGCCCCCGCATGACCGAGCTCGCCGGCATCCGGGCTGACCGGGTCGGGACGTTCGCCTGGATGCTCTCGAGCCTGCTCGCGGGGCTTGCCGGCGTCCTGTTGGCGCCGATCTACGCCGCGCTCGATCCCTCGTACTTCACGGCGCTGCTCGTCGCGGCGATCGCGGCCGCTGCCGTCGGCGGGTTCGCCAGCCTGCCGCTCACGCTCGTCGGCGGCATCGGGCTCGGCGTGGTCCAGGAGGTGATCGGCGGTTACCTTCCCTCGGGCACGGTGCTGTCGTCCGGCCTCAGGCCGGCCTTCCCGTTCGTCGTGTTGGCGGTGCTCCTCGTCGCTCGCCGGTCGTTCCGCCCCGCCGGCCCCCTCGGCGACCCGCTCTCGGCGTGTGATCCGCCTCCCGCGTCGCTGAAGCCGCCAACCCGCATGACCGAGGTCGCGCTCGGTTCTCGATCCTTCGCGGCGTTGCTCGTGGCGGTGTTCATCGTCATCACCCTGGTGCTCGTGCCGGGGAACTGGGAGTTCGCTCTCACCCAGGGACTCGTGTTCTCGATCATCTTCCTTTCCATCACGCTTCTCACCGGGATGAGCGGCCAGATATCGCTCTGCCAGGCCTCGTTCGCCGCGGTCGGCGCGTTTACCGCCGGGCAGCTCGCCACCCACTTCGGCACGGCGCTGCTGCTCGGCGTGGTCGCGGGCGGCGTGCTCGCCGGGCTCGTCGGGCTCGTGGTGGCGATTCCGAGTCTCCGGCTCGGCGGGATCTCGCTCGCGCTGCTCACGCTCGCGTTCGCGCTCGTCGGCGACAACGTGCTCTTCCAGTACTCGTGGTCCGGGAACGGCGCGACGGGACTCAGCATCCCGCGTCCGACGATCGGCGATCTGAGTTTCGCGGGGAGCGGTGCATTCTTCTGGCTCGCGCTCTTTGTGCTCGCCGTTGCCGCCGGCGTCGTGTGGCTGTTGCAGCACGGATCCGTCGGTGGGGAGCTCGCCGCGCTACGCGCGTCCGAGGTCGGAGCAGGGTCGATCGGAATCGACGTCCGGCGGTTGCGCGTCATTGCCTTCATGCTCTCGGCGGCGCTCGCCGGAGTTGGCGGCGCACTCTACGCGTCACTCGAGCAAACGGTCTCACCGACCGACTTCAACTACGAGTTCTCGCTCATCTTTGTCGTGATCGTGGCGACCGTGGGTGTCTACTCCGTCGCCGGGGCGATCGAGGCCGGCCTCGCCTACACCGTGCTCCAGCAACTGGTCAACAACCTGCCGGGCCGCTTCGGTTCGCTCGTCGCGCTGATTTTCGGTCTTGCCGCGGTCACCTACGTGCGCCACCCGGAGGGCGCCGTCGAGTACCTGCGTCGCTGGGTGCTCGACCGCGCCGAGCAGTTCGCCCACTTCCTCACGCGCAACGACCAGACCGAGCCGGAGTTGCGCGTCGATGCCGGTGCCGGGGGTCGCTGACCGTGTCCCTGCTCGTCGCCCGGGACATCTCGAAGAGCTTTGGCGGGATCGTCGCGTTGGACCGGCTCTCGCTCTCGATCGACGAGGGCGAGGCCGTCGGACTCGTCGGGCCGAACGGCGCGGGCAAGACGACCCTTTTCAACTGTCTGCTCGGTCTCGAACACCCCGACACCGGGACGGTGATCTTCGACGGAGTGCCGATCGACCACCTGCCGATGTTCCGGCGCTCGAAACTGGGCATCGGTCGGACCTTCCAACGGCTCGAACTGTTCGCGGGGATGACCCCGCGCGAGCACGTGCTCGTCACCGAGCGCGTCCGTGGCGGGCGGGGGAGGCTCTGGAAGGATCTCTTGGGGATCGGCCGGCCGAGCGCCGAGGAACGGCGCGCGACCGACGGGCTGCTCGAGCTCGTCGGCCTCGAGGCCGAAGCGGACGTCCCCGTCGAGGCGCTCAGCCTTGGCCACGGGCGCCTCGTCGAGCTCGCCCGCGCGCTCGTCGGCGAGCCGCGCCTGCTGATGCTCGACGAGCCGTCGTCGGGCCTCGACCGGGCCGAGCGCGTCGAGCTCGTGTCGATCTTGCGGCACGTCCGGGAAGAACGTGGCGCCGCCTTCGTGCTCGTCGAGCACGACCTCGAGATGGTCGCCGCCGCGACGCAGCGTCTCGTGGTTCTCGACTTCGGTCGCCTGATCGCCGACGGGGCGATCGAGAGCGTTCTCGAGAATCCCGATGTCCGGCACGCCTACCTCGGGCACCCGCCGAAGGAGCCCCGTGCGCCGCGCGCCGAGCGGGCGGGCGCCGTCGTCCGCGTCGGATCCGGCCCCGGGCCGACCCCGGCGCGGGAGTCGCCGCCCCGGCCGCTCCTCGAGCTACGCGACGTCGACGTCAGCTACGGCCCCTATCGGGCACTCTTCGGCGTCTCGTTCTCCGTCGCCGAGCGCTCGGCGGTCGCGCTCGTCGGCTCGAACGGGGCCGGCAAGTCGACGGTCGCGCGCGTGGTCTCCGGGCTCGTGCGCCCGAGCGGCGGCAGGATCGTCTTCGACGGCCGCGACGTCACCGGGTGGCCGGCCTGGCGGATCGCCCGCCTCGGGGTCGCCCACGCCCCCGAGGGACGTTCGGTGTTCGCGTCGCTCACCGTCGAGGAGAATCTCGCGCTCGACTTCCGCCGCTCCTTTGGTTCCCGGGGCCTCGCCGCGGCGTTGCGCCGTGCCTACGAGACCTACCCGCGACTCGGCGAGCGGCGCGACCAGCTCGCCGGGACGCTCTCAGGGGGCGAGCAGCGCATGCTCGCCCTGGCGAGGGTGCTCGCCGTGCCCCAGCGGTTGCTCGTCGTCGACGAGCTCTCGCTCGGCCTCGCGCCCGTTGTCGTCGACGAGGTGTTCGCGGCATTGCGCCACGTCCTCGAGTCCGGTACGGCGCTCCTCATCGTCGAGCAGCACGTCGAGCGGGCGCTCGAGCTCGCCGACCGGGCCGTCGTGCTGTCCGCGGGGCGGGCGACCTTCGAGGGGCACATCACCGACGTCCGGGACGTGGCGTCCCCGATGCTCGGCCCGTTGCGCGACCTCCTCGGTCCGTAGGTCGAGACCGGCGAGTCCACGTTCGCTGCAGCCGTGGCGCCCGACGAGCGAGAATTGCGACATGCACAGCGTCCTCGTCCTCCGCCACGCCAAGTCCGACTGGTCCCACGCGTCCGAGGAGCCGGACCTCGTGCGTCCACTCTCGCCGCGGGGCCGGCGCAGCGCCGACGCCATCGGTCGCTTCATCGCCGATTCAGGCAACGTGCCGGACGGCGCGCTCCGGTCTCCGGCGGCGCGCGTGGTCGAAACGCTCGACCGGGCGATGGAGGCCGGGAAGTGGCGGTGCGCCGTGCGGGAGTCGGATCGGCTCTACGGGTTCGGGATCGATGCCCTCGTCAGCGAGATCCGGGGGGAGAACGACGGGACCGGCGTGCTGCTCGTCGTCGGCCACGAGCCGACCTGTTCGGAGGCGGTCGCCGCGCTGATCGGCGGGGGACAGGTCCTCATGCCGACGGCCGCGGTTGCCCGCGTGGATTTCGCCGAGGAACACTGGGCCGACGTCGTCGCCGGGACAGGCGTGCTGCGGTGGCTCGTGACCCCGCGCCTGCTCGGCACCGGCTGACTGCGTCCGGCGACGCCTCCCCGTTCGTGGTTTCGCGGTCGCCTTGCGCGCCGCGTCAAGGAGACAATCCTCGAGGGCGGCATTCGGCTGGACGCGCGGCCCGATCTTGCCTTCCGGAACGAACGGGCCAGAGAAGCCGACGACGAGGACGGCGAGTTCGAAGAGACACCCGCGGGCGTGGCCCGCCCCGAACGGCTTGGCATCCCCGGTGACCTGAATGCCATCTCGCATGACGGCAAGGACCGCCCCATCCAGCGCTGTTCCACCTTGCCGAGCTCCCTGAGCACTCGGCCACCTCCCGACGCCTCGCAGCGGGGGATGGTGGAGCAAGGTGTCGTGCATCAACCGAACACGCGTCGGGGATCACCCGAACACGTGTCAGCAATCAACCGACCACGAAATGTCGAAGATCAGCCGAACCAATACATCACACCGGGAGGTAGATAGGACCGGCTCGGCGCACCAAACGTGGCCCGAGGGAGGTCACGGCTCGGACCAGCGACCGGAGTCTGACGGCAGACCAGCATGCCGAGCAGCGCGAACGGAGCGGGAACCTGAAGTGGAGCGACGCTGCGGTGCGGGGGTGCGGGACGTTTCGGAACCGGGGTCGCACCGTCACAGGGAGCAGCCTCGCCCGAAGCGTGCCTGGAGACGGTAGGGGGGCCGAGAGCGAGTCACGGGACGCTTCTAGAGTTTGTGGGGAGTGAAAAGATCCTGCGTCTTCTGTGAAGGAACGCCGCTCACGCGCGAGCACGTCTTCCCCCTGTGGCTGACCGCGGCACTCCCTGCTCAGGAGCCATTGCGGGGCCAAGACACCGCGATAATCCTCCTCGGCGGATCGGATCCCTCGGTGACCTCATCAGCACATCGGGAGATGCGCGAGAAGTTCAACGCTGCGACGGTCTCACGAGTCTGCCGCAAGTGCAATCAGGGATGGATGAATGATCTGGAAACCGCGGTACGACCGCTTCTGACCGTCCTGATCGGTGGGCAGCCTTGCGAGGTTGACGGGGACGTCGTTCAAAATCTAGCGGTCTGGGTCGCGAAGACCTGTCTCATGGCGGAACTCACCTACCCCGAGTCCGCGGCGACACCGCTGGAGTTCTATCGGTGGCTCTTTGAAACGCGCACACCACCACCTCACACGCGGATCTGGGCAGTCCCAATCGAAGGACAGGAATGGTCGCTGCGGATGCAGCACATAGGCATCCTCTACGGTGACGTAAGGACTGATGTTTCACTGCCTTGCAACATCCATTCGACGACGATCGGCTTGGGTGGCGTCGCCTTCTGCGTCATGGGTAGGATCGGCCCAAGGCCTGAGTTCCCTCCCCTTGAAGGTATTCCGCCACTTCAGGCCGTCCGACTATGGCCCGATCCCGTGTCATTCGGCTGGGCTCGGAACCATCCACTGGACGACTGGTCGGTGTGGCTGCTGAGTGACCTGCTGCGACTGTGGATTCAGAACGACGACGAGTTCTTCTTCCGCCTCATGGAATTGCAGCTGCGCCAGTGATCTCAGACAGTGGCGCAGCTTTGCCAGAGAACGCGCGACTCAGACTCCGGAAATGCAGAAATGATGCCTAAACGTACGATCAGTTTCGACGAGTGGCACGACGCACAGGTCGCGCTCAACCCGAGATTTGATCAGGAGACTCAGCGCATCCTTAAGTTCAAGGGTTCACGCACAAAGCTCGACCTCCTGTTGGATGAGGACCTTGAGGTCGACCTCGGCATCTTCTTGAAGGCGATGCCCGATTTTCGCGTTCGAGCTGCTCGCCCTGGGATGGACGACGGGTCACTTTGGCGCACGGCGAAGCGGGTGTAAACAACGGTCGAAAACGACAACGCGCGCGGCCTGATCGCCACCGGTTGAAAACGACAACGCCCGACCATCCCCGCATCTGCTCGTCCCGTCCCGGAGGCTTCCTCACCAGAAGCCAGCCGAGGGGCGAGGAGGGGCGGGAGGAAGGTGCGTTCCGACATGAACGAATGGACCGAGATCAGGCGCAAGGTGCTCGTCGAGCACGCCTCGAAGCGTTCGGTGATGACCGAGTACGGGCTCGGCTACCGGGCGCTCGAGAAGATCCTCACCCACGCTGACCCTCCCGGCTACCGGGGCGCCGAGCTGCGTTCGAAGCCCAAGCTCGGGCCGTTCCTCGAGGTGATCGACCAGATCCTCGAGGACGACCGAGAAGCTCCCGCGAAGCAGCGCCACACGGCCAAGCGGATCTTCGAGCGGCTCCAGCGTGAGTACGGCTACCCGGGTGGCATCACCCAGGTGCAACTGGCGGTCGCCCGCGCCAGGCGGGGGAAGAAGGAGGTGTTCGTGCCCCTCTCGCACCCGCCCGGGCGGGCGCAGTTCGACTTCGGCGAGGCCGTGGTCGAGATCGCCGGCGAGCGGCGCAAGGCGGCGATGGGGGTGATGACGCTGCCGTACTCCGACGTCTACTTCGTCTCCGCCTACCCGCGCGAGTGCACCGAGACGTTCCAGGCGGCTCACGTCGCGGCGTTCGAGTTCTTCGGTGCCGTGCCGACCAAGACCGACTACGACAACACTTCGATCGCCGTCGCCAAGATCGTCGGGCGCGAGCGCGAGCTCACGCGCGAGTTCCTCCGCCTCGAGTCGCACTTCCTCTTCGACCACCGCTTCTGCCGGGTGGGGCGGGGAAACGAGAAGGGCCACGTCGAGAACCACGTCGGCTTTGTCCGGCGCAACCTGTTGGTGCCGGTGCCGAGGTTCGCCTCCTGGGCGGCCTGCAACGACTACCTTGCCGCCTGCTGCTACGCAGATCTCTTTCGCCACGTCTATGGCAAGCCCGGCACCAAGGCGGGCCGCTTCGCCGAGGACCTGACGGCGATGCTGGCCTTGCCGGAGGAGGCCTTCGAGGTGCGCCGGGTCGAGCACGTGGCGGCGAACTCGCTCAGCCTCGTGCGCTTCGACCGCAACGACTACTCGGTGCCGACCGACTACGCCCACCACGACCTCGTCTGCCACGGCGGCATCGAAGAGGTCCGCATCCTCTGCGGCACCGAGCTGATCGCCGTCCATCCCCGCTCGTGGCGGCGGGAGGGCGTGTTCTTCGACTACCGCCACTACCTGGCGCTCTTGGAACGAAAGCCCGGAGCCCTCGACCACGCCCGCCCGCTCGAGGGCCTCGTGCTGCCGGAGTGCTTCTCGCTCCTCCGTCGTCGCCTCGAGGCCGATCTCGGCTGCGGCGGCAGGCGCGAGTTCATCAAGGTGCTGCGCCTGCTCGAGAAGGCGAGCATCCCCGAGCTCACCGGAGCGGTCGCCCAGGCACTCTCGATCGGGGCCACTGGTTGTGACGCGGTCGCCTGCATCCTGCACCAGCGGGCGGAGCGCCCGGTGGGACTGTTCAGCCTCGACGGGCACCCCCAGTTGAAGACGGTGGCCGTCGAATCGCCCGACCTCGCTGCCTACGCCGGCTTGACCGAGCGCTCGGCCTGAGGCGAACTCCGAGGTCGATCTCTGGCACCTCGGTCCAGGCCACCCGTCCTGGGGCCCCTGGGGCGACCAGAGAGCACGTTTCCCGCACCAACCCGGCGCAAAGCGCCAGAAAGAGAGGAACATCAACCATGAAGACCCTCGAATCGAAGTCGATGGTGCTGTTGCACCATCACCTGAAGGCGCTGCGCCTGCCGACCGTCGCCGCCGAGTGCGAAAAGGTGGCGCACCGGGCGGCTGCGGACAACGTCGACCACCTCACCTATCTGCTGCAGCTTCTCGAGCTCGAACTCCTGGACCGGGAGAAGCGCTCGGCCGAGCGACGGCTGAAAGAGGCCCGCTTCCCGAACCTGAAGACGCTCGAGTCCTTCGACTTCACCGCCCGGCCGTCTGTGAACAGGGTGCTCGTCGCCGAGCTGGCGCGCGGTGAGTGGATCGACAAGCGCGAGAACCTTTTGATGATCGGCAACCCCGGCACCGGCAAAAGCCATCTGGCGACGGCGCTGGCGGCTGTGGCCTGCCAGCGCGGCTACCGGGTGCGCTTCTTCCGCACCACCGAGCTCGTGACGGCGCTCATCGAGGCGAGGGACGAGCGGAGCTTCCTGCGCTTGAAGGCCCAGCTCGCGAGGTTGGACCTTCTCGTGCTGGACGAGCTGGGCTACGTCCCGGCCTCCAAGGTCGGTGCCGAGCTGCTCTTCGACGTCATCTCGACCGCCTACGAGCGCACGAGCCTGATCGTCACGAGCAATCTGCCCTTCGAGTCCTGGACAGAGGTCCTCGGCTCCGAGCGTCTCACCGGGGCGACGCTCGACCGGCTCACCCACCGCTGCCACATCATCGAGACCAAGGGCGAGAGCTACCGGCTCCAAGACGCCAAGGCCCGATCCCGGCACGCCAAGACCAACGCGTCACCCGGTCACGAGCGAATCGCCGCCGTCGAGACCGTCGACGAACCACCCGTTTCCGAGTAGCTTCAGACCGTCAACGCGTTGTCGTTTTCGACCGGTGCGCGTTGTCGGATTGGACCGTTGTTCACAGAAAGAAGGGAAAGAAGGGAAGGAAGAAGTAGGACTTACGAGTAGGTCCGAGGTGAGTGACCGTGACGCTGAAACGGATCGATGAATCTCGCCCGAAGATGCCACTTGGTCCGTTCATGCTGTCCCAAGAGTCTCTTGCGGAGATAGCAGAGGATCTCACTGCGTTAGCCGAGCACGATCCTCCGAAGTGGACATTTACGGCACGGACATCCCAAAAAATGCGGTACGAATCCGACAATCTGTCGGAATTAAGTTCCGTTGTTGGTCGGATACGCGAATTCGAGATCCACGAATCGCCCTACGGTGCGCTCTTTTTAGTCGAACGCGACGGACGCCCAGGAATCTACACGCCAAGTATGCGTTCTAATAAAGCGCTCACCCCGCACGCAAGAGGTGCTCTGCAACAGTTGGCGAATACTCTGCGCCGACATCGACGCCGGTTCTGGTGGCTGATGCGGATGCCCGTCGTGGCTCCAGCCTTCATGGTGATTGCCGCCGCGAACTTGGCCGCTAGCCGATACGTTCACGGTTCT
This sequence comes from uncultured Acidimicrobiaceae bacterium, assembly GCA_963803025.1. Classification (GTDB taxonomy): domain Bacteria; phylum Actinomycetota; class Acidimicrobiia; order Acidimicrobiales; family Bog-793; genus Bog-793. The sequence continues at coordinate 344,968 of CAWDKZ010000013.1, forward strand.
CTGGCGTCGAATGTGCAAGCTGGTGTTGCAATCGGCTTAACCGCGATCTTCATCCCGCTCTACGTCTCCGTGTTTCGGGGTTTGACGCGCATCGAAGTGCGTCCTCGCGCGGAAATGGCATGGCAAGCAAGTCGTGATCCGGTTAGCTGGGTAAGCCTATTCATTGGTGTTGCCGGTCTTATTTTCGCCGTTGCGCTAGCGCTCACCACACACGGCAAGTAGCAACACGCTTTGACGGCTCCGCTGTTTTCAATCGGTGGTGAGGCCGTTGCGCGTACTCGGGGCCGAGAGCCGGGAAAGGAGTGAAACCTAAACTCCAGCCCCGAGCGAGATCGGCCGGCCGGTCCGGCTGCCCGTAGCTCCTGCCGGTGTCTGTCGTGGTCACCGGGTCTCAGCCCGCCGTCGGGCAGGCAGGTTGTGTCCGGCACCCGTGGAGTTATCTACCTCCCCCAATACATCACACCGGTGGGGCCGGCAGGGATCGAACCTGCGACGCGAGGATTATGAGTCCCCTGCTCTGACCACTGAGCTACGGCCCCTCGCCGGACTTCCAGTTCGACACTCTCTCACCTTTCGGTCCCCGCTCAGCACTGGGTGGCCGGGTGATCCGCCACGACGGACGGCAGGCCGGGCCCTCAAACGGCGCTGTTGCCGAAGAGATTGTCGAAAAGGCCCGTGCTGAGGTATCGCTCGCCGGTGTCGGGCAGGATAACGACGATCGTTTTGCCCGCCAGTCCCTCCCGTCCGGCGAGCCGCGTTGCCGCACAGAGCGCCGCCCCGCCAGAAACGCCCACGAGAATGCCTTCGGTTCTCGCGAGCTGTCGGGCCGTCTCCGCGGCTTCGGACCCGCCGATCCGGACAACCTCGTCGTAGACGGCCGTGTCGAGGATCGTCGGCACGAAACCAGCCCCAATGCCCTGGATCCGATGAGGAGCAGGTGCACCGCCAGACAGGACCGGCGACTCCTCGGGCTCGACCGCGACGACGAGCACCGAAGGATGGCGGCTCTTCAGCACCCGTCCGACGCCGGTGATCGTGCCGCCGGTGCCGACTCCGGCGACGAAGGCGTCGACCCCACCTTGGAGGTCGTCCCAGATCTCGAGTGCCGTCGTGCGCTCGTGCACTTCGGGATTCACCGAGTTCTCGAATTGTTGGGGCATGAACCAGCCGTGCTCGGCGGCAAGCCGGCGCGCCTCCTCGACCGCGCCGCGCATGCCGTCTGGAGCCGGGGTGAGGACAATACGAGCGCCGTAGGCGCCAATGATCCTCCGCCGTTCGACGCTCATGCTCTCGGGCATCGTGAACACCGCTCCGTAGCCCTTCGCGGCCGCGACCATGGCAAGGCCAACGCCCGTGTTGCCACTCGTCGGTTCGACGATCGTGCCGCCCGGCAGTAGCTCGCCGGAGACCTCTGCCGCCTGGATCATCGCCAGAGCGATGCGGTCCTTGACGCTCCCACCGGGGTTCTCGCTTTCGAGCTTCGCGACAAGCCTCGCCGGGAACTCGGCCCCGAACCGGTGGAGCTCCACGAGCGGCGTTCGACCGATCAGTTCGGTCACATCGTCATGCAGGGCCATCGGGTATCTCCTCGGTCTCGCTCGTCATCCAGGCGGCCCGGAGGCGTTCCTCGTCTGCGAGCTCTTCCTCGCGGGCTCGAGTGAGCGTCACGGAGTGGCCCCGCGCCACGACGACGACGGACCTGGCCGGCACGTCGTCGACGACGAGGGCGTGCGGACCGATCCGGCAATCGTCGCCGACGACCACGGGACCGAGCACCGAACACCTGACGCCGAGCGTGACGTTGTTGCCGATCGCCGGTGACGTTTCGCGCCCTTGGCGTCGGCCCACCAGCCGTGGCCGCCGAGGGTCACGCCGTGGTACAGCATCACGTCGTCGCCGATGACCGCCGTCTCGCCGATGACGACGCCCGCACCGTGATCGATGAGGCACCGCCTGTCGATCGCCGCCCCGGGATGGATCTCGATCCCCGTGCAGAACCGCGCGAGCTGGGATACGAGGCGCCCGAAGGAAGGCACGTGCGCCTTCCGGAGCGCGGGGCGGGCCGGTACGACCAGATCGCCCAGATGCCCTGGTAGAGGATGAGCTCGAGCGCGTGCACAACGTGCAGCGCCGGATCCTTGCGGTAGGCGACCTTCAGGCTGTCGAACACCGTCGAGTCTCGATCGCCGGTTGCATCGTCACATCCTGACCGTACCGGTTCCGACCCCAGCTGGGGAGAATTCGCCCGACGACGGCAAGCGGAGTTCTCGCGCAGCGACCCTGGTGGTTGGGTCTGTGGCGCGGCGACGCTGACCAGGCATCGCTCTTTGCCGCTGATCCGAGTGCTTTCGCGCAGAGGCAGCTGTTGCCATTATGGTCGGCATTCCTGCGCGGCGGGCCGACGGCCGTGACACCCGCCACCCGGGAAGGCATTGTTGCGGCGTGGCGCGCTGCAGATCGCGCGAACCCGCGGAAAGGAGTACGACGCCACGTCCCACGAGCCGACCCAACTCACTTGTCGGGCGGCGCGAGTCTCGGGCAAAGCACGGGCCATCTCGCGGGGCTAGAACGCGTCGGCGGTGCTCAGTCGATCCACGAACTTCGGGAGCACCGGTGGGCTCGATCTCGCGTTGCCGGTGGCGAGAGCTTCAAGCAGCAGGCTCACGCTGCGTCGCCCGAGGTCCTCGAAGTCCTGGCGGATCGTGGTCAGCGGCGGGTCGTAGAAGGCCGCCTCCGGGACGTCGTCGAATCCGACGACGCTGACGTCGTCGGGGATGCGTCTCCCGGCCTGCTTCATGGCAAGCATTAGGCCGAGAGCCATCTGGTCGTTCGCGACGAACACCGCCGTCACATCCCGGTTACGCGCGAGTTCGACACCTGCTCGCCACCCAGACGCGGAGCTCCAGTCGCCGCGGAGCACGGGTGGTGCCGGCGCCCCGACCGCCGCGAGAGCCGAACGCCATCCGACGAGTCGTCCATTCGCGTCGTCCCAGTCATTGGGACCCGCGACATGCCAGACGGTGCGGTGCCCACGGAGCAGCAGATGCTCTGTTGCGTGCCGACCGCCCCCTTCCTGGTCGGCTCCCGCCGTTGGCAACCCGCTCCGAGACGATCCGCTCGCCACCACCATGGGTACGCCCATCCTGCGGTCCTTCAGCGCCTGGAGCGACGAGACACGAGGGGCAACGACGACGAGCCCCTCGACCGACTGTGCGACGAGCGAGTCGACGACCTCTTGGATCGAGTGCGCGTCGATGTTCTTGACGATCGCGATGCTGACGAAATACCCAGCATTACGCGCTGCTTGCTCCACCCCGGCCACGCTCGCTGCCTGACCATAGAGGGTCGCGTCGAACGCGACGATCCCAATCGTCTGCGAATGACGCGTCACGAGCGCCCGCGCTGCGAGGTTGCGCCGGTAGTCGAGCTTGACTATCGCAGCGAGCACGCGCTCGCGTGTCTCCGACCGGACGGACGGGTGGTGGTTGAGCACGCGGGAGACCGTCATCGACGAGACGTGGGCGATGCGGGCCACGTCGGACATCGTCGGCGATGCCAGCGCCGACCGGGGGCCACGTCTGCGTGTCCCGTTTCGTTCAGCTGGCGATTCGTGCTCGATCATCGAATCATTCAACTCGATCTCGATCGCCTCAGTGGGCTGCCTGTCGAATGCTGTTAGCGTAATCATTCTACCGTCACTCATCGTGATTACGAGCGCGGTCCTGTGCAGGGTGGTCGCGTTTCGTCCGGAGAAACGATCGCGGCCGGTGGAGCACGTCCACGGCGGCTTCGAAGGATCGCGACAGACTCTCGGTAGTTCGATGATGCTTCTTCGATTCAACTGGGGAGTTCGAGATAGTCCCGCGCAGGACGTTCGACCGGAAGAGGTTCAACCGGTGGCTGAGAGCGCGGGACCTTGGTCGAGAGATGCCGAATGTACTGTTGCGGGCGGCCAGTGAGTCCTTCGCGCCCAGACTTGCCTCGCCGAGGCTTCGGGCAGACACCGCGGCCGTTTCGTATCGTTCAGAGCTCCCGATAATGCTGGCTCAGGATGTGTCTGCCGACTTCGACCGTGAACGTTACGGTCGAGATGTCGCCGGACTTGTACTCGTTGTTGTGCTAGGACTTGTCGCAGATACCCACAGGCTGTTCCACACATACTTCTTGCCCCGATTAGGCAGGATGGTTCCGTCGATCTCGCCGAGCTCGATTCCGCGCGAGTCGTAGACGAAACAGTTGAACTGTTGGCCTGGCTTCCATGCCGTGCCCATGAAGCAGCGTGTCGATTTCGCGGAAGCCACGCCAAAACCGCGAGATGTCCTAGAGCGGACCTGCTGTTCGACGCGTGCCTCGAATTGAGTGAGCGTTATGCCAGCCGGGAGGCCGCTCGGCGCTGTGTTCGAATTCGTCAACAAGAACTTGATCGACAACGCTGCCACGTCGGCGATCACGACCACGACAACGACGAGGATGAACACCCATTGGCGGTTCTTTCGTCTCGACGCGGTCGCGCGACCAGAATCTCCTTCGTTCTGAACTCCGTCCATCTCTCCACTCCCTGAGACGCGTACGCCCGAAGATGACACGCCGAAGACAGATTGCGTCGTCGCCCGCCGCGTTCCTCCGCTGGCCAGGTGTCGCCAGTTTAGGGACAACGACCGACCGCTGCGAAAGGTGATCCCTGCGTCGGCGATGCGTCATCGGATGCGAATCCCGACGCCGCTCGCATCTCGACATCGGTCAGCAGGAACCATGACGTCCCGCGCATCGCAGGTGACTGGAAGAGCCACGGTCTCTCTGTGAGCGGTTGTGGTCGCCGGGTGTCTCGTTCTATCCGTGTGCCTTGCTCATGTGCCTTTGATCAAATCCGGTCTCACAACCTGCGGGCTTCAGTCGAGCTGACATCCGGAATTGATGAGGAGCCAGACGAGATCCGAAGCGGCGACGACGGCCGTCGAGCCGGTGACTGACGAAGTCTGCGGGATCTCTGCGCAGGGCCTCGCCAACTCGGCGCAACGGGCTCCGACGGCTTCGCTGACCGCCCGGCGAGCGCACTCTCCTCACGGGCGGTTCAGCAACACTTCCTGCTCGTCGACGAATGCCTCGACCCCTCGCTCTCATCCAATTCGACTTTGTAGTCTCGCCGCGATCCCACGACGATCGGGTGCTTAGGATGGAGTGGCGGACGATTGGTTCAACCTCAGTCGCGCGACAGCGGAGCTTCGCACTCACGGTGGCGAACACGGGCGACCAATCGGCGATCTCGCTCAATCTCGCAAGCACGCAGCAACTTTGTTTGGGCCTTGGTTTCAGGTTTTTGTTACGTCATGCCAACGAGCAGTGCGTCGCTCACCGATGAGAGCGGTCGGTGACCTGTAGCGTAGCGTGCCGGAATCTACTGGCACGCCGAAGGCAGGGGAAGGTCGCACGGGCCGGGTTCTTGGCGAATGGTGCCGACGAGCCAGTCGGAGTCCGCGTCGATCGATCGGACGATCGCGATCGAACCAGGGGACCTTTCGACCGTCCTGAGGTGCGTCGGTGCCGAGGGACCGTTGCGCAGGAGACTTTTCGTTTTCGTTACTAATCACCAGCCCAACGTGTTGCCGGGCGGGTTTGACGCGCGTTGACCGAGGTCAGCTGGGGCGACCGACCGGGCGTTCGACCCTTGCTTGTCATTCGGCATGTCAGTAACGTGACGCCGTGGCGACCGGCGAAACCAGGTGTTAATGATTTCAGGCGCGTTCCTAAGGGCGTTCCGTGGCCCGCGTTTCCGGTCGCGGAAACGCATCGGTTTCATCATCCCTGGCATCTCGGAAACCGATGCCAGTGGAGCGCTCTCTGCGGCGGTCATCCTGGGCAACACGGGCTGAGTTTGTGATGAGGTAGTGGGTCATCTTCAATTGTCCTCTGGGAGCATTGTTTTATGAGCGGAAATGTGAGCGCTATCACGAGTGGCGTGAGCAGGCTGTCAGGCCGCCGTTACCTAGGCGCTGAGTGCTTTTATGCTTGAAGTTGAAGATGTGAGTGCCGTTGCGACTTCCGTGACAAAGCTGGAGGGCAAGCGTTACGTGGGCTCGTCGCTCACGAAGTCCTTCGACGGCGCTGTTGTCCTCCACGACGCGACGGTGACTTTCGAACCGGGTGAGATTCACTCCATCATCGGCGAGAACGGTGCCGGGAAGTCCACCCTCGTAAAGATCCTGTCCGGCGTCTACCAACCGGACTCGGGGACGCTCGCCTTGGGGGGGAGCGACTTATCGGGCTCAATCCGCACGGTGCTCAGCAACGCGGGATCTACCTCGTTCCGCAAGAGCCGTCGTTGATGGCCTCTCTGTCCGTCACCGAGAATCTCTTCGTCGGTATCCTGCGGCGCGCGCGGTTCCGTTTCTTTGTTGACTGGAAGTCCATGCGCCGCGAGGCATCGGGCTTCTTGAACCGAGTCGGCCTCGACATCGACCCGGAGATGCGCGCCGAGGAACTGAGTGTCGCCCAGCAGCAACTCGTGGAGTGTGCCCGTGCTCTCGTGCACCGCTGCCAGGTGATCTTCTTTGACGAGCCGACTTCACCGCTTACGGAGCATGAGGCGGACACCCTCTTCGAGGTGATGAGGAGCCTGCGTGAGAGTGATTTCACCCTGGGCTTCATCAGTCACCGTCTTGACGAGGTGCTTGCCGTCAGTGACCGGTTGACGGTGTTACGCGACGGCAAGATTGTGATGAGGGAGGCCCGCGCCCAGTACTCACGACCCGCGGTCGTCTCCGCCATGGTGGGCCGGGAGATCGTGACCCGGGTGCGCGAGCGCGGTACGCGGGACTTGACTGCTAGCAAGGAAATGCTCGCGGTGAAGGATCTGACCTCGGAACCCTATTTCCGCGACGTCAGTTTCACTCTACGCGTGGGCGAGATTCTTGGTCTGGGCGGGCTCGTCGGTAGTGGCCGCACCGAGATTGCCGAGACGATCTACGGTCTCCGCTCGGCCGAGCGGGGGAGGGTCGAGGTGGAGGGCGTTGCGCTGGCGCATCGCACTCCCCGGGATTGCGTCGATGCCGGTCTCATCTACCTGCCCGAGGATCGCGGCAGGCACGGGATATTTGCCGAGGTTGAGGTGACCCGCAACGTGACCGCCGGGGTCATCCACCGCCTCCCGGGGCGGGGTCCGCTGTTGCGACCGGCGGCGGAGCGTCGAATGGCGGAGGAGGCCACGAAAACGACGGCGGTCCGCATGCCTTCGATCGACGCATTGATGAAGACCCTTTCGGGAGGGAACCAACAGAGATCGATGTTGGCACGTTGGCTCCTCGCTGAGCCGAAGGTGGCCATCTTCGACGAGCCCACTCGGGGAGTCGACGTCGGGGCAAAGGATGATATCTGGACCTTGGTAAACAAACTGGCCCATGAAGGGCTGGCTTGCCTGTTGATCTCCTCTGAGCTCACGGAGCTAACCGTGATATGTGACCGTGTCTTGGTGATCTACGAGGGCTCTGTCGTGGGTGAACTTTCCGGAGACGACATCACCGATGCGCGGTTGGGAGCCATGGTGGTAGGGCCGGTGGCCCGATGACCGCAACGGCGCAAGTCCTTCGCTCGGACCCGCAGATGCCTGGAGAGACCGCCGAGAAGGGCCGGTCCCGCTTGGTGGCAATTCTGATGCGTCGTGAGGTTCAACTCCTGGTCGCCATCCTGCTGATGTCAGGAATCGTTGACGTGCTGCATCCTCAATTCCTGAGCTCCAGCAACATCTCGTTCATGTTGGCGGGCTCGGTGGTCATCATGGTGGTTGCTACCGGCCAGACGATGGTGATCATCACCCGTGGGATCGACCTTTCGGTGTCTCCGATGCTCGGTATCGCCGCGATCGCCATCGGATTTCCAGCCCAGAACCATAACTTGAACATTTTTGTCGCTGTGGTTCTCGTGATTCTGATTGGAATCGCCCTGGGAATCGGCAATGGCCTGCTGGTCACCGTGGCGGGTATTCCACCTATCATTGCCACCCTTGCCACTCTCTCCGTCTACGGCGGGTTGCAGTTCGTTTTCACCTCCGGTTTAACGGTGATAAGCCTTCCCCACAACTATATCGCCGTTGGGCTTGAGGAGATAGTGCCCGGGATCCCCTGGCTGCTCCTCATCGGTGTGGGCGTCGTGATTGCCGCCGAGCTGTTCTTGAAATTCACCCCTTGGGGCCGGGCGATCTACGCCGTGGGCAACAATGCTGATGCAGCATTTCGCGCGGGGATTCCGGTGCGCCGCATCCTCTTCATGACCTACGTAATCTGTGGCGTCCTCGCGGGCATTGGCGGTTTTGTCTACCTCTGCTACATCGGGTCCGCCAGCTCCACCACCGGCACGGATACCAACGTGAACCTGATATCCATTGCCGCCACCCTGATCGGTGGGACCAGCCTCCTTGGTGGGCGCGGCCGCCCGTTCGGCGCCGCCCTTGGCGCGGTGTTCCTGTCGGTGGCCAACACTGCGATAGTCGTCTTGCGCATCCTCCCTATCTGGGAGCCAGCGGGGGTCGGCGTCCTGATCCTGCTCGCCGTGATGACTGACCGCCAGAGCGGGCCGGCGGCACGGCGGGCCCTGCGCACGCGGCATCGTGCCGAGGTCGCAGCATGAGCGCCAATCCGGGAGGAGCGGTGTCGGCGGGCACACCGGTCGATCTCTCCGCGGATCGGCGCGGTCGTGCCTCCATCGATCAGGTGTGGGTCTGGGTCTTGGTTCTTCTCCTGGGGTTGGAGCTCTTGTACTTTTCCCTCACCTCCACCGGCTTCTGGGGAGGCGGCAAGGGCATGCTCTTTGCGAGCAGCGAGTTCCTGGACGTCTCAGTTATGGCCTTGGGTTTGGCCTTGGTCATATTCGCCGGGGAGATCGACCTCTCCATCGGGGCCATGGCCAGCCTGTCGGGGATCGTCATGGCCCAGCTCTGGCATGTCGAGGGCCTGAACATCTGGCTCGCCACCCTGATCACCCTCGTGATGGCGGCCGGCCTCGGCGCGCTCAACGGGTTCATCATCACCAAGTTCGGCATCGGCTCGCTGCTGGTCACACTGGCTACCCAGTTCATCTTCTCGAGCGTTGCCACCGCGGTAAGCGGTGAATCCCCGCCCTACGGGTTCCCGAAAGAGTTCCTGACGATCACCGGGACCGGCACGATTGGCCCCATTCCGGCGGACTTGGTCATCTTCGCGGTTCTCGCCCTGTTCACAGGCCTGTTGGTGTCGCGCACCCGCTACGGAAGATCGCTCGTCTTGATCGGGCACAACCGGCCCGCGGCTCGCTACTCCGGTGTCAACGTGTCTCGCACGCTGATCTGGGCGTTCATCGGGAGCGCTTTGTTCGCGGGGATCGCCGGGATCATGATCGCTGGGGTCTACAACGCCGTGCGCGACGACGTCGGCATCCCTCTGCTGCTTCCCTCCGTCACGATCGTCGTGCTCGGAGGAGTGGACATCTTTGGCGGAAAGGGCCGCATTACCGGAGTCATCATCGCCAGCATCATCATCGGTTATGTGAGCGTGGGACTCCTGGATGGCGGCTCGACCCCGCTGACTGTCACCATGGTGCAAGGAATCGTGCTGATCGTCGGGCTGATCATCAAGATCAGTCTCGACCGACGGGGCGGGTTGGCATTCAGAGATGCCATGGCGCGCTTCTTCGCTCGCCAACATCTCGGCAAAGCAACGGCTTCCGATGCTTGAAAGGACCGAGATGCCCGCCAGAATTGACCGGCAATGGGGCGCCCCAACTGGCGACCCGAGGCGTGTCAACCGGCCACCAGATGAACAGGTGGAGTCTGAAAGGGTTTCTGCTCGGTGGATTGGTCCTCGCGAAGCGGGGCCAAAATGAAAAGGGGAAGATATATGCATATTTCTACACGAATGCGGCTGGGCATAGCAGTTGCTTGCGCGGGATTGACTGCGGCGTCGGTGCTTGCCGTGGCGGCCGTACCGTCAGCGACTGCCAGCGCTCCAAAGATCAAGGTGGGTTTCGTCCCGAAGCTCCTAGGGCTTCCGGTGTTCCTGGCCAACGTCAAGGGCGCTAGGGAGGTTGCCCCGTCGCTGGGTATTTCACTGGACTACACGGCTCCGGTGACCGCGTCTGCCACGGGTCAAGCGCAGATTTTCCGGACCATGACCTCGGAGAAGTTCAACGTGATCTGTCTGTCTGCTGACGACCCGACGATCCCGGCTCCGGCGCTAGAAGCGGCGATGAAGGCTGGGATTCAGGTCGTGAGCTGGGACTCTGACGTGATCCCGGCAGCGCGTAACTTCTTCATTCAGGACACCCTCTACAACACGATCGCCGCGGCCGTCATCGACGCGGCGGTGGCGAAGTACGGGACGAGTGCGCAGTTGGCAATCATGTCCTCGACTCCGGACGCCACCATCCAGTTGGCGTGGATCGGGGCCATGCAGGCTTACATCGCCAGCAAGTACCCGAACGTGAAGATCCTGACGACTGGCTATGGCGAGTCCAACACGGCGACCTCGCTCACCGTGGCTGAGGGCATCATCAAGGCCTACCCGACCGTCAACGCGCTCCTCCCGATCGACGGTGCGGCTGTGGTCGGCACCGCCGAAGCGGTGAGCGACCTCGGACAAGCCGGCAAGATCGGTGTCTTTGGCATCGGTGACCCGTTGCCGAACCAGCCGTACTTCGCCAACGGCTCGTTGCAGGCCCTGTTCCTCTGGAACGAGGTCAACCAGGGCAAGTTGGTTATGTACGTGGCCAAGTACGCGTACGAGCACCTGCTGTACCCCGGTGCGACCTTCACGGCGGGAAGCCTTGGCAAGTTCACCGTGTTGAAGGGCCCGGAAACTGGCGTGCCCAAGGTGGGAGCGAAGGACACGATCATCTTCTCGCTACCGCTGGAGTTCACCCCGGCCAACTACAAGCAGTACGACTTCTAGGCAGCTAAAGGCAGGTGGCAGGTGGTCCTGCAAGAAAACTGCGGGGCTGCCTGCCACCCGCCGGCACCTAACTGGAAGGTGTAGTGGCCGTTCATCTGACCATTGGCCGGTAATCAGCGTCCCCTTTATCGGTCAATGGTTGGATGGACGAGCGTCACTGTAGCGGAATGGCTCCTTGGCGCGTCGTCGGAGTGAAATGCGACGGTCCGTTTCGTCGTAATCGCCCGGTCCCGCGGTGACGTGAGCGACGTAGAGGCCGCGCGAATAGGCGACTGAACAAGACCATCCACCGGTCGTCGCGATGGCCCACCCGAGATGTCGGGTGTTCCCCAACCCGACGACCCAGTGGAGGTCAAATTCGCGGACGAGACTGCAGTAGAACCTCGTTTCCGCCTCCAACGACGATGTTTGACCGTCGAGGCTGTCACGTTCGTGGAGCGACGTCCGTCGTGCTTGGACCGCACCAAGCTGATGAGGGAACGTATCTACCTGCCGCGTCACCAAGGCGAGCTGAACTTGACCGGATTCTTGTTCTCACTAGAGTCTGGAGTTCGGGGAGGAGCTACCGTTCGGGTCGCCGGGCGACGAAGATGATTGTCGCTCTGAATTGGTTCTGAGGAGGCCATGATGCACAACGTCAACACCCGGTGGGTGTATCCCAGGATGCGCATCGCCGGTGCCACGCTCTTGGTTAGCGCCTTTGTTCTCGGTGCAATGGGCGGCGGAATTGTGGGCGCCGCGGGAACCTCCTCCCATGGCGGTAGCACGAATATCTTTACGGTCACAGGGAAGCACAGCGGCACGCTCAAGTTGTCCTACACGACGAAGAACTGCACACTCACCAACGGGAAGGGAATGCCTGGGCTGGGAGGTGTGTCCGTCGAGGCGATCCTCAAAGGCAAGTTGTCCGGCCTCAGCGGGACGACCTGGACCTTCCTCTCCGCAGCGGCAAAGGCTGGCACGGTGATCGAGAAGGGCCTCACTTCGAAATCGACATACGGCGCCAGCCTGAGCGCTGGCAGCATCCCAGGCTCAGGCGTCGGTTTCTACGCGACATCAGGCAAGATGACCTTCGTCGGCACCACGGGCTCGGTCGAGTTCAATATGACGTACAGCGGCGGCGGGAAAGCGACGTTCGCGGGTAGTTGGAGCTGCCCCGGCACTGTGCACGTCTAACCGCCGCCTGTCGACGGCGATGCGTTGCCGAACGACGCCAGCGCTGGACCGCGTCCGGCACAAATGGCGCGTGCCTGGACGGGCCCCGATTCCCCGGATCGGCGACTGAGTAACGACCGGTCGGGTTGATCCGCAGCTCCGGGGGAGAGACTCGAACTCTCAACCACACGGTTAACAGCCGCGTGCTCTGCCAATTGAGCTACCCCGGATCGGACGACGGCACGTTAGCAGCGCACACCGCCTGCGGCGATCGCCCCTGGACGGGCGAGCGATCGCGCCACCGGATGACCGAGACAGGAATCTGGGTGTCATCAGACGGTCTGCCACAACACACAGATCCGTTCGCAGGCTGCCCGTGAGCACCGACCCTCCGGGATGGCCCACGGTGCGTCGAGCACCCTTCGAGGGAGGAGAGTCAGTCGCCCTCGAAGTAGTCCCGGAGAGGCAGGGCGAGAGCGGGCTGGCGGAGCTTGGCGAGCGTCTTCATCTCGATCTGGCGGACCCGCTCTCTCGTCACACCGAAGATCTGACCGACCTCCTCGAGGGTCCGGATCCGCCCGTCGTCGAGGCCGAAGCGGAGCCGGACGACCTCTCGTTCACGAGCGGAGAGCTCATGGAGCGCGTGTTGGACGGCCTCGTTGAGCATGGCCTTGGTTGCGACGTCGAGCGGGACCTCCGCGGCCCGGTCCTCGACCAGGTCCGAGAGGCTGAACTCCTCGTCCCCGCCGCCGATGGGCTGTTGCAAGGAGATCGTGTCCTGGTTGATGCGCTGGATCTCGCGCACCCGCTCGACGGGGCACTCGATGCGCGCCGCGATCTCGTCGACCGTTGGATCCCGGCCGAGCTGTTGGGAGAGCTGACGCTGCACCCGGACGACCTTGTTGATCGTCTCGACCATGTGCACCGGGATGCGGATAGTCCGCGCCTGGTCGGCGACCGCCCGGGAGATCGCCTGGCGGATCCACCACGTCGCGTACGTCGAGAACTTGAACCCCCGGTGATGGTCGAACTTCTCGACGGCGCGCATCAGGCCAAGGTTGCCCTCCTGTATCAGGTCGAGGAAGGCCATGCCCCGATTGCGGTAGCGCTTCGCGATCGACACGACGAGTCGGAGGTTGGCCTCGGTGAGGAGGTCCTTCGCCTCCTGGCCTTCGGCGATCTCGCGTTCGGCGGTGCGACGTCTCGCTAGCGAGACGTCGTTGAGCGCTCCCTCCCGCAGCCACGCCGCGAGACGGTCGTAGGCCCGCCGTCCCCGTTCGATCCGCTTGGCGCAAAGCACCTCGAGGTCCGCCGACAGAAGCGAGACCCGGCCGATCTCCCTCAGATAGGCGCGGACAGGGTCGCCAGTCGTTGCGACCGTGTCGTCCGCCGAGCCTGAGCGAAGCGTCCGGATCGCAGCTGTCGTCTGTTGCTCGAGGCGTTCTGCACTGCGGCGTGTTGACCCGTCGCGCCGGCGTGTTCGGGACTGCTCCCGCCGGGACGCGGTCACCCGCGGGGCGATCCGATGGGCGGCAGCCGGCGCGTTGCTCACTTCTTCGAGCGGTCCGACGCGTGTCAATCCCCCGCCTCCTGCCGGTGTTGCGTGAGCCACGCTACCAACCGGTGCGCCGCGTCTTCCGCGCCGGAGGCCCCACCTGGACGAACGAGCGGGTCACGCAGGGTCTCGAGTTCTGTCCGCAACCAAGCGCCCGCTGTGAGCACCGCGACGACGTCCTCGGACCGCCCCTCCCGCTCGGCGACGCGTCCTTCGGCTTCCAGTTCTCGCAGCACCCGTTCGCAAGCTGCCCGGACAAGCTCGATATAGGTGCCGGCGACGTCGAGCTCCTCGGGCACCTCGGAGACCGCGAGGCGGCGCACGAGGTCGCCGGCCTCGGGGTCCGCCTGCTCGATCGCTTCGGCGAGGCCGGTCGAGCCGGTGAGGGCGCGGTAGGCGTTCCGTTGTACCGGGTCGACGAACAGCACCTCGTCGAAGAACGCCCGGGCGTCGCCGGGTCGCTCGAGCGTGAGGAGGAGGGCGTCGCGTCCCGCCCGGAGTTCAGGTCGCTGGTCCAGGGCTCGTCCGCCCGTCCGGTCGGGTTGCCCGGCGTCCGCCCTTCGGTCACCCGTCGAGGCATCCTGGCCGCTCTCTCGTTGCCGTCCGGATTCGGGGCTGCGCCCGTCGCTCTCGGGCTGGGGTCGGGACTGCACTTCGACGAGGAGCTCACGGAGGCGTCTGGGATCGACGTGAGTTCGGTCGGCCACGCCAACGAGGTACTGGTCGCGGACGAGCTCGTTCGGATGCTCGGCGATGGCGGCGAGGGCAGATTCGGCCGCCCGGCTGCGGCCCTCAGGCGTGCGCAGGTCGTGCGCGCCGAGAGCCTGCTCGACGCGGAAGCCGAGAAACGGCTGGGCGCGTTCGACCGCGGCGGCGAGCGCGGCGGGATCGCTCTGTGCGAGCTCGCCCGGGTCCGATCCCACCGGCAGCTCGGCGACAGCGAGTTCCAGCTCGTGGCGCTTCTCCCACTGGTAGAGACGCGCTGCGGCGGCCTGCCCGGCGGCGTCAGCGTCGAAGCACAGCACGATCTTGTTGGCGAAGTGTGCGAGCAAGCGGAAGTGATCCTCGGTGAGCGCCGTGCCACACGTCGCGACGACGCGTGGCACGCCGGCGATGTGGAAGCCGATGACGTCGGTGTAGCCCTCGCACACGACGACCTCGTGGGCGTGGGCGATGTCCGATTTGGCCCAGTTCAGCCCGTAGAGCGTGCGGCGCTTCGAGTAGATGGCCGACTCCGGCGAGTTGCGGTACTTCGGTCCCGGTTCGTGCTCCGAGGTCCGCAGGCTGTCGGGGAGGACCCGACCCCCGAAGGCGATCGCCTGGCCGCCGGGGTCGAAGATTGGGAACATGATCCGTTCCCGGAAGGCGTCCTGGAGCCGGGTGCGCTCGTTCTCGTAGGCGAGACCGGCCTCGCGCAACACCGCGCCGGGGAGACGCAACGCCCGGACCAGCTCGTCGAAGGCCGCCGGCGCGTAACCGAGTCGAAACTTGCGGACGACCTCGCCGTCGTAGCCCCGTGAGCGCAGGTACTGTCGGGCCCTTCCCGCGTCGGGGTGGGCGAGCAGCCGCTCGTGGTAGAAGTCGACGGCCGCGGTCATCGCCGCGAGCAGCTCCCGTCGTCGGTTGCGACCCTCGTTCCGGTCACGGTCGTCGTCGTAGCGGATCGTGATTCCCGCGCGGTTGGCGAGGCGTTCGACGGCCTCGACGAAATCGACCCCCTCCGTCGCCCGCACGAAACTGATGGCGTCGCCCGACGCCTGGCAGCCGAAGCAGTAGTAGAGACCCTCTTCGGCGTTCACGCTGAAAGAGCCGGTCTTCTCGGCGTGGAACGGACAGAGCCCGACGAAGCGGCGGCCGACTCGTTTGAGGGCGGTCTGCTCGCCGATCAGCGCGACGAGGTCGGTCGCGGACCGAACCCGTGCGACGTCCTCGTCGGGAATTGCCACGGTCCGGACGGTACCCGTTCGCCGCGTCGTCTGGACGCGGCCGGGCTCAGCGGCGCTCCCGCCGCCGCACGAAGCGGAGGCCGGACCAGTCGGCGTCCACCGCCGCGACCTTGTTGTCGACGAGCCCGAGTGCGAGGCCGGCACTGCGTACCACCCCGTCGGTCAGGTCGCTCCCGTGACCGCCGGCCCGACGTGGCCAACAGATCCAAAGGGTCGAAAGCCGCGCCCTCGAAGCGGCGAGAGCGTCGAGCGCCGCAACGAGCTCATCCGCCTCGCGGACGAAGAGGATCGTCAGATCCGCCGCACCGTGATCCCCCGCCCCGCCGGGGCTGAGGGGCATGCTCAGGCGCACGACCTCGACGCCGGTCGGCGGGTCGGCGAGCGACCAGGCCGGCGGGGCGCCGACCAAGAGAACCCGGGAACCCTCGTCGAGGCCGAGCTTCCTCGCCTGCTTCGTCCCGGTGCGCGTCGCCATGTCCCAGGCGGCGCCGTGTCGATGAGGAACCGTTACTTGCATCGGACCTGCGGAGTCGCCGACGGCCGCAAGGCTCAGGGCTTGACGCGGTCCTGCAGCTCGGCGACGACGTTCGTGATCGGCACCCGGGTCTGGTGGGTCGTGTCCCGCTCGCGGATCGTCACCGCGTCGTCGTTCAGGCTGTCGAAATCGACGGTGACGCAGAACGGCGTGCCGATCTCGTCCTGTCGTCGGTAGCGGCGCCCGATCGATTGTGTGTCGTCGTACTCGCACATCAGTGCGGCCTGACAGCGGTGCAGCACTTCGTGAGCGAGTACGTCGAGCGGCTCTTTTTTCGAAAGCGGGAGCACGGCGGCCTGGAACGGCGCGAGCTGTGGGCGGAGGCGCAACACCGTCCGGCGTTCGCCCCCGATCTCGTCCTCGTCGTAGGCCGCGAGGAGAAAAGCCATCATCGCCCGCGTCGCGCCGGCTGACGGCTCGATGACGTGCGGCACGTAACGCTCGCCGGTCACCTGGTCGAAGTACTCGAGGCGGACACCGGAGAGCGTGCTGTGCGCCTTGAGGTCGAAATCGGTCCGGTTGGCGATCCCTTCGAGCTCGCCCCAACCCCAGGGGAAGAGGAACTCGATGTCCGTCGTGGCCACGGAGTAGTGCGAGAGGTCCTCCCGGGCGTGCTGACGGAAGCGAAGGTGATCCTTCGTGATCCCGAGCTTCTCGTACCAGGCGATCCGCTCTTGGCACCAGTAGTCGAACCACTGGTTGGCGTCGGCCGGGGGGACGAAGAACTCCAGTTCCATCATCTCGAACTCACGGGTGCGGAAGACGAAGTTGCCCGGCGTGATCTCGTTGCGGAATCCCCGGCCGAGCTGCGCGATGCCGAAGGGCGGCTTGCGGCGCGTCGTCGTCATCACATTCAGGAAGTTGACGAACATCCCCTGCGCCGTCTCGGGACGCAAATAGGCGACGGCGGACTCGTCGTCGACCGGGCCGACGAAGGTCTTGAACATGAGATTGAACGGCCGGGCTTCGGTGAGGTCCGCCGATCCGCAGTTCGGGCAGACGCCGTTGATCTCATCGGCGCGCCAGCGCTCGTGGCACGACCGGCAGTCGACGAGGGGGTCGGCGAACGTCTCGAGGTGACCGGACGCCTTCCAGACCTTCGGGTTCGTGATGACCGCGGCTTCGATCGGCACGACGTCGTCGCGCTCGCGCACGACCGCGCGCCACCAGGCCTCCCTCACGTTGCGGAGCATCAGTGCGCCGAGCGGTCCGTAGTCGTAGGTCGAGCGGATGCCGCCGTAGATCTCGGCTGAGGGGAAGATGAAGCCGCGCCGCTTCGCGAGGTTGACAATCGTGTCGAACAGCCCCGAGTCTTCCGCCGGGGCGCGTTCAGCCGCGGGGCTTTCCTCCGACATAACCCGAGGATACCCGAGTCGTCCGTGCCGCATCCCCGTTGTGCCGCGCGACGGCGACCAGGGTCCCACGGATCGGACTATGCCGGCGTCGTCTCCTCGGCGAGATGGTGGCGCGTCGTGCGAAGGCGCCGATCGAGGTGGTGTTCGACGGCTGAAGTCGCGATGCGCTCCAACGCGTCGACCGTCGGCCCTTCCGGCTCGGTGAGCGCCCGGGCGAGACCGCCGGAGCAGATGCGCTGGGCGAGCGCAACGACCTCGGCTGACACCGCCTGACCCCGTCGGCAGGAGTGGCAGAGGAAGCCGCCCTCCCCGGCGTCGAAGGCGACGAGCGGTCCGGCCCGACCGCAATGGGCACAGCGGTCGGTGACCGGCCCGACGCCCTCAACGGTGAGGAGCCTCAGACAGAACGCCGCCAGCGTGACGGGCGACGCGCTGACTTCGATGCTGCGCAGCGCGCCGACGAGCAGGGTGTAGAGCGCGGGAGAGCCCTGGTGGTCGACGGTGACCTGGTCGACGATCTCGAGCATCGTCATCGCCGGTCCGAGGCGAGCGAGATCGGAACGGATCCCGCGGAAGACATCGATCACCTCAACCTGGGTCACGATGTCGAGCTCTCGCCCCCGCCAGCACAGCACGTCGACGTGGGTGAGCGGTTCGAGACGCGCCCCGATGCGGCTCTTCACTTTGCGGACGCCCTTCGCCACCGCCCGCACCTTGCCGTGTTCGGGCGTGAGGATCGTGACGATCCGGTCCGCTTCTCCGAGGCGGATCGTCCGCAGGACGACGCCGGTGTCCCGGTAGTTGGCCACGGGTCCTAAGTCCCGAGGACGCGGCGACCGGACAAAGTCAGGGTGGCACTGCCGGGCCGCGGGACCGGATCCGGTGCTTGCAGGGCACCGCCCCGCCTCAGCGGAGACACCCGGCGCCCGCCGGCTCGGTTGGCGGTTCTCGTGGGCTCACCGGTCGATCCCCCCGTAACGACGCTCCCGGCGCTGGTACTCGCGCACCGCCGCGAAGAGGTCCTCGCGGCGGAAATCCGGCCAGAGGACATCGGTGAAGACGAGCTCCGAGTAGGCGAGCTCCCAGAGCAGGAAGTTGGAGATGCGGTACTCGCCCGAGGTGCGGACGATGAGGTCCGGATCGGGCATGTCGGGGAAGTAGAGATGTGTGCGGAAGCAGCGCTCGTCGATCTTGCTCGCCGGGACATTGTCCGCGACGAGCGCGCGAACGGCGTCGATGATCTCGGCGCGTCCGCCGTAGTTGAAACAGATCGTGAAGGTCAGCCGCGTGTTGTTGGCGGTGAGTTCCTCCGCGTCGCCCATGTCGCGCAGCAGGCGGCGCGGAACGCGCCAGTCCCGCCGGCCCGCGAAGCGAACCCGCACGCCCTTGGCGTTGAGCTCGTCCCGGTTGCGCAGGAGGATCCCCTCGGGGAAGTTCATGAGGAACCGCACTTCGTCGGGGGGGCGGCGCCAGTTCTCCGTCGAGAAGGCGTAGACGGTGAACCACTCGAGCCCGAGCTCGAGAGCGCCGTCGACGGCGTCGACGAGGGCCTCTTCGCTCGCGGCGTGACCCTCTGTGCGCGCCAGCCCGCGCTGGGTCGCCCAGCGTCCGTTGCCATCCATCACGACCGCGATGTGACGCGGGACGTGATCTGGGTCGACGCCTTTGACGAACGGGGCCCGTGGCACTACGGCGAAGCTAGTCCTGTCTGGGGCCGCGCCAACGTCGCCACCTGAGCGCCGGCGGGAGTCATCAGCCCCGTCTTGGCGTCGTCGAGCTCCGTCGTGGCGTCCTATGTCGGCCGGGCACCGCCTCGAGCCGGGTCGGCGCGATCGGCGCGGACGGACCCGTGGGCCGACCGCACGAGCGTCGAATTCGTCATGGCGCCTGCCAACGGGACCGAGCCCGCCGCTCGGGACGTGCCGGCCGAGGAGACCGGCGCGCCGGGCGGCCTCGGCGACGAGCTCGCCCGTGCTGCGGACCAGCTCGAGAAGCCGGAGGCGCTCGATGTCTGCCGCTGGGCGGTCGGAAGGTTCGGCAAGGACATCGTCGTCGCTTCGTCGTTTCAGGACTGTGTGCTCATCGATCTCGCGGTGCGGGCCGATCCGGACATCGACGTGGTCTTCCTCGACACCGGCTTTCACTTCCCCGAGACGATCTCGTACATGCGACAGATCGAACGCCGCTACGACCTGAACCTCACCGTCGTCGAACCGGGCCTCCCGCTCACCGAGCACCCCTGTGGAATGCCCCGCTGTTGTGAGGTGCGCAGGGTCGCCCCGCTCGCGCGCGTGCTCGTTGGCAGGGCGGCGTGGGTCAGCGGGCTCAAGCGTGTCGACACGCCCGAGCGAGTCGGCGCCCCCGTCATCGGGTGGGAGCCGTCGAAACGCCTCGTGAAGGTCAATCCCCTCGGGGCGTGGACCGACGACGACATCGACCGCTACGTCGAGGACCATCGCCTCCCGCGCCATCCGCTCTGTGCGGCCGGCTTCGTGTCGATCGGTTGTACCCCGACGACGCGGCCGATCGTCCCGGGAGAGGATCCCCGGGCGGGACGTTGGCCGGACAGCGAAAAGACGGAGTGCGGGCTGCACCTCTGACCACCCGGGAGGTCATCCGGTGGTCAAACAGATTCCGCCGACACTGCCGCACACACTGAAGCCGTTCTTGCGCAGCCACGCGGCGTAGCAACCGGGCCGTATGCTCGCCGGGGTGCCGGGACGCATTCGCTTCGTCCGCTACGGGATACCCGCCTTCGAGGCGCTTGCTGCTGCCGTCGACGAATTCCGGGGTGGGGACGTGACGGCGCCGGTGACCGTCGTCGCCCCCTCGGCGCGGTCGGCGCGCTCGTTGCGACATCGGCTGGCGACCCGACCGCGTCCGGACGGCGGACGCGGGATCGTCAACCTCCGTTTCTCCGTGCCGGCCGACCTCGCGGAGGAATTCGGTGGTCCGGCCTGCCGGCGCGGCGGACGCCGTCCGCTCACTCGCGCCGCGCTCGGGGCCGCCGCCCGTGCGGCGCTGCGCGACCGTCCGGCGTTCCTCGGCGCCGTCGCCGAGCACCCCTCGACGGAGCAGGAGCTTGTCGACATCTACAAGGAGGTCCGTCAGCTCGGCGACGAGGGGCTCGCGCAGCTTGCCGCGGTGAGCCGGCACGGTGGTGATCTTGCCGTGTTGTGTGCGTTCATGCGCGAGCGTCTCGTCGCGGGCTGGTTCGACGACGTCGACCTCGTCGACGCCGCGGTCGGCGAGATCGGCCGCGGTCAGCAGGAAACGAGTTGGGGGCGTCTCGTCGTTCACCTGCCCGAACGGGTGCGCCCTGCCGACCGGCGACTGCTCGCGGCGGTCGGCGAGGCGAGCGACCTCGTCGTCCATCTCGGCCTCGTCGCAGACGGCGCGGCCGATGCACCAGTTCGCCGCCTGGGGGACGCGCTCGTTGGCGCGGGCTTTGTCGTCGAGGGCGGCGTGCCGGTCGACACCGCGGAGCCCGACCCGGACGGTCCGATCCTGGTGGACGAGAGTCTCGTGGCCCCCGACGCCGAGTCCGAGACGCGCGCCGCCGTCCGCGTCGTGCTCGAGCACCTCGCCAGGGGGGCGCGCCCGAGGGTGTGGCGCTGCTGTTCGCGGCGGCCGACCCGTATCGGCGGCTGCTCGCGGGGACGCTCAGCGAGGCCGGGATCGCCTGGAACGGTCCTTCACCCGAACGGGTCGCCGAGTCGTCGGCTGCGCAGGTGCTGAACGGCCTCTACGAACTCGCGGCATCGGGACTCGAGCGTGCCGCCGTCATGGCCTGGCTTCGCAAGGCGCCGATGCGCCTGGCGGACGGGACTCCGACCCCGGTCGGAGACTGGGAACGGGTCTCGCGCTTGTCGGGCATCGTCGGCGGCGATGCCCCCGAGTGGCGGCGTCACCTCGACGCGCTCGCCGAGGAGAGTCGGCGCCAGCTGGTCGATGAGAGCGGTTTCGGCGATGAGGAGCGCCCGGAGAGCTCGAGGATCCGCGCCGAGCGCTTGGCGCGGCTGCGTGAGGCGTCGGTCACGCTGGGGGAGTTCGTCGACGAGCTCGACGAGGTGTGCCGTGCTGCCGCGGCACCGCAGAGCTGGTCCGGCCTCGCCGAGTGGTCGCGGGCCGCGCTGGCGCGCTATATCGGAGTTGCGGATGGGCGCCCGTCGGGTGACGAACCTGACGACGACGTCGAATCGGTCGTCGCCGACCTGCTCGGTGAGCTCGGGGTGCTCGACGAAGTCGACCACCGCCCTGATCTTGCCCGCTTCTCCAGGGCATTCGCCGGCGCGCTCGACCGTGCGGCGCCGCCGACGGGCCGGCTGTCGTCGGGGATCATGGTCGGCCCGCTTGACGCGGCGGCGGGCGTCGAGCTCGACCTCGCGGTCGTGCTCGGGTGCGTCGAGGGCGAGTTGCCACGCCGCGTGCGCGCCAGTGCGGTCCTGTCCGCCGAGGAACGCGAGAAGGTCGGACTCGACGCCGCGACCCCGCTCGGCGCGGTCGAGCGCGATCGTCGCCGCCTGCTCGTCGCGGTCGCCGGGGCGAGAAGGACGGTGCTGACCCGCCGGGACCGCGACTCCCGGGACGGTCGGGCCCGGATTCGCTCCCGTTTCGTCGCTCGGGACCTCGCCCCGCGGCGCGTCGCGAGCTCGGTCGGGACCCTCGAATCGGTCGCGGCGGGATCGATCCCGGCGATCGGCGAGAGGGAGCTCGTGAGCGCGACTTTGCTGGCGCATTTCCCGTCCGACCGGGACGCTTCCTCCTCCTCCTTCCTCGTCGCCGCGTCGCCGCGCCTCCGAGCTGGCAGCCGGGTCGTCGCCGCTCGGGGCGCGCGTTCGTTTGGCCGGTTCGCGGGCCGGGTGGCGGCGGCGGCCGGCGGCGACGGCCTCGACGGCGGCGTCCTTTCGCCGACAACTCTCGAGGAGTTCGCGGTCTGTCCGTTCCGGTACTTCCTCGGCCACGAGCTCCGCTGCGAGGTGATCGACCCGCCCGAACGTCGGGCCGAGATCGACCCGCGCGACCGTGGCCAGATCGCCCACGAGGTGCTCGAGCGGTACATGCGCGAGGTCATCGAACAACGGGAAGTCCTGGATGTGGACCCGGCCGGCGACGCGGCGCGACTCGCGCGCCTCGCGACGGACGTCTGCGGTCGATTCGAACGGCTCGGACGGACGGGCAAGCGCGTCCTGTGGGCGAGGACCCGGCGCGAGCTCCTCGAGAGGCTCGAGGCCGAACGGGCGGGTGATGTCGAGACGAGACGGCAGCGCGGTGCGACGCCGATCGCGGTCGAGTTCCTGTTCGGCACGGCCTCGGTGCCGGCGGTCGACTTCGCCGTCGGGGACAACTCGCTCAGTTTCCGGGGCAAGATCGATCGCGTCGACCGACGGCGCGACGGAGCGCTCGACGTCATCGACTACAAGACGGGCAGGGCGTCGTCGTACCGGGGGATCGCCGACGACCCGGTCGACGGCGGCCGCCACCTGCAGCTCCCGATCTACGCCGTGGCGGCACGCGACACGCTCGGCTCCGGCGACGCCGCCGTCCGGGTGCGGGCGAGCTACCGGTTCATCGACGAGCCGGGCGACGAGGTCGCGGTCGAACTTGACGACGAGACGTTCGTCAGGACGAGCGAGGTGCTGTCGGTGCTCGCGACAACGGTCGACTCCGGTTGCTTTCCCTGTCGGCCGGGGCGCGCCGCCAGGAGACCTTCGAACACTGCAGCTGGTGTGACTTCGATGCGGTCTGTCCGGTCGAGCGGGAGGTGCTCTGGCGGGTGGCGCGCGCAGCGCCGGTGCTCGCTGGGTACGTCGGTCTCGTCGAGCCGGAGCCGACCGATGGGTGAGCCCCGTGCCGTGGCCGACGATCCGGCGCGTCGCGTGATCCGCGAGGATCTCGACGAGACGCTCTTTGTCGAGGCAGGTGCCGGCACCGGCAAGACGAGCGAGCTCGTCCGCAGGGTGGTCGCGCTCGCGGCGAGCGGGCGCGCGTCGCTCGGCGAGATCGCCGCGATTACCTTCACCGAGGCAGCCGCGGCGGACCTGCGGGAGAGGATCCACGACGAGCTCGTCGAGCGGTCGGCGACCCCCGGGGGCGATTGGGCGAGAGTGGCGCTCCACGAGCTCGACAACGCGTCGATGACGACGATTCACGGGTTCGCCGGGCGAATCCTTCTCGAGCACCCCCTCGCGGCGGGGCTTCCGCTCCGTATCCGGGTCCTCGACGAGATCCAGTGCGATGCTGACTTCGAACGGCGCTTCGGGACGTTCCTCGACGCACTGCTCGACGACGTCGAGAGCGAGGCGCTCGTCTCGGCTTCCTTGGCGATCGGCGTCACGCTCGGCCAGCTGCGACAGCTGGCGGTCGAGATCGACCAGGCGTGGGACCGCCACCGCGAGCCGGGTCCGGGCCCGGCGCTCTCGGTCGATCGCCTCGTCGCCGAGATCGACACCGTCACGGGCGCCCTCCGAGACGAGATGCGGGTCGTGTGCGGGCGACGCGCCGCCTGCCGGAACGACGCCGACGCGCTCGCCGCGTTGCTCGGCACGATCGAGGAGGACCTTGAACGCGGCACGGGACTCGTCGACTGGGCCGACCGCCTCGAATGGCTCTGCTCGATCGGCCCGTGGAGACCGGGCAGCAAAGGCCGCAAGGAGGACTGGAGCGGGCCGAAGGTCGCCGAGGTGCGGGGCGAGGTCGTCGCCCTCGACGGAGCTTGGAGGATGCACGCGGCCCGGTTGCGAGAGTCGGTGCTCGATGCGCTCGTCTGGCGACTCGGGGCCGAAGCGGCGTCGGCCGCCGAGGGACGCCGGCGCTCCGGCGAGCTGTACTTCCACGACCTCCTCGTGTTCGCGCGCGACCTGCTCGCCGCCGATCCGAACGTCAGGCGCGCCGTGAGCGCGCGCTACAGCCACATCCTCGTCGACGAGTTCCAGGACACCGACCCGATACAGCTCGAGATCGTCCGGCTCCTCGGACAGGACCCGACGGGAGCGCCGGTTCCGGGAAAGCTCTTCTTCGTCGGCGATCCGCACCAGGCGATCTACCGGTTCCGCGGCGCCGAGCCCGAGCTCTACGAGGCCGCGATGCGCGAACTCGTCCCGGCCGGTCCCCTCCGGCTGACCACGAACTTCCGTTCGGTCCCCGGCGTCATCGAGTGGGTGAACGGGGTCTTCTCACCCCTGTTCGCGTCGACCGACGACCCGGGCCGGGCGGGCGCGTCCGCGCCGGGCTACGCGCCGCTCCAAGCGGATCGGACGCGGGCCGAACCGGTGCCGGTCTCCGTCCTCGGCGCGGAGGCGGGCGCGAAGCTTTCCGCCCACGAACGCCGCGCCCGCGAGTCCAGCGACATCGCCGCGGTCGTCGCCGCGGCGGTGCGTGACGGATGGCCCGTCGAGAACGGGAGCGGGACACGTCCCGTCCGGCACGGCGACATCGCGGTCCTCGTCACCCGTCGCACGGGCCTGGTCGAGCTCGAGGCGGCGCTCGACGCCGCGGACATCCCCTACCGGGTCGACTCGACCGCGCTCGTCTACTCCTCGCCCGAGGTGCGGGATCTGCTCGCCTGTCTGCGCGCGGTCGACTCACCGGGCGACGAGGCCGCGCTGATCGCCGCGTTGCGGACGCCGATGCTCGCCTGCGGTGACGACGACCTGCTGCGCTATCGCCGGCAAGGCGGCGCCTGGAGTCTCGACGCGCGCGACGATCTCGACCCCGCCGATCCCGTGGTCGCAGCCCGCGGCCGCCTGGCGGCGATCGCCGAGCGGCGCCACCGTCTCGGACCGGTCGGCACCCTGGAGGCCGTCGTGCGCGACCTCGAGGTGTTCGAGCTTGCCTCGCTGACGCGACACGGGCGGGAGACCGTTCGCCGGCTCGGCTTCGTCGTCACCCAGGCACGAGCGTTCGTCGAGGCGGGGGGCACGTCGATCGCCGAGATGCTCGAGTGGATGGGCCGCCAGGCCGCCGGCCGGGTGCGAGCCCACGAAACGACGATGGGCGAGTCCGACGACGCCGTGCGGATTCTCACGATCCACGCCGCCAAGGGCCTCGAGTTCCCGGTCGTGATCGTCGCCGAGCTCGGCGGCAACCCGCAGAGCCCGACCGCCCGCACGGCGGTGCTCTTCGACCCGGCCGGCAAGGCCCAGGTTCGCCTGCGCCGCGACCTCGCGACACCCGGTTTCGCCGCGCTCGCCGACGCCGAGCTCCGCCAGGCCGCGGCGGAGGATCTGCGTCTGTGCTACGTGGCGATGACGCGGGCACGGGACCACCTCGTCGTCTCCCTCCACCGCTCGGCCGTCCCCGCGGGGGGTCGACCGTCGCTCGCCGAACTCGTCGCGTCGCGACTCGAGGACCTCGTGGGGCTCTGGCAGGACGGCTCGGTCTCCGCTGCGACGGGAAAGCGGAGGACCGGTCCCGCGCGCCCCCGCCAACTGGCCGGGTCCGGGGGGCCGGCCGCGACCCCGGAGGCGTTCACCCGCTGGCACGCCGAGCGCGCCGAGATCGCGGCACGGGCGGCGCGGCCGACGAGTATCGCCGCGACCGAGCTCGTCGAGCTCGCCGGCGGGGTCTTCGTTTCCGGTCCGGCCAGCCGGGCGACGAGCGAGGACGAGCCCGCGGACCACGCCCGGTGGGGGTCGCGTCGGGCGGCGACGGCGATCGGTCGGGCGGTGCACGGCGTGCTGCAGCGCGCCGATCTCGCTTGGGGAAGCGGGATCGACGAGCTCGCGGCCGACGAGGCGTTACGGGAGGGATGCGCCGAGCGCGCCCGCGAGGTCGGCGCGCTCGCCAGATCTGCTCTCGCCACGCCGGTCGTTGCCACCGCCGCCGCGGCGCGCCGCAGCTGGCGAGAGCTGTCCGTGACGGTCCCGGTCGGTGACGGCGTGCTCGAAGGGGTCGTCGACCTGTGCTTCGTCGACGGTGACCGCCTCGTCGTCGTCGACTACAAGACGGACCTGCTTTCGAGCGCGGAGGAGGCGCCCGCCGCGGCGCGACGCTACCGGCTGCAGGCCGGTGCGTACGCGCTCGCGCTCGGCACGGCGCTCGGCCGGCGCGTCGACCGGGTCGTCTTCGTCTTCCTCTCGCCCCCCGAGGGCGCCGTCGAGTACGAGGTCGCCGAGCTCGACGGCGCGCTGACGGAGGCACGCCGCGCGCTCGTCGAACAGATGGCGTGGCCGCTGTCCGGGTGATGCGGCGGCACGCTCTCGGGGAGGGCCGAAACCTACGCTCGTGACGTGCGCAGGTTGACGACGGCGGACGCCCTGCGTCGGGTCACGGCCAAGCTCCCCGACGGCGGCGAGGCGCGTGCCGGCCAGCTCACGATGGCGGAGGCGGTGGCGGCGTCGATCGCCGCGGGACGCCATCTCTCGGTCGCCGCGGGCACGGGGACGGGCAAGTCACTGGCGTACCTCGTCCCCGCGGTGCTTTCGGGCCGGCACGTCGTCGTCGCGACCGCGACAAAAGCCCTCCAGGACCAGCTCGCTCACAAGGACATCCCGCTCGTCGCCGCCGGCTTGCGCCGCTTCTCGTCGACGGTGCTGAAAGGCCGCTCGAACTACCTCTGCGTGCAACGGCTGAACGAATCCCGGCTCGCCGGGACCCAGGGAATCCTCACCGCGGGCGAACGATCCCCGGACGAACGCGGCGCGCGAGCCCGCCGGATCTTCGCTTGGGCGGACCGGACCGTGACCGGCGACCGGGCGGAGCTCGTCGAGGAGCCGGACCCGCGACTGTGGTCGACGTTCAGCGTGAGCGCCGAGGAGTGCCCCGGCGCGTTCCGTTGCCCGTCGGGCGGCGAGTGTTTCGCCGAACGGGCGCGGGCGGCGGCGACAGCCGCCGACGTCGTCGTCGTGAATCTCCACCTGCTCGGCGCTGACATCGCAGCCGACGGCGCCGTCCTTCCCCGGCACGACGTGCTCGTCGTCGACGAGGCCCACGCGCTCGAGGACATCGTGACCGACAGTCTCGGGGTGTCGATCAGCGTCGGCCGCCTGAGGTCCGTCGCAGCCGCGGCGCGTGCCGCCCTCGGCGCCGGGTCGCGCTCGCGGTTCGCGGCGGTCGACGACCTCGCCGGGCTGGCCGAGCGTCTCGAGGAGGCGTTGCTCGTGCGATCCGGCGAGCGATTGGGCGGCGCGCTCGGCGGGGATCTCGAGGAGGTCGTCGGTCTCGCGCGTGCCCGCCTCGGCCGGCTCGAGTCGGTTCTCGGCGAGCTCGTCGAGGTCGGGGACGCGCGGGGCGCCGAATCCAGCCAGCCGGCGATGCGCGCCATGCTCGCCGCCGGACGTCTGCGGACCGACATCGACCGGCTCGTCTCGTCCGACGACGACGACGTCGCCTGGGTCGATCAGGGGGCGCGCCCGGCGCTGCGTGTCGCGCCGATCGACGTCGCGCCGACGCTCGCCGCGAAGCTGTTCGCGAACCGGACCGTCGTGCTCACGAGCGCGACGATCCCGCCGGGCCTGGGAGTCCGTCTCGGCGCCGCGGCCGGCGAGATCGACGAGATCGACGTCGGCAGCCCGTTCGCCTTCGACGAACACGCCCTCTTGTACTGCGCGGCCCATCTGCCGGACCGGCGCCGGGACGACGCCGAGAAGGCGATCCACGAAGAGCTCGTCGGCCTCATCGAGGCCGCCCAGGGCCGGACGCTCGCGCTCTTCACGAGCCTCGGCGCGATGACCCGGGCCGCCGACGCGTGCCGGGCGCGACTTGCCTTCCCGCTGCTCGTCCAAGGCGATCTCGGCAAGGCGGCGCTCCTCGCCCGGTTCGCGAAGGAGCCCGCGGCTTGCCTTTTCGCCACAATGGGCTTCTGGCAGGGAGTCGACGTCCCGGGGTCGACCCTCTCGCTCGTCGTCATCGACCGGATTCCGTTCCCCCGGCCCGACGATCCGCTGATCGCCGCACGACGCGATCGCGCCGGTCGCGACGCCTTCGCGACGATCGACCTCCCGCGGGCGGCCACCCTCCTCGCCCAGGGCGTGGGTCGGCTGATCCGCTCGGCGAGCGACCGTGGCGTGGTCGCGGTCCTCGACTCGAGGCTCGCGACCGCCAGCTACCGCTGGCAGCTCATCCGGGCGCTACCGCCGATGCGCCGGACGAAGGACCGCCGCGTCGCCGAGGAGTTCCTCCGCACGCTCGCCGGCCGCTCTCCTCAGTAGCCGAGGCGCTCGATCTCCTCCACGCGCCGCTGCCAGTCGCGTTCGACCCGCACGTGGAGGTCGAGGTAGACGCCGGGCGCGAGCTCGCGGCGCACGGCCGTGCCGACGGCCTTCAGCACCTCACCCCGCTTGCCGACGACGATGGCGCGTTGGCTCGGCCGCTCGACCAGGATCTCGCAGCGGATGAGGGGCCATTCCCACTCGACGACCCGGCAGGCGATCGAGTGCGGTAGTTCGTCGCGCATCGTCTTCAGCAGTTGCTCGCGCACGAGCTCGGCGACGAAGAAGGTCTCGGGGACGTCGCTCACGACCCCTTCGGGGTAGTAGCGGGGGCCCGCGGGGAGCCGGTCGACGAGGTGTGCCGTGAGGGCGGGCATGCCACTCCCGGTCCTGGCCGAGACGGGGAAATACTCAGCCGCGCCGAGCCCGAGCTCGGCCGCGGCCCGTTCGAGTTGGCGCAGCGTCGCCGGTCCCCGCACGGCGTCGACCTTGTTCACGACGACCACCGAGTCGGCGGGAAGACGCGCCGCGATGAACCGGTCTCCCGGCCCGACGGGCGCCGCCGCGTCAACGACGAGGACGCAGAGGTCGACACCGGCGAGCGCGTCGGTGGCGGCGGAGTTGAGCCGGGTCCCGAGGGCCGAGCGCGGCTTGTGGATCCCCGGCGTGTCGACGAAGACGGCCTGATAGTCGGGGCCGTTCAGCACGCCGCGCACCCGTCGCCGGGTCGTGTGCGGCGTCCTGGCGGTGATCGAGACCTTCGCGCCGAGGATGCGGTTGACGAGCGTCGACTTGCCGACGTTCGGCCGCCCGACGACGGTGACGAGGCCCGACCGGAACGCCGTCTCGGCGGCGCCGCCTCGCCCCGCCGCGGCCCCGGGTCCGGCGGGGTACGAGGAGCGCGGCACGGCCCGGGGCGACGGATCCCGCGTCACCGCGTCGCCGGCGCGGCGGGACCTTCTCCGTCGGCCGGGCCGGCGGACGCGTTCGGGATGATCCGCACCTTGCCGATCCGGCGGCGTTGCACCAGTTCGGCGACGAGCGTGTAGCCGTCGGCGACGACGACCTCGTTCTCGGCGGGGACACGGCCGTGGAGGTGGAGGAAGAGCCCGGCGACGGTGTCCCAGTCGCCGGCGGGCAGCTCCGCCCCGAGGATCTCGCCGACCTCGTCGAGCGGCATGCGGCCCGAGACGACGAAGGCGCCGCCGCCGAGCGGCTCGATGAGCGGGTCGTCGGCGTCGAACTCGTCGGCGATCTCGCCGACGAGTTCTTCGAGGAGGTCTTCGAGCGTGACGACGCCCGAGGTCCCGCCGTATTCATCGACGACGACGGCGAGGTGGAACTGCTCGGACTGCATTTCACGCAGGAGCGGCGCGACGCGCTTGGTCTCCGGCACGAAATGGGCCGGGCGGCAGAGCTGCGCGATCAGGCGCTCCTCGTGGCCCTCGCGCACGGCGCGCACGACGTCGCGGGTGTAGGCGATGCCGACGACGTCGTCGAGCGTTGAGCGATAGACCGGGATTCGGCTCAACCCGGAGGACATGGCCCGCTCGAGGACCGAGCCCGCAGTCGTCGCGGCCTCGACGGCGACGACGTCGGGACGCGGCGCCATCACCTCGCGCACGATCGTGTCGCCGAAGTCGATGATCGACGAGATGAGCTCGCGCTCCTCGTTCTCGATGACCTCCTCGTCGACGGCGACGTCGGCGAGCGCGAGGAGCTCGGCCTCGGTGACCTCGGGCTCGACGTCGGCACCGTGACCCGGGGTGACGAGATGGGCGAGCCCGATGAGGAGCGCGGCCACGACCCGCACCGGGGGGAAGTTGACGAGCGTCGTGACGAACGGGGCCGCGAAAAGGGAGGCGCGGTCGGCGTGGAGGACCGCCCACTGCTTCGGGATCGCCTCGGCGAACACGAAGATGACGATGACCTCGAAGACGATCGCCACGGCGACGCCGAGCGCGCCGAACAGGCGCGCCGCCTCGACACCGACGAGGCTCGCCGCGACGAGTTGGCAGACGAGGACGAGGAGGAGCAGCGGCGCGAGGAAGTGCTCCGGGTGCTCGACGAGCCGCCGCAGGGACTTTGCCCCGAGCCGTCTCTGTTCCTCGAGCGCGCGGGCCCGGGCCTGGCCCGTGCGGACGAGGCTCGTCTCGGCCAGGGCGAGCACCGCCGAGAGCCCGATGAGGACGATGACGGCGGCGAGCAGACCGCCGTCGGCCGCGCCGAACGACGCCGCCAGCATCAGGCGCCCTGGGTGCGGAAGAGCTCGGTGAGGAGCTCTTTCTCGCGGGCCTCCATCGCCTCGGCCTCCTCGGGCCGCTCGTGGTCCATGCCGAGCAGGTGGAGGATCCCGTGGACGAGGAGGAGCGCGATCTCGGCGTCGAAGCTGCCGGCGTGGTCCGGCGCGTTGCGCCAGGCGACCTCGGGGCAGATCACGACGTCGCCGATGAGGATCGGCGCGGCGCCGTCCTCAAGCGTGTCCCAACCGGGGCCGCTGCCGCCGTTGTCCGGCGAGCGACCGAAGGCGACCTGGTCCTCGTCGATCGGGAAGGCGAGTACGTCGGTCGGTCCGGCGATCTCGAGGAAGCGCTCGTTCAACGCGGCGATCGTCGGCTCGTCGACGAAGAGCACCGAGAGCTCGGCGTCCCCGCGCACGCCTTCCGCGGCGAGCGCCGCCCTGGCGAGCTCGGCCCAGCGCGCGCAGTCGATCACCCGCTCCGTCTGCTCGTTGGCGACGAAGACCTCGACGGCCATCACGATTCAGTGCGCCGGTTCCTCGCCGTCGTGGCGCTCGTAGGCGGAGACGATCGCCCGGACGATGCGGTTCCGCACGACGTCGGACTCGCCGAGCCGGACGAAGCCGACCCCGTCGATCGGGCCGAGGATCTCCTCGATGCCGACGAGGCCGGAGCGCCCCCCGCGACGTCGATCTGGGTGACGTCGCCGGTGACGACGGCCTTCGTGCCGAAGCCGATCCGGGTGAGGAACATCTTCATCTGTTCGGGCGTCGTGTTCTGGGCTTCGTCGAGGATGACGAAGCTCGCGTTCAGCGTGCGGCCCCGCATGAAGGCGAGCGGCGCGACCTCGATCGTGCCGCGTTCGATGAGGCGCTGCGTGCCCTCGGGCTCGAGCATGTCGTAGAGGGCGTCGTAGAGCGGCCGGAGGTAGGGGTCGACCTTGGCCATGAGGTCGCCCGGCAGGAAGCCGAGCCGTTCGCCGGCCTCGACGGCGGGGCGGGCGAGGATGATCCGGTGGACCTCTTTCGCCTGGAGCGCCCGCACGGCTGCCGCGACGGCGAGGTAGGACTTGCCGGTTCCCGCCGGACCGATCCCGAAGGTGATCGTGTTCGCGGCGATGGCGTCGACGTAGCGGCGCTGTCCCGGGGTCATCGGGCGGACCGGTCGGCCGCCGGCGGGCCGCAGCACCTCGGTCGCGAGCACCTCGGAGGGCACGACGTCGGACTTCACCATCTCGATCGTCCGTCCGACGTGGGCGGCGTCGACCCACTGGCCGCGTTCGAGGTGCGCGACGAGCTCGTGGAAGATCTGCCCGACACGGGGCGCGTCGGGTCCCTCGATCGTGATCTCGTTGCCGCGCACGTGGATCGAGGTGTCGTCGAACTCCCGCTCGACGAGCAGGAGGAGCTCGTCCCGTTCGCCGAGCAACCCGACCATGAGGTCGTTACCCGGCACCTGGATCTTGATCTGGGTCGCGGACACGTCTACGGCCCCGAGGGTACCAGTGGGTCCCGGGGGACTCGCGCGAGGGCAGATCCCGTTTGCCATCCGAGCGGGGTAGCCGGGGGAACCCCCGTCCCCGCGCGCGGGGACGGCGGACGGGGTTCGGCGCGACCCGGTCCGAGCCGGTGTCGAGCGGGCGGCCACGGGCACGCTTCCGGCCTCGGTGTCCGCGCCCGTTCGGCCGTGGTCCTCGTTCAGCGGCTGGCCTGGCGTGTCGGCTCGGGGTAGAGGTGCTCGAGGCTGCCCGGCGCGATCCGCGCCGACTCGACGAACGCCTCGACGTCGCGCTGCCGCAGCCGGATGACGCGTCCGAACTTGAAAGCGGGCAGCCCGCCTTCGTCGATGAAGCGGTAGAGCGTGCGCAGGTTCACCCCGAGAAAGGCCGAGGCCTGTTTGGTGCTCATCCAGACGGCGCCCTCTGCCATGAGCAGGAATTATACCACCTGATCGTGCAGTTCGTACCCTCTCATGTCATCCGCCCGTAACGCGTGCGAGGCGATCCGTCCCGCCGGTCCGGCGATCGGGGCGGGCGTCTGCCGGCGACCGGGTCCGCAGACGGATCGCGACCTCGTTGGCGAGCAGGCGGCCCTTGCGGGTGAGGACGGCGCGCTCGGCGCGGCGCACGACGAGGTCCTCGAGCGCCGGGTCCTCGGGCAGGGCGGATTGCGCGACCCCGTCGCGCGTCCGCAGGGCGAGTTGCAGGGATTCGAGTTCGCGCGCCGCGGGGCCGAGGTGTTCGGCCGAGGCGACCGGCGAGACGCCGGCGGCGACCCGCGCGATGTAGCGCTCCGGCGACCCGACGTTGCGGAAGCGCCGTGCCCCGAGGTGGCTGTGCGCGGCGCAACCGAAGCCGAGGTACTCCGCGCCGCGCCAGCAGGCGAGGTTGTGGCGACACTCGTGGCCGGGCCTGGACCAGTTCGAGATCTCGTACCAGCTGAGCCCGGCGGCGCCGAGCGTCTCGTCGACGAGTTCGTAGCGCGCGGCCTCGACGTCGTCGTCGGGGTGGCGGTCCGGGTCCCGGCCGAGCGGCGTCGCGGCCTCGACGGTGAGCGCGTAGGCGCTGACGTGCGGCGGCGACGGTTCGAGGGCGATGAGCCCGGCCAGTGTCGCGACAAGGTCGTCGTCGGACTCGGCGACCGATCCGTAGACGACGTCGACGTTGTAGGTCGGGAATCCGACCTCGCCGACCAGCGTGACGGCCCGCGCGACCGCGCCGGCGCGATGCCGCCGTCCGAGGTCCACGAGGACGCGGGGCACGAGCGACTGCACCCCCAAGGAGATCCGGGTCGCGCCAGCGCGCGCGGCGGCCAGCAGGAAGGCGCGCGTCGTGCTCTCGGGGTTCGCTTCGATCGTCACCTCGGCGCCCGGAGTGCGCTCGATCGCCTCGAGGAGCCGGGTGAGCAGTTCCGGGGGGAGGAGCGACGGCGTCCCGCCGCCGAGGTAGACGGTCGTCGCTGGGCGCAGCTGCCCGCGCGCTCGGGCGCGCCCGATGTCGGTGACGCAGGCGTCGACGTAGGACTCGGCGAGGTCGAACTTGTCGGTCCAGGTCGCGAAGGCGCAGTAGTCGCAACGTCGCGCGCAGAACGGGATGTGGACGTAGACACCGAACTCGCTGGCCACGCCCTCGCGGGCGCCGGACGCCACTAGGCGGCGTAGATGAGGCCGAGCGATTGCAGCCTCTCGACCATCTCGACGACGCCGAGGCCGAAGGTGGCACCGATGACCCGCAGGTCGTCGACGCGGATCGTGAGCACCTGTCCGTTGAAGTCCTGCCGGTCGAGCTGGACCTTGCTGAGGAAGCGCTGCAGCGCCTCCGCCTCGAGCCCTCTCGTTGCCTTGAGACGGATGAGGTCGATCCGGATCTTGGTCTCGTGCGGCGCCCTCGTCAGGGGCTCGGCGTCGGCCGCCGAAGCCCCCTCGCGGCTCCCAGGCAAGAGCTGGTCGAGCGGCACCTCGTAGATCTGCGCGAGACGGCGCAGCCGCGGGACCGATATCGCGCGTTCGCCGCGCTCGTAGGCACCGAGGACCGAGGCCTTGAACTCCTGCCGGGACGCAGCCTCGACCGCCTGGAGTGACATGTGCTTCTGTCGGCGCACGGCCCGCAGTCGCACGCCGACCGTCTCGGCGTAGCTGTCCTCGGTCTCAGCGGCGTGATCTCGAGAGTCGCTCATCCTGGTTCCGGGGCTGCTCGTGTTCGCTTGCGCCGGCGCAGACGCGCGGCGGCTACTGGGTCATCACGGTACTCCCCCACGCAGCGTGGCGCGCGAGTTCCCGGGTGTGCGGTCGCCGGCTAGCGCGGGCGGACGCGTCCGGCCCGGAGCGACACGAGCAGTACGCCGGCCGCGACCGCGGCGGTCTCGGCGCGCAGCACGGTGTCGGCGAGGCCGACGAGTGTCGGCGCCCGGGCGAGTTCGTCTTCCGTGAAGCCGCCTTCCGGGCCGACGAGGATGCAGGTCGTCGCGGCGGTGATGGGTGGCGCCCCGGGCTCGGCGACGGCGAGCGCCGCCAGCCGGTCGGCGAGCACCGTCTCGTACGGGACCGGGTCGCCGACCACGGGAAGGCGCAGCCGTCGGCATTGCGCCGCGGCCTCCCGCGCCACGCGACGCAGACGCTCGCCGCGTCGGGCGGCCCCCGTGTCGTCGGGACGGACGACGGTGCGCGCGGTGGTGAAGATGACGATGCGGTCGATGCCGAGCTCGGTCAGCTTCTGGACCGCCCATTCGGGACGTCCGCCCTTGTGCAGGGCGAACCCGACGGTGAGCGGCGGGTCGGGGCGTGGGCTCGTCGCCACCGGTCCGTCCGGGGTCAACAGGGTCGGGCGCGACTGACCGGCACGGACCGCTCCGCGTCCGCCCGGCACGCCGGGCTCGAGCCGGCAGGGGCGGTATCGTCCCGCGCCGTCCGAGGCGACGACGAGATCGCCCGCGCCGAGGCGGAGCACGTCGACGAGGTGATGGGCGTCGTCGGGCGTGAGCTCGGGCGCCCCCAGGTCGGCGACGAACACGACCGCGCCTGCCCGCCGGACCGCGTCGAGGTCAAAGTGCGAGATGGCGGCGGGGTCCGGGTCCTGGGGCCGGTCAGCCGAAGCTCGACCGGATGCGGGAGATGATGCCGGGCTCCTCCGAGGCGAGCTCCTCGCCGCGCAGCGCGGCGAACTCCCGGAGCAGTCGCTCCTGGTCCTTCGTGATGCCTGCCGGCGTGTCGACGACGATCTGGACGTGGAGGTCGCCGCGGCTGCGTCCCCGGACCTCGGGCACTCCCCGTCCTTTCAGGCGGACGATCTTGCCGGTCTGGGTGCCCGGCGGGACCGCGATCGTCTCGGTCCCGTCGAGGGTCTCGATGTCGAACTCGGTGCCGAGCGCCGCCTGGGCCATCGACACGTGCTCCGAGGTGACGAGGTCCATTCCCGAACGTTCGAACCTCGGGTGGGCGGCGACACGGACGTGGACGTAGAGGTCCCCGGGCGTGCCGCCCCGCATCGCGGGCGCGCCGGCACCGGTGATGCGCAACGTCGTGCCGTTGTCGACACCGCAGGGCACGTCGACGGTGATCGTCCGTTCGTCGACACGCCGACCGTCGCCGCGGCAGTCAACGCAACGCGACTCGATGACCTCACCGATTCCCCGACAGCGAGTGCAGGGCGTCGCGCTGACGACTTGGCCGAGGATCGACTGGCGCACGCGGCGCTGCTGCCCGGATCCGCCGCACTGGGTGCAGACGGTGGGGCTCGTCCCGGGGCGGGCGCCGGAGCCCGAGCAGGTGGCGCACGCCACGATGCCCCGGAACGTGATCGGCCGCTCCGCCCCGAACACGGCGTCTTCGAAGCGAAGCTCGAGCGTCACCTCGACGTCCTCACCGCGCCGCCTCGTGTTGACGGTCGACCCCCCGAACCCGCCGCCGGCGAAGAACGCGTTGAACAGATCGCCGAAGCCCGCCGTGAAGATGTCGCCCGGGCCGGTCGGACCGGAGCGTTCCCCTTCGGGGCCGAACATGTCGTAGCGCCGGCGGCGCTCCGGGTCCCGCAGCGTCTCGTAGGCGAGGGTGACCTCCTTGAAGCGCGCCTCGGATTCGGCGTCACCGCTCGTGTCCGGGTGGAGCTCGCGGGCGAGTCGTCGGTAGGCGCGCTTGATCTCGTCCTCGGTCGCGTTGCGTGGGACCCCGAGGAGCTCGTAGAAGTCTCGTGCCACTAGCGGTCCATCATGCCGGACGACCTAGCTGTCCGACAGCTCGTGGCTGAGGCGCTGGCTCACGACCGCGACGGTCGCGAGCGCCTGCGGGTAGTTCATCCGCGTCGGGCCGAGAACCCCGATCGTCCCGATGAGCTCGTTGTCGACCTCGTAGGGCGCGACGACGAGCGAGCACTCCGCCAGCGACGCCAGTCCGCTCTCGGTGCCGATCGCCACCGAACGGCCCTGGGCGAGCAGATCGCTGATCAGCGAGACGACGACGAAGGACTGCTCGAGGAGCCCGAGCACCTCGCGCACGGTGTCCACCGCTTCGAACTGGTCTGCCATGTGCGAGGTACCACCGACGTAGACATCCTCGCCGCCGGAGTCAAAGGGCGGGATCGCGGGGAGCACCGCGTGGCAGGACTGGACGATACGGTCGACGGTTCCGACGCCCGACGTCCCCATCGGGGCGAGTTTCCCGAGCGTCTGGCCGGGGAGCTGCTCGCGCAGCACGGCATTCGCCCGCTCGACGTCGGCGTCCGTCACGGCGCGGTCGATCTCGAGCGATCGCTTCTCGACGACGCCGTTCGAGAGGACGACGACGAGGAGAGCGGTGTGCGGTCCGAGCCGGGTGAGCAGCGACGACCGGATGCTCAACGCTTCGTGGGTCGGACCGACGACCACCGAGGCGTAGTCGGTGAGCTGGGAGAGCAGTCGTGAGGTGTCGCGCAGCATCCGCGTGAGCTCGCCGTGGGCGCGCTCGAAGAACGCTTCGACCTGCTCGTAGCTCGCCGGATCGAGCGTGTTCGAGTCATCGAGGTGGTCGACGAAGAAACGGTAACCCTTGTCGGTCGGGATACGGCCGGCGCTCGTGTGAGGATGCGTGAGGTAGCCCTCCCGCTCGAGTGCCGCCATGTCCGAACGCACCGTGGCGGCCGAGACGTCGATGTCGGCGTCGCGCACGACGTGCGCGGAGCCGATCGGCTGTCCGGTCTGGATGTGCTCGGAGATCACCCGGCGCAGGATCGTGGACTTCCTCGCGTCGAGCACTGGGTCGTGCGATGCCACGTGTCTGCCCCGCCTCACGCTGCCAGAGGGCGTGCCGCTCGCGGCGCACCCCGTGTCAGCACTCGATTCTACCGAGTGCTGACGAGCAGGGACATCGAGGGATCGCAGAAGGGCGCACGGCCGTCTACTCCTCGAGGCGGAGCGCAGAGATGAAGGCCTCCTGGGGGATCTCGACGCGTCCGATCGACTTCATGCGCTTCTTGCCCTCCTTCTGCTTCTCGAGGAGCTTGCGCTTCCGCGTGATGTCACCGCCGTAGCACTTGGCGAGCACGTCCTTGCGCTTGGCCTTCACCGTCTGGCGTGCGACGATCCGCCCCCCGATCGCGGCTTGGATCGGCACGTCGAAGAGCTGGCGCGGGATGAGCCGCCGCAGCTTGTCGGTCATCCGGCGTCCGTACTCCTCGGCGCGAGAGCGATGGACGATCGCGGAGAAGGCGTCGACGGGTTGCCCGTTGAGCAGGACGTCCACCTTGACGAGGTTCGCCGTCTCGGCCCCGGCGGGCTCGTAGTCGAGGCTCGCGTACCCTTTCGTCCTGCTCTTCAGCTGGTCGAAGAAGTCGATGACGATCTCGGCGAGCGGCACGGTGTAGACGAGCTCCACCCGCTCGGCGGACAGGTACTGCATCCGCTCCTGTCTCCCCCGCTTGGCCTGGCAGAGGTCGATGAGCGTGCCGACGTACTCGACCGGCGTCACGATCGTGACCCGCAGGATGGGCTCGTCGATGTGGTCGATGTTCTGCTGCGGCGGCAGCACCGAAGGGTTGTCGACGAACTGCGTGGTCCCGTCGGTCAGGTGGGCGACGAAGCCGACCGACGGCGCGGTCGCGATGAGCGAGAGGTCGAACTCCCGCTCGAGCCGCTCGCGGGCGATGTCCATGTGGAGCAGCCCGAGGAAGCCGCAACGGAAGCCGAAGCCGAGGGCGGTCGAGGTCTCGGGCGCGTAGGTGATGCTCGCGTCGTTCAGCTGGAGCTTCTCGAGGGCGTCACGCAGGTCGGGGAACTCGTCGCCGTCGATCGGGTAGATCCCGCAGAACACCATCGGTTTGGGATCCCGGTAGCCCTCGAGCGCGTCGTGGGCCGGACGCGCCGCGTCCGTGACCGTCTCCCCGACGCGGGCTTCGCTGATGTCCTTCACGCCGGCGACGACGTAACCGACCTCACCTGGTCCGAGGGTGTCGACCGGGGTCGGTGCCGGCGCACGGACGCCGATCTCCTCGACGTCGTGGGTGACGTTGGCCTGGAGGAAACGAATCCGCGTGTCGGAGCGCAACGTGCCGTCGACGACCCGGATCGCGCTGATCACCCCCCGGTACTGGTCGTAGTGCGAGTCGAACACGAGGGCGCGCAACCTTGACCCGGCCTCGCCCGTCGGCGCCGGGATGCGGGCGACGACGGCGTCGAGCAACTCCGGCACGCCTTCGCCGGTCTTGGCCGAGATTCTCAGCACCGTGTCGGCCGCGATCCCGAGCACGTTCTCGATCTCGCCGGCGTAGCGGTCGGGGTCCGCGGCGGGCAGGTCGATCTTGTTCAGCGCGGCGACGATCTCGAGTTCGCTTTCCATCGCGAGGTAGCAGTTGGCGAGGGTCTGCGCCTCGATCCCCTGGGATGCGTCGACGAGGAGGACGACGCCCTCGCAGGCGGCGAGGCTGCGCGACACCTCGTAGCCGAAATCCACGTGACCGGGGGTGTCGATGAGGTGCAGCACGTGGCCGCGCCAGTGGACACGGACGTTCTGGGCCTTGATCGTGATGCCGCGCTCGCGCTCGATGTCCATCGAGTCGAGGAACTGCTCCCGCATGTCGCGGGGGTCGACGGCACCGGTCAGCTCGAGGATGCGGTCCGACAGGGTCGACTTGCCGTGGTCGACGTGGCTGATGATCGAGAAGTTCCGGATCGTCGACGTGTCGACCATGCCGCACATCGTGCCATCTCCACCGGGCCTCGCCCCCGAGGCCTGCTCGTCGGGTCCGCGATCCGGGCAGCGCCTCCGGCCTGGTACGATGCGCCGCCCGTCCCGGCACGGGGTCAGCGGCAGAAGTGCAAGGGAATCCATGGCGAACATCAAGAGTCAGATCAAGCGCATCGGCCAGAGTGAGGCCCAACGCGAGCGCAACAAGTCGGTGCGTTCCGAGCTGAAGACGCGCACGAAGAGCGCGCTGTTCGCGGCCGAGGACGGCGCCGACGACGTCGCGGCCAAGGTCGCCGGGGCTGCGCGGCGCATCGACAAGGCAGCGGCCCAGGGGGTCATCCACCCCAATCAGGCGGCCCGCCGCAAGTCGCGCCTGATGCGGGCCGTCGCCCGCACGGACGAGCCCGCAGGCAGCTGACCCGCCCGCCTCAGCTCGAGGCGGCGACGGCCCTGTTCGGTGGCGACCCGCCGTCAAGCGCCGCGAGCATCGCCGTCGCATCCCCTTCGAACCCAAGCGCCCAGACACCGACCCCGGCGAGGTGGAACTCGGCCGCGAGGGCGCGCTTCAAAGCGATGCTGACCGGGTCGTCGTACCAGGTCTCGTGCCAGGTCGCGCCGACCCGAAATCGCGTCCACGCCGTTTGCGACGCGGGGTCCCACAGCGCGGTCCTGCCGGCCGCGGCGATCGTCGAGTACGTCTCGACCGAAGGTGACTCGGTGAGCGTCAACGAACCCGGCGCCCCCGTGACCGTCGTGAAGTCGAGCCCGTAGAAGGGCACCCCGAGGATGAGTTTCGCGGCCGGCACGACGCGGCGGTACTGGATCAGCGACTGGACGTCGCTCAGCCCGAGGTCACCATTGGCGAGGGGGGCATTGGCGGAGGAGTTGGCGTACTGGTCCATGTCGTAGTCCATGATGAAAACCTGATCGACGAGGGGCGCGAGGCGCGCGACGTCGAAGAAGTCGGTCGAGCTGCCCGCCGACTGCGGATAGCAGTTGAGGACGATCATCCCTTTCATGCCGTCGTGCCGCAGCGAAGCGACGAGGTCGGCGACGAAGCGGACGAAACCGGTTCGGTCAGCCGGCGAGGAACCCTCGATGTCGATGTCGACTCCGTCGAGTCCCCCCGCCGCGACGGCGTGCGCCATCGCCGCGGCGAGACGTGCGCCGGTCGGCGCCGGGTGGCGCGTCAGGTTGTTGATGACGCCCCGGTTGGCCGTCGCGATGGTGAAGAGCACGCGGTCGCCGGCCTGGTGCGCGGCCGCGGCGAGAACGCTGTAGCCCGTGTTCGCGTAGTAACCCCAACCCGGGCCGGACTGCAGGAATCCGCCGCCGCTCGCCACCTCGACCCCGTACAGGGCGATCACGCTCGTGTCGGCGAGTTCGGTCGTGGTGATGTCCGGTGCCTCCCAGTACGGGACGTACCCGAGCACCTCGACCGGCGCGAGCCGACCGGTGAAGAGTCTCGCCGGCACCGGGGGAGCTGCGGACGGCGGGGAGGCCCGCCGGGGGAGCTTTACGGCGACGAGAGCATCGGCAGCCCGCACTGCCGAAGCCTCTCGAGCGAGAAGGCGCCGTGTCGCTCGTTCGGCCGCCCGCGCCGCGATCTGTGTCGGGGTGAGGCTCGGAGCCGTTGGCCCGAACACACCGGACGCGACCGCCGCGACGAGCACGACGCCGAGCAACACGATGAGTCCTGCGGCGATCCTGACCGGGTGTCTGGTCGCTGCCACAGTGTCATGAGCGTAACGGAGCGCCACTGTCCGGTCTCGGCGCTGGCTAACCTTGGATTTACCAGGTGATCAGACCAATGAGGAGGCGTGCATTGCGTGTCGTCGTCGACTTTGACACCTGCCGGAGCAACGCCGTCTGCATGGGGATCCTGCCGCAGGTGTTCGAGGTGCGCGACGACGGCTACCTCTACGTCCTTGACGAGCATCCGGCCGAGGAGCTGCGCGGCCTCGTCGAGCAGGCGGTGACGTCGTGCCCGACCCAGTCGATCTCGATCGTCGAGGAGTGACGGCTCCGGCGACGGTGCGCGTCCGTTTCGCCCCTTCTCCGACGGGGTACTTTCACGTCGGGGGGGCCCGGACCGCGCTGCACAACTGGCTCTTCGCGCGGCGCGCCGGGGGCAAGTTCATCCTTCGCATCGAGGACACCGACCGAGAGCGGAGTCACGCCGACTGGACTGGCGGCATCCTCTCGGCGCTCGAGTGGCTCGGCATCACCTGGGACGAGGGCCCGTATCTGCAGTCGGAGCGTCGCCAGCTCTACGAGGACACGGCGCGTCGGCTCTACGAATCGGGGGACGCCTACGCCTGCGAGTGCACGCGCGAACAGATCGACGAGCGGACGAGGAACAACCAGGTTCCCGGTTACGACGGCTTCTGCCGCGAGCGCGAGCTCGCACCCGGTCCCGGTCGCGTCCTGCGGTTCCGCGTCCCCGACGATGGTGTGACCGTGGTCCGGGACGTCGTGCGCGGTGATGTCGAGTTCGCCAATTCGACGATCGACGACTTCGTACTGGTGAAGTCGAATGGCGATCCGCTCTTCGTTCTCGCGGTGGTTGCCGACGACATCGCCATGGGGATCACCCACGTGATCCGTGCGGAGGAACACCTGCCGACGACGCCGAAGGCGGTCCTCGTCTGGCGGGCGCTCGGCGATCAGCCGTTGCCCGTCTTTGCGCATCTGCCGGTGCTCGTGAACGAGAAACGCCAGAAGCTGTCGAAACGGCGGGACCGCGTCGCGGTCGAGGACTACCGGGATCAGGGTTATCTGCCCGAGGCGATGCGGAACTACCTCGTCCTGCTCGGGTGGGGGCCCCCCGATCAGCGAGAGGTCCTCACCGTCGCGGAGATGATCGATGAGTTCCGCCTGGAAGACGTGAACGTCTCGCCGGCCTTCTTCGACGAGAAGCGGCTGGCCCACTTCAACGGCGTCTACATCCGCGCGCTCGCAGTGGACGAGTTCGTCGAGAGGGTGCGGCGCTTCCTTGGCGTCACGACGGTTCCGTGGCCTCCTGAGCGATATGTCGAGGAGGAGCTCGTCCGTCTCGCCCCGCTCATCCAGGAGCGCGTCGCCACGCTCGGTGAGGTCATCGGCTACGTGGAGTTCCTCTTCGACGAGCCCTTCATCGTGGACCCGTCCTCGTTCGACAAGGTGGTGCGTCGAGACGAAGGGGCGACGATGATCCTCGGCGAGACGCGCCGGTTGTTCCAGGAGTGCCCGTGGACGACGGACGCCCTGCGCGATGCGCTTGTCACCGTGGCCGAGCGTGCCGAACGCAGGCTCGGAAAGGCGCAGGCCCCGGTTCGCGTCGCAACGATGGGGTCGAGCATCGGCCTACCGCTTTTCGAATCGCTCGAGGTACTCGGCAGGGAGCGGACCCTGTCTCGAATCGACGCGGCGCTCACCGAACTGCCGCCACCTCCGGCGACGAGTCGATAGGGGGACGTCTCAGGCGTGCTGTCCGGACTTGTTCGTTTGGTCTTCAGGTTCATACCGCTCGTCGTGATCGGGGCGATCGTCTACGTCATCGTGTGCGGCGTGCAGGTCGTGACCGCATCCAGCATCTCCACCGCGCCGACGGCGGTTCGTCGTGCGACGGCGATCGTCGTCCTTGGCCAGCGGGCTACGGCCGCCGAGAGGTCGGACCTCGTCGCGCGTCTCCGCCAGGCGGCCCTGCTCTACCGGAACGGCCGTGCTTCCCGCGTCGTCGTGACGTGGTCATCGCCGGCGGCAGGTTCGGTGGGATCCGGTTCCTACGAATCGAAATGGTTGGAGGCCCACGGAGTGGTGTCCTCGGTGTTGACCGAACTGAAGGCGTCCAACGCCGCCACCGCGCTCTCGCGAGTGGCGATCCTCCTCGGCAGGGAACGGAGCGTCATCGTCGTAACCGATGCGATCGACGCCTTGTGGACCGAAGGTGCTGGAGCGGGAGACGGCCTGTCCGTTCAGGTGTCTCCGCCTCCAAGTTCGAAGAAGTTCGTGTTCTTCGAGCTCGGTCCGCTCGTTCGCGAGGCGACCGGTGTCGCCGCGGGCCGGGTTTTCGGCTTCGGACGCATTTCGTGGGCGGCCTACTAACCGGGTGCCGCTCGAGGCGAGCATTTGGATCGCCCTCTCAGCAGCCGCGTGACCGGTCAACGTTCCGACGCCGACTGTTAAGATTGCCGCACGCCCA
The DNA here is from genome assembly GCA_963803025.1 of uncultured Acidimicrobiaceae bacterium. Taxonomy (GTDB): domain Bacteria; phylum Actinomycetota; class Acidimicrobiia; order Acidimicrobiales; family Bog-793; genus Bog-793. The sequence continues at coordinate 388,649 of CAWDKZ010000013.1, forward strand.
TTCGGGGGTGGTGTAATCGGCAACACGACAGGTTCTGGCCCTGTTATTGGGGGTTCGAGTCCTCCCCCCCGAGCCAACACCACGGTTCGCTTGCCAGATCTCGCGGTCGGGTCGATCGGCTGATGCTTACGATCTCGAGATCCGAGGGAGGCCTCAGGGCGTTCGGTTCACCCCGTTCGCGCGCGCCGGCCGGTTCCGCGCCCGACGGTACGCGAGGCCGCTTCACCCGCGGGTACGCTGCGGAGCCGTCCACTCTGTGGGCGACGGTCTCGGCCCCATCGTCTAGTGGCCTAGGACACCACCCTCTCAAGGTAGAGACACGGGTTCGAATCCCGTTGGGGCTGCCAGCTGGCCTGTATCTCATTTGGTAGGCCGCTCTTATGAGCATGCGGCCTGGGTTTGTCGTGAGTGTCAGGCCTCGTATTCGTCCGGCGTCAGGTAGTTGAGGGCGCTGTGACGCCGGAGTGGGTTGTAGAAGTTCTCGATCCAGTCCGCCATGGCACCTGAGAGCTCGAGGACCGTCTTCCAGCTCTGGCGGTTCAAGAGCTCGATCCGAATAGGGCGCCGCCGGTGGCGAAGGTTCTCTCATCGTCGACATCGCCCTAGTTGGCTGGTCGGCAAAGGGCTTTTCTCGTCCAATAAGAACGATGGTCGCCGTCTGGAGCTGGGGAGATGACCTCTCTCAGCCAATGAGGCCAGGTAGGCGCCCGATCCGGTCCAAGTTGAGGGCTGCAACCCGGATCTTCACCCAGGCGTCGGCCTTCGCAAGGCCCCGCCAGGGGATCTTCTCGGTGCGGAACTTGAGCTGTGCGTTCTTGCGCTCGGCACGGGCGCGTTCTCGATAGCGCTCTCGGAAGGCGTCGGTCCATCGCGCTGTTCGCGCCGCGGCGAGTAGCTCCTCCGACGGATTGATCTCGACGATGCGGCCCTTGGCGCGAGTCGTGCAGTGCGGCTTCAAGGCGCAGTCCGCGCAGTGTCCGCCGAAGAACACTTGGGTCCGCTTTGCTCGGCTTTTCGCGATCGGGACGCTCACTCCCGCAGGACAGGTGACGGTGCGGTGCTCGAGTTCGATCGTGAAGTCAGCCTTGCTGAAAAAGCCTGCTTTCGCGCTCGGCGGAGGCGCCGGTGCGACGAGCTCCACGCCTTTTGCCCCGAGGGAGCGCCGGGTCTTTGACCCTCCGTAGTGGGTGTCGGCGATCACCTCCGAGACGGGAAGCGGATCGGACTCGAGCAGCTCGGCGAGCATCTCACCGTCCGACGTCGTTGCCTTCGAGGCCACCGCCGCGGTGATGAGGTCGGAATCGGGATCGACCGAAAGATGTGCTTTGAACCCGTCATAGCGGTCGTGGCGTGCATGGTGCCCATGGCGGGCGTCAGGATCGACGACCGAGATCACCCGATCGGGGGCGACCCCGCGCCTGATCGTGACGTTGCCCTCCTCGTCGAGGGCGAGGTCCTGGGCGGCGACGATGCGCAAGAGGGCGACGGCCTCGTGCAAGTCGTCGTCGTCGATCGACGCGGTCTGCTCGATGATCGCGGTCGCGTCCGAGAAGAGATCGGCGAGCAGCTCGCGGCGCGCGGCTTCTTGGGACCAGTTGATCTCGGGCTTTCCCACCTCGTCATAGTCGGACCGCCGGAGCGAGCCGCGCAGTCTCGACGCCCTTCGCTTGTCGAGCTTGGAAAGACGAGAGATGACCTGGCGCGAAGCCGAGCGCATCAAGGTAATCGTGTCCATCGTGATGACGCAGTCTTTGATGCCGGTCGAATCGACGATCCGACGGTGACCGATGATCCCGGCACGCTTGGCGAGCTGAAGGAGCTTTGCGTTGAACATCCCCGCCATGTCGGCTCGCACGACCCGGGCGCGGAACTCGGCGAGACAGACGTGGGGGATGCCGCGGTGCTCGAGCGGAAGACCGAGGGCGTCTTTCCAGGAGAGGTCGACACGACTGCGCCGTTCGGCCTCCCGGTCGGAGACCCCATAGAAGAGCTGGGCCAAAAGAAGCGCCGCGAGCACCGACGGCGGATGCGAGGGCCGCCCGCGTCCCGATGGGTAGAGCGAGTCGAACTCCTCGTCGCGCAGCACGGAGCCGCGCGCCTCGCGCAGGCTCACCAAGAACCCCTCGTCATCGAGAAGGTCCTCGCAGATGAGGTCGATGGAGGTGAACGAGACCTGTTCTTCAGCAGTTCCTCTCATGGATCGATTCAACTCGACCCCGGAGAGAATCGCGAGCACCGATCAACGCGCTGAGCTGGGAATTCTTAGGAATTTCCGACCAGCCAACTAGGGTCCCCGCCCCGTCGTGCCCAGCGGGTGTCAGAGAAGGGGAACGGGTTCCCAGGCACTTCGCGGCACCTCGATTTGTCAACCCCTTTTTGGTCGGCCACCGCTCTTGATGGATACTCCGCGAGGGCTGCCTTCGCCGAGGCAGACCAGCTTCGGGTCCTCGTCGGGCCTGCTCGAGGAGTTCCCCGGCCGGCGGGCTCTCCAGAAGGTCGGTCATGAGCCCTCGGGAAGAACGACCCGGAACTTATCGTCCGTGCACTGCGCTCTGACGAGCAGCACGACTTCGTCTCCGAGGTCCGAGGGCCTCGAGCCGACCCGTCTGCATCCGATGACGACGACGTGCACAACACCCTGGAAGATGTTTGCGTGCCCGACTCAACTCGGTCCCGGCGTCGAGTCGCCCGATCTTCGGCGTGTGGGCACTCGGCCACCCGCCCCGCCCTGGTCTCGCAGGAGACAACTACTCTTCTCAGTTGTGCCTGGCGGAGCCGCCGACGATGTCGGCGTGGCGGCAGGCGAAGAGGCGAGCCGCCGGGAATCACGATCTGAGGAGGACACGATGGCGAAGAGGGTCGGGATCCTGACGGGTGGCGGCGACTGTCCCGGCCTGAATGCGGTCATCCGTGCGGTCGTACGAGCCTCGGACGTCGCCGGTTGGGATTGCCTCGGCGTGCTGGAGGGCTGGCGTGGGCTCGTCGACGGGCTCTTCTGCGACCTCGGTCCGGCCCAGGTCTCCGAGATTCTCCAGCGCGGGGGCACGATCATCGGTACGAGCCGTACAAACCCCTACAAGATCGAGGGCGGCGTGGAGAAGTTGCTTCAGAACGCACGCGAGCGCGAGCTGGACGCGCTCATCGCCATTGGCGGCGAGGACACGCTGGGTGTGGCCGCCAGGCTCTACCGTGAGCACGGGTTCCCGGTCGTCGGCGTGCCGAAGACGATCGACAACGACCTCTCCGGCACCGACTACACCTTCGGCTTCGACACGGCGGTGAGCACCGCGACCGAAGCGATCGACCGTCTGCGCCCCTTCGCCGAGTCACACCACCGAGTCATGGTCGTCGAGGTGATGGGCCGCCATTCCGGTTGGATCGCGCTGATGAGCGGCATTGCAGGCGGCGCCGAACTAGTCCTGATCCCCGAGCAGCGGATGACCGTCGAGGCAGTCTGCGAAGAGCTGCGCCGAGGTCATGAACGCGGCAGGACCTTCTCGATGGTCGTCGTCAGCGAAGGCTACGAGCTCTCATACGAGAGCGGTGAGAGTCAGCTGGTGGGCCGCGATGCGCCCACGACTGACCAGTTCGGCCATGTCCTCCTCGGCGGTGTGGGCGAGGAGCTGGGGCGGGAGATCGAGCGGCGCACGGGGTTCGAGGCGCGAGTGGTCGTGCTCGGCCACATCCAGCGTGGAGGTACCCCCACGCCGCGCGACCGCGTCCTCGCGACGCGTTTCGGCCTCAAAGCGGCAGAGCTCGCGCACAGCGGCGTCTTCGGTCAGATGGTGGCGCTGCGTGGCGATGACATCGTCGTCGTATCGTTGGATGAGGCGACGGCCGAGCTGAAGACGGTGACACCAGGGTGGTACGCCGTCGCGCAGGCGTTCTTCAACTGAGTCCGTCGCGCTCGCGACGCGATCGCCGGGTGAGACGAGCCGAGAGGTGCTCCGTCCCCTGCGTGAGGCGAAAGGACGGAGGTGACGACCAGGCGCCTTCGCTCAGACGCGCCCATCCGATGCGGCGGCGTCGGCTCTTCGGGATCCAAGCGGACCGGATCGGCTGGAGTGAGGTCGAATTCTCCCGGACGTCTGAAGGGGGAGTAGACAGACTGTCACTTCCAGGCGATGCGACCCGGTTGGAAAGCCCGCAGGCCGTGCGCGAACCTGGACGGTGAGATCCGTGGAGCGTTCGCTTCCGCACCGTCCGCTCCAGCAGTCGCTCGGTTGAGTGCGCCCATAGAAGGAG
>CAWDKZ010000014.1:0-4746 GCA_963803025.1 uncultured Acidimicrobiaceae bacterium
ACGAAGTTTCCTCATTAGAGCAGATCACAGCCCAATTCGTAGTTAACCGTTTCGTACAGCTTGACCCTGTTCGGACCCGTATTTGCCAGTTCGCTAACGCACGATTAACGCACAGCAACGACCCGTCCAAGCAGAAGATCGCTGACGAGCACCCTGTACCGGGTCGCACGGTTCTCGAACAACGTCCGCGCCGCCTCACTAGGCCCAGGTGCCTACGCCAAGCGCGTCGCGCGCCGGCGGGCGTACAGCAAATCGATGGGGACCACGCGCAGGCTCCTCAGGGCGCTCAGACCCTCCAAGTAGGGCACTCCCTACCCATCGCCGAGGAGAACGAAGGCGAGGATGACCGCGAGGGGTAGTCCCTCGCACGTTGACTACCGCTGACGCAAGGCACACCAGGAGGCCGCGGTCCCGCCGTGGGCCGCGTTCGCCGAGGTCCTGCCCGTTCGCTAACCCACGTCTAACCCACGAAATCCGTCTCGGCGGAGCTTGGAGCTTGACGACTTGGGCAGATCATCGTTACGTGGTGTCATCCGAGTTCACATGGCGTCAACGGGTCTGCTGCACGTTCAGTTGACACCGTGTCAACCACAGCTGCAGCAGACCCCGCTGACGGTAACTGTCGATGAGTCCGGCACGGGTTCCTACGCCGTAGCGTTCTACGAGCAGACCGGGCCAAGTCGAGCAGTCCCTGGCTTCTGACCTACCGCCCCGCCCCTTCGCCGCCCCACGTGGGCGCTCGTGGGCGCCTCTCCGCCGAGCCCTAGCAGCGGGAGGTTCGGCGCACTGCGGATAACCAAGCGCCCTGCGGCCGTGTCCCGGCCCTGCGTATGGTCGGTTCGCGCGCCGGGCGGCCCTTTGTCCTAGGCCCCGATGCAGGAAGTGGGATGCGCTAGCCCTGTCCGCGTCGGGCTGCCGGTCGCCCCTTGGTGGGGCGCCGTCGGCCGTCGCCGGCTCCGGCCCTGGGCCCCCCTCCTGTCCGGTGCGTGTGTCGTTTGATCCTTTTCCCCGCCGCGCCTCTCTCTCCCTCGGCAACGGTGTGGAGGTAAGCGGACTCGAACCGCCGACTTCCACGTTGCGAAGATGGATTGAATCTACGTCGCGAACTGGGCTTGCGTGCATACAACCCGTTTCGCGTGCGGCAGGATACGAGATTGCTCGGCAGTTCGAGACTGCAAACGCCTATGGGACGAATCCGTTCAGCAGCAGAGATCCGTCAAGCTACGAGCGCGCGCGCCCAGCATCTTGACAGGGCCGCTTCCCGCGTCGAGACCGTCTCGGGCACCACCCAGCCCGCTCACTTGTGCGGCTGCCCCCCTGCGCAGGTGGCAGCCAAGGCTTCCATACTGATGGCGAACGACTCGGCTCCGGGGTCGACCGTTCCGCGGCTGAGCTCACCGAGCCGGCTCGATCTTCCGATCCGGGCGATCATCCCCGCCGTCGCCTCGGCACCCTTGCGAGCGCCATCCGCCGCCGCGAGAAGGGCTTCCACAGCCGATGCCCCGAGATCGGCGCTGTCACTGGCAGCTTGGCGCGCTGCGGAAATGGAATCGACGATCGTCTTGTCACCAGGCTGCGCTCCACCGAACTCGCTCACGGCGTCTTGCGCGGCGCCAAGGAGTAGGGAGACGTCAGGTGCCGACAACTCGTGGTGGATCTCCGCGACGGCATGACCGACTGCGTCGAGGAGAACGTAGACGACAGCGCCCATCGCGCCACCAGCCTGGGCGAACGCCGCGGCCACGACGTTAAGAAGTGCTGCGACGTCCTGCGGAGGCTCAGCGCTGAGCTTGGCGCGGATGCTCCGCGCCGCCTCCGCCATGGCGAGTCCGTGGTCGCCGTCCCCCGCAACAGCGTCGAGTTCGCAGAGATGCCCCGAGGCGTCCTCGAGAGCGTCCACGACAGCGATGACGATTCGCGTGGTCGTCGCCAGCGAAGTTTTCGGTGTCGCGCTCAATTCACCAACCTCACCGTTCGCACCGGCGCGTCCAGGAGCGAGAGTAACTCGTCATCGAGCAGGGTCACAGTCGTGGACAAACCTGCCATCTGGAGGGTCGTGATGAACTCGCCGACGTACGAGCGCTCGACGGTCATGCCGCGGTCGACGATGGTTGCGCGCGCGGCGCGATAGACGAGGTACTGCTCGAGGCTCGGAGTTGCGCCAAAACCGTTGACGAGGACGGCGGTGCGTGATCCGGGCGGGCATCCGAGGTCGTCGAGGATGCGCACGGTGAGGAGCCGGCCGACTTCGTCCGCCGATCGCAGCGGTTCTCGGCTGATGCCGGGCTCGCCGTGGGCTCCCATCCCGACGTCCATCTCCCCTGGTCCGCTTTCGAAGATCGGTTGGTCTACGCCCGGCAACTCGGCGCTGGTGAGCGCCACGCCCATGCTCCGCGTGTTCGCGTTGGACTTCCGAGCGATGCGTTCCACGTCGTCCAACGCCATGCCCGCTTCCGCCGCGGCACCGGTGGCTTTGAACACAATGATGTCGCCGGCGATGCCTCGCCGCTTGTCGATCTCGGTGGGTCCGGCGGAGGCGACATCGTCCGACACGAACACCGTCCGAACATCGATCCCGTCGGCCTTCGCTCGTTGAACAGCGAGCCGGCAGTTCAGGACATCGCCCGAGTAGTTCCCGTAGACCAGCACGACGCCTCTTCCGCTGTCAGCCTGGATGATCGACTCGTGGATGATGTCGGGTGACGGCGAGGCGAAGATGTTGCCAATGGCGGCTACGTCGGCCATGCCGTAGCCCACGTAACCGAGCATCGCGGGCTCGTGACCTGAACCTCCTCCGATCGCGAGCGCGACTTTCGGGCGGGACTTCTCGGCCCGAGCCACGACCCTCGGGGACGTCAGCGAGATGATGTCGGCGTGCGCCTCAGCGAAAGCCTCGAGCATCTCGTCGACGACCTTGAACGGATCGTTGATCAGCTTCTTGAGGGTGCCTCGGGGTTGGTTCATCGTTCGCTCGACCCGTCACCCGGGGTCCCGGCGAACTGTCTCGTCACTGGCGTCGAACAACGCGGCCAGGTCCCCGACGCACGCGAAACCCTCGTCGCGCAAGAATCGGACAGTTCGGCCTGTCGTTCACGGGCCATCGGACGCGTCATCTCGACCATCGTCGTTGACCCCGGTCTTCAGCTACGGCCGTACCGGGCATTCTGAAGTCCCTGCCACCGCCAAGTAGTTGCCGGTCATCTCCCCAGAGCTCAGTCATTACTTCAACGTAATACCACGTATTCCCCCGCAATACAGCGTTCTGCACCGTGCGCAAGAACCCGAAACTCGGCAGAGAAGCACGGTAAGTCACCCTCCCACGCGCCGCGCGAGCGCCTGTTGAAGCGGGGGCCGCCTCAGGTGCGTGACGGCATCGGTCAGCCGTGGACGATCGAGTACAGCTCGGCGAGGAGCGAGGCCGTCTCGTCGGGCGGTCGTCCCCACACCTTGCGCCCAATGACGATCCCGCGCACGCCGGCTGCGATCCCCCGGCTCACGAGCGCGACGAGCTCGTCGCGTGCGACCGCGCCGCCACCGCCGAGCAGCACGACAGGCACGCCGAGCTCTTCGCACCAGGACCGCAGCACACCGTCGTCACCAGGATGGGCGACCTTCAGGATGTCTGCGCCGATCTCGGCCGCGACCCGACAGCCATGGGCCGCCACCTCACGCGCCGCCGTGCCCGTCGCCTCGAGCGCCACGGGCTCGACCATGACGGGGAGACCGAACCGGTCGGCCTGCTCCACGACGCCCGCGACGAGCGCCGCGGTGCTCGCCCGCTCCGCGGCGGGCACGTCCCAGGGCATCAGCAGCTTGACGCCGTCGACACCGAGGGCGGCGGCGGTCTCGACACTCGTCGTCAGGCGATGGCCCCCGCCAGACGCCTCGCGCCAGTGCACGTCCATCGTCAAGATACGCGCCGGAGCCGCGCGACGGCCGAAGAGCTCCGCCGACCGGCGCAGGACCCCCGGACCAAGCAGGAAGCCGTCGCACGGCGCCTCGAGAAGGCGCCGCAGGACGGCCATCGGGTCTTCCAGGCCGGGGACGCGACCGAGGATCATGCCATGGTCGAGCGGCACCACGACGCAACGCCCGTCTTCACCGAAGATGCGACGCAGGCGGGCCGACTTGCCCGCCTGGCGGGCCGAGGGAACGGAGGCGACGTCTGCCATCTCGGCGATTATCACACGTGCAGCCGGCCGTATCCCCAACCACCGGCGGGCGGGATCTGAACCGCCCTGCTCGGCTTCTCGGAGGCCCTGGCCTGCCCTCAGTTCGGTGGAGTCGAGTTGCTGGATTCTTGGGCCGCTGTCGCTGGATGATGTCGAGTCTCGAACTCGATCGGCGTAATCATGCCGAGCAAGACGGAACGGTCCGAGCCGCACGAGAAGTTCACGTTCAGGATCGCCGTTCTCAGGAAGGAATCCAACGAGAACCTGTCAAGAGACCATCCCCACGGCCGAAGCTGGTCGCGGGGGCAGGTGAGCCAAGGAAGTCGGTGCCCTCATTTGGTAGGCCGGTCTTATGGGCATGCGGCCTGGGTTTGTCGTGAGTGTCAGGCCTCGTATTCGTCTGGCGTCAGGTAGTTGAGGGCGCTGTGACGCCGGAGTGGGTTGTAGAAGTTCTCGATCCAGTCCGCCATGGCACCTGAGAGCTCGAGGACCGTCTTCCAGCTCTGGCGGTTCAAGAGCTCGATCCGAATAAGGCGCCGCCGGTGGCGAAGGTTCTCTCATCGTCGACATCGCC
>CAWDKZ010000015.1:0-16291 GCA_963803025.1 uncultured Acidimicrobiaceae bacterium
AAGGCGGCAAGGTCGTGGTCGTGGTCGTGGTCGAAGGCGGCACGGTCGTCGTCGTGGTCGAAGGCGGCACGGTCGTCGTCGTGGTCGAAGGCGGCACGGTCGTCGTCGTGGTCGAAGGCGGCACGGTCGTTGTCGTGGTCGAAGGCGGCACGGTCCTCGTCGTCGAAGGCGGCGAAGTTGTCGTCGTTGTTGCCGCAGTCACCGTGAGCACGGCGTCGCCCGTCTTCGCGGAGCCGGCGAAGTTCGTAAAGACTGCACGGAACTGGTCGCCGTTGTATGCCACAGACCCAACGATGGAATAGCTGGATGACGTCGCACCGGCAATGCCTCTCCAGGTGGCGCCGTCATTGGTCGACAACTGCCACTGCGTTGTCGGGGTGGGTTTGCCCGAAGCCGAAGCCGCGAAGTTCGCCGTGGTGCCGGTTGCCACCGTGACGCTCACCGGTTGCAACCTGATCATCGGAGCCCTAGCTGCTGCGCCCACGGTGCGCTTCGTGTGCGCCTTCTTCATAGGTCCCGAGGTTGTCGCGCGGGTTCCAGCCATCGGCAGCAGATTTAGCGGTGCAGACTGGGTGAACGCCGCGAGCGTTGCCACCGCGCTCGTGGAGTGGAAACGCAGTCGTTTTGTGGTCGCTTCTGGACCCGTCACCTTCGCGCCGTTAGTCAACGGAACGAGATACACCGCCTGACGTAACCTCGGTTGGGCAATAGCGATGGATGCTGCACCCTCGGTTGCACCGAGGCCTGCGATCTGACTTGCCATGATCGCGATTCCTGCCGCGATGCCGCCGCCGAGCAACCGGGCCCTGCGGCGCGACGGATTGAGCCGGCGGTGACGATTGTCTGGCGTGATCTGGGCAGACGACCACTGTAAGTGGTACCACTTTCCGTGGTCCCAGTGCTCGGTTCGCTTTCGCATGAAAGCATCGTCCACCCAGAGATGCTGCGGGCATAGACACGTATAAGTGCTGTTCGTATGCGATGTTGAGCACAGCACCGTCCAATTCGTGGGTGTGAGTAGTCAACCACGGGGTGTGATCAGTAGCACAAGATGATCACTGCAAGTGACTTCCCCGTCACAAGGCGAGGCGGGTTGAAGATAGCCCTGGAGCTTCGAACACGCAGCGTGGCCACCTCGGAACGGCGATCGACGGGTGCGACATCACCGTCAGTGTTCGTGCTATTTCGTGCTGGTGGCGATTCCAGCAAAGCCCGCACCCGGAAGCGAAGCGGCGGGCGGGACGAACCTCGCAAGACCATGAATGTCGCCGGGCAGGTTGGGGAGCGCGGACGCCAGCCGCGTATCAGGCATGGCACCGGGTTCTTCCCAACTGCGAGGAGGTGCTCATGATGAAGGCACGCGCGTGTTTTGCGGTGGCCTTTGATTGAAGTGGGGGCAGCCTCCGATCGCGTTCCGGACGAGTCGGCCGAGCTCCTCGTCGGAGATCGTCGTTCTCTAACCGGGCCGGCGATCGAGGAGGTCGCACCGACTTCGGTGGTGATAGATCGCGAAACGCGCAACGCCGTTTGCCCGACGCAGCGAGGCGATGGGGATTCCCTTCTCGGTGCTCACTTCAGTTGCTTCTCGGGCGACACCTATGGACCCTTCCTCCAGACGCCGCCCGGGAGATCTCGTTTTTCATCGTGAGCTCGACGATCTTGCATTCGGCCGGGCCCGAAGGCGCGGGTCGTCCCCGACCGCCCACTGCCCCTTCAGGCACCCTGTCCCGGGCTCCAGGAAGTTGTCGCGCCAGGTGGCGATCCGACGCGCCTCGACACACGGATCGCGCGAGAAGAACTCGAGCCTCTGGCCGCGTAACAGGTGCAGCACCACGTCGAGCTTCTTGTTGGATGACCTCCATGGCCATGAGCTGCAGCGATCTGAACCTCGTCGACCACGGTGACGAGAGCAGTATTGCTTCCGTCTTGTTCGGCGTCCAACGATCGGGGGTGCGCGAACCACCGTTTTAGCGGCGGCGAGTTCACGTGTGCGGTGCACCGGATCGAGCAGTGGCAGTGGTGAAGTCTTCGGACCAGGTGTCCAGGTTCCGCAATTGGTGGGCTCATAAGGGACGGCGTGGCCGGAGCGACATCCTAAACGCGGCGTTGGAAGCCGTGTTCGGAGGTCGCGAAGAACAGGAGCTACTGCTCAGGCGCCAGGGACTGCGGCGGACTCGGTGCGCTCCGTGGAGCGTCGATGTCGCGGGTCATGCGGTAGCGCTTGATCGAGATCGGCAGGAAGAAGATACCCGCGATCCCCGACGTGACGAGCGATGCGATCCCTATCGACAAGATGCCGAAGTGACCGATGAACAAGAACAGCAAGCCGAAGTAGATCACCGCGGTCACAAGTTCGCGTCCCGCCAACCACCAGACGCGCTTGTCTAACCACGCGAACGCAGCATAGAAAGCAGTCACGGCGGTACCCGGCAGTGACAGCAGCAGCATCCGCAGTAGGGTCGTGCCGTGCGCGGCGTAGGTCGCTCCGAACAGTCGCAAGATCTCCGGGGCAAAGATCACGCCAATCGCGATGCTCGGAACGAGTACGACGATCGCCACCCGAATCGCGGTGTTCGCGTTCTTTCGCAACACGTTCGGCTCCGATGAAGCCTCGACCAGAAATGCAGATTCGAGGCTCCAGAGAAGTAGGGCCAAGCCGTTCGAGATAAGTGCTGGCAGGTAATAGTGGGCCTCTGTTACAGGACCCAGGCGCTGTATCACGATCAGCACGATTAGCGACGACGACAAGACAGTGAGAAGCACGGTGCCGTACTGCGCGATCGCGAGCAAGATGATCTCGCGTATCGACGGCAGATTCTCGCTTGACGGACTCGATGCCTCGTGACGTGGGATGCACTTCCGGAACAGGTACCAGGTAACAGCGCCGACGGCCGCGATGACCGGTAGCGACCAGGCGAGGAATATGCCTTGAATTGCCGTCACTGCAAGGAACGCCGGGAGCAGGGCGAGCTTCGCAAGCGCAAACAGGATGTTTTCTACGGGCACCCACCTGGCAGCCCGCAGGCTGGTGAGCACCCAGTCTTGGAGCACGAAGATCGTCCAAAGGACGACTGCGACAACGAACAGCGCACGCGCGCCGAACGAGGGGGGGATGAAGTTGTGCCCGAAACCCACGGAGAGGTAGACGACTGCTGCGATGAGGGCGACTGCAAGGCACAGGGCGTACGCCCGCTTGACAAAATTCCGTGTCCTGGTACCCGCAACGGGCAGAAAGCGCTCGAAGATAGGTCCAAAGCTCAATTGTGCCAGCGTGGCTAGCAACGTCATGGCTGCGATTTCGGCAGACGCGCGGCCGATGAACTTTGCCGACGTTATGTGCGCTGCAATCACCCAGAAGACTAGGCCGAGCACGGCGGTGCCGGCAGACGAGATCATCAGTGCCGCGGCGTTCTGGACAAGGCTCCCTACGCGAGGGCGCTTGTCGGAAGCTGTGGGTTGGCTCTCCTTTGATGTTCTTCTCATGAGCTCGGAACTGCTAACACTAGATAAGTCCTACGATCAGCTTGCCCGAGGTCCCAGGCTACGAGGCAGGGTGAAGGGATGGTGGCTTTGTGACTTGACGCCGTTCGCGTCACCCGTCGAGCGACAGCTCGACCGAACCGTTTGTTCATCAGCTCCACTGGGACGTACTTCTTAGCCTGGAACCACCGCGCGGATAGGCCCGTGACAAGCGGACTATCCGCGAAAAAGGTGCCTCGATCAGGGAAAATGGGAGTCACCAAACACCCCAGTCCCTCGACCAGAAAGGCACCTTTTCGATGTCATCCTCGCACAGTCCGTCGTGTCTGTCCGTGATGTTCGACGACGACCACGCGGTCGCTGATGCCGGCCTCGCGCTCGTCGGCGTGCTGAGCGCGCGTCTCGGTCTGGAAGCGCTCGCCGAGGAGCTCGTCGACATCGCCCCGTTCCCGGGGCGCCGGGTCGCGACGCTCGTGCACGCCATGGTCGCCGGGGCGGACTGCATCGATGACGCCGACGTGCTGCGCGCCGGGGCGACCGGTGCGGTCCTTCCCCACAAGGTGATGGCACCCTCCACCCTCGGGACCTTCCTGCGGTGCTTCGACTTCGGCCACATCCGTCAGCTCGACCAGCTCGCCGAGGCGATGCTCACACGGGCGTGGTCGGCGGGCGCGGGACCCGGCGCCGGGCCGATGACGGTCGACGTGGACTCGACGATCTGCCCGGTGCACGGCGACGAGAAGCAGGGCGCCGCCTTCGGCTACACCCACGTCCTCGGCTACCACCCGCTGCTCGCGACGAGAGCCGACACGGGCGAGGTCCTCCACGTCCGGTTCCGCAAGGGCTCGGCGGGATCGGGACGGGGTGCGGAGCGCTTCGTCCGAGAGCTCGTCGGACGGTGCCGGCGCGCCGGGGCGGCCGGCCCGCTCACCCTGCGCGCCGACTCGGGCTTCTACTCCCGTCACGTCGTCAAGGCCTGCCGGGACCATGACGTTCGCTACTCGATCACCGCGCCGCAGAATCCAGGAGTGCAGCGGGCGATCGCGGGAATCGACGAGGAGTCCTGGATCCCGATCGACTACACCGAGGGTGGCGAGGCCTGGGTCGCCGAGACCACCTACGGGGACGGGCACCGCCTCGTCGTGCGACGGACGCGCCTCGCCGATCCCCAGCCCGCGCTCTTCCCCGTCTTCCGCTACCACGCCTTCATCACCGACCGGGGCGGCAACGTGGTCGCCCTCGACGCCGACCACCGACGCCACGCGGTGATCGAGCTCGCGATCCGGGACCTCAAAGAGGGGTCGGGGCTCGCGCACTGCCCCTCGGGGCGCTTCGGCGCCAACGGTGCCTGGGCCGTGCTCTCGACGATCGCCCACAACCTGCTCCGCTGGGTCGCGGCCCTCGGTCTTCAGATCCGCGGGCCGATCGTCGCGAAGACGGTCCGGCGCCGGTTCCTCGCGCTACCCGGCAGGATCACCCATCGCGCCCGGCACCGTCAGCTTCATCTTCCGGCGAACTGGCCGTGGGCGGAGCAGTGGACTGCCTGCTTCACGCGGCTCTACGCGCTACGGGCCTGAGCCAGAGCCCACGAGATCGCCTGCGGCCCGCCCCGACGGTCTCCAGCACCAGAGCGACGGCAACGATCTGGATCAACACGCGCCGGCAGCCGGCCGCGGCGCTCGGCAAACCACCATGCCGCCAGAAATCGGCAACAGAGTACCGCCGACCGCGCTACCTGGCGTCAGACGGTGGATCCAGGCTAAGCGGCTGAGTTCGGCTGGCTCGGCTCTACAGGGCGGACATGACATGAGTCTGTTTGTCTTCGTCGAGCGACCTACTTGGGTTGTTACGAGCACTTGATACCGTTGTCTGCTTTCCCCGGATCGAGGGAGGCTAGCAGACGATGGGCGAGTACCGAGTTCGGCGGGCGACTGGCTCGCCGTGGGCAACACGGTTGTTGATGCTTTGGATTCGACGAGCATCTTGTCTGCTCCAGCGTCGCCAACGGTTCAACACTGATCCGTGTCGCAACTCGAATTCCGACCGTGTCCTCCTTCAGTCTCCCGACTGACGGTGCCTTGTCGTGGACCCTGGCTGCGTCCCCGGTCTGCTCTGGCTCACCCCTCTCGCTGGACATCGGATACCAAGATTCAGCGACTACGGGAGGACGCTCGTCACTTGAGAACAACCGGTGGAGTGCTTCTCAAACGAACCAGGACGTGATCTGCAAGGGCGAACGCGGGTTTCTGGTGATGTCGCCGGGTACAGTCGGAGGACCGTGAACGGTCGAGTTACTCTCATCCGCGAGCTGACGGACAGTGACGTTCGCGCATGGCGAGACTTGGCGAAGTGCGCGATCGAGCCAAATCCCATGTTCGAGGCGGACTGCCTGATCCCAGCGGCACGCCATCTACCAAACGGCGCCTGCATTTCGCTCGTGATCGCCGAGGACGAAGGTCAATTCCTTGGCTGCTTTCCGATCATGTCGGTCGCGCGGAGCGTCCGGCCAAGCCAGACATGGAGGGGCATCAGGCGTCCAACGCTAACGACGCAGGTGCGCCGGTACGTTGTTGACGGGACGCCTCTCTTGAGCACCGAGCGCGGTGCCGAGGCGGCCACCACTCTGCTGTCGACACTCATCGATCGGGGACGCGCCGGGGACGCTGGAATTCTTGTGTTCGAGGCAATTGACGCCAACGGCCCAGTTTCATCGTATGTGACGACCGCCGCCAGGAGTCTCAGACTGCCGATCTACGTCACTTCCTGGTCGCGTCCCATGGTGCGACGGCGCGATGAATTGGCGTACCGGAGCGTGCACAGCGGCGACACCCTCGGAAAACTCGCGCGGAAGCGGCGTCGACTAGCCGAGAAGTTCGGAGGCGAGGTGCAGGACGTCGACCGTAGCGCCGACGCGTCGGCAATCGAGGCACTCATAGCGATGGAGGCTGCTGGCTGGAAGGCCGGAACCGGCGGCGCGTTGGTCTCGTATCCGGGGGAAGCCGAGTGGTTCCGAGAGATGTGTGATCGGTTTCGATCAGCGGGACGGCTGCTCGTCTGGACCCTGCAGATAGGTGACTCGATCCTTGCCGTGGAGGTGATGCTTCGTGCTGGCGAGGGCCTCTTCAAGCTGAAGATGGTCCACGACGAGAACTACGACCGCTACTCTCCCGGAATCCAGCTCATGCTCGACAATATCGATCGTTTCCATGACGCGACGGACGCGCAGTGGTTAGACAGCTGCACGTACGAGGGCAACACAACCCTGCTCCGATGGTGCCCGGACCTCCGTACCGTCTCGACCGTTGTGCTCGCCGTCGGCGGGCCAATCGACCGCTTTCGCCTTCGGCTCTACACACAGGTGCAGACGCTGTTCGGCGCCAAGGTGCTCGCGGCATTGCAGGGCCAATTCGGCCCCCGAACAAGGTTCAGGAGTCGGCACCCTCGTGTCTGCGGCTTGCTGGATTGGGTGACGTCGAAATGGAAACGTTCTCCGTGGACCTAGCGCGAGTTTCCGGGCTAACGACCTGAGCTGAGCTCGGAACTGTCAAGAACTTATTCTCAAAATCGCGCGTGACATCGTCGCTTATCGCTCGCAGTGGCAGGTCGAGCACGGCTTCCGCCAGCTGAAGGACCCGGGCCACGTCGCCGTGGCGTCGATGTTCCACTGGACTGACCAGAAGATCGCCGTCCACCTCGTCTCCTGCGTGTTGGCGCTCAACGTGCTGCGCCTCATGGCGTGCGAGGCGCGACGTGCCGGGCTCGGGCTCAGCCCCGGTCAGTTGATGAGAGAGCTCGGCCGGATCGAAGAGACGGTGCTCGTCTACCCCTCGAGCGGCAGACGGCCGCGCGCCAAGCGGATGCTCACCGAGATGTCGGACCTGCAAGAGCAGCTCCTCGCGCTCTTCGCGCTCTTCGGCCTCGAGGCCTACGCGGCGCGTGCTTAGGTAATACGCGACAACGTCTCAAAAAAGGCCATTCACCAGGGACAGTGTCGCGTCAACCGGGGTTATCCCGGAAACTCGCGCTAGTCACGGGAGGTTCGGCCCACTGCGGATAACCAAGCGCGCGCGGCCGTGCGCGATCTTGGCTGCGGTCACGACGCTGAGAGCTCGGTGACCGAGTTGAGATTCGCGACCCAGACGCGGGTGCCGCCCAAGGCGACGGCGGCGGGGCCGTCGAAGCCCCGACCGAGTACTTTGACGCCCGAGAGTGGTCTCACAGCCATTGCCGCTAGAGAAACTTGGGAAGTATTGCTCCCTGCTGCGCCGACCACCGATGTCACTGCCAGAGTGGCAAGAGCCAGACTTGACAGAGTAAGCGCACTGACCGCAACGGTACGGCCGAAGAGAATGCGGTTCACCCTCTTTGGGGCTCCTCTCAGACGGGCGTAGGCACATCATATTGCTTAGATTTCCTGCAACTGGGCTGGAAGGTGTTGCGGCTCCTCGGGCGCCCTCTCCCGAGCTGCGCCGGTCCGCCGGTCGCCCTTGGTGGCGTGCCGTCGACCGTCGCCGGTTCCATCCCCCCCGTCGCCCTCTCGTCCGGTGCGTGTGCCGTTTGACCCTTTTCCCCGCCGCGCCTCTCTCTCCCCCATTTCGCTGGTGGGCGCTGGCGGACTCGAACCGCCGACCTCAGCCGTGTGAAGGCTGCGCTCTAACCAACTGAGCCAAGCGCCCGGTTGACGAATGGTACCCGCGCTCTCGGCCGCCGACGCCGGAGCGATGATCGGCTCTCCGCTGTTCCGAACCAGATCGGGCACACGGCATTCCCTCTCGCGGCACCGCCGCAGCTACCCTTTGCGGCGTGAGCGACGAACGCCCCGGTGTTCCGATCGGACCCGTTGCCGGTGGCTCCCCCGACGCGCAGGGGGCGGTCGAGAGCAGTGAACCGGCTGACCAGCGTCGTCGTCTCACGACATTGCCGCTCGGTTCGTGGATCCGCAAGCTCCCGGCCCGACAGGCTCTCAAGGGGGCAGCTTCGGGTAAGCCACCGCCCAGCGGCCTTGACGAGCGCGAGCACCGATTCAGCGTTGCCGCGACGGTTCTCGCGCTCGGCCTGGTGATCGCGGGGTACCTCGTCAACCGCCATTCCACGGTTGTGAAGGTCCGCGACGACGCGTCGACGTTGCTCATCGCCGGGCTGGTCCTGATTGCCATCATGCTCGCCGGCATCGTCTTCCGCCGCGGCTCCCTGGTCGGCATCGCGAGTTTCATGATGGGCTTCGAGCTCGTCGCCGCCGAGGACATCTTTGGGGCCCTGTTCCTCGTCTTCGGGGGCTGGCTCCTCGTGCGGGGCATGCGTCGCCAACGCGCCGCGATGGCCTCTGGCACGCAACCGACCCGCGCGGTGAACGCATCTCAGACTCGAGCGACGGGTCCCCCGAAGCCCTCGAAGCGGTACACGCCGCCCCACCGCAGCCGCACGGGAGCGCGCCGACGATGATCGACCAATCGCTGGCGGCGTCGTGATCGCCGACGATCTCGCGAACAAGCGTGTCGCGGTCACCGGCGCGACCGGATTTCTCGGCACCGCGCTTGTGGAGCGCCTCCTCCGTTGCGTCCCGGGGTGCCAGGTCGTCGCCGTCGTCCGCGCGGGCCGGCGGCAGAACGCGGCTGAACGGACAGCCCGTGAGATCATCCGCAACGACTGCTTCGACCGGCTGCGCAACGAACTCGGCCGGGAGTTCGAGTCGACGATTGCCCGTCGGCTAACGACGGTCGCGGGTGATGTGACGAGGGACGGTCTCGGCCTGGACGACGAGGGGAGGAGCGTCCTCGCGTCGTGCGACATCGTCGTGCACGCTGCCGCGTCGGTGAGCTTCGACTCCCCGATCGACAGTGCGGTCGAGGTCAATCTCCTGGGACCTTCCCGCGTGGCCGCGACGATGATTGACCTCGGCGCTGCGCACCAACCGACCGGGGCGGCGCTCCCCCATCTCATCTCGGTCTCGACTGCCTACGTGAGCAGCGGCCACCGCGGCGACGCGCTCGAGGGAGCGATCTCGGAGAGTCCCTACATCGCACTCCCGGACTGGCGGGCCGAGGTCGAGTCGGCGCGAAGGGCGCGATCGGATGCCCACGCGCAGAGTCGGACTCCGAGCCAGCTCGCGAAGTTCCGCAAGGCGGCGCGAGGCGAGCTCGGCGCCGCGGGAACGGCGCTTCTCGCCGAGCGGACGGAGCGACTGCGTGAGGACTGGGTGACCGACCATCTCGTCGCGCTCGGTCGGGCCCGCGCCCAGGCGCTCGGTTGGCCCGACGCCTACGCCTTCACGAAGTCGCTCGGCGAGGTCGTGCTCGCGGAAACTAAGGGAGACCTGCCCGTAACAGTCGTCCGCCCCTCGATCGTGGAGTCCTCTCTCGCCGACCCGGTTCCGGGATGGATCCGCGGCTTCCGGATGGCCGAGCCGGTGATCATCTCCTACGCGCGGGGCTTGCTGCGGCAGTTCCCCGGCGTACCCGAGGGCGTCATCGACGTGATCCCGGTTGACCTGGTTGCCGCGGCGATCATCGCCGTCGCGGCCCGAGGGCCGGGATCTCCCGAGGAGAGCGTGTACCAGATCGCGTCCGGCGTACGGAACCCGTTGCGCTACGGAACCCTCGTCTCGCTGTGCGAGGGATGGTTCACCGAGCACCCGATCTACGACGCCCACGGTCAACCGATCGTCG
The DNA here is from genome assembly GCA_963803025.1 of uncultured Acidimicrobiaceae bacterium. GTDB lineage: Bacteria > Actinomycetota > Acidimicrobiia > Acidimicrobiales > Bog-793 > Bog-793. The sequence goes on from CAWDKZ010000015.1 coordinate 10,146, forward strand.
TGCCGAATTGGTCGTTCCCCGGCCGGGGCAAGGTCCAGAGTGACCTGCGACGTGCCTCGGCCGCGCTTCGCCTCGCCGAGCACTTCGTCAACCGCCTGCCCATCAGGGGAGATCTCGCCGAGCGCGCGCTCCGTGTGGAGGAGCGGCGCGTCCTCGCCGAGCGCGCGCTCGGCTACGTCGAGCTCTACGGGTCCTACGCGGAGACCGAAGCGCGTTTTCGCATCGACCGCACGCTCAGCCTCTTCGAGTCCTTGGACCCGGTCGACCAGAAGACGTTCTGCTTCGATCCGGGCGTCCTCGAGTGGTCGAGATACATGCGCGACGTCCATCTGCCCTCGATCGTCGCCCACGCCCGGGTGCGTACGTCGCCCGGCAAGCGGGTCGCCGAGAAGCGCGACGACCGCGCACGGCGCAGGATCCTCACGGCGGAGCCCCGCTGCGCGGCGTTCGACCTCGAGCAGACCCTCATCAACTCGAACGTCGTCGAGTCCTACGGCTGGCTCGCGACGCGCCACCTCGCGCCGCTGCGCCGGTTGCAGCTGGCGGCGGAGCTCCTCCTCGAGGGGCCGCACCTGTTGGCGATCGACCGCCGGGACCGCGGTGATTTCCTCCGCTCGTTCTACCGGCGCTACGAAGGCGCGCCGGCGGAACGGGTGCGCGACGACGCCTGGGAGCTCTTCAGCGACCTGTTGCTGACGCGGGCCTTTCCCGGCGCGATCGAGCGCGTGCGCGCCCATCGCGCCCTCGGACATCCGACGCTCCTCATCACGGGGGCGCTCGACTTCGTGATCGCGCCGCTCCGGCCGCTGTTCGACGAGATCGTCTGCGCGTCGTTGGGCGAGAAGGACGGCTGCTTCACCGGGGAGCTCGTCTCCACCCCCCCGACCGGAGAGGCGCGAGCGATCATGCTCGGCGAGTGGGCGGCGTCGCACGGACTCGACCTGGAACGGACCGTCGCCTACGCCGATTCGACGAGCGACCTGCCGATGTTGGACGCGGCCGGACTCCCGGTCGTCGTGAACCCGGAGCCGAAGCTCGCGGCCATCGCCCGTCGGCGCGGTTGGCCGATCGAAGAGTGGAAGCGAGCCCGCGGTGGACCGTGGGTCCCGCTCGCGATCGCGATGCGCCGGACTGGACCCCGCTCCCCCGCACCTCGGGAGCTCGGGGCGCGCACCCCCGGCGACGGGAAGGGAGCGCCGCGATGAGGGCCCTGCTCGTCGAGCGGCTCGTCCATCGCTTCGCCGCGGCGCGGATGGCTGCGGCCGTCGCGGGATCCGGAGCCGGAATCGCGATCGGCCCGCTGCGCCTCGGCGAGTTCGATCCGCCGAGCCTGCCGGGACCACGTTGGCACCGGGTCACACCCCTTCTTTCCGGAATCTGCGGCTCGGACCTCGCGATGCTCGACGGGGCGAGCTCGCATTTCTTCGAGGACGTCGTCACCTTCCCGTTCGTGCCGGGCCACGAGGTCGTCGGCGTCGTCACCGACGGCCCCGACGCCGGCAGGCGGATCGTTGTCGAGCCCGTCCTTTCCTGCGTCGTGCGGGGCATCGATCCACCCTGCCCGTCGTGCGCCGTCGGTCGGACGGGGGCGTGCGAACGGATCGCCTTCGGTCACCTGCGCCCGGGACTGCAGACGGGATACTGCGCGGACACCGGGGGCGGGTGGTCCGACGAGCTGGTGGCGCACGAGGCCCAGCTCCACCTCGTCCCGGACGAGATGCGCGACGAGGCCGCGGTGATGGTCGAACCGGCGGCCTGTGCGGTCCACGCCGCGCTGGGGGGTGGGGTCATGCCGGGCGAGCGGGTCGTCGTCCTCGGCTCAGGGACCGTCGGACTCTGCACGCTCGCGGCCCTCCGGCGGCACACGCTGCCCTCGGCACTGCTGTCGGTCGCGAAGTACCGGGTCCAGAGACGGTTCGCCGAGGACTTCGGTGCAGACGAGGTCGTCGCGCCGAGCGAGCTCGGTCGGGCTGTGCGCCGCATGACCGGGACACTCGCCTTGGCGTCCACCGCGGGCGCGATCGAGCGCCTCGCCGGCGGCGCGGACGTCGTGTTCGACTGCGTCGGGTCGGCCCGCTCGATCGCCGAGGCCCTGGAGGTCGTCCGTCCGGGGGGGCGGATCGTGCTCGTCGGTATGCCCGGCATCGTCCGGGTCGATCTCGCGCCGCTCTGGCAGCGCGAGATCGCGCTCGTCGGCGCCTACGCGTACGGCACCGAGGAAGTCCCTGAAGGCTCCCGACGGACCTTCGCGCTCGCCTTCGAGCTCGTTGTCGAGGCCCAGCTCGAGCGGCTCGTCTCCGCCCACTACCCTCTGGAACGTTACGAGGAAGCGGTTCGCCACGCCGCGAGCGCCGGGCGGCGGGGATCGGTGAAGGTGGTCTTCGACCTCCGGCGAGAGGATCCGGGGTGGCGGCGCCCCGCAGTGTCCGCCGCGAGCAAGCGACGTGTGCCGCGTGGTGACAAAGGACTGGAGACGAGCGCGTGAGCCCGAGGCCCGGATTCGTACTCGAGGTCGACCGGTCGACACCCCCGACGCTGTTCTGGCACGGCGAGGGCTTCCGGTTCGAGCGGCTGCCCGAGGGTTCCCGCGTCGTCTACCCGCCCGAGCCCCTCGACGGGCTGCGCGACCCGGATGCGTCGGTCCGCCACGCCCTCGAGCACCCGGTCGGTGACTCGGCGCCGCTCTCGGCCCTGCTCCGGCCCGGGATGCGCCTCACGATCGCCTTCGACGACGTCTCGTTGCCGCTGCCGCCGATGCGTCGGCCGGACGTCCGCCAGCGGGTGATCGAGGCGGTGCTCGACGTCGCGGCCGCCGCCGGTGTGGACGACGTCGTCTTGATCGCGGCGCTCGCCCTGCATCGGCGGATGACCGACGAGGAGTTGCGGCACACGCTCGGCGACCGGGTGTTCGACGCATTCGCGCCGCACGGTCTCCTCCTCCAGCACGACGCCGAGGATCCCGAGGCGCTCGTCCACCTCGGCATGACCGCGGAGGGCGAGGACGTCGAGATCAACCGGCGCGCCGCCGAGAGCGACCTCTTGGTCTACGTGAACATCAACCTTTCCGCGATGGACGGCGGCCACAAGTCCGTCGCGACGGGGCTCGCCAGCTACCGGAGCCTCCGTCACCACCACAACGTGAGGACGCTGCAGCACAGCCGGTCGCTCATGGACCGGCACAACTCCGAGATGCACTCGTCGAACTGGCGGATGGGCCGGCTCATCAGGAACGCCGGCGTGAAGATCTTCCAGATCGAGACGACCCTCAACCTCGACATGTTCCCCTCCCAGTTCAACTTCCTGCAGAAACGCGAGTGGGAGTGGTCGCTCGCCGATCGGGCGGGCTTCCACTCGACCCGGATGGCCCTCGAGCGCACGCCGCCGAGACTCGCGCGCCAGATCTTCCAGTCGATGCTGTCGCCCTACGCTCCGACCTCGGTGCAAGCGGGCGAAGTCGAGGCCGTGCACGATGTCACGCTCGAGCACCTCCACCGTCAGCAGCTCGTCAGCGTCGAGGGCCAGACCGACATCTTGACGATGGGCCTGCCGTACCTGTGCCCGTACAACGTGAACTCGATCATGAACCCGATCCTCGTCGCCTGTCTTGGGCTCGGCTATTTCTTCAACCTCTACCGAGGGAAACCGCTCGTGCGGGAGGGCGGGGTCTGCATCATGTCGCACCCGACCCCCTGGGCGTTCCACCCGGTGCACCACCCGAGCTACATCGACTTCTTCGAGCAGGTCCTCGCCGAGACGACCGATCTCGTCGAGATCGAGAAGAACTACGAGGAGGCGTTCGCGACCGATCCCTGGTACGTGCACCTCTACCGGACCTCGTACGCCTACCACGGGGTGCACCCGTTGTACATGTGGTACTGGTGCGCGCACACGCTCGAGCACCTCGGCGCGGTGATCATCGTCGGCGGCGACCGGGCTGCCGTGCGGCGGATGGGATTCAAGCCGGCCTCGACGCTCGCCGACGCCCTTGAGATGGCCGAGGACGTCGTCGGTCGGAGCCCGACGATCACCCACCTCCACGCCCCGCCGCTGCTCGTGGCCGACGTCTCGTGAGCGTTCGTCTCCCCCGCATCATCGACGAGGTCGTCTCCCGCCCGACGTGGCCGGGGACGCTCCCCGCCCCCTCGAGCCGCGCAACATCGGGGTCTACTACGACACGTCCTGGACGCGGGCGCCGTGGGCGCGGGCCGTGCGCCGGATCCTCGTCGATAATGTCACCCGGCCGTTCGTGGCTGTCGTCACGGCGCCCAGGGTCCTCGGCCGGGAACACCTTGACCCGCTCGACGGCCCGGTGATCTTCGCCGCTAACCACTCGAGCCACCTCGACACGTCGATCGTCGTGGCATGTCTGCCGCAACGGTTCCGGCACCGGACGGTTGTCGCCGCGGCGGCGGACTATTTTTTCGACCGTCCTTGGAAGGCGGCGCTGTGGTCGCTCACCCTCGGCACGATCCCGATGGAGCGAACCAAGGTGAACCGGCGCAGCGCCGACCTCGCGGCGTCGCTGCTCACTGATCGCTGGAACGTCGTCATCTTCCCGGAGGGCGGCCGGACGCTGGACGGCTGGGGCCAGGAATTCCGGGGTGGCGCGGCCTATCTCGCCAAACGCTGCGACGTGCCCGTCGTGCCGGTGCACCTGCGGGGAGTGCGACCGGTTTTCCCGAAGGGCCGGAGGACGCTGCGACGGGGCAAGGTCGAGGTCCGCTTCGGGGACCCGCTGTGGCCGAGCGACGCGACGGGACCTTCGGGCCGCGAGGAGGCCGCGCGCCATTTCGCGGCCCGCATCGAGGAGTCGGTTGCGCTCTTGGCCGACGAGGCCGAGACGGACTGGTGGTCGGCGCGCAAGCGCGCCGCGGCGGGACAGACACCACCCTTCCGAGGGCCGGACACGTCTCCTTGGCGTCGTGCCTGGGCTCTGCCGGCAAGTGCCCGCCGCACAAGGAGCACCAGGTCGAAGTCCTCCGGTAAACCCTGGTGATGCCAGTTGCCCGACGCCACAGCCCCGGGCTGGACGCGAAGAAGGGGCCGGGGGGGGGACCGGCCCCTTCGTTCAGTTCACACCCACAGGGATCCGGTGGGGGACCGTCTCTCCCGTGGTTGACCCCACTCTTGCCACCTGAGGGCCATCAGTCAAACAGGTGGAATAGATAGTGATTATCATCGAAGTCGATGGATCTCCGGCAGCTAAACGCCCTGGTCGCGATCGCCGAGCATGGCTCGTTCTCCGCCCGGCGGACGCGCTCGCGACCGTGCAGTCGAACGTCTCGACGCACATCAAGAAACTCGAGATTGAACTCGGCTCGGTCCTCGTTGACCGGGGACCGGTGAGCTCACCGAGGCGGGCGTGCTCGCGGTCGAACGGGCGCGTCGGGTGATCGGCGAGCTCGACGCGCTCACCTCCGACGTGACGGCGCTCAGCCAGGAGATCATCGGGACCGTCCAGCTGGGAGTGATCGGGACCACGGCACTCTGGCTCGTGCCGGAGATCCTCGATCTCGTGCCCACCGTCCATCCCCATCTCCACCTGATTTTCCGGGAGGCGACGACCCACGGCCTCGACGGCCAGCTCGCGTCGGGAGAGATCGACCTCGGCGTGCTCGCCCTGCCGGCATCCGGCTCCGAGGTCCACACCGTGCCGCTATTCGAGGAGGACCTCGGTCTGTTCCTTCCCCGCAGCCATCCGCTCGCGGCCCGCTCGGTGCTCACAGTCGCCGACCTCGCCTCGCTGTCACTGTTGCTGCCCGTGGCAGGGAGCAACTACCGGATCGGTCTCGATGCCGCCGCGGCCGCGGCGGGCGTCACGCTCCATCCTCGAGCCGAGCTGGACAGTCTGCGCCTGATGCGGTCCCTCATGGGCGAACGCTGCAGCTTCGCCATTCTGCCGGCGAGCGCGATGCCGCGCAGCCGCGCGAGAACCTGGGTGGTGGTGCCGGTCGAGGGTGTCGGTCCCCGCGTCATCGGCGTCGCGCAACGACGGCGGGCGCTGCCGGGCGCTCCCGTGCGGCGGTGCTCGCGCTCCTCACGGAGATCCTCGCCGACCCACGACGGACCCCCGTGGGGGTGCGCCCGATCTTCGCGGAACGCCGTTCGGACGCGGGCAGCGGACCGTCCTCGCCACGCGGGCACGC
>CAWDKZ010000016.1:0-18033 GCA_963803025.1 uncultured Acidimicrobiaceae bacterium
CTGCTCGTCTACCCCTCGAGCGGCGGACGGCCACGCGCCAAGCGGATGTTCACCGAGATGTCGGACCTGCAAGAGCAGCTCTTCGCGCTCTTCGGGTTCGAGGCCTACGCGCCGCGTGCTTAGGTAATACGCGACAACGTCTCAGAAAAGGCCATTCACCAGGGACAGTGTCGCGTCAACCGGGGTTATCCCGGAAACTCGCGCTAGTCACGGGAGGTTCGGCCCACTGCGGATAACCAAGCGCGCACGGCCGTGCGCGATCTTGGCTGCGGTCACGACGCTGAGAGCTCGGTGACCGAGTTGAGATTCGCGACCCAGACGTGGGTGCCGCCCAAGGCGACGGCGGCGGGGCCGTCGAACCCCCGACCGAGTACTTTGACGCCCGAGAGTGGTCTCACAGCCATTGCCGCTAGAGAAACTTGGGAAGTATTGCTCCCTGCTGCGCCGACCACCGATGTCACTGCCAGAGTGGCAAGAGCCAGACTTGATAGAGTAAGCGCACTGACCGCAACGGTACGGCCGAAGAGAATGCGGTTCACCCTCTTTGAGGCTCCTCTCAAACGGGCGTAGGCACATCATATTGCTTAGATTTCCTGCAACTGGGCTGGAAGGTGTTGCGGCTCCTCGTGCGCCCTCTCCCGAGCTGCGCCGGTCCGCCGGTCGCCCTTGGTGGGGTGCCGTCGACCGTCGCCGGTTCCATCCCCCCCGTCGCCCTCTCGTCCGGTGCGTGTGCCGTTTGACCCTTTTCCCCGCCGCGCCTCTCTCTCCCCCATTTCGCTGGTGGGCGCTGGCGGACTCGAACCGCCGACCTCAGCCGTGTGAAGGCTGAACAGGCCAAATCTGCTACCTGCGGCGATCCTCGAATCTGGCGGTTGACCTGCTCACTAGCTATGCCGCCCGACTCCGTTGGGAACCGTGACAGTCCGTCCGTTAGGGCACGATGGGGCACGGAGCGGGCACGGCGGCGCGTTCGGGTGGTCATGGGCTTTCGACGGTGAGGCCGGTGCGCGTCACCCCACCTGGCACTACGGTCTATCCATGAGACCACGCCGCATCGTTTCTATCGGATCGGTCGCGATCGCCTTCGCCGCCGTCAGTCTAGTGCTGCCCGCGACAGCCTTCGCCGCCGTCGCCCATTTTCGCTACGAGCATGGCGAGCCCCTGAACGATCTTCGCGTGACGCCGGGCGTGACGTTGCATGTCACAGTTGCGACGATCTGCCAGTCCGGTTATGCGACCAGCGTGCGAGACGTTCCCGGATCTGAGAAGAACCAGGTCTACGCGGAATACGGCATCACCCATCACACGACGGATCAATACGAAATCGACCACCTGATACCTCTCGAACTCGGTGGCAGCAACACGATCGGCAACCTTTGGCCCGAGTTGAATGACCACCCAAAGGGCTACTTGAACAGCAAGGACATTCTCGAAAACCGCTTGCACGACCTCGTCTGCGACGGGAAGGTCGGGCTCGCGAGCGCGCAGAAGGCCATCGCCACCGATTGGGTGTCCACGTATCACCAGTACCTCGGCGCATGGCCTCAGGCGAGTGCGACACAGCCGACCGCGACCACTGCCCCAATCGCCACGACGACCACTCGACCTACCGTCACGACGACTACAGGAGTTGCGGTGACGATCACCTCACTGATCGGCTCGATTGCTCCCGGCGGTCATGAATCGCTCACCGTGCATTCGAGCAAGCCGGACGATTCCTGCACACTCGCGGTAACGCTACCGAGCGGTCGACCGAGCACCGAAAGCGGCCTTGGCGCGACCACAGCCAATGCGAGCGGCGTCGCGACCTGGACTTGGCTGATCGGTTCAACTACTGGCGCGGGGACCGCTCACCTATCGGTCAGTTGCAGCACCGGAACCGTCGCAGGCATCTTCACGATTACCTAATGACTTGACCGAGCGAGAGGCAAAAGCCTAAGGAGGCACCGTGTCTGACACGAGCTCCAACGATCCAAAAGCAGCGCAGGCGAGAGCTAAGGCGCTACGTCCCTGGTATCGCAAGAAGCGATTCTGGCTGGCTGGCATAGTCGTCTTGATCGTCATCATCGCCATCGCCAGCTCAGGCAGCAAGCCGAATACCGGAACCAACCCGGCGACGCAAACAACGGTCGCTGGGAACACGGGTAACACCACGACCACCGCCGCGCCGGTCACGTATTCAAACGTGACGGTGGTGCCAAACACGCAGGGGTCGGGCCAGTCGTCGCTTGCGTCCTTCACCATCCCCTCGGACGCGAACGGTTGGTTTCTCGGATGGTCCTACAACTGCTCCGGCTTCGGTAGCTCGGGCAATTTCATCGTGAGCGTCAATGGCATTGGAGCTACGCAGACGACCGATGCCGGGGTGAACGAACTCGGCGCGAGTGGGAACAGCGTCGAGAGCTATTACGACACAGGCACATTTCAACTCGTCGTGGACTCAGAGTGCAACTGGGATCTGAAAGTGACCGCGAGCGAGCCAAATTGAGCGCCGAGTTAGCAGACAACGAAACGGTCACTGTGCTCGCCGCGGCTGGCCTGACGGACCGCGCACAGTGTCAACCCGTCGCCTGTTGCGAGGATTCGGGCTCTCGAAGTAGGTCCACAGCCCGAGTTTGCCCTTAGCCGGTATCGGTGTATCGAACGGCTGCGGATCGGCGAGCTGCCAATGCCACAGACCCTCGATCGCCCATTCGCTCGCGGAGTCTCGAACGCAGTCGACCAGCTCGACCGTGCCGAGCAGAGCACCACGCGGGAGGTACGGGAGGGGCGCTGTGATGCCCTCTAGTGGCTCGCAACCCTGTCCCGAGTGGTGAGGTGGCCGCCAACCATCTGCGTGCCTGAGCATCGCTTCCCGGTCGTCCCGTGCTCCGGCATGGATGACGAGTCGCCCGCGGTAGTTCGTGCGCCACGTTCGATTCTCGGTGGTCTTGATGCCCGCCATGATGAGGCTCGCGAAGGGCTGACGGACGGTGAGCACTTTGAGGTGATCTGCCACGCTTCAGTCTATCGCCCCTGGTCAGAGGCATAAAGCATCATTCTCCCTGGTGGCGGTCGGTATCATTGGCCCATGACGGCCGCGAAGTCTGCGATCAGGGCGAGGGACGGCCACGGCCGCGCGATCCGCTCGCTAGAGACTGTCGAGCAGGACCAGCGAGCCGCCGAGCTGCGATCCATGTCGCTGACCTACGCGCAAATCGGCGAACACCTCGGCGTTTCGACCTCAACCGCCTTCGAGAGAGTCCAGCGAGGGATGCAGGCCGTACCCACCGAAGGCGCCATCGAGGCGCGGCGGATGGAACTGGTGAAGCTCGACAACATCGAGCGGCGCCTGCTCCTGGTGCTCGGGCAGCGACAGCCGCGGGTCGATCACGGCCGCGTGATCTTCGACGTCGACCCCGAGACCAAAGAGCGCGTGCGGGTGGTCGATTACGGCCCGGTCGTGCAAGCGGCGGCGGGGCTGCTCCGGGTTCAGGAACGCCGGGCCAAGCTGCTCGGGCTTGACGCGCCGACACAGATCCGAGTCGAGACCGTCACTGAGGACGAACTTGACGCCGAGGTTCGTCGTCTCAGCGAGATACACCAGCATGAGCACCCGGCGCCGGTTGACGGGTGTTCGGTCTGCAAGCTGATGTCAGTCGGAATCTGAAAGCGTGGCTACGGCTCTGTAGCTCCTAGCGACGTTTGCGCTGCTTCCAGGTGAGGTCGAACTCTCGCAACAGTTCGAACGGGTCCTGGCCCGAGCATTCGGCCCACTGTTCGACGGCCGCTGCGGCGAACACGGCCAAATCCTCGACCGCGTCGCTCGGCGGGCGATCGTTCAGGAGGGTGTCGACCAGACCATCCTTGACCTCCAACTGAGCGTCGAACTCGGCGACTACGGCGTCGTCATCGGCGGGCAATTCGTAGATGAGACGACTGACGTGCAGGGTTGCAGCTACGAGCGCCAACGTCAGCTCGTCCGGCTGTCTGATCGACCCGCTCGCTCGCTCACTCATCGACAGGCACCGACCCCTCAGCCTTGCGGAAGTGTTAACGGCGCGCTGTTCTGAGAACCAGACCAACCGACCGCGCCGCTGTAAGCGACCTCTATCGCGAAACTGTCGGTGCACGCGATCACGATAGGCGCATACGGCGCGACCGGCGGAGGTACCCAATCCGGATCGAGGCCGATTTCAACATCGAAATTGCACACGTTGTTGAAACCCGCGAGGGGACCTACTACCGCCATCTCAATCGTGTCGTTGGAACCCGTCGAGATCGGAAACGTCTGGTCGATTGTTGTGTCGACAATCGAGACGGTGGCCGACTCGGGCGGAGTGTTGCCATTCTGGTCAGTGACCGTCCAGGTGGCGCCTTGCACTCCGTTGCTATTAGGACCAGACAGGGTGAGTCCCACCGTCGTCGCGTAAGGGGCGATCGTCACGTCATCGGTCTCTGTCACGGCAGTGGCCCCGTTCGGAATGTATTGCGTCGTGACCTGGTAGCTGCCAGTGTCCGCGTAGGTGACGAGGCAGGTGCTTCCCGTCGTCGCTCCCCCGACGTTCATGCTGCACGTCAGGGATCCTTCGTTGTAGAAGTTCAGGATGCCCCCCGGCAGCTCCCCTTCTGCTCCGAGGTTCACCCCGACGCCGTCGGTGGTCTCCGTCGCGTCCGCTGAGTAGTCGAAGGTCACCACGAGCGGATTCGTCGGCGATTGCGTGAACGACGGGTCTACGGCGGTGTACGCCACGGTCGGGACTGCCGTCGTGGTGGTCGTGGTCGGTGCCTTGGCTGCGACCTTGCGCGCCTGCTCGGTCACGATCACCGAACCCGACGCCTTCGCCTTACCCTTCGCCGCGTCGAGAGAGAACGTGAACCGCTTGACAGCGCTCGTCGTGTTGGCGGGCAGCTTCGCCGCGCGGCTCAGTCGGGCCTTGCAGTTGACCGATTTGTCGAAACTCTTGACCTTCGGGCGCGATGTCCAGGTGCAGGTCTTGGCAGCTTTGACCTTGGCGCGGATCGTCACCGATCCCCCGGACGCGCCGAGACTCGACTTGCTCGCCGTGAGCGTGACCGACTTACTCGCGGCGCTCGCTGAAGTTGCTAGGGCGGTCGCAGCGAACACGAGCGCGAGGCTGGCGAAGACCTTTTTCATGGCCGCCTCCCTAGATGGCTCCACGATAAGCCCGGCGGACGACAGTGACCAGGAGGGCGCTCATGTGACGGTCACCGTGATCGTCGGCGCGAACTGATTCGATGGGAAGTTCCCATCGGCGGCCGTGTATTCCACCGTCACGGTGAAGATTCCCGCGCTCGCGAAGACGACCCCGAACATGGCTTCGGCCTGGCTGGAAAGGTTCGCCATCGCGGTGCCGTTCCCGACGTAGGAGATCACCTGGCCGGTGCCGTCGGCGTTCCAGTCGGTGATCGTGACGCCCGTCTCGGGGGTGACGGTGACTGCCAGCGTCCCGAGCGGGAAGTCCTCGACTGTGAAAAACCACCACCCGCCGATGAGAGTGCCCGCCGCCCCTTGCGGGTTCAGATAGGAGTCGGTGTCCTCGTCCCATGGCCCGTTGCCGAACGTCACGGTCGCGTTGGGAACCGAAATCGCGCTGATCCGCGAGCCCGCGGGGATGGTGCCGATCGCGCCGCCGGTGAGCAGTTGACCGACCGCGAGGTCAGCGGCGTGGGTGACCCCCGTGAGCACGTTCGACCCTTGGGTGCTGTTCGCGGAAAACATGCCGTTGACCCCTACGCCCGTCGTGGCGACGGCGAAGCGAACCGATGTCCCGTGCGGGACCGTGATGCTGGTCGGCGTCGGGGTCGGCGGCGCGCCCGTCGGCCACTGGAAGCCGGGGAAGTGGACGGACTCCCAGCCGATGACGAACGGCTCCGCGTAGTAAACGGTCACCGCGCTATCGCCTTCCCTCGCGGCCAGTGGTGGCCTTGGCGATCGTCTCGGCGAGCTTCACGTCGACCGCGAAGCTGACCAAGCCGAGGTCGAAGTACGGCTCCGACGCCGACCAGCCATCTGTCTCGATCGTGACCCTGCCCGAGGCGGTGATGACCGCGACCGCAGCTGCCTGCGAGCGGCTCACGGGGTCGACGGGCATCCCGACAGGCAACCGCATCAGTCCTGGCGGCCGGCAGTCAGGCGGCAGCACGAGGACAGGCGCCCCGCGGCCACCACCGCAGACGGCGCCGCGCAGCTCGACGTGATCGCCGAGTCGATGGACCGCTAGCGGGATCGTGCCCGCGCCGTAGTTCTGCCAAGGCGCCAGCGGCACGATTACGGTCCACGGCTTGTCGGCGTCGGCTGGTGCGGTCGGTTCGGTTTGCATGGTCATGGTCGATTCCTTTCAGTCGGTGGGTCGGGTCGATCGCTTCATTGGCCCTCAACTCCCGCGAACTCGTCGAGCTCGGCGTCGAGTTCGTCGTCGACCCACAGCGCCGAGGTGATCTCGTCAGGATCGTCCCAGGTCAGGCGGACGATTGCCTCCAAGGCCATTTCGAGCGCGTCGGCGAGGTCGGCAGAGGCGAACATGGCGCGCGAGCGCGTGAGATCGGGCAGCGGGGAGCGCCCTGCCTCGCGTTCGACGAAGGCGTGTCGCAAGAGCACCACCGCGGATGCCACGTCGAGCGACAGGCCCGGCTTCACCGCTGCGCTCGCTTCTCGAGCTGGACGATCCAGCGGGCGGCTTCGCTCGTCGTCAGCGTTCGCAGCTCACTGATCGGGCGCCCGGTGGCCTCGGCGTAGCACTCGCCCGAAACGGGAAGGCCACCGACTCGGGCCGACAGCTCGCGGATGCGGTCGTGCTGGCCGCGGGTGGCGAACGGGAAGGACGAGGCGGCGATCGAAGGTGGCTCCGCGGGTCGCGATGACTGGCGATGCGACACGCGCGATTGAGCGTCTTTGCTGCTCACCGTGTGAGCACCTTCGCCGAGCTGCCAGGTCCACGGCCCGGCCGCCGTCTTGCGCGCCTTCACGCCGAGCGCGGTCTTCGCTCGCTGAAGCGTCGCCTCGCTGATCCCGGCAGCGTGGGCCTGCCGCTTGACGTTCTCCGCTGACAGCGCGCCGCGGCCAAGGGTCTTGACCAGGAACGCGACGGCGAACTCGATCGCGCTGGTCGGCATCGACGTGGCACTCACGACGTGCCCGCTCCCTGTCGGGCGACGAGTTCGTTGAACACGGCGCGGTGCTCATCGGGGGTGAGATCCGCTCGCGAACGAATCGCGCGCCCGGCCACCTGCGAGCACAGGGCGAGCGTTTCATCGTCGTCCAGCCCCGCGACGCGGATCGCCGTGCTCAGAGCACCACGCTCGGCGACGGAGAGACGAGGCGTCCCAGGCCCGTTGAGCCTCACGCCAGCGCGTGAAGGCCGCCGCGCCCGCGGAGGTTTGGTGGCGAGTGCATCGAGGTCTTCAGCCTCCGGCGCGTCCGGCGCGTCCCACTCGGCGAGGTCGTCATCGGTGGGCGCGGGCTCACCGTCCGAGCAGGAAAGGTGTGCAGCATCTAAGAACCCCGCACCTTGCACATCTTGCACGCCTTCGGTGTTCTCTCGCGAGAAGCCTCCATCTATCTCTCTCTCTGACCAGGGAAGATGAGCAAGGGGAGCAAGGGGAGCAAGGTGAGCGTGCTCGGATTGCATCGCGCCTTCCGCTGAACGGTGCTCATCTTGGTCGCGCAGCTCCCACACCCACGGGCCGCCCGGCAGCTTGCGAGATCGAACTTTGAGCCGATCTTTCGCTCGTCTCAGTGATCCTTTTTCGGAGATGTCGGCGGCGCGCGCCTGCCGCTTTACAGCGGTCGCCTCGACCGGACCGGCAGCGAGCACCTCGCGCAAGAAGTCGGCGGCCTCGTCGACCTCGCTCCGCTCTTCGGCGCTGACCGGACCGGCAGCGAGCTCGTTCGCCGTGACGGTCGTCGTGCCTTCCCAGCGCACCGCTACGGTGTCCCATTCACCCTCGGCTGGGATCAGCCGGTAGAGCCGCGACGGCGGGACGGCGGCGATGTTCGTCTTGGCTACGGCGAGCACACGGCGCCCCTGGTCCTCGGGGTCACGGCCGGCGACCCATTCGATGCGGGCCGCAGCGGTGAACGCCACGCTCCCCGTGCCGGCGTCGCGGGCGTCGAGGGCGCCACCCTTCCGGTGATGCCTCACGCCGATGACCGCGCACCGTTCGTGGCGGGCCATCGTCGAGAGTGGGAGCAGCATCGAACGGACGGCGGCGTCTCGGTGAGTATCGACCGCCGAGGCGACGAAGGCCGCCAGCGGGTCGATGACGACGAGATCGGCGCCACTGTCGTGGACGAGGTTCGCCAGCTCCGGCACGTCGGCCGGGAGAACCCACGACCGGGCGATGCGCGTCTCAGTGTCGACGACCGTCCCGTTGGCAATGACGACGCGGCCGAGGTCGGCGCCAGCGGCGAGCAGCCGCGGGACGATTGTGTCCGAGGGGTCGTCCTCGCCACTGAGGATCAGCACCGTCAGAGGCGCGGGCGGGCGGTAGCCATCGGGGAGGGGCGAGGCTGTAGAGAGCCGTGCCGCGAGGTCGATCGTCACCGACGACTTGCCATCGCCGGGGCGACCGCCAAGGAGCGCCAGGCGCCCAGCCGGTAGCCAGCCGGGCCACAGCCAAACGACGCGCGTCGGTTTGATCTCGCTCGCCCGTTTCGACCGCATGATCCGACAGGACGACGGCGCGCCGACAGTCTTGGTCTTTCCGGCGAGTCGGAGCTCGATGTCTCCGGCTTCAGAGCGACCGGCGCCCATGTCACTATCTCCCGGTCGCGTCATGCCCGGCACGCCTTTGCGTGGCTCTGAGCGGCCCTCAGGCCCCTCTCGATCGTCCCTTTCACCGCACGGCCTCTCGGCGCTGCGCTGCGAGGAAGGCTTCGCAGTCATCGGCCGCGATGACGATTCGAGAGCCAATTTTGTAGTGGGGAAGCCTCCGCTCGAAGACGAGCCTCCGGACGTGACGCTCCGAGAGACCCATCAGCTCGGCGGCGGCGGGGATATTGAGTCGCTCGGGGTGTTGACGCGCTTCGCGGTTGGGCGATTCGGCGGTGGGACTTGGCTGGGCCATAAGGCACCTCAGGCCCGGTACCGAGATGGTGGTCGGTGGGCCAGTGAGGGCGAACCCGCAGCTTGGTTGACCTGAGAGTAGCATGGCCACGTGCAGCATGACAAGGATGTACTTACGGCCGTGTCAGTATCCGTGACGTTCGGGTGCGCTCAGTGCGTGCGGGCTGGCGTGGCGTTGCCTCCGGTGCTCGCTGTGGTCGGCGAGGGTCACCGCGATCCGGACTCGGGCCTGGCTGACTTCGATGCTGAGATCCTTGGCGGAACGCCCGCCGTGCTCATCCGCTCTGTCCGGCGCAACCGGCGCGAGGCGAAGATCGACAACTCGAACCTGATACCGCTCGCGTTGCCGCTGGACCCTCACGGTCCCTACGCGCTGCCGAATATTCCCGACGCTGGCTTTTTCGAGACGGCGAGGTTTCTCGCGATCCGCCGTCTTCTACCTCGCGCGCGGCGATCGAGGTAGAACCGCTCAGGTGGCAGGACGCGCCAATCGCCAGGACGACGATCTTTCGCGCTCCGTTCGATGCGCTGATAGAGGACTCTCTGCGAGTCATGGTTCAGTGCCCTCGGGGTCACCGCGTCCAGGTGACGCGTGGTCAGCTCGTCCGGCTCGCGGCACAGGCGACGGCATCGGGTGATGAGTCCCCAACGATCTAGCGCGCGTCGCCACTTCGGCAACGCCCGCACGCTGCCCTCGGGTCGCTTCCAGGCCCGCTACTTCCGCGACGGCAAGCGCCGCGTCGCGCCCGTCACTTTCATGACGAAAGCTGACGCCCGCGCGTTCCTGTCAACCGTCGAGACCGACCTACGGCGTGGCTCGTGGATCGACCCGGACGCGGGCAAGCTCGCACTCGCGAAGCTCGCGACCGAATGGCTGGGAGCGAACCCCCGCAAGCGCGCGAGCAGCCGGGCCCGCGACCTCTCGATCCTCAACTCGCACGTTCTCCCCGTTCTCGGAGCCCGCGCCATTGGTGGCGTCACCCGCCACGATGTGCAAGCCCTCGTCGATGGCTGGGCCGACCACCAGGCTCCCTCGACCGTGGGGCGTCAGTATTCGTGCCTGCGAGCGCTGTTCGCCTACGCGGAGGCGACCGACCGGCTGACGCGCTCCCCCTGTCGCGGGATCAGGCTGCCGCGTGGTCGCCTTGTCGAGCGACCGACTCTCGGCGCCGACGAGCTCGAACGGCTGGCCGACGTGCTCGGCGAAGATCAGGCGCCGATGATGTGGGCGGGCGCGGTGCTCGGACTCCGCTGGGCCGAGGTCGCAGGGCTGACCGTCGATCGACTCGACATGCTGGGCGGCAAGGTCGCCATCGCTCGCCAGCTCGCGCGCAACGGACAGCTCGAGCCGCCGAAGTCAGCGGCCGGCGTCCGTACCTTCGCCGTTCCGGCATGGCTGCTCGAAGACCTCGCCGCGCTTCTCAGTCGTCGAGGCTTGACCGCGGCCGATGGTGACGCGCTCGTGTTCGTCTCGCCAGACGGCGCACCGCTCGACTACACGAACTGGCGACGACGGACGTGGCTACCGGCGTGCAAAGCGGCCGGGCTCGCTGGGTTGCGCTTCCACGATCTGCGCTCGCTCGCGGCCACGGCACTCGTCGCCTCGGGTGCCGATATCAAGACCGCGCAGACGCGACTCGGGCACTCGTCGTCACGAATGACGCTCGATCTCTACGCCAGAGCGACGGGCGAGGCTGACCGAACCGCGGCCGACGCGGTGGGGGCTTTTCTGCGACCTAAGGGCACGCAGAGGGCACGCCGAATCGGGGAGAAGGATAAGGCCGCTCGCTAGACCGGCGCTGACCTGCTCTTATCCCGTGGGCGCTGGCGGACTCGAACCGCCGACCTCAGCCGTGTGAAGGCTGCGCTCTAACCAACTGAGCCAAGCGCCCGGTTGACGAATGGTACCCGCGCTCTCGGCCGCCGACGCCGGAGCGATGATCGGCTCTCCGCTGTTCCGAACCAGATCGGGCACACGGCATTCCCTCTCGCGGCACCACCGCAGCTACCCTTTGCGGCGTGAGCGACGAACGCCCCGGTGTTCCGATCGGACCCGTTGCCGGTGGCTTCCCCGGCGCGCAGGGGGCGGTCGAGAGCAGTGAACCGGCTGACCAGCGTCGTCGTCTCACGACATTGTCGCTCGGTTCGTGGATCCGCAAGCTCCCGGCCCGACAGGCTCTCAAGGGGGCAGCTTCGGGTAAGCCACCGCCCAGCGGCCTTGACGAGCGCGAGCACCGATTCAGCGTTGCCGCGACGGTTCTCGCGCTCGGCCTGGTGATCGCGGGGTACCTCGTCAACCGCCATTCCACGGTTGTGAAGGTCCGCGACGACGCGTCGACGTTGCTCATCGCCGGGCTGGTCCTGATTGTCATCATGCTCGCCGGCATCGTCTTCCGCCGCGGCTCGCTGGTCGGCATCGCGAGTTTCATGATGGGCTTCGAGCTCGTCGCCGCCGAGGACATCTTTGGGGCCCTGTTCCTCGTCTTCGGGGGCTGGCTCCTCGTGCGGGGCATGCGTCGCCAACGCGCAGCGATGGCCTCTGGCACGCAACCGACCCGCGCGGTGAAGGCATCTCAGACTCGAGCGGCGGGTCCCCCGAAGCCCTCGAAGCGGTACACGCCGCCCCACCGCAGCCGCACGGGAGCGCGCCGACGATGATCGACCAATCGCTGGCGGCGTCGTGATCGCCGACGATCTCGCGAACAAGCGTGTCGCGGTCACCGGCGCGACCGGATTTCTCGGCACCGCGCTTGTGGAGCGCCTCCTCCGTTGCGTCCCGGGGTGCCAGGTCGTCGCCGTCGTCCGCGCGGGCCGGCGGCAGAACGCGGCTGAACGGACAGCTCGTGAGATCATCCGCAACGACTGCTTCGACCGGCTGCGCAACGAACTCGGCCGGGACTTCGAGTCGACGATTGCCCGTCGGCTAACGACGGTCGCGGGCGATGTGACGAGGGACGGTCTCGGCCTGGACGACGAGGGGAAGAGCGTCCTCGCGTCGTGCGACATCGTCGTGCACGCTGCCGCGTCGGTGAGCTTCGACTCCCCGATCGACAGTGCGGTCGAGGTCAATCTCCTGGGACCTTCCCGCGTGGCCGCGACGATGATTGACCTCGGCGCTGCGCACCAACCGACCGGGGCGGCGCTCCCCCACCTCATCTCGGTCTCGACTGCCTACGTGAGCAGCGGCCACCGCGGCGACGCGCTCGAGGGAGCGATCTCGGAGAGTCCCTACATCGCACTCCCGGACTGGCGGGCCGAGGTCGAGTCGGCGCGAAGGGCGCGATCGGATGCCCACGCGCAGAGTCGGACTCCGAGCCAGCTCGCGAAGTTCCGCAAGGCGGCGCGAGGCGAGCTCGGTGCCGCGGGAACGGCGCTTCTCGCCGAGCGGACGGAGCGACTGCGTGAGGACTGGGTGACCGACCATCTCGTCGCGCTCGGTCGGGCCCACGCCCAGGCGCTCGGTTGGCCCGACGCCTACGCCTTCACGAAGTCGCTCGGCGAGGTCGCGCTCGCGGAAACTAAGGGAGACCTGCCCGTAACAGTCGTCCGCCCCTCGATCGTGGAGTCCTCTCTCGCCGACCCGGTTCCGGGATGGATCCGCGGCTTCCGGATGGCCGAGCCGGTGATCATCTCCTACGCGCGGGGCTTGCTGCGGCAGTTCCCCGGCGTACCCGAGGGCGTCATCGACCTGATCCCGGTTGACCTGGTTGCCGCGGCGATCATCGCCGTCGCGGCCCGAGGGCCGGGATCTCCCGAGGAGAGCGTGTACCAGATCGCGTCCGGCGTACGGAACCCGTTGCGCTACGGAACCCTCGTCTCGCTGTGCGAGGGATGGTTCACCGAGCACCCGATCTACGACGCCCACGGTCAACCGATCGTCGTGCCGAATTGGTCGTTCCCCGGCCGGGGCAAGGTCCAGGGTGACCTGCGACGTGCCTCGGCCGTGCTTCGCCTCGCCGAGCACTTCGTCAACCGCCTGCCCATCAGGGGAGATCTCGCCGAGCGCGCGCTCCGTGTGGAGGAGCGGCGCGTCCTCGCCGAGCGCGCGCTCGGCTACGTCGAGCTCTACGGGTCCTACGCGGAGACCGAAGCGCGTTTTCGCATCGACCGCACGCTCAGCCTCTTCGAGTCCTTGGACCCGGTCGACCAGAAGACGTTCTGCTTCGATCCGGACGTCCTCGAGTGGTCGAGATACGTGCGCGACGTCCATCTGCCCTCGATCGTCGCCCACGCCCGGGTGCGTACGTCGCCCGGCAAGCGGGTCGCCGAGAAGCGCGACGACCGCGGACGGCGCACGATCCTCACGGCGGAGCCCCGCTGCGCGGCGTTCGACCTCGAGCAGACCCTCATCAACTCGAACGTCGTCGAGTCGTACGGCTGGCTCGCGACGCGCCACCTCGCGCCGCTGCGCCGGTTGCAGCTGGCGGCGGAGCTCCTCCTCGAGGGGCCGCACCTGTTGGCGATCGACCGCCGGGACCGCGGTGATTTCCTCCGCTCGTTCTACCGGCGCTACGAAGGCGCGCCGGCGGAACGGGTGCGCGACGACGCCTGGGAGCTCTTCAGCGACCTGTTGCTGACGCGGGCCTTTCCCGGCGCGATCGAGCGCGTGCGCGCCCATCGCGCCCTCGGACATCCGACGCTCCTCATCACGGGGGCGCTCGACTTCGTGATCGCGCCGCTCCGGCCGCTGTTCGACGAGATCGTCTGCGCGTCGTTGGGCGAGAAGGACGGCTGCTTCACCGGGGAGCTCGTCTCCACCCCCCCGACCGGAGAGGCGCGAGCGATCATGCTCGGCGAGTGGGCGGCGTCGCACGGACTCGACCTGGAACGGACCGTCGCCTACGCCGATTCGACGAGCGACCTGCCGATGTTGGACGCGGCCGGACTCCCGGTCGTCGTGAACCCGGAGCCGAAGCTCGCGGCCATCGCCCGTCGGCGCGGTTGGCCGATCGAAGAGTGGAAGCGAGCCCGCGGTGGACCGTGGGTCCCGCTCGCGATCGCGATGCGCCGGACTGGACCCCGCTCCCCCGCACCTCGGGAGCTCGGGGCGCGCACCCCCGGCGACGGGAAGGGAGCGCCGCGATGAGGGCCCTGCTCGTCGAGCGGCTCGTCCATCGCTTCGCCGCGGCGCGGATGGCTGCGGCCGTCGCGGGATCCGGAGCGGGGATCGCGATCGGCCCGCTGCGCCTCGGCGAGTTCGATCCGCCGAGCCTGCCGGGACCACGTTGGCACCGGGTCACACCCCTTCTTTCCGGAATCTGCGGCTCGGACCTCGCGATGCTCGACGGGGCGAGCTCGCATTTCTTCGAGGACGTTGTCACCTTCCCGTTCGTGCCGGGCCACGAGGTCGTCGGCGTCGTCACCGACGGCCCCGACGCCGGCAGGCGGATCGTTGTCGAGCCCGTCCTTTCCTGCGTCGTGCGGGGCATCGATCCACCCTGCCCGTCGTGCGCCGTCGGTCGGACGGGGGCGTGCGAACGGATCGCCTTCGGTCACCTGCGCCCGGGACTGCAGACGGGATACTGCGCGGACACCGGGGGCGGGTGGTCCGACGAGCTGGTGGCGCACGAGGCCCAGCTCCACCTCGTCCCGGACGAGATGCGCGACGAGGCCGCGGTGATGGTCGAACCGGCGGCCTGTGCGGTCCACGCCGCGCTGGGGGGTGGGGTCATGCCGGGCGAGCGGGTCGTCGTCCTCGGCTCAGGAACCGTCGGACTCTGCACGCTCGCGGCCCTCCGGCGGCACACGCTGCCCTCGGCACTGCTGTCGGTCGCGAAGTACCGGGTCCAGAGACGGTTCGCCGAGGACTTCGGTGCGGACGAGGTCGTCGCGCCGAGCGAGCTCGGTCGGGCTGTGCGCCGCATGACCGGGACACTCGCCTTGGCGTCCACCGCGGGTGCGATCGAGCGCCTCGCCGGCGGCGCGGACGTCGTGTTCGACTGCGTCGGGTCGGCCCGCTCGATCGCCGAGGCCCTGGAGGTCGTCCGTCCGGGGGGGCGGATCGTGCTCGTCGGTATGCCCGGCATCGTCCGGGTCGATCTCGCGCCGCTCTGGCAGCGCGAGATCGCGCTCGTCGGCGCTTACGCGTACGGCACCGAGGAAGTCCCTGAAGGCTCCCGACGGACCTTCGCGCTCGCCTTCGAGCTCGTTGTCGAGGCCCAGCTCGAGCGGCTCGTCTCCGCCCACTACCCTCTGGAACGTTACGAGGAAGCGGTTCGCCACGCCGCGAGCGCCGGGCGGCGGGGATCGGTGAAGGTGGTCTTCGACCTCCGGCGAGAGGATCCGGGGTGGCGGCGCCCGGCAGTGTCCGCCGCGAGCAAGCGACGTGTGCCGCGTGGTGACAAGGGACTGGAGACGAGCGCGTGAGCCCGAGGCCCGGATTCGTACTCGAGGTCGACCGGTCGACACCCCCGACGCTGTTCTGGCACGGCGAGGGCTTCCGGTTCGAGCGGCTGCCCGAGGGTTCCCGCGTCGTCTACCCGCCCGAGCCCCTCGACGGGCTGCGCGACCCGGATGCGTCGGTCCGCCACGCCCTCGAGCACCCGGTCGGTGACTCGGCGCCGCTCTCGGCCCTGCTCCGGCCCGGGATGCGCCTCACGATCGCCTTCGACGACGTCTCGTTGCCGCTGCCGCCGATGCGTCGGCCGGACGTCCGCCAGCGGGTGATCGAGGCGGTGCTCGACGCCGCGGCCGCCGCCGGTGTGGACGACGTCGTCTTGATCGCGGCGCTCGCCCTGCATCGGCGGATGACCGACGAGGAGTTGCGGCACGCGCTCGGCGACCGGGTGTTCGACGCATTCGCGCCGCACGGTCTCCTCCTCCAGCACGACGCCGAGGATCCCGAGGCGCTCGTCCACCTCGGCATGACCGCGGAGGGCGAGGACGTCGAGATCAACCGGCGCGCCGCCGAGAGCGACCTCTTGGTCTACGTGAACATCAACCTTTCCGCGATGGACGGCGGCCACAAGTCCGTCGCGACGGGGCTCGCCAGCTACCGGAGCCTCCGTCACCACCACAACGTGAGGACGCTGCAGCACAGCCGGTCGCTGATGGACCGGCACAACTCCGAGATGCACTCGTCGAACTGGCGGATGGGCCGGCTCATCAGGAACGCCGGCGTGAAGATCTTCCAGATCGAGACGACCCTCAACCTCGACATGTTCCCCTCCCAGTTCAACTTCCTGCAGAAACGCGAGTGGGAGTGGTCGCTCGCCGATCGGGCGGGCTTCCACTCGACCCGGATGGCCCTCGAGCGCACGCCGCCGAGACTCGCGCGCCAGATCTTCCAGTCGATGCTGTCGCCCTACGCTCCGACCTCGGTGCAAGCGGGCGAAGTCGAGGCCGTGCACGATGTCACGCTCGAGCACCTCCACCGTCAGCAGCTCGTCAGCGTCGAGGGCCAGACCGACATCTTGACGATGGGCCTGCCGTACCTGTGCCCGTACAACGTGAACTCGATCATGAACCCGATCCTCGTCGCCTGTCTTGGGCTCGGCTATTTCTTCAACCTCTACCGAGGGAAACCGCTCGTGCGGGAGGGCGGGGTCTGCATCATGTCGCACCCGACCCCCTGGGCGTTCCACCCGGTGCACCACCCGAGCTACATCGACTTCTTCGAGCAGGTCCTCGCCGAGACGACCGATCTCGTCGAGATCGAGAAGAACTACGAGGAGGCGTTCGCGACCGATCCCTGGTACGTGCACCTCTACCGGACCTCGTACGCCTACCACGGGGTGCACCCGTTGTACATGTGGTACTGGTGCGCGCACGCGCTCGAGCACCTCGGCGCGGTGATCATCGTCGGCGGCGACCGGGCTGCCGTGCGGCGGATGGGATTCAAGCCGGCCTCGACGCTCGCCGACGCCCTTGAGATGGCCGAGGACGTCGTCGGTCGGAGCCCGACGATCACCCACCTCCACGCCCCGCCGCTGCTCGTGGCCGACGTCTCGTGAGCGTTCGTCTCCCCCGCATCATCGACGAGGTCGTCTCCCGCCCGACGTGGCCGGGGACGCTCCCCCGCCCCCTCGAGCCGCGCAACATCGGGGTCTACTACGACACGTCCTGGACGCGGGCGCCGTGGGCGCGGGCCGTGCGCCGGATCCTCGTCGATAATGTCACCCGGCCGTTCGTGGCTGTCGTCACGGCGCCCAGGGTCCTCGGCCGGGAACACCTTGACCCGCTCGACGGCCCGGTGATCTTCGCCGCCAACCACTCGAGCCACCTCGACACGTCGATCGTCGTGGCATGTCTGCCGCAACGGTTCCGGCACCGGACGGTTGTCGCCGCGGCGGCGGACTATTTTTTCGACCGTCCTTGGAAGGCGGCGCTGTGGTCGCTCACCCTCGGCACGATCCCGATGGAGCGAACCAAGGTGAACCGGCGCAGCGCTGACCTCGCGGCGTCGCTGCTCACTGATCGCTGGAACGTCGTCATCTTCCCGGAGGGCGGCCGGACGCGGGACGGCTGGGGCCAGGAATTCCGGGGTGGCGCGGCCTATCTCGCCAAACGCTGCGACGTGCCCGTCGTGCCGGTGCACCTGCGGGGGGTGCGACCGGTTTTCCCGAAGGGCCGGAGGACGCTGCGACGGGGCAAGGTCGAGGTCCGCTTCGGGGACCCGCTGTGGCCGAGCGACGCGACGGGACCTTCGGGCCGCGAGGAGGACGCGCGCCATTTTGCGGCCCGCATCAAGGAGTCGGTTGCGCTCTTGGCCGACGAGGCCGAGACGGACTGGTGGTGCGCGCGCAAGCGGAGCCCGGCGGGACAGACACCAGCCTTCCGAGGGCCGGACGCGTCTCCTTCGCGTCGTGCCTGGGCTCTGCCGGCGAGTGCCCGCCGCACGAGGAGCACCAGGTCGAAGTCCTCCGGTAAACCCTGGTGATGCCAGTTGCCCGACGCCACAGCCCCGGGCCGGACACGAAGAAGGGGCCGGGGGGGACCGGCCCCTTCGTTCAGTTCACACCCACAG
>CAWDKZ010000017.1:0-194150 GCA_963803025.1 uncultured Acidimicrobiaceae bacterium
AAGGGGAGCACCTGAGACTCAGAACGCGCTGATCGAAAAGGGGAGCACCTGACCATCCCTGGTCTTGCTCGCCCCAGCCCTCAGGCTTCTCGCCTGGAGCTGGGCGAGGAGACGGGAGAAGGGTGCACACCGACATGGAGATGTGGACAGAGATCCGGCGCAAGGTGCTCGTGGAGGGCGCTTCGAAGCGCTCGATCCGAAGGGACTACCAGGTCAGCGCTCGGACACTCGAGAAGATCCTGGCCAACGCCGAACCGCCCGGCTATCGCCAGAGGACCACTCGCCCGAAGCCGATGCTCGGTCAGTTCCTTCCGGTGATCGACGAGATCCTGGAGTCCGACAAGACCGCACCGCCAAAGCAACGCCACACGGCCAAACGCATCTATGAGCGCCTCAGAGACGAATACGGCTACATGGGCTGCTCCTCCCAGGTGAGAAGGGCCGTGTCCAGGTCCAAGCACTACTCCAGGGAGGTCTTCGTCCCGCTCTCGCACCCGCCGGGACACGCCCAGTTCGACTTTGGCGAGGCAACGGTGGTGATCGCGGGCGTCGAGGTGAAGGCGACGCTGGCGGTGATGACGCTTCCCTACTCGGACGCCTACTTCGTCTCGGCCTATCCCCGCGAGTGCACCGAGACCTTCCAGGCAGGCCACGTCGCCGCCTTTGAGTTCTTCGGTGGCGTGCCTGTGCGCACCAGCTATGACAACACCTCGATCGCGGTCAAGAAGGTGATGGGACGCGAGCGCGAGCTCACCACCGAGTTCCTGCGGCTCGAGAGCCACTTCCTCTTCGGCCACCACTTCTGCCGGGTCGGGCGGGGCAACGAGAAGGGCCACGTGGAGACCCACGTGGGCTACGCGAGGCGGAACCTGCTCGTCCCCGTGCCGAGGTTCTCCTCTTTCGCCGAGATGAACGAGTACCTCGCCGGGTGCTGTTATGCCGATCTGTTCCGCCGGGTCCGGGGAAAGCCCGAGACAAAAGCAGAGCGCCTCGTTATCGACCAGGCTGCCATGTTGGCGCTCCCGGCTGAGTCCTTCGAGGCGCGAAGAGTCGAACAGCGCGGGGCGAACTCACTGTCGCTCGTGAGATTCGACCGCAACGACTACTCGGTGCCGACTGCCTTCGCCCATCACGACGTCACCGCCCTTGGCGGGATCGAAGAGGTCCGCCTCCTCGTCGGCACCGAGGTCGTGGCCACCCACCCGCGATGTTGGTCGAAAGAGCAGGTCAGCTTCGACCCCTGTCACTACCTGGCCCTCTTGGAACGAAAGCCCGGTGCCTTGGACGTCGCCCGCCCGCTCGAGGGCTGGGAGCTCCCCGAGTGCTTCTCGGTGCTTCGCCGGCGCCTCGAGGCCTACCTCGGCTCGGCGGGGACCCGTGAGTACATCAAGGTGCTTCGCCTCATGGAATCGGCGACGTTAAAGGAACTGACCGGAGCTGTCGAACAGGCGCTCTCGATCGGGGCGACCGGTTCGGACGCCATCGGGCTCATCCTCACCCATTCAAAGGAGACCCCGGTCGGGCTGTTCAGCCTCGACGGACTCCCGCACCTGAAGGCCGTCGCCGTCGAGGCCCCCGACCTCGGGGCCTACAGGGCGCTCACCGAGATCGGGGCCTGAGGCCCACGCCCTCGGCGCAGATCGCGCCATCAAGAGAAAGGAAACACCACCGTGAAGAGTTTGGAGACCAAGTCCGTCGTGTTATTGCACCATCACCTGAAGGCCCTCCGGCTGCCGACCATCGGTGCCGAGTGCGAGAAGGTGGCCAAACAGGCGGCGGCCGACAACGTCGACCACCTGAGCTACCTGTTGCAGCTCTTGGAGCTCGAACTGTTGGACCGGGAGAAGCGCTCAGCCGAACGACGCCTCAAGGCAGCACGGTTCCCGACGCTGAAGACCCTCGAGAGTTTCGACTTCGCGGCTCGCCCGTCGGTCAACAAGATGCTGATCGCCGAGTTGGCGCGCTGTGAGTACATCGACAAGCGCGAGAACGTGATCATGGTGGGCAACCCCGGCACGGGGAAGAGTCACCTGGCCACGGCGCTGGCCGTCCAGGCCTGCCACAAGGGCTACAAGGTCCGCTTCTTTCGCACCACCGAGCTCGTGACCGCCCTGATCGAGGCAAGAGACGAGCGCACCTTTCTCAGGCTCAAGGGCCAGCTCGCGAGGTTGGACCTCTTGGTCCTTGACGAACTGGGCTACGTCCCGGCCTCCAAGGTCGGCGCCGAGCTGCTCTTCGACGTCATCTCGACCGCCTACGAGCGCACGAGCCTGATCGTCACGAGCAATCTCCCCTTCGAGTCCTGGACAGAGGTCCTCGGCTCCGAGCGGCTCACCGGGGCGACGCTCGACCGGCTCACCCACCGCTGCAGCATCATCGAGACCAAGGGCGAGAGCTACCGGCTCCAAGACGCCAAGGCCCGAACCCGACGAGCCAAGCAATCAGTCGATCCCTCAGGCAGCCAGCCTGTGGACCAAGCTCCGATCACCAAGTAGCTTCAAGCTCAAAGTGCTCCCGTTTTCGACCGGCGCGCGCTCCCCTTTTGGATCAGCATTCATCACGACGATGGCTGGCGCAGCGCCTCGGCCGCCGGACAAGCTGTCGCCGTGCAGGCAGGCGTGCTGACGATCGAGCTCGTTATCGATTCGAGCCGCTCACTGAAGGACAAGCGGGCCGTCGTGCGGCACCTCCTCGACACGGCGCGCCGGCGCTTCGCCGTTTCGGCCTCCGAGGTGGGTCACCACGACAAGTGGCAGCGTGCCGAGCTCGGTTTCGCCGTCGTCGCCGCCGACGCCGCCCACGTCACCGAGGTGCTGGACGCGGTCGAACGCTTCGTGTGGGCGCACCCCGAGATTGAGGTCACCGCCACCGAACGTCACTGGGTCGAGTCCGACCGCTGAAGGCACGCGAGGAAGCCCCTTGACAAGGGTGTTGACGTGATTGTGAGTGGTCACTAACATCACCTCCGTGAACACCGCACCCGGCCTGGAGGGATTCCGCGTGCCAAATGCGACGCGACCGGGCCCTGCGCAGTCGGGCACGGCCGCCATCGCGGTCGCCGACCTCACCAAGTCCTACGGCGACGTCGCCGCGGTGGCCGGGCTCGATCTCGAGATCCAGGTGGGCGAGATCTTCGCCCTCCTCGGGCCGAACGGCGCGGGCAAGACCACGACCGTCGAGATCCTCGAGGGATACCGGCACCGAGACGGCGGCCAGGTCACGGTCCTCGGTCACGATCCGGAACGCGAGCGCAAACAGCTGAAGCCCCGGATCGGGATCGTGCTCCAATCGACCGGCGTCGACCGCTACCTCACGGTGTCCGAGACGATCGAGATGTACGCCAGCTACTACCCGCACCCCCGGCCGACCGGCGAGATCGTCGAGCTCGTCGGGCTCGCCGCCAAGCGCGACACCCGCGTCCTCAAGCTCTCGGGCGGCCAGCAGCGCCGCCTCGACGTCGCCATCGCGCTCGCCGGCGACCCCGATCTGCTCTTCCTCGACGAACCGACGACCGGCTTCGACCCCTCGGCGCGGCGGGAAGCGTGGGAGATCGTGAAGAACCTCGCCGCCCTCGGCAAGACCGTCCTGTTGACGACGCACTACATGGACGAGGCCCAGTACCTCGCCGACCGCGTCGCCGTGATGGCCGCCGGCCGGATCGTGGCGACGGGAACCCCGGAACAGCTGGGCGACCGCCAGACCGATGGCGTCCGGATCCGTTTCCGGGTGCCCGAGAGAACGATGCTCCCCGCCGACCTCCAGGGCCAGACGTCGACCGACGGCTGCGTCGAACTCACACCGGACGACCTCAGCCAGACCCTCCACCGCCTCACGGGCTGGTCGATCGAGAACGGGATCGAGCTCGAACAACTCGAGATCGTCCGCAAGTCGCTCGAAGACGTCTACCTCGAGCTCACCGGGGATCGCGCGGTGCTCGAGGAAGCGCTTCTCGGCGACCCCGCGACCGCAGCGAGACCACGATGAGGTCCCTCGTGCGCCTGGCCTCCCAGGTCCGCTACGTCAACAAGGCCTTCTGGCGTAACCCCGCGTCGGCCTTCTTCACCTTCGCCTTCCCGCTCATGTTCCTCGTGATCTTCACCTCGCTGCTCGGCCATCCGACACTGCACATCGGCGGGCGGACGATCCACTACTCGACGTACTACGTCGCGGCGATGGCCGCATACGCCGTCATCGGCGCTTGCTTCAACAACATCGCCATGGCCGTGACCGCGCAGCGGGACGCCGGCATCCTGAAAAGGACGAACGGGACGCCTTTGCCTTCCGCCGTCTTCCTCGGGGCCCGCGTGATCCACGCCATGTTCGTCGCGGTGCTCCTCGTCGTGATCACGGCGGCGTTCGGCCGGGCCGTCTACTCGGCCGACGTCCCGACCGGCATGACGCTCGTCCGGTTCTTGATCGTGCTGGCGGTCGGCGCGGCCTGCTTCTGCGCCCTCGCGTTCGCGATCACGTCCGTCATCCCGAACGCCGACGCCGCACCCGCCATCGTGAACGCCTCGATCATGCCGCTGCTCTTCATCTCGGGGATCTTCATCCCATTCGGCAACAATGCGCCGTCCTGGATCGTCTGGGTGGCCCGGATCTTCCCCGTCCGGCACTTCGCCGTCGGGGTACAGGCCGGGTTCCTCGGCACGGCGTTCAGTTGGGGCGACGTCTTGGTCGTCGCGGCCTGGGGGGTCGGCGGGTTGCTCGTCGCCACCCGGTACTTCAACTGGGAACCGCGCACCTGACGACCTGACGACCCTTCTCGGCCGGGGACCGCGTGCCCGCGCCGGGATCGTCAACGTCGCCCGGGTCGGGTGCCCCCGGTCGGCCCTGTCGCCCGTCCGTCGTCTCGCCGAGGGTGGGGCTCGCCTACCGTCACCGACCGACCGCCCCGTCGCCGACAACGCCTAACCGAGGCGGAACAGGACGACCGCGGCGGTGACGAGCCCGAAGGCGATCACGACCGCCGTCACGGAGTACGTGGCAACCCGACGGGCGCCGCGCATCCTCAGTTCGGTGGGGATCGCCCGGCGTTCGAGAGCGAGCAAGAACCCGAGGATGATCGGCAGCAGACAGGCGTTCAGCACCTCGACGTGGATGGTCAGGTTGACGAGATTCGGGGCGAGGAGGACGAGCACGACGCCCGCGAGGACCCCGACGACGGCCAGGCTGTAGAAGCCGACGGCACGCGCCGGTGAATCGTTCAAACTGTGTCGCCAGCCGAGCACCTCGGAGATCCCCCAGGCGCCCGCCAACGTGACGACGAGTGTCGCGACGATCGCCGCCCCCACCATGCCGAGACCGAAGAGCACGATCGCCCGGTCGTGTCCGAGGAACGGCGTCAACGCAGAGGCGATCGCGCCGATGCTGTTGAGGGCGACGCCCCGCTGCGTTGCGCCGAGGGTCGCGCCGGTGGCGACGATCACCGCCACCATGACGAGTTGCGTGATCACCGAGCCGGCGGCGGTGTCCAGCCGGGCGGAGCGCAACGCGGCGCGCAGACCGAGCCCGCGCCGGTCCTTGTCGATCACGGCTTCCTGCTGGTAGAAGACCATCCAGGGCATGATCACGGCACCGACGTTCGCGGCGAGCAGCGTCGTGTAGCCGCTCGACGCATGGATCGGGTTCCCGAGGTCGTGGAGGATCGCGCCGAGGTGCGGGTGCGCGAGCAGTGCCGCCGGCACGAACAGCAGCTCCAGGGCACCGACGGCGATACCGACGTGCTCGACCCGGCGGTACCGGCCGAGGAGGACGAGCACGATCAGCGCGGCTGCCGCCGTGCCGGTGGAGGCCCAGCGCGGGATCCCGACCAGGGTCCCGACCCCGGCGACACCGGCGAACTCCGTGACGAGCGCCCCCACGCAAGCGACGAACAGCGTCCCGGCGGACACAAGCGCCCAGCGGGACCCGAAGGTCCGGCGGATGAGGGCGCCGTGCCCCTGTCCGGTCACGAGCCCCAGCCGGGCCGTCATCTCCTGCACGAGATAGAGGGCCGGGATGAGGACGAGCTGAGGGAGGACGAACGCGAAGCGGAACCTGGCGCCGGATTGGGCGGCGGTGATCACGCTCCCGGCGTCGGTGTCGGCGAGCATGACCATCACGCCGGGTCCGACCATCACGAGAAGCGCCGCGGCGGTGATGGAGCGCTCCCTCGCGCGCGTCGCGGTCGGAGTCATCGGTGCGGCGCTGGGAGCTGCCACGACCGCCACCCTTTCCAGTGCTCCTGAACCTGCTTCTCAGGTCTGCCTGAATGTAGCCGTCAAGATCCCCTGATGAAGGGGACGAAGGTCACTTCTTGCCAGTCGACGCCGGCTCGGCGTCGCGGCACGCGGCGGGATCTGCTTCGGCGAGTGCGTCGCGCGCGGAGGGCGTGCCGACGTGCGCCGGACTGTCGCCCCGGAAACCGCCGATCGAGGATTGACTTCAGGGGTCGATCGTGTCGTGCCGCGGCGGCCACGGCGATGCCGGGGTCCGACGGATCAGCGCTTGCGCAGGTACAGACGCCACTGGTCGTGGAAGGCGGTCGTCTCGCAACCGGCGGCGTCCTCGATCACGAACCACTCCCCCACGATCCTGCGGATGTCCGCCTCGCCGAACACCGTTCGCACCGCGCTCGCCGTCGTCACGTTCGGTGGGCTCTTGAAGAACGTCATGAACGCGCCGCCGGAGGCGCGTAGGACGCGGGCGGTCTCCGACACATAACGCGCGGCGGCATCAAGCCGCTCGAGATGGGTGTAGAGCGACAGGGCGACCGCGAAGTCGAACGTGGCGTCCGAGTACGGGAACGTGACCTTCTCGGGCGGTTGCGATCCGTGGGGGTTGTACATCGGGTTGCGCACGTCGAGCCAGTCGAGCCGCACGCTGCCCTGAGACGCGAAGACCGCATTGGCGTACTCGACGCTGCGCTTCACCACCTCGAGCCCGGTGTACGAAGCGACACCGAGCTCCACGAGGCCGATCGCCTGCCGGCCGTTGCCGGCACCGACGTCGAGCACCCGGTCTCCCGCGCGCACGAGACCCCGCGCCGCGAAGTCACCCGCCTCCCGCCGGCTCGATTCGATGGCAACCGAAGGGATGACGATGTGACCGGCCCGGGCACCGACGAGGACGGACCGCCACCGTCGGACGGATTCGTCCTTGCGATGCGACAAGAGGTCCCAGCGGACGAGGATCTGCTTGGCGAGCCGGCGTGCCCCGGGAAACAGCCGTTTCCGTTGCAGAGTCCTGCGCAGCGCCACCGGGACAGGATAGGACCAGGGCCCGCGAGCACCCGGGTTGCGGGCGAGTCCACCGCCGGTCGACGCGCGCCTGATGCCGCCCGGCCGGCGCCTCCGCCGCGCCGCCTCTTCGGGCATCGCAGCCGGTACCCTGAACCCCCGTGCCGGACATTCCGAATTCGAGTTCGTCCGCGTCCGGGGACGAATCCGCCTCCGCCGCCCCACCGGGAGGAGGCGAACCAGCGAGGCGGTCGTGGTGCCAGCGCCGCCGGGCGAAGAGGACACGACGCAGCAGGCTCCGGCGCTGGACCACACGCAGCGTGCTCGCGCTCGTCCTGTGCGTCGTCCTCTTCCTCGGTGCCGTCGTCGGGATCACCATCTACCGCATCGACGAGATCGGCCGCGTCAAGGTCAACGGCCTGGAGCACGTCCAGAAGGGGATCGAGGACATCCTCCTCGTCGGTTCGACCTCGCGCTGCGCCGTGAAACCGGCGAAGAACTTCAACGTCTACGTCAAGCAGTGCGAGGAGGGCGTGAACGGCGTCAACAGCGACGTCATCATGATCCTCCGGCTGAATTCCAACGACCACCGCGTGGCGTTGCTTTCCATCCCGCGCGACACCTTCGTGCCGGATGCTCGGGCGGGAGACCTCTCGAACAAGATTGACGCGGCGCTGGCCGACGGGCCGAGCCAGCTCGTCCAGGCCATCAAACAGGACTTCGGGATCCCGATCAACCACTACGTGGTGCTCAACTTCGAGAGCTTCGCCGACATCGTCAACGCGCTTGGTGGAGTCGACATGTACTTCCCGACCCAGATCAAGGACATGTCGGGCATAACCCAGATGAAGACGGGATGCCAGCACATCGGCGGGATCGAGGCGCTGGCGCTCGTGCGCGCCCGGCACCTCTACTACAACTACAGCTACAAGACGAAGACCTGGCGCGGCTACGACGGCTCGGGGGACCTCGGTCGCATCGAGCGAGACCACATCTTCCTCAAGGTGCTCGCCGCCGCCGTGAGAAGTCGGGGTCTCGGCAATCCCGCGACCGATGAGGCCTTGCTCGCCGCGGTCGCGCCCCAACTCACCGTCGACACCACCTTCGGCGACGGCGAGATGCTGAACCTCGTGAACACGTTCCACTCGGTCAGCATCGGCGGTGTCCCCGAGTACACCACGCCGATCGTCGAGGACACCCAGGCCTACATCTACAAGGGCTACGGCTACGGCGACGTGGTGTTCCCGACCGAGCCGCAGGACCAGCAGACGATCGATGCCTTCATGGGCGTCACGCCCGCCGGCCTCGAGCTCGCCCCGAGCGCGATCACCGTCTCCGTCGTCGATGGCACGGGATCGGCCGCGTCCACCGCCGCCGCCGTCACCAAGCTGCGCGCCCTTGGCTACCGCGTGGTCGCCACCGGCTCGCAGGCGTCGGTCAGTCCAATCTCGGAGACGACCGTCTTCTACGCCTCCCCCGCGCACCTGCAGCAAGCGGAGAAGGTGCTCTCGGACGTGGCGGGCACCGTTTCGATGGCGCGCGGCGCGACGCTCGGTGGCGCCGACGTCACCATCGTCACGGGTTCCGACCTCGCCGTCGTGAGCAACCATCCGACGCAGGCGTCGCCCGCCGCGCACGCGTCGCACCGGGCGAAGACCGGTCCGACGAGCTCGACCACGGCCGCGACCACGACGACGACGACGCCGAGCACCGACGGCGGGGTGCTCGCACCCCCGACCGCGGCGACGAGCTCGATCCCCCCCTACGACCCGAGGGCCTGCCCGACGACGAAGGCCAAGTAGAGGGACGTCGCCCGCCACCGCCGGACCTGGGCGACTCCGGTGCCAGATGGCGTGCCCGGCACGACAGACGACCTCGCCGCGCCTCGGAGACAGGGACCGGTCGGAGCCGGTCCGCGGCACGCCGTGCCGAAGCCGCGATTCGCGGAGCCGTCGATTCCGCCCGATCTCACGCCGGTGCTTTCGCTCCTTCGGCCGACCGGCGTCTACTGTCGCCGGGATGGGCGCCGAGGCGTGCGACGTCGTCGTCGTCGGGAGCGGCTTTGGCGGCAGCACCGCGGCGCTGCGTCTCACCGAGAAGGGCTATCGGGTCGTCGTCCTCGAGGCGGGGCGGCGCTTCGACGAAACGACGCTGCCGAAGACCTCCTGGCGGCTGCGCTCCTTCTTCTGGGCACCCAAACTCGGGCTGCTCGGCATCCAGCGGGTCTCGCTCCTGAAAGACGCGATGGTCCTCTCCGGCGCCGGCGTCGGGGGCGGGTCGCTCGTCTACGCCAACACGCTGTACGAACCGCTGTCGCCCTTCTACGACGACGCCCAGTGGGGTCGCATCACCGACTGGCGCGCTGAGCTGGCGCCCCACTACGACCAGGCCAGACGCATGCTCGGCGTCGTCCGTAACCCGACGACGACCCCGGCCGACGAGGTGATGCGGACCGTCGCGGACGAGATGGGCGTCGGTGAGACATTCGTCACGGCTCCCGTCGGCGTCTACTTCGGCGAGCCGGGGGTCGCGTCCGCCGATCCGTACTTCGGCGGGGTCGGCCCGGAGCGCACCGGCTGCACCGAGTGCGGCGAATGCATGACCGGCTGCCGCTACGGAGCCAAGAACACACTCCTGAAGAACTACCTGCACCTGGCGGAGCGGGGCGGCGCGAGGGTCCTCGCCCTCACCACGGTGACGGCGATCAGCCCGCGGGCGGACGGCCGTTACGAGATCACGACCGAACGCACCGGCGCGTGGGTGCGCAAGAGTCGACGCACGTTCGTCGCCGCCGACGTCGTGCTGGCGGCGGGTGCGATCGGCACGCAAAGGCTGCTGCACCGGATGCGCGACGACGGCAACCTCGCGCACCTCTCGCCGAGGCTCGGCGAGCTCACCCGCACCAACTCCGAGGCGATCCTCGGGGCCCGCACCTTCCGGCGCGACGTCGACTTCACCCGAGGCGTCGCCATCACGTCGTCCTTCCACCCGAGGGCCGACACCCACATCGAGCCGGTGCGCTACGGGCGGGGCAGCAACGCCATGGGACTGCTGACGACGGCCCTCGCCGACGGCGACACGCGCTGCCGATCCCTCAGGTGGGCGGGCGCCATGGCCCGCCACCCGGTGATGATGGCGCGCAACCTCAGCATGCACCGGTGGTCGGAACAGACGATCATCGCCCTCGTCATGCAGACCAGCGACAGCTCCCTCACCTGCTACATGAAGAATGGCCTTTTCGGCAGGCGATTGACCTCACGACAGGGCCACGGCGCGCCAAACCCAACATGGATACCGGCTGGCCACGATGCCGTGCGGCGCATCGCCAGGCGCATCGGTGGCTTCGCCTGCGGCGGCTGGAACGACGTCTTCAACATCCCGATGACGGCCCATATCCTCGGCGGCGCGGTGATCGGCGACTCGCCGGAGACAGGCGTGATCGACCCGTACCAGCGGGTGTACGGCCACCCGGGTCTGCACGTCGCGGACGGCGCCGCGATCTCGGCCAATCTCGGCGTCAACCCGGCTCTCACGATCACCGCTCAGGCGGAGCGGGCGATGGCGCTCTGGCCCAACCGGGGCGACCCCGACCAACGACCACCGCTCGGCGAGCCCTACCGCCGGCTCGACCCGATCGAGCCTCGCTGTCCCGTCGTGCCCGCCGGGGCTCCCGCGGCGCTCCGCCGACGGCCCTAACCGGCAAACGCCCCGGGACGCGAGTCGTCGTCCGTCCCGACGGCTGGGCACGCGGAGGCGGGGGCCGAGCCGCAGGACCGGGCGATGGGCGCACGCCGCCGGCCCGGACGGCGACGTCGCGCGGAGCCGATCGACCGACGGGCTACGCGATCACGACGGCGAGCTCGTCGGCAAGATCGGCGACCGAGTCGACGACGCGGGACGGGCGGTAGGGAAAGCGATCGATCGCCTCGGGGCGCGTCACCCCGGTGAGGACGAGGATCGTCTCCAGGCCCGCTTCGATGCCGGCGACGACGTCCGTGTCCATGCGGTCGCCCACCATGGCCGTCGTCACGGAATGGGCGCCGAGGACGTTGAGACCCTCCCGGATCATGAGCGGGTTGGGCTTGCCGATGAAGTAGGCGACCTGACCCGTCGCGTGCTGGATCAGGGCCGCGACCGAACCGGTCGCCGGCAAGTTGCCCTCCGGGGATGGCCCGACCGGGTCCGGGTTCGTGGCGATGAACCGGGCACCACGGTCGACCAACCGGATCGCCTTGGTGATCGCCTCGAAGCTGTAGGAACGGGTCTCACCCAGCACGACGTAGTCGGGATCCCGGTCCGTGAGCACGTAGCCGACGTCGTGCAGCGCGCTCGTGAGCCCCGCCTCGCCGATCACGAACGCCCGGCCGTTCGGTCGCTGGCTGTCGAGGAAGCGGGCGGTCGCGAGCGCCGAGGTCCACAGCGCCTCGGGAGGGATCGAGAGCCCACTGTCGGCGAGCCGTGAGGCGAGGTCCCTCGGGGAGAAGCGCGAGTTGTTCGTGAGGACGAGGAAGTTGAAGCCTGCCTTGTCGAGGGCCGCGAGGAAGCGGTCGGCACCGGGTACCGCCGCTCCTCCGTTCACGAGCACGCCGTCCATGTCACACAGCCAGTTCACCGCCGGTTGGCGAGTTCTCATGAGCCCAGTATGCCGGGTCACCGATCAACGGGTGCGGCTGGTCGAGCCCGGATCCTGGACGCGTCCGCGCCGACGGTGATCGCCGGACGTCAGGTGACCGTGGGGCTTCCCCGGCACCCGGAGATCACACCTGAACGCACGAAGCATCACCCGCCGACACACCCGGAGGGTGCGGCCGGGACCGGTTCGAGCGCGCGTCAGTCCTGTTGGTCGATGCGCACGACCCAGGTTCCAGGACCGCCGGCGGTGATCGAGACCGGGTTCGAGCCCGAGTCGTTGCCCGGGTCGGCGACACAGCCCTGCATGGCCGTCGCGTCGGCGTCGACGTCATCGAACAGCGTCGTGCCGCCGCCGATCGGCGAGCCGATCTTGTAGGAAAGTGTCCCGACCGTGAGGGAACCGACCGAGAAGCAAACCTCGAGCGGGCGCCCGGCGAAGTCGACATCGCCAGATCGAGAGTTCAGGCCGAACGCCGCGAGCGGCTCGTACCCGGCCGCGACCGTCGGCAGGGAGGATGGGCACCCACCGTGACACACCGCCGCCACCATCGCGCTTGCCGACGCGTTTGCGGCGGGAAGCGGAGGCCCGCCGGCGGCGGGCGGAGGAGCACTCGTTCCGCAGGCCGCCAGACCAAAGGCTGTGAAGCCGAGCGTGACGAAAGCGACCGTGACCTTCCCGGCGGTCGCGCGCATCCTCGCCCCTTTCCCTTGCGTCGAAACCATGATCGCGCCTTCGGCCGGCGAATGTTGGCACGTGGCGCCGGACCGGCGTGGGCCCGTTCTCGCGCACCTCGTGCGACACCGACGCGTCCTGAGGACAACCGGACCACGCAGCGCCACGTCCCCTGGTGGCCGACCGGCGCGGCGTCGTTTCCCCCCCGCGCCCCCAGTCGGCGCTCGGGCTGCCGCCGCCGTGGGCGAACGCCCGCGGCGACTTCGGTCCGGTTCGGCGGACCGGCCATCTCGTCCCCACTCGCGCGTCGGGCGCAGGAGCGCCAACCCCGGCCCGCTTCTGGGAGGCGAACTGCCGTCGCCAACTCAGCCGAACGCCCGACGTCGCGCCCGTGCGGTCGCCCGCGACTGCTTCGCGGGCGCCGAGGCGCCACTGATCAGTCGATCGGCTGGCGCGCCATGGCGGGCGGCTCGCGACCTGCGAGCAACCAGCCGACGAGCCGGCGATCGCCGCCTGCGGGACGAACCCCCCGACACCGTCCACCCCGAGCCCGGCGGCGACGGCTGGCACGCCGTTGGACAGGCCGAAGCATCCAGACTCGCGACCTTCTGGGGCTGGGCGGCGGACGCAGGACGGCTCATCCAGCGACCGCGATCTTCGTGGTGCTGGGTTGTCGTCTTGACCGAGAGCTGCGTGCCGCTCGGTGATCGTGCTCCCCGTTCTGGCTCATGGTCGCAAGTTCCACTGGGGAACGGATCGGGCAGTCTCACATCCACGTGGTGAGCCGCGCCCCCTGAAGTGCTGAAATGCGGACGCGTGTGCATCGGGCCACGCCTCCTCATCGCCACCGACGTTCCGGCTCATCCTGCGAGGCAGGCTCGGTTCTCGGGCGAGCAGGCACTCCGTCGGCGCAGGGCGTCTGCACCGGCGCGCCGTGCACGAACTCAGATGTTCACGCGGGACAGTTGCTCGGCGGCATAGCGGTCACCCACCGCGGCTCCCCTCGGCACGGCCTCATCGATGGCGGCAAGTTCCTCCGAGGTGAGCTCGATGTCGAGGGCCCTGACGTTCTGCTCCAGGTAGGCGAGCCGTTTCGTCCCGGGGATCGGCACGATGTCATCACCCTGGGCGAGCACCCAGGCGAGCGCGAGCTGGGCGGAGGTCACGCCCTTCGCTTCGGCCAGCGCGGC
Source organism: uncultured Acidimicrobiaceae bacterium (assembly GCA_963803025.1). Lineage (GTDB taxonomy): Bacteria > Actinomycetota > Acidimicrobiia > Acidimicrobiales > Bog-793 > Bog-793. The sequence goes on from CAWDKZ010000017.1 coordinate 13,716, forward strand.
GATCTTGTTGACGAGCGCCAGGTTGGCCGCGAAGTTCTCCCCCTGGAAGCGCGGATTATGGCGTCGGAAATCGTCCTCGCTGAACTGGCCCGGATCGCTGAACTGCCCGGAGGTGAAGCCTCGCGCCAGCGGGCTGTAAGCGACGAGGCCGATGCCTAGTTCGCGCAGCGTGTCGAGCAACTGTTCCTCGGGATCCCGGGTGAGCAATGAATACTCGTTCTGCGAGGCGGCCATCGGGTGGACGGCGTGCGCGCGACGCACCGTGGTGGGCGCCGCCTCGGAGATGCCGAGATGCCTCACTTTGCCGGCTTGGACCAGCTCGTGCATGGCCCCCCAGGTGTCTTCGATCGGGACCGTGGTGTCAACGCGGTGCTGGTAGTACAAGTCGATGTGTTCGACGCCAAGACGCTGGAGAGAGGCGTCGCAGGCCCGTCGCACGTACTCCGGTTCGCCGTTGACCCGCACGAAGCTGCCGTCCGGCCGCCGTTCGTTGCCGAACTTCGTAGCGAGCACGACCTCGTCCCGCCGGTGGGCGATTGCCCGGCCGACAAGCTGCTCGTTGGTAAAAGGGCCGTACATGTCGGCGGTGTCGAGCAGCGTCACGCCGAGCTCGAGCGCCCGACGGATCGTCGCAATCGACTCCTGCTCGTCGGCCGGACCGTAGGACTGACTCATGCCCATGCAGCCGAGCCCGAGCGCCGAGACCCGCAGCCCTTGCCCCAGTGTCCGCAGTTTCATCTCTCTCCCGTCTTCGCCCGTTCTCTCGGTCAGACTATGGGACGCGCGGGCCACATCGCACCGCGTCGGCCACGAGGCGCGGACCGAAGTGTTCTGTGCGTTCCGGGGTGGGGAGCCCTCCGGATGGGCCGGCTCCCAGCGGCGGCGACGGGCCGGGCCGGCAAGAACGGTGGTCAACGACAGACCCTCGTCGGCCGGCGACGTGATAGTCATGAAATCCGCCCGGGGAACCTGGATCGGAATATGTCGATACGCATCAGAAGAGCACAGATGGTGACCACGAGCAGTATCGGCAACGGAGTGGACCGAGACGGCCCGATCTCCGGAGATCCGCTCGCGGCCGCGCCAGGACCCTCCGCGACGAGCTGCTCCTGAGATGACGGCAGCCTGTGTGATCGCCATCGACCAGGGCACGACGAGCACGCGCGTGCTCGTCGTCGACGATCGCGGTCGGACCATCGCGAGCACCAGGCGCGAACTTCCCCTCCTTTGTCCTCGCCCGGGGTGGGTCGAGCACGATCCCGAACGGATCTGGGCCGACGTGTGCTCGCTTATCGGTGAGTCGCTCGCTCGATCGAAGCGGTCCGTTCTCGACGTCGTCGGGATCGGTATCGCGAACCAGCGTGAGACCGTCGTCCTGTGGGAGCGATCAACGGGTCGTCCGGTGACGAACGCGATCGTGTGGCAGGACCGCCGCAGCACGCCGATGTGTCACCGGTTGATTGCCGACGGAGCCGAGCCGTGGGTGCGCCGACGAACAGGACTCGTTCTCGATCCCTATTTCTCCGCCTCAAAGGTTGCCTGGCTCCTCGACAACGACACCGACTTGCGACGTCGAGCCGACCGGGGGGAACTCTGCGCTGGCACCATCGATAGCTTCCTCGTCTTTCGGCTGACGGGAGGAGTTCACGTCACGGAGCCGACGAACGCGTCGCGCACGATGCTGATGGACCTTGAAACGCTCGCGTGGGACGAGGATCTGCTCGCTCTGTTCAACGTTCCGCAGAAGCTCTTGCCCGAGATTCGCCCTTCGGCCGAGGTCTTCGGAGAGACCACCGCCAGTCTGGGCCTTGGCCGCCAGGTTCCCGTCGCGGGAGCACTCGGCGATCAGCAATCCGCCCTCTTCGCGCAAGCCTGCTTCGCCCCGGGACTTGCCAAGAACACCTACGGGACCGGATCGTTCCTGCTCGAGAACATCGGCACCCAACGTCCACTCGCCGACAATCTCGTCGTCACGGTGGCGTTCTCGGCACCGGCCGGGCCTGCCTCCTACGCACTGGAGGGCTCGATCTTCGCGACGGGCGCTGCCGTGCAGTGGCTGCGCGACGGCCTCGGGATCATCAAGGCGGCCGAGGAGACGGCCGGGCTCGCCGCGAGCGTCGCGGACAATGATGACGTGTGGTTCGTCCCGGCGTTGAGCGGTCTTGGTGCTCCGTACTGGGACCCCGCGGCGCGTGGCGCCCTGCTCGGTGTGACGAGGGGGACGACGAAGGCACACGTCGTCCGGGCCGTTCTCGAAAGCATCGCGTACCAAACGCTTGACGTGACCGAAGCGATGGCGGAGGCGGGTCGCCCGGTCGGTGAGCTGCGCGTCGACGGAGGCGGCTCCGCCAACGACTGGCTCATGCAATTCCAGAGCGATCTTCTCGGCATACCGATCGACGTCTCCTCCACGATCGAGACCACCGGGTTGGGCGCGGCGTACTGCGCCGGACTCGCGACCGGGCTGTGGCGCGACGTGAAGGATCTCGCCCAACTGCGCCGGTCGGGCCGCCGCTATGAGCCGCACCCGGGTCGCGTCGACCGGTACCACGGACATGCACGTTGGAAAGAAGCGGTCGAGCGCGCCCGACACTGGGCTGTTCGGCCCCCGTGATTCCACAGGCGGCTGGCGCGACCTCCGAGGACCCTCGACATGGCCGTTCTCCGGGATGCGCCGGATCGAAGGGCGCGAGCGGCCTGCGGGAACGATTCGAGAACTGGTTTGTTCCCCGCGGGATGGGTCAGCACCGCCCCAGTCGGTACCGCGATCGCAGCTGGGCGTCGTGCTGTGGCGAAGAGGACCAGGCCAAATGGCATGTGCCCGAGCTGTCGCGCCGAGCCGCGCCATACCGCACCGGAAGGGGCGGATGCGCGGAGGTCCCGCTCGCCGACCCCGGCGTGATCCAGTCTCGCACCGTGGAGGTCGCAGGATCGCAGCCGCACGGCTCGACAGGGGAACTCCCAGCTCGAAGGCTATACGCGACGGGTGCGGCACCGTCGAGACGCGGCTCGGGCGGTCCACGGACACGGTAGACGGACCGTCATCTGAGGGACTTGCGGCTCGCTTCGAGATACTGGTGCGAAACGGCCTGGCGGATGCCCGCTGGGTACGCGCACGAAGAGCCCCTCCCGGGGTAGCCAGGCTCCGCGTGGCACGAGGGGCGAAGTCGGTGCCCCGGGGTCGAGGGGGCCAGAGCTCCCCAGTTGCGTCGGCAGGGCTAGGGTCACCTCGGCGAATCTCTGGTGGTGGGTCATCCGCCCTTTGAGGAGATAGAGATGGCACATGTTGGCGATCGAATCGCAGTCACATCCAAGGGCGTGCCGCGCTCTGGTGTTGTGACCGGCATACGCGGCGTCATGATCAACGTGCGGTGGGACTCGGGCGGTGAGACAACCATCATCCCCGGGCCAGGCGTGCTCAGCGTGGTGGCCAGGGGACGCCGGGTCCCATCCGCGCCCAGAGCTCCGGCCACCTCTGGCGCGACGAAAGCGACAAGGCGGACGGTTGCAGCCAGCTCGCGCGACGGCGGCGCGAGAAAGGCGGTCGCCGCCAAGAAGGTCGCACCCGGCAAGAAGGCTGCCCCCGGTAAGAAGAGCGTCACCAAGGGCACCTCGTCCAGCCGAACGACAGGCAAGAAGACAAGGTAGGGCGTCGCTCGCGTCGACTGCACGGCGCGGGCGAGGGAGCGCTTGCCGAGCACGTCCCCGAAGCCTCGAAAGCTACTGTCACGTCGTGCGCTTCGTCGCGCTACGGAGGTTCCTCGTCGTGGGCGCGCTCGCGGGAACTGGCATCGCCGTCGGGCCTCACGTCACCGCGGGCCCCGCAAGCACGCCGACCGGACGTGTCGTCTCGATCGTCAGCATTGCTGCGGGCGCGTACGCGGGCTACGCCGTCCTTTCCGATGGCCACGTGTTGGCGTGGGGGGACGACCTGGAGGGCCAGATCGGGGACACAGGACCTTGGTCATCACGGCCGGTTCCGGTCGAGGTGGACGGTCTTGCGGCAGCGATCCTCGTCGCGGGCGGTGCGAACAGCTCGTTCGCCCTCCGGCGCGATGGCACGGTGTGGGCTTGGGGGGACGACAGCCAAGGTGAGCTCGCCGACGAACAGTTCACGGCCCGGCAAACTCCTGGCCTCGTGCCGAAGCTGACCGACGTCAGAGATATCGCTGCCGGAGCGTTCTCCGTTTACGCGATCCGCGACGACGGAACAGCGTGGGCGTGGGGCGACAACAGCTTCGGACAGCTCGGAACGGGGTCGGACGAGCCGGTCTCGACCGTTCCACGGGAGATCGCGAGGTTGACCGACGTCGTCGCAATTGCAGCAGGCACCTCGAACGGCTACGCGCTTCTCCATGACGGAACGGTCTGGACGTGGGGTGACGACAGCCTCAAGCAGCTCGGGGGCAGTGGGTGCGGCTCGAGTCCGACTGGTCACCGCGGTCCCTGCCGGGTTTCGAGCGTCCCTCACCAAGTTCCCAGTCTCACGAAGGTGGTGGCGATCGCGGCCGGTGGAGACTCGGGCTACGCGCTGCGTCGCGATGGAACCGTGTGGGCGTGGGGCGACAACGAGTTCGGCGAGCTCGGCAACGGTATGCGAAGTCTCGACGAGGGCGCGCCGGTTCGCGTGAAGGGCCTGCACGACGTCGTCGCCATCGCCGCGGGCTCGTGCTCGGCCTACGCCCTGCTCAAGAACGGAACCGTGTGGGCCTGGGGTCGCGGCAACTACGGCCAGCTCGGGAACGGGAGCAAGTCGGACCGAAGCATCCCAGTGCCGGTGAAGGGTCTGACCGGAGTCAGGCAACTGGTCGGTGGGGGCGACATGGCCTTCGCTCTCGAACGGAATCGAGGTACTTGGTCGTGGGGTGCCAACATGTTGGGGCAACTCGGCAACGGTTCGGTGGCCGGCCAGGACCTCCCGGTTCGCGTGCTCGGTCTTCCGGGGTCCTCGCATTCAGGGAAGACGTAGCGGGAATCTCGTTCTTCGCTGACGAGTCGGGGAAGTCCAGTGCGATCCTCTGTGACGCGTCGCGAATTGCCGACGAGCGGGCGGTGCGTTCGAAACGGAACAGTGGTGCTTACGCGGGCTTGGGCGATATCTCCTCAGATCTGCTCGAAGAACCCGTCGGTGGCATGCCATGAACCACGGCCGAAGCCAACGAACTCATCGTCACTCGACTGCAGGACCGCACATCGTCGCCATCCGGGGTGGGGCGGGGCGCGTCAAGACCGACGGGGCGCAAGTCGATACAGAGAATGTGGCGCGGAGGGCCGTTGGCAAGCTCAGGCCGGGGGCACGATTCTCCGAGAGACAGGACGTCTTCCATCTGAAAACGCCGCATGCGGACCACCGACGGCGCCATCGACGCGGCGGACCGGCCGCGTCAGCAAGCCATCGTCACCACTCCCCGATTGGCCGCTTGGTCTTCGGAGTGCGAGCAACCGCCGAGAGCGCCAATCCGCGACAGAATGGCCTCATGATTCTCGAACATGCGGTTCTGGATGTGATTCCCGGCGAGGAGCGACACTTCGAGGAGTCGTTCGATCAGGCCCGGTCGATCATCGGTTCCATGCCGGGCTTTCGGTCGCGAAGACTTGCACGGTGCATCGAAACTCCGTCGCGCTACCTCCTGCTAGTCGAGTGGGACAGGCTCGAGGACCACACCGAGGGATTCCGGGGATCTGCTAAGTACGAGGAGTACCGGCGGCGACTACACCACTTCTACGACCCGTTCCCGGTCTTCGAGCATTACGAGCCGCTCGTCCACCTCTGAACGGAGCCGCAGGAGACCGGGTCCGCAACGCGGAGATAGGCCGAGCACGGCAACCGTGTGAGAGGACGGGGTACACCGAATCGACCATCTGGGTCGGCACCGCTGGTTCGCTGCGAGGCCCCGTCACTTCCAGGCAGATCCTCACCTTTCGCGCCCATGAAGCGACCGAGCAATGGCCGAAAGCGTCACGACGATTGCGCACTGCCTCTGAGGTCGGAGTTCCCTGGCGGGGATGAGCGGACCACTCTCGAACCTGACGATCCGCGCACGTGAGGAAAGACTCGACGTGCTCGTCAGAGAGCGGAGGTTCAAATTCGCACGGCTGACTACAGCTACCGGTTGAGCGCGTCCCACCTATACCCACGGAAGATTCAGGCCCAGCATCGCCCACGCGCTACCGCGATGAGCCATCTTGTCGACGCCTGTATGCATGGTCATCGAATCCGCCACGTCGCGACACGGTCACCGGTCCATCGAACCACTGCTCTCGGCCGCCTCGGGCGGGCCGACGGCGCCCGACAACCGGACGTTGTCACACTCAAGACCACCGGCATGGCCTCAACGGCCGACATGGGCGCGGACGGGCGATCGCCCGCCTGCATCGACAATCGGAATGGCCCCGAACGCGAGCGAGGCGCCGGCGTTCTGCGGTTACCCGGCAGGCTGCGGCGCGCCACACTGCCACCGAACAGTGAACGCCGCGCTCGTACGCACGCGACGCCACTTCGGACGACATCGGAGTCGTCGACAGCTTCGGTGTGCGTACCACCGTCGAACGCGACGCCCATGCGGTCCACGATGGGTCGGTCCGCTCCACCGCACCCGCCGCTACGACCGGGCGACGCGGGGGTACGCGCCCGCTCCAGGTTCCTCGATCTTCACGCCGCGCTCCCCCGGACGGCCTCCGGGCCGGCGATCGTGGTGGCTTGGCGCATGATCTCGTCGATCCGCCGCATCGCCCCCTCGCCGAGGTCGACCTCAGCCGCGGCGAGTGCTTCATCGACATGTTTCGGACTGCGGGTGCCGACGATCGCCACCTGGACGGCTGGGTTGGCCAACGTCCAGGCGATGGCCAGCTGTCCGAGCGTGAGGCCAAGCTCGCGACGTGCAAAGCGCTGGAGTTCATTGACGACCCAGAGGCCGCGCTCGACAACCTGACCGGGAAAGACGAAGACTCCGTTCGCCGCTCGCCAGACGCCAAGGCCAAGACGCGTGTTCGGGCGGACGTGCCCGCCAACAAGCCCGTGTGCCAACGGTCCGTACGCGAGGACACCGATGTCGTGGGCTCTCGCGTAGGGAAGAAGATGGGATTCGATCTCTCGGTGGAACAAGTGATACGGAAGTTGCAAGGTCTCGACGGGCAGGATCGCCCTCAACGCCTCCAACTGACAGGTGTCAAAATTGGACACGCCGACGTGGCGAATCTTGCCAGCGGCCACGAGCCTGGCCAACGCGCCGGCGGTCTCCTCGAACGGCGTGTTGGGGTCGGGCCAGTGGATCTGGTAGAGGTCGATGTAGGCGCTGCCCAAGGCCCGCAAGCTCTCGTCGACGCCCTCCCGGATCGACTCTGGGCTCGCGTCGTGCGCCACGCCGGAGCCGCTCTCACGCAGCCCCCCTTTGGTGGCGATGACGAACTCCTCGCGCGGTCGCCCGCGCAGCGCCTCGGCCAGCAGCCTTTCGGATGCGCCGAATCCGTGCGCCCGCGCTGTGTCGAAGAACGTGACGCCGCCGTCCGCGGCCCGGCGAACAGAGGCAACGGCGGACTTCTCATTCGTTGACCCCCAGCCGCCGCCGACGTGCCACAGGCCGAAGGCGATGCGCGACACGTTCAGACCGCTCTTGCCCAGGGTGATCTTTCTCATGCTGTCCTCCTTAACGGGATGTGGCTGTCACTTGTGGCTGACAAAGGTTGGGCGCCCGAGACAACCGATGCGACCAAGCCGGTCGGCTTCTGCCGCCTCGTTCCGAGCCCTGCGACGACGGTTCCGGCGAACGCGATGGCCGCCGCCACCGACATGGCGGCGCGGTCTCCGTCGATCGTGCTCACGCCGATGCGCGCATGGGCTCCATCGGCGACTGCGACGAGGAGGGCGACACCGAGTGCAGCGCCGACCTGCCGGGTCGTGTTGACGACTCCGCTGACGAGGCCCTGGTCGGAGTCGGAAACTCCCCTCGCCGCCAGGACCGTGGTCCCGAACACGGTGCCGACGGTCCCGAATCCCACAAGGACAACGGCAACGAACAGCGGGCTGTAGCGCCCGCTCGTCGGGAGATGCATGAGGACCAAGAACCCCACACCTGTGGCGGCGGTCGCCGACATGAGCAACCAGCGCATCCCGAAACGCTGCATCAGACGCACGCCGAAGATGCCGGTAACAAAGCCGACCACCCCTTGAGGCGCGATGACCAGTCCGGCAACAAGCGGGGAGTCGCGCAAGGTCTGCTGGAGGTAGAGCGACAACACCACCAGCTCCCCAGCGGTCCAAACCCCGAGCAGCAGGGTGAGTATCCCGGCAGTGCGGAGACTGGGCCGTTGCAACAGGCGGAGGTCGACCAGAGGATGGGAGTGCGCGCGCTCGATGGTGACGAAGCCGATCAACCCGGCGACCGCCAAAGCCACCGCGCCGACGACGAGGATGTGGTCCCATCCGAGGACCGTACCCTCGGAGATGGCGAACACGAGGGCCGCCACCGACGTCGTCGACAGGATCCCGCCAGCAACGTCAACGTGGATCGCCTTTCCCCGTTGGCGGTCGTGGGCGAGCAGGAGCGGCGCGAGAAGTGCTGCTGCCACCCCGACTGGCACGTTCACCAGGAAGATCGACCGCCAGGTCGTGTACTGGACGAGCACGCCACCGATGACTTGGCCCGTCACGAAACCGATGGCCGCCGTTGAGCCGTAGAGGCCGAGCGCTCGCGTTCGTTGGGGACCCTCAACGTAGTGAGCAGTGATCAGCGACAACGAGGCCGGTGCAACGAACGCCGCGCCGACGCCTTGGAGGGCGCGGGCGGCCACGAGGAGATCGGCATCACCAGTGAGGCCGCCCGCGAGGGAGGCAGCAGCGAAAACGACGAGGCCCGCGACGAACATCCGGCGTCGCCCGAGGATGTCGGCTGCGCGACCCCCGAGGATCAAGAGTCCTCCGAAGGTGATCGCATAGGCGGTCACCACCCACTGCACCGAGTCCCCACCGAAGCCCAGCGCCTGGCGGATCGACGGCAGAGCGACGTTCACGATGCTGAAGTCGAGGACGACCATGAACGACGCCACCAGGACCAGGGTGAGCGCTCGTCCCGACAGCCCCGGGGCGAGCGGCGAGCCGGTTCCTGTCGCCGTTGCCAGATTCTTGGTCGCGACCAGGGCTGGCGTGCTCGGACCGTCGGCTGCCGTTGACACAGGGTGGGCGGCACAGAAGCGGACCTGGCGCTCGGTGTGGGCCGGGGACCCGGGCAGAACCTGACCTCCGTATATTATAGAACGATACGTGGCGAAACGTAATTCCCGTAGGTTTCAACTCCATGAGCGATCCCCGTATTCCCTTGGTGACCCATCGGGGTCGACCGCGCAGTGAACGTGCTGAGCGCGCCATCTTGGGAGCAACCACGCAGCTCCTCGAAGAGAAAGGCTTCGTCGCTCTCACTATGGACGAGGTTGCCCTGCGGGCTGGCGTTGGCAAGGCAACGATCTATCGGCGGTGGCCGACCAAGGGCACCCTTGCCTTCGACGCCTTCCTGGCTCAGTTTCTCGCCCGGCAGCCTCTGCCGGACACCGGCACCTTGCGGGGCGATCTCCTTGCCGCACTTCGTGCCTGGATCCGGACCGTGAAAGGGACCGTAACGGGGCGCACCCTGGTCGGGCTCATCGCGGAAGTGCAACGGGATCCTGCGCTGGCCGATGTATGGCGCGATCGATTCGTTCGACCTGAGCGAGACCGGCACCGGATCATGATCGAGCGCAGCGTCCAACGGGACGAAATTCCCCCGGAGACCGACCCGGAGATCGCGCTCGACCTACTGTTCGGATCCGCCTACCACCGGTTACTGCAGTCTCACCTCCCCCTGAGCGACCACTTCGCCCAAGTCGTCGTCAACACCATCGTCTCGGGGATCGAGGGCGGGCCACGCTGAACGCCGCTGGATCTAGATGCCCGTCAGCTCGACGTGGGCGGCTCTCGCGAGGCTCGCAGGTGCTCGATGGGCTGAGGTTTGTGGCGCGGATTCCGTGAAGCTGCAGCTCTGGCGAGACGCCTGGAACTCGGACGGCGAGAGGTCGCGGGTCGTTCTGGGCCCGGATGCGTGATACTGGCAACCAGGGCCATCGCGCTCCGGCGCTTCGCACGAGCCAGTACGCGCCCAGCTCACGTTGAGCAATCCAATTTCAGGTGCGAAGGCGGGCCCGCACAGACGTTCTCCCCGACGACACCCGTCGCGAGCTCGACGCGACAAGACACCGACAATGCGCCGAGCAGCTGGGTTCCCGCGGTCGACATGCCCTTGGGAAAGGGAGTTGCCAGAAGGCGTTGAGCTCCGTAACATACTGGGTATGCAACTCCCAGGCAATCGCAGATGAGTGTCAAACACGCTTTGCTCGGGCTGCTGAGCGAGCGGCCGAAGTACGGCCACCAGCTCCGGCAAGAGTTCGAGGAGAAGACGGGCGACGTCTGGCCGCTCAACGTCGGCCAGGTGTACACGACCCTCCAGCGTCTTGAGCGAGACGGGCTCGTCGAATCCGACGAAGGAGATTCCGAGGGAGCGCAGAAGCGGTTCCGGATCACCGCCGTCGGCGAACAGGAACTCGCCGAGTGGCTCATGACCCCGACTGACCTCACCGTCCCTCCTCGCGACGAGCTCGTGATCAAGGTGCTCGTTGCGCTTGACATCCCCGGCGTCGACGTGCGGAGGGTGCTGCAGATTCACAGGCGGTACGTCGTCGAGCTGATGCAGCAGTGGACCCGGCTGAAAGACGACGAGGGTCAATACGACTTCAGGCTGGCATTCGTCGTTGACGCGGAGCTGTTTCGGCTCGACTCGGTGATCCGATGGCTCGATGCTGTCGACGGCCGGTTGAAGCGTGAGGCGTCAGAGCCGCGCCCTGCGAGCGCGGACATTCCGATTCTCAGACGGAGATTGGCGGTACGCAGATGAGTCTTCTCGAACTTCACCGGGTTTCAAAGACCTATGGCACGGGTCCGAACGAGGTGCACGCGGTAGCCGACATCGATCTCGAAGTCGATCGCGGTTCGCTCATCGCGATCATGGGCCCGAGCGGGTCAGGCAAGTCGACCTTGCTCACGATCGCCGGCAGCCTCGAGGAGCCAACGAGCGGCGAGGTGTTCATCGACGGCGATTCGCTGCAGAAGATGTCGCACGACGACAAGGCGCGGCTTCGACGACGCACGGTTGGCTACGTCTTCCAAGAGTTCAACCTCCTCGCGGGTCTCACCGCCGTCGAGAACGTCACGCTTCCGCTCGAGCTCGACGGCGTCAGCGCAAAGAAAGCGCGTTTGGCCGGACTGGCAGTGTTGCAAGAACTCGGCCTCGCCGATCAGGCGGCGCGTTACCCCGACGAGCTTTCCGGCGGAGAGCGCCAACGCGTCGCGATTGCCCGAGCGATGATCGGGGGGCGTCATCTTCTACTTGCGGACGAGCCCTCTGGCGCGCTCGATCAGGCGAACGGGGAGGCCGTCATGCGGATGCTCCTTTCCGCTTGCAAGCAAGGCCTCGCCGCGGTGGTCGTGACCCATGAAGCGCAGTTCGCCTCGTGGGCGGACCGGGTTGTCTTCCTGCGCGACGGTCGCATCGTCGACCGGACGGTTCCTCCGCCGAGCGCAGAGTCCCTGCTTCAGACCGGGCCGCAGCCTTGACGTCGGCTTCGGACGCCGCCCTCGATCTTCGAGGTGGGGGCACCCGATCGCTGTCGGCTCGTCGCGCGGTGATGCGTTGGGCGTGGCGGCTGTTCCGGCGCGAGTGGCGCCAGCAGCTCCTCGTCCTCACACTGATCGTCGTCGTAGTGGGCGCGATCTTCGTCGCCGCGGCAGTGGCGACGAACAACCCGACACCGGCGAACCTGGGTTTCGGGACGGCGAACGACCTTGCCTCTTACCAGGGGGCCGTTCCACATCTTTCGGCGAAGGTTGCGGCGCTCGAGCACCGCTTCGGGCGCGTTCAAGTCATCGAGAACGAGACCCTCTCGATCCCCGGTTCTGTCGACACGTACCAACTCCGCGCCGAGAGCTCGCACGGGCCGTTCAGTGGTCCGATGCTCTCGCTCATCTCAGGGAATTACCCAACTAGTCCTGGCGAGGTCGCCCTCACCGAGGGCGTCGCTTCCGCGTTCAACGTGCGCATCGGGCAGCTTTGGTCCGAGGGCGGGACACAACGGCGTGTGGTCGGCGTCGTCGAAGACCCGCTGGACACCCTGGACTACTTTGCCCTCGTGGTGCCCGGGCAGGTGCGCACCCCGAGCGAAATCGACCTGCTTTTCGATGCGCCTGGGGTGGAACCCTCGACGATCGGACCGAATGTTGCGGAAGTGGGGTCGGTGGCGATCGGCGCGGCCAATCCCGAAACGATCATCCTTGTGGTCGCGGTGATCGGGATGCTCCTGGTCACACTCGTCGCGGCCGGAGGCTTCACGGTGTTGGCGCAGCGGCGGCTGCGCTCGCTCGGCATGCTCTCTTCGATCGGCGCGACAGAAAAGCAGGTGCGAGCGGTCGTCCGGACGAACGGTGCCGTCGTCGGGATCGTTGGCACACTGCTCGGCGCGCTGCTCGGCTTCATCGCGTGGCTCGTCTACCGACCAGCGCTCGAGACGAGCTCCTTCCACGTCATCGGCACGTTCGCGTTGCCCTGGGTCGTGATCGGACCGGCGATGGGTCTCGCCGTCGTCGCGTCGTACGTCGCCGCACGGCGTCCGGCTCGGACCGTTGCCAAGGTGCCGATCGTCGCGGCGCTCTCTGGCAGGCCCGTCGAGCCGAAGAGGGTTCACCGCTCGGCCGGCGGTGGCGTCGTGCTGCTGGTCGTGTCCTTCGTGTTGCTCGGGTACTCGACGACGGCGAATAGCGCGAAGCCGCAGATTCCGTTCCTCGTTGGCGGGCTCGTTGCGCTCATTCCCGGGGTGATCCTGCTCGCGCCGTTCTTTCTTTCCTTGGCCGCTCGCATCGGCCGGCACGCGCCAATCGCCACGCGCCTCGCCTTGCGCGATCTCGCGCGCTATCGCGCCCGGTCGGGATCATCACTCGCCGCCATCAGCATCGCCGTGTTGATCACGGTGATCGTCGCGGTCGCCGCTGCGGCGCGGTACGGCAACGTCCTCGACTACGCGGGACCGAACCTCGCCTCGAATCAGGTTGTCATTTACGCGCCACTGCCGGCCGGCACGCCGTTGTTCGGCCCGAACGGGTCGAGCACCGCTCCGAAGCCACCGCCGATGGCAGTGATTAATCAGCGTGTCCACGAGATCGCAGAAGCGCTCGGGGCGAATTCGGTGATTCCGCTCGAGCAGGCAAACGCCAACCTGAACCACGCGGGGTCCGGACGGAACTGGAACGGCCCCATTTACGTGGCGACACCCCAACTGTTGAAGGCGTTCGGCATCACGTCGTCGGAGATCGATCCGAGCGCCCTCATCCTCACCACGCGACCTGGTCTATCGGGCGTCTCGAATATGCAGTTCACGTGGTCGCCGCCGCTAAAGCCAGGGTTTGCCCCGGGTGCTTCGAACAGTTCGAATCCCAATCCCTGTCCGAAGAGCTCGTGTCGCTGGAACCCGAAGATTGAAGAGTTGAGCGCGCTTCCCTCCGGAACGTCGGCGCCGAACACCGTCATCACCGAGCACGCCATCCGCACACTTGGGCTGCAAACGTCGCTTGCCGGCTGGTTCATCACGACCGTGCATTCGCCGACCGCGGCGCAGATCAGGGACGCTCGGCTCCTCGCTTCGCAAGTGTCGGGTATGTCCATCGAAACCAAGAACAGCATGCCGTCGGGTATGGAGGTCATCGACTTGGCGACGCTTTTCGGGATCGTGCTCGTGCTTGCGATCCTCGCGATGAGCGTCGGTCTGATTCGAAGCGAGACGGCAAGCGACCTCCGGACGCTTACCGCGACCGGAGCGGGCAGCGGAATGAGGCGCACGATCACGGCCGCGACCGCCGGGGCGCTCGGGTTCCTCGGCGCGTTGCTCGGGACCATTGCGGGGTACGTCGGGATGATCGGATTCATCCGAACGAACTCGTTGAACGGCGGGATTTCGGCGCTCGGGAATGTTCCGACCGCCAATCTGTTGGAGCTCCTCGTCGCGATGCCGCTCGCTGCCGCAGTTGTCGGTTGGCTCTTGGCGGGGCGCGAACCGCCGGTAATCGCCCGTCAGCCAATCGAGTGAGCGCGCTGGCAGGACCAATCGCGACACGGTCGACCTGAACCAACGCTTCCCGTTCTCCCGCGTTCTCCTCCCCACTTCAACCCGGCACTGGGCGATCAACGACGCGGCCTGTGCTCGGATTAGGGGGGTCGTGCGACTGAACGAGCGCAAGTCGGTCGCACGGCTCTGTTCTAAAGGAGCCGCAATGACACTCGTTTCCACACCGGCACATGGCGTCGAGGCGCAGCTCTCCGGAGTCGTCCATCTCTATCCGTCGCTCGAAGGCGACGCGGTTGCGCGGCGCGGCGTCGTCCTTGACATCGCGGCGGGTGAAGCGGTCGCATTGCTCGGTGCGACTGGCACGGGCAAATCGACGACTCGGCTTGATGTCTGCCCACCCATGACACTCAGGGGAGAGAGGGGTTCAAAGTGCCACCGATCGCCAGCGATGTGCGCTATGGCTAGCTCTGCCCGGCGGCCATAACACGCTCTACGTCCGTCCAGTGGAAAGGGCTCTGGGCAGGTGCGAGGTCCGGGCAAGGCGTGCCCGAAGAGACAATGTCGTCGCCGCAGACGGCGGGTTTGTGGGCGGAAGATTTCTTGGCGGTCGCGGCCTAGCCTCGGAGGCATTCGTTGCCCGTCCCCGAAACCCAGCCGAGGAGTGGCGTAAGAATGTCGTCGCCGACGAGTCACACGCTGAATGTTCCGGGAGCGTGCCTGTACTACGAGGTACAGGGCTCGGGCCCTGCGCTCATGCTGATGGGGCACCCCATGGGTGCTTCGGGATTTGCCGCGATCGCGCCACTGCTCGCCGAGGACTACACCGTCGTGACATTTGACCCCCGAGGCTTCGCCCGCAGCACGATTGACGACCCCGATCAGGATGCCGAGCCAGACCTGCTGGCCGACGACGCACGCCGGGTGCTGGAGGCCGTTGGCGAGGGGCCCGCGCACGTGTTCGGCAGCAGCGGTGGCGCCGTCACGGGGCTCGCCTTGGTCACCCACTACCCGGGCCATGTGCAAACGCTCGTCGCCCACGAGCCCCCGCTCGCCCTGCTCTTGCCGGAAGCCGAGGAGGCGCGCGCCGGCATGCAAGAGATATACGACACCTACCGCGAAAGCGGGGACTGGGCCGCGTGGCGGAGGTTCTCCACTTTTACCGGCATGGAGTTGCGCCCCCAGGGTGAGGACGCCGCGCCGCAGTCGCCGTCGGCCGAGGCGCTGGCGACGAGCGAGCGCTTTTTCCGTCACGGCTTGCTGCCGATCACGTTCTACCAGCTGGACTTCTCCGCTCTGCAGCGCGCACCGGTCCGGGTCGTGGTCGCCGGGGGGACCACCTCCAAGGGCCAGTTCGCGCAGCGCACGGCTGTCGCGCTTGCGGAACGCCTCGGTACTCCGCTGATCGAGTTCCCTGGAGGGCACGCCGGTTTCGCCAGCGACTCCAAGGACTTCGCCGACGTCCTTCGCCGCACCCTGGCATAGCTCGTCGGGACGGGCGGCGCGGGATAGGGAAGCCCCGGCGCGACAGCAAGCGACCACCTGGCCACCCCGCCTCACGTCGAATACGGGGGCCAGCAGCAGTGGTTCGCCGGGCCAGGTACCCTCGGTGTCGAACGACCTGATCTGCGTACGCCGCAGCGGGACGCGGTGCTCTCGCCGACAAGCGCGGAACGACGGCTCGGGATTGCGCCGTTTGGTCGATAATGCGCGCCCGCGATCATTGCCGTGGGTGCCCCGACATCGGGTCTGCGCTGCATGTCGAGGATGGACAGACAGCTGCGGCGCTTTGAACAAAGCCTTCAGGACGTCCGAGCGATCGAACATGAGAATGATGACTTCAACAGCTCAAATGCTGTGGATTCGGCAACGGTGGGCGCTGACGGACTCGAACCGCCGACCTGCTCGTTGTAAGCGAGCTGCTCTGACCACCTGAGCTAAGCGCCCGTCGTGCTGTTAACGTCACCGCCGCCCGGTGACGGTCTGCCGCGGCTGCGATCCAGCGGTCGCGTCCGGCAATCTTTCCACCCCGAAAGGCGCCCGTCCCGAGACGGCAGCCAACCTACGGACTCTCCGACTTCGGAGGCCCGAACGCGTAGACCGTGACGGATCCACCGCAAGGCGTCATGGCGACAGGGACACCGATCGCCTCGTTCGTCCCGGGAATCGACACGTCAACCGAGGCGACGGTCACGCACCCCACTCCCCCGATCGGGACGTCATTCATGATGACGATGAACTCGGCCGATCCTCCGCTCGCGAGCGTCACGAGGCTCGGCGCCGGGCCCCCGTCGATCGCCGTGATCGAGAGTTTCGGCCCCGCACCCGCTCCGGAGGCGCCGGAAGGACCGAAGAACTCGAGCGACGGGTAGCCGTCGAGCACGCACCGCGTCGGACCTCTGTTGGTCAGCGCGAAGATCGTGTACGAAGTGCCGGCCGCGACACCGCCCGGCGAAGGCGCGATGCCGAGCACACCCGGCGAACAGGCCGCCACGCCAGGAGTCGTCGGTGTCGTCCCTGTCGATCCTGTTGGTCTCGCAGTGGTCGTCGTCGCCTGATGGTGGTGGTGGATCGGCTGCTTGCGCGCCGAGGAGGCACAGGCACCGAGACTGGCGCCCGCGACAAGAACAGCAGCAAGCAACAGCGCTCGGCCGACGGCCTTGTGTCCCATAAAGGCGCCTCTCGTCGATCGCTACGGGAACAGCCCGCGGAGCCGCGTCGCCTCGGCGACCCGGTCCAGTCCGAGCGCCACGGCGGCACGTCGCAGCGAAACCTTCAACGCGGTCGACTTCTGCCAGGTCGCGTCGAACGCCCGTTCCATCGTCTCGCGATGCCGGGTTGAGAACACGCCCGACTCCCAGGCGTAGCCCTGGCGGGCCTGGGCCCATTCGAAATACGACGCGACCACGCCACCGGCGTTCGCGAGCACGTCGGGCACGACGATGATCCCCCGCTCTTCGAGGATCGGGTCCGCCCCCGGCGTCGTCGGGCCGTTGGCCGCCTCGACGAGCACGCGTCCGCCGAACGACGAGGCCACTTCGGCAGTGATCACCCCCTCGAGCGCGGCCGGGATGGCGAGCTCGCACTCGATCGAGAAGATCGACGCCGGGTCGATCGCGTCGGCGTTGGCAAAGCCGGCGACGGTGCCGGCGCGGGCGAAGTGATCGGCGAGCGCGGCCGGATCGATCCCGCCCGGATTGTGGATCGCGCCACCCACGTCGGCGATCGCGACGACCCGCACGCCGAGGGAGGAGAGGAGATAGACAATGGGCGCGCCGACCTTGCCGTAGCCCTGGATGACGGCGCGCGAGCCAGTGAAGGCCATCCCGAGCTCCCGGAAGGTCGCCTGGGCGCAGAGCACGACACCGGACGACGTCGCGCCGACGTGCCCCGCGATCCCCCCGATGGCGATCGGCTTGCCCGTCACGACTCCGGGTGTCACGTTCCCCCGCATCATCGAGACGGTGTCCATGATCCAGGACATCATCCGGGCGTCGGTGTTCACGTCCGGCGCGGGAACGTCGCGGTCCGGACCGAGCAGCGACGAGATGTCAAAGGCGTAGCGCCTCGTCAGTCGTTCAAGCTCAGCCTCCGACAGCGAGGACGGATCGACGACGACGCCTCCCTTTGCTCCGCCGAACGGGATGTCGACGACGGCACACTTGATCGTCATGTCCGCTGCGAGCGCCATCACCTCGTACACGTCGACCGTGGGGTGGAACCGGATCCCTCCCTTGCCCGGTCCTCGCGCCGTGCTGTGCTGGACCCGCCATCCGGTGAAGACCTCGACCTGCCCATCGTCGCGGCGGATGGGGATCGTGACCTCAAGGATCCGCTCCGGCGAGACGATGATCCGGGTGAGTCCCTCCTCGAGCCCGAGGAGGCTCGCGGCGTCCTCCATCTGGGCGCGAATGGCGAGCCAGGAATCGGCGCGCCCGTGGGTCATGCGGTCACCTCGTCTTCACCGCCACTCGTGCGAGCGTATCGCCGGAACCGTTAGGCGATGGACCCGCCAGCGCGCACCTTGGACACTGATTGCCGATCCGACAACTGCTCCGCTTCGCGGGTCGACGAGATGAGCGGCGACTGGCTGAGTAGGAGCAGCGAATAGAACATCACCCCCAAGAAGACGCCTTCCACGATCGCCCGCGACCCTGTCGCGTGGACATGATCCCTGAACAACCAGATACCCATGATGATGCTGGAAAGCGGATTGACGATGAGGAGCGCCGCCTGCGACGCGGCGACCGGTCCGGCGTCGAGGGCGTGCTGGCTGATGACGAGCCCGATCAGGCCAGCAACGGCGACGGCGTACGCCGCGGGGTGCGTGAACACGTAGACGACGCCACGGGGCCACTCGTTGGCGACGGTCTTGATGAACGCCGCGGTGAGCGCGAAGCAGATCCCGGCGCTCACGCCGTAGCAGACGGCCCGCCACGAACGCCGTCCCCGCTGGGCGGCGACGATGCCGAGCACGATGGCGCCCGCCGACGCGACGAGCAGGAGAATCCAGTCGTACTGCGACGGGTAGCTGTGGCCCTCTTGTGAGTAGCTGAGCCCCAGGAACACGCCGAGACCGACGGCGGTCCCCAACACGGCGATCCAGTCGATCCACCTGAGCTGGTGGTGGAACCAGGTGCCGAGGATGACGACGAGGAAGAGGATCTCGGTGACCATGATCGGCTGCACGGTCGACAGGTTCCCGAAAGACAAGGCGAGGGCCTGGAGGAGGAAACTCGCCGTCGTCAACCCGAGGCCGGCGAACCAGATCGGCCGGCGTAGAACGCTCGCCATCAGGTGGAGGGTCCTCTTGCTCACCGGGCGGGCTTCCTCGACCCCAAGCCGTTGCAGCACCGTCGCGAATGCGTTCGCACCCGCAGCAAAAAGCGCCAGAACGAAAACCATCCGGCCCGTTATAGCCGGTGACGGCGGAACGACGCCTAAAGCGCTGGAACGAGGTCCGCGTCTAGCGCCGGGCCGACTGCAGCGACCGACCAGGTCATCCGGTGGATCGACGTCGTACCCAGGCGGGCCACCGCAAGGCGATGCTCGACCGAGGCGTACCCCTTGTTCCGTTCGAATCCGTAACCCGGATGGGTCTCGGCGGCCGCGGTCATCAGCCGGTCCCGGGTCACCTTGGCCAGGATGGACGCAGCGGCGACGACGACGCAGAGGCGGTCGGCCCTGACGATGCTCACAGCACCGGGCCGGCCCGTGAAATCTCGCGGTCCATCGACGATGAGCCCGTCCGGCACGACGTCGAGCCCTTCGAACGCCCGCGAGGCCGCGAGGCGCTGCGCTGCGACCATCCCCAGCCGGTCGCACTCCTCGGCGCTCGCGTGCCCTATCGCGTGGCACAGCACTTGTTCGCAAAGCGGCCCGAAGAGCTGCTCGCGCCGCCGCGGCGAGAGCAGCTTCGAATCACGCACTCCCGCCGGGAACCGCGCGAGACGCTCCCGCGTCACGACGGCGACGGCGACGGTGAGCGGCCCCGCCCACGCGCCACGACCGACCTCGTCGATCCCAGCGACCGTCCGGCAACCGGCGGCGATGAGCCGCATCTCCACTTCGTATCCCGCGTCACGCCGGGCAGCAGCGGCCGCGAACCCGACGGCTGACGCCCTAGCGGCCCCGGGTGCCCTCACGAGCCTTCACGTTCGGGTTGACGAGGTCCTCGACCTCGGACCTGGGCGCGCGACGCATGAGCAGCGGGATCGCCTCCGCAGGGGAGCGGTTCCCATAGCACACGGCGACGACCTGTTCGGCGACGGGAACCTCAACGCCGAACCGGCGTGCGAGATCGACGACCGGTCGACAGGTCTTCACCCCTTCGGCGACCATGCGGGTCCGGCCGATCACCTCGTCGAGCGACTGACCTCGCCCGAGTGCGACGCCGACTGCAAAATTGCGGCTCTTCGTGCTCGTACAGGTCGCGACGAGGTCGCCGAGCCCCGCCAGCCCGGCGAACGTGGGCGGCTCGCCGCCGAGCGCGACACCGAGTCGCGTCAGCTCGGCGAGCGAACGCGTGATCAGGGCGGCCCGGGTGTTGTCGCCGAAACCGAGGCCGGTCGACATCCCGCTCGCGATCGCCAGCACGTTCTTCACAGCGCCGGCGATCTCACAACCGATCACATCTGGATTCGTATAGATGCGAAGGGCCTCGGTGGCGAACAGATTCCGGACCTCATCGGCGAGGCCTTCGTCGGCGAACGCGATGACGGACGCCGTGGGCTGACCGTCGCACACCTCCGGGGCGAGGTTCGGACCGGTGAGGACCCCGACGGGATGTCCCGGCCAGCACTCGTCCACGATTTCGGAGATGCGGGCCATCGTCCCCTCTTCGAGGCCCTTCGAGAGACTGAGCACCGGCACGCCCGCCGGGAGCGATCGGGCTACCGCGGTGAGCACCGCGCGTACGCCGTGACTCGGGAGCGCGATCACGACGAGCTCGGCGTTGCCGAGCGCGTCGTCGAGAAACGAGGTCGCGCGCAGCTGGTCCGGCAGGCGCCAGTCCCCGAGGTAGGAGGCGTTCGTCCTCTGCTCGCGTATCTCGGCAGCAACGGCCTCTGAACGCGACCAGAGCGTCGTCGGCACCCGCCCCGCGACGAGCGACGCGATCGTCGTCCCCCAGGAACCGGCTCCGAGCACAGCGAGATTCACCGACACCCCCGCTTGGACGTGTCCAGTGGCTGGATCGTGCCGACCACGCGCGACACGCTACTTCCCGCCCCCGCCGTAATCTTCGATCCGCGACATGCCTGACTGGCTGGGAGATGGGTGCGTCATAGCTTGGAGAACCGCATCTGGGCCGACCATAGACTGCGGACGTGCGCGCCGTGCTCGTCCCGGTGAAATCGTTCCGGCAGGCCAAACTCCGGCTCGCAGAGGTGCTCGACAACGACGCGAGGGAGCAGCTCGCGCGCGAGCTCGCCGAAATCGTCGTTTCGGCCGCGCGCGGCACGCCCGTCTACGTCGTCTGCGATGACGGCAGCGTCGCGGACTGGGCGACCGAGCGGCGGGCGACGGTTCTCTACGCGCCGGGGCTCGGACTTTCGGCGGCGGTGGCCGCCGGCGTCAACCACCTCGCAGGTCAAGGTTTCTCGCTCGCGGTCGTCGCCCACGCCGATCTACCCTTGGTGACCGACCTGTCGAGCTTCGGGTCATCGTCAGAGGTGACCCTCGCGCCTGACCGCCGGCACGACGGCACGAACGTCGCCGCGGTGCCGACCCGCGTGGGTTTCCGCTTCTCGTACGGACCGGGCTCGTTCCAACGCCATCTGCGCGAAGCGGAACGACTGGGGCTTCGCTGCACGATCGTAGAAGACTGGCGACTGTCCGCGGATGTCGACGTGCCCGCAGATCTCTCGCTCGTCGCACACCCACACACCGGAGCGCAGCTGGCCGCGCGGGCCCCGACGACGCCCACCACTCCGACGACCTCGTAAAGCCGGGGTTGCCCTGGGCCCGCGCCCCGGTCACGCGTCACGATCGAGAGCACGACGAACCCGACGACACCCCCGAGCGCGTCCACGTTGGCTGCTCACCCGGGGGTCGGGTGCGGAGCCGGACGGCGGGGACTAGCGCGTCGCGGACAGATCGCAACCTGCGCCGCTCAGGTCGCCGTGACCCACGAGCTTCCAGCGAAAGACGGAGGAAGCAGTCAGGCCGCCCGAGGCATGAGCGACCCGCTCTGAGCCCTGGCTCGAGTGCCAGGGCTCAGAGCGGACGCGAAACGTACGTCTCTCAGTGTCGTGCTGCTGCGTGACGAGCTGACGCCTTGTGGGCCGGGGCCTTGCGGGCCGGGGCCTTCTTCGCAGGCGGACGCTTCGCAGGTCGCTTGCGTGCTGGTACTCGCTTCGCCGGAGCCTTGCGGGCCGGCGCTTTCTTCGCAGGCGCCTTGCGGGCCGGAGCCTTCTTGGCAGGAGCCTTCTTCACTACCTTCTTGGCAGGAGCCTTCTTCACTACCTTCTTCGCTCCGGCCTTCTTCACTACCTTCTTGGCAGGAGCCTTCTTCACTACCTTCTTCGCTCCGGCCTTCTTCACTACCTTCTTCGCTCCGGCCTTCTTTGCCACCTTCTTCGGCGCAGCCTTGCGTGCAGGAACGGCTTTCTTCGCGACCGGCGCGGGCGCCGGCTTCTGAAGGACGGCACTCGAGTTCAGGTCCGCCTTCAACTGGACGCCCGGGGTAAACCCAATACCCTTCGACGCCCTGATGTAGACGGGGGTACCCGTTTGCGGATTCCGTCCGCTGCGCGCCTTGCGTTCCCGTAGCTTGAATGTGCCAAAACCGGTGATGCGAATCGGAACCCCCGTACGCACGCCCCTCGTGATCTCGTAAACGAGCGAATCGAGCGCGGACTCCGATTGCTGACGGGTCAGTCCAGTGTCGCCACTGATTGCCCCGATCAGTTCGGTTCTATTCACGGCCACCTCCTGTAAGTGTGGTGTAGCCAATGCAATAAAAGGCGATTTGGCCGCGAAATGCAAGCACTCTCGGCCTGGCAACACATCGCCAGCGCGGTCGAGCGGCCCGATCTTCCGGACCCGGCACCTCGGCATGTCGAGTACGGCACGAAAGTCCTTTTGATTCAAGGAGTCTGTGCTAGCACTCGTATTCGATTGTGCAGCTTCTGTCCCTTCACGACCGGTAGGCAGGTCGTGAGTTCGCGCGTGCAACGATGCCTCCACGACCTCGTTCAGGGCTCTGCAGCACGAATCGAGCCAGGACGCGCACGCTCGCGTTCTCGCCGCGTCGGCCATGCATCGACACGGCATCTACCTCGGCGCGGCAAACGGCGAACCGGTATTTGCACCACACGAGCACGGAACGCTCGTGCTCGGTCCACCCCGTTCCGGGAAGACGTCAAGTGTTGTTGTGCCAAATGTTCTCGCGGCAGCGGGCGCGGTCGTCGCGGTCTCGACGAAACGCGATGTCCTCGACGAAACGCACGCGGCGCGGCGCCGTCTCGGTGCGTGCCTGCTCTTCGACCCGAGCGGTACGGTGAGGATCCCCTCGGGAGTGCACGCGATCGGCTGGTCTCCGCTCGCCGCGTCCGCGACGTGGGACGGGGCCGTGTTCATGGCCGAGTCGATGGTGGGCGCGAGCCGCGAGGGCCGCGACCGGGTCGACAGCTCGCACTGGACCGAACGGGCCGCGGCGCTGCTCTCGTCCGTCTTCCACGGCGCCGCTCTCGCCGGCGCCCCGCTCGACGTCGTCGTCTCGGCAGTGAACAGGCGATCCCCGGAGCTGTTCGTCACGACTCTCGCGCGCCACGACGCGACGCTCGCCCTCGATCTCCTGATCGGGATCACCGAGACCGAGGAACGCGAGCAGAGCGCCATCTGGTCGACCGCGTCAGGCGCTCTGGCCGGCTACCGGACAGGCGCGGCCCTCGCGAGCGCGGGGCTCGACCCCTTCGATCCCGAGCGCTTCGTGCACGGTCGATCCACGCTCTTCATCACGTCACCGGCGGAGTACCAGCTACATCTCGCGCCGCTCGTCGCCGGCATCATCCGGGACGTTCGCACCGCCGCCTACGAGCACAACGCGACGACACGATCGCGCTCGGATCCTCCCGTGTTGCTCGTTCTCGATGAGCTCGCCAACATCGCCCCGCTGCACGACCTCCCGCTGCTCATCGCCGAGGGCGCGAGCCAGGGTGTCGTGACGCTCGCCAGCCTGCAGGACCTGTCCCAGGCACGGGCGCGCTTTGGAACCGCGGCGGACGGGTTCCCCACCTTGTTCGGGACGAAACTCCTACTCGCCGGTGTGAACGATGTCCACACGCTCGAGGCGTTCTCTGCTCTCGCCGGCAGACGCGACGAGCGCGTCACCTCGACGACCTCGTCCCGGGCGCCGGGTCGGCTGCGACGACACTCCACCCGGACGGTCACCACGCGGCGCGAGCCCCGTCTCGCCGTGGACGCGATCGCCCAGCCGCCCCAGGGGACGGCCATCACCTTCGTCGGCGCCCGACCGCTCCGGGTCGAGTTGACGCCGCATCACTCCTCGTCGCCCTGGCGCGAGGTCGTGGGCGGAGTCGCCGCGTCGCCGCCTGACGGCGGACGACGACCGAGTCGCGAAGCACGCCGCTTCGGGCCGGACGGGAGATGGCTCACCGACTGAGCGTCCGTTCCAAGCGACGTGACCGGTCGATGACGCGAGTGCCCCGGGCCCATGCGATTTCGTCCTGACCGCGTCCGGGTTCGATGCGGTGCCACCGGATCTGGCGTTCGGACTCGATCGCCCGGGTGCGCCAGGCGTCGCGGTCGCGCCGGCCGTCGGGAGTGCGACCGAGCTCGCGACGTAGTCCCGACGGCTCGGCGAGTTCCAACACGAACGGCCGGTCGCCACGGAGATCGCGCTCGACGGGGGCGACCGCGACGTGGGAGCGCGCGTCGTCGGGCACGCGCGCGATCCCGGGCCCGAGGATCCGCGCGCCGCCGAACACGATGAGATCGAGGTTCTCGGCCCGCTGGCGTCGCAGCGCATCCCGCGGGCAGGCGATCTCGATGCCGAGGGACGCCAGGCCGCGCGGTTCGGCGGTGACGACGAGCGGCCGACGCCCGTCCGACCGGCTTGCTCCGGCCAACTGCCGGATCCCGTCGAACGCGAGAACGAGGTCGGAGGCGAGCACAACCTCGACGCCGGCAACGGTGTAGCGCGCGAGCGCCCCGCCCGTCCCGTGCCCGACTGCCGGCAGACGTGTCGAGTCGCCGGGGGCGGCTGCGGGCGTCCCGCCAGATCGGACGTGTCCGGCGAGCAGCACGACCGTCATGTCAGAGGCGCGCGCCCGCTCGACCAGGGGGACGAGGACGCGCAACGGACAACGGTCGGGGTGAGCGACGACGACTGCGGCCCCGCCACCGAGTGGCTCGCGCGCGTCGAGCACGGTGGTCGCGATGCCCGTCGCCGCCTCGAGATGCGCCGCGGCGCGCCGATCGGGTGCAAGACCGACGACCTGACGTCCGCGGGAGTGGACCGCGAGCGCCGCTTCGCGCAGGACCATATAGGCGAGCACCTCATCGCCCTCCCGACCCGCCACGACGACGCCGGGAGAAAGGAGGCGCTCCCCGTAGGTGCAACCTCGGTCGCCGGCGCGGGCGTCGAGGGCCGGCGCCGACTCCATCGCGGTTTGCAAGCGCGAGCCGAGGGCGGCGATCTCCTTGGTGGCGAAACGGGCCTCGACCAGACCTCCCGGGATCCGTCCCCCACCGAGGGCGCGTAACTGCACGGCGCGTTCGCCGCATCGGACGAGCTCACCCGAATCGAGACGTGCGTCGACCGCGACCTCGACGCGCTCGACCGGCGCGCCGTCGGAGAGTCGGGCGCACGTCGCCCGGACGAGCTCGCGGCGGTCGAACGACCGGCCGAGGGACTCGGCCGCGTCAGCGACGCGATCCTCGAGATCTGATCGATCCTCACCGACGTGACCTGTCGCGCGGGTCGCGCGCAAGCCGAGCCCGGCGACGGTCGATCGGGACACCCCGAGGGCGTACGCCCGTTCGCGCCACGCCGCGACGAGCGTTGGGTAGTCCTCGCGCCGGTCCTTGTCGGGCCGGGTGCGATCGGCGGCGAACCGCGCCGAGTGCGATCCCGCCCATCCCGTGCGGGCGAGCTCGGCGGCGATTTCCGAGCTCCGACGGGAGAATCCCCGCAACGCCGCCGCGGGAATCCCAACGAGGTCCGCGAAGCCCTCGGCCCGCGCCTGCCAAGCGACAGACAACCGCCGGGAGATCTCGTAGCGCAGTTGTGCCCGGTAGAGCGCGCCTGCAGCCGCGGCGTGGGCGAAGAGCGGCCGGGCGTCGAGCGCCGACCACCTCCCGTCGGCGTCCGGCGCGAGGTTGGCCACGACGAGGTGGGTGTGGAGGTGCGGATCGTCGGCGCGGCTCGTCCGGTGGAGGAACGACGCCGCGGCGAGGCCTCCCGCCCGGGAGAGCGCGCCGTCGCGACGCACGTGCGCGGCGTGCCGCTCGAGGTAGCCGAGCGCACCGGCGACGGCCTGCTCGTGGGACCGGCGCACC
Source organism: uncultured Acidimicrobiaceae bacterium (assembly GCA_963803025.1). Lineage (GTDB taxonomy): Bacteria > Actinomycetota > Acidimicrobiia > Acidimicrobiales > Bog-793 > Bog-793. The sequence continues at coordinate 39,873 of CAWDKZ010000017.1, forward strand.
TCGGCGGTGGCGTCCGGCGGCGCGAGCGCGTGGAGCAGGCTCACCGACTTCGGCGCGGCGAAGGTGCAGTCGAAGGCGGTCACCTTGACCCTGTCGTGGCGGGGATCGAGAGGTGCCCGGGTCGTCGGGTCCGCCCCCGCGAGCAGTGTCGAGAGCTGCGCGGCCTCGACGGTCCGCCCCGCAAGTCCCAGCGCCTCGGCGAGACCGCCCCACCAGGCACCGTCGGGCTCGACGAGACCCGGACACCCTGGCGAGGACGCGGCGGTCGCCTCGAGGTAGTACGCCTCGTGTCCTCGTCGCACCTTCGCCACGCTGAGCACCGCGGGCGACGGTAGGGCGGGGCCGTGTCCCGCGACCTACCGCCCCGCTGGCCGGGGACGGGCCACCTTCCCGGCCGGGGAGCCGTCCGGTCGGTCCGACCGTCGCGACGACCCAGCCGGGTAGCGGGCGAGCGCCCGGCGGGCGACGTTGGCGGCGGCGTCGACGAGCTCGGGCGGGTCGATCACTTCTGCCGACGGTCCGAGCCGGAGGATCAGGCAGCCCAGGAAGTACTCGTCGGCGACCTCGATCGGCGCGACGACACGACCGTCGGGCGAGCGGGTCGGCGCGGCGGCGACCAACCGGTCGATGAGGACGTAGCGGGATGGATCGAACGCGATGTGGGCCGTGCGCGAGCCCGCCCCCCCGACGAAGGCCCGGGTGCCGGCGAGCTCGGCCGGGAGCGACCTCGGCGAGACCGGTTCGCCGAGGCGGCGGACGCGGCTGATCCGCGTCAGCTGGAAGCGGCGCCAGTCCCCGGCGAGACCGCAGAAGGCGTCGAGGTAGAACCTGCCCTCGCGGGCGACGACGGCGTAGGGCTCAACGCGTCGCGTCGTCTCGTCGCCGCGCTTCGCGCCGAGGTAGTCGATCTCGACCGCCTCACCGGCCGCGGCAGCTTCACGCAGCTCAGCGAGGTGCTCGGGAACGTCGAGCTCGACGCTCACGCGTTCGAGCCCGAGCGCGAGTCTGAGCTTGTCGAGCGCCGTCGCGAGCGGACCCTCGGCCTCGGGGCCCGCCACCGTGAGCATCGCCCGGGCCGAGGCCGCGAGCGCGAAACCCTCATCCGGCGTGAGCCGTGCCGGGCGCCGGAGCGCTTCGAGCCCGTAGGCGACGACCCGATCGTCGTCGACGATCAGCTCGAGCAGCGTGTCCGGTGTGTACGGGGGGAGTCCGCAGCATGCGGCAAGCTCGAGCTCGCCGACAAGGGATCGCACCTCGAAGCCGAAGCGCGCCGCGAGGTCGCCGAGGGAGGACTCGCCGACGCGGGCGAGGTACGTGAGGACGGCGAGGAGTCGGCGAAGCCGCGTGCCGGCGTCGACGGCGTCGGGCGGCCGCTCAACCGTCACGGCGGGTCCCCACCGCGCACCGCGGCCTCGAGGCGCCGGATGACCTCGCGCCGGATCTCGGTCGGTGCGAGCACCTCGACCGCGTCTCCGAGCCCGAGCACCCACAGGTAGAAGGCCTCCTCGTCGCCGACGGTGAACGCAAGGCGCACTGAGCCGTCGTCCCCACGCTCGCGCACCGCGCCGACACCGACGAGCGCGATGGCGCCCGCGGCCTCGCGGGCGTCGACGGAGATCGCGACCTCGGTCGCCTCCGGCTCGACCGGGCCGTCGGGGCCAGGCTGGAACGGCACGTAGCGCAGCTCGGTCGCGGCGTCGAAGCCGTCCGGCCGTTCGTAGCTCCCGGGATTCCCGGCGACCGGCTCGTTCTCGAACCGGTCGACCCGGAACCGGCGCAGTCCCCCGGATCCGGCCACAGCGGTGTCGCGCCCGACCAGGTACCAGCTGCCGCCGCGGAAGACGAGTCCGTAGCCGTCGACGCGCCGCTCCCGTCCGTGATAGGCGAAGGTCACGGGCGCTCGGTCGCGGATCGCCTGCTGGAGCGGCCCGAGGGCCGGCAGCGACGGCAGGACGGCGACGGGCGCGACCTCGGTCCCGCCGTCCCCGCCGAGCTTGTGGAGGACCTCGCGCCCGACTCCGCCCTCGAGGCGCACGGCGAGGAGCGCGAACGACAGCGCGGCGTTCTCCTCTGGGGTCAACCCAAGATCGGGCAGGTAGTACTGCTCGGGTAGGATGCGGTATCCGACCTGGTCGTCGCCGTCGATGCGCTCGACGGAGATCGGTATCCCGTTGTCGCGCAGCGTCCGCTTGTCGCGTTCGAACGCCTGGCGAAGCGCCCCGGGGGCAGTCGGGTAGCCGGCGACGGCGATGCCGATCTCTCGCAGCGACAGCGGGCGGGAGGCGTCCAGCAAGGCCAAGACGAGGTTCGTGATCCGCTCGAGCCTGCTCAGCCTCGTCGACATGCGAGCAATCTAAGCCCGAGCCCGGGTGCTGAGATACCGCTGGCCGCGATGCGTCGCCGGTCAGCCCTGAGATGAACTGCGACGTGCGACAGGACCGGATGATGGCGGTGCGGACGAAGGACGAACTGCGTAACGTGGCGATCGTCGCCCACGTCGATCACGGTAAGACGACGCTCGTCGACGCGATGCTCCGCCAGGCCGGTACCTTCGATGCCCACGCGCCCGTCGTCGACCGGGTCCTCGACTCCCTCGACCTCGAGCGCGAGAAGGGCATCACGATCCTCGCCAAGCAGGCCTCCTTCCGGTTCGGGACTCGGCGGCTGAACGTCGTCGACACCCCCGGCCACGCCGACTTCGGCGGCGAGGTCGAGCGGGCCCTCGCGATGGTCGACGGCGCGATGCTGCTCGTCGACGCGTCGGACGGTCCCGGGCCCCAGACGCGATTCGTGCTGCGCAAGGCCTTCGAGTCCGGGCTGTCGGTCGTCCCGATCGTGAACAAGGTCGACCGCCCCGACGCCCGGATCGCCGAGGTCGTCGACGAGACGATCGAACTGTTCTTGGAACTCGAAGCGCCCGATCAGCAGTACGACATCCCGTTCCTGTTCGGCAGCGCCCGCGACGGCTGGCTCACCGCCGTTCAGCCGACGGGACCGGTCACGGTCCGGCCGGCTGGCGGCGACCTTGCGGTCCTCGTCGGGACGCTCTTCACCCACCTCCCGGCACCCTCGTTCACCGAGGGCGCGTCCCTCCAGGCCCTCGTCACCAGCCTCGACGCCTCGCCGTACCTCGGCCGTCTGGCGATCTGCCGCGTGGTCGAGGGCACGATCCACGACAACGAGACCGTCTCCTGGTGCCGGCGCGACGGGACGATCGAGCGGATCCGCGTCACCGAGCTCCTCGTCCCGTCCGGACTCGATCGGGTCCCGGCGGAGTCCGCGGGACCCGGAGAGCTCGTCGCCGTCGCGGGCATCGACGAGATCACGGTCGGCGAGACGCTCGCCGACGCCGCAGATCCGGTCCCGCTGCCGCTCCTCGTCGTCGACGAGCCCAGCCTGACGATGACGGTCGGGGTCAACTCCTCGCCGCTCGCCGGCCGGGACGGGACGAAGCTGACAGCACGATTGCTGCGGTCGCGTCTCGAGGCCGAGGTACTCGGCAACGTCGCGATCCGTCTCGTCTCGACCGGCCGCTCGGACACCTTCGAGGTACAGGGCCGCGGCGAGCTCGCCCTCGCGGTCCTCGTCGAGACGATGCGCCGGGAGGGTTTCGAGCTGACCGTCGGCAAGCCCGAGGTGCTCACCCGGATGGTCGACGACGTCCTGTGCGAACCGGTCGAGCGCCTCTCCCTCGAGGTGCCCGAGGAGCACCTCGGCACCGTCACGCAGCTCATCGCCCGGCGCAAGGCGCGCGTCGACCGCATCGTGCACCACGGGACCGGTTGGGTCCGCCTCGGGGGGCTCGTCCCTTCGCGCGGACTGATCGGCATCCGCGGCGAGATGCTGACCCAGACGCGTGGCACGGCCCAGCTCCACCACTCCTTCGAGCGCTACGAACCCTGGCAGGGCGAGATCCACCTGCGGGCGAGCGGCAGCCTCGTCGCCGACCGCAAAGGAACGGCGACCGCCTTCGCCATCACGAACCTGTCCGAACGCGGGTCGATGTTCGTCGGCCCGGGCGAAGCGGTCTACGAGGGCATGATCGTCGGCGAAAGTTCCCGCGGCGACGACATGGATGTGAACGTGACCAGGGAGAAGAAGCTCACGAACATGCGCTCGTCGACCTCGGACGATTTCGTCAAGCTCCCGCCGATCCGTCGGCTCACGCTCGAACAGGCGCTCGAACACGCAGACGAGACCGAATGCGTCGAGGTCACGCCGACGGCCGTCCGGTTGCGGAAGTCCGTCCTGTCACGGCACGACCGGGCGCGCGATCGTGGCCGAGAGCGCCGGGTCGCGAACGTCTAGGCGCGCCACCGACTGCGGAGCGGCGGCGCTCACGAGAGCGGCGGCAGGAACCTGGTGAACCGCAGGGGCGGCTTCCTCAGGACGAAGGTGACGAGCACGCGGATGTCGCGGACGCGCACGACCACGACCGCGAGCGGATCGGCGTGCCGGTTCGGCGGCCAGCCGAGCGCCACACCGTCCGTCGAGTAGCTCCCGCGGTAGGCCACGGCGCACACCGCGCTCCGTTCGCGCCGCAGCTCGGCCGGGATGGCGAATCTGCCGTGAGGACCCGTCTTCATGGCGCGCAAAGCCGCCGTGAGATCCTTCGAGCTCAGGTACCGGACGCCGGCGAAACGTCCCTCGTCGTTGACGGCCGCGCGGGCGACGGCCAGGACACGGAAGCACGGGCTCTCCTGGGGGCCGAGGGCGTTGCGAGCCGACGTGCACGCCGCGAACCCGAGCGAAGCGGCCACGAGGGCGAGCGACGCCGCCGTGAGACGTGCCGCCCGCGCCGACCGATGGTGCATCGTCGTCACACTCCCACCTCTCCAGGCGCGGCCGGGAGGTCTCCCACCGTCGCGCGCGCTCGTGCATCTGACAACCGGTCCGTCTCGACGACCGCGCGCCCGCCCGGCTCGAGTGCGGAACTCCCGCGGCGCCGGTGCGCCAGGCCGAGCCCGGCCCAGGTCAACCAGCCGACCGGAAGGAATCCCCAGAAGCTGATGATCCGGTAGACGAGGACAGCGGCGACCGTCGACAGTTCCGCACCACCGAAGGCGACGAGGGCGATGGTGATGCTGCCCTCGACGACCCCGAGCCCGCCGGGCGTGATCGGCAGGTTGGCCGCGAGCTGGCCGGCGCCGTAGGCGAGCAGCAGGCCGCGCCACGGCACCGCACCGCCGACCGCAGCGAAGCCACAGACGAGGCAGCCGCAGTCGAACACCCAGTTGCCGAGCGCCCCGGCCAGACTGACCACGAGATCCCGCCAGGTGAGGCGGAAACCCTCGAGCCGCGCGACCCAAGCCGCGACGACGACGCCTCCGGAGCGCCTCGGCCGACCAACGAGCCGTCGCGACACCTCGAAGGCGCGCGCGACGAGGCGCGCCAACCAGCGGCGTTGGAAGACGACGGCGTCGGCGACGACGGAGATGACGAACACGACGAGGACGACGCCGACGAGGTCGTACGCCGTGCCTTCGCTCGCCGCGAGGGCAACGCCGATGGTCGCGACCAGGCCGAGCGCCGCCGCGGCGCAGACGAACGTCGCGAGGAGCGTCCACACGGCGAGCGTTTCGTCCGCACCCCGGCGTCGATAGACGCGGTAGACGTAAATGCTCGCGAATGCCGGACCACCGGGGAGGGAGTTCGCGATCGCCGCGGACGCCGCGCTCAGCGCGGTCATGGAACCGACGCCAGCGCGCACCCCCCCCGCCTGCAGAAGGCGCCGCTGCAACACGCCGAACGAGACGTACGACGCGACCTCGCAGGCGACGGCGAGGGCGAGCCACGCCGTGTCGAGGTGGGTGAGCTCAGCCGAGGCCCCGACGAGCTCGCCGCGCTGTCCGTTGAGAGCCCAGAGCGCGAGGGCGGCGAGCCCGAGGCCGGCGACGAGGCGCAGAGCGTGCCACCAGCGTGCACGGGAAATCTGACGCAGCCGGGCGCTCCACGACACGCCGCAGCGTACCGTGGCCCCTTCCCCGGGCCGTGGCACCACCTCGGCCGTCGCCACGCGTTCGGCGCTGGCCGGACGCTGCCCGGCGTGACCGGCACCGGTCGCCAGGCGCGACGAATCCGCCGGCACGGTCGTCTACGTCGCGGACGTGACGGCGAACCAGTCCGAGGGCAGCCCGAGGGCCGTGGCGAACTCCCATCCGGTGAGCGTCGTCGATGACTTCGTGCCCGTGACGACGATGCTCTCGACCCGCCCACCGAGCGATCCGCGCTGATTGCGCGCGAGGACCGTGACACCGACGAGTGGTCCGATCCCGGGGATCCGCCGGCTGACGAGCGGGGAAGGAAACGTCAGCTGCCAGGTGTGGTTTGGATTGCACTCGAGCGGGTTGCCCGCGACGACGCAGGCGTCGCCTGGATCCGGGACCGCGGGGAACGCGCTCAGCGCCGTCCAGCCCCCCGACGACGCGGAGTACGACGTCAGTGCGACGTCGCCGGTCGAGCGATCGACTCGGACGACGCCGAACGTGGCCACGACGGCCGCGTCGGTCATGGAGGATTCGAAGTTCTCGCCGACGTAGGCCTCGCAGACCGTGTCGCAGATGCTCGCGTACCCCTCCCAGCCACCCGCCTCCAGGTACGCCGCGGCGTACGAACGGGAGGCGACGGCCTGCGCCTCGAGCGCCTGAAATCCCCACGCGCGGCCCTGCGGCGCGCCTTGGACGGCTCCCGCGCTCCCCCACGCCGGCGACTCTTCGGCCGGGACGACGCCGTCGAGGTAGGACTGCAGCGGCAGCAGGTTGAGCGTCCGCTCGTGGCCCGACCAGTCGTAGGCCTCGACGTCTCCCCGCACGACCTCGTCGATGCCGTCGTGGCGGCAGAGCGTGAGGAGTGACACGGGCGGCGCGTCCGCGCTCGCGCTCGCCGGGCGGATCGTGGGATCGACAAGCCCGGTCGCGACCGGCACCGATCTACCCGCCGAGGCGCGGGCCGTCGCGCACGACGTCGACTCGTACACGCTCCAGGTCCCGGCACGGGTCAGCCGCAGATCGACCGCCATTCCGGCTGGGACCGCGAGTCCCTCGGCCGGGACCGTCGTCGTTGTCGTCGACGACGGCGCCGTGGTTGCGCTGGTCGTCGAAGTCGTCGACGTCGAAGTCGTGGATGATGGCAGCGCCAAGGACGTGGGCGACGACGCAGGCCGCGTCGTGGGCGGCGTCGCAGGCGCAGTCATGGCGGTCGTCGACGACGTCGTGGTCGGCAAAGACGTGGTCGTGGGCGTCGTCGACGACGTCGTCGTCGACGACGTGGTGACCGTCGGTGCCGTGGCCGACGTCGTGGTCGTCGGCGGAATCGACCCCGCGCCGGTGACGGTGAACGCCGAAGGCGACGTGACGACGGGGTCGTAGCCGGCCATCCCATCCGGCTTGACGTTCTCCAAGATCACGACCGAGATCGTCGGGTTGGCGCCGAGACCCGAACCCTCGAGACTCGAGGCGACCGTCCCGCCGTAGAAGTGGCTGAGGATCTGGGCGTAGGTCTCGTGATAGCGGACCGCGTCGCCGAAGTCCCCCCACTGGCCCATGCCGAACCCCGGACCGTAGCCGTGACCGACGAGATCGATCGCCGCGATCGGCGTCGCGCTGGTCGCGTCGGCCGTGGCGGCCGCGAGCGGCACGGCGACGACCAGGGACGCCGCGACGGCGATCAGCGGCAGGGCCCGCCGGTCGTGACGAGGACCGGCAAGCGCGTTACGAACGATGCTGCTGTGCATCCTGATACTGATGTTAGGTGTGCCGCTGCTCGGCGCGGCGCACACCGCCTAGGGAACGGCGAGGGCTGACTCGATCGCGCGGCAAAACGCCGCCGAGGCGACCGGCGGTGCGTAGCGCGCGGCGCGCCGACGTCCGGCGGCGACGAGGCTGGCGCGCGCCGACGTGTCGGCGAGGAGCTCGCGCACGACCGACGCGACGAAGGCCGGAGACTTGTCGGGCAGGAGCGCGCCCGCCTCGCCAACGGTCTCGGGCACCGCCGCGGCCGCGTAGGCGACGACGGGGACGCCCCGCGACATCGCCTCGATGATCGGCGCGCAGAAGCCTTCGTGGTCCGAAAGGCATACGAACACGTCCGCGGTCTCGTAGTGCGCGACGAGCGCATCGACGGAAACCGAGCCCGGCAGGCTGATCGCATCTTCCACACCGAGCGCGACCGCGAATCGACGGAGCGCGTCGATGTACGTGCTCCCCATTTCACGCCCGACGAGATGGAGCCGGGCACTGGTGTCGTAGACACGCCGGTAGCAGGTGAACGCCTTCACGACGTCGTGCTGCGCCTTGTGGGGCGCGATTTGGCCGACGAACAGCCAATCCGCGCCGCCGCGCGATCGAGCCCTGCCGAGCCGTTCCCGCCAGACGGGATCGGGCGACTGTTCGAGGTTCCCACCCTCGACGAGGACGGGCACAACGGCCGTGCGCGCGAATCCGTTCGCGGTCAGTTCCGCCGCGTTGTACTCCGAGCGGGCGATCGCGTACGAAACGAGGGGTGCGAGCATCTGCAGTTGCCGGCGACCGAGACGGGATTCCTCACCGAGCGGCGGAAGCCAGCGCTCGACGAGCGCTGCCGGGGTGATGTTGTGGTAGTCGAGGATCTTCCGGCCCGGATGGCGCGCGACGACGTCGGCCGTCACCCCCCCGATCGAGCATTGGTACAGGATCCACTGGCTCCCGTCGGCGTGGAACGGCAGCTCGTTCAGTGGATGGACCCGGCCGGCGCAGCCGGGCCCGATGATCGCCGCGTAGATCTCCGAAGCGAATCCCAACCCGCGCAGCAGTCGCTGCGCGACGAAGGTGTGGTTGCTCACGGCGTCGTGTTCGATGATCGACGGGATCACCTGATCGATCCGCGCCGGTCGGGCGTACGGCGTGTTCCCGGTCACCGGTCCCTCCGAGCCCCGAGGACGCGGCGCGGGCCCTCGACGGACGCGAGCACCCGCCGCAGGTACGGCCGCGCCGGTGCGGGCACGACGCGCCGCGCGATCCGCCGGAGCATGAGCGAGCGCTCCGCGAAGCGCGGCCTCCGCAACGCGCGGGTGGCCGACCGCTCGAAGACGCGATCGAGCTCGGCGGTGTTCTCCGCCGTCCAGCGCCCTGCGGCGGCGAGTCGCTCGACGTCGACGCGGGCACGGGCGATGATCAGCCCTGCAAGCGGCGCGGGTTCCTCGTTCACGCGGTCGAATCCGTCAGGTTCGCGAGAGAGAGCTCACGCGTTCACGTGGCGGGTGGCTCCCGGCACGACGACCTCGACGCGCATCGGAAGCGACACCACACCCGTGGCCTTGCTCGGATTCATCACTTCGAAGTCGCACGCCGGTTCCGCGAGGCCGATGACGACACCACCCGAGTCCCGCACGTCGACGTTCGCGATGAACCGGCCGTCGAGGAGCGGGACCGAGTCGAAGCAGAACGTCACGGACCCCACTCCCGGCGCGAGCATCATCGCCTCGTCGGCACCGCTGCTTCTCGTCGCGAACAGCGTCTGATCCTTGTCGGAGAGGATCTCGATCGCGAACTGCGCCCCGTCGACCGCCGAGGTCACCAGGAACTCGACACGGATCGTCAGTCGCTCGCCCGTGACGAGGTACGGTCGCTCGCCGATCCCCGGGTACTCGACCGTGACCGAGGTGATCTCGACCTGGTGACGCGCCGGAACGTCAATGTCCCGTGCGACGTCCACCGGGGGGGTCGCCTCCGTCGCCGTGTCCGTGTCGAGGGCGAGCAGACCCTCCTTGAACACTCGGATCGCCTCACCCGGCGGCGCGAAGACGACGAGTCGCCCGGCATCGAACACGAGGATCTCGTCGCAGATGCTGCGCAACATATCCGACGAGTGCGACACGACGATGATGGTCCGTCCGTCTTCCTGGAACAGCTTTACCCGCTCGAGGCACTTCTGCTGGAAGCGCTCGTCACCGACGGAGAGCACCTCATCGACGAGGAGGATGTCCGGATCCATGCTGACGGCGATCGAGAAGCCGAGCCGCACGATCATGCCGGACGAGTAGTACTTCACCTGGTTGTCGATGAAGTGCTCGATCTCGGCGAATTCGACGATCTCCTCGAATCGGCGGCCGATCTCCCTGCGCGACAGCCCGAGCAGCGACCCGTTCAAGAAGATGTTGTCGCGCCCGGACAGATCGGGCGCAAACCCGGCGCCGAGCTCGAGCATCGCCGCCACCTTTCCTCGCACGACGACCTGGCCGGAGGTCGGCTGGAGGATGCCGGCGATGCACTTGAGCAGGGTCGACTTGCCCGAACCGTTACGGCCGAGGATCCCGACCGTCGTACCCGGACGGATCTCCGCACTGACGTCGCGCAACGCCCAGAACTCCTCGTAGGGGATGTGCCCCACGTGCAACAGGCGTTCTTTCAGCGACGAGTACTTCTCGAGGTAGAGGCGAAAGCGCTTCGAGACGTCCTGGATCTCAACGGCGGAGCTCATCGGGCCCTCAGAGCTCCTCGGCGAAGTTCCCGCTGATTCGGCCGAAGACCAGCATCGCTCCGAACAAGAGCAGTATCGCCGCCCCGAGCTGTGCACCGAGGAGCTCCACGTACACGTGGTACGGGTAGGTCGCGAGCACGGCGTAGTGCGGGTTGCCCTGGATGTGCACGAACACCTTGCCGTACAGCGCCCGCTGGAAGCTGATCACGACCGTCGTGATCGGGTTGGCGAGGTAGAGGCGCGCGAGCCAGACGAGATGGTGCCTCGCGAACATCCCGTAGACGAGGTCGTAGCTGTAGATGATCGGGACGCCCCAGAACCAGGCGTTCAAAACCACGAGGATGAGGTGTTCGATGTCACGGAAGAAGACGTTCACCGCCGACAGGAACACGGAGAGCGCCGCGGAGAAGACGATGAGGTCGACGAGCGCGAACAGCACGATCGGCAGGTAGCGCCAGGCCGGCGAGTACTGGAAGCCGACGAGGAACACGACGAGCACGAGCGACTGGAAGAAGAAGAACACGCATGCCGTGCCGACCTGCGAGAGGGCGAGAATCTCACGCGGGAAGGCGACCTTCTTCACGATCCCCGAGTTCGCGACGATGACGCTCGCCGATCCGGTGGTCGCGGTCTGGAACAGGTTCCAGATGAGCAGCCCTGCGAACAAGTAGAGGGCGAAGTACGGAGTCGGGTTCTTCAAGAAGTACTTGAACACGATGTAGTAGACGAGGAGCACGAACGCGGGGTTGAGCATCGACCACAGAAACCCGAGAACGCTGTTCTTGTACTTCACTTTCAGGTCCTTGCGGACGAGGAAGACGAACAGCTCACGGGCGCGCCAGATCTCTTCGACACGCGCGCGCAGGCTCACCCGTGAAGAGACGACCCGCGCGACCAGCTCTTGGCCGTCGTTCGCGCGACCGCCACGAGGCACGAAGGACTGCTGGCGCGTCGACAGCCCGGTAGCGGTAGCCACGCTGGCCTCGCTCACCGTCCCCATGGCGATTCACACCTCTCATGTCTTCGACGATCACAGGTCGCAGCCGCCGAGGTGCGCACCCTTGTCACCCCATGTTCGCCCATCAAGGCGACGGTGTCGGACTGAAGTTCCGGGGCGCCGCCGAACTCCGGACCAGTTCAAACGCATCCTAGTGGTCGGACTTTCGAGTAGGGAACGCACCGTGGCGTCTACCATCGAGATCCGGACGATCGGGATCGAGGGTTCACCGTGGAAGTACAGCGAGGCCGCGCGTTGTGGCGCAAGACACGAACTGCTGCGTCGCTCCCGGGCCGGGTCGCAGCAAACGAGGACAGGATCGACGCGCTCGAGCGCCACGTCTCGGTGAAGATCGACGAGATGCGGGCCGAGCTCGCCGAGATACGGTCCTTGCTTCGCACCCAGATCGACGGCGACGCCGAGGCGACCGAGCTCCTCGGACGGCTGCTGCAGGCCGCCGAGAAGCGCCTGTCCGAACTCGAGCAGTCGGTCACCAAGACGGCCAACGGGGCCGACCGCGCTCCTCGATGACCCACGGCGGATCCCTGCGGTCGGCCGGGACCGTCGTCGTCGACCTCCTGGCGCTGCAGAGCCCGACCTCGCGCACCCACGGCATCGGTCGCTACGCCGCGAACTGGGCGCTGGCGCTCGAGCGATTGCGACCAGAACTCGTCGGGACCTACCTTCTCAACCCCGACCTGCCCCCTCCGGGCCCGATCGAGGAACTCGTCTCGACCGGCAAGGTCGTCTATCGCGGAACGGCGCACGCCTTCGGGCCCAACGCCCGCATCTTCCACTCCCTCTCGCCGTTTGACCTCGTCGTCGACGTCGGCGCGGTCTGGCCGGCGGAGGCCCACGCGCGCGGCCTGGCCTTCTCGGCGACCGTATTCGACCTCATCCCGGCGCGCGATCCGACCGTGGAACTCATCGACATCGCCGAGTGCCGTCGCTACCGGACACGTCTTGAACTCGTCCGTTCGGCCGCCGGCCTGCAGGTTCTCTCCGGTGCGGTCGGTGATGAACTCGTCGCGAGGCTCGGTGTCACGCCGACCCGGGTGACGGTCGTCGGCGCAGCGCCCGACGACCGTTTCCGTCCCGCCGAGTCGCGCTCGGCCGCGACCCGGGACGCGATTGAGTGCCTGCGGGCGGCGGGCCTCACGGGCCGCTACGCGCTCTACCCGAGCGGCAGCCACCCCCGGAAGAACAACGAGCGGCTCGTCGAGGCGTGGACCCTGCTCGGCGCGGCTGGCCGGGACCTGCAGCTCGTCATCACCGGGGACCTGCCGCCCTCGACGGCCCACCACCTCCGCCGCCTCGCGGCGTCGAGCGGCGCCGCCGATGCGGTGGTCATCCCGGGCATCGTCGACGACGACACACTCACCACGCTCTACCAGGGAGCGGAGCTCGTCTGCCTCCCCTCGCTCGCGGAGGGCTTCGGGCTCCCGGTATCCGAGGCGCGTGCCTGCGGCACGCCCGTCATCTGCTCGGACCGGCCTCCCCTCGATGAGCTCGTCGGGCCCGGGGCCCGGTTCGACCCCGAGGACACGCGCGACATCGCCCGTGCGCTCGATCGGGCCCTGCTCCACCGGGACGAGGTCACGGCCTCGTCGGCGCGGCAGGCAGGCAACGCGAGCTGGCCGGAGGTCGCGGCGCGCAGTGCGCAGGCGTTCGAGGACCTCCTCACCGTCGCGGCGGCACGACCGACGACCTCGGCGAGCAAGCGACGGCGCGCGCTGCCGCGCATCGCCGTCGTCACGCCACTGCCGCCGGCACCGTCCGGCGTGGCCGCGTACAACTTCCGCCTCGTCGAGGAGATCGTGGCGACGGGCGAGGTCGGCGTCGACGTCTTCGTCGATGGCCCCACGCCGACGCCGGAGACCCCCGCCGGCGCGGCGGCGTACGCGGCGGCGGCGCTCCTCTCGGTCGAGCGGCTGACCGGCCCCTACCTTCGGGTCGTCTACACCCTCGGCAACAGCCATCATCACCTCGGCGCGCTGGCCCTGCTCCGCAGGCGCCCGGGCGTCGTCGTCAGCCACGATGTGCGACTGACGAACCTGTACCGCCACGAGACCGGCGACCCCGGTCTCCTGCCGCACGGCCTGGCCGCCCGTATCCGGTCGATCTACGGCGACGCCCTGCCGGCGCGTCTCGGGGAGAACAACGAGGTCCGCGCCGCCGACCTCGCCCGCTACGGGCTGTTGATGGCACGAGAGGCGATCGGCCTGTCGGAGGCCTTCTACGTCACGTCGCACGCGGCCGCGGCGCTCGCGCGCGTCGACGCCGGGCCCGGCCTGGCGGGGCGCGTCGAGGTCCTCCCGTTCGCGATCGAGTCACCGCGGGACCGCCGTGCGGGCTTCGACGAGGACTCCGTCGTACCGCCTGACTACCCGAGCGCGGCCAAGTGGTGGGGACGCCCGCCAGACGCCAGAGACGGTCGCCCCGTCGTCGCCCATTTCGGGATCGTCGACCCGGTGAAAGCCCCAGAGCTCCTCGTCGACGCGTTCGCCGCCCTCGTCAGGCGCTCCGGCCGCGGCGCCGGCACCGCGGCGCTGCTCGCCTTCGTCGGCCCGATCTCGGCGGACCTGGCGAGCGCTCTCAACGCGCGGGCGACCGCACTCGGGATCGGCGACCTCCTCGCGCTCACCGGGCCGCTGTCGCCGGAGAAGTACCGCGCCTGGCTCGTGGCCACGACTCTCGCCGTGCAGCTCCGCCGTTCGTTCAACGGCGAGGCCTCGGCCGCGGTCGGCGAGTGCCTGGCGTCGGGGGTGCCGACCGTCGCCACGAACCTCGGCTGGCTGCGTGAACTGCCCGAGACGGCGGTCGAGCTCGTGCCCGTCACCACGAGCACGGGGGAGCTCGCGACGGTGATCGCCCACCTTCTCGCCGATCCCGACCGGCGTACGCGCCTCGGCGCGGCGGGCCGTGCCTTCGCCGCGCGACAGACCTTCGCAGCGACCGCCCGTGTTCTCCTCGCCGCGCTTCTCGCCGACCGCGCCGCGCCAGCAGTGCCGGGGCGCGCGGACTAGCGGCCGGCTGAGGCGTCGTCAGTCGCCGCGATCCTCTGCGCGAGGTGCCGCGCCAAAGCGATGACAGCGCGCGCGACGCTCTCGGGGTCGATCGTGCGCTTGGCATCGCCCGCGAACGGGGCCTCCGGCGCCGGTCCGATGGCACCGCCGAGCGCGATCCGGGCGGCCATCGCGGCACGGTCGTGCGCCGCCCGGGCCCGGACGAGGTCGAGCACCGCCGTCCGCGGGTCCTCGTCGTCTCCGACCGACCAACCCCGCGGCAGCGTGGTGCGCGCCACGGGCCGCCCGGGTTCGACGGTGACCCGCTCTTCGGGCAGGCTCCAGAGCGATACGAGCTGGTCACGGTTTTTCTCGTTGCCGACAACCACGTGCGACACGCTCGACCAGATCTCCCCCATCGCCCGGCTGCCGATTCCGCCGGGGATCGGCGAGGCCGCGTCGAAGCGGACGGTGGTCTCCCGGAACATGCGCAGCGCCGCCGCGAGCGCCGTAAGGGTCACCGCCCGCCACAGCCGTCCGGCCCGCGGACCGAGCGGCAGACCCTCCTCGAAATGGAGGACGACGGCTTCAAAACGACGGGACAGCCACGCGAGCCGGAGCGCGAAGAGCGGACCCTCAAGTCGGGCGCTGCGGTGCGCCGCACTGCGGTCGTCCGGCGAAAGCAACTCGACGTCGTGACCTTCGGCGAGGAACTTCGTCGCGATCTCGGCGAGCGTCGCGGCGGCGTCGCCGCCGGGGGGCGGAACGGTGCCGACGATGAGGATCCTCATCGCCTGACCCGCCGCACGAGTCCGGCGAGCGAACGTTCCATCACGTCGAGCACGGTCTCCCAGGTGTAGTTGGCGAGCACGTACTTCTTTCCGCGCTCCGCGAGCGCTGCCGCGACCTTGGGCGCCTCGGCGACAAAGCGAAGGCACTGCGCGAACTCGAGCTCGTCCGAGTAGGTGAGCCCGCCACCTGATCGCTCGCAGTGCCAGGTCACCACCTCGCCCGCCGCCGACGCGATCACGGGGGTTCCTGCGAGCCACGCCTCCATCAGCGTGCGCGAGAAGCTCTCGTTGGCACTCGGTTGGACGAGGGCCTCGGCCGCGGCGAAGGCGCTTGGCATCTCCTCGGCGTCGAGGTAGCCGAGGTCGATGACGCGATCGGCGAGGCCTTCTGGGATCTCCGGCGCGCCGACGCCGACCGTCACGAGGTCGAAGGACGCGTCGTCGCCGACGAGCGAGGCGCCGTAGGCGGAGAGCAGCTCGCGCCAGCCTTTGCCGCCCTCACGCCTCCCGGCGAAGAGGACGAACGGCCGCTTCAGTCCGTGACGCTCGCGGAACCCCGCGGGGTCGTAGGAACCCGGGACCTCGACCGCGGCCCCGACGACGCAGTGCCGCGGCGGGAGGTCCGGCGCGATGCGGTGACCCAGCAGGTGCTCGGGCTCGGACAGGAACCACACGACCGCCACCGACGCGAGCGTCGACCGAACGATCGAGAGCCGCGCGTACGGCTCGTCGTGCAGACAGGGCATCACGACCGAGCGCTCCGGCGCGACCTGCGCGCCGTAGATCGTCGACCAGAAGAGGTACGGCGACAGCACGATGACGTCGTAGCGTCGGGCCTCGGCCAACAGGTGCAGATAGAGCTCGGGTACTCGGAACCGGCTGTTCACCCACGCGATCTCAGCAGACGCGCTCAGCCGCCCGCCCCGGAGTACCCGGTTCTCGAGACCGGACGACTTGAGCCTGTGGCGCGAGGTGACCGTCGGGAAGCGCCGGATGACGACTCCCTGATCCTCCGAGGTTCCGTCGTCGAACTCGTTCGCCCAGCTGAAATGTGACCGGGCGCAGGTCGTCAGGATCTCGACTTCGTATCCGCGGCGCGCGAAACCCCGCGCCGCCTCGGCCATCACCGCCTCCGACCCTCCGACCACACCGGGGCCGTAGCGCGGGGTGACAAAGGCGATCCGCGCGTGCGAACTCGTCTTTCGCGGCATGTAAGGTCGCCTCTTCCCGCCTCCCCGGCCGCCCGAACACTCCGGAGCAGGAGAAGCGTAGGCGACGGCCGATGCCCGCCGGATGCAGCCGTCACGGTTAGCGTCCGCGTCATGATTCGTTCCACCGTCCCGCCCACTCCCCGTGGATTCCGAGCCCAGCGATGCGATCGGATCCGCGCCGCGACACTTCTCGTCGCCATGCTGCTCGCAGCGAGCGGCACGGCCATCGGCGTCACGGCGACCGCCGAGGCATCCCTGTCGCGCGCCCCGAAAGGGTGCACCGTGCTGCAGGGACACGGCATCACCTGGCCGCGCGCTTCCTGGGTGTCGTGCATCACCGGCGCGATCGCCCAGAGTTCCCCGACCGTCGCGAACTGGGACGGCAGGACGATCGTCGCGGTCGGCGACGAGAACGGCGTACTCCACGTCATCGACGCCGCCACCGGCCGGGAGTTCCCGGGTTGGCCGCAGAGGTTGGCCGCTCCCCCAGGCGCCACCGTCGCCATCGAGTCGACTCCGACGATCGCCTTCCTCGACGGCCCGGACAACCCGCCATCGATCATCGTCGGTGCCGCTTCGACCTGGGTGCACAACACCGCGCGAGAGGTCGAAGCCTTCCGGCTGAGCGGAGGTGTCCGCTTCGTCTTCCACGTCGGTGCCGCCCCAGGGACGGCGGTCGGTGTCATCTCGATCCCCGCCGTCGGCAACCTCACGGCGAGCCCGCAACAGGACATCGTCTTCGGGTCCTGGGACCACTACATCTACGCGCTCACGCCAGACGGGAAGGTTCTCCCCGGCTTCCCGATCAACAACACCGACACGATCTGGTCTTCACCCGCGCTCTACCAGGTTCCCGGGACCCTCGGCGACAGCATCTTCGTCGGCGGCGACGCCAACGGTTGGCACGGTTGCAAAGGAGGTTGGATCAGCGACTACCGCTACCTCGGTGGCAAGCCGACGCTCACCTGGCAGCACTGTGTGCGCCAGACCATCTGGTCGAGCCCCGCGGTCGGCGTGATCAACTCCTCGGGCCGGGCCGCCGTCGTCGTCGGCACGGGCTTCTTCTACCAACCCTTCCCCTCGGCGACCTACCAGCTTTCCGCCTACTACGCCGACGACGGGGCGCCCGTACCTGGTTGGCCCGTGAGGACCTCGGGCCCGTCGCTCGGCTCCCCGGCGATCGGGGTCATCAACGGCTCGGGCACGTCGGCGGTCGTCGAGACCTCGTGGGTTTGCGCCGGTCGCACCAACACGAGCTGCCTGTCGCCAGGAACTTCGAGGGTGACCGCCTGGAGTGGCGCGGGCAAGCAGCTCTGGTCCGACGAGCTGCGCGGCCCGACCGACTTCGCGTCCCCGGTCCTCGCCCCGCTCACGGCGGGAGCGTGGAACGACGTCCTCATCGGCTCTGGCGCCGGCCTCTACGCGATCAGCGGCGCGACGGGGGCCTACCTGTTCGGAACTTCGTTCGCCGGAGAGCCGATCGACCCGGGTTGCCGCGTCTTCAACGCCGTCGCCGTGGCCGACGTCCTGGGCGAGGGCGCAGGTGAGGGCTGGAGTGTCATCGAGGCCTGCGGCGGCCCGGCCGAATTCCAGTACCCGGGCAGGGTCGTGTCCTATCCGCTCCCCGTCGTCCCGGCTGTATCGCCGGCGTGGCCGATGTTCCACCAGAACGCCGCGCACGACGGTGTCGAGCCCTGAATCGCGGCTCTCCTTGCGTTGCGCCAGCCACGAGCCATCGGCAGAAGCGCCAACTCGTCATCTCCGACAGCCGGCCCCACAAGGAGGGCTCTCGGCTGCGTCCCCGGCTCAGTCCTGCTTCGCCGAACGGATTCCGGACTGCTCGATGACCTTGTCGATGAAGCCGTACTCGCGGGCCTGCTCGGCGGTGAACCAGCGGTCACGGTCCGAGTCCGCCTCGATCCGCTCGACCGTCTGGCCCGTGTGGAATGCGATCCGTTCGGCCATCATCCGCTTCAGGTAGACGATCTGCTCCGCCTGGATCGCGATGTCAGCCGCCTGGCCTTGCATCTGACCTGACGGCTGGTGCATGAGGATGCGAGCGTGGGGCAACGCGTACCGCTTCCCGGGCGCGCCGGCGCAGAGGAGGATCTGTCCCATCGAGGCCGCAAGCCCGAGACAGATCGTCGAGACATCGCAACGGACGTATTGCATCGTGTCGTAGATCGCGAGTCCGTCGATCACCGAACCACCGGGCGAGTTGACGTACAGCGAGATGTCCCGGTCGGGATCCTCGGCTTCGAGCAGCAGGAACTGGGCGCAGATGGCGTTCGCCGAGTTCTGGTCGACCTGGGTCCCGAGGAAGATGATCCGCTCCCGCAGCAGACGCTGATAGACGTCGCCAGTCGGGTCCGAAGTCAGGTTCAGTGACGCTTGGACGATGCCGGACGGCATGAAGAGCTCTTCAGTCATGGTATGAGGCTAACCCGACCACGTCCGAGCCGCGATCCCCGGATCGGTAAGATTTCTGTGCTGGGGCGCGTTTTGAGACGCTCGCCGCCCCATGCGGGTGTGGCGAAATTGGCATACGCGCCGGGTTTAGGTCCCGGTCCCTTCGGGGTTGGAGGTTCGAGTCCTCTCGCCCGCACGAGCGCTCGTGGGGAGAGAAAGGCCGCAGCGCGGAACCGGGGCGAAACCCTCGCGGGAAGGCACCCGAAGGCGGCGCCGTGAGCCCCGACCGGCGACCGCCGGGGTGAAGGGGCGAAGAGGCACAGAGCGGATGGCGAGCCAACTGACGCGGGACGGTTGCATTCGACTCGTCCGACTGCTCATGACGAACCCTGTCCCTGATCGTTCTCCGCAGACGACGGCGGCTCGGTCTTCGGACCTGTAGAGATTCTCTTGAGCAAGTCGTCTCGGAGCTTGTCGATCGCCTCGAGCAGATCGGTTATGCCGCCCTGGGTGTGGATGTCGAGCCTGTCGGCGATCATCTCGGTGTCCTCGAACTGTTTGGTTGAGCGGGCGTCGGACGCCTCGTTCTGGAGGTTCTGTCCCACCATGAGGCCCGGCAGAGGTGGTGGATTCAAAGGGTCCGCGCAATTTCTCAGTGAGCCAACCATCGTTGGATGAGCTCACTGGGAGGGCGTAGATGCCGCGACAACGGTCACCAAAAATGGAGCAGGAAGTTCGGCGTCTCCGAGCGAGGGGGCATTCGTTTCGGGAAATTGGCCGCATACTCGAGTGCTCGGACTCTCACGCGCACAGAGTCTGCATGCTGCGGGACCAGCTTCCGCCGGATACTCATGGTTGGACGCCGGCACCGGGTCGTTTGTCGATGAGAGAGCGAGAGGAGATCCGAGCAGGGATCGAGCGCAAGGAGACGTTCACGTCGATCGCCCGTGCACTCGGGCGGTCGGTGTCCTCTCTGTCACGAGAGGTTTCGTCGAACGGGGGGCGGACGCGCTATGAGGCCTGGCGTGCGCACGAGCGCGCCTATGAGCAGTCCCGTCGCCCAAAACCCACCAGGCTGAGCCACAAACCCCTGGCGGCCAAGGTGATCGAAGGCCTCAAGCAGTGGTGGTCTCCCGAAGAGATCGCGAGATGCTTGCGCAGAGAGTTCCCGAACGATCCGATGATGCGAGTGAGCCACGAGACGATCTACAAGACGCTCTATGTCCAAGGTCGCGGTGAACTGCGCCGTGAGCTCCACCGTTGCTTGAGATCAGGACGAGCCCAGCGTCGGCCACGTGGTCGCATGCAGCGTCAAGGGCCGATCTCGAACATGGTGATGATCTCCGAGCGCCCGGCCGAGGTGGAAGATCGTGCTGTCCCTGGCCACTGGGAGGGCGACCTCATCATCGGCAAGAACGGCCGCTCGGCGGTCGGGACCCTCGTCGAGCGCTCGACACGCTTCGTGCTCTTGTTGCATCTTCCCGACGGCCGGGAGGTGGACAAAGTCGACGCCGCCATGCGCAAGGCGATCACCGGTCTTCCCGACGTGCTGCGTCGCTCGATCACGTGGGATCAAGGAACGGAGATGGCGAGACACCAATCCTTCACCGTTGACACCGGCATCCAGATCTACTTCTGTGACCCGCATAGCCCTTGGCAACGAGGATCGAACGAGAACACCAACGGATTGCTCCGTCAATACATGCCGAAAGGAACCGACCTCTCGGTGCACAGTGCCGCAGACCTCGAGCGTTTCGCCGCCAGTCTCAACAACCGCCCGCGCAAGACACTCGGATATATGAAACCATCAGAGAAGCTCACCGAGTTTCTTGCACTGACCGGTTGAATCCGCCGGATCAACTGGATGACGTTCTGACAGAGCCAGTCGATGAGGAAGATGAACCCGTAGCTCAGCGCAAACGTGATGACCACTGTGTGCGTGGGGGCCTTGAACACGGTGGCGAGAACAAGGGTGGCCGGCAGCGACAAGAAGGCGATGAACAGGAACACCCAGAAGCAAGTCATGGTGCCGACGTTCTTCACCAACCAGATGGCGACCTTCTTGTTGAACCGCTCGTAGCCTGTTCCACTCGGCAGATGGTCGATGACCTTGCCGTGAACGGGATGGCCAGCTCTCGTGAAGCCATGTGTCGGCCGATGCGTTTCTGCTTGATGCGAGCCGTTGCTCTTCTCCATCTGAACTCCGCGGTCCGCGTTCACATAGTCCTCCCTCTCCGAAACCGCTTCTGCCTGCCGCAACCTAAACGACAAAGTCTGACCGATTGCCCGCCATCACGAGCGCCATGTCTGACGCACGCTCCGGACGACGCCGCCAAGCCCGAAGCCCATTCCGGCCAGGGCGAGCCACCGAGCACCACGGACGCGTCTCGGAACCGGAGGCGCAACGAGGGCCCCGCCTCATTCCCACGTCGTGGCGGGTCGCCCCGCACGAGCCGTCGCCGGTGGGCGCGCTTGGCATCACCCTCGCCCTCGGGTACCGTCCCGCCAAGGCTTGGGTTGCGCTCGCCGCGGCGGTTTCGTCCCGGCTCCTCGCTCTGGCCTTCCTCTTGGCACCGGTCCAGTGCACTCGAACGAAGGGTGTCGACATGGCGAGCATGCGAATTTGGCGATCCCCGGCAGCGGTGAGCGTACTCGCGGCGCTCGCGTTCGCGACCGCGCTCAGTGCCCTCGGTTACACGCTCTCGAGCGGGTCGACCCCGTCGCGGGCTACCGGGACGATCAGCGTGAGCGCCGACGCTCGGCTGAACGGCGCACCGGACACCTTGACCGCACTGTTCGCCGTGACGACGACGGCAAGCTCAGCGGCGAGCGCTCTTGACCAAAACGACTCCCTGATGCAACGCCTCCAGAACGTCTTCACCACCTCCGGCGTGCCGGCTTCTGGCCTGCAGACGAGTGACCTCAGCGTGTCGCCGACCTACAACAACAAGGGCGGGCTCACCGGCTATAGGACCGAGGACGATCTCAGCGTTACCATGCACAACTTCACCAAGGCGAGCCGGGCGATCGGTGTGGCGGAGAACCTCGTCGGCGACGCCGTCCAGATCAACGGAATCACGTTCTCACTCTCCAACAACAGCGAGCTCCTCAGGCACGCCCGCGCCCTCGCGATGCAGCAAGCGCGCGCCGAAGCTGCGGGATTCACCTCTGGAGCGGGAGAAACCGTCGGCGCGGCGATTCAGATCTCCAACCAGCAGCAGGTCACGACGCCGCTCCCATTCGCGTCCGGCCGCCTTTACAAGTCCGCTTTCGCGGCCGGATTGGCGGTGCCTATCCAGGCGGGGACGTTGCAGGTCGACGTCCACGTCAACGTGACCTACCGCTTGCTCAGCTGAGGCTTGCCAGGTCGCACCAGGCGGCTGCGATCCGGCAATGCCTCGAGCCCTCAGGCGGTTTCTCGACCCGTCGCCGCTCCAGCCGGGGACGGCGCGCGACCGGTCACGTCTCGTCGTCCTCGTCGAGTGACTCGGGATCGTCGAGCAGGGCGCCGACTTCGGCCGCCTCGACGACGTCGAGCGGGGGGACTTCGTCTTCGGTCTCGTCATCGAAATCGACCTCGCTGTCGCGGGATGAGACCTCCGCCGCGTCCTCGCGGACGAACGCCGGCGGCCCCTCGATGATCGGAACGTCGTCAGCCACAACCGTCGTCGCGGACCTCCTGGCTCGTCGTCGCACCACCGGCACCTCCTCTTTCCACTTTGCCCCGGTTGACGTGCCGAGCGTGGGTCGGCAGGCAACGAGACGCGCGGGGACGGCGAGCCACTGCCGAGGCGGCCCGGGTGCCCGGAAGCAGCCTCGGATACAGAAGGCCAGGTCGGACGGCGTCAAGAGCGCTGACGCCGCTCACACGGACCGCAGCTCCTCGCCGATCGCCGCCGCGAAGGCGTCGACATCCCCTTCCGTCGTGTCGAACGCCGTCATCCAGCGGACTTCGCCCGTCGCCTCGTCCCAGACGTAGAAGTGGCTCCGACCCTGGAGCCGGCGTGTCGCCTCCGTCGGCAAGCGGGCGAACACGGCGTTCGCCTGGACCGGTCGGGCGATCACCACACCGGGGAAGCCCCTCACCCGTTCCTCGAGCCGGCGGGCCATCGCATTGGCGTGTGCCGCGTTCTGCAACCAGAGGTCCCCTGCGAGGAGCGCCTCGAACTGCACCGAGACGAAGCGCATCTTCGACGCGAGCTGCATCGACGCCTTCCGTAGATGAAGGAGTCCCCGTACCGCGTCGGGGTTCAGAACGACGATCACCTCACCAAAGAGCAGACCGTTCTTCGTCCCGCCGAACGACACGACGTCGACTCCGACGTCTGTCGTGAACGCCTTGAAGCCGACGCCGAGCGTCGCCGCCGCATTTGCGAGCCGGGCGCCGTCGAGATGCACCTTCATGGCGTAACCGTGGGCACGCTCACAGATGTGCGCGATCTCGTCGGGCGCGTAGCACGTGCCGAGCTCCGTCGACTGCGTGATCGAAACGACACGCGGCGAGGCCCGGTGCTGGTTGTCCCATCCCCAGGCGTGGACGTCGAGCGACTCGGCGGTGATCTTGCCGTCCGGCGCCTCGAGCGTGAGGAGTTTGATCCCGGCGACCTTCTCGGCGGCCGCGCACTCGTCCGTGTTGAGGTGCGACGAGACCGCGCAGATCACGGAATCCCAACGGTCCGTCATCGACTGCAGGCTCACGACGTTCGCGCCGGTGCCATTGAAGACGGGGAAGGCCCGCGCTTCGTTCCCGAAGTGGCGTCGAAAGACCTGCTGAAGGTGCGCGGTGTAGACGTCATCCCCGTAGGAGTCCTGGTGGCCCCCGTTCGCGAGGGCGATGGCGGCAAGCACGTCGGGGTGGATGGAAGCGCAGTTGTCGCTCGCGAATCCGTGGAATCCCTGGTCATGACGGCAGATGGCGTCGGTCACGACGAGAGACTATCCGTGGGCTCGGCGGCGCTTCGTTGGGTTCGAAGTCGCCGCTGGTCGCCCGGGCTGCGACGGGATCCCGCGCATCCCCCCAGCGGCATCCAGCGGTTGCCCCGCCGTGGCGACGCCCCGTTCAGGCGGCATGGTCCCCTGCTCCGACGGTCCGATCGGCGCCGTTGCGAGGTCGCCCGAACGAACGACGCCCGCGGGCGCCGGTCACCTCGCACCAGCGCGACCCCGAGCGCCACGAACGGGCCGTGGGCTCGCCGACAACGCTCAAGCACTCGTAAACGACGTCAGTTCGGTGACGAAGTCCGACGCGTACTGAAAGATGCTCGCGTAGCCCGCGCCCGAGAAGATGATGAGCCGCGAATGCGCGATCCGTCGCGCCAGGTCGCGGGAGTTGGCGACGGGGACGACCTCGTCGTCGGATCCGCTGAAGATGAGGGTCGGGATCCCGATGTCTCCGAGGCCGCGCGCGACGGTGTCGCTGCGGTACGAGCGCGCGACGAGGACGCCCTGTTGCGTGATCGCGGGAGCGGTGATGTCGTCCGGGTCGATCTGGGCGACGTCGGCGAGCCAACTCACGCGCGCCGATTCGGCGCCCGAGGGAAAGAACAGCCGGGATAATTCCACCGTCGTCTCAAACGGCAAGGCGAGCATGTTCGCGACCGCGGCTCCGGGCCGGTGGGACTCGGGCCCTCCCGGCGTCGCGTCGGCGAGGACGAGGCGCCAGACGAGTCCCGGATGGCGCTCGACGAGCGAGATCGCGATCTCCCCGCCAAAGCCCCATCCGAGCACGGTCGGCTGCGACAACCCGAGCGACCAGATCAACCCGGCCGTCAGGTCCGCGAGGGCCGGCACCGTTTCGCCCTGCGCGTTCGGCGCCGAGTAACCGATCCCGGGCAAGTCGAAGACCGTCACCCGGTAGTACGAGGCGAGCTCGAGGAGCAACTGGGGATCCCACGACGTCAGCGAACCGTGCTCACCCGTGATGAGGAGCAGATCGGGACCTGACCCGAAGCTGCGGAACGCGATCCGGAGGGATCGGTATCCCATCGTCTTGTCGTCGAGGAGCCGGGGGGCGATCCGACTGTGCCTCACGGGCAGAACGTCCACTCGTTCGACCGCACCGAGCGTCGCGAAGGCACCACCCGTGGCCGAGCCGGTGACGCCGGTGATGATCGGCAGCGTCGTCGTCGGAGTCGATGCCGTCGGACCACCCGACGTCGTGGAGGTGTCGCACGCTGAGACGACAAGCGCGAGCAGAGCGACAGCTCCAACGGCACGAACCGAACGTCCCGCGCGCATGGTCACCTCGGCACGCCGGATCCCCGTGATCAGCCGGCGCGTCGCAGCGAGCCCTTGACGAGCGTCCTGCCGAATTCGACGATGAGCGACGAGTTCCGCTCGGCATCGGTGAGCACGTCGTCGAGTGCCGCGGCGAAGTAGTCGACCTCGTACTGGCCGATGACGAGCGGCGGAAGCAACTTGACCACGTTCATCGAGTCGGCCGCGACCTGGGTGACGATGCCGTGCCGGGTGAAGAGCGGTCCGACGACGATCTGCGAGAACAGGCCCGTGCGCGCCGCCTCGAGCAACCGAAAACGGGTTCGCTGACGGAACGACTTCGGTTCGCCGAAGACAAGCCCTATCATCAGGCCCTTCCCTCGCACAGCGTGGAACGTCTCGTGCCGCTCGATGAGCGGCGCGAGCGCCTTGTCGAACGCGTCCCCGGTCATCCGGGCGCGGTCGACGAGGTTCTCGTCGTCGATCGTCGCGAGCGTGGCGAGGGCGGCGACCATGGCGAGTTGGTTGTTCTTGAACGTCGAGGAGTGGACCATCGCCCTGTCCATCGACGAGTAGACCTTGTCGGAGACCTTCGTCGAACACACCATCGCGCCGATCGGGACGAATCCCCCCGAGAGCGCCTTGGACATCGTCACGATGTCGGGAACGAGGCCGTAGTGCTCGTACGCCCAGAGGCGACCGGTACGGCCGAGACCGGTCTGGACCTCGTCGGTGACGAGGAGGGTCCCGTGGCGTCGGCAGAGCTCCGAGACGGCGTCCCAGTACTCCTGCGGCGCGACGTTGACGCCCTTGCCCTGGATCGGTTCGACGACGAAGGCCGCGACGTCGCGAGAACGCAACTCGCGCTCGAGGGCGTCGGCGTCCCCGAACGGCACCGGGCTGAAGCCGGGGATGAACGGCCCGAAACCCTTACGGAACTCGGTCCCGCCGTTCAGCGACAGCGCGCCGAGCGTGAGGCCGTGGAAGGCATGGTCGCAGTGGAGCACGCGGGACCGACCCGTGGCGTACCGGGAGAACTTGAGGGCAGCCTCGATCGCCTCGGCGCCGGAGTTCGTGAAGAACACTCTGCCCATGCCGGGATGGCATCGCTTCAGCACCTCGCTCGCGAGCACTCCGGGCAGGAGCGCCGCGTCCATCTGGACGAGATTCGGCAGGTCGGCGTCGATCGCCTCGTGGAGCGCCTTCTTCAGCGCCGGGTGGCCCCGCCCCAGGGCGAACACCCCGAACCCCGCGAGGAAGTCGAGATAGCGACGACCTTCGTCGTCGTAGAGGTAGGCGCCCTCGCCGCGCGCGTAGAACCGGTCGAAGCCGATCGAACGAAGAACCCTCACGAGCTGGGGGTTGATGTACCGGCTGTAGAGCTGGAAGTTCTCTCCCTTGTGGCCTGCCAGCACCTCATTCAGATCGAAACCCATCGCCTTCCTCCATCCGCCGAAGGCTCCAGCGTATAGGCACCACGTCGCCCCGCATGGGGCGCACGTGGCCGTTCGTCGAGCGCGAAACGTCGGCCCAGGCATTCCTACAGCTCAGGGGGGAAGTGTTACCTTACCGCCGTGCGAGATCGCCCCTGATGGCTCGGAATACGGCGGCCATGCGCGTTTCTGCAGTGATCACCGCCAATGAGCGGCAGTCAGGGGCGTCCAAGCGCATCCGCCGGATCGTCCGAGTCGCGTCGTGGACCCTCGTGGCGTTCGTCGCCCTCGCCGTCTTTTTCTGCTTCCTCTCGGCCCACGCGGTGCCCGGGAACTCCGACGGAGCGACCGTCGTCCTCGAAGGCCAATCGATGAGCACCGGGCACCTGATGCTCCAGGGCTGGGCGCTCTCGTCCGACTCGTTCTGGACGATTGACGCTGTCGTCTACATGTTCGCGGTGCTCGTCGCGGGTGTGCACGCGATCTTCTTGCACCTCGTACCCGCTTTCATCGCCTCGGCCGTCGTACTGACGGGAGTACACATCGTTCGCGCCGACTCGCGCGGCACGCCCGGATTCACCGGGGCCGCGTCCGTCCTCGCGTTGCTCGCGCTGCCGAGCCACGCGCTCGCCTTCTTCTTCCTGCAAGGGCCGTTGCACGTCGGAACAGCGCTGTTGTGCTTGCTCGCGTTCGTCGGTCTCGGGAAGGGTCGCTTCGGATGGGGGTGGATCGCCGCAGTCGTCTTGTTGGCGGCGGGAACCGTCGGCGATCTCCAGACGATTGCCCTCGGCGTGGTGCCGGCTCTGCTCGCGGGCGCCGTCGCGTCCACGCGCTGCCGAAACTGGCGAACAGGACTTCCAACGTCGGCTGCAGCGATTGCGAGCGTCGTGCTCGCCGTCATTGTCCGGGAAGTCGCGAAAGCAATCGGCACGTTCACTCTCGTGAGCTCCGCCTCCCGGCAGCCGATCTCGCAGATGATCAACAACTTCGGAAACCTCGGGAGCTACCTGCCGAAGCTGCTCGGGGTGGGCACGGCCGGATTCGGCAATGGGGGCGCACCGCACTTCACCGAGTACGCCCACGAGTTGGGACTCCTCGTCGTAGTCGGGGGCGTGCTCGTCGCCGTCGTCGGCCTACTTGTCGGCGTGGTGGACGGAAGTGATGTTGCCGTCGGGCGCCCAGCCAGCTGGTGCCTCGACGATCTGCTCGTGTTCGCGTTCTTCGGCGCTCTCGTCGTCTTCCTCGTTCTCGCCCAAAACGCC
Organism: uncultured Acidimicrobiaceae bacterium; assembly: GCA_963803025.1. Classification (GTDB taxonomy): domain Bacteria; phylum Actinomycetota; class Acidimicrobiia; order Acidimicrobiales; family Bog-793; genus Bog-793. The sequence goes on from CAWDKZ010000017.1 coordinate 67,652, forward strand.
GACACACCGTCCGCGCGTTACCTCACCGCTGCCGTCATCTTCGGATCGATCCTCGCGGGAAGACTCATCGCCCGTCTCATGCTGGGACTTCTCAGGTCCGGACCGAAGGTTCGCAGGTGGGGCCTGAAGTTCGGATGCATCATGGCGATCGCGGTCGTCGGGATCCTTGCGACGGGAGTCGCCTTCAACCTCGCGAATCCGACGCCGTTCCAGCGCTACTCCCAGGTCGGTGCGCTCCTCGAGCGGCATGGGCTCCACGAGGGAATCGGCGACTACTGGAGCTCCTCGATCGTCACCGTCGAGACGGGAGGAAGTGTCGAGGTCCGGCCGGTAACCCGCGATCCCGACGGGCGGCTCGTGCGCTATGTGCGCGAATCGACCTCGGACTGGTATGCCGGCAAGCAGTTCACGTTCCTCGTCTACAACACGCTCTATCCCTTCGGGGCCGTCGACACCGCGACGGCCGTCGCGACGTTCGGCCGCCCCACATGGCATTACCGGGTCGACCACATCGAGGTGCTCGTTTGGCGACACCCGTTCACCCTTTCGGTGCACGGGATCTCGTAGTTCCAGGCGGGAAATCTGCTGCCCGGGGGAGAGAGCGGCCAACCGCCGGCCGACGGGACAGCCGATCGGTAACCTCGGCGTGATGACCGACAGCCCCAAGGCGTCGTTCTGTTTCGTCCACGCGGCCGATCTGCATCTCGACACGCCGTTTCGAGATGTCCACGACCTTCCACCTTTCGTCGCCGACGCGTTGCGGGAAGCGTCGCTCCAGGCGTTCGACGCCATCGTCGAGCTTGCCCTCGAGCGCAGAGCCGCCTTCGTCGTCATCGCTGGTGACGTCTACGACGGCCCCGAGCGCGGCCTGCGCGCCCAGGTGCACTTCCACAAGGGGCTCGCGCTCCTCGCCGGCGAGGGGATTCCGAGCTTCGTCGTGCACGGCAACCACGACCCGGTGACGACGGGCTGGTCAGCGGTCAGCTCATGGCCACGGGGCGTGACGATCTTCGGGGCGGACTCGGTGAGCCTCGTCCCCGTGGAGCGGGACGGCGCCGTGATCGCGTCCGTCCAGGGCATCAGCTACGCGACTCGGGAGACGACCGAGAACCTCTCGCTACGTTTCCGGCGGCCCGACGCTCCGGGTGTCCACGTCGGCCTGCTCCATTGCAACCTCGAGGGCAGCGCGGACCACGACGCCTACAGTCCTTGCAGCCTCGACGACCTGCGACGGGCGCGTCTTGACTACTGGGCGCTCGGCCACATCCACAGCCGCCGCACCGTCACCGGGAACGGGCCCGGGGATCCCTGGATCGTCTACCCCGGGAACAGCCAGGCCCGCAGCCCGAAACCGAGTGAGCAGAGCGCCAAGGGGGCTGTCGTCGTCCACGTCCGCGAGGGTGTGGTCGATGCGGTCGAGTTCGTGGCGTGTGACCGCGTCCGGTTCGAGGAGATCGAGTACCCGATCGAGGGCATCACCGACTTCCCGTCGCTCGCCGGCCACCTCGGCGATCTCGCCACCGACCGACTCGCCGCGGCCGACGGCCGGTCCGTCATCCTGCGGGCGCGGCTCACCGGGCGTGGAGGGTTGCACGCCGCCCTCGCCCGGCCCGGCGCTTCCGACGATCTCGTGCGGGAGTTGCGTGATGACGAGGGTGTTCGCCAACCGTTCTGCTGGTGGGACGAGGTCCGCGACGAGACTCGCGCGATCGTCGACCGGGACGCGATCCGCGGGCGGGGCGACTTCGCGGCAGATCTCCTCGCGTTCGCCGAGAGCGTCCAGCTCGATCCGGCCGCCCGCGCGGAGCTCGCGGCGCGTCTCGTCGCGAGCGCGCCCCGCACTCTCGTCGGGCCGCTCGGCGCGATCGTCGACGACGACGACCGGCTCGGCCGGCTCGTGGAAGACGCCACCTCCGTCGCTCTTGATTCCGTCGCAGGTGACGAGACGTGAAGATCACCGGGATTCACGTCGACGGCTACGGCACCCTCGCCGAACTCGACCTCGACGGTTTCGCGCCGACGCTCTCGGTCGTCTACGGCCTGAATGAGGCGGGAAAGTCGACCCTCCTCGACTTCGTTCGCGCCGTGCTCTTCGGCTTCCCGGACCGCCGGAGCCGCCAGAACCAGCGCGAGCCGCGGCGCGGTGGTCGCCACGGCGGCGCGCTGCGACTCCTCGACGGGGACGGACGACCATGGGTCATCGAGCGTCACTTGGACGCCCGCGAGCCGGTGCTGACGGGTCCCGATGGTCGCCTCGGTGGCGAGGCGGAGTTGCACGCCCTCCTCGGAGGGGCGAACGCCGGTCTTTTCCGCTCGATCTTCGCCTTCGGACTCGACGAACTGACCTCGCTCGAGACGCTCGACGACGACGACGTGCGCGATCTCGTCTTCACCGCCGGGGTCCTCGGGGCAGGACGTTCGGCGACGCGGGCGATGCACGAACTCGAGATCCGCCGGGCCGGGATCGTCCGCCAACGCAGCCCCGACGCGCGCGCCAACCAGCTGCGCCACCGACTCGACGACGTCGATGCCCGGTTGCACGCGACTCGCGCCGCGGCCGAGGGCTACGGCTCAGCGCAGGCCGAGTACCGGAGACTGCACGCCGAGACCGAATCCGCCCGGCGGCACCTCGAGAAGCTGCGTCACCGGGACAAGGAACTCGACCGCTTGCGGACGTGTTGGCCCTTGTGGAACCGGATCCACGAGTCCGGGACGAGGCTTGCCGAGCTCGGTCCGACCGACGAAGCCGACGCGAGGCTCGTCGAGATCGCGACCGAGATCCGGCATCTCGACGCCGAGCGCTCGGCTCACACGCTCCGCCTCGCCGCGCTGCGCCAACAGCAGTCCGAGCTCACCGGGATCGAGCGGTCGCTTGGTGAGCTCCACGAACGAAGAGGGCGACTCGAGGAGTCGCGTGGACCTGCGCCGACGGACGACGGGCGGACCGCCAAGGGCGGCTCGCCCGGGCCGCCCCGCAGCGAAGCGGAGCTGCGGCGCGCCGAGCGGGAGGTGCAGCTGCTGCGCGGCCTCATCGGCCAGCGTGAGCAGCTGCTCGCGGCGCAGAGTCAGCAGGCCGCGATGGACCGGCTCGCGCGCCGGTCGCCCGAGACGGCGCGAACCGTGGTCGCGCTCGCGCTCGGCGCCGCGGCGTTCGTCGCCACGGTTGTCGTCGCGGCGGTCGAGTTCTCAAGGCACCACGCGGCGCTCGGCGCCGTCGGCGTCACGGCGGCGCTCGCCCTGCTCGCGGCGGCCGCGCTCGTCGCCGCCGGCACCCGGTCCCGATCTTCGGCCCTGTCGCCGGAGCGCGCCGCGTCGAGTCTCGTCCCGGTCGACCCGAGACGCCTCGCCGGCGAAATCGCCCGTGCCGCCCGCTCACTCGGCCTCGACCCGACACCGGTGCTCGTCGAGGTCGAGGCCGTCGCCAGCCGTCTCGAGCAGGAACACGACGATCGGCGGCGCGCCGACGAACTCGACCGAGCCCTGTCCGAGCTCGAGAACCGGCTCACCGAGCGGGAGGCGGCGCACCGGCGGGTGTCCCGCTCGATCGAGACCGAGACCGCCACGATCGACGCCTTCGAGGACGCCGTGCGCCGCGCGGCGGCGTCGGGCGGCCTCGACACCTCCGGGACGGCCGCAGATGTCTGCACGCGTCTCGTGTCGGCCCTCGACGCGGCGGAACGGGCGATCACGGCCCGCCGGGGGCTTCTCGCCGCGATCGACGAGGCGAACTCGGACCTCGCCGAGGCCGCCGGGTTCGGCCCGGAGGCCGACCTGCTGCGCGAGGAGCTCTCCTCGGGCGACCCGGTGTCGTGGGAAGCACAGGGCGAAGCGGCCAAGGAGCAGGTCACCGCGGCAGAGCGGGAATTCCAACGGGCGCGTGACGCCGAACGCGACATGGCCCAGCAGCTCGAACAACTCAGGTCTTCGCACGAGATCGCGACCCTCGAGATGGAACGGTCGTCGCTCGCGACGCAGCTCGAAGACGCTCTCTCGGAGTGGACCGTGCTCGGTCTCGCGCAGGGGCTGCTCGAGGCGACTTTCGCCCGCTACGAGCGCGAGAAGCAGCCCGCCGTGATCGCCCGCGCGGGCGAGTTGTTCACCGACGTGACCGCCGGCCGTTACGTCCAACTCGTCGCGCACGAGGACGACCGCGCCGCCCGGCACGGCATCGACGCGATCTCGGCACGCGACGAAAGGGTCGATAGCGGGTCGCTCAGCCGCGGCACCGCCGAGCAGCTCTACCTCTGTCTGCGGCTCGGACTCGCCGAAACGCACGCCGAACGCACCGTCTCCTTGCCGTTCGTCCTCGACGATGTGCTCGTCAACTTCGACCCGGGTCGCGCCGCCGCCGTCACGCGCGCGATCGTGCTGTTGTCGCGGTCGCACCAGGTGCTCGCGTTCACCTGTCACCCCCACATCGTCGAGGTCTTCCGCGCAGCCGATCCCGCCTGCACGGTGATCGAGCTCCCGCTCGCCGAGGTGGGCCGCACGCGGACCGATCCGTAGCGCGGCCGGGCACCGGGCGATCTCAGTCCTCGGCGACGTCCCCGGCAGCGAACGCCGTCGCCTCGTTCCACCCCGTCACGACGGCGACGAAGATGACCAGGGTGAGAATGTGCACCCCGGTGCACCACAGACAGAGCTTGCCGATCTCGTAGAGCTCGGCGTAGAGGAGGTAGCACACGAAACCGATCCCGGCGACCGCGAGCGCGAGACGCGCCGGGGCGACATAGGGATGGCGCGATCGCCACACGGCGGGTAGCGCCGACACGAGTACCGCCACGAAGTAGACGAGCCCGAGAACGGCGACCGGAATGCCGAAGAGGTAGGACTCCGAACTCGTCGTCACTGCGGAGCAGTTGATCTCTCCCGAGTTCGGGCACGAGAGCGGCACGACCGTCGTGTAGTGGGCGAGCGTGAGGTAGGCGGCGATCGCCAAGCCGAGGATCGAGGACCCCAACGTCACGAGCATGCGTACGCTGATGGGCGGTCGGCCCGAGGCGTCGCGGCCCGGTGCCGGAGGCGGCGACGCCCGCCCTCCACCGCCCGGCCAGGGGAACGGCCTCCGCCGTGCCGCGGGAGGCGGAGGCGGAGGAGACGCGACCCGTCGACCGCGCACCGCGGTCGGAGGCTTCGGCACCGCTACGAGATCTTCTTCGCCGCCGCGATGACCTTGGCCGCGGCTTCGGCGCCCGGCGTCGCACAGATGCCCGCCGGCCTGCCGCCGTTGGCGCGGCAGATCGCCGCCGTGATGTAGTTCGCCTGGATGACGAACGCCTTCGCGTCGATCGCCTGGCCGACGGTCGAGGACGGGTCGGCGATCGCCTGCGCGATCCCCAGCATGCCCTGGCCACCGCCGGCGAGCGGGTCGACCGTCGGGTCGAGGAAAGCCGGGTCACCGGACGAGACGTCCTTGTTGGCGACGTCGAGGAAGGGGATCCCCGCCTCGGACCCACCGGTGAACTTCGTCGGCGTCAAACCGCTGCCGTCGTAGGTCGTGTAGAGCTTGTTCACGTCCTTCGGCAGGACCTGGAGGCTGGCGTCGTTGCGGTCCGCCGTCTCGTAAGCCGAGAACGAGACGTACTTGCTCGTGTAGGTCGACCCGAGGAAGCTGAACGTCGGGATCGGCGCGACGTCGTACGACGAGGAGCTCTGCTTCAACCCCTTGAAGGTCCCGAAGCGGTCGAGCGCCGCGACGAGCGACCACCGCATCAAGGCGCAGTACGGGCAGAACTCGGCGCCGATGTAGACGACACGGGGCAGGCCGTGCTCGGTGAGGCTCGCCTGGTTCTTCGTCTCGACGAAGGGATCCGCCTCGGAGCCAGTCCCAACCGCGTTGTACGTCGCCACCGGAACGTTCGCGAGCGCGGCGACGACCGACGCCGGAACCGGCGGCGGGTTGCGACCCGAGGACGCGCCGCCCGTATCCGGGCTCTTCGATCCGGTGAGCTTCACGATGACGAGGACCGCGACGATGACGAGGACGACACCGACCACCAGCCAGCTCGTCTTCGAGGAGCCCTGCCGGTGGGAACGCTGGTAGCGGCGGTTCGCACTCGCCGAACGGGGCGCCGGCGCCGTCTGGCCGCCGAGACGCCGGGGTCCCGCACCGGACTGCTGGGGACGGACGGGACGGCGCGAACGTCGCTTGCGTGAGGCCATGTCCTTGCCTACTCCCTTGTCGAGACGGTCGGCATCCTACCGGGCAGAGCTGGGCGCGGCCTGAGGGTCGGCGGGCTGTGCCGTTACGTGCGCGCGGCGTTCATTGGGCGTCGCCGCCGACGCTGCCGTCGGCGACACCCCGGCTGCCGAGGGTCCTGCGGATCTTGGCGACGACCTCCTCGGAGCGATTCGCGTCGGCGCCCTTCTGCTCGACGAGGATCTGCCGGTCGACGGCCGCCTCGGCCTCGGCGCCGGCGTCGGCCGCGGCGAGGCGCGCCTCGATCCCCTCGGCGACGATCCGCTCCGCCTCGGTGACGAGGGCATCGACCATCTCGGATTCCGGAACGACCCGGACGATCTTGCCCCTGATGAACAGGTGGCCCTTGTGGCGTCCCGCGGCGATGCCGATGTCGGCGCCGCGTGCCTCGCCTGGGCCGTTCACGACGCAACCCATGACGGCGACCTGGAGGGGGATCTGGCGCGCCTCGAGGGCTTCTTGGGCGCGCCTCGCGACCTCGATGACGTCGATCTCGGTGCGCCCGCACGACGGGCAGGCGATGAGGTCGAGACCCTTGCGCTCGCGTAGCCCGAGCGCCTCGAGGAGCTTGCGACCGGCGCGCGCCTCCTCGACGGGGTCGGCGGTGAGCGAGTAACGGATGGTGTCCCCGATCCCCTCGCACAGCAGGGTGGCGATACCGGCCGTCGTCTTGATGAGCCCCCCCGGGGGCGGGCCCGCCTCGGTCACCCCGAGGTGGAGCGGATGGTCGAAGGTCTCCGAGGCAAGCCGGTAGGCGGCCACCATGAGCGGAACGTTCGACGCCTTCACCGAGATCTTCACGTCCTCGAAGCCCACCTCGGCGAAGTGGGCGAGCTCCATCTGCGCCGATTCGACGAGGGCCTCGGGGGTCGCGCCGCCGTACTTCTTGTACAGGTCCGGATGGAGCGAACCGGCGTTCACGCCGACGCGGATCGGCACACCGTGGTCCCGCGCCTCGCCGGCGACGAGCCTGATCTCCGCGGGCTTGCGCAGGTTGCCAGGATTGAGGCGGAGCCCGTGGACGCCGGCCTCGAGGGCGGCGAGCGCCATTTCGACGTGGAAGTGGATGTCGGCGACGACGGGGACCGGCGAGCGCGGCACGATGCGGGCCAGCCCCTCGGCGGCCTCGGCGTCGTTGCAGGTGCACCGCACGATATCGGCGCCAGCCCCGGCGAGCTCGTAGATCTGCTGCAGCGTTCCCTCGACGTCGCCGGTCCTCGTCGTCGTCATCGACTGCACCGAGATGGGCGCGCCGCCGCCGATCGGGACCGAGCCGACCGTGATCCGACGGGTCGGCTTCCTCGGGGCGATGTTCAGCTCCGTAATCTCCACGTTCGTCCTCTTCGGGTTCGCCCGACCGCACCGCACGTCGCGCGGCTCTGCCCAGCCTACGGCCGAGGGGGCGACCATCCGCAGCGGCCCAGCTCAGCCTCCCGGGAGGTGGGGCGGCTGCAGGATGTTGACGTAGAGCGCGCCAAGCCCGATGACGACGATGAAGGCGAGGAACACGTAGGCGACGGGCATCAGCTTGTTGACGTCGAGGTGATAGGCGCGGCCGCGCCGGGAACGGATCCGCTCGTAGACGGCGATCACGACGTGCCCCCCGTCGAGCGGCAGCATCGGGAAGAGGTTCACCATCCCGACGAACACGTTGATCGCGACCAGGATGGAGAGCAGGTCCGTCACGTTGATCTGCAGGGCTTGGACCGCGATCTCGACCGCGCCGGGCAGCGACAGGATCTCGCCCGACTTCGTCGCTCCCGACGGATGTGACGAACCCTTCGCCGGTGTCGTCGACGCCGCGTTGCTGTTCGCCGTCGCCACGTCGTGCGCGAAGGCGCGCAGCCCGTGGAGCGAGAAGACCTGGCCGATCCCCTCACCTGTCCAGACGAATTCCCGGCCGAGCACCGTGCCCGCCCGGCCCAGCGCATCGAGCGGGCTCGCCGTCACGAGGGCTTGCCCGCCAAGCTCGACCCCGATCACACCGATCGGCTTGTCGCCCGTCTTCTCCGGAGCGAGTCGGCCGCCCGCCGAGCGGATCTCGGCGCGGCGACCGTCGACCGGCGTCACCGAGAGTCCGACGAGGCGCCCGTTGCGCCGCACGACGAGCCGGAGTGCCGCGCCGGTGCGGCCTTCGATGAACGAGATGAACCTGTCCAACGACTTGAAGTGGTGTCCGTCGACCGCGACGAGAACGTCCCCGACCCTCACCCCGGCGACCTTGGCGGGGTTCGGCCGGTTGGCGAAGGCGATGAGGGCGGTCACCTCCTGGTTGGGGACCGCGACCGGGAGCCCGGTGAACGCGACCATTCCCCAGAGCAGCCCGAAGGCGACGATGAAATGCATCGCCGAACCGGCGACCGCCACGGTGAACCGGCGGGGGAAGGTCGCCTGGCGGTAGCTGCGTGCTTCGTCGGCCGGATCGACCTCCTCGAGCATCGTCATGCCGACGATGCGGACGTAGCCGCCCGCGGGGATCGCCTTCACCCCGTACTCGGTCTCGCCCCGCCGTATCGACCACAGCCGCGGCCCGAACCCGAAGAAGTACTCGGTGACCTTCATCCCCGAGAGCTTCGCCGTGACGAAGTGACCGAACTCGTGGAGCATCACCATGACGACGAGCGCGGCGACGACGATCAACACGTCGAGCCCGTGGAGGACCGCGGCGAGGACGATCACCGCGGCGACGAACGCCGCGAGCCGCACGAGCGCGCTCGAACCTGTCGGTTCGGCTCGCGCCGGGGGCGTCGTCGCAGAAGCGCTCACGCGCTCCGATCCTCGCGCCCGAGGGCCCGGGTCGCGACGGCGCGCGCGGCGGCGTCGGCTGCCAGCACGTCCTCGACCTCGACGAGCCTGGTCGGCTCGTGAGCGGCGAGCGTCCGCTCGACGACCGCGGCGATACCCGCCCAGCTGATCCGGCCGGCGAGAAAGGCCCCCACGGCGACCTCGTTCGCCGCGTTCAGCCAGGCCGGCGCGCTCCCCCCGGCGCGCCCCGCCCCGACGGCGAGCCCGAGACAGGGGAAGGTCCCCGGGTCCGGCGCCGCGAAATCGAGGCGCGCGATCTCGCGCCAGTCGATCCTCCCGTAGGGCTCGGACAGGCGCTCCGGGTAGGCGAGGGCGTAGCCGATCGGCAGCCGCATGTCAGGCTGGGACAGCTGGGCGATCGTCGCGCCGTCGCAGAACTCGACCATCGAGTGCACGACCGACTGCGGATGGACGACCACCTCGATGCGGTCGTACTCGATTCCGAACAGCTCGTGCGCCTCGATCACCTCGAGGCCCTTGTTCATGAGCGTCGACGAGTCGATGGTGATCTTCGGGCCCATCTGCCAGGTCGGGTGGGCGAGCGCGTCGGCGACGGTGACCGCGGCGAGTTCGTCGGCCGTCCGCCCGCGAAACGGACCGCCGCTCGCCGTCAGAATCAGCCGGGCGACGTCCGCCGCCGGTGTCGGCCCGCCGGACGGGCCGGGGCCGGGCGCGAGCGCGGCCAGCCGCCGCCCGCCGAGGCACTGGTGGATCGCGCAGTGCTCGGAGTCGACGGGGATGATCTCCGCTCCCGGCCTCGCCCGCACGGCCTGCACGACCGGGGCCCCGGCGACGAGTGACTCCTTGTTGGCGAGCGCGAGCCGGCGGCCGGTGCGCAGCGCGCGCACGGTGACCCCGAGCCCGGCGAAGCCGACGACGGCGTTGAGCACGACGTCGCCCAGTTCGCCGAGCGAGGCGAGACCTTCGGAGCCGGCGCGCACCTCGACGCCTCGCGGGACCGCCGCGACGAGCTCGGCCACCAGCGCGGCGTCCCCGATCGCCACGACCTCCGGGTGGAACGCGGCGGTCTGGCGGGCGAGCTCGCCGACCGAGCGGTTGGCGCCGAGCGCCACGACCCGAAAGGCGCCCCGTGCCGCGGCGACGACGTCGAGCGCCTGGAGCCCGATCGAGCCGGTCGATCCGACGATGCTGACGCCGCGGACTGGCGTCATCCGATGTGGACGAGCCGGACCAGGAAGTACGTCGCCGGCAGGACGAAGAGCATCGCGTCGATGCGGTCGAAGACGCCGCCATGGGCGGGCAGCAGCCGGCCCATGTCCTTGAGGCCGAGGCCCCTTTTCACGACCGACTCGAAGAGGTCGCCGAGGGGGGCGAAGACGACGACGACCGCGCCGAGCGCGAGGGCGTTGCCGAGACCGAAGGGATGGACCTGCGAGACGACGCCTGCCGCGACCGCGAACGTGAGAACCGTACCTCCGACCAGACCCTCGATCGTCTTGCCGGGACTGACCCGCGGCGCAAGCCGATGCCGACCGAGCTTCGAGCCGACGGCGAACGAGCCGACGTCGTGCGCGACGGTCAGCGCCACCGCGGCACCGAGATAGGCGACACCGTGGCGCAGGGGGTACGTCGTCGGGTTGAGGAGCAGCCCGGCGAACGAACCGAGCACGCCGACCCAGGTGACCACCAGCATCGTGACGGCGAGGTCGTCGACCGGCGACTCCGCCGAGGCGATGACGACCCGTAACGTGCCCGCCACGATGACCACGAGCGCGACGACGACCGGGACGGCCGCAGGTCCTTTCAGGTAGCTGGCGACAATGAGGGCGGGAACCGCGACGAGACCGATGAGCGCCGACGGCTGGTAGCCCGAGAGACGCACCGCGCCGAACGTCTCGCCGGCGGCGACGGTGAGGACGACGGAGGCGAGCACGAGGGCCGGGAGCGGCCCGTTGGCGAAACAGAGCACGGCGACGCCGGCCAGCACGATGCCGGTCGCGGTCGCGACCACGGCGTTGCGACGCGGCGGGTTCTCCGCCGCTGCCGCCCGCCACCCGGCGCGATGGGCCGGACGCCTCGGGGAGCGGCGACGGGTCCTCGCGGCCCCGACGACCTGTGCCCACGCCGTGTCGTCGGGCAGATCAGAGACTTCGGCTTCCGGCCCGCCCGCCGCCGCCGCGACCTCGCGTTCGTGCATCCGGCGGCGCGTCGTCGGCGCGTCGAAGTCGAACTCGAACGGGTCCGCGCTCGACGTCGGATCCTCGCCGCGCCCGGCGATCGCCGAGGACGCGTCGCCCGACCCGTCCGAACCGTCGGCGTCCGGCGCGAGGAACGCGAAGTCGGACTCGTCCTCTTCCCAGTCGGTCGCCGTCTGACGCCAGGTCGGCCCGCGGGCCGCCCGTTCACCCGGGGCGGCGGCGTCGGCGTCGCCGAGGAGCATCCCCGGCACGCGGCCCGTGGGGGGCTCCGTCCAGTCCGGAAGCTCGAAATGCACGCCGTCGTCGCCTTCCGGGCGGTCGGCCGGGCGCTGCGCCCCGCTGTCGTCCGGCGGGCGAGCGGGGGATTCGGGAACGAGGCCCGCCGCGACGGCCGCCTCGACGGCGACGACACGGACTTCCTCCGTCGTCGGCGTCGCGGGCCGGACGGGAGCCTCGGCCGCCGCCGCGGCGTCGTCCGGCCCGGAATCGTCCGCCGGTTCGGAGCTGCGGGCCCGCTTCTCGTCGTCGTCCACAGTGCGTTCCCTCCGCCGGTTTCCCCGCCCGACTCCTCGGGCGCCGGCCCGTCGTCAGACCTCGAGCAGCTCCTGCTCTTTGTGGGCGAGCAGCCGGTCGATCTCCGTGACGAACTCGTGGGTGAGCTTGTCGAGCTCCTTGTCGGCGTGCTCGACGTCGTCGACGGAGACCGCGCCGTCGTGCTCGTGGGTCTCGAGCTCGTGGCGCGCGTGGCGGCGGACGTTGCGGACCGCGACCCGACCCTCCTCGGCGCGCTGGTGGACCACCTTCACGAGCTCGCGACGGCGTTCCTCGTTCAGCTGCGGGAAGGTCAACCGCACGACCTCCCCGTCGTTCGAGGGGTTCAAGCCGAGGTCCGAGACCTGGATCGCCTTCTCGATCGCCTTGATCGCGCCTTTGTCGTAGGGGTGGATGACGAGCGTGCGCGCCTCGGGCACGGTGATCCCCGCGATGGCCTGCAAGGCGACCTCGGCGCCGTAGTAGTCGACCTTCAGCTTCTCCACGAGGACCGGAGCGGCGCGGCCCGTGCGGACGGCACCGAACTCGCCCTTGGTGTGCTCGACCGCGCGCGACATCTTCTCGCGCGCATCCTGGATCGCCTCTTCGATGATCGAGTCGGCCGTCATCTGATGAGCGTACCGATCTGCTCGCCGGCGAGGGCTCCCCGGATGTTCCCCTCCGTCATCAGGTCGAACACGAGAATCGGCAGACCGTTGTCCTTGCAGAACGTGACCGCCGTGAGATCCATCACCCGCAGGTCGCGGGCGATGATGTCCATGAAGCTCACCTCGGTGTAGCGGGTCGCGGTCGGCTCGAGACGGGGATCGGCGCTGTACACCCCGTCGACCCCGGAGTGCGTCCCTTTCAGGATCACCTCGGCCTCGATCTCGGCGGCGCGCAGCGCGGCGGGCGTGTCCGTCGTGAAGTACGGGTTCCCCATGCCCGCGGCGAAGATGACGACCCGGCCCTTCTCCAGGTGCCGGATCGCCCGACGCCGGATGTAGGGCTCGCACACCTCGGCCATGTTGATCGCCGAGAGGACCCGCGTCGGGCGCCCTTGCCCCTCGATCGCGCCCTGCAGGGCGAGCGCGTTGATCACCGTGCCGAGCATGCCCATGGTGTCGGAGGTGGCGCGGTCGATGCCCCCGCCCGCCCCCTTCTGGCCCCGCCAGATGTTCCCCCCGCCGATCATCACGGCGAGCTGCACGCCGAGCTCGTCGATCGTCTCGGCGATCTCCTTGGCGATCCGGCCGACCGTCTTTGCGTCGATCGTCTCGTCCGACGCCGAGCTCGCGAACGCCTCGCCGCTGATCTTCAGCACGGCACGTTGCCAGCGCGGCTTGACCGTCGCGGGTCCCGAGGACGCGGTCGCGCTCGCCAGATCGGCGCGCCGGGGCGTCATGTCCCCACGACGACCTGGGCGAAGCGGCGGATGACGGCGGGGCCGACGAGCTGGGCGATCGTCACCTTCTCGTCTTTCGCGTACGGCTGGTCGAGCAGCACGTGCTCTTTGAACCAGCCGTTCAGGCGGCCCTCGGCGATCTTGCCGAGTTGCGCCTCGGGCTTGCCCTCGTTGCGGGCGATGACAAGGATCGTCTCGCGTTCGGCGGCGATCGCCTCGGCGGGGACGTCCTCCCGGCGGAGGTACTCCGGACGACCGAAGGCGATGTGGACCGCCACGTCGTGGGCGAGCGAAGCCGGTCCCCCGACGAGCTCGACGAGCACGCCGTTCACGCCGCGCCCGTTCTGCACGTGGAGGTAGCTCGCGAGCACCGCGCCAGGCTCGGCGACGAAACGGGCGTGCCGGCCGACGGCGACGTTCTCCTTCACGGTCACCTTCAGCTCGTCGACGCCATCGGCGTGGGCGCCGAGCGCCTCCTCGCCACCGGCGACGAGCGCCTCGGCGAGGACCTCGACGAGGCGGACGAAGTCCGCCGACTTCGCCACGAAGTCCGTCTCGCACTCGAGCGCGACGACGGCCCCGACCCCCCGGTCCCCGTCGACGACGACGGAGACGGCGCCCTCGGCGCGCGCCCGCCCGGCGCGCTTGGCGGACCCGGCAAGACCCTGTTCGCGCAGCCAGCGCTTGGCCTTCTCGAGGTCCCCGTCGGTCTCGACGAGCGCCCGGCGCGGCGTCGAGGATTCCCGCGCCCGTCGCCTGGCGCAGCGCCTTCACCTCCTGAGCCGTGACCTCGGCCATCTCAGCCCTCCACCGACGGCACCGTCGCGGCCGCGAAGTCGTCCCGTGCGGCGCGCGGGATGATCTCCGGCCCGCCACCAGCCGCGAGGTTCGCCGCGGCGATCCGGGAGTGGATGAACCGGCCCTCCTGGACCGCGTCGGCCATGACGCGGCAGAGCAGACGCCCGGAGCGGATCGCGTCGTCGTTGCCGGGGATCACGTAGTCGATGATGTCGGGATCGCAGTTCGAGTCGACGATGGCGATCACCGGAATTCCGAGCTTGTTCGCCTCGGTCACCGCGATGTGCTCCTTTTTCGTGTCGATGACGAACAGCGCGTTCGGCAGCCTCGTCAGGCGCCGGATGCCGCCGAGGTTGCGTACGAGCTTCTCGAGCTCGCGCCGGCGCATCAGCGCCTCCTTCTTCGGCAGCGCGTCGAACTCGCCGGAATCGCGCGCCGCTTCGAGTTCGGAGAGCTTGCGGACCCGCCCCGAGACGGTCTCGAAGTTCGTCAGCATCCCGCCAAGCCAGCGCTCGTTGACATAGGGCATGCCGCAGCTCGTGGCGTACTCCTCCACCGGGTCCTGGGCTTGCTTCTTCGTGCCGACGAAGAGAAGCGTGCCGCCCGCACCGACGAGGTCGCGCACGAAGGCGTAGGCCGTCTCGATCCGGGCGAGGGTCTGATGGAGATCGATGATGTAGATCCCGCTGCGCTCGCCGTACAAGAAGCGCTTCATCTTCGGGTTCCACCGGCGGGTCTGGTGTCCGAAGTGGACCCCCGCCTCGAGCAGTTGCTTCATCGTGACGACGGCCACGCGTCGCTCCTTCCCAACGGTTCTGCGGAACCGGACGTCGCGCCGTAAGGCGACCGTGGGCACATCCGGCCGATTGGTCCTGGGACCCGGGCGGGCCTCGGGTGCATGGTAGCCGCTCGGGCTGGAACGGCGGTCAGGCCCTCGGGTGGGTCTTCCTGTACACGCCGACGAGCCGCTCTTTCGAGACGTGCGTGTAGCGCTGGGTCGTTCGCAGGCTCGAGTGCCCGAGAAGCTCCTGGACGACACGCAGGTCCGCGCCCCCGTCGAGGAGGTGCGTCGCGTAGGTGTGGCGCAGGGCGTGCGGATGCGTCGGCACGACGCTGCGCCGGTCGACGATGCGACGCACGTCCCGGGGCCCGAGACGCCGGCCCCGGGCGTTCAAGAACACGGCGCTGCGTGGAGTCTCGGGCCCGCAGAGCACGGGGCGGGCCGACTGGAGGTAGTGCCGGCAGGCATCGGCCGACGGCTCGCTCATCGGCACGCGCCGCTGCTTGCCGCCTTTGCCCCAGACGGTCACCGTCGCGTCGGCGAGATCGAGGCCGTCGACATCGAGTCCGCAGCACTCGCTCACCCGCAGGCCCGACCCGTAGAGCAGCTCGAGGACGGCGTCGTCGCGCAACCGGGCAGCCTCGACGCGGGGGTCAGCCGGGGGATCATCCGGGACGGCGCTCTCGAGCAGGGCCTCGAGCTCGCCCGACGCCAGCACGCGCGGCAATCGCCCCTCACCCGACGAAGCCGTCAAGCGGCGCGACGGGTCCTCGGCGATCAGACCCCTGCGCTTGACGAAGGCGAAGTAGCGCCGTAGCGCCGCGGCCTTGCGGGCGATCGAACGGCGTTCGTAGCCGCGCGTCGCCAGATAAGCGAGGTATCTCCGGAGGAGGAGCCGGTCGACCTGCTCCGGTCCGTCGACGCCAGAGCGCGCCGCCCACGCGGCGAACGACTCGACATCGGAGCGGTAGGCGCGCACCGTCGCCGCGGCCGAGGACCCCAGGGCCTGGACGAACGCGTCGAACTCCCAGCTCACGACGCGAGCGTAGCGAACCCCCGCGAGTACTCCGGGGAACGCGCCGGTCCGCGATGCGACAAGATGGCGTCATGGCAAGTCGCATCCTCATCGTCGAGGACGACGAACGGATCCGGGCCTCGATGGGACTCGCCCTCGAGGACGAGGGCTACGACGTCGTCGGGGCCGGCAGCGGCGAGGAAGCCCGTGAACGCTTCGCCCAGTCGCTCGGCGCCGAGCCGTTCGACCTCGTCATCATCGACATCATGTTGCCGGGTATCGACGGCTTCGAGTGTTGCCGGGAGGTGCGGCGTCAGAGCGCCGTCCCGATCATCATGGTGACGGCGCGCACCGACACGCACGACGTGGTGGCCGGCCTCGAGGCGGGGGCCGACGACTACGTGACCAAGCCGTTCGAGCCCAAGGAACTCGCGGCGCGTATCCGTGCGCTGCTGCGTCGGGCCCGTTCGACCGAGGGCGGCCCGTCGACGCTCGCCTTCGGTGACCTCGAGATCATGCCGGACGCCGGCGTCGTCCGGCTCGCCGGCAACGAGGTCCATCTCACGAGGACCGAGTTCCTTCTGCTCTGCGAGCTCGCCGCCAACCACGGCAAGGTGCTCTCGCGCGAGCAGCTCCTCGAACGGGTCTGGAGCTACGACTACTTCGGCGACGGCCGACTCGTCGACGTGCACGTCCGCCGCCTGCGCACGAAGGTCGAGCCCGATCCCGCCAACCCTCGATACGTGGTCACCGTGCGCGGGCTCGGTTACAAGCTCGCACCGTAGATGCCCGACGGGGAACGGCTGCGCCGACTCCTCCCCCACCGGGGCGTGCATCCGAGACGCGGGCGGATCGTGCGCTTCGGGCTGCGGGCCCGGATCACCGCCGGGTTCGCCCTCGGCGCCCTCGTTCTCTCGCTGCTCATCACCTCGATCACCTACTTCACGACGAGCTCGTCGATCGTCGCCCAGGACGAGCACTCCTTCGAGCTCCAGGCGCTCGCCAACGCGACGTCACTGCACGAAAGCGTCTACGCGCGCGACCCGGCGATCCTCCTCGGCAACGTGTTCGGGCTGTCGGACGAGCTCCGTTCGTCGACGTCGTACTCACTCATCTACCTGAACTCCATCGACACGTGGGTCGCGTCGTCGCCGGTGACGTTCTCCCAGAACAACCTGCCGGCGTCGCTGCGCACCATGACCCTGAGCGGCAGGGCGGTGGAACAGACGTTCTCGTTCGATGGCGCGCCGCATTTCGGCGTCGGGATCGCCCTGCCGCTCGGCGCCTACTACTTCGGGGTGTTCAGCCTCAGCAACGCCACCGCGACGCTCCACGTGCTGCTGGCGTCGCTCGTCGCCGCGGCCGTGGTGACGACCCTGCTCGGCGCGGCCCTCGGACGTTGGGCCGCCGGACGCACGCTGCGCCCGTTGCACGACGTCTCCCTGGCGGCCTCGGCAATCGCGAGCGGGATGCTCGACACGCGGCTCGAGACCGTTGACGAGCGTGACCTCGCCACCCTCACGTTGTCGTTCAACCGGATGGCAGACCGGCTCCAGGAGCGGATCGAACGCGACACCCGCTTCACTTCGGACGTCAGCCACGAGCTCCGCTCGCCCCTCACGACGCTCGCGACCTCGCTGTCGGTGATCGAATCACGGCGGGAGGAACTCCCCGAACGCGCCCAGCGCGCGCTCGACCTGCTCGGGGCCGAAGTCCGTCGCTTCCAGCGCATGGTGCGCGACCTGCTCGAGATCTCCCGCTTCGACGCGCGTTCGGCCGACTTCGCGACGGAGCCGGTCGAGATCGGCGATCTCGTCCGGCACGCGGTCGCCCCGGTGGGACACGACCCGGTGCCGGTGAAGATCGACCCCGAGGACGATCACCGCGAGCTCGTCGTTGACAAGCGACGGATCGAACGCGTCTTCGGAAACCTGATCGAGAATGCCGACCGCTACGCGGGAGGCGTGACCCAGGTCGTCGTCGAGACCGGCGACCACTTCGTGCGCGTCTCCGTCGACGACGCGGGGCCCGGGATACCGCCGGCGGACCGTGATCGCATCTTCGAACGGTTCGCGCGCGGCGCCGGCACGGCGGGCAGCAGAGGGGCTGGCGCCGGCACCGGCCTCGGACTCGCCCTCGTGCAAGAGCACGTCCGACTGCACGGAGGACGAGTGTGGGTCACCGACGCGCCGACAGGTGGCGCGCGCTTCGTCGTCGAACTGCCAGTTTCTCGCTCGGCGGACCGGCCGGACGTCGACGTCGTCGACGTCTCGCCTCGCGGTGGACAGCGGGCCGCCCGATGAATCGCCGCGACCGGCGTGTCACCCTGTGGGTCGGAGTGGCTGCCCTGACGTTCGCGGTCTCGGGCTGCGGCATCGCGCTGCAAACGACCGCGCAGCCCTTCAAGGTTCCCGCGAACCAGTTCACCTCGCCGACGACGCCGCCGGCGACGCTGCACCCGGGGCGGGCGATCGACGTCTACTTCCTGACGGACGGTTACCTCGTCGCGTCGGTGCGCCACCTGCCTCAGGGCAGGCTCTCGCTCACCCGAACGCTCCAGATCGCACTGAACCGTCTCGACGCGGGGCCGACGAGCGCCGAGTTCGGGCTCGGCGTCACGACAGCGCTGAGCGTGTCCCCGGCGGCAACGGTGACCGTCATCGGCGGCGTGAAGAAGCACGTCGCTTCGGTCGACCTCGACTCGACCTTCGACAACCTCGACACGAGCGAGCTGTTCCAGGCCGACGGCCAGATCGTGTACACGCTCACCCAGTTCCACCAGGTGGCGGGGGTCAACCTCGTGCTCTCGGGTGTGAGGGTCGCCTACTTGCCGAACGGCGGAGAGATCGCCAACCGCCCGGTGAATCGCCTCGACTACCTCGAGATCGCGCCGCCGACCAAACCCTGACCGGCGCTCAGCTCCCGGCGAGCTCGGCGGGCACGGCGTCATCGACCGCGACGCGACGTGCGTCGGCCCACAACCGTTCCAGGGAATAGAGCGATCGGGCTGCGGTGTCAAAGACGTGCACGACGAAATCGCCGTAGTCGAGAAGCACCCAGTGCAAGCCCTCGAGACCCTCGACCTGCTGGACGGACAGGCCGGCGAGCTCGCGCACGCGCCGTGAGACCTCGTCGACGATGGAACGGACCTGCCGCTCGTTCCTTCCGGCCGTGATGACGAAATAGTCGGTGATGCCGATGAGATCGCCGACGTCGAGCACGACCGTTGTCTCCAGCGTCTTCGCCGACGCCGCGCGCGCGGCGGCCAGCGCGTTCGGCAGCGTCAACGAGGACAGCCGCCCCACGACGAGAGGCTGCGGGCCGCCTCGACCCGGGAAACTTCGGGTCGGGAACTCGGGCGGCTCGTCATCCACCGAGAGCGTACATCCCGCGCTCTTTGATCATGCGGACCGCGCCCTCGGGGATGAGGTAGTCGAGCGGGCGTCCCGTCGCGGCCCGTTCACGCAGGTCGGTGCTCGATATCTCGAGCGCCGGGATCTCGATCGCGACGGCGTTCCAACCGGCGAGCGGGCCCGATGGACCCGGCAGCACGGGCGTGGAACCCGGGCGGTTGACGACGACCATCGTCGTCTCGCGCCGCACGTCGTCGAGCCGCTCCCAGGTCCCGAGCCCGACGACCACGTCAGCGCCGACGATGAGGAAGAGCTCCGCCAAGGGCTCGAGACGCCGCAACTCCTCGATCGTGTCAATGGTGTAGGAGGGACCGCCTCGATCAATCTCGAGACGAGACGCCTCGAGGCCATCCACGTCGCCGAGCGCCGCGTCGACGAGCGCCAACCGGGCCGCGGCCGGCGACACCGGCCGGTCACCGACCTTCTGCCACGGCTCGTTCGCCACGACGAAGAGCACCCGGTCGAGGCCGAGCGCGTGGCGGGCGTTCACCGCCGCGACGAGATGGCCGACGTGGATCGGATCGAAAGTGCCGCCGAAGACACCGAGACGCATGGATTCCCCAGCCACGGACCGGCTCGTCGCCGGGACGGGGGATCCGTCTCCGAACGGTCGCGGCGCGTAGCGAGAACCAGCGTAGGCGCAGCGGCACGTTCAGCTCCCGTGGTGGTCGGCGCCCTTCGGCCGGCGGCGTTGCCTACTCTGGAGGCATGCGTCAGCTCGCCCCTGATCCGCGAGCGGCGCGCGCCTCTGCCGCCGTCGACGCCACGACCTGGTCCCCCGATTCCTGGCGGGCGCGCCCCGCCGAGCAAGGGCCCGAGTGGCCGGACCCCGGCGAGCTCGCCGCGGCGCTCGACGAGCTCGGACGATTCCCACCGCTCGTCTTCGCCGGTGAGACCCGCCGTCTCATCGAGGCGCTCGGCAAGGTCGCCGACCGCCGGGCGTTCGTCCTCCAGGCGGGCGACTGCGCCGAGTCGTTCTCCGAGATCAACGCCGACGCGATCCGTGACAAGTTGAAGGTGATTCTGCAGATGGCGGTGGTGCTCACCTACGGATCGGGAGTCCCGGTCGTGAAGATCGGCAGGATCGCAGGCCAGTACGCCAAACCCCGCTCCTCGCCCACCGAATCCTGGGGCGACGTCGAGATCCCGTCGTTCCGCGGCCACATCGTGAACGACGACGCGCCGGACCCCGCGGCCCGCCGCCCAGACCCGTCCCGGATGGTCGTCGCCTACCGGAATGCCGCGGCGACCCTGAACCTCGTGCGCACCTTCACGAAGGGCGGTTTCGCGGCGCTCGGCCAGGTCCACGCCTGGAACCAGCAGTTCGTCGCCACGAGCCGCGAGGGCCGCCGCTACGAGGAGACCGCCGAGGCGATCGACCGCGCCCTTCGCTTCCTCGCGGCCTGCGGCGTCAATCTCGATTCGGACGCGCCGACCCAGCAGGTCGATCTGTTCACGAGCCACGAGGCCCTGCTGCTCGACTACGAGGAGTCGCTCACCCACCGCGACCAGCTGACCGGCGATTACTACGACGGCTCGGCGCACATGCTCTGGCTCGGTGACCGGACCCGTCAGCTCGACGGCGCGCACGTCGAGTTCCTGCGCGGCGTGCACAACCCCATAGGCGTGAAGCTCGGGCCGTCCGTCTCGCCGGACGAGGCCGTCGCCATCTGCGCGGCCCTGAATCCCGAACAGGTGCCCGGCCGTCTCACGCTCATCACTCGGCTCGGCGTGCGCGACGTGACTCGGCTGCTGCCACCCATCGTGCGCGCCGTCACCGACGCCGGACACGTCGTCGTCTGGGAGTGCGATCCGATGCACGGCAACACGTTCGTCTCTGACAACGGCCGCAAGACGCGCCGTTTCGACGACGTCCTCGGCGAGATCAGGGGCTTCTTCGCCGTCCACCGCCAAGAGGGGAGCTGGCCCGGCGGCGTCCACGTCGAGCTCACCGGTGACGCCGTCACCGAGTGTCTCGGCGGGGCCGAGGACATCCTCGAGGAGCATCTCTCGCTGCGGTACACGACGACGTGCGACCCGCGACTCAACGGCCGCCAGGCGCTCGACCTCGCCTTTCGTATCGCGGAGCTCTTGGCCGACTGATGCGTCGCTTCATCGTCGGGCGCCGCGCCGTTCTCGCCGCGTCAGCGATCGTGCTGACGACGGGTCTAAGCGCCTTCGGCAGCGGGGCGGGCGGGGCCCACGACCCGGCGACTACCACGACGACGTCGACCACGCTGCCTCCGTCGCCGGGAGCGGCACCGTGTGCTTATCCCGTGACGCCCACGACGACAACGACAACGACAACCACGTCGACGTCGACGACGTCGACCACAACGACCACGACTTTGCCGAAGTCCACGACGACAACGACGTCGCCCAAGTCCACGACGACGACGACATCCACGACGCCGACAACCACGTCCACGACGCCGAAGTCCACGACGACATCGACATCAACGACGACGACGACATCGACATCGACGACGACGACATCGACATCGACGACGACGACCACGACGACGTCGACGACGACGACCACGACTCTGCCGACCGCGCCGATAGCGTCGACGGTCGAGACGCCTGCTTACTACCTTGTCAAATCCAACGGCGGCGTCCGACCCTTCGGCGGCGCCAAGTTCCATGGCTCCGAGGCCCCGGAACATCGCCCTGCGATGTTCGTCGGCGGCGCCGTTTCCGCCGACGGCGGCGGCTACTGGCTCGCGACGACGAAGGCGAATGTCTACAGGTTCGGCGACGTGCTCTTCCTCGGCTCACCGGTCCACGTCCACCGTCGCCAGATGATCGTCGCCATCGCCGCCGCCCCGGTCGGTGAGGGCTACTGGCTCATCGCGTCGAACGGCGCGGTCTACAACTACGGCACCTCGGCTTTCTGCGGTTCGCTCGTGCACACCGCGCTCTCGTCGCCGATCGTCGCCTTCGCGCCGTCGCCCGACGACGGGGGCTACTGGCTCGTCGCCGCCAACGGCACCGTGTACAACTACGGCGACGCCCCGAACCTCGGCTCGCCGCCCCCGGCAACACTCAGCGGCAAGGTGGTCGGCATCGCCTCGACCGCCGACGGGCGCGGTTACTGGATCGCCACGTCGAACGGCACCGTCTACCGCTTCGGCGACGCGGTGCAATTCCGCCCCCTGCCGCCCGCGATGCTGTCGAGCCCGATCGTCTCGATCGTCGCGACGGCGAACGGCGGCGGCTACTGGCTCACGAGCGCCAGCGGAAGGATCTTCAACTTCGGCGACGCCCGTTTCGCCGGCTCGCTCGTGCGCACGCCACCCCGGCGCGGCGTCACCGTCGTCTCGATGATGCGCACCTTCGTCGTCCGACCGGGCCTCGTCGCGCTCCCCCACGGCGTCTTCGGCTACGACATTTCGAACTTCCAGTGCAGCTCGCCCGGGTCGACGGCGGCGGAGTCCAACCTGCCGTCAAGTTCGACGGTCTCCGTGCTCGAGGTTGCGGGCTGGCTCGACAACGCCGACAACACCTGTCTCGCCGCCGAGGCCGCCTGGGCGACGCAGGCCGCGGGACCCTCCGGCGCGCCCTACTCGCTGTACCTGTTCGTCAACTCCCCGGACGCCTCTGCGGCTGCGCTCGCGCTGGCGGCGAGCGGGCCGAAGGGGACCTGCGCCACGCTGACCGGCACGGACGTGGCGCTCTGTGCGGCCTACAACTACGGCTACAACGGCGCGACGGAGGCCCTCGCCTACGCGACGAGCGAGAACGCCCACGCCGAGCTCTGGTGGCTCGACATCGAGAACGACTCGCTCTCGCCGACCGACTTCTCGAACCTCGCGGCGGGGCACTACTGGTCGAAGTCGACCGAGCTCAACGACGCGACCATCCAGGGCGCGCTCGACGCACTTCGTGGGGCCGGCATCCAGGTCGGCCTGTACTCGACGAGCCTCCAGTATCCGGTCATCGCCGGCGGCTTCGTCCCCGCTGGACCGACCTTGCCGCTGTGGGTCGCCGGGGTCCCCCGGACCAATCCGCCGTACTCGCAGTCGGGGCTTTCCAGCCCTTCGGTGCTCGTGCTGTGGTGTCAGGGGACGGCGACCTACGCCAACCCCGGCAGCCCCGGCAACGACCTCTTCGCCGGGGGCGTGCCCGTCCTGCTCCAGGAGACGCCGGGCACGCTCACCTCGCCGTACGGGATCGACCCCGACTACGCCTGCTGATTCGTTGCCGCCCACTCCGGCGGCTCGACGCCGACCCATTCGGGCTCGGTGGATTGAACGTCGCCGAGACCCGCGAGGTGCGCCGCGTCGTTGTAGCGCCTCAGACGCCAGCGCGAGCCGGTGTGGTGCCACTCCGTGATGGAGGTGTTGCCGGGGTGGAGGCGGACGACGTTGCCGTGCTCGGCGAGACCGAGGAAGCGGATCATCGAGCTGTCGATCACGCCGCCGTGGGAGACGACCACGACGAGCTGGCCCGGGAAGTTGACCGCGACCGAAGTCAGCGCGGCAGCGGCCCGGTCGAGGAAGCCGATCCAGCTCTCGCCGCCCGGTGAGGTCGGGAACTCCGGGTCGTCGCCCGGCAGGCCGCGCCGCTGGTAGCGCGCCTCGTATTCCGCCCACGTGAGCCCGTCGGCCTCTCCGGGGTGCCGCTCGCAGAACGAACAGCTCTGCTCGACGTGGCTCACACCGAGGGCCGGAGCGAGGATCGCCGCCGTCTCGATGGCGCGCGGCAGGACGCTCGTCCACAGCGCCGCCGCACCGGCGAGTTCGCCGGTGCGGACGAGCCGCGCGGCGAGGATCTCGGCCTGGGCGACGCCGCGGGCGGTGAGGCCGCGGCAGCCCTTGTGGCCGCCAATCACCGAGTCGACGTTGGCGAAGGCCTCGCCGTGCCGGATGATCGCGAGCCGCGTCCCGACGGCAATCACGGATTCGCCGGCCGCCGACGTGTCGGCGGATGCCGCTTGTTCGCTCACGTTCCGCACCCTACCGGACGCACGGGAGCCTGCCGGTGAGGTCGCGCCGGCCGTCGCGTCTGTTCTGGCGGCGCTACGGGCGGACCTGGCCGTCGCCTTCGATCACGAACTTCACCGAGGTCAGCTCGCGCAACCCCATCGGACCACGGGCGTGCAGCTTCTGCGTCGAGATCCCGATCTCGGCACCGAGCCCGAGCTCGCCACCGTCGACGAAGCGGGTCGACGCGTTGACGAGCACCGCGGCGGCGTCGACCTCCCGGGTGAAGCGCCGGGCGGCCTCGTAGTCGCGCGTCACGATCGCCTCGGAGTGGCCCGTCGAGTAGCGCGCGATGTGGTCGAGCGCGCCGTCGAGGTCCTCGACGACGGCGACGGCGAGACGCAGCCGGAGGAACTCCGTCGCGAAGTCCTCGTCGGTCGCGGCCGCGACGCCGGGAAGGATCGCGCGGGTCGCCTCGTCTCCGACAAGCTCGACCCCCGCGAGGGCCCGGGCGAGTCTCGGCAGCGCCAGGTCCGCGATCGCGCGGTGCACGAGGAGGGTCTCCATCGCGTTGCAGACACCCGGTCGCTGGGTCTTGGCGTTGACGACGATGCGCTCGGCGACGTCGAGATCGGCGTCGGCGTCGATGTAGACGTGGCAGTTCCCGTCGCCGTCGACGACGTAGGGCACGGTCGCGTGCTCGACGACGAGCGCCACGAGGGCCGGCCCGCCGCGGGGCACGAGGCAGTCGATCACCCCGCGCAGGGCGACGAACTCCTCGACCGTCTCGTGCCGGGTGTCCTCGACGAGCACGACGCTGTCGGCGGGCAGGCCCGCCTTGGCGATCCCGGACCGCAGCGCGGCGGCGATCGCCACGTTCGAGCCGAGGGCTCCCGCCGAGCCGCGCAGGAACGCCGCGTTGCCGGACTTCAGGCAGAGCCCCGCGGCGTCCGAGGTGACGTTCGGGCGATTCTCGTAGACGATGCCGACGACACCGAGCGGCACCCGGACACGCCGGACCGAGAGGCCGTTCGCGAGCACCCAGCCCTCGACGACCTCGCCGACCGGGTCGGGAAGCGCGGCGACAGCACGCAGGCCCGCCGCCATCTCGACGAGGCGCGCCTCGTCGAGACAGAGCCGGTCGACGACCGCCGCCGTGGCCCCGGAGCTCTCGGCGCGCGCGACATCCTCGGCGTTCGCGGCGAGGATCTCGGCTGCCGCCTGGCCGAGCGCGTCAGCGGCGCGCTCGAGGGCGTCGTTCTTCGCCGCGGTCGCCGCGGTGGCGAGGATCCGGGCGGCCGCCTTGGCCCGCCGGCCGAGCTCGCCGAGAGAAGTCGTGGCCACGGTCAACGCTACCGGGGCACGGTCCGGCGTGGCGAACGCGTGCGCCGCGCCGCCGTCGCCCCGGCGAGGACGACGAGGTCGTCACGGTGGACGAGCTCGCCCGCGAGGTCGGCGGGCAGGTCGGCCAGCCGGTGGCCCAGCCACTCACCCGCCCGGTCCGACGGCAGGCGGGTGATCCCTTTGGCGACGACCGAACCGTCGGCCGAGACGATCTCGATGGGGTCGTCGCGGCCGAACGGCGCGGCGACGGCGACGACACCCGCCGGCAGCAAGCTCGCCTCGTGCTCGACGAGCGCCCGCCGACAGCCGTCGTCGACGACGACCCGGCCGGTTGCCGGGAGTGCGAAGGCGATCCACGCCTTACGGGCCGAGAGCCGCTCGGCACGCGGCAGGATCGTCGTGCCGACCCCGGCGGCGCCGTTGACGGCGTCGCCGACAACGCCAGGTCGGCTCGCCGCGGCGATCACGGCGCGCACCCCACACCACGCCGCAATGCGCGCCGCCGCCAGCTTGGACGCCATCCCCCCGCTGCCGGCGGCCGAGCCGGGCCCGCCGGCCACGTCGTCGAAAGCGGCGTCGACCGCGACGACCTGCTCGACGAGCGTCGCGTCGGCGAACCGCCTCGGATCAGCGTCGAACAGGCCTTCGGTGTCGGTGAGGAGGACAAGGCACTCGGCGCCGACCAGGTTCGCCACGAGCGCGGCGAGGCGGTCGTTGTCGCCAAAGCGGATCTCGTCGTCGGCGACGGCGTCGTTCTCGTTGATCACCGGCACCGCGCCGAGCTCGATCAGCCGGGCGATCGTCTCTCGAGCGTGCAGATACTGGTGACGCGCGCCGAAATCCGGCAACGACAGCAGCACCTGGGCGATGAAGAGACCTTCGGCCGCGAAGGCATCGTCGTAGACGCGCATCAGTCGGTGCTGGCCGATCGTCGACAGCGCCTGCAGCGTCGTCGTGTCCGTCGGCCGGCCCCCGGGGGGCCTGACCGCGGCGATGCCCGCGCTCACGGCCCCCGAGGTGACGACGACCGCGGGACGGCCGGACCGCCAGAGCTCACCGATCTCGCCGGCGAGCTTCTCGACCGCGCCGACATCGGCGAGCCCGTCGGCGGCCGTCACCGACGTCGTCCCGATCTTCACGACGACCGTCATCGAATGCCCCCTCGCGCCGTGACACCGACAAGCGCGCGCCCTGCGCCGTCGCCGCCCATCATGCGTCTGCGCCGTAGGTGAAAGAGAGCCTGCCGATCCGGACGTCGTCGCCCGGCCGGGCGCCGGCGCGGGCGAGCGCCCGATCGACGCCGAGCCGCTTCAAGCGTCGCTGGACGAGCGCCAGGGCGTCGGGATCCGTGAGGTCGGACAACCCGACCGCGCGCTCGGCAGGGCGCCCGAGCACGACGAACCCTTGGCCCTCGCGCTCGACGACGACGCCTTCGGGTGCTGGCCGGTGCACCACCGGCGCCGCGGCGGGAGACGTCGTCGCGGCGCGCGCCTCGCCGACGATGACGCCGAGGCGCGCGACGAGCTGGTCGACGCCCTCGCCGCTGACCGAGGAGACCTCGAGCTCACCGCCGTAGGCGGAGGGCGGCGGGCGGTCGCCAGCCGGCACCGTGTCGACACGCGAGCCGACGATCACGCGGGGGCGGGCGACGAGTTGCGGGCTGAACCGGCCGAGCTCGTCGAGGAGCACGCTCTTTTGGTGCGAAGGTGTCCGTCCCTCGCCCGGCGCGAGATCGATCATGACGACGAGCACGCGCGCCCGCTCGACGTGGCGCAGGAAGCGGTGGCCGAGACCCCGACCCTCGCTCGCCCCTTCGACGAGGCCCGGGATGTCGGCGACGACGAACTCCGCCGTGCCCGCGGCGTCGGCCGCGCCGCGGTCCGCGAGTCGGACCACGCCGAGGTGGGGCTCGAGCGTCGTGAACGGGTAGTCGGCGACCTTCGGCCGGGCCGCGGAGATCCGGGCGATCAGCGTCGACTTGCCGCAGTTCGGGAAGCCGACAAGGGCGACGTCGGCGACGAGCTTCAGCTCGAGGTCGAGCCAGCGTTGCTCGCCCACCTCCCCCTGCTCGGCGAAGGCCGGCGCGCGCAGCCGGTTCGTCAGGAACCGCGCGTTGCCGGCGCCCCCATGACCTCCCCCGGCGGCCCGCAGACGATCGCCTGCGGTCGTGAGGTCGGCGAGAACCTCGCCGTCGGTTCCGCGCACGACGGTCCCGACGGGAACGGGCACGACGAGGTCCCGACCGGCCCGGCCGTGACGACGGCCCCCGCCACCGTGGGCGCCGCTCTCGGCCCGCCGGTGGGGGTGATCCCGGAAGGCGAGCAGCGAGGCAAGCGAGCTCGTGGCCTCGAGGTAGACATCGCCGCCGCGGCCGCCGTCACCGCCGTCGGGTCCACCGCGCGACACATGGGCCTCACGACGGAACGACACGGCCCCGGCGCCGCCGTCACCCGCTCTCACGTGGACCTGGGCCTCGTCGACGAAGCCGGCCATGTCGGTGCCTTTCTCAAGGGCGTGCCGACCGGCGATCGGCCGTCCGGGCGCCACAGGTCGAGGCGGACAGCTACGAGAGCCGGATCACGCCTCGCCGATCTCGACGTCGACGAGACGCCGGCCGTGCCGTTCGGCGAAACGGACCGTGCCGCTCGCCAGGGCGAACAACGTGTCGTCCCCGCCGCGTCCGACGTTCACGCCCGCATGGAAGTGCGTGCCCCTCTGGCGCACGAGGATCGCACCGGCGCCGACGACGCGACCGTCGGAGGCCTTCACCCCGAGCCGCTGGGCGTTGGAATCCCTTCCGTTGCGGGTCGAACCGCCACCTTTGGTCTTCGACACTCAGGCCTCCTGAGGCTTCTTCGCGCCCGTCCGTGCGGGCGTCTTGGCACCCGGATCGATCGCGGTGATCTCGACGACCGTGTAGTGCTGACGGTGGCCGAAGCGGCGACGGGCCCGGGCCTTGGGTTGGTAGGTGAAGCCGGTGACCTTCGGGCCCTTCGCAGTGCCGACGACCTTGCCGGCGACCTTCGCCGCGGCGAGCGCGCCGCGACCGGCGACGACCGTCGGACCGTCGACGACGAGGACCGGCGAGAACGAGACCTCCTCATTCTCCGCGACGCCGAGGAGTTCCACCTCGACGACGGAGCCGACCTCGACGC
Organism: uncultured Acidimicrobiaceae bacterium; assembly: GCA_963803025.1. Classification (GTDB taxonomy): domain Bacteria; phylum Actinomycetota; class Acidimicrobiia; order Acidimicrobiales; family Bog-793; genus Bog-793. The sequence continues at coordinate 96,182 of CAWDKZ010000017.1, forward strand.
GTTCCTGTTTGCCGCCCGAGGCGATCACTGCGTACATGAGGCGGCCATCGTAGCAAGGGGGCGGAGGTCGCCCGACCGACCTCGGCATTCGTGCGCCGGGGCCGGGCGGCCGCGGTCACTCCTCGTCTTCGGAGAAGATGATCCCGCGTCCTTTGCACATCGGGCATGTCTCGCTGAGCGCCTCCAAGAGCCCCTCACCGACGCGTTTGCGGGTCATCTCGACGAGGCCGAGCTCGGAGATCTCGAACACCTGCGTCGGGGTCTTGTCCCGCGACAGCGCGTTCCGCAGCGTCGCCACGACCTCCTGGCGGTTCGGCTTTAGCTCCATGTCGATGAAATCGATGACGATGATGCCGCCGATGTCGCGTAGGCGCAGTTGACGCGCGATCTCCTCGGCCGCTTCGACGTTGTTGCGGAACACGGTCTCTTCGAGGCTCGACGAGCCGACGTTCTTGCCGGTGTTGACGTCGATCACCGTCAGCGCCTCAGTGCGCTCGATGATGATCGACCCCCCCGAGACGAGCCAGACCTTGTGGTTGAGCGCCTTGTGGAGCTGCTCGTGGATGTGCTGGCGCTCGAACAGCGGCAGGTCCTCGGTGTCCGGGTCGTAGTATTCGACGCGGTCGGCGAGCGACGGGTCGATCTCGGCGACGTAGGAACGGACGAGCTCGAAGAGCGCCGGGTCGTCGACGATGACGCCGCGGTACTCCTCGGTGAACTCCTCGCGGATCACCCGCAGCGCGAGCTGCGGTTCGGAGTACAGGAGCGCCGGTGCCGAGACACGGCGCGCCTTGTCGGCAATCTCGTCCCACTTCTTCACGAGCTGGGCGATGTCCCGGCGCAGCTCCTCGGCGCTCGCTCCCTCGGCGGCCGTCCGGACGATGATCCCGTGGCCCTCGGGTCGGATCCCGTCGAGCACCTTGCGCAGGCGTTTGCGCTCCCGATCGTCGAGGCGCTTCGAGATGCCGCTGGCGTTCGACTCCGGCACGAGGACGACGAATCGACCCGGGATCGAGACTTCCTGGGTGAGACGGGCACCCTTCACGCCGATGGGGTTCTTCGTGACCTGGCAGACGATCGTCTGACCGGGCCGCAGCAGATGCTCGATGCGGGTCGTGCCCGGGTCGCGTTCGATCCCCTCGTCGCGGTCCGTCTGGACGTCACCCCAGTAGAGAACGGCGTTCTTCGGCGTCCCGATGTCGACGAACGCCGCCTCCATGCCCGGCAGGACATTCTTCACCCGGCCCCGGTAGATGTTGCCGTCGATCTGGTTGGCGTCGTCGAGCGCCCGGGCGACGTGGTGCTCGATGAGCGAGCGCCCCTCGAGCACCGCAATCTGCGTGGCCTCCTGGGCGACGTGGACGCACATCAGGTAGCGCCCGACCGGCCGCCCCTTGCGTTCCCGGCCTCGGCGCCGGCCGGGGGCGGCCGCGCGGCCCGCCTCGTCGCCGGCGTCGGCCTCCTTCACAGCGGTCTCCGCGCCGCGGGCGACCGCACGGGGGGCACGGCCCGCAGGCCGCGCCCCGGCGCGGGCCGGCCGGCCCGCGGCCGGTGCTGGTGTCGTGTCGACCGCCGCCTCGGTCCCGCTCGTGGGCCCGGGGCGGCGTCGACCGCCGCGTCCCCGTCCGCCGCGGCGACGGCGAGGCTTCGGGGCGCCCGCCGCTGCTGTCCCGTTCACGCCGGGGCTCGCGGCCCGCGGCGGCGGTGCCGGCCGGGTGTCGCCGATTTTCGGTTTGGGCGGCGACGACTCAGGTCTGAGCGTGCCGATCGGAGCGTCTAGAGCCGCACCGGACGCCACGGAACCGACGGGGTTCCGTGGCTCCCCGGCGCCGATGGCGCCGGTGGTCGGATCGGACATGAGAGAGATCCCTTCTAAGACGCGCACTCGAGAAGTGCGCGGGAACCACCGCGCGGGCGCCGACGGAAGATCCGTCGCGCCTTGCTGCGGCGGGGCCACATCGATCTGGAGTGTCGCATCCCGCGACGGGCGCCAAGCTTCCCGCCAGGGGGGCGGCAACTACTCGCGCGCCAGGGAGCCCCCCGGCTCCTCGGGCGCAAAGGACGACGGGCACGGGCGCGACCGGCACGCGCCAGGGTCGCCGCGTCCTGTCTGGTTGCAGCGTGATCATCTGCTTTCGAGTCTAACCCCTGCTCTCCGGGCCCTTCGTCTTCGCCCCGTTGCAATCAGATGAAATTCCGGCCAGATCGGCCTCACCTGGCGGTGGGGCTGCTCGAGATCCCGTGGGTGTACAGGTAGTTGAAGATCTGACGGACGACCGGCGCGGCCGCCGAGGCACCGAAGCCCGCCTGGTTGATCTCGACGCAGACCACGTAGCGCGGCACCTGACCCCGCGGCCCCCCAAAAGCGACGAACCAGGAAGTCGGCTGCACGACGTCGCTCACGGTCACCGTGGCCGTCCCGGTCTTGCCGGCGATGTTCCACTTCGCGAAGTTGAAGCCGATGAAGTCCCCGTAGGCGGTGCCGAGCGGGCTCTGCACGACGCCCTCGAGGCCGGTGAGGATCGTCTGGCGGGTCAGGGCCGACATCGTGACGTGGGCGACGACGCGTGGCGCGAAGCGCTTGAGGACCTTGCCCGTCGGCGAGATGACGGAAGCGGCGAGCTCCGGCGCGTAGCGGGTGCCGCCGTTGGCGAAGGTCGCGTACGCCGTCGCGAGCTGGATCGGCGTGACGACGGTCTCGCCCTGGCCGAAGGCCATCTCGACGTTGTCACCGAGATACCACGTGTCCGCGTAGACCTTCGGCGCCTGCTTGTGCAGCAAGCGGCGGACCTGCTGGCTGTCGACCCAGCCGTTTTGCACCTCATCCTGGGGTAGGTCGATGCCGCTCGGGACCCCCAGCCCGTAGAGATGCGCCTCGTCCTGGATCGGGGTCACCCCGTACCGGGACTGGTCCTCCCAGAAGCGACCGCCGAGCGTGTAGAAGAACACGTCGCTCGACCTCGTGAGCGCCGTGACGACATTGATGTTGCCGAGCGGCACGTTGTCGGCATCTCGGAGCGGCTTGCTGCCGGGGAGGGGGTAGGTGCCGGTGTCGTCGATCAGCGTCCACGGCGTGATGATCCCGGTGTTCAGGGCCGCGGTCGCGGTCACGAGCTTGAAGGTCGACCCCGGCGGCTGGAAGCCCTGCACGGCCCAGTTGTTGAGCGGGTACCCGACCTCGGAGTTCAACAGGGCGTAGCGGGCCGTCGTCATCCCCGTGATCCACCAGTTGTCGTCGTAGCTCGGGTATGACGCCATCGCGAGCACCTGGCCGTTGCGGGAATCGAGCACGACGGCGGCGCCGAGAGGCGCCGCCTTGCCGCTGGCGTGCAGCACGCTGACCTCGTCGGCGAGTGACCGGCTGACGTCTTGTTCCAGCCCGAGGTCGACGTTCAGCACGAGCGAGCCGCCGGGCTTGGCGGGCTTCGTCGACACCGTCCGCACGACCTGACCCGACGGATCGACCGCCTCGGTGACCACCCCGGACTTACCCTGCAGGTAGAGCTCGTACTGCTTCTCGAGCCCGGCCTGGCCGACGATCTCGCCCTCGTAGTAGCCGTAGCGCGCGAGCTCGGCGAGTTCGGGCGCGGTGATCTGGCGCACGTAGCCGAGAGTCTGGGTCGCGACGCCGACGTACGGGTAGTCGCGCACCGACTCCTGTTGCGCGATGACCCCGGGGAACTCGGACTCGTGCTGCTCGATGTAGAGGACGGCGGAGGGCGGCACGTCGAAGGCGACCGGTATCGGCTGGTACGGGCTGAACTGGTTGCTCGTCAGGTCGGCGTCGATCCCCTTGACCGACAGGCCCGGGATCAGGGCGACGAGCCGGCGCTTCACCGCCGGGTCGGCGATCCGGGCTCCTTGCGCGCCGGGTGTCGTCTCCACGGTCACGACCCACTCGAAGGCGTCCCGGGCGAGCGCCTGACCGCCCCGGGCGAGAATCTCGCCCCGGGGCGCCGGGGTGACGACGGCCCGCGTCGTCGTCTGCTCGGAGGCGGCATTCAGCCTGCGGCCCTGGAGGACTTGCAGGGACCAGAGCCGGACGAGCAGGGTGGCGAACATGCCGACGACGACGACCGCGGCGATGGAGAGCCGGAGCCCCACGCGCGCGCCCTCGCGCGTGCTGCGCGGGCCCCCGCGGCGCCCGAGCGTCTTCACCGGCGGATGCTGTGACGCCGCGGCGCGCGGCGGGGGCGGGCCAAAGGTGTTGCTGGGACGGATCGCCCCGTCCCAGCGTGCCGCTCGACGCGGGCGGCGGGGACGGCCCGTGGATCGCCGCCAGCGCACTACACGGCGCTCCCGCCACGAGGCACCGCGAGGCCGAGACGGTCCTGCGACCCGGCGAACACCCACCGCAGGCTGCGCAGCACGGGCCAGGAAAGCACGACGGCCCCGAGCGTGACGACGACGAGCGCGTAGACCGTGACGAAGCCGAGCATGCCCGACCGTCCGGTGAGCGCGCCAAGCAGCGCGTAGAAGAGCGTCCCGGCGGCGGCGGCGGCCACGCACGTCGCGGCCTCGGTGCTCTCGACGTCGCGAGCCGCGAGGTTCGCCCGCAACAGCCCGGTGCCGAACCCGACGAGGACGAACGTGAGTGGCGAAAGCCCGTAGGGCAGGTTGACGACGAGATCGGCAGCGAGCCCGGCCGTGAACCCGGCGATGGCGCCGCGCTGGGGGCCGGCGGCCATCCCGGCACACGCCGCGACGAGGATCATGACGTCGGGGTGGGCGCCGAACACGGTGACGTCGTCGAGCACGGCGACCTGGAATACGAGCCCGACCGCGACGACGAACACGAGACGCACCCAGCTCGACGCCGTCACGTGCGTGTCCTCATCGCCACGGTGGCCAGCTCAACCGGGCTCGAGCCACTCGAGAACATCGACGAACTGCAGGTCGTTGAGGTTGACGACCGGGGTCGCCGTGACCGCCGTCGACAGGCCTTCCGGCGAGACCCGCACGGATCGCACGACGCCCAACGGGATGCCGGCCGGGATCGCCCCGCCGCCGAGGCCGCTCGTGTAGACGAGTTCGCCCCGGGTCACCGCGGTCGAGCCCGCGACGTAGTCGAGCGTGAGCGGCCGGCCGTAACCGGCACCGAGGACCCGGTAGAGACCTGTCGCGCCGACGCTGGCGGGGATCGACGAACTCGAGTCCGTCTCGAGCAGCACGGTCGCGGTCGATGACGAGGCGGAGATGACCGATCCGACGAGGCCGGCGTTCGCCACGACGGGCATGCCCGGTCCGACGCCGGACGACGTCCCGCGGTCGAGCTCGACGGTCGACTGGAAGCTCGAAGTCGAGTCGTCGATCACCTCGGCCGGGATGAGCGGGATGCCAGCGACGAACGGCAGGTGGGCGAGCGAAAGGACGCGCGCTGCCTCGGCCGAGGCGTAGGCGTCCGCGGTGAGCTTCAGCCGGATCTGGCCGAGCTCCTCACGCAGCTGCTGGTTCTGGGTCTCGAGCGAGCCGTAGTTGAATGTGCCCGAGAACACGTCGCCGACCGGGTGCAACACCGCCGCGACGCCGCGCTGGATCGGGCTGATGACGTCGCGCACGGCATTGCGGACGTCGGTGATCGCGTGGCTCGCCTGTCCGTGGTAGTCGAGCGTGAGGACGGTGACCGAGGCGAGCACGAGCATGACGAGCGTCAACCGCTGGCTCGTACGTCGATTGGCGGCCACCAGCCGAGCCTCGATGCTCAGTGGCCGGAGGAGGCGAGCAGCGAGCGGAGCGCGTCGATGTTCTCGAGGCACATCCCGCCACCGATCGCGACGCAGGTCAACGGGTCCTGCGCGACGACGATCGGCATGTTCGTCTCGCCCACCAACCGCACGTCGAGACCGTGGAGGAGCGCGCCGCCACCGGTGAGAACGAGCCCCTGGCTCGCGATGTCGGCGACGAGTTCCGGCGGCGTCTTGTCGAGCGTCGCCTTGATCGCGTCGACGATCGCCGCGACGGGCTCCTCGATCGCGCGCCGGATGTCCTGGGTCGAGGTGATGACCATCTTCGGCAGACCCGTGACGAGGTCCCGACCGCGGATCTCGGCGTGCAGCTCCTCCTCGAGCTCGCAGGCGGAACCGATCGTGATCTTGATCTCCTCGGCGGTGCGCTCGCCGAGCGCGAGGCTGTACTCCTTTTTCGCGAACGCGACGATCGCCTGGTCGAGCTCGTCACCGGCGATCCGGATCGACTGGCTCGTCACGATGCCACCGAGCGAGATCACCGCAACCTCGGTCGTGCCGCCACCGATGTCGACGACCATGTTCCCCGTCGGCTCGTGGACCGGCAACCCGGCCCCGATCGCCGCCGCCATCGGCTCTTCGAGGATGTAGGCACGGCGGGCCCCGGCGTACTCGGCCGCCTCCTGGACGGCGCGCTTCTCGACCCCCGTGATGCCCGAGGGCACGCAGATCACGATCTGGGGCTTGGAGAAACGCCGGGGGTGCACCTTGCGGATGAAGTAGCGGAGCATCATCTCGCAGACTTCGAAATCCGCGATGACGCCGTCTTTCAGCGGACGGATTGCCTGGATGTTGCTCGGTGTGCGACCGATCATCCGCTTCGCCTCGTGGCCGACGGCGAGCGGTTGGCCGTCGAGGACGTTGATCGCGACGACGGATGGTTCGTTGAGGACGATGCCCTTGCCGCGCACGTAGACGAGCGTGTTCGCTGTTCCGAGGTCGACCGCCATGTCGCGACCCGCGACGCCCCAGCTCTTGGCATTCATGACCGGCCTGCTCCCCGCTACACGACTGTCGGGCCAGGTTAGGGCAGTGCTACCTGGCGAACAAGGCGCCTCGTCGGGCGGGCGGGCCGCACACCGGGGCCCGCTAGCTGTGTTCCGGGAAGAACAACGCGATCTCCCGCGCCGCCGCCTCCGGGCCATCGGAGCCGTGGATGACGTTGGCCGGCAGCGTGGTGGCGAGATCGCCCCGGATCGAACCGGGCGGGGCCTCGGCGGGATCGGTGGGGCCCATCAGCCGCCGCACGACCGTCCACACCTCCGGTGGTCCCTCGACGACCATCGCGAGCACCGGAGAGCGCATGATGAACGCGACCAGTCCTTCGAAGAAGGGCTTGCCGAGGTGCTCCTCGTAGAGCCGCTTGGCGAGCTCGGCGTCGACGAGCAGCATCCGAGCCGCGACGAGGCGCAGCCCCTTGCGCTCGAGGCGTGAGATCAGCTCGCCAACGAGGCCCCGTTCGACGGCGTCGGGTTTGCAGATGACGAGTGTTCGCTCCATCGGGCCTGGACCCTAGCTGGAGAGATGCCCGCGCGCCGCGCCGACGAGGTAGAGCGAACCGGTGACCAGCACGAGGTCGTCCTCCGTCACGAGCGCGGGCGGCGGCAAGCGCCTCCGGGACGGAGTCGGCGACGCTCGCTTCGAGCCCGAGCGCTCGCGCCGCGGCCGCGACCTCGCTGGCGGGCAGCCCCCGCAGCGAGGGTGGCGTGCAGGCCACGACGTGGACGATCCGGTCGGCGCCGAGGCCCGCGAGGACTTCGGCCGGTGACCGGCCGTTCAGGCAGCCGAAGACGACGACGATCCGCCGAACGAGAGCGAAATCCTCAGCCAGGGCCGCACCGAGCGCGTCCGCCCCGGCCGGGTTGTGCGCGCCGTCGAGCACGACGAGCGGCCGGCGACCGAGGATCTCCAGGCGTCCGGGGACCCGCGCGGCGGCGAGCGCCTCGGCGACCACCGACGCGTCGAGGGGCGAGCCGAAGAACGCCTCGGCGGCGGTGACGGCGACCGCCGCGTTGTCCCCCTGATAGGCGCCGTAGAGCGGCACGAAGAGTTCTTCGTACGTGGCTCCGGGGGTCCGTATCGAGACCACCCGGCCGCCGTGGGCCGCGAAGTTGCCGACGCAGTCGAACTCGACCCCGCGGCGCCAGAACTGTGCGGCGCCGACGCGGCGGGCCTCGTCCTCGAACACGCCGACGATCTCGTCGTCCTCGTCCCCGACGACCGCGACACAGCCCGGTTTCACGATGCCGGCCTTCTCCCAAGCGATCTCGGACCGGGTCCCTCCGAGGATCGAGACGTGGTCGAGCTCGACGTTCGTGACGACCGCGACGTCGCCGTCCGCGACGTTCGTAGCGTCGTACCGCCCGCCGAGCCCCACCTCGATGACCCCGGCGTCAACCGCGACATCGCCAAAGAAACGATACGCGGCGGCCGTCATGAGCTCGAACCAGGTCGGCGCCAGCATCCCCGGGTTCGTATCCCGCACGAAGTCCTCGAGTGGGGCAAGGGGGGACAGTGCCTCGAGGAGGTCGTCGTCGGTGATCGCCTCGCCGTTCCAGGCGATCCGCTCATTCAGCGCGACAAGGTGCGGGCTCGTGTACGTCCCGACCGAAAGGCCCTGGGCTGCGAGCAACGCCGCGCACAGCCGCGTCGTCGAGGTCTTGCCGTTGGTCCCGGTGACGTGGATGATCGGGAAGGAACGCTCGGGGTCCCCCATCGCCCGCAGGAGGGCCGCGATCCGCTCGAGCGTGGGCTGGGCAGCCCGTCCGGCGGTGCCGCGTTCGATCGCCTCCAGATTGACGTGACGGTCGAGCCAGGCGAGCGCCTCTCCCAGAGATTCGGTCCGAGATCCTGTTGCGTCGCCGTCGGGCGACCGGTGATCGGGCGAACGGTCAGGACGCCGCACGGCGCGGCCGGTCCGACTTCTCGTCGGCACTCCGGGGCACGAGGGTCGGCGCGACGTGCTCGAGCACGGTGTTCTTGTCGACGACGCACCGACCGACGTCGCTGCGCGACGGCAGGTCGTACATCACCTCGAGGAGCACCTCCTCGAGGATGGCGCGCAAGCCCCGCGCCCCCGTCCCCCGCAACAACGCCTGCTCGGAGATCGCTTCGAGCGCGTCATCGGTGATCTCGAGCTCGACACCGTCGAGCTCGAACACCCGCCGGTACTGCTTCACGAGCGCGTTCTTCGGTTCGACGAGGATGCGCTCGAGTGCCTCACGGTCGAGGTTCGACACCGCCCCGATCACCGGCAGGCGGCCAACGAACTCGGGAATGAGGCCGAATTTCAGAAGATCCTCGGGTAGCACCTCGAGCAGCAACCGGGACTCGTCGTCGCGGCGGGGCCGGCGGATCTCGGCGCGGAAGCCGATCCCCGAGCGGCCGATGCGCGACTCGATGATCCGATCGAGACCGGCAAAGGCACCGCCGCAGAGGAACAGCACGTTCGTCGTGTCGATCTGGATGAACTCCTGGTGCGGATGCTTGCGACCCCCCTGTGGGGGGACCGACGCGGTCGTGCCCTCGAGGATCTTCAGCAGCGCTTGCTGGACCCCCTCGCCGGAGACGTCCCGGGTGATCGAGGGGTTCTCGCTCTTGCGCGCGATCTTGTCGATCTCATCGATGTAGATGATCCCGGTCTCGGCCTTCTTCACGTCGTAATCTGCGGCCTGGATCAGCTTCAGCAGGATGTTCTCGACGTCCTCCCCCACGTAGCCGGCCTCGGTGAGGGCGGTCGCGTCGGCGATGGCGAAGGGCACGTTGAGCATGCGCGCGAGCGTCTGGGCGAGAAGCGTCTTGCCACAGCCCGTCGGGCCCAGAAGCAGGATGTTCGACTTCGAAAGCTCGACGTCGGCGTCGGTCGGCGCGCCGGCCTGGACGCGCTTGTAGTGGTTGTAGACGGCAACGGCGAGGATCTTCTTCGCCTGGTCCTGGCCGATCACGTAGTCGTTGAGGAAGTCGAAGATCTCACGGGGCTTCGGGAGGTCCTCGAAGCGCACCTCCGAGGTCTCGGAGAGCTCTTCTTCGATGATGTCGTTGCAGAGCTCGATGCACTCGTCGCAGATGTAGACGCCGGGACCGGCGATCAGCTTCTTCACCTGCTTCTGGGACTTTCCACAGAAGCTGCACTTCACGAGCTCGCCGCCGTCGCCGAACTTGGCCACGTCCCCTCCCTCGTTCAGGCTGCGCCAGCCGCCGACAGCATGTCGATGGCCTCCCGGCTCGTGATCACCTCGTCGATGACACCGTAGTCGCGCGCCTCGGACGCGCTCATGATGAAGTCGCGATCGGTGTCGTGTTGGATCTTCTCGATCGACTGCCCGGTGTCGTCGGCGAGCATCTCGTTCAGCATGTCGCGCATGCGGAGGATCTCTTTGGCCTGCAGCTCGATGTCGGTCGCCTGGCCGGCTGCGCCGCCGTAGGGCTGGTGCAACAGGATCCGAGCGTGGGGAAGGGCGAATCGCTTGCCCCTCGTGCCGGACGCGAGCAGCACCGCCGCGGCGGAGGCCGCCTGTCCGAAGCAGAAGGTGGACTTGTCGGGACGGACGTACTTCATCGTGTCGTAGATCGCGAAGAGCGCGGTGATGTCCCCGCCTGGCGAGTTGATGTAGATGTTGATGTCCTTGTCCTGATCCTCGGACTCGAGGAAGAGCATCTGAGCGGAGACGAGGTTCGCGACGTTGTCATCGATCGGCGTGCCGATGAAGATGATGCGGTCGCGCAGCAGCCGGGAGTACAGGTCGTAGGCGCGTTCGCCCTTGCTCGACGACTCGACGACCGTCGGGACGAGATAGTCGTACTCGGTCACTGCTCTGCCTCCTCAACGGGCGATCGTTCCTGGCTTGACCCGTCGGGGGCGGCACCGACGTCGACCTTGTCGATCTGCAGCGCCGCTCGATCGAACGGGTTCCCCTCGTCATCGACGACGGTGACGTGATCGACGAGCCAGCCCAGGGTCTTTGCCCTTCTGAGCTGCGATCGTAGTCCAGCGAGGCCGCCGCCCCGGTCGATGGTCGACCGCACCTGGGCTGGGGTCTGCCGGGCGTGATCGGCCAGGTGGACGATTTCCTCGTCGAGTTCTGACTCGTCGATCTCGATCTGCTCGGCGGCGACGAGGGCCCGCAGCGCGAGATCGGCGCGCACCTCCTTCGTCGCTTGCGCCTCGAATTCCTGGAAGACCGCGTCCTGCTCGACCCCCGTGACCTCGAGGTAGGTCGAAAAGGGGAGCTGCCGGGCCGCGAGACGCTCGGTGAACTCGTCGAGGAGAAGCTGGGCCTCGCGCGCGACGAGCGACGGCGGGACCTCGTCGGTCACGAGCTCGGCGAGCGCCTCGACGGCACGGGCGCGCAGCAGCGCGTTCGCCGCCTGCCGTTTCGCGACCGACAGCCGAGCCGCGAGGTCGGCGCGCAGCTCGGCGAGCGACGAGAACTCCGAGGCGTCCGCGGCGAACTCGTCGTCGGCGGCGGGCAGGACCTTCTCCCGCACCTGTTTCACGAGCAGGTGCAGCTGGGCCGGGCCACCCGGAACGTCATTCACCTCCATCTCGAAGACATCGCCGACTTTGGCCCCGACGAGGCGCTCGTCGACTCCCGGCGCGACGCCGCCGGCCCCGACCTGGTAGACGAGGTCGTCTGCGACGAGGCCGTCGGCCGGCTGGCCGTCACGGCTGCCGTGCACGTCCAGAGTCACCAGGTCGCCGTCGCGGGCCGGACGTCCGACCTCGGTGAGCGAGGCGAACTGCTCGCGTAGCCGGTCGATCTGCGTGTCGACGTCGGACTCGGTGACGACCGGGCTGGGTACCGTGACGACGAGGCCCTCGTAGCCGGGGATCGAGACCTCCGGCCGCACCTCGACCACGGCGTCGAAGGCGACAGGCCCGGACTCGTCGCCCGAGGTGATGTCGATCTTCGGGGCCGCGATGACGTCGAGCGCGGTCTCCCTCACCGCTTCGCCGTAGAGGCGCGGCAGCACGTCGCGGAGCGCTTCTTCCCGGATTGCCTTCGGACCGAGCCGTGCCTCGAGCAATCGACGGGGGACCCGGCCGGGCCGGAACCCCGGGATCCGCGCCTCGCGCGAGAGCCGGCCCAGGGTCTCCTCCTCGGCCCGTGCAACCTCCTCGTCATCGACCTCGACAGTGAGTTTGAACCGGTTCTTCTCGAGAGGCTCGACGGAGGTACGCATATGGACTGGGCAGTTTACCGGTCGTTCCGACCGCCAAGATCCGAGGACGGAGACCCGAGAGAACACCCCGCCGCGCACCCAGGAAACGACGGGCCGTGCCAGCCAACAGAACGCGCCGGACCATCACGGCGAGGTCACCGATCCGGGACCGCCCTGTGCGATGCGCAGCGCCGATCGTCTCCCCGCCGCCGCGTCCCGTACGATCGCTTCGGCGGGGAGTAGCGCAGCTTGGTTAGCGCGCCTGCTTTGGGAGCAGGAGGTCGCGGGTTCGAATCCCGCCTCCCCGACTGGTTGCCGATTCAGACGACGAGCCCGAGGGCGAGTGCCGCCGCGCCGATCGCGCCGCATTGGTCGCCGAGCTCGGCGCAGCACAGCGGGACGGCCCGCTCCCCGGAGCCGCGCCGCGTCTGTTCGAAGTGCTTCTTCGTCAGCGGCATGAACAGGTCGCCGTCGCGGATGATTCCCCCCCCGAGGATCACCGCCAGCGGATCGAGCACCTCGACGAGGTTCGCGATTCCCAGGGCGAGGTAGCGCGCGATCGTCTCGACGATCCCCCAGGCCTCGAGGTCCCCGGCACGGGCGGCCTCGAAGATGTGCTCGCTTCTGATCGCGTCCGCTCGTCCGCCGGCGAGCTCGACGATGCGGGTGGCCTTGCCGACCAGAGCCGCATCGCGCGCGAGGCGGGTGTGCCCCTGGCCGGAGACATACTGCTCCCAGCAGCCGCGTCGGCCACAACCACACGAAGGGCCGTCGACGTCAACGACGAAATGGCCGATCTCTCCGGCAAAGCCCCGCCCGCCCCGCAACAGGTGTCCGCCGGCGATGATCCCCCCACCGATCCCGGTGCCGAGCGTGATGACGATCGCGTCGCTCAGACCCCGGGCCGCGCCGAATGCGATCTCGCCTGCCGCAGAGCACATTCCGTCGTTGTCGACGACGAGCCGAAACCTCTCCCGGTGCTCGAACACGTGACCGAGCCGGCGGGTGAGTTCCGCGGTCATCGGGAGGCCCGACACTGCCGGCAGGTTCGTCACCTCGTTCAGGACGCCATGCCCGTCAAGGAGGCCGGGCACGCCGACGCCGATTCCAACGACCTCCTCCGAACGAGTCCCGAGGGATTCGACGAGCGTCGCCGTTGCACCCTCGAGGGCATCGAGTAGGCGGCGAGACGAGTTCGACGACTTCACCCGGAACTCGTTGATGACATCGCCATCGCCGTCGACAGCAAGGGCAAGGATTTTCGTTGCGCCGACATCAAGACCAAGAGCAACCGACATGAGTTTTGACCTTAACAGCACAGCGGGGGGTTCCCGGAGGACTCCGAATCGCGTTCGCCCCACTACGGCCGAGAGCAAGGTCGCACAACTACACTTCGACTGCTCGCGGGCGTAGCTCAATGGCAGAGCTCCAGCCTTCCAAGCTGGTCATGCGGGTTCGATTCCCGTCGCCCGCTCAACGTGACCTAGACCCCAAAAAGTGGACCACCCTTGGGACAATTGGCCCTGTCCGTCAGGAGCCAGACATGCCCAGGCACTACCCCGCCGAGCTTCGGCGTCAGACCTGCGAGCGGATGCTCGCCGGTGAGGCGGTGAAGGACCTCGTCGCCGAGCTCGGCATCGCAGAAGTCACCCTCTATCGGTGGCGGCGCCAGTCGCTGATCGACGCCGGCCGGCGCCCAGGAGCCAAGAGCTTCGAAGCTGATCCGCTCCTCCAGGCCCGTCGGCGCATCAAAGAGCTCGAGGCCGAGCTCAAGGCGGTGAAGGCGGCCAGCGCCCTCTTCGAGGAGGGTGCCGTCGACCCAAAAGGAAGTTCCAGGTTGTCCGAGGGCTGAACAACCTGGGCTACTCCGAGCGCTTCGCCTGTCAGATCGTCGGCCTCGACCGCTCGAGCTACTACGACATCAAGTTCCGCAAGCCCAACGACCGCGAGATCCGCCGCCTGCTGCTCGCCGACGCCATCGCCGACATCCACGCCCGCTCTCGGGGCACCTATGGCATCTTGCGCATCCGGGCCGCCCTCGAGATCGAGCAGGGGCTCATCGTCAACACCAAGCTCGTGAAAAGGATCATGCGCCAGCTCGGCATCCGGGGCCTGCCCGGGCCGCGCAAGGGAGTGAAGAACTTGAAGAACGCCCCCACCTGCGAGGACCTCGTCCAGCGCAACTTCAGAGCCACCGCGCCCAACGAGCTGTGGCTCACCGACATCACCGAGCACGAGACCCAAGAGGGCAAGCTCTACTGCTGCGTCGTCTTGGACATGTACTCAAGAAAGGTGGTCGGCTGGGCGATCGACCGGCGCTGCGAGGCCGCGCTCGTGAACGACGCCCTCGCCAAGGCTGGCGCCTCGAGGCCGACGTCGCCCTCGACGGTCGTCCACTCGGACCACGGCAGTCAGTTCACCTCGTGGGCCTTCACCGAGAACGTCCGGCGCCTCGGGCTCGTGAGCTCCATGGGCACCGTCGGCGACTGCTACGACAACGCCCCCATGGAGTCCTTCTGGGGCTCGATGCAGGTCGAGCTGCTCGACCGGCAACGCTGGCGGACCAACCTCGAGCTCGCCATCGCCATCGCGGATTACATCGAGCACTTCTACAACCCGGCCCGGCGCCACAGCGCGCTTGGCTACCTCACCCCGAGCGAATTCGAAGACCTACACTCACCCCAACCCCAGGCCACGTTGTCCTAAGACGTGGTCCACTAAATGGGATACAGGCCAACGTCGTCCGCTACACCGTCGTCCACTCCAAGCCCAATCATCTCTTCTTGCCCGATAATGCTGGCATCCAGGAGAATCCGTTGGGCGCGGCGCGGCACAAACACTGTTATCCAGACGGCGGCATCTCCGCAGTGACAGTGGCCGGGCCGCGCAATCTCACGACCACGCTGACGCCCGACGGGGACACTTGAGTTCTCCCCTGGCGACCACGCCCTGATCACCCGACACTGGTGGGAGGCGCGTCACCGCACCGAGTGGCACCCCATGACGCGTCCGCGCGCCGATGCGCCACGGCCGCGCGCTCGTCGCCGTCCTGGAGGCGGGCACGCGGCTAAGGACACGTTCAGAACACCGATCGCGTCCGGTACGCGCCGCCCAGGGCGATTCGGCACCCGACGACGGCGACGACGAGCCCACCCTGCCCGGCGCCTCGCGCCTCTCCTCGCTCCGCCACTGATTGCTCGTGGAACTTGGCCCGACTCTGGAAGCGAGGTCGCAGTCGGCTCAGCGAACGCTGTGTACGCGCACCTTGTCGAAACATGCCACGCGTCGCGCTTCGACCGTCTCCAGCGATATCGCCAGCTCCACGGCGAGATCGCCGTTCGACATGCCCTCAAGGACACCTTTCACGATGGCGACATCAAGCGAGTCGAGACCGTACTGCGAACCGGTGCCGAGCGAGGCCAAGGAATGGCCCATGAGCGAGCTGTCAAGGAACCGGTCGCCAGCGGACACGGTCCTGATGCACGAGACGAGGTCACCGCCGCGAATCTGCTTCAGGAAATAGCCCGCGGCGCCGGCGAGGAACGACGCGATGAGCGGCTCCTCATCGGCGTAAGCGGTGAGCATGACGCAGGCGGTCGCGGGATAGTCCAGCCGCATCGTCCTGCACAGCTCGACTCCGTCGCCGTCGGGCAGGCGGACATCGAGTACAACGACGTCAGGGCGCTCGTGCTCGACGAGGAGCTGCGCATCCGCAGCCGTCGAGGCTTCGCCGACAAATTCGAAGTCCTCCTCGTTCTCGAGGAGCTCCCGGATGCTCCGCCGGACCGCGGTGTTGTCATCGACGACGACGATCCGGATGCCCATCTGCTTACTGTGCGCTCGGTCCCAGCCACGAGGTCAGAGTCCAAGGTCCCACCGAAGCGGTGAAGGGCCGCTCGCGCCGTGGCCACCCGGTCCACGTGGCACGCTTGGGCCATGCCGTACCGGAGGGTCTCCGATCCGCGGCGCCTCCAGCAGCTGCTCGAGGCGGTGCTCGTTCTCGAAGCCGATCTCGACCTCGAAGCCGCGCTCCGTCACATCGTCGAACAAGCTCGCCAGCTCGTGAACGCTCGCTACGCCGCGCTCGCCATCATCGAACGGGATTCGGGACGCCTGGCTCAGTTCGTGCACGTCGGGTTCACCCCCGGGGAGGTCGACCGCATCGACCACCTGCCCCGTGGCGACGGGATCCTCGGCATGATCTTCGACACCGAGCATCCCCTGCGAATCGCCGATCTCACCCAGCACCCGGCGTCGGTCGGGTTTCCCGCGCACCACCCGGCGATGCGGTCGTTCATCGGGGCGCCGGTCCTCGTCCACGGGGAGGTCTTCGGCAATCTCTACCTCACCGAGAAGATCGACGCCGCCGAGTTCTCCGAGGAGGACGGCGACGTCTTACAGGCCCTCGCGCTGGCCGCCGGGATCGTCGTCGACAACGCGAGGATGCACGCCAAGGTGGCCGAGCTCGGTGTCGCCGCCGAGCGGGCCCGCATCGCGCACGACCTGCACGACACGGTGATCCAGCGGCTGTTCGCAACGGGCCTGTCGCTGCAAAGCACCATCCGGCAGATTCACGCTCCCGAGGCGTTGCGCGTGGTCCACACGGCCGTCGACGACCTCGACGACACGATCCGCCAGATCCGCACGTCGATCTTCGCCCTCGAGCCCCTCCCCATCGGTCGACGGAGCCCACGGACACGCGTCCTCGAATTGTGCGCCGAATCGGTCCGCAGTCTTGGCTTCGAGCCTTCGGTCTCGGTCTCGGGCCCGATCGACACCGAAGTGAGCGAGCACGTCGCCGGGCACATGCTCGCGGTGCTGCGTGAGGCCCTGACGAACGTCGCCCGCCACGCGCACGCCAACAGGGTTCACGTCGGCCTCGTGGTCGCGGAGCACCGCCTCAGCCTCACGGTTACCGACGACGGCATCGGCCTGCCACCGGGATCGGGGCCCGCCAGCCGGGGACTCACGAACATGGCCGAGCGCGCCAAGATGCTCGGCGGCTCGTTCACGATCGCGCCCGGTGCCGAATCGGGGACCGAGATGAACTTCGAGGTCCCTCTGGTCACCAGGTAGCGCCATCCGGCACCGACGGTCGCACCGCGCGCCAAGGACCCGGATGTCCGTTCCCACCCGGTCGCGCGTGCGACCGATGCGGCCGGGCACGTGCCGCTAGCGGCCGACGGCTCCGCGCGAGGGGCTCGTCGCTTCGGGATCCGTTGTCCCTGCTCGACGTGCGCGGCGCAGCGCGGCGCAGCCGGTGGACGATGAACGCCACGACCACGACGACGACGAACGCCACGAGCGCGTAGCCGGCGAAGGAGACATCGTGCGCGACCCGCTTCCACTCGTATCCGACCCCGTAGCCGACCGCCGCGAAACTGCCCGTGTAGACGATCGTCCCGAAGAGGTTGAAGATCTCGAACCGAGCCAGCGACATGTCCGCCGTGCCCGCGACGATTGCCGTGAACGCCCGCACGACCGGCATCGCGCGTCCGACCAGCACAGCGATTTCGCCCTTGCCCGAGAGCCAGCGCTCCGCGCGATCGAGGTCCTCCGTGGTAAGCAGGACGTATCGACCGAGTCGATCGACGAGCGGCCGGCCACCGATGCGCCCGATGGCGTAGGCGGTGGACGACCCGGCGAGCTCCGCGGCCACCCCCACGACGAGGACAAGGGCGAGATTCAGCCGGCCCGAAGCGGCGAGCACGCCGGCGAATCCGAACGTGACCTCGGAGGGGATCGGCACGCAGCAGGCCTCGGCGAAGGCAAGCAGGATGAGCGCGACGTAGCCCGATTCAGTGAGGAGGTGTTGCACCGCCCTATTTGTAGTCGGTCGCGGCGCCCCCGCCGTTCGCTTGGCGTGGTGGGCGACCACCGACGGTAACGTGCCCGCGTGCGGTCCGTCGCCATCGCGAGCATCGACGGTGTCGAACTCATCGCCTACGACTTCGGCGGCGAAGGACAGACCGCCTTGCTCGTTGACGGTGCCGCTCGGGGTCTCAGCCTCCGGCCCCTGGCAGGTCACCTCGCGGGACGGTTCTCATGTCGTTCCCTGGATCTGCGCGGCCACGGCTCGCCGTCGGCTCCGGCCACGTTCGCCTGGGCGGGATTCGTCGGTGACGTGCGTGCCGCCGTAGACCGGCTCGGCTCGCGCCGCCCGGTCGCGATCGGCCACTCGCTCGCCTCGACGGCGATCCTCGCCGTCGAGGCGACGAACGAGGGCACGTTCGCCTACCTCTTCTGCTAGGAACCGATCGTCGTGTCCCCCGTGGTGCCGGACACGCCGGACCGCGACATCGCCGAGATTGCGCGGCACCGTCAGGCAGTGTTCCCGTCGCGTGAAGCCGCGGCCGCTCGCTATCGAGAGAGACCGCCCTTTGCGAACTGGGACCCCGACGCGTTCGCCGGATATATCGAGGGTGCTTTCGTCGACCGGTCCGACGGCTCCGTCGAGCTCGCCTGCGCTCCGGTGAACGAGGCGCGCATCTACGAGGCAGCGCCGCGCTTCCACGTCTACGAGCGACTCGGCTCGATCGCGTGCCCCGTGGCGATTGGCCGAGGCACGGCGACGGACGTTCTCTCGGAGAAAGGGGGGAACGCGATCGCGGCACAGCTGGTCAATGGGTCAATCGCGGAGTTCGCGGTCTGGACCACTTCGGTCCGTTCACGGACCCGTCGTCGGTCGTCGCAGCCGTGCTGTCCGCGGCAGACACAGCCGGGGCGTAGCCTCGCGGCCGCGATGTCCCTCTCGTTGCCGAGCAGTCTTTCCCCCTCGAAGCTCGCCCGTTTCGTCCAGTGCCCGCTTGCCTTCCGCTACGCGTACATCGACCGGCTCCCCGAACCTTCCTCGATCCAGCAGGTGCGCGGCACCCTCGTCCACCGCGCTCTCGAACTGCTGTTCAGCTCGGCACAGGGCAACAATCGCACCCGCGCCCACGCGCGAGCATCGCTCAGGGCCGCCTTCGACGAGCTCGCGCTGTCCGACGAGTTCACCGGGCTGGCACTCGACGACGCCGGTCGCCGTCGCCTTCTTCACGACGCGACCGAGCTCCTCGAGCGCTACTTCTCGCTCGAGGACCCGGCAAAGGTGAACGAAGTCGGACTCGAGCTCGACTTGCGCGCGACCCTCGACGGTGTCGAGCTGCGCGGCATCATCGACCGCCTTGACGACCTCGGTGACGGCGCGCTCGCCGTCGTCGATTACAAGACCGGTCGCGCTCCACTTCCCGACCGGTCTCGCACGAGCCTCGCAGGCGTCTACTTCTACGCCATGCTCTGCGAAGAGGTGCTCGGCATCCGGCCCAAAGAAGTTCGGCTGATGTATCTGCGTGATGAGGTCGTCTTGGCCGAGTCACCGACCGAGCAGGGCATGCGCGGCGTGCGTCAGCGCGCGCTCGCGGTGTGGGCGGCGATCGGGAGGGCTTGCGCGTCCGAGGATTTCCGCCCGAGTCCGTCGGCGCTCTGCAAGACGTGCGCCTTCCAACCGCTGTGCCCAGCGTTTGCGGGTACGACGCCGGCAACGAACGAGGCGACCGTGTCGCGGGGCGACTAGCCTCGGACCGCGATGGCACACAAGCTCGTCGTCGAATTCGACGAGCGCGTCGACGCGCTGTTCGACCGCGTGCGCGGAAATCCCGTTGCCGACAGGGTCTTCTACACGGCATCGGCGCTCGGCGAATTCGGCTTGATCTGGGTCGTCTTCGCCCTGTTCCGCGCGCTTCGTGGTGGGCGGCTCAACGAGAAGGCGGCTTGGCGGGCGATCGTCGCGACCGGTGTCGAATCGGTTCTCGTCAACGTGGTGATGAAGTCCTTCGTTCGTCGGCACCGGCCGGTGAACGAGATTGACCACCCCTTGCCACTGCGTCAACCGCTCTCGTCGAGCTTCCCTTCGGGTCATGCGACTGCGGCCTTCTGCGGGGCGACGTTGCTCTCCGACGGCGATGACCCGCTCGCCCCGCTCTACTTCGCGTCGGCGCTGGTCGTCGCGGCAAGCCGGGTCTACGTCCGTATCCACCATGCCTCCGACGTCGTCGGCGGCATAGCCGTCGGGCGGTTGCTCGGGACGATCGGGAAACGGCTCGCCCCGCTGGGCGGCCGTGACTAGGCCGACGCCGATGATGACGGGGTCGCGACGCGCTCTCGTTGGCCTCGCCCGACGGCGCGTGTGATGAGCGGCCCTAGGGTGGACGATCGATGAGCGTCGCGATCGTGATGGGGAGCGACTCCGACGAGGCGGTGATGCGCCAAGCCGCTGACGCACTCGACGAATTCGGCATCTCGTGGGAAATGCGTGTGATCTCCGCTCATCGGACGCCCGACGACGCGCTCGAGTACGCGCGTGGCTGCCGGGCCCGCGGCGTCCAGGTCGTCATCGCCGGAGCGGGCGGCGCGGCGCACCTCGCCGGAGTGCTCGCGGCGGCGACGCCGCTCCCGGTGATCGGGGTGCCGATCGCGCTCGCCGCGCTCTCCGGTCTCGACTCGCTGCTCTCGATGGTGCAGATGCCCCGCGGCGTGCCCGTCGCGACCGTCGGGATCGACGGCGCGCGCAACGCCGGGCTGCTCGCGGCCCGCATTCTCGGCCTCGCCGACGAACGCGTCCTCCAGTCCGTCGTCGAGTACCAGGATCGACTGGCGAACGACGTGCGCGCGCGCGACGCCTCGCTCCAGAGCCGCATCGGCGACTGAGCGCCGACGCCCTGGCTGTCCGATGACCCCACTCGTCGAGCGGCTCGGGTTGACGCCACAGGCGCGCGTGCTGATCGTCTCGTGCGACGATCTCGGCTTCACGCACGCGGCGAACATCGCCGTCTACGAATCACTGCGCCAGGGCGTCGCCACGTCCGCCTCGTTGATGGTCCCGGCTCCCTGGGCACGCGGCGCCGTGGCCGCCTACCGAGGCGAGGACGTCGGGGTCCACCTCACGTTGAACGCCGAGCACGAGCTCTATCGCTGGGGCCCGATCACGCACTCCCCGTCGCTGCTCGACGGCGAGGGCGGCTTCCCCCGCACCATCGAAGACATCTGGGAGCACGCCGACCTCGACGAGGTCCGGCGCGAGTGGCGCGCGCAGATCGATCGGTCGATCCTGTGGGGCTTCGACGTGACGCATCTCGACTCGCATCTCGGCGGGGTGGAGCTGAAACCGGAGTTCTTCGACGTCTATCTCGAGCTCGCCGAGGACCTCCGACTCCCCGTGCGACTGCCCGGGGCCGAGGAGGAGCGACGGGTGGGCTTCCCGTTCCGCGAGATCGCCGCCGAACGGGATGTTCTCGCCCCAGACCGCGTGCTGCCGATCTCCGCCTTCACGGGACGCTCGGCCGATCTCGACCTCGTGCCGCCGGGTGTCACCGAGGTCCGCGCCGCGCCGGCGCTCGACACGCCCGAACTGCGCGCCTCGGCCGTCGACTGGCGGTCCCGGGTCGCGGACCGCGCCCTTGTCGGACCAGAAGGGCCGCTCGCGCGACTGATCGAGACGACGGGCTGCCCGACGTTCGGTTATCGCGCCCTTCGTCAGTTGATGCGCTGACCGCGGCGAGACGATCGCGGCGAGGCCGCAACGTGGTTCAGTAGTACTTCGGCACGTACGCGCCGCGCCCGAGCGCCGCGCTCTCGAAGTAGTCGAGGGAGTCGTCGACCTCTCCGCGCACCTCGCGCACCCACTCGAGGCGCTCCTTCAGCATGCGCTCAACACCCGCACGCAGGGTCATCGCGGAAATCGCGCAGGACCCACAGGCCCCCTGCAGCTCCACGTCGACGATCCCCGCGCGGTAATCGACCTCGGCGAGGACGAGATCGCCGCCGTCCTGCTGGACAGCCTCGCGCATCAGCTCCATGATCTCGGCGAGCGCGGCACGGCGTCGCTCCAACTCCTCGGACGAGAGTTCATCCCCGGCCGCGGCCCCGGTCCCGCCCGCCGGTGCGGCGACGGACGCGATCACGGACTGTGGGGGCGACCCCTCCGACTGGCTCCCCTCACCGGCTATCGCCATCACGCCTCCCCACGTCCAGCTCGCTTGCTCCGTACCATGACCGGACCGCCGAGACTTAGGATGCCACGATGCAGCTCGTCGTTCTCGCGGCTGGGCACGGCACCCGCTACGGCGGCGTGAAGCAGCTCGCCCCGGTCGGACCTCATGATGAGGCCATCATGGACTATACGGCGATCGCCGCAGAGTCCTGCGGGTTCGACGGCGTCGTGCTCGTCGTGCGAGACGAGATCCGCTCCCAGATGGAGCGCCACGTCCGGACCCATTGGCCCGCCTCGTTGCCCGTCGCCTTCGTCTGTCAGGCGCCCATCCCCGGAACCGCCCAGGCCGTGCTGTCGGCCCGGCCGGCACTCGACGGCGCCTTCGGCGTCGCGAACGCCGACGATCTCTACGGCGAGGCGGTGCTCCAAGTCGTGCACGACCACTTCGGGCGACCCCGCGCCGACGGGACGACGGACGACGCCCACGTCCTCGTCGCCTACCAGCTCGGGCGCACCGTGCTCACCGAGGCGACGGTGAAGCGCGGGCTCTGCGAGATGGACGACGAAGGCCAGCTCGTCCGGATCGCCGAACACACGGTGACGCTGCATGAGGACGGAAGGTTCGTCGCCGTGCCGGTCGCATCGCACGGGCAGAGCGCGCCCACGGGGCCGCGGTCGCTCGCGGGCTCCGTCCGGGTCTCGATGAACCTCTGGGGCTTCCACCCCCGGATGCTCGACCATCTCGCGACGGCGTTGGAATCTTTCCATCCGCGGGCGGACACCCACGAGCTGCTGTTACCCCAGGTGGTCGGGGAGCTCCTCGCCTCCGGCGCGGACCGCGTGCGCGTCGTCAACACCGAGGCGAGTTGCATCGGGATCACGCACCGCGGCGACATCTCCATCGTGCGCGAGCACCTCGCGTCGGACACTGGTGATCGCGTCACGACCGCGGAGATCCCGGGGACCTGAAGGCGCAGCATCGTCGTTTTTCCCCGACGAGCGGGATTACGTAGTGTTAGGCGCATGCCACTCGTCTACGTCAACGGCGCGCTCGTCACCGCAGAGAACGCGACCGTCTCGGTCTTCGACCACGGGCTCATCGTCGGTGACGGGGTCTTCGAGACGATCCTGCTCTACCGAGGACGCCCGTTCGCGCTGAGCCGCCACCTGGCCCGTCTCGAGCACTCGACACGAGGACTCGGGATCGCCCCCATCCCCTCCGACGACGTGGCCCGGGCCATCGCCGCCGTCGTCGACACGGCGGAATTCGCCATCGGCCGCATCCGGGTCACGGTCACCTCCGGTGCCGGGCCCCTCGGGTCGGGAAGGGGATCGGACCCGCCGACACTCGTCGTCGCCGCCGATCCCTTCGAGTCCTTCGACGTGCCCTCGCCGGTGACGGTCGTCCCCTGGTCCCGCAACGAGCACAGCGCGCTGTTCGGGCTGAAAACGACGTCCTACGCCGAGAACGCCCTGGCGCTGGAGCGGGCGCACGCCAGGGGAGCCGACGAGGCGATCTTCGGCAACACGGCCGGCATGCTCTGCGAGGGGACGGGCTCGAACGTCTTCGTCGTGATCGACGGCGAACTCATCACGCCGCCGCCGTCATCGGGCCTGCTCCCAGGCGTCACACGTGCCCTGATACTCGAGAGGCACGGTGGCACGGAACGCGACGTGCCGCTCGCACGGTTCGCCGCGGCACAGGTCGAGGAGGCCTTCCTCTCCTCGACGCTGCGCGGTGTCCAGGCGATCTCGACGATCGACGGCAAGGGGGTCGCGACGGTGGCGGGCCCCGAGACCCAGAAGGCAGCGGCCACCTACGCCTCGCTCCTCGCCGACGAGGTCGACCCCTAGCGGTGTCCTATCCACGGACCTTGTTGACGCGGATGCAGCCATGAAGTGAGCCCCCAGGTGCAGTGTGGAGCCGTCAGACAACCCACACTCCCTGGAGATCCGAATGCGCCGTAACGCAGCGTGCACGGTCGAGAGACGACACGGTGGAACGGCCGAGGATGCCCCTGGTGCGCCCTGGGGTTCGCGGACGCGTGACTAGAGTCGGCCCGGAAAGCCGGATCCGCCAGATCGCGAGGCCTGACCGTGCGCGTTGTCTCCCAGACGATGACGGCGACGTTCTTCGCCGCGCTCGCCGTTCTCGCGGTGGGAATCGCGGCGTCGCCGGACGCGTTGGCACTTCCCGACCCCGCGCGTCCACTCGGACACGCTCCTCCTTGCCACGACCAATGCGTCCGACGGGTCCGCGTGCGCACGGTACACGCCACGAAGGCTCGGCTCACCGAGGGCGTCTGGGACCGTGCCGATAGCCCGGGCACGAGCACGACCGTCACGACCCCCGCACCGAGATACGTCGCCGGGCACGTCACCGCGATCGGCGACTCCGTAATGCTCGACGCCGCGCCCGATCTCACGGCCGACATTCCCGGCATCGACATCGAGGCCGCGCAGAGTCGCCAGTGGGACGCGGGAGTCGCCCTCGCGCAGCAGTTGCAGGCGGAACACAAGCTGGGCGCCATCGTCGTGATCGATCTCGGCACCAACGGCCCCATCAACGTCGGACAGTTCCAAGCCATGATGCGCGTGCTCGCGCGCGCCTCACGTGTCGTCTTCGTGACCGTCCACCTCCCGCCTTCCTACAGCTGGGACAAATCGGTGAACGCTGTGCTGGAGGATCAGGTGCCGCGGTACGCGAACGCCCGGATCGCGGACTTCAACGCGCTCGCCGACAAGCATCCAGGCTGGTTCGGACCCGACCGCATCCACATGCCAATCGGCGGGAACGGCGCGCGGGCGATGGCCAAGCTCATCGCCTCGACGATCAAAGGCTGACGACGCCGGGGCTGGGTGGCGCGGCCCCGGCGACGACATCTCGCGGCGGCAACGCCGCACGGCCGTTCCGGCCTCACGCAGTGCCGGATCGGCCGGCGACGGCACGGCCGACCGCCGCGACGACCCCCGCGACCGCCTCCGCCGGGGGGGTCTGCCACCAGTCGACAACGACGCCGCGGCACGGCGCGCCGAGGGCGCGCCGCGTGGCCGACGCGACGTCGCCCGGTGTCGCATCCCCTGTGGCGCCGATGAGCGCGATAACGGGGATGTCCGTCGTCGCCAGCGCACGCGACACGTCACGCAGCGTTCGGGCGTCGCCGTTCGAGACCTCGACGAAACAACAGTCCGCGTGGCGCGCGGCAAGAGAGGCGAACTCGCCCGGGGAAACGAGCGCGACGTCGCCGGTCGCGGCGGCCGCCGGCACGAGAACGCCAACCGGAGTCGGCGTCACCCGCGCCGCCCGCGGTTCGTTCCAGGCGCCTTCGATCGCGAAGTGCCGGCCCGCGTACGACGGTGCCGGACGGTCGAGCATCGTCCGCACGACGTCAAGCGCCTCGGCGAGTTCGTCGAGACCTGTCTCCAGCGGCACCGCGCGGGGAGCCAGGCAGGCGAGCGCACGGCCTGCCGAGCAGACGTCGAGCGCGGCGACGGTCTTGGCGAGGATGGCGGGGTGCCGCTCGCCGACGGACGTCGCGACGCAACCGAGCACGACCCGGCTGGTCACCGCCGCCAGCGCGCCGAGCAGGACGAACGGGTCCGCCGGCGTGCCTGGGGCCCGGCCACCGTCGACCAGGACCGCGTCGGCGCCAGCCAGTTCGGCCGCCAGCGCGAGGCGCAGGAGGACCCCCGGTGCGCGGCCGGACCCCGGGCCCGGGTCGCGCGGCGCGAGCCGGAAGCGGACGCCGACGGTGACAATGCCCACCGAGACGTTGTAGCGAAAACTGCGGCCATCCGCCCGACCATCAGCCCCCGGGGCGATAATGCCTCGTGGCACGAGACCGCTCCCCGACCCCGAGGCCGTTGCGTGCCGTGTTCACCCGCGATCCGCTCACGGGCAGGACCGCCGAGGTCCGCTCGATCCAGCCCCACGCCGCCCTGAAGCCCTACCGGTGCCCGGGGTGCGGCCAGGAGATCGCCCCGGGCGTCGGTCACGTCGTCGTCGTGCCGCTCGCCGACGCGTCCGAACGCCGCCACTGGCACACGCCGTGCTGGGAACGGCGGTCGACGCGGCCGCCGAGTCGCTGAGCCGCGACCACGGCCCCCCCGGGCCGGTATTCGTCGACCCGGGCGGTAGACTTCTTGGGCGCGATGCGCGCAGCGACGACGGAGAACCCTCGTGACCGGGGCATTTGGCCTGAATTCGTTCGGTCTCACCGGCAACGCCGGGGACCTCGCGCTCTCGGCCGTTTTCGCCTTGGTGTTCGCACTCCTCGGCTACCGCATCTCGGCACGGCACCGGATGATGCGGGGTGTCACCCCCTGGCGGCTCCCCTCGATCGTCTGGGCCATCCTGTGCGGGATCTTCCAGCCCTTCGGCATCATCCTCGAGCTCGTCGCCGAGTTCACGACGCGGCCCCAACCCCACCCGAGCCCGACGCCCGGCGGGTCCGGGCCGGCGGGCAACCAGTTCGCGTTCGGCGGCTCGCGCACCACGGCCGCGGAAACCCTCGCGCCGATCGAGATCGCGCCGGGTCCGACCTCGTTCGGTCCGGCGCTCGCACCGCCGCCGGACGACGGGTCGGGCAAGCCGGCGCTTTTCGGTTGGTACAACGACACGACCGGACGGCACGCCCTGCGCTACTGGGACGGCCGCGGTTGGACCGAACACGTCGCCGACGACGGCAAGGTGTCGACCGACCCCGTCTGAGCCGACATTCCCGCGCCGG
This sequence comes from uncultured Acidimicrobiaceae bacterium, assembly GCA_963803025.1. Classification (GTDB taxonomy): domain Bacteria; phylum Actinomycetota; class Acidimicrobiia; order Acidimicrobiales; family Bog-793; genus Bog-793. The sequence continues at coordinate 122,788 of CAWDKZ010000017.1, forward strand.
CGGGGCGCCGGGCGGTTCAGATCTCCTTCTCGGGCAGTGCCTCGACGTTCACGTCCCGGAAGGTAACCACCTTCACCGATGAGACGAACCGGGCCGGACGGTACATGTCCCAGACCCAGGCGTCGCCGAGTTCGACCTCGAAGTGCGTCGCCCCCGCGCTCTCGTGCGGGGTCACGGTCACCTCGTTCGCGAGGTAGAACCGGCGCTCCGTCTCGACCACGTAGCGGAACATCGGCAGCACGGCGCGGTACTCCTGGTACAGCGCGAGTTCTATCTCCGCCTCGAACTGGTCAAGGTCCTCTTCGGCGCTCAACGTCGGCTCCTCATCCGCCAACCTCCGATCACCGGTTCAGCGCGTGGCGCGACGCTCCTTGATCTTCGCAGCCTTTCCAACCCGGTCGCGCAGGTAGTACAGCTTCGCGCGCCGCACGTCGCCTTCGGACACAACCTCGACCTTCGCGAGGATCGGGGAGTGAACGGGGAACGTCCGCTCCACGCCGACGCCGAAGCTCACCTTGCGAACACTGAAGGTCTCACGGGCCCCCGAGCCCTGGCGCCGCATCACTGCGCCCTGGAAGATCTGAATCCGCTCGCGGTTGCCCTCGACGACGCGGACATGCACCTTCACCGTATCGCCGGGACGGAAGTCGGGGATGTCGTCGCGCAGGGTCGCGCGGTCGACGAGATCGGTGGGGTTCATGATCCGTTGTGCTCCTTCGCGGGGGCGCCGCGCCGCACGAGCGCGGAGGTCGCGAGCGGCGCTGCAGCGTCTAGAGGATAGCCGTGCTCGGCGAGCAGACGCACCTCGACCTCGGAAAGCCCACCGCGGGACTCGATCAGGTCCGGCCGGCGTTCGATCGTGCGATGGAGCGCGGCGGCCCGCCGCCAGCGCTCGACGGCGGCATGGTCGCCGCTGCGCAGCACCTCGGGAACCACCCAACCGCGGAACTCCGCCGGTCGCGTGTACTGCGGATACTCGAGCAGCCCCGTCGTAAAGCTCTCGTCCTCGGGCGAAACGACGTTGCCGACGACGCCGGGGACGAGGCGCGCGACGGCCTCGACGACCGCGAGCGCGGCGAGCTCCCCCCGGCGAGGACGAAGTCGCCGATCGAGATCTCGCCGTCGACGAGGTGGTCCGCGATGCGCTGGTCAACGCCCTCGTAGCGGCCGCAGAGAAGCGAAAAGGCGCCCCGCGCCTGCAGCTCCTCGACGAACGTCTGGTCGAGCCGGCGGCCCGCCGGGCTCATGAGGTAGAGCGGACGGACCGGAGCGATCCGCTCGACGGCGGCGAACACGGGCTCGGGGGCGAGCACCATACCGGCGCCTCCGCCGAAGGGCGAGTCGTCAACCGAGCGGTGCGGGTCGGACGCCCCGACGCGCAGGTCGTGCGCGACGACCTCGACGACACCGGTGCGCGTCGCTCGCCCGAAGATCGCCTCGGAGCAGTAGTTCGCGACGAGCTCAGGGAAGATCGTGAGCACCTCGACTCGCAGAGCGGGCGCCGCACGTTCCCGGGGGGGCGGAACGCGTCGGTCGGTGGTCATTCGAAGATCCCCGCCGGTGCGTCAACGACGATTCTGCCTGGCGAAGCGTCGACGACAAAGCGCACCGGGACGAGATGGCGGCCGTCGACGACGAGGAGGTCGCTCGCCGGGTTCGCCTCGACCGACGTCACGGTCCCCCGGGAGACGCCGCCGGCATCGACCACCTCGGCACCGATGAGCTCGTGGACGAAGAGCGCCCCGGCGTCGGCGAGCGGCTCAGCGCACAGGATCACACCACGCAGACGCTCCGCCGCGTCGCGGTCGCCGACACCCTCGAACGCGACGAGCTGACCTCCGAGGTGCGGTCGCACCGCGGCGATCGTCAGCTCCCCCGGCAGACCGCGGTCGGCCGCGGCTGGGCCGACGACCAGGCGCGAACCGGGCCGGAGACGTTCGGGCCGGTTCGACACGAACCGGACGACGACCTCGCCGGCGAGTCCGTGGGGCTTGACTACCCTGCCGACCTCGAGGAGCGCCACGTGCGCGCCGGTCAGTCGACGATGTCGACGGTGGCGTCCGTCCCGTCGCGCGCCGCCGCAGAACGGACGAGGACACGCAGCGCCTGCGCGACACGGCCGCGTTTGCCGATGATCCTCCCCATGTCGTCCGGCGCGACGTGGAGCTCGAAGCGCGTGCCGTTGCGACCTGCGCTCGCGTTCACGACGACGGCATCGGACTCGTCGACGATCGAGCGCGCGACGTGCTCGAGCACGGAGCGCGCGACGCCCCCCGAGACCCGGTTGGCGGTGTCGTCGTCGGACCCAGGCCCGGCGGCGTAGTCGGACTCGTCGGCGTCGTCCTCGTCGGCGTCGTCCTCGTCGGTGTCGTCGACCTCGTCGACCTCGTCGACCTCGTCGACCTCGCCGACCTCGCCGACCTCGTCGACCTCGTCGACCTCGTCAATCGGGCCGAAATCCGGCCCTTCGAAAAGCGGTGTGTCTGAGGCCATGGGCCCTTACCCCTCCCCACCGTCGATGACGGCGGTCGTCTCGGCACGGGCTGCAGGCGATTCGGGCGTCTCGTGGGCGGGTGCTGCCGATTCCTCGGCTCCCGCAGCGGTCGGAGCCGCGGACTTCTTGGCGCCCGTCTTCTTCCCCGCGCCCTTCCTCCCTGCGGCCCTCTTGGCCGTCTTGGCCCTGGTGGCGGCGCGCTTCTTCGCCGCTTCGCTCTTCGTGCGCGCCGACTTCGGCGGCTTGGGCGGCTTGGTCGCCGCGAACTCGTCCCACGCGCCGGAGATCTCGAGGATCTTGCGCACGGTCTCGCTCGGTTTCGCGCCCTTGGTGAGCCACGCGACCGCCGTGGCGTTGTCGACCTCGATGAGCGACGGTTCCGCGCGCGGCGCGTACGTCCCGATGACCTCGATGAACCGGCCGTCCCGGGGCGAGCGGCTGTCCGCCACGACGATCCGGTACGTCGGCTGTTTCTTCTTCCCCATTCGCTTCAGGCGGAGCTTCACGGCCACGTCGTTCTCGCTTTCCTTGGTGTCGATCGAATCCGGTGCTGACAGGGCCCGTCGCCGGCTAGCGGCTGCGAGCGGGAGTCACCCGGCCGCCCTTGCGCTTGTCGCGCCGACCACCGGGGCGCGGGTGCGCCATGATCCCCGACGACCGCATCAGCTTCTGCATCTCCTTGAACCTGTTGAGGAGGTCGTTCACTTCGGCCGGTGTGGTCCCGCTGCCGGCGGCGATCCGGGTGCGGCGCGACCCGTTGATGATCGCCGGGTCGTCACGCTCGGCCGGTGTCATCGACCGGATGACCGCCTCGATCTGCGTCACGTTCGAGTCGTCGACGGGCGCATCGCGCATCTCCTTGGGCAGTCCCGGCAGCATCGCGACGAGGCCCGAGAGCGGCCCCAGCCGCTTCATCTGCTGGAGCTGGTCGTGGAAGTCCTCGAGCGTGAAGCGACCGGATCGCATGCGGGCGGCGGCGCGCCCGGCGACGTCCTCGTCGTAAGCGTGCTCGGCGCGCTCGATCAGCGACAGCACGTCCCCCATGCCGAGGATCCGGCCCGCCATCCGGTCGGGCCGGAACGTCTCGAAGTCGTCCGGGCGCTCGCCGGTCGAGACGAAGGCGATCGGCCGGCCGACGACCTTGGCGACGGAAAGCGCAGCACCGCCGCGCGCGTCGCCGTCGAGCTTGGTGAGGATCACGCCGTCGAGCACGAGCGCGCGGTGGAAGGCGACGGCCGTCGCGACGGCATCCTGGCCCGTCATCGCGTCGAGCACGAGGAACGTGTAGCGAGGCGAGGCGGCCTGCGCCACGGCGGCCACCTCGTCCATCAGGGCTGCGTCGATCGAGACGCGTCCGGCCGTGTCGATGATGACGACATCGCGACCGACGCGGATCGCCTCGGCGACCCCGCGCCGCGCGACGTCGACCGGGTCGGTCGGCGCGCTGAAGACGGCTGCCCCGACCTCACGGCCGAGGATCCGCAGCTGCTCGACGGCGGCGGGACGCTGCAGATCGGCGGCGACGAGCAGGGGGTGACGACCCTGACCGAGGAACCAGCGCGCGAGCTTGGCGGCAGCGCTCGTCTTGCCCGAACCCTGCAACCCAGCGAGCAGGACGACCGTCGGCGGCTTCGAGGCGTAGCTGAGGCGGAGCTGCTCGCCACCGAGCGTCGCGGTGAGCTCCTCGTTGACGATCTTGATGACCTGCTGCGCCGGCGTGAGGCTCTTGTCGAGCTCGGCGTCGGCCGCGCGGGAGCGGATCTTCTCGACGAGTTCGCGCGTGACGTCGAGGTTGACGTCGCCTTCCAAGAGCGCGATGCGGATCTCGCGCAGCGCCTGGGCGAGGTCGGCCTCGGAGAGCCTGCCCCGTCCGCGCAGGCGCGTGAAGATCTCGTCGAAGCGATCGGTGAGCGTATCGAACATGAAAACTCCAGGTTAGTCGCCTTCGATACCGGGTCCCTCCGCCGTTCCGTGCCTGCGGTGTCGCCCGACTGGCCTGTCCGTGGTGCTCGTCAAGCGCCGGCGAGCGCCGTGGCGAATTCGTCCGGGTCGAACGTGACGAGATCATCGGCACCTTCGCCGATCCCGACGAGCTTGATCGGGAGGCCGAGCTCCTCGCGGATGGCGAGCACGATCCCGCCCTTCGCGGTCCCGTCGAGCTTCGTGAGCACGATCCCGGTGACCCCGACGGCTCGGGTGAACTCGCGGGCCTGGACGAGCCCGTTCTGGCCTGTCGTCGCGTCGATGACGAGCAACACCTCGCTCACCCGGCCCGGCGGCCGGTCGGCCACGCGCTTCACCTTGCGCAGCTCGTCCATGAGGTTCGTTTTGGTGTGGAGTCGGCCCGCGCTGTCGGCGAGCACGAGGTCGCAGTGCCGCGCCACGGCGTGCTCGATGGCGTCGAAGATCACCGACGACGGGTCGGCACCGTCGGCGCCCCGCACGAGCGTCGCCCCGCAACGCGCCGCCCAGCCGGCGAGCTGGTCCCCGGCAGCCGCCCGGAAGGTGTCGCCCGCCGCGACGACGACGCGGCGGCCCTGGGCGACCTGCTGCGCCGCGAGCTTGCCGATCGACGTCGTCTTGCCTGCGCCGTTCACGCCGACGAAGAGCCAGACGCTCGGGGGCTCCTCGACCAAACGCAAGGCGCGGTCCTCCCCGGCGAAGCCGGCGGCAATCTCGGTCCGCAACGCCTCGGCGAGCGCTCCAGGCGCGTCAACCGTGCCGGCGCGCACCTTGTCCCGCAGCGCGTCGAGGATCCGCGCCGTCGATTTCAGCCCGACATCGGCAAGCACGAGAGTCTCCTCGAGCTCGTCGAAGGTCGTCTCGTCGATCCTCCCGGCGCGCATCCGCCCGAAGGGCGCCGTCACCGCCTGGCGCGTGCGCTCCAGACGCGCGACGATGCCGGTCCGCGCCGTCGACGCGCCGGGCGACTCGGGCCGCGCCGCGTCGGTCCGTGGGTCGGACGCCGGGTTCGCGTCCCCCGGTTGGCGCCGGCGGACCCTCATACCGAAGTGACCTGCGTCGTCATAACGACTCGGTGACGGGCGCCGGAATCGACCGCGCAAGCGTCCGTCGCTCGCGATCGCGGCGCCGATCGACCTTCTCGCTCACGACCTTGGAAGCCCCGCCGGGTTGGAGGGAGATCCCGTAGAGGGCGTCAGCCACCTCCATCGTCCGCTTCTGGTGGCTGACGATGAGGAGCTGCGCGTCGTCGCGGAACTCGTCGACGAGGTCGAGAAAGCGTCCGAGGTTGACGTCGTCGAGCGCCGCTTCGACCTCGTCGAGCACGTAGAACGGCGACGGCCGGCTGCGAAACACCGCGAAGAGGAAACCGAGCGCGAGAAGCGCGCGTTCCCCGCCGGAGAGCAGCGACAGACGCCGGATGTTGCGCCCGGCGGGGCGGGCTTCGATGTCGACGCCGGTCGACAAGAGGTCATCGGGCTCGGTGAGATGGAGACGGCCCGAGCCGCCCGGGAACAACGTCGCGACGAGCGACGCGAAGTGCCGTTCGACGTCGGCGAAGGCGGCCGTGAAGGCCTCGACGATCTGGGCGTCAACGGCGGTGATCACACGATTGAGCTCCCGCCGGGCGGAGCGGACGTCGTCGAGCTGGCCCTCGAGGAAGGTGCGCCGATCGACGAGCGCCGCGAGCTCCTCGGCGGCGAGCGGGTTGACAGGACCGAGCGCCGCGAGCTCCCGCTCGAGCTGCCGGATGCGCCCCGGGGCGTCGGCGTCCGGAGGGAGCTCCGGCGCCTCTGCCACCATCGCCTCCTCGGCGGTGACGTCGAACTCCCGTCGCAACCGCTCGACCGCTGTCTCCTCGCGGATCCGCGCCTCGGTGCGCTCGATCTCCAGTCGCTGCCCGCGCTCCCGCTCCACCGTCAGCGCCCGCTCGAGCTCGTCGCGCTCACGGCGGGCCGCGCCGAGACGCGCGAGCCGCTCGCTGCTGGCGGTGAGTCTTCGGTCACGCTCGGCGGCGGCGTCGAGAATCCCCCGGTCGAGTCGATCGAGCAGCGCCGCCAGCGCCGTCGCGAGGCGCTCGAGCGCGCTGTCGTCGGCGGCGGCACGCCCGCCGTCCTCGCCGCCGAGTCGACGCCGCTCGTCGAGCTGGCGCGCCAGGGCCTCCTGGCGGACGGAGAGAAGCGACGCACGCTCCTCGAGCGCGGCGGACCGCACCTCGAGGGCGCGACGGCGGTCAGCGAGCGCCCAGCCGAGGTCGGCCATCTCACGACGGGCGGCCACGGCCTGGCTGGCCCGCGTGAGCTCAGCCTTCTCGGCCTGCTCGACCCCGGTGAGCGTGTCCTCCACCTCGACCCAGGCCTGCTCGGCCTGCTGCCGTGCGGCGGCGGCGGCGGCCTGCTCGGCGGCAGCGGCGGCTTCCTCCTCCGCCACGAGCTCGAGATGACGGACGATACCGGCGCGGGCCGTCTCGTCGCTCGCCCGCTCGCCGAGCAGCCGGTCGACCCTTCGCCGCGCCTCCTGGGCCGCGGCGCGCGCCGCTGCCAGCTCGCGTCGGGCCTCGGCGGCGAGCGTCGTCGCGTGCTCGACCGCCCTGGCGGCCTCGCCGTCCGTCGTCCGCGCCGCGTCGAGCGCGGCACGCGTCGCCCCCGCGCGTCCGGCCCCGATGCGCCAGCCGAAGGGCGAGAACCTGTCTCCCTCGGGTGTGACGATCGTGCGCCCGGGGTCGGCGAGCGCGCGCTCGATCACCGCCTCCGGGCCAGCGCGGACGACCTCCACCTCCCCGATGAGCCGGTCGAGAAGGGCGGCGACCGCCGGATCCGCGGCACGCACCGCTTGCCGCAGCGCCTCGGCCCCCGGGGGGACGGACGGCGTTGGCCCGGCCGCCGCCCCGCCTGGCAGCAGCGGCAGGATGCTGCCGCCGGAACCCGCCGTCCGCAGTCGCTCGACAGCGGCACGGGCCGAGGGGCCGCCCTGGACGAGGACCGCGTCGAGCACCCCCTCGACCGCCGCTTCGAAGGCGAGCACCAGGTCGTCGTCGACCTCGACGACGTCGAGCAGCGTTCCGACCACGCCCGAGACGGCGGAGAGCCGTTCCATCCCCGCCCGCCGCGGGCCTCGTCGAGGGCGAGCTCGAGCGCCTCGGCCCGGGCCCGCGCCGCCTGGCGTCGCGCCGTAGAGGTCCGCAACGCCTCCTCGGCCGAGGCGGCCGCGGCTTCGGCGGCCGCCTCGCCGCCCCCGGCGGTCTCCGAGGCCGCGCCCGCCCGGGCGAGCTCGGTGCCGAGCCGGTCGAGTTCCGCTGTCGTCGTCCCGAGGCGGCCGGAGAGCTCCTCCCGCCTCCTGGCGAGCGCGACCGCGCGCTCGGTGGCGCGCACCTCGGCCTCGCGACTCGTGCGGAGAGCCTCGGCCGCGCTGGCACGCGCGGCGCGCGCCTCGGCGACCCGGGTGGACGACGCGGGCTCGTCCGCGCCGAAACGATCCTCGGGCGCGTCCTGCCGCGTGGCGAGACGCGCTTCCTCCGCCTCGAGCGCCGCGAGCTCCGGCGCGAGCGCCTGCCTCGCGGTCTCGGCGTCGACGAGCGCCGCCGAGACCCGCTCCAGCTCGCCGGTGAGCGCGTCCGACGCCGCGGTCCCCGCGAGCACGGCCGCGAGCGCCGCGCCGGCACGCCGACGCTCGTTGACGAGTGCGAGCTGCCCGCGCCCCCGCTCGCGCAGCTGTTCGAGACGGCTGACGATCGGCGCGAGCTCGTCGGCGCGTGCCGTGCCCAGTTCCTCCTCGATGGCCGCGAGGCGGCCGCCGAGGGCCTCGAGCCCGCCGTTGCGTCGGACGAGGTCCGAGTCGAGCTCCGCCGCCTGCGAGTCGAGGGCGGCGAGCCTCCCGCTCAGTTCGGCGAGCTCACGTCCGGCAAGATGGAGCCGCAGCGCCCCGAGCTCCGCTTCGAGCTCACCGTGCTGGCGCGCCGAGGTCGCTTGGCGCTCGAGCGGCCTGAGCTGGCGTTTCACCTCCCGCAACAGGTCCTGGACGCGGGAGAACCCCGCCTCGCTCGCCTCGAGCCGGCGCTGAGCGCGCTCGCGACGGCGGCGGTACTTGAGGATCCCCGCCGCCTCCTCGATGATCGCCCGTCGGTCCTCGGGGTGGGCGGTGAGCACCACGTCGAGTTGGCCCTGGCCGACGACGACGTGCTGCTGACGGCCGACCCCCGTGTCCGAGAGGAGCTCCTGGACGTCGAGCAGACGGCACGGCGATCCGTTGATGGCGTACTCGCTCTCGCCCGAACGGAACAGGGTCCGCGTGACCGTCACCTCGGTGAGCTCGATCGGCAGACGACGCGCCGAGTTGTCGATCGTGAGGGTCACCTCGGCCCGCCCGAGCGCCGCCCGTTTGGCGGTGCCGGCGAAGATGACGTCGTCCATCTTCGCCGAGCGCACGACGCTCGGCCCCTGGGCGCCGAGCACCCACGCGATCGCGTCGACGACGTTCGACTTCCCCGAACCGTTCGGACCGACGACGACGGTGACCCCGGGCTCGAACTCGAGCGTCGTCGGGTCGGCGAACGACTTGAATCCCTTGAGAGAAAGCGACCTCAAGAACACGGCGTCGCCACGTTACCCGGGTGGCGCGGCCGACCCGGGGCTAAGGCGCCGGGTCGCGGGGCGTCGCGGCGTCGGTTCAGCTCTGGCAGCGCGGGCACCAATGCGTCGAGCGGCCCGCGACCCGCGCGCCGACGACGGCGGTCCCACAGACCGGGCAGGGCTCGCCGGCGCGGCCGTAGACGGCGTGCTCGGACTGGAAGGCCCCGGGTTCGCCGAACAGATCCCGGTAGCTCCCGTCGTCGAGCGACGTCCCGCCGAGTTCGACCGCCCGGGCGATCACGGTGCGCAACGCCGCGGCGAGCCGGGCGACGTCGTCGGTCCCGAGCGATTCGGTGCGACGGTCCGGTCGCAGTCCCGCCGCGAAACAGATCTCGTCGGCGTAGATGTTGCCGACGCCGGCGATCGTCCTCTGGTCGAGCAACAACGCCTTCAGCGTCGTGTGGCGCCGCGCGACGAGCCCGCCGAGCAGCTCGGGACCGACGACATCGCTGGCGGCATCGGTCCCGAGGGGGCCGATCGCCTCGTCAAGCAGCGTTTCGCCGGGGAATGCGAAGAAGAGCTCGCCGAAGGTGCGCGGGTCGACGAAACGGAGCTCCCGCCCGTCGTCGAGCGTGAGCACGGCGTGGGTGTGGGGGCCGCGTTCGACCCGCCGGTCGTTCTCGATCCGCAGCCGGCCCGTCATCCGCAGGTGGATGACGAGCGTGCCGCCGCGGCACTCGACGAGCAGGTACTTGCCGCGTCGCGCGACGCCGAGGACCCGGCGACCGGTGAGGCGGCGGGCGAACTCGCTCGGGTCCTGGCGACGAACGGTGCGGGGGCCGCTCACTTCGACGGCGATGACCGTGCGTCCGACGACGGTGCGCGCCAGGCCGAGCCGGAGGGTCTCGACCTCGGGGAGCTCAGGCACGCGGTCGGTCGCGCCCGCCGGCCTGGAGGGCGACGATCGCGTCCTCGGCCGCGGCCCGCTCGGCCTGCTTCTTCGAGCTCCCCCGGCCCCGCCCGACCAGTTCGGTGCCGACGCGGACCTCGGCGTCGAAGCGCTTGGCGTGCTCCGGACCCTGCTCGGTGACCACGTAGCGGGGCGGCTCGGCGCCGAGACGCGAACACATCTCCTGGAGGCGGTTCTTCGCGTCACCGAGCTCGTCTTGGCGGGACACCTCGGCGAGCTCGTCGGCGATCAGCCCGAGGACGAACGTGCTCGCCTGGGCCATGCCGCCGGAAAGGAACAGCGCGCCGATGACCGCCTCGAGGGCGTCGGCGAGGATCGACGGCTTGCCGCGCCCGCCCGAAGCGTCCTCGCCGCGCCCGAGCAGCAGTGCGGCGCCGAGCCCGAGGCTGGCGCCGATCGGCGCGAGCGCCTCGGTGCTCACGACGGCGGCCCGGATCCGCGCCAGATCGCCCTCGGGCAGCTCCGGCTGGCGGCGGTAGAGCTCCTCGGTGACGACGACCCCGAGCACGGCGTCGCCGAGGAATTCGAGGCGCTCGTTCGACTCCTGGCCCGGCATCTCGGCGCAGTAGGAACGGTGGCAGAGGGCGAGGCGCAACAGGTCCGGGTCGACGACACCCGGTCCGAGGCGTGCGGTGAGACGTTCGCGTGCCCGGACCGACTCGGCGGATTCGTGCGCCGCGGCGGGACCCGCCGCGGCCGTGCCGGGCATCGTTCGCCCCGTCAGGCTGCCTCGAGCTTGGCGGTGACGTAGTCGACCGCGTCGCGCACGGTGCGCAGATCCTCGAGATCCTCGTCGTCGATGCGGAAGTCGGCGACCTGGTTGCGCAGCTCCTCCTCCAGCGACTCGACGAGCTCGATCAGTGCGAGCGAGTCCGCGTTGAGGTCCTCACTGAACGACGACGACTCGCTGATGCCGTCCGGCGAGATCTCCAAGATGTCGGCGAGCTGGAGCCGCACGAGTTCGAGAACCTGCTCTCGGTTCATCCGTCCCTTCGATGCTTCCGCTGGCACGTCACCTCCTCCGGGTCCGCTGCGATGAGCCGTCTGGGCCGACGCCGTGGCGCCGGTAGGCGTGCACCACCGACGGGTCGTGTGTCGACACCGACCGGTGCCGATGCTACCGGCTCACCGCCGCACGGACCTGTCCGACGAGATCCGCGGCGACGAGGTCCGCGGCGACGTGGACCGCGTTGACGATTGCCCGCGCCGAGCTGCTCCCGTGGCTGATGATGCAGACGCCCTCGACACCGAGCAACAGCGCTCCCCCGGTCTCTTCGGGGTCGACGTAGCCGGCGTACTTGAGAAGCGAGGGCACGAGCACGTCGCCCGCCGCCTTGTTCTCGGGCGACTCGGCAAAGACAGCGCCGAGAATGCCCATGAAGGCGTGGAGCGCCCCCTCGAGCGACTTCAGGGCGACGTTGCCCGTGAAACCGTCGACCACCACGACGTCGACGCCCCCGGCGAGCAGGTCGCGACCCTCGACGTTGCCGACGAACCGCACGCCGGCTCCCGCGGCGAGGAGCGCATGGGTCTCCTTGACGAGGGGACTGCCCTTCGAGGCCTCCTCGCCGTTCGACAACAGCGCGACCGAGGGTTGTGCGACCCCGTAGCGGCTCGTCACGTACGCCGAGGCCATCTGGGCGAACTGGACGAGCCACTCGGGACGGCAGTCGGCGTTGGCCCCGGCGTCGATGAGCACGGTCGGGTGCCCGCCGGACGGGATCGGCAGCGGCGCGGCGATCGCCGGACGCGCGACGCCCGAGAGCCGGCCCATCCGGAACAGCGCGCTCGCCATCGCGGCACCGGTGTTGCCAGCGCTCACCATCGCCGAGGCGCGCCCCTCGGCCACCGCCTCGGCGGCGCGCACGAGGGTCGAGTCGCGCTTCGCCCGCACGGCGCGGGCGGGGTCCTCGTCCATCGCGATCGACTCGTTCGCCACGAGGATCTCGAGATCGCCGACGTCGCCGAGGCGACCGTCGTCGGGTCCGACGAGCAAGACGGGGATGCCGAGCTCGTCCTGGACGCGGCGCGCGCCGGCGACGATCTCGGCGGGGGCCTTGTCGCCCCCGAGGGCGTCGACCGCGATCGGGAGGATCAGTCGACCTCGACCGCCCGGCGTCCCTTGTACCAGCCGCAGTTCGGGCAGACGACGTGCGGGCGCTTGGCGTGCTGGCAGTTGGGGCAGCGACTCTGCGCCGGCTCGCCGAGCGTCCAGTTCGACGCGCGACGGCTCCGGCTCTTCGACTTCGAGGTCTTCCTCTTCGGGACAGCCATCGTTCTTCCTACTCGTCGCGCCGGTGATCTCCGCCGGCGGGGTCGGTCTCATCCTCGCCACCACCGCCGACCTGCGACGCCGACGCGGGGCGGCCACCCGTCAACCGGCGCACGAGCACGTCTCGACGTTGAGGTTGGCACCGCACCCGGGGCACAATCCCCGGCAACCCTCACCGCACAGGGGTGCGAGCGGCAGGTCGAGGATACACGCGTCGTGGACGATCATCTCCAGGTCGACCTCGTCGCCACCGAGCGGGTAGGTGGTCTCGTCGTCGGCGTCGGCGTCGGCGACGCAGAGCTCCCGCACCTCGACAACGAGATCGCCCGCTGCCGTCTCGAGGCAGCGCCGGCAGGCGCCCTCCCAGGACGCCCGGACCGTCCCCGACACGAAGATGCCGTCGTGGACCGACTCGAGCACCAGTTCGACCTGCACCGGCGAACCGTCGGGAACGTGCGACCCGCTGACGGCGAGATCGTGCGCCGCGATCACGGCCTCGATCTTCAGCCGACTCCCGGGGTCACGACGGAGTGCGGCGACGGGCGCGACGAGTGAACGGTCGGCTGCCGCCCGCATCAGCCCGCCCCCTCCGTCACTGGCGATCTTGGTCGAAGAAGGCGTCCTCGGCGGCGTCCATCTCCCCGAGCTCGTCGGCCTCGTCGTCTTCCTCGTTGACGCTCAGACGGTCGCGGCCGGCCTGGACGGTGCGGATCGTCCGGTCGAGCACGATCTCGAAGGCGGCGAGCTTGCGGTCGACGTAGTCGTCCGCCTCGCGGCGGATGCGTCGGCTCTCGGCCTCGGCGTCGGCGAGGATCCGCTCGGCGTTGTTGCGGGCCTGGCGGACGATCTCGGTGCGCTGGACCATGTGCTCCGCCTGGGCACGCGCCTCGTCGAGGAGCTCGTCCGCCTCGCGAGCGGCGCGGGCTCGCACCTCCTCGCGGTCCTGCAGCACCCGGCGGGCGCGCTGAAACTCGACCGGCAGCGCCTCGCGCGCCTCGGAGAGCAGCTCCAGCACCTCGTCGCGACCGATAATCGCCGAAGACGAGAGCGGCATCGACTTCGCGCGCTCGACGATGCCCACCAGCTCGTCGAGGATCTCCGAGAGCTCGGGGCGCGCCTCGGCGCGAGCTGATGCCACGGAACGTTCGTCGAACTCGTTGTCAGGCACCAAGTCGCTCCTTCATGCGCACCGCGACCGAATCGGGGACGAATGCGCTGACGTCGCCGCCGTAGCGGGCGACCTCGCGTACGAGACGCGAGGAGATGAACGAATACGACGAGCCGGTCGGCAGCATGAGCGTCTCGATCCCGGAGAGCTGCTGGTTCATCTGCGCCATCTGCAGCTCGTTCTCGAAGTCGGTCACGGCCCGCAGGCCCTTCACGATCACGTCGGCGCCGACCTGGCGCGCGACCTCGACGACGAGCGTCGTCATCGAGACGATCTCGACGTTGTCGAACCTCGCCAGGCATTCGGCGATCATCTGCTCGCGTTCGGCGGCGCTGAAGAGCGGCGGGTCCTTGTGCGGGTTGACCAGGACGGCCACGACGACGTCGTCGAAGAGGCGCCGGGCGCGTTCTACGACCTCGAGATGGCCGTTGTGGAAGGGGTCAAACGAACCCGGGAACAGCGCCCTCATCGTCGGGGCTCGCTGGTCCCGGCAGCCGACGACACCGGAGGTGAGGTCACGGCCACGGTCACGAGCGTACCGCCGTGGCGGTAGACCCGGTGGAGGACGAACCCGCCCGCCAGCTCGATCCCGTGCGAGGACTCCAGCACGGCCGTGCGGGCGGGCAGCCGCGCGAGCAACTCGTGCCAACGCTCGAACGCGTACGGCGGGTCGACGAACGCGACGTCGAAGGTCTCGGCGACGGTCGCGCACCACGCCGAGCGCGTCGGCGCGCACGATGCGTGTTGCCGCCGACGACAGCCCCGTCATCTCGAGGTTCCAGTTGATCGCCGCCACGGCCGCACGGTCGGTCTCGACGAAGGTCACCGCGGCCGCGCCCCGCGAGAGCGCCTCGATGCCGAGCGCCCCCGATCCCGCGAACACGTCGGCGACGCTGGCGCCTTCGATGGCGCCGAGGTGGGCGAGCACGTCGAAGATCGCCTCCCGCACCCGATCGGCGGTCGGGCGCGCCACGGCGCTCTTGGGGGCCCGCAGCCGCCTGCCGCGGGCTGTTCCGCCGATGACGCGCACGGACTACGGTAACCCTCCCCGGGTTCCCGGCCCCGCTCCCGTCAGCTCCGCAGGAGGTACTCCGCCTCGTCGTCGCCGACGAAGATCCGCAGCTCGTCGGCGAGGAGCGGGTTCCCGGCGAGGGTCGGGTCGGCGCTGACGACGGCGTCGGCCAGGTCCCGGGCGAGATCGACGAGGTCCCGGTCGCGCCGCAACGACGCCAGCTTCAGGTCGCTGCGCCCCTTCTGGCGGGCGCCGAGCACGGTGCCTTCGCCGCGCAGCTCGAGATCGATCTCGGCGAGGTAGAACCCGTCGTTCGACTCCTCGAGCGCCTCGAGGCGCCGGTGGGCCTCAGCCGTCACATCCCGGGCGAAGAGGTAGCACCAGGCGGCGTCGCCGCCGCGCCCGACCCGGCCGCGCAGCTGGTGGAGCTGGGCGATGCCGAAGTGGTCGGCGTCCTCGACGACCATCACCGTCGCCGCCGGCACGTCGACGCCGACCTCGACGACGGTCGTCGCCACGAGCACGTCGAGCGCGCCGGCGCGGAACGCCGCCATCACGTCCTCTCTGTCCCGCGGACGGAGCTGGCCGTGCAGGATCCCGACGCGCAGACCGCGAAGCTCGCCGGCGGTGAGCCGGGCGTACTCATCGGCGACCACGCGAGGCGGGCGGCGCTCGGCCTCGAGGACCTCGGTGTCGAAGAGCCGCCCGTCTCCGAAGTCGACCTCGAAGTACTCGTCCGGGGCGACCGGCGCGAGGCCGTCGTCGTCGACGGCATCGCTCCCGGCGGCGATCAGCGGGCAGACGACGAAGGCCTGGTGGCCCGTGGCCACCTCGGTGCGGACCCGCGACCACGCCTCGGCCTCGCCCTTGTCGTCGACGACCCAGCGGGTCGTCGCCGGCGAGCGTCCCGGCGGGAGCTCGTCGAGCACGCTGTAGTCGAGGTCGCCGTAGACGGTCATCGCGGCGGTGCGCGGGATCGGCGTCGCGGTCATCACCAACAGGTCGGGGTCGTGACCCTCGGCGCCGGCGGCCGAGCCCTTCTCCCGCAGTGCGGCGCGCTGGTCGACGCCGAAGCGGTGCTGTTCGTCGATGACGACCGCGCCGAGCGACGAGAACTCGACCTCCTCGGTGATGAGGGCGTGCGTCCCGATCAGGATGTCGACGGATCCCCGGCGCAGCGCGTCGAAGAGACGCGCCCTCGACGTCCCGGATGTGCGGCTCGTGAGCAATTCGATGGCGAGCGGCCGCTTCCCACCGAGGCGCCGGGGATCGGGCATGTCGAGCGCAGCGAGCATCGCCCGGGCAGCCAGGTGGTGCTGTTCGGCGAGGACCTCGGTCGGGACCATGAAGGCCCCCTGGAAGCCGCCCTGGACCGCGAAGAGCAGCGTCGCCAGGGCGACGACGGTCTTGCCGGCACCGACGTCGCCCTGGAGCAGGCGGTGCATCGGCTCAGGCGAGGCGAGGTCACGGCGGATCTCGTCGAGCACGCGACGCTGCGCCGAGGTGAGCTCGAACGGGAGCGCGGCGAGGAAGTCCGCGACGAGACGGATGCCGTGCCGGCTCGCCTCGACGTCGTGGCGGATGCCACGGGCGTCGGCTGCCGCGGCCCGCTTGCGCATGACGAGGGCGACCTGAATGCGGAAGAGCTCGTCGAAGGCGAGTCGGCGCCTGGCGAGTTCGGTCTCCGCCGTCGTCTCGGGCTCGTGAATGGCGTGGAACGCCTCGGTGCGGCTCATGAGCCCGGAGTCGGCGCGCCGGGGTTCGCCGAGCGGGTCGGCGAACTCCCCTGCCCGCTGCAGCGCCTCGGTGACGTACTTGGCGAGCTCGATCGAGGAGATGCCCGCCCGTCCGGATTGGGGATAGATCGGCACGATCCGACGGGTCTGGCGCGCCTCGCGCGAGCCGATGACCTCGACGACGGGGTTCGCCATCTGCAGCGCCGACCGGTAGACGTCAACCTTGCCGAACAGCGCCACCTCGCGACCCTCGGTCAGCTGCTTCGTGCGCCAGGGCTGGTTGAAGAACGTCACGCGGAGCTCGCCGGTGCCGTCGCCGACGACGACCTCGACGATGCTGCGGCGCCCCCGCAGGCGCCGCAGCGAAACGTGCTGCACCGTCGCCGAGACGACGCCGACGTCGCCGGGGACGAGCTCCCGGATCGAGACGGCGTTCGTCCGGTCGGCGTAGCGCCGCGGGTAGTGGGTGAGCAGGTCGAGGACCGAGCAGATCCCCATGGATTCGAGCGCCGCCCGCTTGCGGTTCCCGACCCACCGCAGCTCCGAGACGGGGAGCTTCTCGAGCTGCCCGAGCTTGCGGCCCGATGGCGTCGAGCTCACTCGATCGACACGAGGTACGGGTAGAGGGGTTGACCGCCGTGGTGCAGCTCCACCGTGACCTCGGGATGCACCGCGCGGATCCATTCGGTGACGCGTCGCGTCTCGGCGGCGGTCGAACCCTCACCCTGGACGAGGGTGATGATCTCGTGACCCGGCCCGAGCAGCACCGCGAGCAGACCGATCGTCGCGTCGGCGAGACCCTTGCCGACGGACTCGATGCCGGCGCGGGAAAGCCCGATGAAATCTCCCACGGCGACCTTTCCCGCGGCACAGGTCGTCGCCCGCACGGCGCGGGTGACCTCGCCGGCGACGACCCGGTGGGCGGCCTCCTCCATCAGGCGGGCGTTGTCCTCACCCGACGAGGACGGGTCGTACTCGAGCAGCGCCGCGAAACCCTCCTGGACCCCGCGTGTCGGGACGACGAAGACCTTCTTGGCGGCGAGTTCCGCTGCCTGCCGGGCGACCGGGATGATATTCGAGTTGTTCGGCAGCACGACGACCTGTTGCGCCGGCGTTGACCCGATCACCTCGAGGATGTCGCGGGTCGAGGGGTTCATCGACTGGCCACCGGCGACGAGGTGTCTCGCGCCGAGCGAGTAGAAGATGCGGTGGATCCCCTCGCCTGTCCCGACGGCGACGACGGCGGTGACCGGGACCTTGTCGGCCGGGGACGGGGGCGCGACCGGTCGGCGCGCCGCGGCTTCGCGCACCCAGCGTTCCTCCTCGACCTGTTCGGCCAGGTCGGTGACCCGGATCTCGCGCGGACGCCCGGTGTCGAGGGCCGCTTCAATCGCGGCGCCGACGTCGTCGGTGTGGATGTGGCAATTCCACAACCCGTTCCCGCCGACGACGACGATCGAGTCCCCGAGACCGGCCCACACGTCCTTGAAGGCCGGGACGAGCTCGTCCTCGGCCGCGAGGAAGTACATCACCTCGTAGCGCGGCGACGGCCCGCCGCCGTGCTCGCGCCCAGCAGACGCCGCGGCCGCCGCCGGCACGGGCCCCGCCGAGACGAGTTGGGCGACGTCCTCGGGCAACTCGAGCGCGTCGGGCATCGGACGCCCGTCAACGACGTTGAGCAGGGCGTCGTAGAGAAGGACGAGCCCGGCGCCGCCGGCGTCGACGACCCCGGCCTCGGCGAGCACCGCGAGCAGCGTCGGCGTCGACCACAGCGCCTCGACGGCGGCGTTGCGAGCCGCGTCGAGCACGCCGACGAGATCGGCGCGGGCAGCGACGGCGGCCCGGGCGGCCTGGGCGGCGCAGGCGGCCACGGTGAGGATCGTCCCCTCCGCCGGACGGAGCACCGCCTCACGGGCCGAACGGCTCCCGGCATCGAGCGCCACGGCGACGTCGGGCCCATCGGCACCGGCGAGCGGCGCGAACGTCGTCGCGATCCCGCGTAACACCTGACACAGGATGACCCCAGAGTTGCCCCGTGCCCCCATCAACGAGCCGTGCGCGACCGCGCCGCAGATCTCCGCCATGTGGCCGGAGCCGCCGCGCTCGCCGTCGGCTGGGTGCTCGGCCATCTCGCGCGCGACGGCCTCCATCGTGAGGAGCATGTTGGTCCCCGTGTCGCCGTCGGGGACGGGAAAGACGTTCAGGCGGTTGAGCGTCGCCTGGTGCGCGTGGAGCGCGTCACGGAAGACGAGCATCGTGGCGACGATCTCCGGCGCCCCGAGCAACTTCGTGGCCACCGGTGTCGTCTTCCGGGTGTCGGCGCGGCCGAGCGGAAGGTCGCGTCGGCTCATCTGTCACCGACGCGCGCCGGGAGCCCCGCGTGCGACCTCATGGGCGAGGATGGTAACCTCACCCGCTGGTCCCCGGGCTTGTGCGCGCTTTCCGGCGCGGTCGTGCGCCCGGAGGGGATTCCGAAACCGAGTACGAGGTGGGTCGTCGTTGTGGCTGCGGTATGCGAGGTATGCGGGAAGTCACCGAGCTTCGGGATGAATGTCTCGCACTCGCACCGCCGGACGAAGCGCAGATGGGATCCGAACATCCAGCGCGTGCGCGTCCTCGTCGACGGCACGCCGCGCCGGCTCCACGTCTGCACGTCGTGCATCCGCGCCGGACGCGTCGTCAAGTCGACTCGCCGCAGGCGCACCGCCCTTCCCTCCTGACGCGCCGCAGCTCACGCGAACTGGCTGAGACGCGACCTCGTCCGCCGCTCAACCGAGGTGGTGCACGTAGCCGGCCGGATCCAACTTGACGCCGTTCTGGTGGAATGCGGCCCTGTCCGCCGTCGTCGTACCAACCCGGACCGGCGCCCGCAGGCCGCGGTCGGCGAACACGGCTTCCACTCGGTCCGGGTCGGGGTCGACGAAGATGAGCTCGTAGTCCTCGCCGCCCCCGAAGGCCTCTTCCCGCGACGCGCCGGACGCGATCGGAACCTCGTCGAGGAGCACGCCGACACCCGAGGCGTCAGCGAGCCGGCGCAGGTCGATCCCGAAACCGTCGGAAACATCGATCATGGCGCTCGCCCCGGCCACGGCGGCCGCGATCCCCTCGGCGAGGCGGGGCTCGGGCCGGAGGAACGCGTCGACGCACGGCGACGCGGCCGATGGATTCGCGCGCAGCTCGCGCAACCCCGCCGACGCCGCACCGAGGGGGCCGGTGACGTGGATCGTCTCGCCCGGTCTCGCCCCGCGGCGGAGAACCGGCGCGGTGCCGACCACCTCGCCGAGGATCGCCACCGAGAGGTTGAGGACCGTGGCGTCGGAGAGATCACCCCCGACCACCGGGCACCGAAAGCGCCGCGACGCCTCGAGGAGACCCCTGTAGATCTCGGCGAGTTCGTCGATTTCGGCGCCGGCAACGGCGACGACGGCGGCACGGGGCCGTCCGGCCATCGCCGCGATGTCGCTCAGGTTCTGGACGAGAACCCGCCAGCCGACGTCGGCGAGCGTTCCTTGGCGCCGGTCGAAGTGCACCCCCTCCGCCGCGAGGTCGGTCGCGAAGAGCACGCGCCCCGACACCGGTTCGAGAACGGCGGCGTCGTCACCGATCCAGACCTCGTCACCTGCGGGAGGGCCGACGAGACGCGTGAGAAGCTCGATCGCTTCGAGCTCGCGTGGCCTCTTCGCCGCGTCCGTCACGGACGCACCCTACCGGCGGCGGGGGCGCGGGACGGAGGCACGAAGCTCGCCGAGTCGGCTGCAGATCATTCAGCTGACCCGCGCCGGCCCCGGCAGCTGGCGCCGGGTCGCCTGTCGGCGCAACGCGCCACCGAACGTTCCGTAGGAGAGGCAGGCGGCGGCGCAGGCCAGAGCGACGACGACATCACCGAACTTCAGCGGGAAAGGGACCACGACGGCGAGCACGGCCGCGACGACCCACGTCAGCTGCAGACGTGTTTCCAGCCGGCCGAACGCCCGGCCGAGCAGCGCCGCTGGGACGTTGCGCTGCACGATCGAGTCGAGCGCGGGCTTCGCGCTCGTCGGTCCGATGCCGACGACGAAGGTCAGCATGACCTGGGCCCACAGTCCGCCGACGATCGCCGCCGCCAACGACCCGACGACGATCGACGCGAGCGCGCCGACGATGATCTGGCGCTCGGTGAGGTAACGCCTCAGGCGCGGCACGACGATCGAGCCGATCAGGGACCCAGCAGCGCTCGCGACGATGAGGACGCCGAACCACCACGTCGCGGCGTGCTCACGGCGCAGCCCGAAAGCCAAGAAGAACTCGACGAAGCCGACTGTCGCCCGCGCGATCGACATCGCGCCGATCGCGGCAAGGACCTCCGGCGGGTACAGGGGCAGACCGAGGATGCGCCGGTACTGGCGAACCTCAGCAAAGCGCGCCGGCGTGACACGATCCGTCTCGTCGGAACGGGACTCGGCGCGCGGCGCAGAAGGGGTTGCCACGGCGACGCGATGCGACGGCCGCGGCAACCGGAGTGACGCCGCCGTCCCTGCCAGGAACACGAGCGTGCCGAAACAGAGCGACCACTGCGGGCCGATCTTCAGGAACCCGACAGCAAGGGGTGCCGTCGTGAACCCGGCGAGCGACGCCAGCACGGCGAGCTTGGCGTTGGCGCTCGCGAGATCGTCGCCGGCAGCGGCCATCTCCGGGACGAGCGCGGCCCGCGCGACGAGGTAGAGCTTGCCGAGGACGAGCACGCCGAACGCCTCGGGGAACAAGAACAGGCTGTGGACGTCGCGTGCCATCAAGAGACAGAGCACGGCCGAACCGAGGTTCGCGATCGCGACGCTCGTTCGGCGAGCCTCGCGACCCCGGTCGAGCAGCGGGCTGAGCGCCGGCCCGACGAGCGCGAAGGGGGCGATGGTGAGCAGCAGGTAGAGAAGGACCTTGCCCTCGGCTGCGCTGGCCGAGATCGAGAAGAAGAGCGATCCCGCGAGCGACACCGTGATGCAGGTCGCGCCGGCCGCCTGGATCGTGTGAACGAGGGCGAGGCGACCGAAGGGCTGGGACTGGTCGAGCAGGCCGCGGATCGAGGCGCGGACCACCTTCGTGACCCGCGCGATCGCCCTCGGCTTGGCCATGTGGCCATGGTAGGGGCGGGTCCGCGCCACGGGCGGGCGCTGATCGACGATACGTCGGCTGCCACACCCGCCGGGGCGATGCGCTCCTGGCAAGATCCAGCGTTCGTTCGGCCGCGAGCAAACACTTCGCCGAAGCATCGATCGGGCAATGATGCAGATCCCGACCCGATCGACCAGCGCTCAGACCTCGGCGGTGACGCGATGGCCGCGGCGGACGAAGCCACGGCCCCTCCCTACGCCGCCGCCTCGTGGAGGGGGGAGACGGCGAGGTAGGGGTAGTGGCGGACGCCGAGGCGCTGCAGGCGGTACTGGGCGGTCGTGCGGAGCACGCCGAGGCCGTAGGTGACGCTCCGGCGCAGGTCGATCGAGGACGAGTCCGCCGCGTACCGGGTCGGGCAGGAGAGCTCGCCGATCCGGGCGCCGGCGGCGATCGCCTGGGCGATGATCTGGTTGTCGAACACGAAGTCCTCGGAGTTGCGCTCGAAGGGCAGGGCGGCAAGGAGCTGCCGGCTGTAGGCGCGCAGCCCGGTGTGGTACTCGGAGAGCTTCTGGCGCAGGACGGCGTTCTCGACCAAGGTGAGGACGCGGTTGGCGACATACTTGTAGCGCGGCATGCCCTCGGCGACGGGGTTCTGCGCGAGGATCCGGGAGCCGAGGACGAAGTCGTACTGGCCGTAGGCGATCATCGCCGCCATCGCGGGCACGAGGCGCGGGGAGTACTGGTAGTCGGGGTGGACCATCACGACGATGTCGGCACCGAGGGCGAGCGCCAGGCGGTAGCACGACTTCTGGTTGCCGCCGTAGCCGCGCACCTCCTCGTGGCGGTGGACGGCGAGCCCGAGCGAGCGGGCGAGGCGAACCGTGTCGTCCGTGCTCGCGTCGTCGACGAGGACGAGCTCGTCGACGACCTCGCGGTCGATCTCGCCGACGGTGCGGGCCAGCGTGCCCCCGGCGTTGTAGGCGGGTAGCACGATGGCGACGCGGCGGCCGTTGAGCACCGGGCGATGGTAACCGCCGCCGGGGCCCGGATCCTGCGGTGCTGGCGGCGTTCGTGGCGGCGGGTCGCCGAGGCGCTCGCCCTCGTCGCCTCGCCGGGCGTCGCCTACGTCGTCCTCCGCCTGCGGGGGATGGCGCCGGTGCAGCTGCCGGACCCGAGCATGCACACGACCTTCGTCGTCGACCCCCGCGACATCTTCACCCGCTACGCCGCCGTCTTCGCCCCGACCGCCCGGATGCGGGAGGCGGCCCGGGTCGGCTTCCTCGTGCCGGCGCGCACCGCCTACCTCGCCTTCGGGGCGGTCGGGGGGTTCTTCACCCTCCGCTACCTGCTCGCCCTGGTCGCGGTCGTGCCCCTCTACGTCCTTCTTGCCCGGACCCACGGCCGCTGGGCGGGCTGGGTCGGCGTCGCCGTCGTCCTCTCGAGCCCGGTCTTCGTCACGGCCTGGGGGACGGACTACCCGGACTCGGCGGCGATCTCCTACCTCACCGGGGCGCTCTGCGCCCTCGCCCTGCCGGCGCCGCCGCGCCGCCGGCCCTTCTGGCTCGCCACAGCCGCCGGGCTTTTCACCCTCGCGGTCTGGTCCCACGGCGCCGCGGTGCCCCTCGGGGCGGCGGC
The DNA here is from genome assembly GCA_963803025.1 of uncultured Acidimicrobiaceae bacterium. Taxonomy (GTDB): domain Bacteria; phylum Actinomycetota; class Acidimicrobiia; order Acidimicrobiales; family Bog-793; genus Bog-793. Next base: position 145,690 of record CAWDKZ010000017.1, read on the forward strand.
CCTTCTCGCCTACGCCGTCGTGCGGGCGAGGCGCGCCCGGGACCATCTCCTCCGCGACGCCGCGACCCTCCTCGGCGCGGCGCTCCTCGTCACCGGCCTGCTCATGGTGTGCTCCGGCCTGCTCCTCGGCCAGACGAACTTCCTCACCCCGACCTGGGAGGCCGCCTTCTACCTCGCCACCCCCGCCCAGGAGGCCCTCTGGCACTCCGACAACTGGCGCTGGGTGCTCGACGACCCCTACCTCCTCGTCCCCCCGGCCGCGCTCCCCGCCTTCGCCGTCGTCTCTTCCCGGCGGGGCAGGGGCCTCGGGACCCCGCAGGCCTTCCTCGGTCTCGCCGCGCTCCTCGCCTGCGGGGTCGCGGCCGCGCTCCAGTTCGCCGGCCGGGTGCAGATGCTCGAGGTGCACTACTTCTCCTCGCTCCTCTGGTCCTTCGTCGCCGTGCTCCTCTCGCTCACCCTCGCCGAGCTCGCCGCCCCCTTCGTCGCCGCGGCGCGCCGCGCCGGGCGCTCCCGCGCCGCCTGGGCGGCGGCGCGAGGCGCCCTGCCGGCCCTCCTCGTCGTCGGCGTCGCCCTCGCCTACGAGGCGGACCCCCACGTGCCGCAGATGCGGCTCGACTCCTGGGGCTGGGCGGTCGCCGGGATCGCCGTCGGCGCGACCCTCGTCTGGCGCCTCGGCGGACTCGTAGCGCGGCACCCGTCTTTCTCGCGCCGGGCGGGTCTGTTCCGTGACGCCGGCCTCGCCGTGGCTGTCGTCCTCGCCGGGGCGCTGCTCATCCTCACGGTGGCGCCCGAGGTCAAGCAACCGCCCATGCCGAACATCGTGCCGTACCCTGTGCCGGCGTACGCGCACGCGCTCGGCGGGAGCGACTCGGCCTTGGTCGACGAGTACGAGGTCACCTGCGAGCTGCCGGGCTTCGTCGGCCACGCCGCCTACGCCGGTGAGCAACTGCTCATGTGGTGGCCCTGGGGCCAATTCGCTGAACTGACCGAGCCCGCCGGCATGTTCCACTCCAATTTCAACGCGGTCACCGGCCCCTTTCCCAACCTCATCCCCTCCGCCAAGGAGAACATCGAGGAGCGACGTCCCGCCGAAGTGCTCCTCATGAGCCTGACCGGCCTTGACTTCTCCCGGGCGGTGTGGTGGCTGACGCCTTTCGCGCCCCGCGTCGTCAAGAAGGCGGTGCTCGCCGACGGCGCGTATCACCTGCACGTCTGGCTCGTCGATCTCCGCTACCTCCGCCGAGCTTCGGGTTGAGTCCGGCGGCCGCCGAGAACGGCAAGTGCCCTTCGGGTTGTACTTCATGGCGGGACGCGACGGCCGCGCCGCCGGCACCGAGCGCGGCGCCAGGAGAAGGACGCCGGGCGAACTGACCACTCGCGACCGCCGAGGTTGGCGCAACGGGCGGACGCCGAGATGCCGCGCACGGGTCGGCACCGGCAACGATCCGCTGCTCGGCTGCGACGGCAGGGTCGGTGAATCGCGTTCGGGTGCTCGTCGCCACGGGTGTGTCCGGCGACACGATGCCCTAGCCGGCAGGTTCCTCGCCGTAACGCTGGTAACCGGTCCGCTCGAGCTCTTCGGCGAGTTCGGGCCCGCCGGACTCGACGATCCGCCCCTGGTATAGGACGTGGACCCGATCGGGGTGCAGCTCGTCGAGCAGCCGGTTGTAGTGCGTGATCGCCAGCACGCCGAGCGGTTCTCGTGCCGACACCAGGCTTCGCCTTCCCGGACGGACGTCGCGCTCGATACGGCGCGCGACGTCGCGCAACGCGTCGACGTCGAGTCCGGAGTCGAGCTCGTCGAGGATCGCGATCACCGGTTCGAGCACGGCGAGCTGGAGCGTCTCGAGCCGCTTCTTCTCCCCGCCCGAAGCGTCGACGTTGAGAGCCCGCGCGGTGAACTCCGCAGCCAGTCCGATCTCGCCCGCCTCCGCCGCGATCCGCCGCTCGAGGGCGGCGCGGTCGGGTTCCGACCCGCGGCGCCGACTGAAGAGTGCCTCGGCGAGCACCTCGACGGCCCGAACGCCGGGCAGCTCCACGGGGTACTGCGGGGCGAGGAACAGGCCGAGCGCGGCACGCTCCCAGGTCGAAAGCACGAGGAGGTCGGCCCCGTCCAGCGTCACCGAGCCCCCGGTCACGATGAGGTCCGGGTGGCCCATCAGGGCGTTGCCGAGCGTGCTCTTGCCGGCCCCGTTCGGGCCCATCACGGCGTGGACCTCGCCGCTGCGGACCTCGAGGTCGATCCCGCGCAGGATCTCGACCCCGGCGACCTCCACGGTCAGACCGTCGACGAGCAGCGTGCTCACCGACGTGCCCCGCCTGTCGGCGGCAGCGCCGTCACGGCAGCGCCACCGACACGTCGTCGGCCGCGACGACGACTTCGTACACGTTGACGGGGCGCGTCGCCGGAAGGGTCAGCGGCTCGCCGGTCGAAAGCGAGAACAGACTGCCGTGCTTCCAGCACTCGATCTCGCCGCGCGTGGCGTCGACCTCGCCCTCGGCGAGCGAGTAGTCCTCGTGGCTGCACGTGTCGGAAACGGCGTGGAACCCGTCGTCGCAGTGCACGACGCAGATGTCGACACCTCCGACCTCGAATCGGCGCGCCGCGCCAGGCGGAACGTCGCCGACCGCGCAGAGGCGGACGAGCTTGCGGCCCACGCTGTTCATCGCGCGCCCTCGCCTCGCGCCGTGCCGACCGTCGCCCGGGACAACCGTCTCGCGACGACGTCCCGCAGGTACCTTGCGACGCCGGACTCGGGGGCGCGCCCCAAGAGATCGTCGAAGAACCCAAGCAGTATCAGCCGTTCGGCGGCATCGGGCGGCACGCCGCGGGACTCGACGTAGAAGCGCTGCGCCCGATCGATCGGCCCGACCGCCGAGGCGTGGCTGCACCGCACGTCGTTCTCCTCGATGTCGAGGTTCGGCACCGAGTCCGCGTGGGCGCCGTCGGAGAGCACGAGGTTGCGGTTGGTCTGTGAGGCGTCCGACTTGCGCGCCCCTTTGTGAATGTGGATCAACCCGCTGTAGACCGAGCGCGCCGAGTCGTCGACCGCACCTTTGAAGGTCAGTTTGCTCCTCGTGCGGGGGGCCGCGTGCTCCTGGAAGGTCCTCATGTCCTGGAGTTGCGCCCCATCGGCGAAGTAGGCGGCGAGCAGTTCGCTCGACGCGGCCTCGCCGGCGAGGGTCGAGTGCGTGCACAGGCGCGCGTAGTCGCCGCCGAAGGCGGCGGCGAACGAGCAGAGCGCGCCGTCGCGACCGATGCGGCTCGTCAGGTAGCCGAGCTGCCAGGCCGACCGGTCGAGCTCCTGGATCGAGTGGTAGGCGAGACGGGCACTGGGCGCGACCTCGAGCTCGGTCACCGGGCAGACGAGGGCCGCGCCGGAAGACGCGAGGTGTTCGACGACCGTCGCGTCGGCGCCCTCGCCCAGAGCGACGAACGTCCGGGGGAAGGCCGCCACGGGGAAGGGGCGCGCCCCGACCTCGTGGACGACGACGATCGGACCGGTGACGCGCACGCCCGGTGGCACGACGATGACGGCGGCGTCAGGGCCGTAACCCCGGGCGAGCACGGTGAAAGCGTCTTCGGCGACCGCGACCACCTCGCCGAATCCGACCGGCGGCCGCCGCAGGTCGCGCGCCGACGCGACCGCGATCCCCGCCAGCTCGGCCGCGGAGCCGAGCTCGATCGAGACCACGAAACCGTCGCACGTGCGCACGATGGCCGCCGGGGCGAGGAGCCCCGAGAGCAAGCTCGCTGGCCCCTCCGCCAGCTCCGACGGCTTCGTCTCAGGCTCGGCGACGACCGCGGCGAACCCGCCGAGGTCGAGCGCGTCGATCCGCCCGTAACGCCAGTCCTCGTCGGCTTCGGTCGGGAGTTCCATCGCCCCGAATCGTGCGGCCGCCTGCGACCGCATGCGACGCAACCAGTCCGGACCCGCGATCGAGCGGGCGAGTTCGGGGGTGAAGCGGTGGTCGCTCAGAACCGATCGCCCTCGCCGCTGGCGGGCGGCCTGCCGCGACGGCCGATTCGGCGTAGCACGCGCTTCACCGCGGAGCCCTGCGACTTGCGTTCGGCACGGTCCTCGTCGGATTCCACCTCGGCGAGCTCCTCGGGGGCGGCCGCGTCGACGATCTCCTCCGCCGAGGCGAGCAGCTCGCCGACGTCCGCCGGCGGTTCGTCCGGTTCGGACTCGATCGGCGGCGGAACGAGCGACCCGTGCGTCCAGGTGACGTCGGCGAGCCGCCGCTCGTACGAGGGGCAGTCGTCGGGGCAGCGCCACGGCGCCTCGGGCGCGAGGTCGAGGACGCAGAATCGTGCGATCTCGCCGGAGGCGTACGTCCTCGACTGGAAGTGCTTGCAATCCTCACGCATCGCCACGCGCGCCAGACCTCCCGCGCTCCGCTCGCCGTTCCAAGGATATTGATCCGCCCCGCTCACTGCCGACGGCGCGATCAGCCGACGGCGCCCTCCATCTGCAGCTCGATGAGCCGGCTCCACTCCACCGCGTACTCCATGGGGAGCGTCCGGGTGATCGGCTCGATGAAGCCGTTGACGATCATGCCAGTCGCCTGTCCCTCGGAAAGGCCGCGGCTCATGAGGTAGAAGAGCTGGTCGTCGCCAACCTTGGAAACGGTCGCCTCGTGACCGACCTCGGCGTCGCGTTCCCCGACTTCCATGTACGGCTTCGTCTCCGAGACCGAGTCCTCGTCGAGGATGAGCGCGTCACAGCGCACGAACGACTTGGCGTGGCTCGCGCCGGGATCGACGTGGACCTTGCCGCGGTAGGTCGTCGAGCCGCCATCCTTCGAGATCGACTTCGAGATGATCGTGGAGGTCGTCTCGGGGGCGCAGTGGAACATCTTCGCCCCGGTGTCCTGGACCTGGCCGGCGCCGGCGTAGGCGACCGAGAGGACCTCGCCCGAGGCCCTGGGACCCATGAGATACACCGACGGGTACTTCATCGTCAGGCGCGAGCCGATGTTGCCGTCGATCCACTCGACGTGCGCTTCCGCCTCGGCGCGCGCCCGCTTCGTCACGAGGTTGTAGACGTTCGACGACCAGTTCTGGATCGTCGTGTAGGTGATCCGGCTGCCCGGCAGCGCGACGAGCTCCACCACGGCCGAGTGCAACGAGTCGGTCGAGTACACGGGGGCGGAACACCCCTCGACGTAGTGAACCCGCGCTCCCTCGTCGGCGATGATGAGCGTCCGCTCGAACTGGCCCATGTTCTCCGCGTTGATGCGAAAGTACGCCTGCAACGGCATGTCGACCTCGACACCGGGCGGCACGTAGATGAACGAGCCGCCCGACCACACCGCCGAGTTCAACGCCGCGAACTTGTTGTCGTTCGGCGGGATGATCCTCCCGAAGTACCTGCGGACGATCTCGGGGTACTCGCGAACGGCGGTGTCCATGTCGCAGAAGAGCACCCCCATGCCCGCGAGGTCGTCACGGTTCCGGTGGTAGACGACCTCGGACTCGTACTGGGCCGTCACCCCGGCGAGGTACTTGCGTTCCGCCTCGGGGATGCCGAGCTTCTCGTAGGTGTTCTTCACGGACTCGGGCAGCTGCTCCCAGGCGTCGACCTGGGTCTCGGTCGGCTTGATGTAGTAGTAGATGTCATCGAAGTCGAGATCGGGCATCTTGCCTGCGAACCAGGACATCATCGGTTTGGCGAGGAAGCGCGCATAGCTCTTCAAGCGGAACGCGAGCATCCACTCCGGTTCCTTTTTGAGGCGCGACATCTCGCGGATGATCTCCTCGTTGAGTCCCTTGCGGGGCTTGAACACGTAGTCCTCGACGTCGCTCCAGCCGAGCGCGTACTTGTCGAGGTTGAGATCGGTCATCGCCATCAGGACGTCGGACTCCGTTCGGTCGCGCTCCCCGCCAGCAGGAAGGGGATTTCTCCTATCTGTATAGTAACAACTACCCCCGCCCGCCCGACACGTCGGGCCTGCGGCGCGGGCGGCCGCCGCGCCCGGCCGACGGGAGCGCAGCCCGCGGCTCGGACGGCTCCCCGGAGCGGCCGGCACCGGCCGAACGGCGCGAGGCACGGCCCGTCGCTACCCGGCTGGGTGGCAGCTGGCGGGTGCCGCGCGACCCTGGCGAGGCGAGGAGCGGGGACCGAGGATGTCGCCGTCCCGGCGTCGTCTTCCCGCCCTTGTCGCCGACCCGTGTCACCTCGCACGCAAGAATCCGGCGCGGCTGTCTGGCGCCGGCGGCGGGCCGCCCGTGGTCGAGCGCGAGCCGACGCGACGGATCCCGTCGGCCGCGGACCGGACGCCCGGGCTCAGCGGGGGTCGGGCCGGTTCGCTAGCCGACGGCGTGGCGCGTGGGCGAGAACGTGATGTCGTAGGGCTGCACGTTCTGCGCGGGAAGCGCGACGTTCACCCCGTCCACCTGCACCCGCACATAGGGCGGCGCGCCCAGCCGCACCGCGATCGGCCCGCTCGCCCGGTAGGAGACCGTCCCTCCCGCCTCGAGCGTGGTCATCCAGAGGTACTTGCCGTTCACCCCCTCCTGCACGCCGAGCCAGCACGGGGCCGAGGCGGCAAAGCTGATCGTGTAGGTCCGGCTCGTCGTCGCGTAGGCGACGACACTCGGCGAGACCGACGTCGGCACGAGGCCCGGGCCAGAGGTATGGCCGCCGGCGCGGGAATGCGGCTTCAGCTGCGCCGTCGACACCAGCGGTTTGCTCGCGCGGTGCGCGGGCGCGCCACCGGAAGCCAGTTGCCAGCTCGCGACGCCGATCGCGGCGATCGCAACGGCGGCCGCGGCGGTGGAGGTCGCCCGTCGGGCGGGCCGGCCGCCGCGGTAACGGTGACGGATCCGGCGAGAAGGGCGCGCCGCGATCTCGCCGACCGGGTTGAGCGCCTCGTGGTCGAAAAGGGCTGCCCGCCCGAGCCGGCCCGACCCGGCGGCCGACGCGGTCCCGGCTTCACCACGATCCGGCTCGTCGGGGGCCCGGGACCGGACGACCTTGTCGTCGACGAAGATCGGGAGCTTGAGGGGCGTCGAACCGGAAAGGGGCACGAGACGCACTCCCGGGCGGCGGATCGGCGCCGGCCCGCCGTCGGCACGCCGGCGCGCGCTCGGGGCGGCGGTCGGCTGGACGTGTGCCCGCGCGACCTCGTCGGGCTTGGGGAGGTGCACCGGCGCGACGCCCTCCCAGCGCCGGGAGACCGTGCCGAGCACGTCGAGGGCGTGCTGGTGCGTCGTGACGGAGCGCCGCTCGGCGCGACGGGGCGCGAAGCGGGACCATCCGGCGAATCCCGCGACGAGCACGAGGGCGCCGATCGCGATGCCCGCGATCAAGACGCACCGCCCCCGGCATCACCTGGCACGCGCACCATTCAAGCGCGCCACCCCCGACAACGCACCGCGGCTATCCGATGTTCACGTCCTCAGTCCGGCACGCGGCAAGAGCGCCTCCGGGATCTGCGATTTGCGCGGGTTGCGCCGGTCGCGGTCCGACAGCACCGGATCGGTCACCCTCCAGTCGGCGGCGATGTCGGGGTCGTCCCAGGCCAAACCGAGCTCGTCCTGCGCGTTGTAGTACGCGTCGACGAGGTACGTCAGGGTCACGTCCGTCAGCGACGAAAAACCGTGCGCGACGCCGGGCGGGATGAACACCCCGCGTTCGTCGGCGCCGAGCTCGACGAGCTCCAGCGCACCCTCGGTTGCCGAGCCGACGCGCAGGTCGTAGAGCACGACGCGGGCCCGACCGCGCGTCACGTACCAGTAGTCGGCCTGATGCAGGTGGTAGTGGAGGCCGACGACCGCGCCCTGGCTCTTGTCCGACCGGTTGGCCTGCACCATCTCGCGCCCGAGGGGAAACCACGACCTGCGGTACGTTTCGACGAACCGACCGCGCCCGTCGCCGTGAACGACCGGTGCGACGTGGATGACATCACGGATGATCCTCGACTCACTGATTTCGGCCACTGACGTCCTTTCCCCGGCGCGATGCACGACGCTACGCGAGACAGTCTGACGCCCCGACGGTCCCCGGGAGAAGCCCAACGCGATCACGGGACCGGTCAGGCGAGCGACAGCTCCCCGGATGGACCGCGTACGAGGATCCCCTCGGCGACGAGTGCGTCGGCGACGCGTCGGGTGCGCGCGGTTTGCCTCGGCCAGCCGGCGGCCCGGACGACGTCGCGGCGCGCGATAGGTCCGGCGCACACCGCACGCACGAGGCGGCCACGTCCCTGCCGGTCGGATCCCTCGAACCGAGACGGTCGGGACGCCACCCGGGCCGACCCGACGGCGGGGTCGGGACCGTCCGTCTCCCCCGAACGCCAGACGCAGGCTCCGGCAGCCCGCACCGGACACCTGGCACATGCGGGTTGACGCGACGTACAGACGAGGCTGCCGAAATCCATGAGCGCGAGATTCCACTCGCGAGCGGATCTGACCGGGACGAGGCGATCTGCCAGGGCCTGTACCTTGCCGGGACGAATCTGCCGGCCCAGCCCGGCGCGGGCGAGCACCCGGCCAACGTTCGTGTCGACCGCCGCCACGTCGGCGTTGAACGCGAACGCCAGCACGGCCCGCGCCGTGTAGGGACCGACGCCGGCGAGGGCTTCGAGATCGGCAAGCGTGGCCGGGACGCGTCCGTCGTGGTCGCGAACGATCGCCTCGGCAGCGGAGTGCAAGGCGAGCGCACGGCGGTTGTAACCGAGACCGACCCAGGCCCGGACGACCTCGCCGACCGTCGCGTCGGCACACGACGCCGGTGTCGGAAAACGCGCCGTGAACTCGCGGAATCGTCCTGCAACGCGCCCGACCTGAGTCTGGGCGAGCATCGTCTCCGCGACGAGGACCTCCCACGGATCGCGCGTCATCCGCCAGGGGAGCCGATCCCGTTCGGCACGCGCGCCCACCCACCACCGGCGGATCGGGCGGACGAGGCGGCGGGTGAGCCGACCTTCGGTGCGCGTCGTCTGAACTGCGGGGCGAGTCGGCGTGGTCAGCCGCGAGGAGCGCGCGTCGAGAACGGCAGCACCCAGTCCTCTTGGGTCTCACCGTCGATCGAAAGTCTCCACGTGTAGCGCGACGACGGCGCGATCGGCAGCGGACCGAAGTTGAGCGCGAGCGCGACGTCGACCGGGCTCCCCTCGGGAACCGATTCGGGGCGGGACACCTCGAAGTCGCCCCGCACCTCGATCGGCTGCGGCCCGTCAGGTGTCTGGGCGACGATTGGTCGTCCGTCCTCGTCGACCAAGTACAGCTCCCAGTGGTGCATGCGGTCGACCTCCGTCCAGTCGACGTCGACCTTCATCGCCACCGCCGAAGGCGTCGGATCCGGTCCGATGAGACTCCACCCGCCGCCGAGGATGTAGAGCTTGCCGTCCGCGACTTGGGCGGCATCACAAAGAAGAAGGGTCACCCGCACCGCGCTCAGGGTAGTTGCTCTCCCTGGCACGTGTCCGCCGAAGGCCGATGGCGGTCAACCTCGGAGCGGCTGGCGGCGGGCCCGCAAGCCGACCGGTAACTTGATCCGCGCATGGGAGCAGCCCCGCCCGAAGGCGACATGTACCATCGACCGCTCGTCGCCGCTTTTGGCCGCATCTCGGTCGGTCCCGGTTGGCACTGTGTCGACCTCGGCGCCGGTTCCGGGGAAGTGTCCCTCAGGCTCGCTGCGCTCGTCGGATCCACCGGTCGCGTCTACTCGGTCGACAGCTCGGCGGCGCTCTGCGACGAACTCGCGCGATCGGCGGCTGCCGCTGGCACGTCCCAGGTCGTCACGCTCGTGCAAGCGGCGGAGGACCTCGCCTTGCCCGAGGAAGTCGACCTCGCGTACTGCCGCTTCCTTCTCATGCACGTCGCCGAACCCCTTGCGGTTCTGCGCCGGATGGCGGCGGTGACGCGGCCTGGCGGCTACGTCGTCGCCCAAGAGCCGATCACGACCGCCGGCCGCGTCGGCGGCGTGCCCCTGTCGATGCCCGACGCTCGGCACCCCGACATCGGCGCCTTGTTGCCCGGACTTGCCGTCGCGTGCGGTTGCAGGCTCGTCTCGGCGTGGGCGGAGGCGCCGGCGGGCGCGGGACAGGGCCCGGTGGCCTCGTATCTCGAGGAGCTGTCCGGCGTCGACCCGGGCGAAGACGCGATCGTCCTCCCGTCGCTCGTCACCGTCATCGCCCAGAAACAGGCAGCGCCTTGACCCGCCCCGCCGCGTCCCGCGACCGCCGGGTCGTCCCCTCCGCAACCGATCGGCGACACGCGACCGATGGGGCGGTCGCGCCCGATCAGCTCACGTCAGACGGGCGTCCACGTCCCCTCAACCGGCGCATCGGCGACACGAGACGGTTGAGCAACGTCACCGCGGCCGCCGACCAGCGGTAGCTCCGCGTCGCCCTGATGGACGCGATCTCGTCGTTCAAGCGCGCGATCTCGCCGTTCAGGCCGGCGATCGACGCCTCCGCCCGTACCAGGTCGGCGAACAACTCGGCGGCGCGGGCGCGCACCTCGGCGAGCTCGTCGCGCGCCGCGCGGGCGCTGTTCTCGCTCCTCGTGAATTCGCGTTCGGCCTCCTCGATGTAGGCGTCCTTGACCGCGAGCTCGCGCAGCACGGCCCGGAATTCCGCCTCGCGTACCTGTTCGACCTCGGCCTGGGCGCGGCTGGCGAACTGCGCGTTCGAAGCCGTTTCCTCGTCGCGCGTCGCTCCCACCACGGTCCTCACGGTACTCGACACCGCCGATGTTCCCTGCTCGAAGGGGTCTTCCTCCTCACCGCGCGGCCCGCACGAGCCGTTCGACGAGCGACGGCCAGAACGACGACAGTGGTCGCGCCGCCCAGGCGGAACTCTGGACGAGCACCCGCCGTCGCTGGCACTCCCAGGCGGCGTCGTCGACGAGGAGCGTCGCCAGGTGCGCGGCGAACCCGTCAGGGGTGTCGGCGACGACGAGCGCGTCCGGTTCGTCGAAGGGGATCCCCTCGGCGCCCACCGTCGTCGCGACGGTGGGCACGGCGAAGTGGACCGCCTCGACGGTCTTTATCTTCACCCCCGACCCGTAGCGGACCGGCACGACGACGACACGCACCGAGGCATAGAAGTCGGCGAGGCTCGTCACCCGTCCGACGAACTCGATCGCCGGGGTGACGAGGCGGCGCACGTTCAGCGGCGGATCGGCGCCCGTCACGAGCAGGCGCGTCCCGGGCACCCGGGCGCGCACGTGGGGCAGGATCCTCCTCGCGAACCAATCGAGTGCGTCCGCGTTCGGTGAGTCCGCCCCGGCGGACCACCCGGCGACGAAGCCGACGTCCCGGCGGGCCCCGAGCTGCGCAGGGGTCGGGATCACACCGGCGAACAACGGGGGATGCACGACCACGTTGCGCGGCGTCGGCGAGTTCTCCCGGAAGAAGGCCGCCTCGTCCTCCGAGATCGCGACGACGCAGTCGGCTTCGCGCGCGATCTCCCGCTCGATCGCGGCCAATCTCGTCGCGTCACGCTCGACCCGGAGGGCCGTCGGCGCGTCGATGACGAAGGGGATCTGACGCTCGAGGCGGCGATGGAACAGCGCCTCGTCGTCATAGACGACGGGGACTCCCGGGACGAGCCGGCACAGCTTCTCGATCGATGCCGTCCAATTGTGCGGCCGGGAGACGATGACGGCCGCGTACCGCCGCCCGCTCGAAACCAGCAGGTCCTCGAGGTCCCCCGCGGCGACTTCGGCACCGAGTGCCCGCGCCCGAGCGGGATCGGCCTCGCTGCGCGCGACCAACGGCAGCACGTCGACGGCGAGACGGCCGTCCGCGGTGAGATCGCCTATCGCATGGACCATGCGCGGGGATCCGGCACCGAGCGACGGATCGGGCACCGCGTCGTCGATGATGAGCACACGCGCCCTTGTCGTCCCACGGTGCCGATCGCCGGGCGTCGGCGTCACCGTCGTTCCCGGAGGCGAAGCCGCGGACGTCGCCGCGGCCCGCCCGGCGGCAGACCGGCCGCGATCCGCGCCGGCCCCGAGCACCCGGGACTGTCGCGCCGCGAACAGCTCCCCGTTCAGCGCCACGACGAACGCCTTGAAACGCTTGTTCGTGCGACCCGAGCGGTGGCGACGCACCGTCGCCCGGGTCTCGACGCGCACCTGCCCGCCGGCCCCGACGACTCGGGCGCACAGGTCGGTCATGACGAACCCGAACGGATAGAAGATTTCGTCGAAACCGCCGAGCCGTTCCCACATGGCACGTCGGACGAGGAACGCGCAGTCGGACACGTCGGTCGGCCCGGTGCCGACGGGCGTCCCGGGGCCGCCAGGAAAGCCAGCGACGTGGCCGGGGTCCGGCGCGTCACCCACCTCCGACGCCGACGGCGCGCCGTCGGCGGCCCTGACCGCGCTACCGATGAGATCGGCTTCGGGATGCGCCTCTGCCAAGCCCAAGAGCGTGTCCAACCACTCGGGCGACACCGCGACGTCATCGTGGACGACGACGATCAGTCCGGCGCGGGTGGATGCGACCCCTACGTTCACCGAGCCGGCGAAGCCGAGGTCCGCTCGGGCTTCGACGACGGTCGCCCCCCGGACGCGGCACGCGACCGCGTCAGCGACGTCGCGCTCGGGGTCGTTCAACACGAGCACGACCTCGTGTGGGGTGCGGGTGTGCTGCGCGCCGATCGACCCGAGGCAATCGAAGAGGAACGGCGAAGACGCCCAGGCCACGACGACGATCGAGACGGCTGGATCGGCCACCTCGGTGAAGACGACCTCGCCCGTGACGTTCACGGCATCGACCGCCGCACAGCGGGAACTTGCTCCACCATCCATCGCAGGAAGCAAACCGGTCGGGCAGGGTTGCCACCGCGCCTCCCGGGGTGAGCGGCACGGCCCCGGCGGCGTGGGCTGTGGGACGCGTGTCCCCGGACGAGGCGCACCCGGAACCCGGATGGACGTGCGCCGCCGTGCCGGCCTTCCCCCCAGGCACTGCTCCGGCATGAGAAGTCCCGGGAGCAACCCGACGTCGCCCACCCGTCGTTCACCGCGCCGCGGCCGAGGACCGCCCCCGTGGGCGCCGCGTGCTCGCGTCCGGCACCCGGCGAGGGGATCGCCCCGCAGAACGGGACGACGGCGCGGACCCCGTCGGAGCGCTCGGCGACGGCGACGAGCGCACATCCCCGCCGAGAAAGGAGCCGACCGCGCCATCTCTTTGTCGCGGCGAACTGATCACGACGCTGTCGGCCGGGACCGGCGGGTCCCGCGCCGCCCGGCAGGGAGCCACGGCCACCTTTCGTTCGCCGACCGCTACCGGAACGGTCGTCACTCGAGCGCGCGGGAGATCCGGCGCGCCCGACGAGGCCGTCGCGGGCGAGCTGACTGCAGACGTCGCTCACGCGGGGAACGGATCCCCGGTGCTCCGAGACGACGAGGGCGCCACGCCGGTGCGCCTCGGGCGGAATCGCGAGATGGCCGGGCACCTCGCTTCCTCGGCCCGGGAACGCAATCAGTCCACCCATGATCACTCCCCGTCGCATGTCGAGCGGGCCTCACACTACCGACGACTGGGTGCGACCACCCCGGCTCTTCAGCCGATGATGCCGCCGCGGGTCATGGCGAGAACGTCGAGAGCCCGGTCCACTTCGTCCTCGCCGAGCAGGCCCATCTCGAGAACGACGGAGCGGAGGTCCTTGTTCTCGGCGAGGGCGCGCCGCACGGCCTTCGCGGCGTTCTCATAGCCGATATAAGGGTTGAGGGCCGTTGCGATCGACGGCGAGGACAGCGCGTAGTCGCGGCACCGCGCGGCGTCCGCCTCGATCCCCGCCACACATTTGGTGGCGAGGGCGCGACTCGCCGATGCGACGAGACGAATCGACTCAAGCAGGTTCCGCCCCATCACCGGCAGCATGATGTTCAACTCGAAGTTCCCCGACGCGCCGCCGAAGGCGACCGCGGCGTCGTTGCCGATCACCTGGGCGACGACCTGACACACCGCCTCGGGGACGACGGGGTTGACCTTGCCCGGCATGATCGAGGAGCCCGGCTGGAGGTCGGGAAGATGGATCTCACCGAGCCCGCAACGCGGACCCGACGACATCCATCTCAGATCGTTCGCGATCTTGAACAACGACACGGCGATCGTTCGCACGACGCCCGAGGCCTCGACGAGACCGTCCCGCGCCCCCTGAGCCTCGAAGTGGTCGCGCGCTTCGGTGACGGCGAGCCCGGTCGCGCGGCGCAGGCGCTCGATCACCTCGGCGGCGAAACCGGGTTTGGCGTTGAGTCCCGTCCCGACGGCTGTCCCCCCGAGGGGGAGCTCGCCGATCCGCCCCAGGCTCGACCCGAGACGGTCGATCCCGTGCTCGATCGCCGCCGCGTATCCGTCGAATTCCTGACCGAGAGTGACCGGCGTCGCGTCCATGAGGTGGGTGCGACCGGCCTTGACGATCTCGGCGAAATCCCGGGCCTTGCGACGCAGCTCGACGGCGAGCTGTGCGAGCGAAGGCACGAGGTCGGTCTGGATCTCGCGGACACAGGCGAGATGGACCGCCGCCGGGAAGGTGTCGTTCGAGGACTGCGAGGCGTTCACCTCGTCGTTCGGGCTCACGGTCCGCCCCAGCCGTTCAGCGGCGAGATGGGCGAGCACCTCGTTCATGTTCATGTTCGTCGACGTGCCCGAGCCGGTCTGGAAGACGTCGACAGGGAACTGGTCGGCGTGGTGACCCGACGCGACCTCGTCGGCGGCCTCCCCGATCGCCTCCGCCACTGCGGCGTCGATCGTCCCGAGTTCGGCGTTCACCGCCGCGCACGTGCCCTTGATGATCGCGAGCGCCTGGAGGATCGAGCGCTCGACGACACCTCCCGAGATCGGGAAGTTCTCGACGGCCCGCTGCGTTTGCGCCCCCCAACGGGCGTCCGACGGCACGCGCACCTCGCCCATCGAATCGTGCTCGATCCGGAATCCGTCCGCCGGGACGGGCTTAACCTCGGCCATGTCGTCGTCCTTTCTCTGCCGAACAGACGCCAACGCGCCCTTGACCGTATGGACAAGGCGGTCTCACCGTAGCGGGGCGTCGTCCGAAGCGACGGCGGTCGGTCCGTTGCGACCCACGTCGCGATAGCGACGCAGGGCGATCCCGGACCAAACGACCTCGACCACACCGAACGGCCACGCGCCGGAAAGGAAACCGTAGGCGCTGGAGAGAAGACACCCGAGGGCGAACGCCAGAATGAACAACCTGTGTCGGCGCTCCAGGGCGTACATCGCCATCATGAACGAGACCGCGCAGACTCCGTAGATCGTGACCGCCACCGTCCGCATCCCCCCAGTTCAGCAGCCGGTCGCTCGGTTCGTCGCCCGAGGGGAGCCGAGTGCTTCCCGCGGCCATCGGACACCAGCTCAGAGCGGATTTTCTTGCGCCGCACCGTGGGCCGCCGGTACGGTGGCTTCACAGTGCGCAACCTGGCGAGGGTTCCGTCGCGGGCGGTGAGCCAGTGATCCTCTCCCCCACGGGACGCAGCTCGGCCCGAGCGTCGCGCCGACGTTGGCGATCGTCCGTCGGCGTGGTCGTCTTGGTGACAGCCGGGGCTCTCTTGCCCAGCCTCGGCGCGCCGACGGCCGGTGCCACGCAGCCCGAGCCCATCTCGACGTTGCGGTCGAGAGCCGACGCCCTCGCGGCGAAGATCGCCACGATCCAGGTGAAGCTCCAGGTTCTCTCCGAGGAGTACGACCAGGCCTCGACGCGCGAAGCGCTTCTCAAGAGCGACATCCGCAAGGACGAACGGTCGATCGCGAACGCCCGCTTGACGGTCGGTGAGGACAAGCAAGCACTGCAGCGGCAGGCGATCGACGCCTACGTGAACGACAGCGCGAACTCGGGCGACTTCTCCGCGCTCACGGGGATGGAGAACGCGCTCCCGGCGCAGCAAACCTATCTCGAGGCCGTCGCCGGGAACCTCTCGACCGCGATGAGCTCCTTGCGTTTCTCCGAGCACGTCCTGGTCCAGAGCATGACACAACTCGGCCGCGACGAAGCCCAGTCGCACTCGACACTCGAAGCGGTCGGCGCGGCGCGCGCCCACGCGAACGAGCTCGACGCCGATCTCACCGCGGCCCTGCAGGGTGTCAACGGCTCGCTCGCAACCGCGGTTGCCCAGCAGCAAGAGCAGGAGGCGACCCAGGCCGCCGCACGGGCCGCGGCTGCCGCGGTCATCAAGCAAGCACAACAGCAGTCCGACGCGACAACGACGTCGAATCCCGCCGCGACGACGCCCGGGACATACGGGGACGGACCTGGCCTCGTCGCCGTCCGTGCGGCAGAGTCCCAGATCGGCGTGCCCTACTCCTGGGGCGGCGCGTCTCCCGGCTACGGCTTCGACTGCTCGGGACTCGCGATGTGGGCGTGGGGCCAAGCGGGCATGGGCCTCCCGCACAGTGCCGAGGACCAGTACTACTCCATCGAGCACATCCCGTTCTCGGAGCTGCAGCCCGGCGATCTCATCTTCTACGCAGCCGACGGCTACATCTACCACGTCGTCATCTACGTCGGAGACGGCAACGTGGTCCAGGCCGAGGAGACCGGCACGACCATCGCGATCACCCCGATCCCGCCCGGCGCCTACGCCGCGGGGCGCCCCTGACCACTCGTTCCGCTCGCGGCGCGCGAAGTCGCCGCGCGGCGCTCCTAGCCTGGTTGCCGTGCTCGCGGTCGTCGTCGGCAACGGCTCCATCGAGATCGCTGCACGCGCCGAGCCGACCCCGCGGGAGCGGGAGCTCTTGGTGCGCGTCGCGGCGGCGGGCCTGAACGCGGCAGACCTCCTGCAACGCGCGGGGCTCTACCCGCCGCCGCACGGCGTGGACCCCTCGATACCCGGCCTCGAGATCGCCGGCGTCGTCGTGGCGACGGGCCCGGAAGCGACGGCGTTCGCCCGCGGCGACCCGGTCATGGGACTCGTCGGGGGCGCCGGTCAGGCGGAGCTGGCGCTCGTCGACGAGCGCAACGCGCTGCGCGTGCCCGCCGGCGTCTCCTGGGCTGAGGCGGGCGGGTTCGCCGAAGCCTTCTGCACCGCGCACGACGCCTTGTTCTCACAGGGCGCGCTCGTCGCCGGCGAACGGGTCCTCGTCACCGGCGCAGCCGGCGGCGTGGGTCTCGCCACGGTCCAGCTCGCCGCGGCCGTTGGCGCCGAGGTCACCGCCGCGGTCCGAGACGCGCGTCGCCGTGCCGCCGTCGCGGCGTTCGGCGCACGGGTCGTCCCGCCCGACGAGGCCTGGGACGCCGCCCCGTACGACCTCGTCGTCGAGCTCGTCGGGGCACCGAACCTCGTCGCGGATCTCGCCGCGCTCGCCCACGGCGGCAGGATCGTCGTCATCGGCGTCGGAGCAGGTGCCCGGACCGAGATCGACCTGTTCGCTCTCATGGCCCGACGGGCGCGCCTGATGGGATCGACCTTGCGCGCCCGTTCGATCGAGGAGAAGGCCGCCGTCGTGCACGGCGTCGCCAAGGACGTCATCCCCCTGCTCGCCGCGCGCCGCGTCGTCGTACCCATCGACGCGACCTACCCCTTGGACCGGGCTGCAGACGCCTACGAGCGCTTCTCGACCCCGGGCAAACTCGGCAAGATCGTCCTCGTCTTCGGCGGAACCGGGTAGCCGCGCGGGAGGACGCACCCGGCGCCTCGATCGGCGGGTCCGCGAGAGCGGGGACGGGTGGCCTCACTCCGGCGAGAACGCCGCCGCGCCGCGCGCCCCCTCGGCCAGGCGCAGAACCGGCACGAGCCACGGCGCGCTCTTCGCGGGTGGCGCCGAGAGGACGTCGGCCGCCACGGCCCAGCGCAGGCGGGCGATCTCGGTCGGATCGGGAGCGGGATCGCCCTCCACCTCGCCGACGAGGACGTGGTCGAACTCGTGCTCGACCAGGCCCGAGACCGGGCACACGGCACGGTAGATGAGCGTGCCGACGTCTCGGAGCTGGCAGTCCAGGCCGAGCTCCTCGCGCACCCGTCGCTCGGCCGACTCCACGACGTCCTCGCCGGGTTGCGGGTGGCTGCAGCACGAGTTCCCCCAGGTGAGCGGGAAGTGGTACTTCGCCCCGGCACGTTGCTGGAGCAGGACGAGCCCGTCGGACCGGTAGAGAACGGCAGAGAAGGCGAGATGGAGACGGCCCGGTGGCTCGTGGGCCACCAGTTTGGCCGCCACGCCCGTCGGCACCCCCGCCTCGTCGACGAGCACGACCATGTTGCGCTCGCCGACAGCCTGCGATCCCGCCGATCGTCCATGCTCCACGTCTGCGCTCCTGCCGACCGGCACGAAGGCGCGCGGGGCGACCTTGCCGGGCGGATCCGCGCGCATGCTATGACGGACATCGGAAGACCGGGGAGCGCGCAGATCCCCCGCGGGCCTGCGCATCAACCGGTAGGCGACAAGCGATTGGGACGATTCATGGAGTACCGGCGGCTCGGAAGGTCGGGACTGCAGTTGAGTGTGCTCTCGCTCGGCTCGTGGGTGACCTTCGGCCCACAGCTCGACGTCGGGCTCGCCAAGTCGTGCCTCGAGGCGGCACGGGCGGGTGGCGTGAACTTCTTCGACAACGCCGAACAGTACGGCGGCGGCGAATCGGAGCGGATCATGGGCCGGGCACTCGCCGAGCTCGGCTGGCCGAGGCACAGCTACGTCGTGTCGACGAAGTTGTTCTGGGGCATTTACGAGGATGTGAACACGCGCAACACGCTCAACCGCAAGTACCTGCTGCAGGGGATCGACGGCTCGCTCGAGCGACTCGGTCTCGACTTCGTCGACCTGCTCCTGTGCCACCGCGCCGACCCGCACACGCCGATCGAGGAGACCGTCTGGACGATGCACGACATCGTGAGCTCCGGCAAGGCCACCTACTGGGGTACGTCGGAGTGGCCCCCTGACGACCTGCGGGCGGCATTCGAGATCGCCGAGCGTCACCACCTGCGCAAGCCGGTCGCGGAACAGCCGCAGTACAACCTGCTGAAACGCCGCCGTGTCGAGGTCGAGTACGCCCGCCTCTACGAGGATCACGGGCTCGGTCTCACGACCTACAGCCCCCTCGCGTGGGGCGTCCTCACCGGCAAGTACCTCGACGGCGTGCCCGCAGGGTCGCGCGCGACCGTCCCGGGATTCGAGTGGCTGCGCGAGATGGTGACCGCGCCGGAGGCGAACGCGCGCGTCCCGCGCTCTTGGAGGTGGCCGACGAGCTCGGCTGCACCCCCGCTCAGCTCGCGATCGCCTGGTGCGTGGCGAACCCGCACGTCTCGACGGTGATCACCGGCGCGAGCCGCGTCGCGCAGATCGAGGAGAACCTGCGGGCGCTCGAGGTGCTGCCGCTCCTCACCCCCGAGGTGATGGCGCGGCTCGACCGCGCGTACCCCTGACGGGGCGACGGCCGCGCGGGCAGCAGGAGCCCGGCCACGGGGCGCCCCGCGACGGGCCGGTCCGGGCTGCCCGTCACCGGCCCGCGAGGCGCGGCCACCCGGTTCACACGGAGTTCATATCTCCGACACTGCCGTGAAACGACCCTCTGGCACCCTGAGCACGTCAGACGCGGATCGGTCCTACGTCGGAGGCGAGCGCGGCGCGTGTGAACCTCCGGCGCGGGGCTGTGGCGACAGGGCATGCGCCCAAGGGAGCGGCTCGTGAGCTCCCCGGCTGCGCAGATTTGTTTCGACGCTGGCAAGCCGACCCCGTCACCGAGGCGGTCTGAGAAACGGCGGCGCGGCGATGAGCGTCCCCGCCGCGGAGTCGCTCGATAAGGTACGCGCCATGTCGGCACCCGCCGCAACGCTGCCTCGCCCGCGCCCGGCGGTCCTCGCGGACCTGATCCCCAAGGTGCGGGCCCGTGACGCCGCAGTCGTCGCGGGGGCCGCCTGTTTCGTCGGCCTGCTCGCGCAGGTCTCGCTCCCGCTTTCGTGGACCCCGGTGCCGATCACGGGCCAGACGCTCGGCGTCATCCTCGCCGGCAGCGCCCTCGGCGCCCGCCGCGCCGGGGCCGCCCTTGCGCTCTACGCCGCCGCCGGGCTCGCCGGCGTGCCGTGGTTCGCCGGCCACAGTTCGGGCTGGCCCGGGGGTCTTGCCGGCTACGTCGTCGGGTTCTGCGTCGCCGCCGTCGTCTGCGGCTGGCTCGCCGAACGGCGGGCCGACCGCCGGATCGCGAGCGCTCTTCCGGCGATGCTGCTCGGCGACGCGATCATCTTCGCCGTCGGCGTGCCGTGGCTCGCCGCCGCCTACCACTTCAGCACGTCCGAGGCGATCGCCAAGGGCCTGACGCCTTTCCTCATCGGCGAGGCGATCAAGATCGCACTGGCGGCGGCTCTCCTTCCCGCGGCATGGAAGGTCTTCGACACGGCCCACGGGCCGGACGCGCCCTCGTCCTGACCGGTCGCCCACGCCGCCCGGCGCCGGCCGTCAATCGGTCCTGGAGAACTCCCGCACGGCGACCGTCAGCATGAGCGCCGCGAACACGGCGGTCAGCGCGAGCTCGACGCCGACCGGCAGATGCCAGGAGCCCCAGGTCATCGTCGCTCCGAACAATCGGGCGACGACCGGGTTCGTCGTCACGTGCGCGAAGACGGCCCGCCGCATCGGGTCGACCATGTAGGCGAGCGGATCGAGCCTCGTCAGCACCGAGAGCCACGTCGGCAGCCCGTGCAGGGGGAAGAGCGCCCCCGAGAGGAAGAAGAGCGGCAACACGACGAACTGCAGCACGACCTGGAACGACTCCACCTGGGCGATGCGCGAGGCGAGCGCCGTACCGAGCGCGGTGATCGCCACCGCGGCGAGGAGCATCTCACCGACGAGGGTGAAGATGAGGCCGGCCGAGTAGGGCACGCCGACGAGCCCGGCGAACGCCAGCATGATGAGCGCCTGCAGCGTGGCGACCGTCGCGCCCCCGGCGCACTTGCCGGCGATGAGCGCCCCGCGCCGCACCGGCGCGACGAGCATTTCACGCAAGAAACCGAATTCCCGGTCCCAGACGATCGACACCGCCGAGAACGTCGCGGTGAAAAGCACGGTCATCGCGACCACCCCGGGGAACATGAACGTCCTGAAGTTCGCCCCGCTGGTGTTCGCGCCGTGCGAGATGAGCGAAGAGAGCCCGGTTCCGAGCACGAAGAGGAACAGGATCGGCTGGGCGAGCGACGTCAGGATCCGCAGGCGGTTGCGAGAGAAGCGGATCAGCTCACGCCGCCAGACGACCTCCGCACCCCTCACGTCGTCGCGCCAACCGCCACGCGTCACCCGGACCGCCGCCGGCGCGGCGTGCGGGAGCGACGGCGCCGTCGCCACGGCGCCGGGCGCGCCCGGGGATGAAGCCCGCGCCATACCCGCGCCCGCGTCCTCGCTCCCGCCGGTCATCTCCGCCTCGCCCGGGCGCGCCGCCAGCTCGAGGCGGCGTTGCGATCGGCGACCGACGCCTCCGCATCCCGGATCGTGCGGCCGGTGTGTGCCATGAAGACGTCGTCGAGCGTCGGCCTGGCGATGCTCACCGAGGAGATGCCGACTCCGAGCTCGGCGAACAGACGAGGAACGAACTGCTCACCACCCGGGACGTGGAACGTCACCGCGCCTTCGCTCATCGTCGCCGTGAGCTCGAAGCGGTCGGCGAGGGTCGCGATCGCCGCTGGGTCGTCGTCGGTGTGGAGCTCGATCCGGTCCTGACCGACTTGGGCCTTCAGGGCCTCGGGCGTGCCGCTGGCGACGATCTCGCCCTCGTCGATGATGGCGATCCGGTCGCAGTTCTCGGCCTCGTCCATGTAGTGGGTCGTGAGGAACATCGTGATCTGCTCCCGACGGCGCAGGTCGTTGATGTAGCTCCAGATGTGCGCCCTGGTCTGCGGGTCCAGGCCGATGGTCGGCTCGTCGAGGAAGAGCACCCGCGGCGAGTGGATGAGGCCGCGGGCGATCTCGAGGCGCCTTTTCATGCCGCCGGAGAACGTGCGGACCAATCCGTCGCGCCGGTCCCACAGGCCGACCATGCTGAGCACGTCCTGGATCCGTCCGGCAGCCTCGGCGTGGGGCACGCCATAGAGCTCGGCGTGGAACCGGAGGTTCTCCCCCGCGGTGAGGTAGTCGTCAAGCGTCGTGTCCTGGAAGACGAGGCCGATCCGTCGACGGACCTCGGCCGGAGCGGTCGCCACGTCGTACCCCGCCACCTGGGCGAGCCCCGAGGTCGGATGGAGCAGCGTGCAGAGCATCGAGATCGTCGTCGACTTGCCGGCCCCGTTCGGTCCGAGGAAACCGAACGTCTCCCCCGCGCCGACCTCGAAGCTCACGCCACGGACCGCCTCGAGGTCGCCGAATCGACGCGTCAGTCCGACGACCTCGATCGAGTTTCCGTTCGGGGTGGCGAATACATCGGTCACGTCCTTGGCACTCCCAGGTCTTCTCGCGCGCGACCGCCGGCGATCTTGCCCGATAGCCGGGAACACCCGCTGTCCTCGGCGCCTCGAGGCTAGCCGCTGCCCTCGGGGTCGCTCGACGCGTCCGGCCACGCTGCTGCAGGTCGCGCCCCGAAAAGCGGCCGCGGCGGCGACTTGCGACAACCGGGCGCGAAGTCCCGCCCCGCCGGAATCGGCCCGCGACGCTGCACACGAGTTCGGAGCCGTTTCCCCAACGAGTAGCTTGACGGGCCGTGGGCCCGTCGAATGCCTTCCCCGCGGCGGCGCGCGCCCTGTCGAAAGGTGGAGAACCGCTCGTCGTCGCGCGCGGACTCGTGAAGAGATTCGGCGAGTTCACAGCGGTCGACGCGGTCGACTTCTCGATCGGACGCGGCGAGTCGTACGGCTTCCTCGGCCCGAACGGGGCCGGGAAGACCTCGACGATGCGCATGATCGCCTGCATGTCGCCGGTCTCGGCGGGGACGCTCCGGGTGCTCGGGCGCGACCCGGACCGTGACGGTCCCGAGATCCGCGCCCGGATCGGCCTCGTGCCGCAGGAGGACACGCTCGACCTCGAGCTGACGGTGCTCGACAACCTCCTCGTCTACGGACGGTACTTCGACCTGCCGCGCCGGGTGATCCGTGAGCGCGCCGACGAGCTGCTCGACTTCGTCCAGCTCACCGAGCGCGCCCGCGACAAGGTCGAGTCGCTGTCCGGGGGCATGAAGCGCCGTCTCACGATCGCGCGCTCGCTCGTGTCGGAGCCGGAGTTGCTCATCCTCGACGAGCCGACGACCGGGCTCGATCCCCAGGCACGCCATCTGCTCTGGGACCGCCTCTACCGCCTGAAGCGCCGGGGCGTGACGCTCGTCATCACGACCCACTACATGGACGAGGCCGAGCAGCTCTGCGAGCGCCTCGCGGTCATGGACCGCGGCCGCTTCGCTGCCGAGGGCGCCCCGCAGGAGCTCATCGCCCGGTACTCGACGCGCGAGGTCGTCGAACTGCGCTTTGGCGACGCGGAACCGGCCGACGTCGCCGGGCGGTTGGACCGGCTCGTCGACCGTTGCGAGGTCCTGCCGGACCGCATCCTTTTGTACTCCGACGACGGGGACGCGACCCTCGGGCAGGTTCACCGGCTCGGACTCACCCCGGAAAGCACCCTCGTGCGGCGCTCGAGCCTGGAGGACGTCTTCCTCCACCTCACGGGTCGCACGCTCGTGGACTGAAGCGGTGGGCGAGGCGGCGGCCGTGTCGGCCGCGGACGGCGAGCCCCGCGCCGGCGCCCCGCGCTGGCTGCGCTCGCTCGCCTACTGGGCCTACCAGTACAAGCGCACCTGGCGGGGCTCGGTGACGACGAGCTTCCTCTACCCCGTGCTCTACCTCGCCGCCCTCGGGGTCGGCCTCGGCTCGCTCGTCGACCAGCACGTCCACGCGGTGTCCGGCGTGAACTACCTCGACTTCCTCGCCCCCGGGCTGCTCGCGGCGACGGCGATGCAGGTCGGGGCCAACGAGGCGATGTACCCGGTGATGGACGCGATCAAGTGGGGGCGCACCTACTTCGCGATGCTGGCGACCCCGCTCACCGTGAAAGACGTCGTCCGGGGCCACCTGGCGTGGATCGCCTTCCGGCTGATCACCGTGTGCGTCATCTACCTCGCCATCATGGGGGCGTTCGGCACCCTCCGCTCGGGACTCGCCGTCTTGGCCATCCCCGCGGGCGTGCTGACCGGCCTGGCCTTCGTCGTCCCGATCACCGCCTTCGCCGCCGCCCAGGAGAGCGACCGGGGGTTCTCGGCCCTCTACCGCTTCGGGCTCATCCCA
Source organism: uncultured Acidimicrobiaceae bacterium (assembly GCA_963803025.1). Lineage (GTDB taxonomy): Bacteria > Actinomycetota > Acidimicrobiia > Acidimicrobiales > Bog-793 > Bog-793. Next base: position 169,853 of record CAWDKZ010000017.1, read on the forward strand.
CTGTTCCTGTTCTCCGGGACGTTCTTCCCGCTCAGCCAGCTCCCCCGCTGGCTCCAGTTCGTCGCCTACGCGACGCCCCTCTACCACGGCGTCGCGCTGTGCCGCGGCTTCGTCCTCGGCGATCTCGGGTGGATCGCCGGCGCGGTCCACGCCGCCTACCTCGTCGCGCTCGTCGGGATCGGCTACGCGCTCGCCGTGCGGAGCTACCGGAAAAGACTCGTCCTATGAGCGCGACCGTCACCATGCCGATCCGCATCACACCGATCGGCGTGCTCGGCTCGCGCCGCGCGCTCCGTCTCGTCGAACGGAACGTGCTCGTTTACCGCCGGAGCTGGCTCATCTTCGTCTCGGGGTTCTTCGAGCCTTTCTTCTACCTGCTCTCGATCGGCGTGGGTCTGAACAAGCTCGTCGGCGCCCTCCACGTCGGGAACACCGTCGTCGCCTACACGGCGTACGTCGCACCCGGACTGCTCGCGTCCTCGGCGATGAACGGGGCGCTCTTCGACGCGACGTTCAACATGTTCTTCCGGCTGAAAGTCGCCAAGACCTACGACGCGATCCTCTCCACGCCCCTCGGAACCGGCGACGTCGCGCTCGGCGAACTGGCGTGGTCGCTCATCCGGGGCTCGACCTACTCCGGCGTGTTCATCGCCGTCATGGCGTTGTTCGGCTACGTGCTGTCACCATGGGCGATCCTCTGCTACCCCGCGGCGGTGCTCATCGGTTTCGCCTTCGCCGGCGTCGGGCTGGCGGCGACGTCGTTCATGACGAGCTGGCAGGACTTCGACAAGGTGTCGCTCGCCACCATCCCGATGTTCCTTTTCTCGGCGACGTTCTACCCGCTCACCGTCTATCCCGGATGGCTCCAGCTCGTCGTGCGCTGCACACCGCTCTACCAGGCGGTCGCGCTCGAACGGGGCCTCGACGCCGGTGCGCTCTCCTTGTCGCTCGTCGGCCACAGCGCCTACCTCGCCGTCCTGGGGGTCGCCGGGCTGACGGTCACCTCACGACGGCTGGCGCGGCTGCTGCTCCCCTGAGCGGGGCGCCGGACAGCTGGTCGCCGGACAGTCCACCCGCAAATGCAGCAGGTAGGACTTCCTCGACGTGCGGTCGCGACCCGGCGGGAAGTACCCAAGCACGATCGACGTGGACCCCGGTCCGACCGCGTGGAAGGTGACGTCCTCGATGTCGTTCCCGCCGACGAGGCCCCCGGACGCGCGCGACCGCCGGTACGTGGTCGAGACGTACCGCGCGACGGTCGCCGCCGGCCAGCTCGTCACGCGCCACGTGTAACCGCAACTCGCCGCGCACGCGACGAGCTCGACCCGGATCTCGTCACCGACGATCGCCGTCGCCGACGTGACCGGGGCCCGCACGATGACCGTGGCGCGGGCGACGGACGCGGGCGCCGGTCGCCGCAGATCCGGCAGCGCCGTCGCCCGAGGCGCGTCCGTCATCGCGCCAGCCGCGAACGAGAGGACCGCGAGAACGGCGAGCCGAGATGGACGAAACATCGAACGCCTCACGCTCACGAGCCTCCCGCCCTCGCCAACCAGGGCGCCACCGCGGGCCGCCGGGGGGTGCCGGCCCGGCACGATACGACGCAGTCCGGCTCCTCGCCGATCATTCGGCGCGGGTACGGCTCCGCGAACCGACCGCGGCGCGCGAGCGAGGCGGCTGTCCGGAGACCGAAGACCGGGCACGACCGCGGCGAACCAAGGAGGACGCTCTTGACCCGGTAGCGAACCATATCCGGCGGCGCCAGGATGTCCGGCCCCGGCAGGGTGTCCGGGACGAACGGTCGGTCGGCGGTCGGGGGTCCCGACCCGGGAACCTGGCCGGCGACCGCGCCGACGTCCCGCGGCATCCTTGCCACGGGCCTCACCTCACCACAATTCGGTGGCCCGGGACGACGAGTCGGCCGACCAGGGTGCCACCCGCAGGGACGCGTCGCACGATCTCGCGCCGGTCCTCTTGCCTGGGCGGATGGATCCCGGCCACGACAGCGAGGGTCATCTATCCGCTGCCCAGATCGCGGCGTCCGTCGGCCCTGGCGTCGTGAGTGGCGACTTGCTGGCGGGTCGAAGCCTCCGCTTCGCTCGCGTGCGCGGGGGCGAGCTTCCTCCCAGCGCCGAACACCCGGCTCGCGGAGAACACGGCGGCGAGCGCCATGAATCCGATCGAGGAGAAGAACGCGGCGTGAAGACCCGTCGTGAACGCCGGTCCCAACCTGCGGGGCAGGCTCGTCGTGCCGACGAAGATGGCGAAGGCCAGTTGGCGGGAGACCGAGCGCGCGGCCACGAGAACCGCGACAGAGAACGAGAACACCATTCCGATGTTGGCGAAGGTGCGCAGCATCCCCGAGGCGATGCCGAAGTCCCGTCCCGGCGCCACCTTCATCACCGCGGAGTTGTTCGCCGGCATGAACGCGCCGGCTCCGATCCCGTTCAGCACCGCCGCGAGGGTGACCACGGCGAGAGGGGTCATCGTGGTGAGCCGGGAGTAGACGACGAGCGCGATGACTTCGAAGCCGAGGCCGATCGTCGCCGGCCAGACCGCGCCGAACCGGTCCGCGAGCCTGCCGCAGATGGGTCCGATGACGCCGCCGACGAGATACCCCGGCACAAGGAGCAGGGAAGCGTCGAGGGGCGTGAGACGACGCACACCCTGGAGGTACATGAGGACGAGGAAGAGCACGGCGAAGTTCGCAAGACCCTGGAAGAGCGCGGCGAGGAGCGTCGGGGTGAACGTCGGTATCCGGAAGAGTCGCAGGTTGACCATCGGCGCGGCCCGGTAGCGCTCGACGATCACGAAGATCATCAACAGGAGGACCCCACCGACGAGAGCGACGAGAAGCGAGCCCGACAGCTTCGACGTCGCGAGCTTCGTCATCGCCCAGAGCACACCGAACAGCCCGGCACCGAGCAGGGCCATGCCGACGAGATCGAGACGCTGCTTGTGACGCGGGCTGTCATCGCGGAGGACCTTGAGCGCCAACGCCAACGCCAGCAGCCCTGTGGGGACGTTGATCCAGAAGATCCACCGCCATGACGCGTACGTGATGATGAGTCCGCCGAGCAAGATTCCGAGGATTGCCCCGGCGTTCCAACCGATCGAGTTGTAGCCGAAGGCCCGCCCCCGCTCCTGTCTGGGGAAGGCGTCCGCCAGGACCGCGCCGCTGTTGGCGGTGAGGAATGCCCCGCCGACACCTTGGACGATGCGGAACACGATGATGGTCATCTCGCTCGTGGCCGTCGCGCACAGGGCCGACCCGACGATGAAGACGAGGAAGCCGAGCTCGTACATACGCGTTCGGCCGAACATGTCGCCGAGACGACCGACCTGAGTCGCCAGGATCGTGACGACGAGGATGTAGGCGACGATCACCCAGACGACGGCCGAAAGCGCGATGTGCAGTGACCGCTCCATCGCGGGGAGGGCGAGGACGACGATCGTCGTGTCGACCGCCGCCATCAGGACGCCCACGACGACCACGAGCACGACGAGCTCGCGCGCGCGGCCGTGGCGCGGGACGTGGGGACCGAACCCGGAGCCGGACGACCGGATGATCCGATCCAACCTCGCAGGTCGATGCCGTCGGTCGCCACCGTGTCTCAGTCCACCGACGTCGAGCGCGGCACCGGCGATGGCCCGACCACGGCCGATCCGTCTCATCGCAACGATCCGATCCGCCCGAGCTCTGTCCTGTCCGCAGTCAGTACAGCGGGTCGCATTGCGGGCAATTCTTGGGAGCGGCAAGCCGGCTGACCAGGGGACAAGGTCCTGCGCCACTTCGGAGAAGAACGCCACGGCGCGCTGGCGGTGCGGCCCGTCACTCGGCGAGGGCGAATCCCGTCGCGATCGGATCCAGTCGGACCGCGATCGCCGGCACCTCGCGAGGCGGAGGGGTGTCCAGCCGGCCGGCGACCGGCCGGCGAGCGGCCGCCTACCCGGGCTGCGGGGTCCCGCCGCGCCGGAATCCGGCGATGGCGTCGGGCGGGAGCGGGGGGGCGAAGAGGAAGCCCTGGAACTCGTCGCAGTCGAGCGAGGTGAGCTCGGCGAGCTGCTCGGCCGTGGCGATCCCCTCGCCGACGACCGACATGCCGAGGGCGTGCGACATCGCCGTGATGGCGGCGATGATCTCGCTGTCCCGGGCCGTGCGGCCGATCTGCTCGATGAAGCTGCGGTCGATCTTCAAGATGTCGACGCGCAGCCGCTCGAGGTGGGCGAAGGTCGAGTAGCCGGTCCCGTAGTCGTCGATGGCGAGGCGGACCCCCTCCTCGGAGAGCGCGGCGAGCGTCGCCGCGACGTTGCCGGCCCTGCCGTTGAGGGTCGCCTCGGTGATCTCGAGGCAGAGCCGGGAGGGGGCGAGGCCGTGCGAGGCGAGCGTCTCGGCGACGCAGGCGGCGAAGCCCGGGTCGACGAGCTGGCGCCCGGAGATGTTCACCGCCATCGTGAAGTCCTCCCCCCAGCCGCCCTCGGCGAGCCACGCCGCGAGCTGGCGGCAGGCCTCGGCGAGGACGAAGCCGTCGATCTGGGTGATGAGACCGCGTTCCTCGGCGAGCGGGATGAACTCGGCCGGGGCGAGCACCCCCCGCGTCGGGTGGTTCCAGCGCACGAGGGCCTCGACGCCGCGCAGCGCCCGGTCCCCGATCGAGAAGAGCGGCTGGTAGAGGAGGAAGAGCTCGCCCTGCTCGAGGGCGGCGCGCAGCTCGACCTCGCGGGCGTGGTTGGCGACGACCCGGGCCCGCTGCGAGGGCGAGAACACCTGGAAGCAGTTCTTGCCGGCGTCCTTGGCGCGGTACATGGCGATGTCGGCGTCCTGGAGGAGCTGGCCGGGGTCGGCGAGCGGGTCGCCGGTGAGCACGACGCCGACGCTCGTCGTCACCGTGAGGTCGACGCCGTCGACGAGGAAGGGTCGGGCGACGGCCCGCACCACCCGGTCACCCAGGAGGCGCGGGTCGTCGTCGTCGTGGAGCGCCGTGCAGAGCATGACGAACTCGTCGCCCCCGAGCCGGGCGACGGTGTCGGCGCGGCGCGCCACGCTCGTCAGGCGCCGGGCCACCTCGACGAGCACCTTGTCGCCGGTCTCGTGGCCGAAGGAGTCGTTGATCGTCTTGAAGTTGTCGAGGTCGATGAACAACAACGCGACCTGTCCCGGTTGGCGCTCGAGCAGCGCGAGGGCCTGGGCGAGCCGGTCCCGCAGGGCGAGCCGGTTGGCGAGGCCCGTCACCGTGTCGTGGAGCGACTGGAAGGTGAGGGCCTGCTCGGCGAGGATCTGGGCGGTCACGTCCCGCGAGATGCCGAAGCTGCCGACGATCCGGCCGGCGTCGTCTTTCAGCGGGAACTTCGTCGTCGAGACCCAGATGTCGGGGCGGTTCCGGAAGGTCTCGCACTCGACCTTGCCGACGACCGGCTCACCGGTGCGGATGATGCGCTGCTCGTCCTCGAAGGCGGCGTCGGCGTGCGGCTCGCTGAAGATGTCGGCGTCCGACTTGCCGACGATCTCCTCCGGTGACCAGCCGGGGGCCAGGTCCTCCAGCCAGCCCCGGCTGACGACGAGGAAGCGACTCTCGAGATCCTTGAAGAAGATGCGCTCGCCGGGCAGGTCGAGCAGGTTGCGCATGCAGAGGCGCTCGATCTCTTCCTGGGAGGGCTCCAGGCCCGGGTTGCCACGGCCCGACTTCGGACGACCTGCCATCGCGATCCTCACGGTCGAAGGTGGGCTGACGGGAATTGCGGATCCTGCGAAGACCTGGAACCGGCAGAATGCTCTCCCCGGCCGAAACCAGACGCGATATCGCCGATGAGGGCGTCGAACCCAGTTCGCAAATTTTACCAGGGGCTCTTCCGATTCGCCGCTGGCTGCGCGCGATCCTCGCCGCGAGATCCCCGGGTCCCACACCAGCTCCGCTTACTCACTGCCGGACTGGGCGGAGCTTCTGACGTTGCGCGCGTGTCTCGGTCGGAAGAAGTGAGATGCTCGGCAGGCAGTGTGTTGCCGAGGTAGTGGTCGACCGTGGTGACGACGAGGCCCGGGCACACGGCGCAAACTGGCGGACGCGACGGCGCATTCCGCCCCGCCGCGTCGTGAACGTCGTCATCGCCCCGGTGACGCCACGACGGCGGCCCGAGTCGCTGTCGACGTACAGTCTCACCCGTCACAAGGGGATCATCCGCCACCGGGAACGGTTCAGTTCAGGAGTTGCAATGACATCGCGTCACCGCTTCGAGCACCGCGCGGCAGCTCGCCCCACCATCGTCGAACGTCGACACCATCTCTGCGCGAATCCTCCGCCGCACTTCGGGCTCGACCGCGCTCCCGGGGGAACGGCGTGCTGAGGCGCGGCACGACCATCATCGGCGCAGCCGTCGTCATCATGACCGGTCTGGCGTTGACCACGCCGTCGGCGAACGCCCTCGTCGTGGGGCGGGACCACACCGGCACGGCAGACCAGAACACCCCTCACAGGCCACTTCCGGGTATGAAGAGCCCGGTGAAGACCATGACCCGTGACGGGGTTCAGGCACGCTGGGTGGTCGAGGAGAACAAGCAGCCGGGCACGACGGACTGGGAGATCCCTTCACACACGCCGGGAACGATCGCCGGGTTCGCCTCCACGACGTACGCGGCGAGTGACGACCACGTCACGCTCTACGTCTCCACGACGGCAAAACGGCTCCACGTCGACGCCTACCGGATGGGTTACTACCAGGGGAAGGGCGCCCGCTTCGTCTGGCGATCGCCCGAGGTTTCCGGACGTCAGCAGCCGACCTGCCCGCGAACCGCTGGGACGAACATGGTCGCCTGCGACAACTGGACGCCGACACTTAGCTTCAAGATCACGAGTGCATTCGTCCAGGGTGACTACCTGCTGAAGCTCGTCGGAAGTGATGGTCAGCAGAGCTACGTCCCGCTGACCATCTGGGACCCGACCAGCACCGCCACCTACGTCGTGAAGAACGACGTCTACACCTGGCAGGCCTGGAACCTCTACGGCGGCTACGACTTCTACGGTGGTCCGGGCACCTGCCCAGCCGGCGTGTACCCGCCGTGCACGCGCGCCCGTGTCGTCTCCTTCGACCGTCCCTACGACTACGGAGGCGGCGCCGGGGACTTCCTCGGCAGCGAGTACCCGCTCGTGCGCTTCGTCGAGCAAGAGGGACTCGACGTCACGTACGTCACTGACGTCACCGTCGAGCAGCATCCGGCGTTGCTGCGCGCGCATCGGACGATGGTGTCGCTCGGCCATGACGAATGCTGGTCGCTCGGCGAACGTCGGGCGGCCGACAGCGCCGCATCCCACGGCGTGAACATGATCTTCTTCGGCGCGAGTGCCATCTTGCGACATGTACGCCTCCAGGCATCGCCCTTGGGCGCCGATCACGAGGAGGTCGACTATCGCGATTCGACGGCCGATCCCCTCGACGGCAAGGGCGATCCGCTCGAGGTGACCGGAAACACCTGGAGTTCTCCGCCCGCGAACTGGCCGGAGATCGGGTTCGTCGGCGAACAGTACGTCGGTTACCTCCTGCCGGGAGCGGCGCCTGGGCCGCTCGTCGTCGCCCGCGGAGCCTCCCCGTGGATCTTCCGCGGCACCGGGCTGCGCAGCGGCTCCCGCGTCCCGGGAGTGGTCACGGGCGACCTCGACGAGTTCGACCCTGGCGATCACCCGAGCAACCTCGAGATCCTGACGCACTCACCAGTCAGCCTCTCGGACGCGATGAGCGAGACGGGCGTTGCACAGGGATTCCTGTACTCGGACATGACCTACTGGACCGACTCGGCGAGTGGCGCCGGGTTCTTCGACAGCGGCGCGACCTCGTGGATCGCGTCCCTCACGCCCTGTCCGCGTGGCACACGTGACTGCCCGGCAACGACGACCAGACCGATCACGGGCAATCTCTTCGCCCTTTTCGGCCGTGGCCCAGCTGGGCGTTTCCAGCCCTCGCGCGCCAACTGGCGACAGGTCTACGGTCCGAACGCCTGAGGCGACCCCACTGGTTGGTTGCAGGTCGGCTCCGGGGACTCATCCGTGCGAGCGCGCGGGTTCAGCGCGATCGGGTGAGATCCGAAACGTCGACGAGAACCTTACCGGTGACGCTCTTCTCGACGGCGATGTGCGCCTCACGGATCGCCTCGAGCGGGAACCGATGGAGGGGAAGACCTGCCTCCTCGCCCACGCGGAGCGCCCCGTCCGCGATCGCGGCGGCAACATCTTCGATGGCGGCGATCTTGGCCGTGGCCGGGATCGTGTAGACGAAGACGAACTGGTATCGGGCGTTGAGCGTCATCACCGGTCGCACGGGCACCGACAGATCACGCGCATCGCTGGCGTAAATCGAGACCGTGGCGTTCGGCGCGAGGACCTTGCGGTCGATCTCGGCATTCGACACCGAATCGACCTCGACGACGAGATCGACACCTTGGGGCGCAAGCTCCCGGACCTTGGATACGACGTCCTCGCTCCGGTAGTTGATCACGGACTGTGCCCCGGCGGCCCCCGCCAACACCGCCTTCGCCTCGGAACTCACGGTCGTGATCACCAAAGCTCCGGACCACCGGGCGAGCTCGATCGCCGCGTGGCCGACGGCGCCGGCCCCGCCGGCGACGAGCACGGTGCGACCGGATAGCGCGTCGCGCCCGAGTCTCCCGGTCGAGCCGGCACCGACGGTGAGGCACCGATGTGCCGTGAGCGCCGGGATCCCGACGCTCGCCCCGAGATCGAACGACGCTGGGTCCGGCAAGTTCACGGCGTGGTTCTGGCCGACCGCGACGAACTCCTGCGCGGTTCCGTCAGCGCGCTGCCACGCGCACTCCCAAAGCCAGACGCGCTCGCCCAACCGGACCGGATCGCATCCTTCGCCAACCTCGACGATGATGCCCGCCCCGTCTTGGTGCGGAACCACCTCGGGGTGCGGGAGGTCTCGCGGCGCCGTCGTGCCGCGGCGCATCTTCCAGTCCGTGGGGTTCACGCCGGACACGGCGACCTCGACGAGGACCTCCCTGGGACCAGGAACCGGCCGCGGACGGTCGATGATCTCGAGAACCTCGGGGCCGCCGTAGCGGCGGTAGACGCAGGCCCTCATCGTTCCGCTCCTCGATGGCACGAGGCGGTCACCGCGGACATCCCTCCGAGCGATTCCTTCCCCGTCTCCGGTGGCACCCCCGCCGGGACGCTCCGTAGCAGGGCCGGCCGATCCGAGAACGATCGACGCGTCGTCAACACTACCGCGGGCAAGCCGAGATCTGTCCCGGGCGATCGTCATCTCGCACCGGCGAGCCGGCCGCCGTCACGGCAATCGTCACTTCGACGCAACTCGGTGAGCTGCCGGCCCGTCCGCGTGATACCAGATCTCGACGCCCCCAACCTCCACCGGGGGTCGTCCGAGCACGAGCGTCATGTAGTTGAGCACCATCTCGGGGGCGACGCCGACCGGCAGGAAGACGATGGTGCCGATGTGCCAACGCGTGAGGAACTCGTACACCAGAAGCTCCTCGGGCGGGTCCAATTTCGGCGCATAGCTGAAGGTCCCCCAGTACTCGGCCCGAAACAGCTGCGTCAGGTCCCACGGCGCCGGCGGACCTCCCCCTGGAGTCTCGCCCCGGACCTTCGACACCGGCTTGGCTGCTTCCCCACCAACAATCTTGAAGCGGAAACCAGAAATCGCCTGCCAGAGCATCGCGTAGTTGACCGCGCGCGCGTCATAGGGATACGTGACGACGGCGCTTCCGTTCGGAATCGCCTTCACCGCGGCCGACGTGAAGTACGCGGGAACGTCGGCCGGTTTCGAGACGAGTGGCAGCTTGGGGACGAGAGGCACGAGAACCCCTGCGCCGATCAGCGCGACGACGCCTGCGATCGGGACACGACGTCGGACCTTCGGGATCCCGTTGGGTCGCCGCCGGTGGCGAGCTCGATCGACCCTGCCGGAAGACCAGGGGCCTCGATTCCAACGGTCCAGGCCGATCGCGAGGACGAACGCCGAGGCCAGATCGACATAGAGCGCGAATCTCGACGCGATCAAATCGTTGATGATGGGAATCTTCCGCACGATCGCGAACGGAAGCAGGATCGAGGTGGCGTGTCCGCCGACGACGAGCGGCGATCCGAGCGAGAGGATGAAGGCGACGAATCCCATAAAGGCCAACGTGACAACGAACCGGTCACGTCGGTTCCAAACCAGCAAGAGGAGCAGGAAGATGACCAGAGGAATGCCAAGGTAGGAGTCGTTCTCGGAAATGTCGTGGTTGACGTAGCTCGTGCCGATCAACGCGAGGTGATGCGGCGCGAACAGCTGGCTGATCGTCGGGATGATCGTCCCGAACAGGTCCGCTTGGTAGGGGGCAAGCTGTTTTGGCGTGTGCTGCTGATGGGACACGTGCCAGGTGCCCGCGAAGTACCAGTACAAAGGGAATGCAACGACCACTGCAAAGGTGACAAGGGCCCACTTGGCACCCCGAAGTGCGTGGGCAGCATGCTGACGCACACTCGAGCGCGAGATCGCGACCACGAAGAGGACCCCGGCGGCGCAGCACATCAAGGTCGTCACGAGGACCTCGATCGAGATGTAGAACTGGGCCGCGAACAACAACCCGAGGATCACACCATAACGTCGCGCGCTTCTCTTCTGGTGTCTGAGAAGTTCATCGAGGACGAGCACGACGAGCGGTGGGATTGGCACAAATGCAACGAAGAGATGGCCCAACCCCTGATCGACCACGTAGGGGGAGAACCCGTATAGCAGTCCGCCAAGGAACGCCGCCGGGAGCCATTTCGTGTAACGCCGGAGGACGAACATCATCGAGGTCGCCGAGACGAAGAAGGCGAGCCTCGTGAACAAGGCAAAGGCGGCAACAGGCCCGAAGATCGCGGTGATCGGCGATGCAAGAACCCCGATAAGCGGCATCGACGTCTGGTCGACGAGGTTGATCCCGTACGGGTAGTTGACGAACCCAGTCGAAAAGGGATTCATCGCGTGGCTCAGCGTGTGAAACATCCACGCGAGGAACCACACCTCCTGAATCCGGTCGCTGCAGGCGCACGAGACGATCTGCGTCTCGTTGAGCGGCCCCACCGGCCAATAGGCCAGGAACGCGATCGCGAGATACGCGCCCACGGCGGCAGTCACCCAGACAACGCCTCTCCCCGACCATCGACCACGTCGCATCGGTGACTCCCGTTAGGTTCGTGCAGCAGAAGCAACGAGCGGCGCTCCGCGCGAGGACGTGAACCGCGGAGTGTTCCATGGGACACGAAGGCGTCATCGAGCGTCTCGTCAGCGCACTCTAGCTGTCTGTGGATCGCGCCCGAGTCGAGCTCTCGTGCGGCACGATGAGAAGGGGTCGAGGTGCGACAACTCGCGCGACCGGACCCAGCGGGTCGCTCGGCCGCACCCTCAACCCGGGCGGGCCAGCCCAGGAGCGCACCTAGGCACCGTCCGACACCGGCGGACAGCAATCCCCAGATGGATCCCGCGCGGTGACGCGCTCGCGAGATCGCCGGTCGATTCGCCTCGCTTGCAGTCGCACGGCCGGACAACCTCCCGCTCATCTGAACGAGGACCGTGCAGTCGCCGGCCGTCCACACGTCGGGAACTACATCACGCGGGAAAAGGCCCGCCATAGAGCGCGATCTCCTCCTCCACGGTCCGCACCCGAGGCGCGTCGGGGCCACTTGCGATTGCGGCCAACCGCCCGGCGGGATGCCCGACCAAGCGAGCTTGATCTGCTCGATTCCCTCCGATCCAGGGGACGCTTGAGTCGGACGACGTCACCGGACCGGTCTGTGCTGGTCTGCGCGCGAAGGGGCAACGCGCTCGCCTCGTGACATTCGCCTCTGTTCGGACCATCAGGCAACGATCACGCTCGCCCATTAAATACAGCATCGCCGTCTTCGGAGGAAGCGACTGGAATACTTAGCACGAACCATAGGTGCCGACATTTCGACGGCGTCCCGAACACCATTGTCCAAAGGCAACGAGCCCACTAGCTCTACATCAGGAGTGAGGACATGAACGCGAAAACCAGCCGGATGTTCCACTGGCCAGTACTTGTCATCGGTGTTCTGTTGATCGTGTTGCCGTTCACGGTCTCCCTGCCAAGCAGGACGAGCGCGGGTCAGAAGCTGTTGAACGCTTTCCACCCGATCATGCAGCCTGCCAGTGTTCGCACGACGGTCAACTACGACGTCAACACGTTCACGCCGCTCGGCCCCTTTGCCGTCGGGGCCGTGAAAGCCGCGCCCGAGGTGCCGCAGCTGATCGGCGCGCTCGCCACGGCAATGCACATGACGCCCGCCCAGGTGCAGGGCTTCCTCGGGGCGAAACTACCCGTCCTAAGCGGAATCCTCACGAACTTCCCAAAGTTGGTCCCCATCTTCACCAGGGTTCCGCCGGGACTCGCCTTCTACAAACCCATCGTCGACACGATGCAGGCCCAAGTGAACAACTACGCGGCTGTCGACAGCCTGCCGAACTTCAACCTGTTCACATGGTTCTTTGTCATTCCAGGCATCCTGCTCGTGTTGTTCGCGGGCCTGGGTTTGCTCGTTGCCCGGCGGCACTCGTAGTCATCGCACAACTTCAGGTCAGCTGAGGATCGCCGAGAGGATCGTCCCGGCACCGCATCGCGGCTCGCAGATTCTCCAGTTCGTGGCGGTGTCGGGCGCCCTCGCGGGTCTCGGCCCCCGTACCAGGGAGAGTGATGGCAGCGAGCCCCCAACACGAGCCTCACTGGCCGTAAGGGTTCCAGAGCGGAAGGACGGTTGCTGGTTCGGTGTTCTGCCCCACGTGCACGCCGCCCACCGTCGATCACGTCCCCCGTCTTGGGCCCCGTCGTTCCGCGCTGTCCGCTCGGACGTCGAGGTGTCATCGCGCCGAACGCTCGGAACAAATACCTGCAGCGTCGATGACAATTCCTATGAATCTCGCTCGCGCGATGGACACTCGGAGAACCACTCTGACGCCTACACGAGCGACCGGGCGTCGCGCTGATCCAGCGCGATGATCGCGGGACGATGTCCTTCGTCGTTCTCGTGCTCGCTCGTCAAGTGCACGTGGCATGAGTCCCCATCCGCTCGCGCTTCCTCGCAATCCTCATCGTCCACCCCGAGAGCTGGAAGCAGCCCTGCTGGTACGCCCCATCCGCCAAGTCCCATGGTCGAAACGGACGCGTTCCCTGCCCAGGAGACGTCGCCGAGGCAGTGACTCGGGCGCGATGATGCCAGGAAACGAGCTGTGGTCCGCATTCCGGTTGCAAAGATCGCGGAGAGCGTGGGGGCCCTCATGTCGCGGGTCGGGGAGCGTTGGTAGCAGCGACTGACAGCAGGATCGTGATCCCGACAAGAGCCATGCGCGACCCGGCCAGCGGTGAGGTTTCGAAGGCTGTTGCATCCAGTCGGGGCGGTCGGGATCACGACGGCTTCGACTTAGTCAGCGTGCTCCGGCAGATCGACGGGATCGGACCTACTCCGTTCGCTGTCGGGGCGGCAGTCCTGTTCTTCGCTCTGGGTACGCTCGCCTACCTGCCCTCTTGGCCAGGTGATCCGAGCCGGATCGTCTCGTGCGCGTGCGAAGACCCGGTGCAGCAGTCCTGGTTCTTGGGGTGGCTCCCATGGGCGGTGCTCCACGGCCATAACCCTTTCTTCACGAACTGGTTCGACTTCCCGTCGGGCGTGAACCTCGCGAGCAACACCGAGATGCCGCTCCTCGGCCTCATCACCGCCCCGTTGACCCTGACCGCGGGGCCGGTCGCGAGCTACGGGCTACTGCTCTGGCTCGCGTACCCACTGTCAGCGATGTCGGCCTTCTTCGTCCTCCGTCACTGGACCCGTTCGAACCTCGGCGCTCTTCTCGGCGGGCTCCTCTACGGCTTCTCGCCATACATGGTCAACCAGGGGCAACTGCATCTGAACCTCGTGTTCGTGCCGTTGCCGCCGCTTATCCTCATGGCACTCATCGAGATCACGATCACCCAGCGATCGAGCCCCTTCCGGTGGGGCGTCCTCCTCGGCGTCCTGGTCACGGCGCAGTACCTCATCTCTCCAGAGCTGCTCACGACGGTCCTGTTGATGTTGGCAATCGCCGCTGTCGTAGTTGTCGCGGCGCGGTTCCGTTCGATCAGTCGCGCGCGTGTCGATCACATGTTGCGCGCGCTCGTTCCTGGGTTCGGTATCCCGGCCGCGGTTCTCGCCTACCCCGTCTACTTTCTCCTCGCCGGGCGCGAACACCTCAACGGACCGGCATTTCCGTCCTACAACCCCTACCGAGCGGATTTGCTGGGAATGGTCGTCCCGACCATCAGCCAGTTGTTCGCGCCCCATCACCTTGCACTGATCGGCGCGAGCTACGTCGGCGGCGACCTCGCGGAGAACGGCAGCTACCTCGGAATCCCGCTGCTCGCCCTGACGCTGGTGTGCGTCGTTCGGTATTGGCGGAATCCTTGGATCCGGCTCGTCTCGGTGCTCGCCGCGTCGGCGTTCGTCCTCTCGCTCGGACCCCGCCTTGTGATCGCGAATCACGTGACACTGATCAGGCTGCCGTTCGACGTCCTCGTCAGTCTTCCGGTCCTCGACAACATTCTTCCCGCGCGGATCTCGCTCTATGCGACCTTCTTCGTGGCGGTGATCATCTCGACGACCGTCGCATCCTTGGTGAGCGGGCCGCGATCACGACCAGCACGCCGTCGGGTGTCGGCCCAACTCGTGATTGCAGCCTTGGCGGTCGCTGCTGTCATCTCGCTGGTCCCGAATTGGCCCGATTCGACGGTCGACACCAACTCCGCCGTGCCCGCCTTCTTCAGATCGCCTGCCTCAAACGAGATTCCGGATGGCGCGGTCGTCCTCACGTTCCCGTTCGCGACGTATCCATGGGATCAAGCGATGCTCTGGCAGATGGTTGACAATTGGCGCTGGAAGATCGTCGGAGGCTACGCGCTCATCCCGTCCCCAAGCGGACCCAGCGGACTGCCACCTTCCCTGCGTCCGTCCGCAGCCCAGGAGTTTCTCCACTACTGGGACGTGCCGAGCGGAATCGTCGATTCCGTTTCCCCCAGGCCACTGCCTGAGAACTCGAGTCTGATCCGAGATCTGCGTCGTTACGTCCGCCGCAATGGCGTCACCGAGGTCGTCTTCGAACCGGTGGGTCGCGACGCCACGCTCGTTCTCTCAAGCTTCGAGCGCGCCTTCGGACCGCCGAAGAAGGTCGCCGGCGCGGAGATCTGGACGGCGCGGGAACTGGCCTCGACGACGCGCGTCTCCTGACAACGGCTGTCGCGTCGAACTCGTCCGGACATCGGACACGACGAATCGACCACCCGCCGTCGACGCGCCGCGTCGATCCGGAACCTCAGGCTGGGGACGCTACGGAGTAGACGGATCCGGTGACCGATGACGCCGGGACCGACAGCGAAGTGTTCGCTCATCCGGTTCCGACGAGCGTCGATCCGTGAACCGGGCGGCGCGGTTCACCACGAACAACTCGCGCGCATGCCACTAGATCGGCGACAGATACGCAACCGTACGGCGACGATCCTCGGAGCGCCCTTCGCCCCGAGGGCCTGGCTGCCCGTGGCCCAACGAACAAAGACGAACGATCACACTTCGAGAATCAAATGTCGTAGTAGAGCATGAACTCCCAAGGGTGCGGGCGCAGACGCACCGGGTCGATCTCCATCGCTCGCTTGTACTCCACCCAAGTCTCGAGGAGGTCGTCGGTAAAGACACCTCCCTGCTTGAGGTAGTCATGGTCCGCTTCGAGCGCTGCAAGAGCCTCTTCGAGCGAAGATGGGACCTGAGCGATCATCGCCAGTTCATCAGGTGGCAGCTCAAACAAGTCCTCATCGACTGGGGCAGGAGGCTCGACGTGGTTCGCCACGCCATCAAGGCCGGCCATGAGCATCGCGGCAAAAGTGAGGTATGGATTGCACGCGGGGTCGGGGCATCGGAACTCGACGCGCTTCGCCTTGGGGCTCTTCGAATAGACCGGGATGCGACATGCGGCGGAGCGGTTCCGTTGCGAGTAGACGAGGTTGACGGGCGCTTCGTAACCAGGGACCAGCCGTCGGTAGGAATTCGTGGTTGGCGCGGCGAACGCGCAGATCGACCGTGCGTGTACGAGAAGACCACCGATGTACCAGCGACCCATGTCGGACAGCCCCGCGTAGCCGGTATCTGAGTAGAACAGCGGCACGCCACCACTCCAGAGGGACTGGTGAACATGCATACCCGAACCGTTGTCCTGAAACAACGGTTTTGGCATGAACGTCGCCGTGTAACCCGCGTGTTCTGCGACGCTCTTGACCACGTATTTGTAAAGCATCAACTTGTCAGCCATCGTAAGCAGTGTGTCGAAATGCATGTCGATCTCTGCCTGACCAGCTGTCCCGACTTCGTGGTGCTGCACCTCGATTTCGATTCCTAGCTTCTCCATGGTCAGGATCATTTCCGAACGCAGATCTTGAAAATGGTCCATCGGAGGGACAGGGAAGTAACCCTCCTTGTACCGAGGTTTGTAACCGAGGTTCGGACCCTCATCACGCGCGGAGTTCCAAATACCCTCGATCGAATCCACTTGGTAGAAGGCCGAACGCTGATCCTGAGAGAACCGAACATCGTCGAAAATGAAGAATTCCGCCTCCGGTCCAAAACAGGCTGTCTCCGCGATCCCCGTCGTCGAAAGATAACGTTCCGCCTTTTGCGCAACATGTCTCGGGTCGCGGCTGTAACGCTCTCCGGTCACTGGGTCGTGAACAAAGCAGTTCACGTTGAGTGTCTTGTGCTGACGGAAGGGATCGATGACAGCCGTTGAAGGATCTGGGAGCAAAATCATGTCCGATTCATGGATCTGCTGAAACCCTCTGATTGAGGAACCGTCAAACCCATAGCCCTCGCTGAACCCGTCCTCGGTGAACTGATGGGCGGGAATCGAAAAGTGCTGCATCAAGCCTGGAAGATCACAGAACCTGAGATCGACGACCTCAATGCCCTCGTCCGCAATGAGACGGACGACCTCTGCGGGGTTGCGTTCTTGCACGTCGCCTACCTTTCAGACGGTGTCCCAGGGGAACCCGAACGGGCCTGCTTGACGCGCGAGATCCTAGAAGAAGCACCAGGTCAGAGGAACCGAAAACGGGCGCGGCAGGGCTTTATTCATCGACTGTTCACAAACGCGAGGCAGAGCGCGACGGATACCACCACTCGCGGATCATCCTTTGTCGCAGCTCGGACCCAGCCTGATGAGACTCAGGGGCGTTCAGTGCAGCTCTCCATCGGGCAACGCGCTCCGGTGGTGCGACCAGCAGCCTGGACTCGATGCGCCTTCGAGACCCACGAGACCGCTGCCCGTGCCGAATCAATGAGATCCAGCGCCATCGTTCACCCGTCTTGATCGGATGCAAGCGTCAAATTGGGTACCCCGGCGACGCCGGGTTGAAGCCAGCTGTCACGGTCGTCCAACTTGGATCGTCCTCTTCTCGTCGGACTCCATTTCGACAATCGACCAACGGTAAAGCTGAGAGGATTCGCCTGGAAATGGACCACTGCAGCTTCGTGACCGATCTCTGCGTGTCCACAATGTCGCTGAGCGGAGCCGGGGCATCAGATGCTTCACGCGCCTTTGGCGCATTAGCGACCTGCGTCGCGCGACGCAATGAGGGTTTTTCCGATGCTTCGGATCTGAAGGAAGAATCCGCCATGTAGTTCGCAGCCCCAACGGGATTCGAACCCGTTTCTCTACTTCAAGAGGGTGATGTGAAGCGCTTTCGGACCGCGACCCAGAGACGCTTCAGCCAACCTTCCTCGACATATACGGCGGTGCGCTCTCATGTTCGTGCAAGGTTGCGAAATCACAGTGGCCCTATAGTGGCCCTGGTGAGGACATCACCCTTGAACAATCGTGGCCCTGCTGCGTCGTCGTCGCCGCTGAACCGTTGATCGGTCGCGGCTTCTGCGACCTCCACCGAGGAAAACGAGGGAAGAAGCGCTCGATTCGAGGCTGGCGACTCAACGGGGACCTCCGGGAGGCGGTAATCTCCAGCCTGCTTTCCGGCGATTGGAAGGCCGCGTCGGAGTGGCGGAATAGGCAGACGCGCCAGCTTGAGGGGCTGGTGAGAGCAATCTCGTAGGGGTTCAAGTCCCCTCTCCGACACCAACGTTCTGCGACTGATTACCGCCCAGACCGACTTCAGCCAAGCCGACGTTCAACCGTGGCGCGCCAGCGATCGACACCTCAAGGTGATCGGGGAACACGGCGATCCTCTCGAGCAGCTCCTCCACCAACACTCGCCGCTCCGGTTCGGTCGCCTCGTCCCAGGCCTTCTCGAGGTCGAGATCCTGAAGCAGGGCCGCCACCTCCTCGAACCGAGCGAGCAGTGCCTCGCGCTCTGAGGATCGTTTCCGGTCCTCTCCGGCCGCCTGACGAGCCGACTCGATGTCTCGAGCAATTCGGCCCTCCTCCTCGGCGAAGCCTTCAGCGCTGATCCTGCTGGCGTAGTACAGCTCCAACAGCTTCCGACGGCGTTCAGAGAGTGCAGCCAGTCGTTCCGGCGGCGCTGCGCCGGGCCGGTGCTCGGTCCTCCGGGCCGTGCGCCCCGTCCGGCGCAGCTCCTCGCGTATCGCCGCTTGCAGCTCGCGATCCTCGGCGAGCAGTCCCAGCCCCAATCTCGCCGCACGATGAAGCCCCGTGTTCGTGCGACGAGGTTGTTCGCAACCCTTCCCTCGATGTCGGCACCGGTACATGACCCGCCCGACTCCGTTCTGTTCCACCGCCATCCGCTTGCCGCACAGCCCGCAGAACACGCGACCGGACAGCAGATCACGTCCCCGCCGACGACCCGGCACATGGCCCAGGTGCGCGGCCTCGAACTCCTCAGGACTGATCAGTGGTTCGTGGTTGCCGGGGAACCACTCCCCATTCAGCAGGACCTCGCCCAGGTAGATCCTCGAGCCCAGGATGGCGCACACGGTCGAGTATCTGATACCTGTCCGCTCCTCGATTGCCGCGTAGCTCATCCCAGACACACGCAGCTTGAAAACCTCGCGCACGCGATCAGCATCCCCGTTCGGAACGAGCTCACCGCCGATGAGGTCGTACCCCGTCTTCGGGCGGTTGATCCATCTCCCCTCGTGAGCAGCTTGTTGCATCCCCATGCGCACGTTCTCGGCGAGCTGCTCACGGTAGAACTGCGCGAAGGACCCCAAGATGTTGTAGAACATGCGACCCGTCGCCGACGACAAATCCACCTTTTCCGTGAACGAGTGCAGCGCGACACCGGCTCGCCCGAACCTGTCGGCCAGATCGATCAGGTCCCCAAGGTTCCGCGAGAGCCGATCGAGCCGCCAGAGCAGCACGTGCGTCACATGACCGGCCTCGACCATGGCGAGGAGTTGCTGCAGCCCCGCCCGGTCCAGGTCCTTCCCCGATCGTCCCGGATCGGCGATGACCGTGACCTCGCCGAGATCATGTAGCGCGGCGTAGCCGCGCAGCTTTTCTGCCTGGCCCTCGATCGAGTAGCCCTCCGTTGCCTGCTCCTCGGTCGACACCCGGCAGTACGCGACTGTCAGCATCGTCGTCCTCCTTCCCCGACCCACCGGTCAGCCGCAGCGCGATGCGCACGAGCACCTCGGCCACCCGACGGTAGTCCGGGCCCGATCCCATCACCGCTTCGCCTGCTTTACCTTCTCAGCCACCCGATCGGCGAACGGCCGATCCGTCAGGTTCCCGTAGCGCTGGAGCAGCTCCGGGAGCGCCGCGGAGGTGTCGCCGATGTCCTCCGCGCCAACGACGGCGGCAAAGCTCGCGATGTAGCCCACAAGTCCGGGAGCAAGTCGTTGCAGCGTCGCACGTCGCCGCCCTGCCACCATGCGCGCAAGGCCATGAGCGCCGTCGGCGATTCGCGCTCGCTGCACGCTCTCCCACTCGGCTGCAACCGGCCACCGAGCCCTCGTCGCGTCGGCACTCGGCGACCTGTAGGTCAGCCAGTCGTGCGTCATGTACATCCACAGTGACCCGGCCGCGGCCACCACCTCTTCGGGCGTCGAAAGCTCAAACTCCCGCAGGGCCTTCCCGGCAAGCTCGAACTCCACCCGGACGACCTGCTCACCTCTCCGGTAGGTGGGACCCCAGATGTCCTCCCAGTAGCCAGCCTTGCTGCGCCGCAGCTCTTCGGTCTTGTCGTAGATCCGGGCACTGAACGTCCCGGTCTTCCGCCTGCCGAAGGAGAAGCCGGTCCACCGACCGTCCTCCTCGTAAGTGGTTCGCGCTCTTGCCCGACAGAGGAAACGCTCGCGGTCCTCGCCGTCGAGCCGCCAGCCCTGGAAATCGGCATGCAGATCCACTCGCGACACGCTCAGCTCCGTGAACCCACATCGGTCGACCAACACGTGCTCGAACCAACGTGCAGCGCTGAGCGCACCTATGCCGTGGAGAAACTCGGCACGCGGCTGGATCCGAACCGGCGGCAGATTGCTGTTCGGGCTGAGCTGAAGCACGCCGTACTGGTGCTCCAACCGGTAGGGATAGCGCCCGAGGCCGTGCGGCCAGATCTCGAACTGAGCATGCCCGAAGGTGAACGGCTGCGCCTCGCCGGCCGCCCTTGCAGCCTCCTGTGGGAATGTCAACCCCATTTGGCCCCAGCGTGCGCGCCTGAGTTGGCCCCACCTGGACGAAACACCAGCCGGGCACCCGAGTACGTCGTGCCACCCTCTGTCGTTCGGCGCGTCTGAGGCGATCTGAAGGGCCGCGTAGTGTGCGGGCGTGACCTCACAGCCGGTGTTCCAGCTCCGGATCCAGCTCGAAGAGGTGGTGCCGACGGTCTGGAGGCGGCTCCTCGTCCCGGGCGGGGTCCGGCTCGCGAAGCTGCATGACATGTTTCAAGCAGCCATGGGGTGGACGAACTCCCACCTGCACAGCTTCACAATCGGTGACCAGCTCTATGGCATGCACGTCGAGGACTGGCCCGAGGAAGAGCTTGACGAGAAGGACTTCACCGTGTTCGTGGCGCTTCGCGGCGGGGTCCGGCGCTTCAAGTACGAATACGACTTCGGCGACTCCTGGGGGCACGAGGTTGTGGTCGAAGGTGTTTCCTGGTCGCCGGTCGCTTTGAAGTTCGGCGTGTGCCTCGACGGCCAGAACGCCTGCCCACCCGAGGACGTCGGGGGAACGGGTGGCTACGCGGACTTCCTCGAGGCGCTCGCCGACCCGCTGCACGAGGAGCACGACAACTACCTCGTCTGGGTGGGCTACAAGTTCGACCCCGAGGCTTTCGAGCTCGGTGCGGCGAACGCCGCCCTCCAGCACGTCCGCTGACTATTCGGGCTTGCTCTTTCCCCGCCGGGCGCTCTTCAGCCGATAGCTCTCGGTCCCGGTCTCGATGATGTGGGCCCGGAAGGTCAGCCGGTCGACGATGGCGGCCACGAGCCGGGGATCGGTCACCACCTGGCCCCACTCGCTGAAGGGGAGGTTGCTCGCCACGGCCATGGAGGACTTCTCCTCCCGCTCGGTCATGATCTGGAACAAGAGCTCCGCGCCCCGACTGTCGAGCTGCATGTAGCCGAGCTCGTCGAGTAAGAGGAGGTCGAGACGCCCGTAGCGGGCGACAATGCGTGACAGCCGGCGTTCGTCGGCGGCCTCGGCGAGCTCGTTCACGAGCTGGGCGCAGGTCACGTAGCGCACCGAGCGTCCCTGCTCGCAGGCCGCCAGGCCGAGCCCGATCAGCAGGTGGCTCTTGCCGGTGCCCGAGTCGCCCAACAGAACGACGGGCTCGCCCTTGTCGAGGTAGGCACCGGAAGCGAGGGCGGCGACCGTCGCCGCGTTCACCGTCGGTGAGGCCGACACGTCGAAGTCGACGAGGCGCTTCAGGCGGGGGAAGCGCGCCTCGTGCACCCGACGTTGGCGGCGCCGTTCGGCGCGGTCGTCGACCTCGGCGGCGAGCACGTCGGCGAGGTAGGGAAGGTGCCCGACGCGGGAGCGAAGCGCCACCTCGGCGAGATGCTCGGCCTCGGCGCGCACCGTCGGGAGGCGCAGCTCCCGGCTGGCGGCCCCGATGGCCGCGATCGCGGCGGTGTCGGTCAGCGTCGTCATCGGCATGCCTCCAGGAGGTCGTCGTATCGCTCGAGCGAGGGTGCTGGCCGGTCGAAGCGGGCCAGGGTCGGCATCGAGACAGCGGTGCTGCTCGAACGCTCGGTGGCCCGCCGGGCCTCGACGATCACCACGTTCGGATCGACCGACCCCACCCGAAGCGCTCCCTCGATGCCGGCGACCACGGCGGCGAAGGGAAGGACCCGATGGGCGAGGAGCACCTCGATCAGCGCCCTCGTCCCGTCGCGATCACCGAGGCGGCGCCGCGCCAGCTGGAAGAAGCGGTCGTGCGCGGCGGTGAAGCGGCCGGCGGCGCGCGCCTGGTGAAGAGCCGTGGCACCAGAGAGTGCGCCGAGCTTGATCTGCAGGGTCTCGAGGTAGTGGTCGAGCTCGAGCGTTTCGACGCCCTTGCCGACCGCGCGCCCGTGACGGGCGACGACCCGCGAGCCGTCGAGCGCCTCCACGGTCTCGGCCGAAAGGCGCACGGCGAGACGCGTCCCCGTGTAGCGGACGGGGACCGAGTAGAAGCACTGGCGGACGCAGACGCGGCTCTTCGTGTCCACCCGGCAGGTGAGGTGGAGCCCGACCTCGAAGGGATCGTCCGGCAGCGGGCGCAGGTGGGGTCGCTCGGCGGCGAAGTGCTCGGCGACGGTCATGCGCCTGCCTTCGACGTGGCGAAGGTCGTCGAGACGGTCGCCCGCCGCGCACCGCTCGTTGAGCTCGGCGATCGAAGCGACGCTCGGCATCGGCACGAGATGGCGGCGGCGGAACCGGCCGACCTCGCCTTCGACGCCGCCCTTCTCATGAGCTCCCTCCTTGCCCGGCCGGCAGTAGAAGGACTCGAAGAGGTAGTGGCCGCGGAAGGCCGCGAAGCGATCGGTCTCCTGGCGGCTCCGGCCCATGAGCAGCCGGACGACCGCCGGCTTCAAGTTGTCGTAGCGGAGGCGCGAAGGACAACCCCCGAAGTGCTCGAAGGCGCGCACGTGGCCGTCGAAGAAGGCCTCCTGGGCTTGGTTGGCGTAGACGTGGTGGTAGCCCCGACCCGAGGCCGAGAGCCGCATCACGAACATCCAGCCCTGCACGAGCTCGCCGCAGAGGAAGAAGCTCACGGCGCCGAAGTCGACCTCGGCCTCGTAGCCGAGAGGGTGGGTCTGGGGAACCATCACCGCGGCAGGGGGGATCGGCCGGCGGCCCTTGGCCTTCGCGACGTAACGGCGCACCGTGCCCTCCGCGACCTCGGCACCGTGCTCCTCGACGAGGCGCTGCCAGATGCGCCTCGCGGTGTGTCGCTGCTTCTTCGGGGCGTCCAGGTCGGCTGCCAGCCAGCTGTCGATGATCGGCTGCCACGGCCCGAGGACCGGCGCTGACCGCTGTGCCGTCTTACGCGGCGGTGGGATCGGCGAGGCCAGCGCCTCGCGAACCAGGCGACGGTGCACGCCGAAGCGCCTCGCCAGCGCGCGAATCGAGAGCTGGTCTCGATCGTGCGCCTTCCTGATCTGCTCGTAGAGCTCCACCTTCGACCGTTTCGCCATGGACTACAGGATCCTCGCCACCCCCTTGTCGAAGGTGGACCCCGTGAGCGCTTGGCTCCTCAAGGTGGGGCCAGATGGAACGCGCGCAGTGGGGCCACATCAGGTGATCACACTCACTCCTGTCCCTCCTGGAGCTGTTCGCACAGCAACGGCGAGAACGCCACCCAGCCCGACAGGTACAAGGCATCGATGCCCGACGCCAGTTCAACAAGCTTTGAACGCTCGATCCACTCGTCTCGCAAACCAGGCACGGCGTCTCCCCGGAGAACGGTGTGCAGGTTGAACGAGTTACGAGGTGGTCGCTGCCCTCATCAGCCCGGAGCCAAGGCCCGTCCGGTGACCCAGATTCACCCGAAGCCCTGCAACGGTACTTCGGGGCCAGTGACACGCCCTTCTGGTAGCGAAGGCGCCGACTCCCGTCGGGGCCCTGGCAAGGTATCACACCGGTGTAACTCACGCCACACCGACCTCTCAGAAAACCTCGCAACGGAGGGGGAGCGAGGCTGTCTCCCGGATCATCGGCGACCCCGGAGGGTCATCCGCGCCGAACGCCCCAGACGACTGCCCGCACTACTGGGGACACCCCAGCCCCCGATCCACGGACCCCGCACCACTCGGGAGTGTCCTTTCCCCTCGCCGAACGTGACGTTCTGATCTGACGATGCAGTTTGCGGGTGCTGTGTTACAGG
>CAWDKZ010000018.1:0-120614 GCA_963803025.1 uncultured Acidimicrobiaceae bacterium
CCACTCGCGCTTCGAGACCGGGTCGGCGAGCCACTTGTAGTAGGCCTGGTGGGAGAAGCCAAGGACCCCGCACGTCAGCCGCACCTGGAAGCCCCCTGCGGCCAGCTCTCGGACGAGCGGGAACTTCATTTTGGAAGCGCGTCCTTGGCGAAGTACGCGCCGGCGCGCCGGAGGATCTCATTCTCTATCTCGAGGCGCCGGACCTGGCGCCGGAGTTGCACGACCTCTTGCTGCTCCGTCGTCGTCAGGCCGTCCTTAATCCCGTCGTCAACGTCGGTCTGGTGCAACCAGCGATAGACGCTCTTGATCGAGATGTCGAAGTCGGCCGCGACCTCGGCGGCGGTCGGGCCGCCTCGGCGAGCGACCGCGACGACGTCACGCTTGAACTCCTCGGGAACTTGCGGGGCATGGCTCCATCCTCTCAGCACGGTCTTCCGTGTCACTAGACGCGGCAACCAAATGCTCGGCAGGCCCCCCAGATGTAGGGTTGCCAAGTGACGGATGTCTCGTGTGATGTGACTGTCGTCATTCCGTGCCACACCGAGAGACGTTGGGCCGGGCTATGCCGTGCAGTCAGTTCCGTCCTCACGCAAGCGCCACCTCCGAAGACGGTCATTGTGCCTGTCGATGGGAATCCGGCGTTGTATGAAAGGTTGCGTTGCTGGAACGACGAAATCGAAGTGGTTCTGAACACGTCGCGACCAGGAGCTTCCGCAACACGAAACGCGGGAGCAGCTCTTGCACAGACTTCAATTGTCGCATTTCTCGACGATGACGCGAGCGCGCACCCACATTGGTTAACAAACCTTACCGCGCCATTTGAGACTCCTGAAGTTGTCGGGACGGGTGGATTTGTGGCGCCTCACTGGCGCGTGCCGACACCAAGGTGGTTTCCTCCCGAGTTTGCATGGGTGGTCGGCGCGTCATTTCGCGGTTTGCCTACCACCCGTTCGGTGATTCGCAACGCGTGGAGCGAAAACATGGCGGTGAGACGTGCTGTATTTGAGAAGGTGGGCGGATTTCGCGTTGACTTTGGCAAAGTCGGCGATGTATCCAGGCCCGAAGATACCGACCTTTGCATCCGGATGAGCACGGAGACGGGTGGAAGATGGATCTTTGTCCCGGAGGCAGTCGTCGACCATGATGTCGAAGCGGAGCGCGCGCGGTTCTCTTTCTTCCTACGGCGCTGTTACCTCGAAGGCCGGGGCAAGATAGAACTCGCGCGTCTGAACGGCGGACGAGCCGATCTCGTCGAAGAACGCTTGTATATGCGGCGGACGTTACCGCATGGAATTGTCGAACATGCACTGCGAGGTCTGCGCGCGCGGAATCTCGGTGAAGTGGCTCGCGCTGGTGCCATCGTCGCCGGCATTACTTCTGCAGGCTGCGGCGCCACTGTCGCTGCAGCGCGTGGACTACGAAAGTGAACAGAAGTTGAGACAACGGGCCCGCTCCTCTGCACCACTGCTGGACTGGTCGCACCGCGATTTGGAACGACCATGAGTCGACGCCGACACGAAGCTCGTCCCGAGTTGGTTGGTAGGCGAGCGCACGATGGCCGATGCCTACACCTTCATCGCGGACCTGCGGTCTCGGATCGACCCGAGCCACCGGATCCAGCTCACCACTGACGGCCTCCGGCTCCACATCGACGTGGTTGACAGCCTGTTTCGCGACAACATCGACTACTCGATCCTCCACAAGCTCTACGATTCCGACGCTGACGCGGAGCGCACCTACAGCCCGTCACAGTGCATCGGCATCGACAAGCGCGTGATCGCCGGCACGCCCGACCTCGACGTGGCCGGGACGAGTTTCGTGGAGCGCCAGAACCTGACCCACGCGGTCAATCTTCACTACATGCACTGCAACTTCGTGCGACCGCATCAGACGCTGTCCAAGCGGTACGGCAGGCCGATGACGCCAGCGATGGCAGCGGGGATCGCTCAGTACCCGTGGAGCTACACGCAGATCACCCAACTGCTCGACTGATCATCTGACCGGTTCTCACAAGCCGCCGCCCAGGCATAGCATTCGCGTATGGATCGACCGACCCCGCCGGTGCCAACCACAGATGCTCAACCGCAGACGCTGGAAGAACGATATCTGGACCTCATGAAGCAGGCACTTACGCGGCTTCTATTTCCGGACGAAAGGTATGGCGAAGTCTCATTAAAACTCTCGGGTTGGAGTTGGAAGGGTCTCGTCTCACGCCCTATACGTACGATTCTCCGCAGGTACAACCTGGTGCTCTCCCGAAAGTGGGACCCTGAGGATCGTGCACTTGGCAGAGATTGGCCGGACCAGGGCGAGACGATGATCGGGATGGCTCGCCTCAACAACCTCCAAGCATGTGTCGGAGAGGTGCTCGAAGCTGGAGTTCCCGGCGACTTAATTGAAACGGGTGTCTGGCGGGGCGGTGCCTCAATTTTCATGCGCGCGATCCTCGCTGCATGGGGCGATACGGAACGGAAGGTCTGGCTTGCCGACTCTTTTCGAGGCTTGCCGAAACCCAACGTCGCGAAATACCCGGCGGACAAGGGACTCGGCCACTTGTCGAGGGTCGCGTATCTCGCGGTCAGCGTCGAGGAAGTAAAGGAGAACTTCCGAAGATATGCCCTGCTCGACGACCAGGTTCGATTTCTCGTAGGTTGGTTTCGCGACACTCTGCCCGACGCGCCGATCTCGCGGCTGGCCATCTTGCGTCTCGACGGCGATCTCTGCGAATCGACCATGGATGCGATGAGGACCCTCTACCCGAAGCTGTCGATTGGTGGCTTCGCGATCGTCGACGACTTCGTCATGCCTGGGTGCGCCCAAGCCATCGAGGACTACCGAGCCGCAAACTCGATCACTGAGCCAATTCAGGACATCGACGGGATGGGCGTGTTCTGGAAGCGCACGCATTAGGGGAGTCAATTTTTCGACGCTGGGCCTGCTCATCAAACTGACCGACTACCGTATCATCGATGGCACGAAAGGCTTGCCATGCCCGCGAACGCCCGGCGTCCTAAGACTTATGATTCGGCTTTCTATGCGGCTCAATCAGCAGGGTCCCGTCGATCTGCCGCAGTTGTTGTTCGACTCGTCAACAATCTTCTGCGCCCCAAATCAGTTCTCGATGTTGGTTGCGGCCTCGGAACATGGCTGGCCGAGTGGATTGCCTGCGGGACCACTGACGTCCTGGGTCTCGATGGTGGATATGTCCAAGCAACACAATTACAAATACCACACGACGCCTTCCGGCCGCTCGATCTAACACGATCATTTTCGTTGGGCCGCCGATTTGATCTCGTGGAGTCCCTTGAGGTGGCCGAGCATCTCGATGAATCCTGCGCTGACTCGTTCGTCGAGTCGCTATCCGCCCATGCTGACAACGTCCTCTTTTCCGCGGCCATTCCCAGACAGGGAGGCTATCGTCACGTGAACGAGCAATGGCCGTCTTATTGGATTCCGAAGTTCTCTCGCCTCGGCTTGAGAGTCTTCGATATCGTCCGGCCCGCGATATGGGACTGCTCAGCCGTTGACTATTGGTATAGACAGAATATCCTTCTATTCTCTAGGACTCTCGATGCTGCGGCACACGGCACCTATATAGATGTTGTCCATCCTGCAATGTGGGACGCGAGGGACGACTTGACCCTGGGCCAGCTCATCAAAGAACTACCTTCTGCCGCGTTCCGAGCGCTTCACACGCGCCTCCCTAAGTTCCGTATGTCCAGATCTGATTCTCGCGAGACCGTGTGAGCTGACCACCACGCAGCTGTGAAGTAACCCTTCCCGCAGACCCGAGCTCGGTGCGACGTGATCCTCACTCCACGACTGGATGCCCAGTCCCGAATTCCGCGGCACTTTCCAGCAATTCCAGTCGCAGAAGGTTCTGACCGGGTCTCTCCCTCGTCGTCGTTCGCGAGGTCGGTCGTTGTCTTCGTCTGCCATGACGCTCCTCCTACTCGGAGTGTCCGGCTCACAGGGGGATGGCCAATCGAACCTGTCGCACCTGTCATTCGACGAGGCCTGTCTCGAAGGCCGCAAGGTCCATCACGAGTTCGTCTACTGGCGCGGCGGAGTCGAGGAACCGCGTTCGAGTGATCAGCTCGACCTGACCATCGCCGCGTTGCGCCGTCACGCCGAGCGGAACTGACTTGAGGCCGGCGAGTTGTCCGCGCCGCCAGACACCCTGAACTCCGGCCACATCACCGCCGTCTCCGCGTACCCTTCGCGCCTTTGCTGCCAGGGGTTACCCGAGTATCGCCGAACTCGGACCTCGTGGGTCGTTCTCGAACGTCGTTGACGGCAGACGACACATGTCCCGTTGCGCCAGAGATGACACGCCGAGAGACGCGAGACCACACGCCGGATGAGCCTGCCAGCCTTTGAACCAGCAATCTTCGGCTGGTGTTGACGCCCGGTCGCTGAAATCGAACTACGGAGTTGATCACGCGCTGGCCGCAGACGAGGGGTTGACGTCGTCTTTGAGAGGCCGAACGAGACCGCTGCGCCGAGCCCGGTGCAGCGCGTACGGTCCCCGGAGTATTCCTCGGAGCTCGACGCCCCCAAGCCCAGATAGCGTCCGGTTCCGCGTTGCCGTTTCCACGCGGACCATCTGTCGCGCATGACGTATTCCACGAACTAGTCGGGTCGCCATCAGCCGTCGAGCCCGACGTTCACAGGCCAACTTGGTCAACACTGCACCCAGTCCACGGCCGTAATTCTCGAGCTGGACCTTCAGCCCCTCGTCGTCCGCTCGGTGCTTGTGCCAGACCACGGCATCTGGGAGGTACACGAGGGCACGATTAGCGAGAACAACCCGGATAAAGAAATCGATGTCCTCACCGCCTGCTGTTGGGGATCCGACACCGAGGGCTTCGTCGAATCCACCTAGCTCAAAGAGCGCCGAACGTCTCGCGGAGAAATTCGCACCGGTCCCGTACGCGCCAAATTGAAAAGGGAACAGTGGCATGTCCGGCGGCGGATCTTGTAGCCTGAAGATTGTTCTATTGACATTTCGTGCCCATGAGACTCGGCGATCAAAATAGCGTTGTGACCTTGACTGCAACTGACCGGTCGCTACCATGCCAGTCACGCAATCGACGTCCGCACCAAGAGAAAACCCACGATGAAGAGCCGTAAGCCACCGTCGATCGACTACAACATCATCATCGGTAAATGCAATATAGTCATACCGCGCAGAACGGACACCAGCATTGCGCGCGCGAGCAAGACCACGCTTGT
This sequence comes from uncultured Acidimicrobiaceae bacterium, assembly GCA_963803025.1. GTDB lineage: Bacteria > Actinomycetota > Acidimicrobiia > Acidimicrobiales > Bog-793 > Bog-793. Next base: position 5,236 of record CAWDKZ010000018.1, read on the forward strand.
TTTCAACCATGTACCGAATATGTGGATCAGCCAACTCCCTGACCAACTGCAGCGTCGAGGTATCACTCGGCGCGTTGTCCACGACAATCACCTCGAATGTCGCGAAATCCAACTGGAGCAACGCCTCCAGGCACAGTCGCAAGTCGTGTGCTCGATCGCGCGTGCAGACCACCACCGAAGTTGGCGCTACTGGCACCTGGGACGCGGCCGGGTCCGGCACGGGCAGCGACACCACCGCACGGCACAGCTCTTCGCTGCTGACGGTTGAATCGCGTACTGGGACTTCCACGAACCCTCTTACTCGGTCGAAGTCCCATATCAGCAGACGCGCTTTCGAGTAAGCACCTCCATCTTGAAGAACAATGTCTTCACCGGAGTTCGCCACGACGAAGTCGGCCGAACCGACCCACACCGCGTTCCCGTGGTCGCGCTCGAGGGGCTCCGCCTGCGCCATTGGGGGACGCAATTCGTACGCGCTCACGTCGGGCCCTGCATTTGACGAGATCCTGGGATGGCGCGGTTCGAGATTCTCACCTTAGGCATGGTACTGCGCTGTTCTGAGCATCTGCACCACATGAAACGCGGTCGAAGACGTGAATCGTTGGGCACTTCGCCACTTCCGTCGAGAACGCGATGGAGATGAACGATCGCTTGGAGGTGACGCCTGAAAATGCCAAGAGGCGGAGCACGATGTATCTCACGACATATCCCGGAGCGCAGCCTTGGAGGGCGCCGTCTGGATGTCACGGGAATGTCAACGCGCGAGCGGCGAACACCAGAACCCGAAGAGCACCGGAAGTGACGAAGAACATCGAACATCGCGAAGCACGATTTGCTAGCTCTGACGCCCGATGATGCCCCGCGCCTTGGACACGACATCAGTGTTCACAATCATTTCGAAATCGCACGCATTCGCTCTGCCGTTCGCTGGCTACGGCAGTAGATGAAAGGTCCGCGTATCAGGCCCCAGGCTTCTGCGGCGACAAACTGACCTACATTCTCCTCAGAGCTGACATGGCGAAACCAGTTCCGCGCGCGTTCCCAGATACGTAACGGAAGCTGACGAAAGAAGTTGCGCCGCAGTTCTTTTTCACGGAGCTGTTTGAAGACAAACGCTCCGAAACCAACACCGTAACCCCGCATCTGTCGGCGCAGTTCGTCCGGGGCCGCTCGATGAAAGTGCCAGACCACTGCCGACGGTTCATAAGCCAGAACTCCGCCCCCTCGCAAGAGGCGAACGAACATGTCGAGGTCCTCTCCACCGCAGGTTGGTGTGCCAGCACCCAGGGCGTCGTCAAAGCCTCCAATCGCAACCGACGCCGCGCGGTCGACGGCGAAGTTTGCTCCGGTCCCGAACCGACCTGCATCAAACGGGAAATGCGGGCTCCGACGAGTCGCAGCGTCGTAGCGACATGGCCACAAATGCGCTGACCACGTCAGGGCGCGATCGAAGTAACGCTCGGCGGCGTTGTCGAGTGAGCCGGCGGCCACGAGCCCCGTAACGCAAACCACATCCGGCCCACGAATGAAGCCGCGGGCGAGCGCGCGGAGCCAGTCGTTATCGACGACGACGTCATCGTCGGTGAACGCGACGTGATCGAAGAGGGCCATATGCAAACCACGGTTGCGTGCTCTCGAAACTCCTTGTAAAGGCTCACAGACGTAGCGGAACCGCTCATCGCCGCCGACCACCCTGTCGAACGTTCGCCGCGCCTCATCGTCCGATGGGGCGTTGTCGACGACAACGACTTCGAAGACCACGTGCCGGAGCTGCCCGAGGCTTCGCAGGCAGTTCGCCAATGCAGCGGGGCGATCACGGGTGGACACGACAACTGAGAAGGGTGGGGAAGCTTCTGGTACTGCTCTATCTCGACACTCCACAGGCCGGCCAGTGAGTTGTGAAAGCGGGACGTCGGGCAGGTCGACTCCATCTTCGGCAAGATGCCCGCGTATTCTGTCCGGGAGCTGAAGTTGGGCTTCCGATACAGCAGTTTGCAGGGTCAGTCCCTCCGGCGGCACCGATAGGTTGAGGAATCCAATGGGCTGGCCGTGGATGCGAACCAGGATGCGCGCCTGACGGTACTCGGGACTCCGATGAGTGCGTACTCCCGCGAGTCGTCCCCCATCGGAGAGCTCGAGCTGAGCGACCCACGTCGGAATGTTGTCGACCACCAGGAGTCCATCCTGCCACTGGGTACGGACTGGACGGAGACGATGCACTGTCGAGACCAGACCATCGAGCGCTCGAGAGTGTGCGCGCACGGAGCGCACAGCCAAGAGCATTGCGGTGTGACGGTTCGCCGGCGTCGGTTGCTCACTCCGACGAAGGAGCCAGCAGCAATCGATCTGGATGTACGATCACGGCCGTGGGTGAGCCATATCACCCATGTTGCAGTGATGAAACTGGCCGTCCTCATGCAGGTCCCGGATGGTGACTTTCCCCCAAGCGGAGTCGCTCCTCCTCGGGCGCGCGTCGTTGGATTCCGCGACCGAAAGGACAACAGCTTTAGTTGGACGTTCGGACATGACCCGACGGAGCCGGCGTCGCATGCCAAGTCTCCCCATCAGCAGGCCGCTGCGGGGATTGAACATCCAACAAAGCTCCTGAAGAGAGCCGCCCCATTCCCGGTCACCTGAGAACCACAGCGCAGCAGTCCCGGCGACGAACGGAGCGTCTCCGCAGGTTGCCTCCGTGCACCTCAACCACCGCATCCGCAGTGGCATCATCGTCGAGACATGCGGGTGCTACTCAAGATACCTGCTCACCCAGCGCTCCAGGCACCAAACAGGCCGCGACTTCTTCTCGGCCCTTCGACACGAACGCGCAGAACGCCCGCGGGAGGGCGCTCGACTTACCACGGGTCACGGCTGACCGGAAGCGGGACGCCGTCCGACGGATTCTGCTGCCCGGACACGGAGCCGACAACAACTGGCGTCAAGTACCTGAGGTCATCTACGAAACCAATTTGATGACTGCAACGGTCAGCCGAAATACGGAAACAGTGGTGCCCCCGGAAATTCACTCATGCACTGAACCGAGGTAATCAGGATCAAGATCCCAGATAGACGACGTGCTCCGACTTGGCTGGCTCGAACGACGGGCGCAACGCCACGTCGCCGCGGGCACGAACGCGCTCGGCGAGCATGACCCAAAGGATGCTTAATCCGTCGCGAACGACTCGGAGATTGCTCGAGCCGTATGTTCGCGGATACTCGAAACTGGGTACCTCGCTGACACGCAAGCCGGCCTGCGCTGTCCGGATGGCGAGAATCGTTTCCACCTCGAACCCGTCCCGATCGATGGTGAGGTAGTCAAGCGTTCGGCGCCAGAAGGCAGCGTAGCCATAGCAGAGATCCGTGTGGCCCGCCCCGTACAACCAGTTGAAGATCATCCGCAGGCCGTGGGCCCCAACCCAGCGCAGCGCGTTGATGTCATCGCTTCCCGCTTGCGGCAGAAAGCGGCTTCCCTTCGCGTACTCGGCTCCTGAAATCAGCGCGTCCAGGAAATCCGGGATCTCGCTCGGCGACATCGAGCCGTCACCATCGAGCATGACGATGGCATCGCCTCGGCTAGCCGAGAAGCCAGCCCGCAAGGCATCGCCCTTGCCACGACCTGGTTGTTTCACAATCCGGGCGTCAGGCATGGCCTCGAGTGCGACCGCGACCGTGCGATCGCTCGAATTGCCATCCACGACAACGACCTCGTCCACGATGTTCGGAATCTGCTCGAGCACGCGAGGCAGGTTCAGCTCCTCGTCCAGTGCTGGGATCACCACGCTGATCGACGGACGCACGCGGTTACCGCATTCGTCGAGGCGCCGTCGTTCGGAGTCAGCGACCACGGTCAATCCAGTCCGCCTGTGCAACGGCACCCGCCTCTCCATCATCTCTGTCGTCAATCTTTGTTCTGGGACTGTCACCGTGGATTGGCTCCCCCGTTGCGCATTAGTTCCCCCGTTAGTGCAGGAGATCATAGCGGTGACTCAGATTCCAAAGCGCGCCGGCAAATGAAAGATCAGTTCTTACTCGGCAATTGACGCAAATGAGTCAGACAGTCACCACCACAGGTGAGACAACGGCCACGATGGGTCACTCATGCCAGCTACGAGAAGTCGCGTCCGGTGGTTCCTGGTCACCGAAGCCCGTCCCAGGTCGTGCATGCACATCCGTCGGTCTGGGTCTCATGCACCCGAGGCCGAGTGAGAGCTACGCCGGGGTTCCGTTGATGCTCGCCAAGAGCACTCACTTTGACACCCTCTTCGATACCCACGCGGACCTGATGAGACTCGCGTAATACAGTGACATACTGGCCCGATGGTGGGATACTGGTGCCATGGCATCGGTGCGCCCCCATCGGGACTTCGCGGGAATGGAAGAACGGCGAGAACGAGCGGCGAAGTTGTTCGCTCGTGGTGTCCCCCAGGCCGACGTCGCTCGTGAACTCGACGTCTCGCGTCAAAGTGTCAGCCGCTGGTTCACGAGCTTTGAGAAGGGCGGCGCTGTGGCGCTGCGCGGAGCCCGTCGAGCCGGCCGCAAGCCGAGACTCACGAGCTCGGACGTAAGACGAATCGAGCAGGCACTTCTCCGCGGTGCACGGGCGAGCGGCTATCCGACCGAACTATGGACGCTTGCCCGCATCACCGAGGTGATCGAGGCACTGACTGGCGTCGCCTATCACCCCGGTCATGTCTGGCGCCTCATGGGACAGCTCGGCTGGAGTCCCCAGCGCCCAGAGCGCCGGGCCAGGGAGCGTGACGACGATGCCGTTGCGACCTGGGTGCGAGACCGTTGGCCCGTTGTAAGAAAAACGCTCGCCAAAGAAGGGCCTTCATCGTCTTCGAGGACGAGTCCGGCATCTCGCTGACGCCACCCATCCGGCGGACCTGGGCGCCAAAAGGAAAGACGCCAGTCCTGCGGACACATTTCAACTGGAAGCGCATAGCGATGGTCGCCGCCCTCGCATACGCGTCGGGCGGCGGTCACGCCCAGTTGCTCTTTGACACCCGCACCGGCTCCTACAACGACGAGAGCCTGATCGAGTCATTGACGAACTCCGTCACGAGCTTCATGGAGCAAAGGCCACCCTGGTCTGGGACGGCCTCACGAGCCACCGGAGCAGAGCCATGCGCTCGTTTCTCGCGAAGCAGCGGAGCTGGCTCGTCGTCGAACGCCTCCCTGCCTATGCTCTCGAGCTCAATCCGGTGGAGGCCTTGTGGGGGAACCTGAAACGTTCCGAGCTCGCCAACCTGATGGTCGACACGGTCGTCGAGACCGAGAGCGCCGCACGCCGGGGCATCGACCTCGCCCGCAACGAGACCGACCTCGCATTCGCATTCCTCCGCTACACCGGTCTTTCTCTATGACCGGGGCGTCACTGTATTACGCGACCCTCATTAGTTGGCGCAGTTCTCCGCGACCCAGAAACTGCGCGACGGCTGTTTTCCAGACGCCTCAAAAGGGTCGGATATTCAACCACACAGAGCCCAATACGGGGTCCCGGATCACCGCCCGCACTGATTGCGTAACTCTGCCGCGGCGGCGCGCGGATCCGCGGCCGAGCAGATCGCCGCTACGACTGCGATCCCGACGGCGCCGACGCCGACGAGCTCGGCAACGCGATCAGCCGTGATGCCTCCGATCGCGACGCACGGTACCGACGAGATGGCGCAAACGGCGCGCAGTCCCTCGACGCCCATCGGCGCCGCGGCGTCAAGCTTCGTCTGTGTGGAGTAGATCGGACCGACGCCGAGGTAGTCGACCGTCCCCGGCGGAAGATCCGCAGCGATTTTCGCCTCAGCGAAGTTCGTCACTGACCATCCGATGACGAACTCTGGACCGGCGATCTCACGCGCTGCTTCGACGGGAAGATCCGACTGACCGAGGTGTACCCCGTCGGCGCCAGCCGCCATCGCCACGTCGAGGCGATCGTTCACAACAAGGCCGACCCCGCTGGTAGCGAGCAGATCTCGTAGGGCAAGCGCCGCGTCGAGAAGTTCATGAGTCGTCGCGCCGTGGTCCCGCAGCTGCACCGTCGTTACGCCGCCTGCGACAGCAGCCCGCACGGTCTCGACCAACCCCCGTTCGCCGCAGACGTCCACGTCAGCGACAAGATATAGAGACAGGTCGAGCTCGCGGCTCATGCCGGCAACCGAGCCGCGGCGCTCGCGAGGGCATCCAGCTGGTCGACGAGACCAACCGCGAACGTTCCGGTTCCTGGATCTCCACTCGCTGCGCGCTCGCCCGCAGCCTTGAACACCGCCGACGCGGCAGCCGTCGCGAACAGCACGTCGTCTTCGACCGCCACGAACGCTGCGACGAGCGCGCCGAGCGCGCAACCGGTTCCCGTGATCCGGGTCAGGAGTGGACTCCCGCCCCGGACCTCGACGACGTCACTGCCATCGGTCACGTAGTCGACAGCACCGCTCACGGCGACCACGCAACCCCGCGACCGGGCAAGCACCGCGGCGGCGGCGATTGCCTCCTCCGAGTCGGCGAGCGAATCGACGCCTCGACCGGCGACCCCCGATCCGGCCAGGCTCATCACTTCGGAGGCATTCCCACGCACGACCGTTGGGCACACTTCGAGCAATTCGCCCGCAAAGGCTGTGCGGTGTGCAAGAGCTCCTACGGCGACCGGGTCGAACACCCACGGCCGACCATGCTCGTGGGCCGCGGCCGCGGCGGAGCGCATCGCCACCTCCCGTTCCGCCGACAGCGTCCCGAGATTCACCAGGACGGCCGCGGCCACGGCGGCGAACGGACCCGACTCCACAGCGTTTTCCACCATCGCCGGCGACGCGCCGACGGCAAGCAGGACGTTGGCGGTGAACTGGGCCACGACGATGTTCGTCAAACAATGGATCAGCGGTTGCTGTTCGGCCACATCGTGCAAGGCGACCGACACCCGGCGATCGGTCCAGGCCAGCTCGGTGTGCATCGGTGACGTCCCTCCGCTCGTACGAACGAGATCAGGTTCGACAGGTCTCTCTCAGCCCGGCGGCACCGGGCACCCTGCGCCAGAGGAGGAGTGTAACAACTGACCCTTCGGCAACGGCGCACGACACGAAGGGCCCTTCACACCCGGAATCCGGACACCGTCGTCGTCGTCGGACCCGCTCGGCGGCAAGGAGAACGTCCGAGCGATGTCGAGGCGGTCCGATCGGGGCCTCAATTGCCTGGTTGCCTGGCTGGTATCGCAGGTCGATGAGACGCCTCTATTATGAGCCTTACTCATCGCTGTTGACCCACGGACCACCGGTGCCATGAAGGGATCCTCGAAAAAGGACCACCACCACGGGACGAGCCCCGACGACGATGCGGCCCAGATCGGCGAGCTCGTCCTGCGCATTGCGCGGCACCTGAAGGCGAACTCGGCGAGGCAGCTAGCACCATTCGGGCTCAGCGACGGTGACGCGCGCGCGCTTCGCATGGTCGGTCGGGCGCCGTCACCCCTGCGCATGTCAGAAATCGCCCAGCGCAGCCGGATCGTTCCCCGCTCGGCGACGACAATCATCGAAAGACTCGAGGCCAAGGGACTCGTCGTTCGCGAGATTGATCCCGAGGACCGACGCTCGATCCGCGTGCGCATGACCGGGGCCGGGTCACAGCTGTTCGCGGAGATCGGTCGCGCCCGAGATCACGCCGCCACGGGCCTCTTCAGTCGCCTCGAACCGGCGGAATGTGTGGAGCTGCTCGCTCTGCTCGGGCGGGTCGACTCCGCCGGCGAACCAGAGCGCGCAACCTCGCCCAAGCAGCTCACCAGGAGGAATCCAGAACCGGAGCGACGACGATGATGCGCGCCGGAGGGGGAATGGGCATCGGCGGAGGACGGGGCTTCGGCGGCTCGATGCGCTCGCTCATCCAGGACCGCTCCGTCGTCGGGAGCAAGGTCCCCAAGGGAACTGTGCGCCGCATCCTGCGCTGCCTCGCGCCATACAAGCGAAAGCTCACGATCTTCTTTCTCCTGACGATCGTCGACTCGGCGATCGGGGTGGCCGTTCCGCTCATCTACCGGGCAATCATCGACACCGGAATCGGCCAGCGAGACACGCGCCTCATCGTCGTGCTCGCGCTCGTCATCGGCGGCCTTGCGGTCGTCGATGCCGGGCTGTCGCTCGGCGAGCAGCTCTGCTCGTCCCAGGTCGGCCAAGGCCTTATCTACGACCTGCGGACACGGGTCTACGCCCACGTCCAGCGGATGTCGCTCGCCTTCTTCACCCGCACCCAGACTGGCGCCCTCGTCAGCCGGTTGAACAACGACGTGCTCGGCGCGCAACAGGCGACGACGGACATCTTGTCCTCGGTGATCGGCAACCTGCTCAGCGTCGTGATGGTCCTGACGACGATGCTGATCCTGTCCTGGCAGATCACGCTCGTCGCACTCGCCCTCCTGCCGGCGTTCGCGATCCCGGCGCGCTACATGGGGCGTCGCCTCGGGGCGATCACACGCGAGGGCTACGTGCTCGCGGCCGACATGAACTCGACCATGGCCGAGCGCTTCAACGTCGCCGGGGCGCTTCTCGTCAAGCTCTTCGGCCGTCCCGGAGAGGAAGAGGCGCTCTTCTCCGGTCGGGCGGGGCGGGTGCGCGACATCGCTGTCCTCCAGTCGATCTACGCCAGGGTGTTCTTCATCTCGCTCACCGTCACGGCGTCGCTCGCCACCGCCCTCGTCTACGGCTGGGGCGGGTCGATGGTGGTCCACGGGATCCTCGAGCTCGGCACGCTCGTCGCGATGACCGCCTATCTCAACCGCCTCTACGGACCGCTCACCCAGCTCTCGAACGTCAACGTCGACGTGATGACAGCGCTCGTCTCGTTCGACCGCGTCTTCGAGGTGCTTGACCTCGCGCCGATGATCACCGAACGAGAGGGCGCGCTCGACCTGTCGCACGGCCCGGCAACGATCGAGTTCGATCACGTGGACTTCAGCTATCCGAGCGCCACCGAGGTGTCCCTCGCCTCGCTCGAGTCGGTCGCCGTTCTTGAGGCCACCGACGCCCGCCAGGTGCTCTTCGACGTCACGTTTCGCGCCGAGCCCGGACAGCTCGTCGCGCTGATCGGACCGTCCGGTGCTGGCAAGACGACGATCACCCACCTCGTCGCGCGCCTCTACGACGTGCGCAGCGGCGCGGTTCGGATCAACGGCCTCGACGTGCGCGACGTCACGCTCGATTCCCTGCGCTCGGGCGTCGGCATGGTGACCCAGGACGCCCACATGTTCCACGACACGATCCGCGCGAACCTCCTCTACGCGAAGCCCGACGCGACGGACGCGGAGCTCCGCGAAGCGCTCGCCGGCGCGCAGATCCTCTCGCTCGTCGACGAACTGCCGGAAGGTCTCGACACGCTCGTCGGCGATCGCGGCTATCGGCTCTCCGGAGGGGAGAAGCAGCGCATGGCGATCGCGCGCCTCCTTCTCAAGGCGCCCGACGTCGTCGTACTCGACGAGGCGACCGCCCATCTCGACTCGGAGTCCGAAGCCGCCGTACAGCGAGCGCTCAAGACAGCGCTCACTGGACGAACGTCGCTCGTCATCGCGCACCGGCTCTCGACCGTACGTGACGCCGACCTCGTCCTCGTGATCGACGCGGGTCGGATTGTCGAACGCGGGACCCACGATGACCTCATCGAGCGCGGCGGCCTCTACGCGGAGCTGTACCGGACGCAATTCCGCCAACAGGGATCCCCTCCGGCAGCGTCGGTTGGCAACGCGGACGGATCCGGTGAATCGCCCTGGACCACCGACCTGCGATCGAACCGACTTCCACCCTGGGAAGGGTGACCCTTCCCGCCGCCACGTCGTCACTCGCCGGCGCGCGTCGATCGTCACCCACGGCGCGCCACGCATCGAGGAAGGGGCTCGCAAGCAGCGAATTCCCTACCCAGCGCCTGGGCGCCACCCCCGGGACCGCCGACCTGCGACGGATAATCTTCCACTGCCCGTCGGCGTTGCACCGCCGCGAAGCGGCCCAGGCTGCCCGCGACCAGGTCGCTTGGTGCGTCGGGAGATGTCGTCTCCGCGACGACGACGCGGCCGCAGGGAGGGCCATGTTCTCAGGGATCGTCGAGGAGTTGGGCAGCCTGTCGCGAGCCGACGCCGCCCGCCGCCGCTTTCGCTCCTCGCTTGTCGCCCCGGACCTCGGCATCGGCGACTCCGTCGCGGTCAGCGGGGCCTGCCTGACGGTCGTCGCCCGGGGAGAGGACTGGCTGGAGAGCGACGTCTCGGCCGAGACGCTGCGGCGGACCACCCTCGGGAGTCTCCGGATCGGTGACCTGGTCAACCTCGAACGTCCCGTTCGTCTCAGCGACCGTCTCTCGGGACACGTCGTCCTGGGCCATGTCGACGCCGTTGGCAACGTCCTCGCTCCCGCGCCCGATCTGCGGGTCAGGATCCCACGGCATCTCATGCGCTACTGCGTGGAGAAGGGCCCCGTCGCCGTCGACGGCGTCAGCCTGACGATCTTCGACCTCGACGACGAGAGCTTCTCGATCGCGGTGATCCCGTACACGGCAGAGCACACGACGCTCGGCCACAAGTCACCGGGCGATGCCGTTAACATCGAGGTCGACGTCACCGCGAAGCAGATCGAGAAGCTGCTCGCGCCCTATCTGGGCCGACGGTCATGACGCGCCGGCGCGATCGCGGCGTCACCGTGGGCGATGCCGCACCGGCCCCCACACACGGACCTGCCGGCGCCGGAATCGTCCTCGATCACGTCCAGAAGCACTTCTTCCACAACGGAAGGCCGGTCGTCGCGCTGCGCGACGTGAGCCTCTCGGTGACGGCCGGCGAGTTCGTCAGCGTCATCGGCCCGAGCGGTTGCGGCAAGTCGACGCTCCTGCGCATCATCGGCGGGCTGATCGCGCCTGACGGCGGGAGCGTCCGCATCGACGACGCCACCCCGGACGAGGCCCGGGCCGCGAAGCGCTTCGGTCTCGTGCCACAGACCCCGGCGCTACTCCCGTGGCGGTCGGTCGTCGAGAACGTGACGCTGCTCCGTGACGTCGGACGCCCGCCGTGGCCGTTGCGCGCCGGTTCCCGGGTCGCCATCCCGGACGATCCGACGAGAGACCCGATGGCACTGCTGGAGCAGGTGGGGCTCGCGCCCTTTGCCAAGTCCCTCCCGAAGGAGCTGTCCGGCGGCATGCAGCAACGCGTCAGCCTCGTGCGTGCGTTCGCCCTCGGGGCGCCGATCCTCCTCATGGACGAGCCCTTCGCCGCCCTCGACGAGATCACGCGTGACACGATGCGCTACCAACTGCTCGATGTCTGGAGCGAGACCCGGACCACGGTCGTCTTCGTCACCCACTCGATCGCGGAGGCCGTCGTCCTGTCGGACCGGGTGATCACGATGGCCGCCCGGCCAGGTCGCGTGGCCGCCGTCGAGCAGATTGAGCTCGCGCGTCCGCGCACCGAGGACATGGAGGACTCCGACCAGTTCACCTTGCACGCCCATCGCGTCCGCACGTCCCTGCGGGCCAGCTGGGAGGGACGGCGACCGTGACCGGGACCGACGGGCGCTTCTCGCTCGGACCCACAGCCGAGATCGGGGCCGGCGATCTCGCCAACCTCCGCCCGCGGACCGTCGGTTGGCCGAGGCGGCTGACGCGCAGCATCGTGCCGGGGATCGTCGCCTTCCTCGTTCTCTTCGGCGGCTGGGAACTCGGGGTGCGCGTCACCCACATCCCCGCGACCGAGCTCGTCGCTCCGTCGTCCATCTTCCGGGAGCTTTGGCGGGCTCCCGGCTTCTTCGCCAGCAACGCCTGGATCACGATCCAGGAGGCGTTCTGGGGCTTCCTCGTCGCCTTCGCCGTCGCCATCGCCGCCGCTGTCCTGGTCGTGCACTCGAAGGTGATGGACCGCGCGTTGACCCCGATCGTCGTCATGCTCCAGGTGACCCCGATCCTCGCCCTCGCCCCACCGCTCGTCGTCTGGCTCGGTTTCGGGCCCCAGCCGAAGATCGTCATGGCGGCGCTCATCACCTTCGTCCCGCTTTTCACCAACGCAACGGTCGGGTTTCGCGCGATCGACCCGGCCACGTTCGAGGTCATGCGCTCGGTCAACGCCAGCAAGCCGGAGATCTTCACCCGGCTGCGCGTCCCGCACAGCCTCCCGTACCTGCTCGCCGCGACAAGGGTGTGCGTCGGTCTCGCGCTCATCGGCGCTGTCGTGGCCGAGTTCTTCGACTCCTCGGCAGGGCTCGGCTGGATCATGGCCAATGCCCAGCAATACCAGGAGGCCAGCGTCGTGTGGGCAGCGATCTTCACCCTCATCTTCATCGGCGTCGTGCTCGTCGCGCTGGTGACCGTCGTGCACCGCCGGCTCCTGCGCTGGGCCGAGGTCGACCCGGCCAACCCCTAGTCGGCTTGTGCGCTGCGATGCTCCCTGCGACTGTTGGGTCAGACGAGAAAGAGAGGTCCCTCGTGCCGAGGTCCGCCGGTCATCAGCCCGCCGCGTTCGCGAAGGCCGTGCTCGGCTGCCTCGCCCTCTTCGTAGCGACGGCCGCGTCCGCCCGAGCGGCGACCGCGCCGACACGACCGGGAAGCTCGGCTCCGGTCTCGGCGGCGACCGGCGTGACGTCCGCGGGGATCTCGCCGGCGGAATGCGCGGCGAACCGGCGCGCAGGGACGATCATCTTCGTCACGAGCTACAGCTACGCGCCGGCGGCGTCGATCGCTGACGTCGTCGTCGCGGCCCGGCGGGGCTTCTTCCAGGACATGTGCCTCGACGTCACCTTGCAGCCCGGGTTCAGCACGGACAATGTCGCCCTCGTGAGCGCCGACAGGGTGCAGATCAGCTCGCTCGGCTCCGACAGCGAGGTGCTCGCGGCCCGCGCCGAGGGCGCCAAGCTCGAAGGTGTCCTCACCTACGGCCACACCGCGGTCTCCGAGCTCATCACGCCGGGGGACGCGAGGATCACGAACCTGAAACAGCTCGACGGCACGACCGTCGGCATCAAGGGCGCGCTGCCCTATGAGATCTCGGCCATGCTCGCCAGGGCCGGCGTGATCATCGCCTCGCTCCGTCAGGTCCAGGTCGGTTACGACCCCGTGATCATCGACCAGGGCCGCATCATGGCCCTCCCGGTCTACAAATCGAACGAGATCCGCGAACTCAACGTGCTCGGCTACAAGTACAAGGTCTGGGACCCCACGCGCTACGGCGTCGCCGCTTCCTTCGCGTCCCTCGTCGTCAACACGGAGTTCGCCAGAGCGCACCCGACGGCGGTCGCCGACTTCCTGCGCGCCGACGTCGCCGGGTTCTGGTGGGGCTACGAGCACCAGGACCAGGCCGTCGCCTACTGCGAGCAGCTCGTCCCGCCGCAGCTCGGCATCACGCGCCCGGTCGGGCGCTTCCGCTGGCGGGTCGAGTCTGGCCTCGTCATCAGGTACACACCCCCGACCAAGCCGATCGGCGCGATCGACTTCTCCCTCGTCAGGGACGAGTACGCGCAGGACGTGCGTCTGCACCTCATCGCCGCGGGCGTAAACGTCCGTAACGCGTTCGATCCGACTTTCGTCTCCGAGATCTACGCGGGAACGAAACTCATCTGGCCGAAGAAGTTCACCTAGCAACCACACCAGGCGAGTTGCGATCCCCGGGTCGAGATGGTCCGGTCGACGCGCCTGGGAACTCCTCGTCCGGGCACCTCCGCCACTTCCCGATCGACATCGCGCCGGTGCACGACGCGGTCCCCGACGGTCCTGCGCCCAGCGGGGCGGCGTGAGCACCCCCGCCAGGTGGCTCGGCGACGAACTTGCCGACGAGCAAGCTCGTCTACCCCTCAGGAGGCCGCGACCTTGCGCTTCTCCAGCTTCTCGGTCAGGTGCACCGGCAACTCGGCGTAATGGTCGAAAGTCGCGCTGAACCGCCCGCGTCCGCCCGTCAGCGCGCGCAACTCTGCCGCATAGTGGCCGAGCTCGCTCGCCGGACACAGGGCGATGATCGTCTGTGAGCCGTCGGCGTCACTCGAGCTCGACAGCACCCGGCCCCGCCGGGAATTGAGATCGCCGAGCACGTCGCCCTGGAACCGCGCCGGACAGGAGACCTCGACGCGGTCGATCGGCTCGAGAACGAGGGGAGCGGCCTGTTCGAAGGCGAGCGCGAAGCCGAGCGCCCCCGCCATCTCGAAGCTCGCCTCGGAAGAGTCGACCGTGTGGAACTTGCCGTCGTCGCAGATGACCCGGGTGTCGACGACGGGGTACCCGTAGATCCCACCCTGGTTCATGGCGCGTCGCACGCCCTTTTCCACCGCCGGGATGAACTGGCGGGGGATCGCGCCGCCGACGATCTTGTCGACGAACTCGAAGCCCGAGCCGCGCTCGAGCGGCTCGATCCGCAGATGTACGACCCCGAACTGTCCATGGCCGCCACTCTGCTTCTTGTGCCGCCCCTCGGCCTCTGCGGGTTTGCTGATCGCCTCCCGGTACGGGATGCGCAGGTCCTCCGTCTCGAGGTCGACGGAGAACTTGCGGTGGAGCCGTTCGCAGATCACCTGGAGGTGCGTCTCGCCCATTCCCGAGAGCACGGTCTGGTGGGTCTCGTCGTCCCGGCGGACCCCGAACGAGGGGTCCTCTTCCTGCAGTCGGTGCAGACCGGTCATCATCCGGTCCTCGTCGCCCGTCGTACGGGGTTTGACGGCGATCGAGAACGCCGGCGGAGTCACGGGCCCGAACTCGACGGTGACCGGCGACGATTTCAGCGCCAGCGTGTCGCCGGTGCGCGTCTCGGCGAGCTTCGGGATGGCGACGATGTCGCCCGCGACGGCTGCCGACACGGGCGCCGCCTCCTTGCCCCGCATCGCCTCGAGGACGTGGAGCCGCTCGTCCGAACGTGTCCGGGTGTTGACGAGCACGATGTCCGGCCGCAGGGTCCCCGAGACGACCTGCAGCAACGAGATCCGGCCGACGAACGGGTCGACGAACGTCTTGAAGACCCGGGCGAGCGGCTGGGCGGCAGCGTCATCGGTGACCTCGATGGACTGGTCGCCCGCCCGCGCCTTCACGCGCCGTCGTGGCGGGATCGCGCAGATCAGGTCGAGCAGCCGGTCGAGGCCCACGCCGTCCAGCGCCGAGCCACACAGCACAGGGAACACGGCACCGGCGGCCACGCCGACCGCGAGCGCCCCGGCGAGTTCGGTCGGTGCCGGGATGTCGCCCTCGAGATAGCGCACCATCAGCGCGTCGTCGGCGACGACGATGCCCTCGATGAGGTTGTCCCGCACGCGGACCTCGAGCTCGACCATCTCGGCGGGCACGGTCCCGGTCGAGGGCTTGCCGGCGTCGTAGCTGACGGCCTGGTCAGCCAGCAGGTCGACGAAGCCATGGAAGGCCGACTCCGTGCCGATCGGCAACTCGAGTGGCGCGATGCCGCTGCCGAAGGCTTCGCGCAGCCCGTCGAGCGTGCGGGAGAAGTCGGCACGCTCCCGGTCGAGCTTGTTGACGAAGATGAGCCGGGGCACGCCGCGCGCGGCGGCGAGGTGCCACACCGCCTCGGTCTGCACCTCGACTCCCTCGACAGCACTCACGACGAGGACGGCGAGATCGGCGACGTCGAGGGCGAGCTCGACCTCACCGATGAAATCGACGAAGCCCGGCGTGTCGATGAGGTTCACTTTGTGCTCGCCCCAGGTGAGGGGCGCGATCGCCATCGAGACCGAGATGCGCCGTTTGATCTCCTCGGGCTCGAAGTCCGCGACGGTCGTCCCGTCCTCGACACGGCCCTTGCGCACGATCACTCCCGTGAGGTGCAACAGGGACTCGGTAAGCGTCGTCTTTCCGGTTCCACCGTGTCCGACGAGGACGACGTTCCGGATCTGGCCGGGCGACAGATTGCTCAACGACCGCACCTCCTTGCACAGCGGTTGGCGAGGTGACCGCATCGTAGGCGGAGGGTCGGACCTCGGCGAGACGGCCGGGGACCCGGTTCGCTAGCCTCGGTTCGTGCGCCGCGGCGATCTCGCTTCTGATTTCGCCCTGCCTGACGAGCGGGGGGTCACCCGCACCCTCGGCGAGTTCCTCGCCACGGGCCGGGTCGTCCTGTTCTTCTATCCCGCCGCGATGACCCCCGGTTGCACCGCCGAGAACTGCCACTTCCGCGACCTCGGCGCCGAGTTCTCGGCGCTCGGCGCGGCCCGCGTCGGCATCAGCCACGATGACGTCGCGACCCAACGGCGCTTCTCCGACCGCCACGGCTTCGACTTCCCGCTGCTCGCCGACGTTGACGGCGAGGTCGCCAGGAGCTACGGGGTTCGCCGGCCGATCAGCGTGCTCGGCACGAGACGCTGGACGTTCGTGATCGACCGGGACCGTCGTGTCCTCGAGGTGATCAAGAGCGAGACACGCATGGCCGCACACGCCGATCGCGCCCTCGCGGTGCTCCGGGGAACGCCCGCGACCTAGACCGCACGGGCGCGCCGTCCAGCCGCGACACCGCCGCCGGCGTGAAGTGCCCCTCGCTAGCCTGCGGTCGTGCGCGGGCGGTTGCTCATCGACACGGGCCCGCTGAGGACGAACCCGCAGTACCGACGGTTGTGGTCGGGCTATCTCGTCAGCACGTTCGGCAGCGAGATCACCGTCGTCGCCGTTCCGTTCCAGGTCTACCGGATGACGCACTCCACCCTCGACGTCGGGCTCGTCAGCCTCGCCCAGCTCGGTCCGTTGCTCCTCGGCTCCTTCGGCGGTGGCGCGATCGCCGACGTCTTCAACCGCCGGCGCCTGCTCGTCGCCACGCAGATCCTGCTCGCGGCGACGAGCCTCGGCCTCGCCCTCAACGCCCTCTCGGCAACACCCGCCCTCTGGGCGGTGTTCGTCTGCAGCGCCGCCGCGGCGGGAGTTGCCGGTGTGGACGGCCCGACGCGCGCGGCGCTCGTTGCCGACCTCGTCGGACGGGCCTCCCTCACCCAGGCGATGGCGCTCTGGCAGCTGATGTTCAGCCTGAACATCGTGGTCGGCCCGGCGCTCGCCGGCCTCTTGATCGGCCGGGTCGGTCTCGCCTTCGCCTACTGGGTCGACCTCGTGACCTTCGCCGTCTCGCTCGTCGCCATCCTCCGGATCTCCTTTCCCTCGACCGGCGCGACGCGCCGCTTGCTGACAGCCGCCGCCTTCGTCGAGGGCCTGCGCTACCTCGCGCGCCACCAGGTGCTCCAGGCCGTCTACCTGGTCGATCTCAACGCGATGGTGTTCGGAATGCCGCGCGCCCTGTTCCCGGCGCTCGCCGTCCTGCGCTTCCACGGCGGCGCCGAGACCGTCGGCCTCCTCTACGCCGCGCCGGGCGCGGGAGCCCTCCTCGGCGCCTCCCTTGCCGGCTGGGTGACGACGATCCGGCGCCAGGGGCTGGCCGTCCTCCTCGCCGTCACGGCCTGGGGGGCCGCCATCACCGCTTTCGGGTTCGCGTCGGCGCTCGTTCTCGCCCTCGTGCTGCTCGGGCTCGCCGGCGCGGCAGATGTCATCTCGGCGGTCTTCCGCTCGACGATCCTGCAGCTCGAGGCCCCGGACGCGCTGCGGGGACGCCTGCAGGCCGTGCAGACGGCGGTGGTCACCGGCGGCCCGCGCCTCGGCGATCTCGAGTCCGGCGCGGTCGCGGCGGCGATCGGCGTCGCGAACTCGGTGATCGCCGGCGGTGCCATCTGCCTCGTCGGCGTCGCCGTGCTCGCCCAGCGGATGCCCCGCTTCGCGTCGTTCGTCGCCCACACGCCGGCGCAATCGCACGCCGCGCTCGGCGGAAGCGATGTGGCAGGGTAGGGGCGTGAAGGTCGGCATCGTTGGCGGGACCGGTCCCGCCGGGCGTGCCCTCGGCGCGCGCCTGGCGGCGGCGGGAGCGACGGTCGTCCTCGGCTCACGAGACGCCGCGCGGGCGAGGACGGTCGCCGCGCAGATCGTCGCCCGGTGGCCCGCATTCGACCTCGCGATCACCGGCGCGGCGAACGAGGCGGCGGCGGCGGCGGACATCGTCGTGTTGGCGACCGTGTGGGACGCCGTCGTGCCGACGGCGGTTCAGCTCGCGCCGGTGCTCGCGGGCCGGGTCGTCGTGTCGATGGCGAACGCCATCACCCGGGTCGGGGGGGAGTTCCAGGCGCTCGTCCCCGGGCGGGGTTCCCTCGCCGCGACCGTCCAGGCCGAAGTGCCCGGCTGCCGGGTGGCCGCGGCTTTCCAGCACCTGCCGGCGGGGCGGCTCGGCCAACTCGACGTGCCGATCGAGGCCGACGTGCTCGTGTGTGCCGACGACGACCGGGCCGCTGACGAGACGGTCCGCCTTGTCGAGTCGATCCCGGGACTGCGCGGGCTGCGGGCGGGATCGCTCGCCGCGGCGGGCGCCGTGGAGTCCCTCACCGCCGTGCTCGTCAACGTCAACGTCCGCTACCGGGCGCACACGACGCTTCGTCTCGCCGATCTGCCACCGCGGCGGGAGGAAACCGGGCCGTGACGATGCGGCTGTACGAGACGGCACGACGCGAGATCGTGCCGTTCGACCCGGGTCGCGTCGTGACGATATACACCTGCGGAATCACGCCGTACGACTCGGCGCACCTCGGGCACGCCGCCACGTACCTCACCTACGACGTCCTGCAGCGGCGGCTGCGCGATCTCGGTCACGAGACAAGGTGCGTGCGCAACGTGACCGACGTCGACGACGACATCTTGCGCAAGGCGCGCAGCCTCGGCGTGCACTACCTCGATCTCGCCGCCGCCGAGATCGCCCGCTTCGACGAGCAGATGGGAGCCCTCGGCCTGCTGCCGAGCTACGCCGAGCCGCGCGCCACCTCGGCGATCCCGGACATCCTCGGTTTCATCGGGATGGTGCTCGAGTCCGGCCACGCCTACCAGGCCGGCGGCGGCATCTACTTCGACGTATCGACGTTCCCGCGTTTCGGCCGGCTCAGCCAGCTCGACCGTGCCGCGATGCTCGAGATCGCCGCCGAGCGCGGCGGCAACGTCGAAGACCCACACAAGAAGGACCCCCTCGACTTCGTGCTGTGGCAGCCGTCCTTGCCGAACGAGCCGGCCTGGGAGTCGCTCTGGGGACCGGGACGCCCCGGCTGGCACATCGAGTGCTCGGCGCTCGCGCTACGGGAGCTCGGCCTCACGATCGACCTCCACGGCGGCGGAACGGACCTCATCTTCCCGCACCACGAGTGCGAGTCCGCCCAGTCCGAAGCGGCGACGGGGAAGACCTTCGTGCGCCACTGGATGCACGTCGGCATGGTCCGCCTCGACGGCGAGAAGATGGCGAAGTCCCTGGGCAATCTCGTCTTCGTGGGCGACCTGCTGACGCGTCACGAACCGGCGGTCGTCCGGCTCGCCCTCACCGCCCACCACTACCGGGCCGGGCTCGACTGGGACGGGGGGCTCCTCGACGAGGCGAGGGCGCGCCTCGCCGCCTGGCGGCGCGCCGGATCGGGGTCCGCCGCGCTCGACGAGGTCCGGGCCTGTCTCGATGACGACCTCGACACACCCGGCGCGTACGGCACGATCGACGCCGCGGCCCGCGCCGGGGGCGGCGTCTCTCGGGCGGCCGCCCTCGTCGGTGTGGCGCTGTGAGCTTCCAAAGTCGCCCCGGGCCGACCCATTAGGCTGTCGGTGCTCACGTAACGACCAACTGCCGCTGCGCCACTCGAGGCGCGGTTTTGCGCGGAACCGAGGAAGCGCGTGGACAGCAAGCTGGCGAGGATCAACGTCATCGTGCCCGATGGTTCGACGCGCGAGCTCGTCCCGGGATCGACGGCGGCCGATCTCGCCGCGTCGATCGGCAAGCGACTGGCGGCCGACGCCGTGGTCGCCGAGGTGAACGGGGTCCTCGCCGACCTCGGCACGGTGCTCCACGACGGCGACGTCGTGCGGGTCGTCACCGGGGGAGTCGACGAAGGTCGCGCCGTCCTCCGCCACTCCACGGCGCACGTGATGGCGCAGGCGGTGCTCGCTCTCTTCCCGGGGACGCGCTTCGCGATCGGGCCGGCGATCGAGGACGGTTTCTACTACGACTTCGAGCTGCCCGAGAACAGGCGCTTCTCCGACGAGGACCTGCCGGCGATCGAGGCGGCGATGCGCACGATCATCGTCGCGGACCAGCCCTTCGTGCGCGAGGTGCGCTCGATCGAGGAGGGGCTCGCGCTCTTCGCCTCGCAACCGTTCAAACGCGAGATCATCGAGGGCGTCGCCGCGGCGCACGGTGGGGTCGACCCCGAGTTCGCCTCCGAGGCCGCCGCGAGCGCGGCGGTGGTGACGACGTACCGCAACGGCCCGGACTTCGTCGACCTGTGCCGCGGGCCGCACGTACCGAGGACGAGCCGCCTCGGCCATTTCAAGTTGACCCGCGTCGCCGGTTCGTACTGGCGCGGCGACGAGCACCGCGCGCAGCTGCAGCGAATCTACGGCACCGCCTGGGAGTCCGAGGCGGCGCTCGCCGCGCATCTCCACCGGCTTGCCGAGGCGGAACGCCGCGACCACCGCAAGCTCGGGCTCGAGCTCGACCTCTTCCACTTCCCGCCGGAGATCGGCAGCGGCCTGCCGGTCTTCCACCCCAAGGGTGCCCTCGTCCGCCAGCTGATGGAGGACTTCTCGCTCGAGATGCACCGCGCCCACGGCTACGAGCAGGTCTGGACGCCGCACATCGCCAAGGCGACGCTGTTCGAGACGTCCGGGCACCTCGGCTGGTACGCGGCGGGCATGTACCCGCCAATGGAGATGGAGGGCGCGGCCTACTACCCGA
Organism: uncultured Acidimicrobiaceae bacterium; assembly: GCA_963803025.1. Taxonomy (GTDB): domain Bacteria; phylum Actinomycetota; class Acidimicrobiia; order Acidimicrobiales; family Bog-793; genus Bog-793. The sequence goes on from CAWDKZ010000018.1 coordinate 25,943, forward strand.
AGCCGATGAACTGCCCGATGCACATCCTCATTTACAAGGACCGCGCGCGCTCGTACCGCGAGCTGCCGCTGCGGTACTTCGAGTTCGGCACCGTCTACCGCTTCGAGCGCTCCGGCGTTCTCCACGGGCTGACACGGGTGCGCTGCATCACCCAGGACGACGCGCACATTTTCTGCGCACCCGACCAGCTCGCCGAGGAGCTCCGTTCCCTCCTCGCGTTCGTCCTCGAGGTGCTGCGCGCCTTCGGGCTCACGGAGTTCGAGGCCGAGCTCTCGACCCGACCCGACAAGTTCGTCGGCGAGGTCGCCGAGTGGGACCAGGCCACCGAGGCCCTGCGCAGCGCCCTCGAGTCCGCCGGCATCCCGTACGTCGTCGCCGAGGGCGAGGGGGCGTTCTACGCGCCGAAGATCGACGTCCACATCCGTGACGCCGTCGGCCGGCGCTGGCAGCTTTCGACCCTCCAGGTGGACTTCCAGCTGCCGAACCTGTTCGACCTCGGCTTCGTCGGCGCCGACAACGAGCGGCACCGGCCCCAGATGATCCACCGGGCGCTCTTCGGCGCGGTGGAGCGGTTCTTCGCGATCCTCCTCGAGCACTACGCCGGGGCCCTGCCGACCTGGCTCATGCCGGTTCAGGCCCGCGTGCTTCCGGTGCGCGACGCGAGCGCGCCCTACGCGGCCAAGGTGACCGACCGGTTGCGCCGCGCCGGCTTCCGGGTCGACACCGACGAGGCGGCCGAGCCGCTCGGCGCGCGCGTGCGCCGCGCCAAACTCGAGAAGCTCCCCTACGTCCTCGTCGTCGGCGACGAGGACGAGCGCGCCGGTTCCGTCGGCGTGAACGCCCGCGGCACCGACCCCGTCGAACGGGGCGTGGTCCTCGAAGAATTCCTCGCGCGCCTCAGCGCCGAGGTCGCGGGCCGCGGCCGTCCCGAGGACGGCGCCGCGTGACCTTCGACCATCTCTGGGCGGGCTGGCGCTCGGCCTACGTGACCTCGGTGTCCGAGACGTTCGGTCCGCCCGAGGAATTCGCCCCGACGCCCGAGGGGGCGGGCGCCCCCGGGAACTGCGTGTTCTGCCGGCTGCTCGCCCCCGAGGCCGCGGACGAGCACTACGTCGTCTTCCGGGGGCCGCGCACGGCGGTGCTCCTCAACGCCTACCCCTACGCGAGCGGGCACCTCCTCGTGCTGCCGACCCGACACCTGCGCCGGCTCGACGAGCTCGACGCGGAGGAGAGTGCCGAGCTGTGGGCGACGACGCGCGACGCGACGGTCGCCCTGCGGCACGCCTACGACCCGGACGGGCTCAACCTCGGCGCCAACCTCGGACGCGCCGCCGGGGCGGGCCTGCCCGACCATCTCCACCTCCACGTCGTGCCGCGCTGGGTCGGCGACACGAATTTCATGACAACGGTCGCCTCGGTGCGCGTGTTGCCAGAGGCGCTCTCCGAGAGCTTCAGCCGCATCACCGCCGCGTGGCCGCGCTGACCTTCGCCGACGGGCGCGCCGCGCCTCGGCGGGGAATCTCGCCCTTCCTGGTAGCGTTGCGCGCGCCGGGGCAGGAGGGGCGATGATCGACGGCCGGCGGGGCAAGAAGACGAATGAGGTCACCTCCGGACCCGCTCCACGCCCACGTCGCTCGCTCGGCCGACGCCTCGCCGCCATCGGCGTCGGCGCCGACGCGATCACGACGGTCGGCGTGCTGCTCGCGGCCGTGACCGCGGTGTTCATCGCCTACCACTGGTTCATCGCCGGTGTCGCGCTCATCATCGTCGGCGGGCTGATGGACACCCTCGACGGGCACGTCGCCAAGGCGGCCGGGACCGCCTCGGCGCGCGGGGCGTTCTTCGACTCGGTCGCGGACCGGGTTGCCGACTCCCTGATCTTCGGGGGCCTCGCCTGGTACTTCATCCGAGCGCACGACGCGAACGCCGCCCTCGTGCCAATCGGGATCCTCGCGGTGAGCAACCTCGTCTCCTATCAACGCGCCAAAGCCGAGTCGCTCGGGTTCTCCGCCCACGGCGGGATCATGGAGCGGGCCGAACGGCTCATTTTCCTCGGTGTCACGCTGTTCATCGCCTTCTTCGCGCCCGTCGTCCTCGTCCCGCTGCTCCTCACGTTGCTCGCGCTGACCGCCGCGACCTGCGTCGGGCGCTTCGCCCGTGTCTGGGCCCAGGCCACGGCTACGACGAACGCCGCGCCGCGGCTGGGAACCCTCCGCCGGGTGAGCACGCGCGCCTGGCGGGCAGGCCAACTCGGCGACCCGTCCCGGCGGGGGCGCCGTGACCTCGTGCCCCTGTCGACCCGCCTGCGCGTCGTGTTCGGCGCGACCGGGGAACGCGCCGTCCCTCGGCGCGAGCGCACCGGCCGACACCGCAGTGCGCGCGCCTTCGGCCGCCGGTTCGACAGCGACCGCTGACAGCCCTGCGGGGCACGAGGCGCCAGCGGCGATGGGTCGCACGCGGGCCCGCCTCATCTACTTCGCCTACCGGGGTGGCGCCACGTTCCTGCGGGCACTGCCGGGCCCCGTCGCCCGCGTCCTCGCTGGCGGCGTGGCGCACGTCGCCTGGGCCACCGGACACGCCCGACGGGCCGTCGTCGCGGCGAACCTCCGCCGGGTGCTCGGTCCGGAGGCGTCGGCCGCGCAGCTGCGCCGGACCGTGCGACGGGCCTACGCCAGCTACGCGCGGTACTGGTCGGAAGCGGCCCGCCTTGACGCGTCGGACCCCACCGTGCTCGGCCGGCGTCTCGTGGTGAGGCACCCGGAACGGTTCCGCGAGGCCGCGGCGCGGGGCCGGGGGGTGATCATCGTGCTGCCCCACGTCGGTTGCTGGGAAGCCGGCGCCATCTGGACGGCGTCGCTCGGCTATCCGCTCGTGACCGTCGGCGAGATGCTCAAGCCGCCGGAACTGTTCGACTGGTTCGTCAAGACCCGCAAGCGGGCCGCGCTCACCGTGCTGCCGCCCGGGGCGGCGACGACGACGCGCCTCCTCGACCAGCTGCGCCGCGGCCAGGCGATCGCCCTCCTCGCCGACCGCGACGTCGTCGGCGGCGGGTTGCCGACGGAGTTCTTCGGCACCAGCACGCCGATCCCCGCCGGACCGGCCGTGCTCGCCCTGAGGGCCGGCGCGCCCGTCGTGCCCGCCGCGATCTACCTCGAGCCCCGCGGCCGCTTCTCGATCGATCTCCTCCCACAGCTCGATCCGACGCGCTCGGGTGACTTTCGGTCTGACGTGGCCCGGCTGACCCGGGACATGGTGCGGGGCTTCGAGGAACTGATCGCGCCGCGTCCGGAGCAGTGGCACCTCTTCCAGCCGAACTGGCCGGATGCGGGCAAGGGCCGCGCCGAATGAGGATCGCCCTCGTCTCCGCCTACGACCTCGCCGTTCCCGGCGGGGTGCAGGCCCAGGTGATCGGGCTCGCCCGCGCGCTGCGCGCCGCGGGCGACGAAGTCGTCGTCGTGGCTCCCGGAGCGCCCGGCGCGACGGCCCCTGCCGACCTCGACTTGGTGCTGGTCGGCAGGTCCGTTCCGTTCCGGGCGAACGGCTCCCTCGCCCCGGTCGCGCCGACGCCGGCGGCGATGCATCGAACGCGATGCGCGCTCCGGTCGGCGGCGGTCGACGTCGTCCACGTCCACGAGCCGCTCGTCCCCGGCCCCGCCCTCGCCGCGGCAAGCTGGCACGAGGTCCCGGTCGTCGCCACCTTCCACCGCGCCCGGGCGAGCGCCGCCTACGTCGTCTACGGACACGCCCTGCGCCGCGTCGTGCGCCACCTCGACGACCGCGTCGCCGTCTCGGACGTCGCGCGCGCGACCCTGTGGGCCGCGGCCGGGCCCTGCGACGTCGCGATCCTCGCGAACGCCGTCGACGCCGGACGTTTCGCCCACGCCGCGTCGGCCCCGACAACCGTGCCGACCGTGCTCTTCGTCGGCCGGGCCGAACACCGCAAGGGGCTCGCCGTCCTGCTCGAGGCGTTCGCGGGCCTCGCCGGTGACGTGCGCCTGCAGGTCGTCGGCGACGGACCCGAGGTCCCGGCGCTGCGGCGCCGCTTCGCCGGCGACCCGCGTCTCGAGTGGCTCGGCCGGCTCCCCGACGAGGAACTCGCGGCGCACCTCGCCGCGGCCCAGGTCTTCGTCGCGCCGGCGCTCGGCGGCGAGTCATTCGGGGTCGTCCTGCTCGAGGCCATGGCGGCCGGGACGCCGGTCCTCGCCTCGGACATCCCGGGCTACCGGCTCGCCGCCGACGGCGCCGCCGTCCTGTGCCCGCCCGGCGACGCCGTGGCGTTGCGCCACGAACTCTCGGCACTGCTCGGCGACCCCGCGGCGCGGGCGCGCCTCGCCAGCGCCGGCCGACTCGTCGCCGCGCGCCATTCGTTCGCCGATCTCGCCGCGGCGTACGAGGCGCGTTACGCGCACGTCCTGGCGCGGGCCGCCGCGCGCCCCCACGACGGGCCCGGGGCGCTCCGATCGGGGCGGCGCAAAGCCCGTACACTCGGGCCGTAATGGCTCCTGCCCAGGCGCATGCGCGACGGCGCGCCCCATCGGCCCGCCCGACGAACGGCCGGGTGCCGCCGCGTCCCGCCACCCGGATGCGCGCCGGTGCGCTCGCCGTGGAACGCCCCGCGTTCGGTCACGCGCACGTCCGGGTCTCCGCCCGGCTCGCCAGCGCTGCGCCGGTCGCGCTCGTCCTCGCCGGGGTGGCGCTCGCGGCCTCGGGCCTCCTCACGTTCGCCGGCACGGTCGTCTGCGGCGTGCTCGCCGCCTGCGGTGCGGCCGTCGTCCTCGGCAACCTCCGCTTCGGCTCGATGGCGCGCACCCTGCGGGCCCTCGACGCGCGCCCCGCCGATCCCGCCCGAGAGGCCCGCCTCGTGAATCTCACGGAGAGCCTCTGTCTCGGCTTCGGCCTCGCCGCGCCCGGCGTCGTCGTCCTCGACAACCCGGCACCAAACGCGCTGACCCTCGGCCGCTCGGCACGTTCGGCCACGCTCGTCGTCACGAGCGGCGCCCTCGACTTGTTCGATCGCATGGAGCTCGAGGCGGTGATCGCCCACGAGCTCGCCCACCTGAAACGGGGCGACACCGCGGCGGCGGCGAGGGTGATGCGCGCCTTCGGGTTCGTGTCCGTGCTCAGCCCGGCGGCGGCACGACTCGCGGAGCGCGGCGTGGACGCCGACCGGGAGGCGCGCGCCGACCTCGCGGCGATGAGCGTCACCCGCTATCCGCCGGCGCTCGCCGACGCGCTCGAGGCCCTCGCCGGCGCGGCCACGGTGCAACCTCCGCTCGCGCCGGCGGTCGCCCGGCTCACGGCGTGGCAGTGGTGCGCGCCCTTCGACCACCGTCCCCCGGGCCGTGCCCTGCCCGGCGAGCTCGACCTGTCGCTGCGGATCGCAGCGCTACGCGAACTGTGAAGACGACGAGCGCCCGCGGGGGGACCGGCGCGACCTTCGTCCCGGGAAGGGAGTGACCGGTGTCCGGCCATTCGAAATGGGCGACGACGAAACACCAGAAGGGCGCGAAGGACAAGGCGCGCGGCAAGCTCTTCGCCAAACTCATCCGCCAGGTTGAGGTCGCGGCCCGCGAGGGCGGGGGTGATCTCGCGGCGAACGCCAACCTGCGCACGATGTACCAGAAGGCCCGTGACGCGTCGGTGCCGGCGGACACCATCGACCGCGCCGTCAAACGGGGGACCGGTGAGCTCGAGGGTGTCCGCTACGAGGCCGTCTCCTACGAGGGCTACGCGCCCTCGGGCGTCGCGGTCATCGTCGAGTGCCTCACGGACAACCGCAACCGGACCGGGGCCGAGATCCGCGCCGTCTTCTCCCGCAACGGGGGCTCGATGGCGGAGCCCGGCGCCGTGGCCTGGCAGTTCGAGCGCAAGGGCGTCGTCACGATCCCGCGCGCCACCGACGAGGACGCGATCATGACGGTCGCCCTCGACGCCGGCGCGCAGGACCTGCGCGACGACGGGACCGAGTGGACGCTCGTCGGCGAGCCAACCGACCTCCACGTGCTGCAGGCCGCGCTCGCAGCTGCCGGAATCCCGGTCGATTCGGCCGAGTCGCAGTGGTTGCCAACGACGACCGTCGAGGTGTCGGACGCGTCCGGCGCGCGCAAGGTGCTCCATCTGTTCGACCTGCTCGAGGACCACGACGACGTTCAGCTCGTCGCCGCCAACTTCGACATACCCGACGAGATCCTCGACTCCCTCGAGGAGAGCTGACCGGTCGCGCATCCCCCGCCAGGATGGGACCCCTCGATAGAATCGAACGCGTGTTTGTCCTCGGTATCGACCCCGGCCTGTCGCGCTGCGGCTTCGGCGGGGTCGCCGAGGAGCACGGCGAGCAGCTCCCCGTCGCAGCCGGCGTGATCACGAGCGATCCCGCCCTCGCCGTCCCAGATCGGCTCGCCGCGTTGCACCGAGAGCTCGAGGCGCTCGTCGGCGAGCTCGATCCGGACGTCGTCGCCGTCGAACGCGTGTTTTTCCAGACGAACGCGCGCACGGCGATGGCGGTCGGCCAGGCGAGCGGCGTCGCGCTGCTCGTCGCCGCCGAGCACGGCTGCCGTGTCGTCGAGTACACCTCGAACGAGGTCAAGCTGGCCGTCGCCGGCTACGGCTCAGCTGACAAGACCCAGGTGCAGCAGATGGTGGCGCGGCTGCTCCGTCTGGCGCGCGTGCCAGACCCGCCCGACGTCGCCGACGCGCTCGCCCTCGCGCTCTGTCACCTCGCGGCGCGCCGCTACGAGGATCTCGTGCGCTCCGCCCGGGGGGAGGGCTCCCCCGGACCCCGCGAGGCACGGCGATGATCGGTTCGCTCTCCGGCGTCCTCACCGAGATCGACTACAGCTCGGAGTCGCTCGCGTCGATCGTCGTCGACGTGGCCGGTGTCGGCTACGAGGTCGTCGTGTCGACCCGCCACGCGGCGCGGCTCGGGCCGCTCGGCTCCCCGGTCGACCTCGCGGTGTACACCCACGTGCGCGAGGGGGCGATCACCCTTTACGGCTGCGCGAACCGGGCCGAACGCCGCATGTTCGAGCTCCTCATCGGCGCCCACGGCATCGGGCCCGCGCTCGCCCTCGCCATCTTGGCCGTCCACCCGCCCGAGCAGCTGGCACGGGCCGTGACCGGCGGAGACGTCGACGCCCTCGTCCTGGTGCCGGGGGTCGGGCGCAAGACGGCGCAACGCCTCATCGTCGAACTCGCCGGGCGCCTCGGCGCGCTCGACACCCTGCCCGTCGGCGCGACGGCACCCGACGGCACGCGTCTCGCCATCTCGGAGGTACGGGAGGCGCTCGCCGCCCTCGGCTATGCCCCGGACGAGGTGCGCCGCGTCCTCGAGCACCTGCCCCGCGAGGGCGCGGTCGAGGATCTGCTGCGCCAAGCCCTCCAAGAGCTCGCGCCCCGACGATGAGTCCCCGCCGCGACATCCCCGTCGACCGCGAGCAAGCGCTGCGGCCCGTGGCGCGCTTCGCCGACGAGCCTGAAGAGGCGCTCGAGGCCGGCCTGCGGCCCCGTCGGCTCGCCGAGTTCGTCGGGCAGACCCGCGTGAAGGAGCACCTCGCGATCGTCCTCGAGGCGGCGCGGCGCCGCAACCAGTGCGTCGACCACCTCCTTTTCGCCGGACCGCCCGGGCTCGGCAAGACGACGCTCGCCGGCATCGTCGCCGGCGAGATGGGCGCCGGCCTGCGGGTGACCTCAGGGGCGGCACTGCAACGGGGCGGCGACCTCGCGGCGATCCTCGCCGGACTGCAGCCGGGTGACGTGCTCTTCATCGACGAGATCCACCGGCTCGCGCCACCGGTCGAGGAGATCCTCTACCCGGCCATGGAGGACTTCCAGATCGACATCGTGATCGGCAAGGGACCGACGGCGCGCTCGGTCCGCCTCGACGTGCCCCAGTTCACGCTCGTCGGCGCGACGACGCGCACCGGTCTCGTCACCGGGCCCTTGCGCGACCGGTTCGGCTTCGTGACGCGGCTCGAGCACTACGCGCCGGACGAGCTTGAGGAGATCGTGCGCCGCACGGGCAATCTCCTCGCCGTCGAGTGCGCCCCCGAAGGCGCCGCCGAGATCGCGCGCCGCGCCCGCGGCACGCCGCGACTGGCGATCCGGCTCCTGCGCCGGGTGCGCGACTTCGTCGAGGTGCGCGGCGAGGGCGTCATCACCCTCGAGGCGGCCCGGGCGGGCTGTGACGTGTTCGGCATCGACGAGCAGGGTCTCGACCGCCTCGACCGCCAGATCCTCGAGGTGCTCTGCATCCGTTTCGCCGGCCGTCCCGTCGGGTTGACGACGCTCGCCGTGAGCGTCGGCGAGGAGCCCGAGACGATCGAGGACGTCTACGAGCCGTATCTGCTCCAGGCGGGTTTCGTCATGCGCACGCCGCGCGGCCGGATCGCGGCCCCTGCCGCCTGGCTGCATCTCGGGCTCCCCGTGCCACCCGTCGACATCGAGCCCGGCGCACCACCGGAACGCGACGAGGAGGCGTCGACCTTGTTCGACTCCTGACGGTCCGGCGAAGCGGCGCAGCTTCCGGGCCCAGGTCCGCGACTACAGTGCGAGGCGCCCTCCTACCGAGACAACGGGTGTCCCATGCCGACAGAGATGATCAACGCCCTTCCCGTGCTGCACGCTCTCGTGTTCGCCGCGGCCGCGAAGAAGACGAGCAGCTCGGGGATCTTGCTCTTCCTCCTCCTCATCCTCGCAGTCGGGGCCTTTCTGTTCATCCGCCCGCAACGCCGGCGCCGAGCGCGACATGGTCGCCCAGCAACGGGCGATCTCGGTCGGCGACGAGGTGATCACCGCCGCCGGCATCGTCGGTCGCGTGCAGTCGATGAACGACGACCGCGTGCGCATCGAGGTCGCGCCGGGCACCTCGATCGAGATCGTCCGCCGGGCGATCGGCCAGCGCGTCATCCCCCGCGACGTGCCCCCCTGGGGGGGCCCGAGCGGCGGTCAGTGGAACTTCCCCGCGTCCTCGGACGGTCCCGACCACCACGAAGAGCCTCCGACCGGCAACACGGGGGGTTCCGCGTAGGTGGGTCGCCGCCGTCTGCTCGCGAGCGTCGGGCTGACGAGCCTCCTGTGTTTCGGGATGCTCGCGCTCGCTGTCGGGCTCAGCTGGTCCCCGCACCTCGGACTGGACCTCGAGGGCGGGCTCTCCGTCGTCTATACGCCGAACCAAAAGGTCTCCGCGGCGACGTTGCAGAACGCGGCGAACATCATGATCGAGCGCGCCGACGCGCTCGGCGTCACCCAGCCGAACATCACGACCCAGGGCAACGAGATCATCGTGCAGATGCCGGGCGTGAAGAACCCGAAACGGATCCTCTCCATCATCGGCACGACGGCGCAGCTGTACTTCCGGCCGGTCCTCTGCGGCGCGCCGGCGTATACGGGGGCGACGACGACCAAGGCCGCGACAAAACCGACAAAGGGTGCAAAACCCAGCAAGGGGGACAAGTCCGCCGCGAACTCGAAGGCGGTCCCGTATCGGATCCCCCCGAGCTGCTCCACGCCCTACCTGTACACCTCGGCGTACTACAGCTCGGCCGGGGGCGGGTCCTACGACCCCGGACCCTACGCCGTCGACCCCGCCTACGCGAGCTACCCGAGCACGCCGATCACCCTCGACGAAAAGTACCGGAACGACATCGTCATCTTCCCGGCCGGGACGATGGCTGACGCCGACCGCTACGTCCTCGGGCCCGCGCTCGCGAACGGCACGATCATCAAGTCCGCCTTCGCCACGCTCAGCCAGACCGGGCAGTGGGAGGTCGAGTTCTCCCTCACCGGCCCCGGCACGACGGCTTTCAACAAGATCGCGACAACCTACTACCACGCGCTCGTCGCCAACGACCTCGACGGGGACATCGTCTCGGCGCCGCTCATTCTGGCGACGAGCTTCCCCGGCAGCGGCCAGATCACCGGGAACTTCAATCAGTCGAGCGCGAACGCCCTCGCCCTCGACCTCAACTACGGCTCGCTGCCCGTGCAGCTGACGCCCCAGACCTCGCAGGCGGTGTCGCCGAGCCTCGGCAAGTCCTCGCTGCACGCCGGTTTGCTCGCCGGTCTGCTCGGGCTGCTGCTCGTCATGATGTACACGATCTTTTACTACCGGGCGCTCGGCGTGGTCGTCGTCGCCGGCCTCGTCACGACGGCGGCCTTCCTCTACGGGTTTATCTCGATGCTCAGCGCCTCGTCGTTCGGGCTCACCCTCGACCTGTCGGGCGTGACCGGCCTCATCGTCTCGGTCGGAATCACTGTCGACTCCTACGTCGTGTACTTCGAACGACTGAAAGACGAAGTGCGGGCCGGCAAATCGGTCCGGGCGTCGGTCGACAAGGGCTTCCGCGCCGCCTACCGCACGATCCTTTCCGCGGACGCCGTCTCGTTCCTCGGCGCGCTCGTCCTGTGGTGGCTCTCGGTCGGCGCGGTACGAGGCTTCGCCTTCATGCTCGGCCTGTCGACGCTCGTCGACGTGGCGACGGCGTACCTGTTCACCCGCCCGCTCGTCATCCTGCTCGGCCGCAACCGGATCATTGCCAGCGCGCGCCACTTCGGCATCGCCCGCGGCCTCGCCACCGTCGAGCAAACCGCATGAGCCCGGAGCGGATCCTCCCCGGCTCGGCGGGGTCGCAACCCGAACCGGGTCGCGACGCCGGGCCCTTCCCCCCGCCTTTCACCCCACCGGTCGAGGAGTCCACCGAGGTTCCCGCCCCCGCTCCGGCCGACGAGCCCCCCGCGGCCGTCGCGCCGCCGACCAGCGGGCAAGCGGCCCCGCAACCCGCCCCCGGGCCTGCGGCGGCCGCAGCGCCGGGCCGGCAGAAGAAGGCGCACGGCCCGTTGCGGCGTCTCTACTTCGGTGAGACACGCTTCGACTTCGTCCGCCGCCGCAGATGGTGGTTCGCGCTCTCCTGCGTCGTCATCCTGTCGGGGGTCGTCTCGCTCGCGACGCGCGGGCTCAACCTCGACATCGAGTTCGCCGGCGGGAATGCCTGGATCGTGCAGATCTCGAAGGTCCCCATCTCGGTCACGGCGGCGCGCAACGCGATCGCGCCGTACGGCCTCGCCGGGGCGACGATCACGCAGCTCGGCACCCCGCCGAAAACCCTCGAGGTCGAGGCGAAGCTGCCAAAGGGTCAGACGACGCAGCAGTCGAACGCGCTCCAGGCGGACGTGAGCAACACCCTCGCCAGACTCGCCCACGTCAACCCCGCCGCGGTGAACGTGGAGCATGTCGGACCCGCGTGGGGCAGACAGATCACGAACAAGGCGCTCGAAGCGTTGATCGTCTTCTTCATCCTCGTCAGCGTCTACATCTCGATCTTCTTCGAGTGGCGGATGGCGCTCGCGGCGATCCTCGCGATGTTCCACGACATCCTCGTGACCGTCGGCGTGTACTCGCTCGTCGGCTTCGACGTGACACCGGACACCGTCGTCGCCTTCCTCACGATCCTCGGATACTCCCTCTACGACACGATCGTCGTGTTCGACCGCGTCCGCGACAACGCCCACCACCTCGCCCAGCGCGACCGGATCGTGTTCTCCGACCTCATCAACCTCTCGATGAACCAGACGCTGGCGCGCTCGCTCAACACCTCGCTCGTCGCCATCCTGCCGATCCTCTCCGTGCTCGTGTTCGGCGCGCAGATTCTCGGTGCGACGACACTGCAGTACTTCGGCCTCGCGCTCCTCATCGGGCTCACGACCGGCGCTTACTCGTCGATCTTCATCGCCTCGCCGCTCGTGGCGATGATGAAAGAGCGCGAGCCCCACTACCGCCAGCTGACCGAGCGCCTCCACAACCGGGGGATCGACCGGGTGCTCCTCAGCCCGGCCGCCGTCGCGGCCGGCGCCCTCGGGCTCGAGCTGCCAGCGCCGGCCGGCCGGCGCTCCATGCTCATCCCCGCCGTCGCCCGCCGGACCGCCGCCTCCCCCCGGCGCGTCGAGCCCCCGGTCACGCCGGGGGAGCCCGGCCCGGCCGCGGCCCCGCCCCCGGCCCGCCCGACCGGACCGCCCAGGCCGGCGAGGCCGAACAGGACGAGGCCGGCCGCGCGCCGCCGTCGCAAAGGAGGCCGGCGCTGATCGACGTCCACCTGGCGCGCGCAGAGCCCGACCGTCTGCGGGCCGCGCTCGGCCGCAAGGGCGCCGCTGCGCTCTTCGACGAGTTCTTGGAGATCGACCGCGCCTGGCGGCTCGAGGCCGCCGAGGTCGAGCGGCTGCGGGCCGCGACGAAGCCGAAGGGACGGCCGGACGACGCCGCCCGCCGGGCACTCGGGGCCGCGAAGAAGGAGCTGAAGTCCGCCGAGGAGGCGGTCGCGGCCACCGCGGCGCGACGCGACGACCTGCTCGCCAGGATCCCCAACCCGCCCGACGCGAGCGCCCCCGACGGCCAGACGGACGAAGACGCCATCGAGCTGCGGCGCGTTGGTACGCCGCCGGTCTTCTCCTTCGAGCCGCGGGACCACCTCAGGCTCGGCTCCTTCGCCGTCGACAAGGCGGCACAGCTCTCGGGGGCGCGCTTTGCCTACCGGATCGGCGACGTCGCCCTCGTCGAGCTCGCGCTGTACCGCTACGCCCTCGAGTGCGCGCTGGCGCACGGCTTCACCCCGGTCCTGCCGCCGGTCCTCGTGCGCGAGGCGGCGATGTTCGGGACCGGCTTCCTGCCTACTGACGAAGCCAACCTCTACCGCGTCGAGCCGGACGACCTCTACCTCACCGGGACCTCGGAGGTCGCGCTCGCGGGCCTGCACGCCGGCGAGATCCTCGAGGCCGAATCCCTGCCGCGGCGGTACACCGGCTACTCGACGTGCTTCCGCCGCGAGGCCGGCGCCGCCGGCAAGGACACCCACGGCATCTTCCGCGTCCACCAGTTCGACAAGGTGGAGATGTTCGTCTTCGCGACGCCCGAGGCGTCAGCCGCCGAGCACGAGCTGATTCTCGCCATTGAAGAGGAGATCATCGGCGGGCTCGGCCTCGCCTACCGGGTCGTGAACATCGCCGCGGGGGACCTCGGTCCCTCGGCGACGAAGAAGTACGACATCGAGGGGTGGATCCCGAGCCAGGCCCGCTACCGCGAACTCACGTCGTGCTCGAACACGACCGACTACCAGGCCCGCCGGTTGAACATCCGCGTCCGCGGCGCGGGCGAGCTGCGCGCCCTCCACACCCTCAACGGCACGGCGATCACGGCGCGTTCGCTCATCGCGCTCCTCGAGACGTTCCAGTGCGCCGACGGCTCCGTCGTCGTGCCCGAAGTCCTCGTCGCGTGCGGCGCGCCGGCGAGGATCGCGGCGAGCGACCCGGGGGGCTAACCCGGCCCGAGCCGGTGGAGCGGCCCGGCACCGTGCCCGAGGCGGCCGCGCGCCGAGCGCTCGAGCGACGCCGTGACGAAGCGCTTGGCGGCGGTGGCGGCCTCGACGACGCCGAGTCCCGTGGCGAGGTACGCCGCCAGTGCCGCCGAGAGCGTGCAGCCCGTGCCGTGGACGTTGCGGGTCACGACCCACGGGGCGCGCAGCCAGGTGAGCTCACCCTCGTAGCACAGGACGTCGGCGGCCTCCTCCCCCCGGCGGTGCCCGCCCTTCACGAGGGCGGCCCCGGCGCCGAGGCGGCAGAGCCTGCGCGCCGCGTCGGCCATCGCCTCCTCGTCTCGGACCCGCCGGCCGAGCAGCACCTCGGCCTCGGCGAGATTCGGCGTCACGACGTGCGCATGGGGGAGGAGCCGGCGGTAGGCGGCGGGGGCGTCGCCGGCGATGAGCGGCGACCCGGAGGAGGCGATCATCACCGGGTCGACGACGAGCCGCGGCAGCTCGCCGGCGCCGGCGCGGGCGGCGACCGTCTCGACGATGCCGGTCGTGGCGAGCATGCCGGTCTTGGCGGCGGCGATCGTGAAGTCCTCGAGCACCGCGTCGAGCTGGGCGTCGACGAAGGCGGGTGTCATGATCTCCACGGCGCGCACCGCCTGGGTGTTCTGGGCGGTGACCGCCGTCACGACGAGCGCCCCGAACACCCCGAGCGCGGCAAAGGTCTTCAGGTCGGCGGCGATGCCGGCCCCGCCGCCCGAATCGGTGCCCGCGATCGTGAGCACGACCGGCGGCGGGTCGTCCCCGCCCGGCGGGTGGGCGTCAACGGCCGTCGTCATCGCGCCATCCTACGGCCGCACCGCTGAGATTCCCGGGTGCGGCGCGCCCTCCGGCCCCGCCGCCCGGTACGGTGAGGCCGCCCCGACGGAAGGAGGACGGTGCCCGACGAACGCATCGCCGAGATCTGCTCGGACCTCGCCTCGCTCGTCGAACGCCTCGACGAGCTCGCGCTCGAGGCCCTGCGGGACGCGGTCGACCAGGGCGCGACCGCCCGGCCCGAGCTCGAGCGGCGCCTCGTGCGCGCCCGCAACGCCCTGGAAAGGGCGCGGCACGTGCTCGAGGCGGGTTGACCCGGCACCGCTCGCCCGCGCGGCGGGGGAGCGGCCATGATGGGGCGATGGGACACCGCGAGCACGACGAACGCCCCTGGGGCCACTACACCGTCCTCGAGGTCGCGGCGGACCACAAGGTGAAGACGCTCCTCGTCTACCCCGGCAAGCGCCTCAGCTACCAGCGCCACCGCCACCGCGGCGAGCACTGGTTCGTCGTACGGGGCACGGGCAAGGTCACTCTCGACGGGGTCGACCACGCCGTGCGGCCCGGAACGGCGGTCGACGTGCCGGTCGGCACGGCCCATCGCATCGAGAACACCGGCGAGGTCGACCTCGTCATCATCGAGATCCAGCGCGGCGAGTCGTTCGACGAGGACGACATCGTGCGGCTCGAGGACGATTTCGGGCGGGCCGGGACACCGGCCGATTAGCTGCGCGACGGGGTCGACACCCCCGGGGGGGTGAGGGCGTTCAGGGCGTCGATGAGCTGACGCAGCCGGCCGTGGTGGACCCGGTTGAACTCGAGCGCGATCCGCTGCAGTTCCAGGTGGTCGTTGCCGGAGCGCTCGACGGGGAACGCCCCGGTCCGCCAGATCCCCTTGTCCGAGCAGATGTCGGCGAACGTCGCGGAGAGCGAGGCGAGCTCGAGATCGCTCGGCGCGTAGCGCAGGCGGACCACCATCGCGTCGTTGACGAAGCGGCGCGAGTGGTAGTTGCGGTGGAAGTCGAGAATCTCGCGCACCGCCACGTCGAGGTCGTCAGTGATGCGGTAGAGCGCCCCCTCGACCGGGTCGGCGAAGCCCCGGCCGTACACCTCGGTCGTGACGAAGTCCTCCCAGCCGTGCCAGTAGCGCTCGCCCGGGCTGTCGACGAGGACGATGGGCGCCGGCTCGGCCTTGCCGGTCTGCAGCAGCGTCAGCAGCTCGAAGCACTCGTCGAGCGTCCCGAAACCGCCCGGCAGGACGAGAAACCCCGAGGACTCCTTGATCAGCATGAGCTTGCGCGTGAAGAAGTACTTCATCTCGACGAGTTTCGAGTTCTCGGCGATCCACTCGTTCGGCTCCGCCTCGCCGGGCAGGCGAATGTTCACGCCGATCGCCATCGCCTCTCCGGCACCCTCGTTGCCGGCGGCCATGATGCCCGGCCCGGCACCGGTGACGACCATCCAGCCGACGGCGGCGAAGCGGCCGGCGAGCTCCCGGGCGAGCTCGTAGGTGCGGTCGGACGACTCGGTGCGAGCCGAGCCGAAGATCGTCACCTTCCGCACGTCCCGGTACGGGGCGAACATCTGGAACGCCTCGGCCATCTCGCCGAGTGCGGCCCGTGCGAGTTTCAGGTCGAGCCGGCTCGCGTCCCCCTGCATGAGGTCGAGCGTCGCCAGCACGATCCCGCGCCCAACGTCCCGGTCGCGACTGACCCGGGCGGTGTCGAGGAAGGTCTCGACGAGCGCCGCGACCTCGGGGCTCTCGGCGGTGGCGGCGCGCCCTCGCGTGCCGCGCCGGCTCGTGCTCACGCCGGCACCGCGACGCGACCGTAGAGCGTCGTGCGCTGTTCGAGACGGCGACCGAGCGGTTCGACGAGGGCGCGGAACGCCTCCGCCGTCATCATCTGACCGTGCAACGCGCCGGCGGCGCGCGAGATGTTCTCGTCCATGAGCGTCCCGCCGACGTCGTTGCAGCCCGCCTGGAGCAGTTGCCGCAGCCCCTCGGGCCCGGTCTTCACCCAGCTCGCCTGGACGTTGTCGATCAACCCGTCGTAGACGATCCGACCGATGGCGTGCATGAGGACGACCTCGCGGAACGTCGGACCGCGCCGCGCCCGATGCATGAGGTAGAGGGGCGTCGCCATGTGCACGAACGGCAGCGGCACGAACTCGGTGAAACCCCCCGTCTCCCGTTGCAGGTCTCGGGTCGCGACGAGGTGGCGCGCCCAGTGGACGGGGGACTCGACCGAGCCGAACATGATCGTCACGTTCGAGCGCAGACCCACCCGGTGGGCCGTGCGGTGAGCGGTGAGCCACTCGGCCGTCGTGATCTTGTCCGGGCAGAGCACGGCGCGGACCTCGTCGTCGAGGATCTCCGCCGCCGTCCCCGGGAGCGAGCGGAGCCCGGCCTCGTAGAGCCGCGTGAGGTAGGACTCGAGCGGCTCGCCGAGCCGGCGTGCCCCCTCGGTCACCTCGAGGGCGGTGAAACCGTGGATGTGGATGCCCGCCGAAGCGGCGCGCACCGCCCGGATCACCTCCAGGTAGTAATCGCCGTCGAAGTCGGGGTGGATCCCACCCTGCAGGCAGACCTCGGTCGCGCCCGCGCTTTCGGCGTCGCGGACGCGCTCGCCGATCTCGTCGAGGCTCAGCAGGTACGGCGTGCCGCGCAGGTTGAGCGAGAGCCGTCCCTTGCTGAAAGCACAGAAGCGGCACCGGTAGGTGCAGATGTTCGTGTAGTTGATGTTCCGGTTCGCGACGTACGTGACGGTGTCGCCGACGGCCCGCCGGCGCAGCTCGTCGGCACGCGCGGCGACGGCGCGCACCTCGGCGCCACGGGCCGAGAACAGCGACACGATCTCGGCGACGCCCGGCTCGTCCCCGGCCTCGATCCCGGCGAGCACGTCGCCGACGGGGCCGGGCGGTAGCTCCCGCCCGTGACGCGACCCGGTCGTCGCCACGACGACCGGGGGCGCGAGGTCGGACCCGGCGCACCAGGCGCTGTCCCGGGCGAGGCCCTCCGCGTCGGCGTGCTCGAGCACCGCGGCACGCATCGCCGGGGCGAGCCACCGCTCGGGAGCACGCACGTACTCCGGATGGACGGCGAGACGCGGCACGAGCGCGTAGCCCGCGGCGGCGAGTACCGCCTCGAGGCGGTCGAGTGCCGGCCAGGCCCGCTCCGGGTTGACCTCGTCGATTGTGACCGGCGAGATCCCGCCGAGATCGTCGGCCCCGGCGTCGACGAGCGCGACGGGGTCGTCGACGAGGTTCGGTGGCGACTGCACGTGGACCTCGTCAGGGAGGAGCACCCGGGCCGCCGCGACCGTCCAGCGCAGCTCGTCGAGCGGGCACGGTGGCGCGGCGCGCAGCGCGGTGCCGGGCTTCGGGAGGAATCCCTGGACGAGCACCTCCTGGACGTGGCCGTGCCGCAGGTGCGAGTCGGCGATCGCGCGCAAGGCGTCAAGTCGGTCGCGTCGCGACTCGCCGATGCCGACGAGGACCCCGGTCGTGAACGGGATCGCCAGGCGCCCCGCGGCCTCGAGGGTCGCGAGACGACGCTCCGGGGCCTTGTCCGGCGCGAGGTGGTGGCAGGCGAGGGGTGCCAGCGACTCGAGCATCATCCCCTGGCTGACGCTCACCGGACGGAGCAGCGCGAGCTCCTCTTCCGACAGCGCCCCGGCGTTGCAGTGGACGAGAAGCCCTGTCTCCTCGCTGACGAGCGCGGACGCCACGGCGAGATACTCGACGGTCGAGCTGTAGCCGTGGACGTCAAGGAAGCGGCGCGCCACCCGATAGCGGGTCTCGGGGCCCTCGCCGAGGGTGAACAGCGCCTCGTGGCAGCCGGCGTCACGACCGGCGACCGCGATGGCGAGCACCTCCTCCGGCGTGAGGTACGGGGCCGCGAGGCGTGCCGGCTGTTTGGCGAACGTGCAGTAGCCGCAGCGGTCGCGACACAACATCGTGAGCGCGACGAAGACCTTCGGCGAGTACGTGACACGCCGCCCGAACCGTTCCCGACGTCGCGCGCCGCCGAGCCCGACGAGCTCGTCGAGCGGCATCGCCTGCAGCTCGTCATCGGAAGGCGCCCGGTCGGACGTCGTCGGGGTCACGGGTCAACCTTAGAGGTGAGACCGGCCGCCGCCTCGTGGTCGACGAGCCAGACGACCCGACCGCCCCGGATGTGCCCGGCCGGCAGGTCGGCGCCAGCGGCGATGCGCCCGAGCGCGCCGGCCTTGTCCGCCCCGCGCACCGCGACGACGACGAGCCGCGCCCGCGCGATCGCCTCGAACGTGAGCGAGAGGCGTCCGAACCGGTTCCGTCCCGAGGGATCGGCGTTGGCAATGACGAGCGTCCCGGGGGGGGCGTCGCGTCCGTCAGCCCCGGGGAAGAGCGAGGCGGTGTGCCCGTCCGCTCCCAGCCCGAGCTGGAGGAGGTCGAAACCTCCCGCCGCCGCCACGACGGCGCCGTAGGCGGCGGGACCCGCCGAGCACGACATCGGGTGGAACCCGGCGAGCTCGTCGACCACCCCGCCGAGCGCCGCGGCGATCGCCCGCGCGTTGGCGTCCGGCGACGCCGGGTCGACGCAGCGCTCGTCGGCGAAGTAGCACTCCACCGAACCCCAGGGAATGCCCTGTTCTACGGCGAGGCGTGCGAAGCAGTCCACCCCGGACGCGCCACCCGAGCAACCGAGGCGGAACCGTCGCGCGCCGTCCGTGCCGCGCATCTCGTCGGCGGCGAGCTCGGCGAACGCGCCTCCCACGTCCTCGACCACGCGCACCTCGCCGATCATCGGCCCCGCCTCGTGCTACTCGGAGTTGCGCCAGTGCCGGTCGACGGTCCCGATCAGGCGATGCGCCTCCTCCGGCCCCCAGCTCCCGGCCGCGTAGGGCGCGAGCGGCGGACTTCCCTCGGCGAAGGCCTGCTGCAGCGGTCGCACGATCGTCCAGGCGCGCTGGACCTCGTCGTCGCGGATGAAGAGCGTGGGATCGCCGAGCATCGCGTCGAGCAACAAACGGTCGTAGGCGTCGACGGTCTGGCCCGGAAACCTCTGTTGGTACGAGAAGTCCATCGAGACGTTGCTCACCGTGAACGTCGGGCCCGGCACCTTGGCACCGAACGCGAGGCTGATCCCGTCGTCGGGCTGGATCCGCAGCGTGAGCGAGTCCCGCCGCAGGTCACGCGCGAGCTTGCCGGCGAAGGGCAGGTGCGGCGGTCGTTGGAAGACCATCCTCACCTCGGTCTGGCGATGGCGGAGCCGCTTGCCGGTGCGCACGAAGATCGGCACGCCGGCCCAGCGCCAGTTGTCGACGTCGACGCGCATCGCGACGTACGTCTCCACCTGGGAATGCGGGTCGACACCGGGTTCGGCGCGATAGGCGGGGACCGTTTCGCCGTCGACCGAGCCGGCGCCGTACTGGCCGCGCACGACCTGGGAGGCGGCTTCTTTCTCGTCGAAGACGACGACCGATCCGAGCAGCTTCTCCTTCTCGTCCCGGATGACGTCGCCCTCGGCCGCGCCCGGCGGCTCCATCAGCGTCAGGGCGAGCACCTGCATGAGGTGGTTCTGGACGATGTCCCGCAGGGCGCCGGCTTGCTCGTAGAACTCGCCGCGGCCTTCGACGCCGAGGCTCTCGGCGACCATCACCTGGACGTGGTCGACGTGACGCCTGTTCCAGACCGGCTCGAACACCGAGTTCGCGAACCGGAGCGCCAGGATGTTCTGCACCGTCTCCTTGCCCATGTAGTGGTCGATGCGGAAGATCTGCCCTTCGTCGAAGTGGACGTGGATGTCGGCGGAGAGTCGACGCGCGCTGTCGAGGTCGGTGCCGAAGGGCTTCTCGATGACGAGGCGCGTGAACCCGCCCGCCCTGCCGGGCGCGTTGAGGCCCACCTGGCCGAGACCGCGTACGACGACGGCGAACTGCGCCGGGACGGTCGCGAGGTAGTAGAGGCGGTTGCCCGCGGTGCCCACCGCGGCATCGGCGGCGGCGAGTTTCCCCGCGAGCCGCTCGAACGTCGCCGGGTCGGCGTTGTTGCCCGAGATGTACGAGAAGTGCGCGACCCGACTTCTCCACGCCGAGGACTGGCCGGCCTGTCCCGCCTCCAGAGCCCGCGCCCGCCACTCGTCGTCGCTCAACGGGGTGCGGGCGACGCCGATCACCGTGAACTCCTCGGGGAGCGCTCCCCGCTCCGCGAGACGGCTGAGCGCCGGCAGGATCTTGCGTCGCGTGAGATCCCCGGACGCGCCGAAGATGACGACGGCGAGCGGGTCGGCCTGACGCGCCCCCTCGCCGGCCGCCTCCGCGGCGTCGAGCTCGACGGCGGGCGGACCGGGGTCCTGGGGCGACACCTCGATGCTGGACATGACTCCCTCCGCCCGCGCCGGTCAGTTCGTCGAACGGATCGCCGCGGCCTTCTCGGCGAGCCGCGCCTGCAGGTCGTCGAACGACTTGGCGAAGGCGGCGACGCCCGCGGTCTCGAGATGCTCGGTCACGTCCTCGAGGTCCACGCCGATCTCGGCGAGCGCGGCGAGCACCTCGCGGGATTCCGCGACGCCCGAGTCGACCGTGCGCGCCACCGCGCCGTGGTCGTTGAACGCCTCGGCGGTCTCGGGTGGCATCGTGTTCACGGTGTCGGGCCCGATCAGACCGTCCACGTAGAGAAGGTCGGGATAGGCCGGGTTCTTCGTCGACGTCGAGGCCCAGAGGGGACGCTGCGGACGGGCACCCGCGCCGGCGAGAGCCGCGAAGCGGGATGACGAGAACCGTTCGCGGAAGATCTCGTAGGCGAGCTGCGCCTGGGCGAGGGCGGCCTTGCCACGTAGCTCGAGGGCGCGCCCGGCCCGGGAGGTCCCGGCCGCGGCCGCCGCGATCGCCTCGAGCCGGCGGTCGACCTCGGTGTCGACGCGGCTCACGAAGAACGAAGCGACCGAGGCCACCTTGGCGAGCGAGCCTCCCGCGCCCGCCAGCTGCTCGAGGCCGTCGAGGTACGCCTCGATGACCGCCTCGTAGCGTTCGAGGGAGAAGATCAACGTGACGTTGATCTTCTCGCCGGCGGCGATCGCCTCCTCGATCGCCGGCAGGCCTTCCGGGGTCGCGGGGATCTTCACGAGCACGTTCGGCCGCTCGACGCGCTCGGACAGCGCCCGCGCCGCGGCGATCGTGCCCGCGGTGTCGTGCGCGAGCCCGGGCGCGACCTCGATGGAGACGAAGCCGTCGCCGCCATCCGACGCCTCGTAGAGCGGGCGCAGGATGTCGAGCGCGCCGACGACGTCGGCGAGCACGAGCTCCCAGTAGGCGTCCTCGATGGGCACATTCGCCCGGACGAGCTCGCTGAACTCCGCGTCGTAGTCCGAGCCGGCTTCGATCGCCCTCGTCATGATCGTCGGGTTCGAGGTGAGGCCGCGAATCCCGAGCCCGACGAGCTTCTCGAGGCCGCCCTCCCGCACGTAGCTCCGCCTCAGGTCGTCGATCCACGGGCTCTGGCGTTGCTCCCGGAACAGGTCCTCGAGTTTGCTCACTTCGCGTGCCTCCCGCCGCCGTGAACGGCGCGCCTCCTTGTGGACACGACGAGACTACGGCAACACGGCACCGGAGCGGCGACCGGCCGCCGCTTCGACACGACGAAACGGAGGCTCGCCCGGCGACGAAGAAGGCGCCATTCCCGCGCCGACCCCTTGCCTCCCGGCAAGGCGGGCCGTCAGAACAAGGGCGCGGTAGCCTGCGACCGTTCGGGCGAGTCCGGGTTGTCGCGCTCTTACGAGAAAGGAGCGGCTGTGCCGCAGGCGACAGAAGACGGCTCACGTCGGGGCCGTGCCGCGATCGGCGAGGCGTTCTCCGTCATCCGCCGTTACGTGATCCAGGAGACCCTCACGCCGCTCCGCCAGCTCGGACGACGACTTGCGTTCGGACTGGCCGGCGCGCTCCTCATCGCGGTCGGCGCCGTGATCGCCCTGATCGGCATGTTGCGCGCTCTGCAGACCGAGACCGGCCATACCTTCGCCGGGAACTGGTCGTTCGCGCCCTACTTCCTCACCGCGGCCGCCGCCGTTGCCGCGCTCGTCGGCTTCCTCGCCTTCGGTTTCCGCGGCGTCATCACGCGGGGATCCCCGACGCACGCGAGACCCTCGCCCCGAAAGAACCGGCGATGAGCGACCCACCCGCGTCCCCGGCGGGGCGCGACCACGATGACCCCCACCTCTCGCTCGCCGAGGTCGAAAGGCAGCTCCGTGAGCTGCTCGGACCCGGTGCCGGCACCGAGGCCAAGATCGCCGCGGTCGCGGCCGGTGTCAGCGCCGTCGCCCTCGGTCTCGTCTCGGTCTACCTGCTCGGACGGCGCAAGGGTCGCCGGCGCGCCAGCGTGCTCGAGATCCGCAGGGTCTGACCCGTGGCCTCGCTCGTGCACTCGGCCGCCCACAGGCTGATGCGGCGCGGGCTGCGCCGGGGCCTCGTCGAAGGCAGCGTCGCCTGGATCGTGATCGGCGCCGCGGCCGGGGTCGTGCGCTACATCACCCGGCCCGAAGCGCCGCTCGTCGCCAAGGAGAACCTCCGCCTCGGTGAATCCGTGCTCGTCACGCACGTGCGACCACCGCGACCCGGCCGCGGTCGGTGGCGCCGTCGCGGCGCGGACGCGGGGGACCGCGCGGGCGTTTCGTGAAGGACCCGGGGCCGACCGAGCGTCCGCCGCGCGGACCGCTCGCCGAGGGCGAGCGGGTTCTTCTCGTCGACCACCACGACCGGCGCTACCTGATCCGCCTCGTCAAGGGAGCCTCCTTCCAGACCCACGCCGGCGTCGTCGAGCACGACACGCTGATCGGAAAGCCGGCTGGCAGCGAGGTCGTCGCCTGGCGCCGCGACGGCGGGTCCGGACCCGCCCGACGCTTCCTCGCGCTGCGGCCGACACTCGCCGACGTGATCGTGAAAATGCCACGGGGCGCGCAGGTGATCTACCCGAAGGACCTCGGGGCGATCCTCGTCGCCGCCGATCTCTTCCCCGGGGCGCGCGTCCTCGAAGCCGGCGTCGGCTCGGGGGCGCTGTCGATGACGGCCTTGCGCGCCGGCTGTCACGTCACCGGCTACGAGCTGCGGGCGGACTTCGCCCGGCGCGCCCGGGCGAACGTCGCGGAACTGCTCGGCGACGACGTGCCCTTCGTCGTCGAAGAGCGCGACGTCTACGAGGGCATCGCCGAGACCGGGCTCGACCGCGTGCTCCTCGATCTGCCCGAACCCTGGCGTGTCGTCGAGCACGCCGAGCAGGCGCTCGTTCCCGGTGGCATCCTCGTCGCCTACCTGCCTTCGATCACGCAAACCGCCGAGCTGCGCGCCCATCTCGCGCGCCGTGCCTTCGCCCTCGCCGAGACGTTCGAGATCCTGCGGCGCACGTGGCACATCGAGGGGAGGTCCGTGCGACCCGACCACCGGATGGTCGCGCACACCGGCTTCGTCACCGCGGTACGCCGCGTCGTGCCGCGCGCCTTCTTCGCCAACCCGAACGGCGAGAGCGACTAGCGATGCCGGGTGCGGCCGCGGCTAGGACTGCTCGATGAAGATGCACTCCCCGGGGCACTCCTCGGCGGCCTCGGTGACGGCGTCCTCGAGTCCGTCTGGCACCACCACCATGCCCTTCACGCCACCGGGATCGGTCATCACGGTGGCGCCGTCCTTCACGTAGGCGAGGCCGTCGTCTTGCAGCGTGAACACCGCGGGACAGATCTCCTCGCAGAGACCGTCGCCGGTGCACAGATCCTGATCGATCCAGACCTTCATCGCGCTGCGCGCCTCTCTTCGGGAACGTCGCCGGCTCCACAAGCGTAACGATGCCGCGAGCGACAGATGCGGCAGGAGGGCTTGGCCCGCTCGTCGGACCGTTTCGACCGTACCGAGTGGGCCAGAAGGTGTCAAGCAACCGCGATCGGCGCGATCGGAGCCGACCTCGCCCGGTGTAGCGTCCCAAACATCAGGGCGTCGCGGCGAGGAGGTGCCCGGACATGGACGAAGACACGACGGCTGAACTGCGGGCACGCCTCGTCGCCGCAGAGCAGGAGGTCGCGGAGCTGCGTCACCGGCTGCACGAGGCGCCACAACGGGTCCGCGTGCTCGAAGAGCGCCTCCTCGAGGTGAAGGGTCAGCTCGCGCAGGCGCTCTCGCACAACGAGAAGCTCACCTACACGCTCCAGCAGGCGAAGGAGAACATCGCCGCCCTGCGTGAAGAGGTCGACAAGCTCACCCAGACCCCGAACGCCTACGGGACGTTCCTGCAGCACAACGAGGACGGCACGGTCGACGTCTTCGCGAGCGGTCGCAAGATGCGCGTCGCGCTCCACCCGGCGATCGAGCCGGACAGCCTGCGCCGCGGTCATGAGGTCGTGCTCAACGAGTCGCTGAACGTCGTGCTCGCGCGCACGTTCGAGCAGTCCGGCGAGGTCGTGACCATCCAGGAGATCCTCGAGGACGGCAGGCGCGCCCTCGTCGTCGGTCGCGCGGACGAAGAGCACGTCGCCGAGTTCGCCGACGCGCTCGTCGACGCGCGCCTGCGCGCCGGCGACAGCGTGCTCATGGACCCGCGCTCGCTGCTGCTGCTCGAGAAGCTGCCGCGTCCAGAGATCGAAGAGGTCGTCCTGGAAGAGGTGCCGGACATCACCTACGCCGACATCGGCGGCCTCGACGAGCAGATCGAGGCGCTCACCGACGCCGTCGAACTGCCGTATCTCCATCGAGAGCTGTTCGCCGAGCACCAGCTGCCGGCGCCCAAAGGCATCCTGCTCTACGGTCCACCGGGGTGTGGCAAGACGCTGATCGCCAAGGCGGTGGCGAACTCGCTCGCGAGAAAGGTCGGCGAGCTGAAGGGCAACGAGAACGTCCGCAGCTACTTCCTCAACATCAAGGGACCCGAGCTCCTCAACAAGTACGTCGGCGAGACCGAACGCCAGATCCGACTCGTGTTCCAGCGGGCCCGGGAAAAGGCCGACGAAGGCGTGCCGGTCATCGTGTTCTTCGACGAGATGGACTCGCTGTTCCGGACGCGGGGCAGCGGCATCAGCTCCGACATGGAATCGACGATCGTGCCGCAACTCCTCGCCGAGATCGACGGCGTCGAGGCGTTGCGCGACGTCATCGTGATCGGCGCGTCGAACCGCGAGGACCTCATCGACCCGGCGATCCTGCGGCCGGGCCGACTCGACGTGAAGATCAAGATCGAGCGTCCCGACGAGTCGGCGGCCCAGCAGATCTTCTCCCGCTACCTCACCGCGGACCTGCCGCTCAACGCGACGGACGTCGCCGAGCTCGGCGGCGGCGACCCCGCCAAGGCCGTCCGGGTGATGATCGAACGGACGGTCGCCGAGATGTACCGGGCGGACGACGACAACCGCTTCCTCGAGGTGACCTACCAGAACGGCGACAAGGAGGTCCTGTACTTCCGGGACTTCGCCTCGGGAGCGATGATCGAGAACATCGTCCGGCGCGCGAAGAGGCTCGGGATCAAACGCGTCCTCCGCGGCGAAGGGCGCGGCATCTGCCTCACCGACCTGCTCGAGTCGATCAAGCAGGAGTACAAGGAGAACGAGGACCTGCCGAACACGACGAACCCCGACGACTGGGCGAAGATCTCCGGCAAGAAGGGCGAGCGCATCGTCTACGTCCGCACCGTCGTCGACCACGGCGACGAGCGCGGCGGCCGGGCGATCGAACGGGT
Organism: uncultured Acidimicrobiaceae bacterium; assembly: GCA_963803025.1. GTDB lineage: Bacteria > Actinomycetota > Acidimicrobiia > Acidimicrobiales > Bog-793 > Bog-793. The sequence continues at coordinate 51,739 of CAWDKZ010000018.1, forward strand.
CGGGACCGGCCAGTACCTGTGAGCGACCGGCTTCGGGCCGGAAGTGCGGGCCGGGGCGGCGGCGACGGTCGGTGACGCGACAAGTCCACTAGGGTCGGCCGCATGGCGATCCCGAAGGTCTGCGGCCTCGAGACCGAATACGGGGTGCGTCTCGCGGGCTCGGCGGACACCAATCCGACCGCGGCCTCGTCGATGCTCGTCAACGCCTACGCCACCGAGCTCTCGGGCCGCGTCGGCTGGGACTTCGAGGACGAGTCCCCCGGCAACGACGCCCGCGGCTTCGTCCGCGAGGGCGCCACCCCGCCCGAGGTCGAGATGAACCTCGTCAACACCGTCCTCACGAACGGGGCCCGCTACTACGTCGACCACGCCCATCCCGAGTACTCGACGCCCGAGTGCTCGACGGCGATCGAGCTCGTCGCCCACGACAAGGCGGGCGAGCTCGTGCTGGTGCGCTCCATGGCCGCGGCCAGCCGCCTCCTGCCCCCCGGTGGGGCGATCGTCGTCTACAAGAACAACTCCGACGGCAAGGGCAACTCCTACGGCTGCCACGAGAACTACCTCGTCGACCGCACCGTGCCCTTCGTCCGCATCGCGCGCGACCTCACCGCGCACCTCGTCACCCGCCAGGTCTACACGGGGGCCGGCAAGGTCGGTTGCGAGGAGGTCGGGCGCCGATCGGCCGCCTTCGAGATCGGGCAGCGGGCCGACTTCTTCGAAGAGGAGGTCGGCCTCGAGACGACCCTGAAGCGACCGATCATCAACACGCGCGACGAGCCGCACGCCAACGCGGAGCGATACCGCCGGCTCCACGTGATCACCGGCGACGCCAACCTCGCCGAGGTCGCGACGCTCCTCAAGATCGGCGTGACGGCGATCGTGCTGCTCCTCATCGAGGACGACGCCCTGGGCCCGGACGCACTCGTGCTCGCCCGTCCCGTCCAGGCGATGCACACCGTCTCGCACGACCTGACGTTGCGCACCCCGCTCGACCTCGCCTCGGGCGAGCGGATGACGGCGACCGAGGTGCAGTGGCGGCTGCTCGACCTGGCGCGCAAGTACAACGAGGTCCACGGGCTGGAGCCCCTCGGTGACGACGGAGTCGGCGCGTACGTGCTCGACCGCTGGGAGTCCGTGCTCGGCGCGCTGGAGTCGAACGCCTCGACGCTGCACCGCACCCTCGACTGGGTCGCCAAGCTCGAGCTCATCGACGCCTACTGTGCCCGGCACGACTGCGGCCTCGACGACCATCGCGTGCAGGTCCTCGACCTGCAGTACCACGACCTGCGCGCCGAGCGGTCACTGTTCCGGCGTCTCGGCATGGAGCGTGTCGTCGACGACGCGACGATTCGGCGCGCGGTCACCGATCCGCCGACGACGACGCGGGCCTACTTCCGCGGCGAGTGCCTGAAGCGCTACCCGGGGTCGATCGTGGCCGCCAACTGGGACTCGGTCGTGTTCGACGTCGGCGCGGACCCGCTGCGACGCGTGCCGATGATGGAGCCCTTGCGGGGGAGCGCGGCACACGTCGCTACGCTGCTGGAAAGATGTGGCAGCGCCGCCGAGCTCGTCGGGCGACTCAGCGGTGAGGAGGACGGAGATGGCTGAACGCGAGCTCAAGCGGCGATCGGCGCCCCAGCGCCAGGCCCCAGAGCCGACCGAGGAGGAGGTCCCCCAGGGCTCCGAGAAGGGCGAGCGCCTGAAGGCCGAGATCGACGATCTGCTCGACGAGATCGACGACGTCCTCGAGGACAACGCCGAAGAGTTCGTGCGCAACTACGTGCAAAAGGGGGGGGAGTAGGTGGCCGGTCGCCGCCGGACACTAGGGTTCGTCCCCGATGGCCCTGTATCTCTTCCCGCCCGCTGACGACCCCGGTCCGAACTTCGTCGAGCTGCTGCGCCGCGCCCATCCGGGCGTCGCGCTCCCGGGGACCTCGACGCCGCTGGCCGAGGTCCCTCAGGCGACGACCATCGCCGCGCTGCGCTACGCCGGCGGCGTCGTCGTGGCGGGGGACCGCCGTGCGACCGAGGGGGTCGCCATCGCCCACCGCAGCATCGAGAAGGTCTTCCCCGCCGACCGCTTCTCCGCCGTCGCGATCGCCGGCGCGGCCGGTCCGGCGATCGAGATGGTGCGGCTCTTCCAGGTCCAGCTCGAGCACTACGAGAAGGTCGAGGGAGCGGTGCTCACCCTCGAGGGCAAGGCCAACCAGCTCGCCCAGCTCGTCCGAGACCACCTGCCGATGGCGATGCAGGGCCTCGGCGTCGTGCCGTTGTTCGCCGGCTGGGACGCGATCCGCCAGACCGGGCGGATCTTCACCTACGACCTCACGGGCGGGCGCTACGAGGAGACCGACTTCCACGCGACCGGCTCCGGCGGTCGGGACGCGAAGACGACGATCAAGCTGGGCTTCCGCGAGGACCTCACCCGGATAGAAGGCGTCGAGCTCGCCGTCGAGTCCCTCTACGAGGCGGCCGACGAGGACTCGGCGACCGGCGGGCCCGACCCGGTGCGGGGCATCTACCCGATCATCGCCACCGTCGACTCGACGGGGTTCACCCGGCTCGAGGACGGCGAGGTCGCCGAGCGGTTCGCCGCGATCCTCGCCCGGCGCGGGACGGGCGCGTCAGGTGGTGACCGCCGATGACGATGCCGTACTACGTCGCGCCGGAACAGGTGATGAAGGATCGCGCCGAGTACGCGCAGAAGGGGATCGCGCGCGGCCGGGCGCTCGTCGCCGTGGCCTACGGCGACGGCATCCTCATCGTCGCCGAGAACCCTTCGCGCACGCTGCACAAGGTGAGCGAGATCTACGATCGGGTCGCCTTCGCCGGGGTCGGAAAGTACAACGAATTCGACCAGTTGCGGGTGGCTGGCATCCGTCATGCCGACACGAAGGGCTACACCTACTCCCGGGAGGACGTCGACGCGCGCTCGCTCGCCAACCTCTACGCCCAGTACCTGGGTCAGGTGTTCACCCACGAGATGAAACCCCTCGAGGTCGAGATCCTCGTCGCCGAGCTCTCGCCGACCGGCGACCACCGGCTCTACCACATCGCTTACGACGGGACGGTCGTCGACGAGGAGAACTGGACCGTCCTCGGCGGCGAGGCCGAGGCGATCGCCTCCCGGCTCGAGCAGGCCTTTGCAACGGATTGGACCCTCGGCACGGCCCTCAAGAGCTGCGTGGCGTGCCTCGCGGGTCCGGACAGGACCCTCGGCATCGACGACCTGGAGGTCGGCGTGCTCGAGAAGTCCGCGGGGCGGCGGGCGTTCCGCCGTGTCGAGCGGGCCGAACTCAGCGCCCTCCTCGCCGCCTGAGGCGACCGAGCCAGCGCCGGTGGCCCTGGCGGCGCGGACGGCGGATCACACGACGCTCGGCGAGGCTGTCGAAGGTCGCGTCGACGGCGTCGCCGAGCAGGATCTCCTCGGCGAGAGCGAGTTTGGCCGCGGGGACGAGGACGTCGATCTCGGTGGGAAAAGGGTACGGGCCTTCGGACGGTCCGCGCATCACCGCCGCGATGCCCTCCGCCCGCAGCCGCCCGACGACGAGACGGCCGGCGACCGAGCCGACGACCGTCGTCAGATAGACCAACGGCTCCGCCGATTCCATCCCCCGAGGGTATCCGCAGCGCGCGCCAGCTCCGACCTGAGGTCGTGCCGCTAGGGCGGTGTTGGACAAAGGCCTTTCACCGGGGGCTGACGGGTCGTAGCGTTCGATCGGGTCCTCGGGACGATGACCTGATCGAAGAGCCGTGGTCGAGGGTGAAAAGCGGCCTCGCAGATTGGCCTTTGGCCTCATAGACGTCCCTCTTTGTCACTCCCGAGGGCCCACTACGTGGTGTTCAGCACCCAGCCCTCCTCGAAGGCGAGCCCGAGCGCCAAGAGACGGCGGAGATTGAGGGCTGCGACACGGATCTGGAGCCAGGAGTTGTTGCGCTCGATCCCCCGATAGCGGAGGCGGCGGTTTCCCTTCGCGACGAGCCAGGAGATCGAGCGCTCGGCCATCGGGCGGTGTCTCCGGTAGGTCGCCGTCACCTCGGGGTCGCGCCAGGCGGCCCGGGCGGCGACGAGCTCGTCGTCGTTCGGCCCGATCGTGAACGAGCGCGCCGTCGCCGTCGTGCAGCGGGAACGCAACGGGCAGGGCTCACAGTGCGGGGCGAACTTCGCCACCCCGGTCGGGGAGAACCGGGCGGTGTGACCGGCCGGGCAGGTGACGGTGCGCGCCTCGTGGTCGACGCTGAACTCGTCTCGCCGCAACCCGCCTTTGACGGCCGGGTGGGAGGGCATCGGCTTGATGACGAGACGGTGGCGGCGGAGCTTCAGTTCTCTCCTCGTCGGGCCCGATCCATAAGCGGAGTCGGCGAGCACCTCGAGCCCGGAGGGCTCGTCCCCCAGGAGGGCGACGCCGGTCGGCCCGTCCGGGGCGTTCGCCGGCGTGATCGCGGCCCCGGTCACGAGGCCGGTGTCCGGTTCGACACAGAGGTGCGCCTTGAACCCGTCTTTCCTCACCGAGACCGACTTGTGGCCGTGACGGGCCTCTTGGTCGACGACCGAGATCAGACGGTCCTTGGCCACCCGACGGGCGATGCGCCAGGTCCCATCTTTCTCGCCGGGCTCGACGTCTTGGGCCGAGACGAGGGCGAGCAGGCCCAGGGCGTCGGCCTGGTCCTGGTCGAGTGCTTCATCATCGACGGCGTCGAGGAGCGTCGTCGCGTCCGTAACGAGCGCCGAGACGAGCCCGTCGCGCACCTCGGCATCCGACCAGTCGATGACGGGCTTCTTTCCCGTCGAGTAGTCCTGGCCGAGCTCGAGCGCCTCGAGCCGGGGGATCTCAGCCCGCACCCGGCGGATCGCCGAGATGATCTGGGTGACGGTGTCCTGGGTGGCGACCGCGTCGTCGAGGATCGTCGAGTCGAGGGCCCGGCGGTGCTTCGTTCTCAGCACGCCGGTCTCTGCGACAACCCGGCGGACGGCGTCGAGGATCCGTTCGGGACGGCCAGAGTTGCGGAGCCGGGCGCGCCAATAGGTGAGATTCGTGAAGTCGAAGCCCGGATCGTCGAGGGCCAGCCCGCAGGCGACCTTCCAGTCGATCCGCGTCCTCAGCGCCCGGATCGCGTCACGGTCCGAGAGTCCCTCCAAGGCCTGGAGCACCATCACCGAGCAGATGACGTCGACCGGGATCGAGGGCCGCCCGCGGCCCGACGGGAAGAGGTCGGCGAAGTCCCCATCCTGGAAGAGCTCGCCGCGGTGATCGGCGAGGAAGGCATAGATCGTGCCCTCTTCGACGAGGCCACGGCAGAACGCCGCCGCGTCGAGCATCTGACGGTCTGGATTCGATCTTCCCTGCATGCACCCAGTCTTGTGGGTGCGCGGGCAATTCGCGAGCACCCTCAAAGAGGCGCTTTAATCAACACCGACCTAGCTTGACTCCTCGTGGACCGGCGCATCTTCGGACTCGAGAACGAGTACGGCGTCACGTGCACGCTCCGCGGACAGAGACGGCTCAGCCCCGACGAGGTCGCGCGCTACCTGTTCCGCCGCGTCGTGAGCTGGGGCCGGTCCTCCAACGTGTTCTTGGAGAACGGGGCGCGGCTCTACCTCGACGTCGGCAGCCACCCGGAGTACGCCACCCCCGAGTGCGACTCGATCGAGGACGTCGTCGCGCACGACAAGGCGGGGGAGCGGATCCTCGCGGGTCTCGCCGAATCGGCCGAGGCGCGTCTGCGCGAAGAAGGCATCCGCGGCATCGTCTACCTGTTCAAGAACAACACGGATTCGGCGGGGAACTCCTATGGCTGCCACGAGAACTACCTCACCGCCCGACGGGACGACTTCGTCCACTACGCCCAGGTGCTGATCCCGTTCCTCGTCACGCGCCAGATCTACGCCGGCGCGGGCAAGGTCCTCCAGACCGCCCGGGGCGCCGTCTACTGCATCTCCCAGCGCGCCGAACACATCTGGGAGGGCGTCTCCTCGGCGACGACCCGGTCGCGCCCGATCATCAACACTCGCGACGAGCCGCACGCCGACGCCGAACGCTACCGGCGTCTCCACGTCATCGTCGGCGATTCCAACATGAGCGAGTACGCGACCTATCTCAAGATCGGTGCGACGAGCATCATGCTGCGGATGCTCGAGGACCAGAACGTCGTGTTGCGCGACATGACGCTCGAGGACCCGATCCGCGCGATCCGCGAGATCAGCCACGACATCACGTGCCGCCGCCGAATCCGGCTCGCGAACGGACGCGAGGTGAGCGCGCTCGACATCCAGTCCGAGTACCTCGGGCGGGCGGTCCGCTACGCCGCCCGGCACGGCCTGCCGCCGATGGAGACGCGCGCGCTCGAGATGTGGCAGCACTGCGTGGAGACGATCGAGCGCGACCCGCTGCTGCTCGTGCGCGAGTGCGACTGGGTCATCAAGCACGACCTCGTGGAGCGCTACCGGGAGAGACACTCGCTCGGGCTCGGCAGTCCACGCGTCGCGCTGTTGGATCTCCAGTACCATGACGTCAGCCAGCGACGCAGCATCTTCTACCGCCTGCAAGATCGAGGGCTCCTCGAGCGTGTCGTCACCGACGCCGCGATCGCCGAGGCGATGGATGCACCACCGGCCACCACGCGGGCCCGCCTGCGCGGGGAGTTCATCCGTCGGGCCAAGGAACGTCGGCGCGACTTCACCGTCGATTGGGTGCATCTCAAGTTGAACGATCAGACTCAGCGGACCGTGCTGCTGAAAGACCCGTTCCGGGCGCACGACGAGCGCGTCGAACGCCTCATCGAGTCGATGTAGAAGACGAGGAATCGTGGAGAGTGACGAGATGAGCGAACACGGGCCGGCGAGCGCCGTCGACGACACGACGGGGGAGTCGCGCCGGGGCCGGCGACAGCGTCGCGTGCACCGACCGACCGCGCACCCACGGCGTCGCACGGTCATCGAGACGGTGATCGGCATCGCGATCGCGGTCGTCATCGCCCTCGGGTTCCGGGCGTTCGTCTTCCAGGCCTACTTCATCCCCTCGAGCTCCATGGTGCCGACACTGCAGGTCGGGGACCGCATCCTCGTCAACAAGTTCGACTTCAACTACCACTCGGTTCACGCCGGCGACATCGTCGTGTTCCGCACGCCCCCGGCCGCGGCGCGGGACTGCTCGACGAGCGACGGCGACCTCGTGAAACGCGTCGTCGCCACGCAGTTCCAGACGATCACTTCGAAAGGCAACGAAGTGCTCATCAAGAACCCGGGCAGCGAGAGCTGGCGGGTGCTGCCGGAGCGCTACTTCCCCGACAACGGTCGCAACACGCCACTCGGCCAGGTCATCACGCCGTACAAGGTGCCGCGCAAGGACTTCTTCGTCATGGGCGACAACCGCATCGATTCCTGCGACAGCCGGATCTGGGGAGCTCTCCCTGGCTCCGACATCGTCGGCCGGGTCGTCGCGGTCGTCTGGCGGGGCTGGCACCCCGATCTCATCATCTTCTGAGCACGAAGGCGGGCCCACCGCCCTCGTCCACGCGCGAGAGGCCTTGTAGACTGATCCGTCGTGGGCAGTCTCGACCCGGCGAAGATCCTCATGATCCTCGTGGTCGTCCTCATCGTGCTCGGTCCCGAGCGCTTGCCCAAGGTCGCCCGCCAGCTCGGTGCCGCCTGGCATGAGGTCACCCGGATTCGTCAGGAGGTGAGCGACGAGGTGCGGGCCGTGATGCCCGACCTCGATCTGACCTCGATCCCGCGCATCCCGTCCGTGCGCGGCACGCTCACCGGTCTGCTCACCGACCCCAGCCCGGCGACGAAGCCCGCCGAGGCCGGGGCGCGCCCGGCGGCGACGCGGAGACGCCCGCAGCCGGAGACGGCACCGTCGTGCCAGCAAGTTCGATCCACCCCGCGCTCGGCGACTTCTCACCGCCCGCCGACGACCCGAGCATGAACTGACCCCGGCGGAAGTCGTCGCACCCGAGACATGGCAACGCTGACTCGCGGCCGCGAGGGCACCCCCTCCGAGGGCCAGGCGATGACGCTCACCGAACACCTCGCCGAGCTCCGCAGCCGCATCATCGTCTCATTCATCGCCTTCGTCCTCGCCGCGGTCGTGGCGTACGTCTTCTACGACCAGATCCTGCGGTTCTTCCTCCACCCGTACTGCGTCCAGGCGCATCTCGCTGGCAATCACTGCGACCTCACGGTGTTCGGCCCGCTCGACGCCTTCATGGTCCGACTCAACGTCACCGGCTACGGCGGGATCGTCCTTGCCTCGCCGGTCATCGTCTTCGAATTGTGGCGGTTCATCACACCGGGACTGAAAGCGAACGAGAAGCGCTACGCCATCCCGTTCGCCGTCTCGACGGTGGTGCTGTTCTTGCTCGGCGCCTTCGTCGCCTGGCTCACCTTCCCACACGCGCTGGGCTTCCTCCACGCCGTCGGGGGATCGAACATCAACGACCTGTTCACGCCGTCGAAGTACCTCGGCCTCATCATCGCGTTGATGACGATCTTCGGCGCGACCTTCGAGTTCCCGGTCATCCTCGTCGGGCTCGAGCTCGCGGGCGTCCTCAAGCCGCAGCAGCTCGCACACTGGCGGCGACCCGCGATCATCATCATCGTCATCTTCGCCGGCGTCGTGACACCGAGCTCGGACCCGTTCTCCATGCTCGCGATGGCAGTCCCCATGCTGCTCTTCTATGAGGCCTCGATCCTCATCGGGAGGCTTGCGACGCGCAGACGCCGACGCGCGGCACAGACCTGATCACTTGAGGACGACCCGCTCGACGCGCCCGCTCGCGTGCCGCGCGCAACGACCGGGCCGATGACCGGCGGCACGACGCACGAGGACGGCACGGCGCCGGACCACGCCCGCGCGACGCGGCGCGCTTTCCTCGCACGCCGAGCGCTCACGCTCGACCCCTTCCAGGCACGGGCCTTCGATCTGCTCGACGAGGGCAAGTCCGTCCTCGTCGCGGCGCCGACCGGCTCCGGCAAGACGCTCGTCGCCGAGTACGCCGTCGCCCGCGCCCTCGGCGAGGGCGGGCGCGCCATCTACACGACGCCGCTCAAGGCGCTGTCGAACCAGAAGTACGCCGATTTCGCCGCCGAGTACGGGAGGGCGCGCGTCGGACTGCTCACCGGCGACGTGTCCCGCAACGGCGACGCCCCGATCGTCGTCATGACGACAGAGGTGCTGCGCAACATGATCTACGCCGACGCAGCGCGCCTCGCCGATCTGCGCTGCGTCGTGCTCGACGAGGTCCACTACCTCGAAGACCGCTACCGCGGCTCGGTCTGGGAGGAGATCATCCTCTCGGCCCCGCCCGAGGTCGTGCTCGTCTGCCTTTCGGCGACGGTCTCGAACGCCGAGGAGCTCGCCGGGTGGATCGAGCACGTGCGCGGCTCGACCGCCCACGTCATCGAGGAGCGCCGGCCGATCGAGCTGCGCCACCTCTACGTTCTCGGGATCCGAGCGACGCATCGTCTGGAGATCCTCCCCACCTTCGTCGACGGCACCCCCAACCCGGAGGCGATCGCGCTCGACGCCCGATCCCGGCCCCCGGCCCGCGCCGGCGTCACGGCGGCGCGGGCCGGCCGACCCGTGGCACGCTCGCCGGTCTTCCGGCCACGACGCGCCGAGGTCGTCGAGCGGTTCGCCGAGGAGGACCTCCTGCCGGCGATCTACTTCGTGTTCTCCCGGGCCGGCTGCGACGACGCCGTGCGCCAGTGCCTCGAGGCGGGACTACGGCTCACGACGCCCGAGGAAAGGCGCGTGATCCGCACGGTCGTCGACGACCACGTCGCGGCGCTCTCCGACGCCGACCTGCGGGTGCTCGGCTACGGACGCTTCGTCGAGGGGCTCGAAGCCGGCTTCGCCCCGCACCACGCCGGCCTCGTGCCGCCGTTTCGGGAGGCGGTCGAGGCCCTGTTCGGCGCCGCGATCGTGAAGGTGGTCTTCGCGACCGAGACGCTCGCCCTCGGGATCAACATGCCGGCACGCTCGGTCATCATCGAGTCGCTGTCGAAGTTCTCCGGGACGGGGCACGAGGACCTCACGGCAGGGAGCTACACCCAGCTCACCGGGCGCGCCGGGCGCCGGGGCATCGACCAGATCGGCCACGCCGCGGTGCTCTGGTCGCCCTTCCACACCTTCGTCGAGGTCTCCGCGCTCGCCTCGGCCCGCAGCCGCGCCCTGCGCAGCTCGTTCCGCCCGACCTACAACATGGCGGTCAACCTCGTCCGGCGCTACCCACCCGACGACGCCTACCGGCTCGTGCGCTCGTCGTTCGCCCAGTACCTCTCCGAGGTGCCGCTCACGCGCGAGCTCGACGCCGTCGTCGGCTTGCTCGCCGCCCGCGGCTACCTGGCGGGATGGCGGGTGACCGACTTCGGCGACCGTCTCGCCGGCATCTACCACGACTGCGACCTCCTCGTCGCCGAAGCGGTCAGCACGGGGCTCCTCGGCGGACTCGACGCCCCGAGCCTCGCGGCCATGGTCTCGCTGTTCACCTTCGAGCCACGCCGGGGGGCCTCGCCGGGCGAGCTGCCGAACGCCCGGCTCGCGCGTCGAGCCGCCGAACTCGACGAGCTCGCGCGGGACCTCCGCCAAGAGGAGCGGTCGCGGCGGATCCCGCGCACGCGCAGCCTCGACGCCGGCTTCGCCCGCCTCGCCCACGACTGGGCCCGGGGCGCCGAGCTGCGTCAGCTCATCGCACCCGCCGGCGGGCCGAGACGGCGCGGGGCCACCGACGCGGTCTCCGGCGGGGACTTCGTCCGCAACACGAAACAGCTCGTCGACCTGCTGCGCCAGCTCGCCCTCACCGAGGCGGGCTCGCGTCTCGGTGAGGTCGCGGCCCGCGCCGCAGACCAGCTCGTGCGCGGGATCGTCGCCGCTTCGACGCCCGCCGAGCTCGCCGACGGGGCGGGAGCGGCGGCCGACGAGGGAAGCGCCGCGGGGCGGCGGTGATCCGCGACCGGCCGGGCACGGTCTCGTAGTCTCGTCGGGGTGACGCCCTACGCGAGCGAGACGTTCTCCGCGGACGAGCGTGAGGTCCTGCGCCACTACGTGACGAACCTCGACGGACCGGTGTTCGCGCTCGTCAACCTGCCCGCCGTGGTCTGCGGGGCGCTGTTCGCCCGTTACTCGCGCTCGCAAAAGAGCGTGCGCCGGCTGTTCCTCGACGAGTTCCTCGGCGACCTCGACGTCTCGGGGGACACCTCGGTCGACGCGACGGTGGGGCTGCGCCGGGCCGAGGAGCTCTACCAACGGGTCTTCGTCGAGTTCGGCGACGACTCCGTCGCCCAGCTCGGCGGCGTCCACCTCGCCTGCGAGCAGGCCTCCAACGTGCTGACGAAGGTCCTCGAGTGGGGACGCCTCATGTCGTACCTCGAGCAGTCGACGCGGTACATCCCGTACGACTCGCGGCTGTCGACGGGCCACTACCGGTACTGGCGTGACCCCGACGTACTCGACTCGAGCCTCGGCGCCCGCTACATCGGCGACATGGACCGCATGTTCGACACCTACGCCGAGCTCCTGCCATTGCTGCAGGCCCACCTCGTCCGGGCCTTCCCGAACGACGGCACCGTCTCGGAGCTCGCCTACCGCCAGTCGGTGCGGGCCCGCGCCCTCGACGCCCTGCGGGGGCTGCTGCCGGCGGCCGCCCTCTCGAACGTCGGCATCTACGGCTCGGGACAGTCCTACGAGCACCTGCTGCTGCAGATGCGCGGCCACCCGCTTCCCGAGGTCCGCGCCTACGCCGAGCTCATCTTGGAGGAGCTCCGCAAGGTGATCCCCTCGTTCCTCTCCCGCCTCGACCGACCCGAGCGGGGAGGGGAGTGGAGCCGCTACCTCGCGGCCCGGCGCGACGAGATGGACGCCCTTGTCAGGCGCCTCTTCGGGCCCGGTCGCAGCGAGGGAGACGCCACGTCGGCGGGCGCCTCGGTGACGCTCGTCGACTTCGATCCCGAGGGCGAGGAGAAGGTCCTCGTCGCGATGTGCTACCCGCATTCGTCGCTCGCGGAGTCCGAGCTCACGAGCCGGATCCGCCGTCTTGGCGCCGAGGAACGCGCCGCCGTCGTGCGCGCCTACGTCGGCGACCGGAAGAATCGTCGTCACAAGCCGGGCCGGGCGCTGGAACGCACCGGCTACCGCTTCGACATCGTCTCGGATTACGGGGCGTTCCGCGACCTGCAACGCCACCGCATGTTGACGATCGAGTGGCAGCCGCTCTCGACGAACCTCGGCTACGAGGTGCCCGAGGTCGTCGCCGAGGCGGGGCTCGCCGCGGCGTACTCGGACTCGCTCGAGCGCGCCCGCGAGCTGCACGAGATGCTGTTCGCCACCTTCCCTCTCCAGGCCGTCTACGCGGTCGCGCTCGCCTTTCGGATCCGCTACTCGCTCCAGCTCAACGCCCGGGAGGCGATGCACCTCATCGAGCTGCGCAGCACGCCCCAGGGCCACCCCGTCTACCGACGCATCGCGCAGCAGATGCATCGCCTGATCGACGAGGACGCCGGCCACCACGTGCTCGCCGCGACCATGCGGTTCGTCGATTTCAGCGGGGAGGAGCTCGGTCGGCTCGAGTCGGAACGGCGCGCCGCGGCGCGACGGACGTCGCGGGACGCCGCCGGTCCTTTGGAGAATGCCTCAGGCGACTCTTGACTCCGCACCCAGGCGGTGCATGAATAGATGAGTCCCGCTCACCAGGCACCTAATCGGGAGCCTCCGTCAGTCGCTCCGGGTCGTCTCGGCGGGGCAGTTGCGCAGGACGTGGTCCAGGGAGCCGAGTAGAGAACGTCAATCGCCGGTACAGGCGACCTGCGCTCGGGCGGGCGCGGAGGACGGCGCCAAAGGCTCCCTGGACCGGTCCCTCGGCCCGGGCGTCTCCGGCGAGATCGGTGGCGACTCGGCGCGCGCCGAAACCCTTGCCACCGCAGCGGTTGAAAGCTCGCAGATGTGCCGTATAGTGACCGCGCCCAAGGACCTGCCGGGGCGAACGGCACCGCCATGGGCGGTGCCGGGGACCGCTGGAACAGGAGACTGAGGAGCCTGATGGCGAGCGAAGTTGACGGCGAACTCGAACCGGACCCTCTCGGCGAGGGGGAGCTCGAGGAGCCACCTGACGAGGAACTCCTGGAAGAGGACGACCTCGGCATCGACGAGCTCGTCGCCGAAGACCTGGTCGATGAGGAGGAGCTCGGCGACGTCGCCGACGCCGACGCGGTCGTCGCCGAGGGCGAGGAACCGCTCGTCGAGCTCGAGGAGGACGAAGACGAACTCGACGACGACGACGTGGAGGCGAGCCTCGACGTCATTTTGAAAGAGCGGCTCGTCGTTTCCGACGAGACCGACGAGGAGGACGACAGCGAGGCCGCCGACGCCGAGGACAGGGTCGACGGGACGACGCGGGTGCTTCCCAAACAACCCGGCGAATTCGTCTGCCAGTCCTGCTTTCTCGTGAAGAGCCAGACCCAGCTCGCCGACCGGAGGCGCAAGCTCTGTCGGGACTGCGTATGAACGGGCAACCGAACGATCCGAGAGACGAGGCGCGTCGGCTCGCCGATGAGCTCATCGACTACGCGATCTTCGCCCCGCTCGGCGCGGCGCTCGCGGTCGCCGAGGAGCTGCCCGAGCTCGTGCGGCGGGGACGTGAACGGTTCGGGCCGCGCATCGCGCTCGCCCAGATGTTCGGCCGCGTCGCGGCCGACTCGGCCAGGCGACGCGCCGAGGCGTTCCTGCGTCGATCGACGGAACACCCGCGGACCGGACGAGCCCCGGGCGCGACCGGCCCGGCGGACGAGTCGGGAGAAACGTCGCGCCTCGCGATCCCCGGTTACGAGACCCTCGCCGCCGCCGAGATCGTGTCGCGGCTCGCGGGGCTGACCCCCCGCGAGCTCGCCGCGGTGCGCGCCTTTGAAGAGGCCCACCGCGCCCGGAGGACCGTGCTCACCCGGATCGCCCAGCTGCTCGGCGACCAGGACCGGTAGGGCCGATGGCGGTCGGCCCCGAGGGGGCCCGGATCGCCCGCGAGGAAGACACCGGGCGCATCGCCGAGCTTGCCGCCGCGCTCCTCGCGCCGCTCGGGGCGGCCCGCGGCGGCGGGCTCCTCGCGCACGCACTCGACCGACTCCTGGCGTCGGACTCGCTACGCCGGTGCATCGCCGACTCCGACCATCACGCCGTACTCGTCGGCACCTACGACGACGTCGTCGTCGGCCTGGCGCTCGCCGAGCACCCCACCGAGTCAGCCCCGAGCCGCACGGGCGACGACCGCGTCGCCGTCGTGCGCGTCCTCTACGTCGAGCCCGAGATGCGGGGCGTCGGCATCGGCGACGCGCTTCTCGCCGAACTGCTTCGGATCGAGAGGGCGCGTGGCGCCACCGCGCTCGACATCGCGGCCCTGCCCGGGGACGGGGCGACAAAGTCGTTCCTCGAGGGCTTGGGCTTCCGGGCCCGGTTGCTCGTCATGCACCGCTCGTTAGAGCCCGAGACCGAGGCTGGAAGGTGAAGACGACGCTCTGCGTCGGCGTCGTCGATGTCGAGCAGGACTCGCTACTCCTCGTGCGACGCCGCCACGACCCGGCAGCGGGACGCTGGTCGCTGCCCGGCGGGCACGTGAAGTCCGGCGAGGCGCTGCGCGAGGCGGCGGCGCGAGAGGCCGAGGAGGAGACGGGACTCACGCTCGCGATCGGCGATCTCCTCGGCACGGTCGAGATCACCACCTCGGAGGAATGCCTCGTGATCTGCGATTTCCTCGCCAGGCGCGAGGACCCGCGGGCCATCCCGCGCGCGGCGAGTGACGCGACGGTGGCCCAGTTCGTGCCGCTTCAGTCCGTCAAGGACCTAGACCTCGTCGACGGCCTCGAGCAGTGGCTCGGTGCGCACGGCGTCCTCGTCGGGTGAATCCTGGCCGGTCCTTCGCGGCGGATCCTCCGTGCCGGGCAGCAACGACGCCGACTCGTCCGCCGGCGGGTCGCCCGCCGGCCCAAAGACCCCCGACAACCCTCCATCGGGCCCGGAGGATCCCTCACCGACCGTCAGGAGACCGTCGGCTGCCGCACCAGCTTCCGGGATCGCGTCCTCGACCCGGCCCGGACCGGCGACGAGTTGCGCCTGTTCGACAACGAGTGCGCCGACCGGGCGGGCGGCCGATCCCTCCTCCGTCGCGGACGGCTCCGCGACGCCGACGACCGTGCGTGACGCAGCCCCCTCACGCTTCGCCCGACGTCCCGGGGTCTTGGCCCGCGGCGCCCTCGGTTTGCTGGCCGGTTTGGCCGGGTGCACGGAGATGGGCCGCGGCGGCGGCGGCATCGGCAGGCCGAGCAACGGTGCGAGCGCCGGGATCCGCCCCGAAACGAGGGTCGCCGCGTGCCTGATCGCCCCTGTCGGGTCCTCCGGCAACCCGGCCGGCTTGATCGAGCGCCGCACGGGCGAGGCCGCGGCGGCCTCCAAGAGCGCCAGCCAGCGGTCGACCGAACTCGTCGCCGACAACGCGGTGCTCGCCGCTTCGCTCAACGGCTGGACGAGCGACGCCGGAATCCGGGCCCCCGGGTCCGGCGGGCGGGCGGAAAGCCGCAAGGCGTGAAGCACGCGACCTTCGGCGAGCGCATGGTTGATATCGCCCTCCCAGCTGGCTCGCAGCTTTGCCAGCCGGACTTTCAAGGCTTCGCGGATCGTGCCCAACAACTCGCGGCCATGCTCGTCGCGCGGTGAAGCCCCGAGGACTGTCGCGCGCAGCTCCCGCAACGAGATCGTGTCGAGACGGGCGACGACCTCCTCGGCGCGGTCGAGCCAGACCGCCTGGCGAACAGGGGGGAGGAGCTGTTCGGCAAGCGCGATGATCGCCTCGCCTCCGACCGCGGGCCGACCCGCGGCGAGCGCGGCCGACTGTTCCGCGGCGAGCGCCCGTCGGACCGCCGGCATGCCACCGGCCGCCACCTGTTCCGCGATCGGACGCTGTTCGGGCGGGAGGGTCGCGAGGTGCTCGTCGCGGTGGCGCGTTCCCGGCATGAAGCGCTCCGGTCGAGAACGCACGCGACGCAACGGGGCGGATCGCGCCACCGGTGCCGCGGTCGGCACCGCGCCCGGTGGCGCCGTCGCCGACAACGGGCGTTCGGAACGCGTCGCGACCGGACGGCCGCGCCGTGGCGCGCCATCTCGAACGGGTCGGGTGCCGAGATCATGCTCACGAGACGGACGACGTCGTTCGGTTTGATCGGACCGAGGTCGACCCTCGCCCCGCGGCCGGGAAGACACCATCCGATCCCGGGGACGCGTGCGATTGGTCCCGTCGGTCGCGTGTTCTCGCGCGCCGCGCCCTGTCCGCGAGATGAGGGACGTCGTCACGAGCTCGGTCTCTTCGGACCTCACCGGCGCGAGCACGATCCGCCCCTGCGGCTCGACGCGCTCCCGTGCGGGCAACACCGACACGACGGTGATCCCCTCGAGCTCGAACTCCGCCTCAACGCGCAGGACGCTGCCCACCTTCGCCCCGTCCTCGAGCAGCTTGCCCGCGATCACACCACGCGGTTCACGCGCCCCCGCGGCCCGCCACGTCCAAGTTCCATCGTGCCGGGCCGAGGTCAGTTCAATCTCCAAACGCCTCGCCATGCCGACGGTCAACCTACCGCCTCCGCAAGCACCACGGGAATACCGGCGCCGGAATCCGGCCTCGCGGCTGCCCCTCCACTCGCGTCGTGCGAAACTCCGGATCGCGAACCGGACCCCCCGCGCGCCAAGATGGCCTTCGCGCAAGGCACTTCGCGGCTCCTGCGACAACCGCCAGGCACGCGACCCGCGACCCGCGGGCCGGCAGCTGGCGAGCGAATCGAACACGGACGGATCAGCGGGGAGCAGTCCTCGTCGCGTTCTCGACGGTCCTCGGTGGCGCGGCCCCGGCGAACTTCGTCGTCGCCGGGCCGGGCGTTCACGGGTAGCACCTCGTGCGGGTGAGCGATCACGGCGCTCTCGTCGGGCGGATGCATCACCGGCAAGCCGCAGCGAGGACCCGACCCCACTGCGGCCGACCGTCGCGACCACTCGGCCGGTTGAGACTTCATCACGCGCGACGCGCGTCGGACCCGCCGTGAGGATCCCGCGAACGGGACCATCCGAGAAACCCTCGGGACCATCGCGCCGCGCCCGCGGCGCCGGACCGGTTCGCCGGCGTCGCCGCAGGGTCGCCGTGTCGCCCCGACAAGCACGTCGAACGCTCTGCCGTGATCCGAAGACGGTCACGGCGCGCGACCGACGTCCGTCACGGGAGGCTGAGCCGGCCCGTCGCTCCCAGCGCACCTGGGGCGCCTCTGGCGATCCCTGACCGGCCCTGGCCGACGTGTCCACGCAGCGCGGTGACCCCATCAGGCGACCTGGCATCAGGTCCTCCCGCCAATTTCCCGCCTACGGCCGCTAAAGAATCATTTCACAAGCTCCGCTAGAAGTGACATACGAGGCAGCTGCACTGGAAGTTTCGATTGTGCGTGCTGTGTCGGTTGTTGCTAGCGCAACGAAAGTGAAATGAAGGTGCCGCAGTACGCCGCGACCTCACCGGTCATGGACATCGGAGGTTCTCAGAGTGTTTGCACGAGCGGTTGCAAGACCTGCGAGAGTGCACGCGCGGACCAAATTCTGGTTCCGCCGTGCGATCATCTCCTCCGCCGTGATCGGAGCGCTCCTGACAGGCGGTGGCGCGTACGCCGCGACGAGCTGGGTCGTCGGCCTCGGAGCGGGATCGAACGGACAGGGTCAGGCCGCGAGCATCACCAACGTGACCATCAGCGCCGTGGCGACACCTTCGCCGACCAGCCAGCTGTACCCCGGGGGCACCGGTGACGTCGTCCTGACGATCTCTAATCCGAACCCCTTCCCGGTGACGATCACCGCGGTGCAGCTGCCGACGAACGCGACCTACGCGACCGGGTACACGACGAGCGCGCTCGCCACGACCCAGACCGGGTGTCTCAACACGACGCCGAGCGGCGTGACCTGGAACTACTCGACGGCGACCAGCGGAAGCTCGCATACGCTCACCAGCGCGCTCACCGTCGCGGCCCCCGGCCAAGCGAACAACCCGCTCACCGTCACGCTCACGAACAACGCGAGCATGGCCAGCACCGCCCCGCTCGCCTGCGCAGCGACCTTCTTCTCGATGCCGTCGCTCACCGGCATCACGGCGACGGGTGGGGCTGCAACGGCGACGACGAGCCCGGCGACCGACGCCTGGACCTCGTAGGGGCTGACCGGCTGCCAACAACGAACGGAATGGTTGCGGATCCGATGGCGCGAAGAGGCTCCCGCCGGTGGCTTGTTCCGGTCGCCGTTCTCACGGTCGGCCTTCTCGGGCCGCTCGAACCTGCGGCGAGCGCCAACTGGTCCGTGACCGTCGCGGCGAACAGTAGGGGAGAGGCGGCCTCGATAGCCGCCTCTTCTCCGACTGGCGTCGCGGCGGCGTGCGTGTCGTCCACGGGATACACGATCAAGGTCTCCTGGACGGCGCCGAGCACCCGTGCGACGAAATACACCGTCTATCAGGCGACGTCGACGACGTCGACTCCCGGCACCTACACCTCGACCGGGACGGCGACGACCACCTCCTGGACGTCCGGCACGCTGGCGACGGGTAAGAACTACTGGTACGAGGTGGTTGCCTCGTATGGGACGGTCTGGACGAGCGGATACTCCACCGCGACCGGTGAGACGACGATCAGCTCGACCAAACCCGAGTGCAAACAGCCTTAGAGCGCGCGCCATTAGGCGCAGACTGGTTGCCAACGGCGCTGCCATTTGACGAGCTTCACCGTGATGACGAGCGCGATCGCCAGACACAGCGCAGCAATGCGCTGTGTCACGTAGCGATCGGTCGAGCGTCGGAGCTGGCCGAAGTTCGAGAGCCACGAGTTCGTCCGCTCGACCGGCCATCTCATTCCAAGTGGGAGGTGCCGCTTCGAACCACCGGCCGTGCCGATCGGCCGTTTCTTCGCACAGACGAGGTCATCGATTCCGGCATCTTCGACCTGGCGACGAACGACCCCGCTGTCATAGCCGAGGTCGAGGTGCAACGTCTCGATCTCATCGAGCAAGCCTCGAGCTGCCACCGATTCGAGCGTCGCCGGCAACAACGCGCAGTCGTTGCGGTTGGCCCCGTCGGTCGTCCAACCGATCGGGATGCCGTTTCTCTCGGTGGCGATCGACCACTTCCATCCGGTCTTGCCGCGATCGGTCGGGTTGGGCCCGGTGCCCTCACCACCGCAGGGAGCCTTGTGCATCGAGCCGTCGATCGAGACCTCGGACAAATCGAGACCAACGATTCGGTCATAGGCGGAGATCGCCTCATCGACGAGGATCTCGAACACGCCTGCCGCGATCCACTCGTCGCGCCGTCGTCGAAGGGTCGTCTCGCCACCCTTACCGAGGCGTCCCGCGACGTCCCAGGAGCACCCCGTGACCAGGCGGAACAGGATCGCCTCGAAACAGTCCCGGTCAGAGAGGCGCGGCCGGTGACAGCCGAGGGGGTGGCGGTCGTCGTGTCTGGGCAGGAGCGGCGAAACAGCTTGCCAGACGACCTCGACGACGCGGGGACTGAGCGCGAGCATGGGACCTCCATCAGGTTCTCGGGGTGGGATTGAGTACCCGGATCATCTCCGGGCCATCCCGAGAACCGGTGGACCCTCTCCATCCACCACCTCCGTCTGTGCTTGGGAGACGATGGGCGAGAGAGGAGGTCCCCACTCGTGAAGCTCGGTCGCAACGACCCCTGTTCTTGTGGAAGTGGGCTCAAGGCCAAGCGCTGCTGTTTCGCCGTCTCAGGCAGCGCTGAAGCAAACAAGCCGCGTGCTGTTCTCGCGAAACTCCGCCTCGAGGTCATCTCGGCGCTTCGCGACGGCGGCGTCGATCGCGAGGAGTTCGAAGACCTCGTGCACGAGATGAACCGCCTTCCCGAGCTCGACGTTTCCTTACAGGTTGCCCTTCCCGCGCTCGAGACCCCCGAGATCGCACGAGTTCGACACGCCTTCGACGATGGTGACTACGAGCACCTCGACGAGATTCTCGACAAAGCGGTGGCGCTCGTCGACACACCCCAGCACCGGCTGGACCTTGCTCGAGCAGCCCTTGTCGAACGCGATGCTGGCCGCATCGACCCCAAGGTTGCGGCGGTCGCGGTGATGGACCTGAATCAGGTTCGATCCGCGCTCATGATCTCAGCTCTGGCACGAGCGATCGCTGTCGCGAACGGCAACAACACGACACCGTCAGGCCTGCTCGTAGCTGCTCGCTAACGAGGAAGACCTATGGCCGAACAGGGTTCAACGGTGCGCCTATTGGCGCGCGCTCTTAGGAGGGATTCGCGGAAGCCAACCCCTCGCCCGGAACATGGAAACCGGAGCATGGAAAGCGGCCGCATTTCCGTATCGCGCTCTCTCGGCCCACCAGCGCACCGCCTCCGCATCGTTGTGCGTCGGTTGAGCAACAGGATGATCCCCGCCGTCGCATGAAGAGACGCCTTGACGCTCGGTATCCGGTATTTGTCGCGGCACTGGACAACCGGATCCAAGACGTCGCGGCATCTTCCTCGAACGCAGGATCAACTGACACCACGACACGTGCGAAGCCAGCCACACGCCAGTAATACCCCGGGGACCGCAGCGCGTGACTCCGTCCCGTCACAACTGCAAGCTCCGTATACTCTCGACCACATGAACCGTGCACCGCAAGCACCGAGACCGCGGACCCTTGAGCGATGCCAGTTCGAGAACTCCTTCTATCGCTATTCCTTTCCCTACAACCTGCTACGCGGAGTCATGAACGTCCTCCGACTCCTCAACGGCCACCGCAACGAGGACCGGCACCCCGTCGAGCTGGGACACCCGTCCCGCTTCGGTGTGGGCGATTGGGTCCGCGTGAAGGATGCCTCGGAGATCCGAGCGACGCTCGATGAAAATGACGAACTCCGGGGTCGGAAGTTCACGGCCAACCATTGGCCCTACTGCGGCCGGACATACATGGTCGAACGCGTCGTGCGTCGGAGACCAGACCATGGCCACCGCATGCAGAAGATCTCCGACACGGTGGCGCTGGCCGGTGCCATCTGCGACGCACCGGATGGTTCCCTGGGATGTGGAAGGGCGTGTTCGCTGTTCTTCCTCGACGAATGGTTGGATCCCTCCCTGGAAGACGAAGCCCAACCGCGCACCTTTGGTCCACTTGCGAGGGTGAAGCCGTTCGACGAGATCGCGCCAACGTTGGATTCCAAGGGGCGCCTCGCCGGCATCAGCTACTCGCCGGAGATGGCAGCATTCGCCAGCCGAGAATTCCAGGTCGTAAGGCAAGCCGAGGACCGCTGGGGCGAGCTTCCGAAATGGAAACAGCCTCGCGGCTCTTTCTTCATCCTCGACGGAGTCCGATGCTCAGGCCAACCTCGTGGCGGGCAATGCGACCGCAACTGCGGCTTGCTGTGGCACCGTTCATGGCTGGAGATGGACGAACGCGTGCCTCCAGCCGCACCGAACTAGACCGAGGAGCGCGCCCTCGTGAGACCGGAGCCTTCCGAGCCTCTCCACCGGTGCTCACGACTGACACCCGAGCAGTCCGGGGAGCGATGATCCCTCCCCCAGGCGATCCTTCGCCCACGACCAGCCCGGGTGGTAATTGTCTCGACGTCGACTGAGCAGCAACTATCCTCACCTCCGGGCCTGTGTGGGTGTCGCCTCCGGGCCCGCGAGAAACTTGCTTGCCTCGACCAGAGAGGACAACAAGGTGCGACTCCGGGATCCCCTTCCACGCCGACGCAGGCTTCAGGAGCCCGAGCCTCTGATCGAGGAGCCCCCGGAGACGCTCACGGGACACACGAACTGGGTGGCGACCGTCGCCTTCAGCCCTGCGGGGGGCCTGCTCGCCTCGGCCAGCCACGACAAGACGGTGCGACTCTGGGATCCGATGAGCGGCGTGTGCCTGCGCACGCTGGAAGGGCACTCGAGCTGGGTGTTCGACGTCGCCTTCAGCCCCGAGGGAGCCCTGCTCGCCTCGGCGAGCGTCGACAGAACGGTCCGGCTCTGGGATCCGACGAGCGGCGAGTGCGGGAAGACACTGGCGGGCCACGAGGGCTCGGTCTACAGCGTCGCTTTCAATCCTCAGGGAACCCTGCTCGCCTCGGCGAGCGAGGACAGGACGGTGCGACTCTGGGATCCGACGAGCGGCGCGTGCCAAGCGGTGCTCCCGGGATACACGGGGTCGGCATTAGGCGTCGCCTTCAACCCTGCAGGGGACCTGCTTGCCTCGGCGAGCGCCGACAGGAAGGTACGGCTCTGGGATCCTGCAACTCGCGAGTGCCTGCGCACGCTCGACGGACACCACGCTCCGGTGTGGGACGTCGCCTTCAACCCCGATGGAAGCCTGCTCGCCTCGGCGAGCGCAGACAAGACGGTCGGGATCTGGGACATCGGCAGCGGTGAATGCCTGCGAAGCCTCGAGGGGCACTTGGGTTGGATCTACAACGTCGCTTTCAATCCTCAGGGAACCCTGCTCGCCTCGGCGAGCGACGACAGGACGGTACGGCTCTGGGACCCGGCGACGGGCGCACATCTACGCACGTTCGAGGGCCACACGGGCTGGGTCCTCGGTGTTGCCTTCAACCCCGCCGGAACCATGCTCGCCTCGGCGAGCGAAGACACAACCGTGCGACTGTGGAAATCCGTCTAGATATCCCACGGCCCGAAGATGTCAAGCGGCCTCGGTGAGTTGGCTCTCTGAACGGTGGCCCCAGGCGGTGTGCTCGTCGTAGAAACTGCCGTCGGCGAGACAGCCATGGAGGATGCCGACGAGTCGGTTCCCGAGGGCTCTGAGCGCCGCATGGTGGGTGTCGCCGGCGTGCCGGTGGGCGTCGTAGAAGGCGCGGGCCCCCGGCGACGCGGTGAGGCTCGCAAAGGACCACAGGTAGATCGCGTCAGCGAGGCGCATGTTGCGGGCGTAGCGGGCGAGCACGACACGCTTGGTGCCCGACGCGCGGGTGATTGGCGACGTGCCGGCGTAGTTCTTGCGAGACTTGGCACTGGCGTAACGGCCCGGGTCATCCCCGAACTCGCCGAGCACCCGGGCGCCGAGGATGGTCCCCAGTCCTGGCAAGGAACGGACCACCTTGGCGGCCGGGTGCTGCTCAAAACCCGCTTCGAGCTGCTGCGCGAGGTTCGCGATCTCGGCGTTCATCGTCGAGATCACCGCCACCGACGCCTTGACTGAAGCACCCATCGCGCTCGCCACCAGCGCGGAGCCCTGGAGCTGGGGTGCGCGCAGTGCCTCCTGGATCTCTCGAGCTCGCTCGTCGATCCGGCGCTGCCGCCCGCCACGGCGCAGTGCCGAGGCGATCTTTGCCAGCGAAAGCGCCGCTCCGAGGCTCGGGGTCGGCGCCACCTTCAACACCGCTGTGGCATCAGCGCTCGCCAGGTTGTCGAAGATGGAGAGCGCCGCCGGGTAGAACTCTCGCAACGTCGAGCGCAGCGCGTTGGCCTGCCGGCCTCTCGACCAGATCATCGACTGGTGAGCCCGGGCGAGGACCTTCACCGCTTCGACGATCTCGGAGTCACCAGCGACGGGGCGGTGGTTGTGCCGGTCGGTGCGGACCATGTCGGCGAGCACCTTGGCGTCGCCGGGATCGGACTTCGCGCCTGAGGTCGAGTGGCGGTCCCGATAGCGCGAGGTCGACATCGGGTTCACGGCGAACACGAGATAGCCCGCTGCGACGAGCGCCGCGACGAACAGGCCCCGGTCGGTCTCGATCCCGACGATCACCTCGCTCGGATCTTCGATATGCGCACCGACGAGCTCGTGGAAACGGGCGATCCCCTCGACGCCCTCGGGCAGCCGGCCTCCCCCGAGGCGCCTACCCTCTGCGTCCTCAACGTGCACGTCGTGGTGGGCCTCGGCCCAGTCCGCTCCGACAAAGATCATCTGACTCCTCTCATCGATGGCACCGGCGTCGAGCCCGAGGACCCCAGCAGCTTCCTAATGGTTCAGTGCTCGAGGCACGACATCCCACCAGCCGTCGAAGGAGACCTCACCGACCGACCGGGGCACGATCTAGACGTAGGGCTCGAGGCCCTGGCCATCGCAGTGCTCACCCGTCGGTGGCTCGGTTGACCAGCCTCACTCGTTGATAAGGCGAGGTGGTCGATCCCCATTAGGCCAAGCGGTCCTGCGTCAGCTCGCCACGAGGTCCACGGAAGTACCTGCGCGCATCAGAAACGACTGCGTGACCCCGAGCAGAGGGTCTACTCCCGCGCCTTAGGAACCCGCCGGCTGAGCCGCTGTTCCGAATTCGGGCGCCACCGTCCGATCGGCCCCTCGTCCCGGGACTCGGAGATTCGGCGCCTGACTCTAGATTCGCACCATGAACAGCACACCAATCATCCTCGTTCCCGGGTTCTGGCTCGGCGCGTGGGCGTGGGACGAGGTCGCGGCCGCCCTGCGCGCCGAGGGGCTCCATGCCACGGCGCTGACGCTGCCCGGTCTCGAGTCGGTTGACACCGATCGGTCCTCGGTCACGCTCGCCGGTCACGTCGACGCGATCTGCGAGGCGGTGGCGTCGGCGGGATGTCCGGTCGTGCTCGCGGTGCACAGCGGCGCCGGCGTTCCCGGTTATGCGGTCACCGACCGCATCCCCGAACAGATCGCGACCATGGTCTACGTCGACTCGCGGCCGGCGAAGGGTGCACCCGACCCCGCCCTCACGGCCGTCGAGGTGCCGCTGCCGTCGTGGGAGGAGCTCGAGCAGGACGGCAACAGCCTCGAAGGGCTCACGGAAGAGCAGCTCGCGACGTTCCGCAGTCGGGCCATTCCCGAGCCAGGCGCTGCACTACGCGAGAGACTCCAGCTTACCAACGACGCGCGCCTCGACGTGCCAACGACGGTCGTGTGCACATCCATGACTTCTGAGCAGATCACAGGCGCGATCAAAGAAGGCCACGCGTGGATCGCCGGCCTGGCCGAGCTTCACGACGTGACCTACGTCGACCTCCCGACGAGCCACTGGCCGATGTGGTCGCGTCCGCTGCAACTCGCCGAGGTCCTCTGCAGGGTCGCGCGGGGTGCAGGCGGCACCTGACGGACGCCGGTTAGGAGCCGCCTGTCCGCGGGTCCGATCGTGGGACCCATGTTGCGCCAGTTGTTCTTTCCACGGACCTGGTTGACGCGGACAGAGCGATGATGAGCCCGCAGCTACTGCCGTGCGGCAGCAAAGCGATCGGGGCTCCCTGATCGCTCGTCGTACGCTTAACCCGCCATCACCCGAACGACATCGAGGTTGTAGAACTTCGGCGGAGCATCGAGCAGGGCGCTCAACTGCTTGGCGAAGTCCGTCGTGACGGGGTCATTCGACTGCTTCATCGCTTCTTCGAAGCTCTCGAACTCAATGATCGCGAGGTAGTAACCGGGGCGGTCCCTGTCGGAGGTGAGGAGTGCCCGCGTCGACACCACGGTGTCCCCGCTCTCGGCCTCCATCTTCTCCATGAGTGCTTGGACCTCGTCGATCCGCGAGGTCTTGATCTCCATGATCTGGGTGAAGCCAGGCATGCCAGCCTCCAATCGATCGTCCGGGCGGGTGCCGAACCTGAATAGGAAAGGACGGTAACGCCGTCGCACGCCACGACCGGTCGTTCCGGACGCACGATCCCGGGAGAGCTACCACACGCCGGAGGGGGAGGGGAGGGCAGGGCAAGCGCGGAAGCCGTCTCTGCCGCTCATGTCATCCACTCGCCCGAGCCGTGTATCCGCTCGCGAATGGGGGCTTCGTCCCCGGCCCCGAAGAATCCCGGCCCGACCTAACTGTGCCGCCCGCACTAGCTTCGTGCCATGCCCCTGTTCCGGCGGCACGTCTATTCGCCACCGCCTCTCGTGGCCTCTTGGCTCGCCTGGCCGACGCTCCACGAGTCGCTCAGCACGTTCTCCGCGGCAGGTGCGCCTTTCTGTCGCGAAACACGGCGACTTATCCTCCAGTACGGACAGCTCGTCACGGCGGAACTCAGAATCCAGACAGCGGGGCAGTTCGCCGGAGAAGTCCGCGTGTTCGTGGGCGGCTTACAGGTCGCCGCCATCCCGTACAACTCCGCCGCCACATTCAGAGAAGTCATCGAAGAACTCCACCAACGAGGCCTCCCGGCAACCTGTCGCGCTGAACTCAACGCCGACGAGGAGAGCCACGTGTGGCTCCATACGAAGCCCGCGGTCCGTGCCGCAGACGACCCGTTCCTTCCGCCCATCAAAGCAGTCCCCGTAGAACTTCGACCCCGTCAATCCCATCTGCTCGAAGAGTTACTCGCTCGCGAAAACGAGCGCGAGCGAGTTCAACGAACCGCGCTTCTGACACCGGATGCCGGTGACTGGGCACTCGCACTCGATGGCCAAACGCTCGGCTTCCTCGAATCGCACCCGTACCCTGGGCTGCACGAAGCCCTCGCCCACGGATTCCCTCTTACCTGCTATGCGATTCTCAGACGCGTCACCGACGGGCCATCCAGCGTCGACGCCGCGATCCCGGACAGCTGATCCAGCAACCCTCATCTGTCGACTTATCTCAACCTCCCAGCGCGCTGCCTCCGCCTCCGCGCGGTTCGGGCGGGGGACCCGGATTGGACCCGTCCCACCCACCTCATCACGGCTGCTGCGCTCCGGCCGGACCTCAAGGGGATAATCGGGCCGTGCGAGCCTTCGCGGTGCTCCTTTGCGTTGCGCCGCTGTCGATCGGAATTGCCTTCCGTGTCGAGTCGATCGACCAGGGCACACCGAAAGCTGATCACTGGTTCGAGCTACGGCTTCAATGAGCCCGCTGGCATCGCCTCGGACGCCACCCACGTCTGGGTGGCGAACCACAACGGCAACTCGGTCACCGAGCTCAGCGCCAAGGCCGGCGCTCTCGTCGCGGTCATTTTGGAGCGCGTCGCCTTACGTCATTTCGCCCCCATCGGCAACGGGGTGAGCTGCGAGTTTGCATCCCGAATGAGCGCAACACGGGACTCAATTAGCGCTCTCTCAGGGCTAGAGCTACCGAGCTCCCAGTTGTGGTGCCGACCGCTCGGTGTACTCGATCGAGGACCGCGGCTCATGCTGTCGCAGTCCTGAGACGACAGAACCCGTAAACTTACATAACGAACCTTATCGGCGGTCTCGCAGCGGCCGAGTCATCGCCACAAAGCGCTCAAATCTTCACTTCCCACGCCCCAAACCTCTCGACCGGGCGAAAGCCGATTGCCTTGTTGATCGCGACCATGTGTGTGTTCTCTGTCGCCGTCCACGTCTCCACCGCTTCCACTCCCGCCAGCTCATGTTCGAGTAGTCGAAGGTTCGCGATCTTGATCAGCAGGCCAAGACGATGCCCGCGGTGCTCCGGATCGACGAGCGTGCCCCACTGGTAGCCGATCTGCGGCTGCGATCGCGGCACCACGATCTCCGTAGAGGCGACAAGGCGGCCCGAGCCGATAAGGCGGGCCCCCGTCGCTGCCCGGATGCGGCCGCGATCGATCGTTTCACGCTCCGATTCGCGCATCCGCGCGGCATCCCAGTGCTCCGCTTCCAGGCTGAGCTCGCCCGTAGGCGCGTCCGTGACCAGGCGCCCCGCCAGCCGTGCTGCATCTTCGACCACGTCGTCTGGCGCGTGATCAATCCACTGGACGACCTCGTAACCAGTCGAATGCGCCCGAGCCTGCCCTTCAAGGCCGTTCAGCACATTTCGATCTATCGTGATCAGTTTCAACTCACTACGGAGCTCTTCGAGAACGCACCGCGCGCCGAGGGCCCGGGCGAACGACTCCCCCGCTGACGTGCCGCCCAACGGGGCGCCGACCTGGCTGGCGAGCACCGAACGGTCGGCGGCACGACACTTCTCGCGTAAGTACCCGAACATCTGCCGCCCGTACCCTCGCCGGCGCAGCCGGGGCGGCACGACCACCCCGATCGACGCAAAGCGCAGGTTGTCGACCATCGGAAGCTCTGTCAGCCCGGCCGCGACCACCTCCTCCTCGGCGAAGGCGAGATAGAGGGCCACCTTCTGCGAAGGTAGGTCGTCTGGCAGTCGCGCGACGACTTCCTGCAGCGGGTCGGCCACGAGCCCCGGGTGATCGAACGGGACCGCAACCTCGTCAATCGCGTACCAGGCGCGCGCTCCCGTTTCATCGACGACCCTCGTGAAACGGAGATCCACTCCTGAGGTATACCGGCTACTCGCCGAGCTTTGCGAATGACCGCGTTGCCCCGGGGTGGGACCTGTCGCATGTTGGGGAGCGTCTCGGCACATTCGAGACAGGAGGAGCGATGGCCCAGTTGCGTGCCGAGGCGACGGCTATCTCGCGGGCGGCGCCCGAGGTGGTGTGGGCGCTCGTCGTCGACGTCAATCGCTATCTCGGGTGGGGACCCTGGAAGGACGGGGCTACGAGCGTCCCGGTGACGACACCGAGCACGGAACCGGTGCGGTTCGATGGTTGCGTTATGGCCGCACCACCATCGCCGAGCAGATCCTCGAGGTCGACGACGGTCGTCGGGTCGTGTACACGGTCGTCCGGGGCATGCCAGTGCGCCACTACCGGGCGGAAGTCACGCTCACGCCAATTCCGGGAGGGACGCGCATCGATTGGGCCGCCAGCTGGGATCGGACGTTGACGGGACCGATCGTGCGCCACAAGCTTCGCAGCGTCTTCCCCGAGATTGTCGGTCGCCTGGCGGTCGCGGCTGCCCGGCGCGCCGCGGCGCCGTAGGCCCCCCCGCTCGACTCGTGGCCAGGACTTCCGTCGCCCAATCGCTAATCTGAGCGAGACCGATCGATTGAAATCGGTCTTGTTCCCACGACGAGATCGCAGAATCTCTCCCCGGATCCGACGAGACCGCACATCGGCCACGCCCCCCTTGCGAGCGACTCCAGGAAAGGGCGAAGACAATGAGTCGCGCGTCAGGCGGTCTCGATGCGCTATCGACAGTACAAGTGGTGGTTCGTGGCAGCGACGCTCCTTCTCGCTGCCGGCATCTCGGCTGCAACCCTCGCTTTGACGAGTTCAGGTCCTTCGAGACCCTCGCCTCTCTCGTCCCACAGCTTCCAGAACCCCGCCGGGGGCCTGCTCCGTCTCGACTCGAGGCTCGCGGCAATGCTCGACACCGGACAGTCGCCCGGTGCCGCCAAGGTCAACCTGGCCTCGGTGAACTGTGGCCCGCCTGGGGCTCGACTCCGCACAGGCAGCGACGTGGAGTGCGGCCTCACGGCCTCGATCGGTTCCGCGTTCATGATCGTGAGGATCGAGGCCTCCGACGCCCGCCGTTTCGCCATCGTCACGATCGGTAGTGACCTCGGTCCCCTGACTGGCGCAGCGAAAGCCGCGGATCAGGCATGTCATGTTAATTCACATTCTTTCTGTGCACCTGAGTCGCCAGCGTCACAGTACCCGCTCAAGCCGATCGGCGGAGGCACGATTCCGGGCCCGGGTACGCCCGGTGTGATGCCGTGCCTCGGAGGTCCGAGGGACAGGCCAACGGAGATCGTCTTCGCCTGCGCGGACTTCAACTCCCTCGTGGACAAGCTGTCCTGGTCGAGCTGGACGACAAAAGCCGCCCGGGGTCGGGGCACGCTCGTCGAGAACGACTGCACGCCGTCGTGCGTGGCGGGCAAGACCTTCTCGTACCCGGTGACAGTCGAGCTCGGTCGGGCTGTGCCCACCCACTATGGCGTGCTCTTCACGACCTACAAGGTGATCGCCCACTCCCCCATCCGCCCGATGAGATCGCACGTCCTGAGCGGGACGTTCCCGACGACTCCCGAGTGATCCCGCGACAGGTCCCTCGGCCAGGCTGACCGAGGAGCGCCTGCCGTGAGCCTGCTCCATCCTCAGCCAGACTTCGAACACGGTCAGGGCAATTCCCGCTCCGCCAGAAGGAGCCTTCATGCTCAGTGTCCTTCGCTACCACGAGATATCGGAGTCCAGCCATCGCATCATGAACCCGCTCTCCCTCGACGAGCTGCTCCTGCTCGGCGACATCTGCCGCGTCGGGCCGGGGACCCGGCTGCTCGACCTCACCTGCGGCAAGGGGGAACTGCTGTGTCAGTTCGCCAGGCGACTCGGAGCGAACGGCGTCGGTGTCGATGTACACGCTCCATTTCTCGTCGCCGCACGAGAGCGCGCGGTCGAATTCGGCGTCGCTGACTCCGTCGAATTCGTCGAAGGTGACGCGGGTCACCCGACCGGAGTGAGCGGCCGTTTCGACGTAGTGAGCTGCATCGGCGCGACCTGGGTTGGTGGGGGGCTCTCCGGCACGCTCGACCTCATGAGCCAGTGGTTGGCACCGCACGGCTGGCTGCTCGTGGGCGAGGCATTTTGGGCCGCACAACCCCCTGACGTCATCAGGAGAAAGCACGAGAACGGTCAGACGTTCGCGGACCTTGCGGGCACGTTGGACTGCTTCGAGACAGCTCACACGGACCTTGCCGAGATGGTCCTCGCCACGCCCGGGGATTGGGATCGGTACGAGGCGAGCCAATGGCTCAACGTGGCCGAGTGGCTGAGCACCAACCCTCACGCTCCCGAGGCATCAGAGGTTCGCGCGCAGCGCGACGCGTCCCGCCGGGACTATCTCACCGAGGAACGGATATGTCTCGGCTGGGGGGTCTTCGTGCTGCGCGCAGGCAAGTCCGTTTAGCGACGACGACAAGCTGCTCACAATGACAGCGCCGCGGGCTCAGGGTGGATTCAAAGGGTCCGCGCAATTTCTCAGTGAGCCAACCATCGTTGGATGAGCTCACTGGGAGGGCGTAGATGCCGCGACAACGGTCACCAAAAATGGAGCAGGAAGTTCGGCGTCTCCGAGCGAGGGGGCATTCGTTTCGGGAAATTGGCCGCATACTCGAGTGCTCGGACTCTCACGCGCACAGAGTCTGCATGCTGCGGGACCAGCTTCCGCCGGATACTCATGGTTGGACGCCGGCACCGGGTCGTTTGTCGATGAGAGAGCGAGAGGAGATCCGAGCAGGGATCGAGCGCAAGGAGACGTTCACGTCGATCGCCCGTGCACTCGGGCGGTCGGTGTCCTCTCTGTCACGAGAGGTTTCGTCGAACGGGGGGCGGACGCGCTATGAGGCCTGGCGTGCGCACGAGCGCGCCTATGAGCAGTCCCGTCGCCCAAAACCCACCAGGCTGAGCCACAAACCCCTGGCGGCCAAGGTGATCGAAGGCCTCAAGCAGTGGTGGTCTCCCGAAGAGATCGCGAGATGCTTGCGCAGAGAGTTCCCGAACGATCCGATGATGCGAGTGAGCCACGAGACGATCTACAAGACGCTCTATGTCCAAGGTCGCGGTGAACTGCGCCGTGAGCTCCACCGTTGCTTGAGATCAGGACGAGCCCAGCGTCGGCCACGTGGTCGCATGCAGCGTCAAGGGCCGATCTCGAACATGGTGATGATCTCCGAGCGCCCGGCCGAGGTGGAAGATCGTGCTGTCCCTGGCCACTGGGAGGGCGACCTCATCATCGGCAAGAACGGCCGCTCGGCGGTCGGGACCCTCGTCGAGCGCTCGACACGCTTCGTGCTCTTGTTGCATCTTCCCGACGGCCGGGAGGTGGACAAAGTCGACGCCGCCATGCGCAAGGCGATCACCGGTCTTCCCGACGTGCTGCGTCGCTCGATCACGTGGGATCAAGGAACGGAGATGGCGAGACACCAATCCTTCACCGTTGACACCGGCATCCAGATCTACTTCTGTGACCCGCATAGCCCTTGGCAACGAGGATCGAACGAGAACACCAACGGATTGCTCCGTCAATACATGCCGAAAGGAACCGACCTCTCGGTGCACAGTGCCGCAGACCTCGAGCGTTTCGCCGCCAGTCTCAACAACCGCCCGCGCAAGACACTCGGATATATGAAACCATCAGAGAAGCTCACCGAGTTTCTTGCACTGACCGGTAGAATCCGCCCAGGGCTGACCGCCCAGCTACTAGACGAAGCGGCGGATGAACTCAAGCACCCTGTCAGCGACCTCTCGCCAGCCGCTGTCGAACGTGAGCGAGTGGCCGCGGCCCGGGATCTCGAGGATCTCGGTGACGCCGTTGTTGCGCTTCTGGCGCTTGTAGGACGCGTCGGCGATCGACCGTGGAAGGAAGTGATCCTTCTCACCCGAGACGATCAACAGCGGCCCCCTCCCGGGATTCGTCGTGTCGACCTTCACCTCGGTCCAAGGGTTGAGGTTGGCCAGAGCAGCCTGGAAGAGCGCCCTGCCGCCCGCGGGAACGGCGTAGGCCTCGTACAGCTCCTTGGCCTCCCGCTCACTCGTCGCGTTGGCCACCGCGTAGCGGAATTGCCGGTAGGTGAGCTGCACCGCGCGCTGGCGATTGGCCGGGTTGCGGAGCGTTGGTAGCGCGGAACGCACCAGCGATATCGGCATCGGCAGCACGCCACGGAAAGGAGCGGGACTGATCGCGACCGACACCGCGGCCATCCCTTGGCCGGCGAGGATCTGCGTCAAGAGCCCCCCGAATGAGTGCCCTACGAGAGCCGGCCCTCTCTCCAGACGTCCGATGACCCCCCCGAGATGGTGGACGATTTGCGCGACGCTCTTGCGCGCGAAGACCTCTGGATGTCCGTTGGCTTCCGCCACTGTCACCGGATCATCCGGCCAACCCGGTGCTAGCGCGACATAGCCGGCTTCTTCAAGAGCTGCGCGCCATCGGTCCCAGCAGCTCGGCAGCGCCCAGAGCCCGTGGATGAGAACCACCGGCACACGGGACGACGCGTTCGCCCGCTCGACCTGCTCGACTTCGTGCTCGCTCATCTTGGTTTCGTCCGTCGGAGCGACCTGCATCCCGCTCTCCTTGGTGTCGATTCCCAGTTCGCAGACTTGTCGGCACTCGACGACTTGTCCTATTGGCCCTCGTAGTGGGCGTCGACCGTTTGCAACGCTTCGTCGAGGATCGCGAGGCCCTCGTTCGCCTCGGCCGCGTTGACCGTGCAGGGCGGCGCGACGTGCAGCCGGTTGTAGTTCGTGAACGGCAGGAGTCCAGCTTCGAGGCATGCCGCGACGAGCTCGCTTATCGCCGGTGACGTCCCGCCGTAGGGGGCCACAGGTTCTCTCGTCGCGCGGTCCTTCACGAGCTCGAGCGCCCAGAAGACGCCGAGGCCGCGCACCTCGCCGATCGACGGGTGGCGTTCCGCGAGTTTGCGAAGACCCGGTCCGAGCACCTCCTCGCCGATGCGCGCCGCGTTCTCGACGATGCGCTCCTCGCGCATCGCGTTCATCGACGCGACGGCAGCGGCACACGCCAGCGGGTGTCCTGAGTACGTGAGCCCTCCCGGATAGGGGCGCTCCGCGAATGTTGCCGCGATCCGATCCGAGATCATCACGCCACCGAGGGGGACGTAACCGGAGTTCACCCCCTTGGCGAACGTGATCAGGTCCGGTCTCACCGCCCAGTGGTCGATCGCGAGCCACCGACCTGTCCGCCCGAACCCGCACATGACCTCGTCGGCCACGAACACGATCCGATAGCGGTCGCAGAGCTCCCGCACGCCGGCGAGGTACCCGGGAGGAGGCACCATGATCCCGGCGGTGCCAGGGACCGTCTCGAGGACGATCGCCGCGACGTTCGACGGCCCCTCGAATTGGACCACCTGCTCGAGATGTTCGAGGGCGCGGACGCACTCCTCCTCTTCCGTCGCCGAGTGGAACGGCGACCGGTACAGGAACGGGCCGAAGAAGTGCACGACACCGGCGCTCCCGTAGTCGTTCTCCCAGCGGCGCGGGTCACCGGTCAGGTTGATGGCGGTGGTCGTCGCCCCGTGATACGAGCGGTAGCTCGCGAGGACCTTGATGCGCCCCGTGTGGAGGCGCGCGAGGCGCGTCGCGTGCTCGATCGCCTCGGCGCCGCCGTTCGTGAAGAACACCTTGTTGAGATCGCCAGGCGCGATCGCGGCGACGAGGCGCGCCGCCTCGCCCCGGACGTCGTTCGCGAACTGCGGTCCCACCGTGCACAGTCGGGCGGCTTGGGCCTGGATCGCGCTCACGACCTTCGGGTGCTGGTGGCCGATGTTCGTGTAGACGAGTTGCGACGAGAAATCGAGATAGCGCCTGCCTTCGTAGTCCCAGACGTAGGAACCGGCCGCGCCGGCGATCGGCAATGGCGTCACGAGATCCTGCGCCGACCAGGAGTGGAAGACGTGCGCGCGGTCGTCCGCGCGCACACGGGCGCCCGCTGCCGGATTCTTCATCTGGGCCATGACGGGCGTCCTTCCGGGTAACTCATCGGCTTGACGATGAGCGCTGATCGTGACGTGACGAATCGTGACCTGACGAATCGACCGGTCGAGCCCGCCAGCCGACAAGGTCGATCGCCAACGGGGAACCGCGGGTGTCTCGCGGCCCAGGGCAGACGCGCCCTACTGGGTCTGTCCGTTTCGGGGAACGTCCTCGAGGTGGCTCTCACAGAGCGCGGCGATCGAACCCGCCGCCTCCTCGACCGACGCCACGGCGTCGTTCACGCTCGCGAGCAGCTGCACCATGTGTTCGCGCATCTGCGCGACGCGCGTCCGCGCCTCGGCGAACTCTCGGCTCGCGGACTCCCAGAACGCCTGAGCCTCCTCGCGGGTCGTCTCCCGCAACGCGGCGGCCTCGCTCCCCGCTTCCTGCAAGCGCACCGTCAGCGCCCGGGCTGTCTCCCTGCGAAGTTGCGCGACCTCGTCGGTGGCCTTCAGGCGCATCGCCATGATCTCTTCTTCGGCAGCCTGCAACTTCATCGAGACGAGCCGCACCGCGTTCGCACGGATCTCCGCCGCGGCGTCATTGGCCTCGGCGATCATCCGGTCGCGCGTCGGCTTTGCTTCAAAGAGCGCCGACTGCCGACGGAGCGCCGCGGCGTCCGCCTTCAGCGAGGCGTCATCGGCCACCGGCACGGTCGTCGTCCCCGCTGCAAGCGGCTGGAAGGCAACCATCGCTTCCCGACCGGGTCGCATCTCGGAGCGCGGCACGCTCTCGACGCTGTGCTCGACCGGCGTTTTCCCCTCCCCCCCCAGGGCCTCAAGCTCCTCAATGGAGACGCCGTACGACCGCAGCTTCTCGATGAGGGAATTCTCTTGTTCGCTCACGGCCGAGAGCTTAAATCTCCTCGC
The DNA here is from genome assembly GCA_963803025.1 of uncultured Acidimicrobiaceae bacterium. Taxonomy (GTDB): domain Bacteria; phylum Actinomycetota; class Acidimicrobiia; order Acidimicrobiales; family Bog-793; genus Bog-793. The sequence continues at coordinate 86,839 of CAWDKZ010000018.1, forward strand.
TTCTTCATACAACACGACCCGCCTGTTCACTGGGACTTCTCACCCTCAGTGGCTGCATATTCGCTTACTGTGGCGATGATTCATTCATGTCATAGAGAGTGATCTTTCGTGCAGGTTTGAACGCGTGATTTCCAGACCATTCGGTCAATGCCACGGTCCACGTGCGCTCCTCGCCGCTCATCGCAGCCGATGCCGCCGTGAGGTCAGATGGCCGCGCCGGCTCAGCCGCGCCCCTCGGCGCCCGTCCCCGCCCGTGGTGCCCCAGCCCTGCGATCAGGTCTCGCCCTCGGCGAACTCACGGAACGCGTCGAGCGCTCGGGGTCCCCAGACCGTCCCCGGACCGCCGTTCATGAGGATCACCACACCCATCGCCTCGGCGACCTCGGCCTCTGTCGCACCGGCGCGAGCGGCGCCCCGGGCATGGGAGGCGATGCAGGCGTCGCATTCACGGGTGGCCCCGATCGCCAGCGCGATGAGCTCCTTGCACTTCGTGCTGAGAGCCCCGTCCGCCATCGCGGCACGGTCGAGCGCAGCGAACGTCGTATAGACGTCCGGAACCAGCCGGCGTAACGCCCGCGCGGGTTCGCGCAGCTCGTCGAGGATCTCGTGGGCGTGCGTCATGGTGCCTCCCGGGAAGGTTGCTCGATCACGTCGAGCTCGACCTGCAGGGTAGCTCTCGGGTCCTGGCACACTCCGGGAGGAGCACGGGTGGCCGACCGGAACCGCCTTCTTGCAGGGTCCCAGCGCGCTGATCTCTCCGAGCACCCCGGTAGCCTCGAGAAATGTCAGCCTTTGCGCTGCGTCCGGCGCGCCTGCTCCGCCCGCCCGTTCGGTGCTCGATAAGACGATATCCACAGAAAGCAATCGACATCTCGTGACCGAGACGCTCATCGCGACCGAGGAAGTCTTCCACCGGGTCCCCGCGTTCTCCGTGGAGCGCCGCCGTTTCATCATCGGCGCGCTCCTGCTCGGGCTGCTGCTCGCGGCCCTCGACCAGACGATCGTCTCGACCGCGCTGCCGACGATCGTCGCCGACCTGCGCGGGGAGACCCATCTCTCGTGGGTCGTCACCTCCTACCTGCTCGCCTCGACCGCCTCGACACCGCTGTGGGGCAAGCTCGGCGACCAGTACGGCCGCAAGGGGTTCTTCCAGGCCGCGATCGTCATCTTCCTGATCGGATCGGCCCTGTCCGGACTCAGCCAGTCCATGTCCGAGCTCATCTTGTTCCGCGCCATCCAGGGACTCGGTGGCGGCGGCTTGTTCGTCGGCACCCAGGCGATCATCGGCGACGTCGTTCCGCCCCGTGAGCGCGGCCGATACCAGGGGCTGTTCGGCGCCGTCTTCGGCGCGGCGAGCATCATCGGTCCCCTGCTCGGGGGGGTCTTCGTCGACGACCTCTCGTGGCGCTGGATCTTCTACATCAACCTGCCGATCGGCGCCGTCGCGCTCGGCGTGATCGCCGTGACCGTCCCGGGAGCGCTCACCCGCGTCCGGCACGTCATCGACTACGCCGGCACGCTGCTGCTCGCGCTCGCGGCAACGAGCTTCGTCCTGCTCGCGAGCCTCGGCGGAACGACCTACGCCTGGCGATCGTCACCGATCGTCGTCCTCGGCGTTCTCGGCGTCGTGCTCACCGTCGTCTGGGCGCTCGTCGACCGACGCGCCGCCGAACCGGTGCTTCCCCTCCACCTCTTCGCCAACCGCACCTTCGCTGTCGTCTCGGGGATGTGTTTCATTGTCGGTTTCGCGATGTTCGGGGCGACGGTCTTCCTGCCGCTCTTCCTCCAGTACGTGCGGGGCGCGACACCAACGGCATCGGGGCTGTGGCTCTTGCCGCTCATGGGCGGGCTCATCGTCACGTCGATCGGCTCGGGCCAGATCATCACCCGCACCGGCCACTACCGGAGGTTCCCGATCATCGGATCGGCCCTCACGACGGTCGGGCTCTACCTGTTGTCTCACCTCCACGCCCAGACGAGCCCACTTCTCATGTCGTCCTACATGGTCGTGCTCGGCGCCGGTCTCGGCTGTCTCATCCAGGTGCTCGTGCTCGCGGCCCAGAACGCCGTCCCGCACAGCGAGCTCGGGGTCGCCACCTCGGGAACGACCTTCTTCCGGACGATCGGGGCGGCGTTCGGCACCGCGATTTTCGGCGCGATCCTCGCCAACATCATCGGCGGCAACCTGCAGTCGGCCCTCGGCGGCGCATCCCTGCCGGCGGGACTGCACCTCGCCGACCTCACGCCGAAGGTCCTGAAGACGCTGCCGCCCCCGGTGCACCACGCCTTCGTCGCCGCCTACGCGCACTCGCTTGACGTCGTCTTCCTCGTCGCCGTGCCGGTCGCGGCGGTCGCTTTCGGCCTCAGCTGGCTGCTGCCGGAGATCGCCCTGCGCCACTCGACGCACGGGGCACCGTCTTCGCATTGACGCCTGCGGGCTGGCAGGATTCTCCCCATGGATCGTTTCTTTGCGGCCTTTGGTCGCGCGGTCGAGCGCTTCCGCTGGTTCGTGCTGCTCGGCTGGATCGTCGTCGTCGTCGTCTCGACGATCACGCTGCCGACGCTCGGCAGTGAGATCAACAACGACAACAGCCACTTCTTGCCCTCGACCTCGCCGACGATCCAGGCGTTCAACCTCGCGACGCCACTGCTCGGCAACACCAGCGCGAACAGCATCGTCGTCGTCGTCGCGGCGCGCGCGCACGCCCCCCTCGGCTCCGCCGACGAAGCAGCACTCACGCGAGAGGTGGCCGCCGCGAAGAGGGTGCCGCTCGTCCGCCTGGTGCGTTTCGTCGGCATCTCACCAAACCGGCACGCCGCCGAGCTGCTCGTCAGCGCCCACGTCAACGAGAACGACATCGCCGGCGAGAAGACCCTCATTGGCAACCTGGCGACGAGCTTCACGGCGGTGCACCCACCGGCGGGACTCGAGATGCACGTCGCCGGGGCAGTCGCGACGAACGTCGCCAACCAAGCGAAGTCGGCGACGACCGGCAACCGCGTCCAGGACTTCTCGGTCCTTTTCATCATCGTGCTGCTGTTCTTCGTCTTCCGCTCGGTCCTCGCGCCCTTGGTCACCCTCATCCCTTCGGCACTCGCGCTCGTCGTCGCCAACCGTTTCATCGGCGGACTCGGCGCCCACGGCCTGCAGATCTCCGAGTTCACGGAGCTGTTGCTCATCGTCCTCATGCTCGGGGCGGGGACGGACTACGGCCTGTTCCTCGTCTTCCGGGTTCGTGAGGAGCTGCGCGCCGGCAGATCGCCGAACGACGCCGTCGCCTACTCGCTCGCCCGCATCGGCGAGTCGATCACCGCGTCGGGGGGAACGGTGATCTTCGCCCTGTTGAGCCTGTTGCTGGCCACGTTCGGCATCTACAAGGACCTCGGCGTTCCGCTCGCCGTCGGAATCGGGGTGATGCTGCTCACAGGCCTCACCCTGCTGCCGGCGCTGCTCGCCATCCTCGGGCGCGCCGTGTTCTGGCCGTCGCCGATCGCGCCGGGAACCGAGCGCGAAGGCTGGTGGACCGGCATCGCCCGACGGCTGCTACGCCGTCCCGGCGCGACGCTCGGACTCGGCTTGCTGCTCTTCGCCTGCTTCGCCTCGGCGGCGCTCTCCTACCGTTCCGGCGGCTTCGGCGGCGCCACGAACGCCCCGGCGGGCAGCGACGCCGCCGCCGGCAACGCCGCGCTCGTAACGAACTTCCCCGAGGCGGCGACGAACCCGACGGACATCATCATGCGGTTCGCCTCACCGGTCTGGCGGGCGGGGATCGCCCAACAAGTCGCGGTCGGCGAGGCGTCGCTCGAGCAGTCGGGCGCCTTCCGGACGCTCGACGGCCCGCTCAACCCCACCGGATACCCGATCCCGGCCATCGACTACACGAAGCTGCACTTGCTCCTCGGCAACCCGGCGCTGCTCCCCTCGACCGAGCCGGCGATGTACAAGAAGCTCGTCCCGCTCGCCGCCTACGAGATCTACCACGCCACCGAGGCGTTCGTGTCCGCCAACGGCAAGACCGTCATGTACGAGGTGAGCCTGCGGGCCGGCAATCCCGACTCGAACGCCGCGATCAACTCGGTGCCGCGACTGCGCCGGATCGTGGCCGCGGCGGCCACGGCGGCGTACGCCGATGACAGCGGCATCGCTGGCGACGCGCCCGCCCTCTACGACGTCGCGAACACCTCGAACCACGACCTGTTCCACATCATCCCGATCGCGATCATCGCCATCGCGATCCTGCTCGCGCTCGTGCTGCGCAGCTTGGTCGCGCCCTTGTACCTCATCGTCAGCGTCGGACTGTCCTACCTCGCTGCACTCGGCGTCTCGGTGCTCGTCTTCCTCGACATCGGCGGCGAATCTGGGATCACCTTCGTGCTCCCGTTCCTCATGTTCATCTTCCTTCTCGCTCTCGGTGAGGACTACAACATCCTCGTCATGACCCGCATCCGCGAGGAGGCACGCCGCCGCCCGATCCGCGAAGCCGTCACCCACGCGGTCGGACGGACCGGGCCGACGATCACCTCGGCGGGGCTCGTCCTCGCCGGGAGCTTCGCCGTGCTCGCCATCGTCGGCCGCAACGGGCCCGGCGGCGACCAGGTCGAGGCGATCGGCTTCGGGCTGGCGATCGGCATCCTCATGGACACGTTCGTCGTGCGCGTCCTGCTCGTCCCGGCGACGGTGGCGCTCCTCGGCCGCTGGAACTGGTGGCCGTCGCGGCTCGGACGCCAGCATGATTCGCACCCCGCGTTCTCCGGCCACGATGTCGCGTCCGTCGGCCGCACCTGAGCGGCGGCTGCGATGCGTCCGTGGACGATGGAGCTCGCCGGTCGGATCGAGACGCGTGAGCTCACGTCGCGGGCGCTGAACGGCAACCCCCTCGGCGATCCGGCGACGCGACCGGTCTGGGTCTACCTCCCGCCGGGCTACGACGAGTCGTCGCAGCGCTACCCCGTCGTCTATCTGCTGCAGGGCTTCGGTGGCTTCGTCACGCGCTGGGGACACCGTTCAACGTCCGCGATGCTCGGGCGAACCGCGCCGGAACTGGTCGACGAGGCCTTCGGGTCCGGCACACCGCCTTGCATCGTCGTCTACGTCGACGCCTGGACCGCGCTCGGGGGCAGTCAGTTCCTCGACTCGCCGGCTACCGGCCGCTACCACACCTATCTCTGCGAGGACGTCGTCGGCTTCGTCGACGGCGAGTACCGCACGGTGCCTGACCGCGACCACCGCGCCGTGATGGGGCACTCGAGCGGTGGCTACGGGGCGATCGTCACGACGATGCTGCGACCGGACCTCTTCTCGGCGTTCGCCTCGCTCGCCGGCGACTGCTGCTTCGAGCTCTCGCTGCTGCCGGAGGTGGCCCGTGCGCACCGGGCGCTGCGCGATCACTACGGCGGCTCCTATGACCGTTTCTTCGCCGACCTGGCGACGCGGCCGGCGCTGTCGAAACCCGACGATCCTGCGCTCGTCATGGTCTGGGCGCTCTCCGCCTGCTACTCGGCCGAACCGGACGGGTCGGTGTCGCTCCCCTTCGACGCCGCGACGGGCGCCATCCGGCAAGACACCTGGTCCCGTTGGCTCGCCAAGGACCCGGTCCGCATGGTCGAACACCACGTCTCCGCGTTGCGCTCGTTGCGCGCCATCTGGGTCGACGCCGGCCGCCGCGACGACTACTCGCTCGACATCGGTGCCGAGATCCTCGTCTCCGAACTCCGTCGCGTCGGGGTCGACGACGTCGCCTTCGAGCTGTTCGACGGAACCCACTACCACAACGAGCACCGTTACCCGCTCGCCGTCTCCTATCTCGCCAGCCGGATCGCCGCGCGCCACTGAGGGCGCGGCCCGGCGCGCTCGTTCGGCCCAAGGCGATCGGACGCGGGTTCCGGTGCCGGTGACACGCCCCGGGCTCGCGCGCCGCTCCTCCCGCTCGCGGCGAGCCGCCGCGACCCCGGGCCCATAGTTGGGCCGCAGCCCAGGGGCAGACTCCGTGTTGCACCAGGCGGTGCTGATCGTGAACGGCACACGGGTGCACGTGTTCGCCTTGCTCTTCATACTCCTCGTCCTCGTGCTCCTCGCGGTTCTCGTCGCCTTCGGCCTCGTCGTCATCTTCCGGGCGTACGCGCGCAACGGCCGGATGAAGAGGCCCTCTTATCGCCTCGACGAACCGCCGGAGCTCATCCTCGCCCGGCGGTTCGCCTCCGGCGCGATCGGCGAGGAGGAGTACCACCGTCGCATCGACGCCCTGAAGAGCCACGAGACGCCGCCTCGCGCCTGACTTTCGCGGCTGGCGCCGCGTCGCGCCCGCCGGCGCCGATCTGCAGGCAGTCGTGGCCGGGGTCTCAGTCGACCTCTCCCCGGCGGGCGTCGAAGGTCGCAACGAGACGGCGTGCGGCGCGCGCCTCGTCGAGTCGTCCGACCGGGGTCGTGCGCGGCGCGTCGTGCGCGGCGCGGCCCTCGCCGGCCGCGGCCTCGGCGCGGGCCTCCGCGGCGATCGCCAGGAGCGCTTCGGCGTACGCGGCGACGGTCTCGGGGCTCTCCGTCTCGGTCGGCTCGATCATCAGCGCTTCCTCGACGACGAGCGGGAAGTACACGGTCGGTGCGTGGAAGCCTTGCTCGAGAAGACGCTTCGCGACGTCGAGGGCCCGCACGCCGGTTTCGCGCTTCAGCGTGGCCGTCGAGACGACGCACTCGTGCATCACCGGCCGGTCGTAGGGGAAGTCGTAGACACCGCGGAGGCGCTCGTGCAGCCAGTTCGCGTTGAGCACCGAGGCCTGCGCGACGCGCCGCAAACCGTCGCGACCGTTCAGCGCGATGTAGCACCACGCCCGCAACAGCACGAGCGCGTTCCCGTGGAAGGAGTGGATCCGGCCGATCGAGCGCGGGGGCGTCGCGAAGCCATACCCGCGACCCACGCGCACCGGGCGCGGCCCGGGGAGCAGATCGACGAGGCGCTCCCCCACCGCGACCGGACCCGCCCCGGGTCCGCCGCCGCCGTGGGGCGTCGCGAACGTCTTGTGCAAGTTGAGATGCACGATGTCAAAGCCCATGTCCCCCGGTCGGACCACGCCGAGGATCGGGTTGAGGTTGGCGCCGTCGTAGTAGAGCAGGCCCCCGACCTCGTGGACCATCTCGGCGATCTCGAGGATCTCCTCTTCGAACAGCCCGAGCGTGTTCGGGTTCGTGAGCATGATCCCGGCGACGTCCGGCGCGAGGACGCGGGCGAGCGCGGCGCGGTCGACGAGCCCGCGGGCGTCGGTGCCGACGGTCGCGACGGTGTACCCGCCGAGCGTCACCGAGGCGGGGTTCGTGCCGTGGGCGGATTCGGGGATGACGACCCGGGTGCGGCTGTCGCCGGCGAACTCGTGATAGGCGCGCATGAGGAGCAGCCCCGTGAGTTCCCCGGCCGCGCCCGCCGCCGGCTGCAGCGTCGCCGCCGCCATGCCGGTGATCGCGCAGAGCGCCTCCTCGAGCTCGACGAGCACCCGCAGCCAACCCTGCGCAGCCGACGGCGGCGTGGCGGGATGGACGTCGCGGAATCCCGGGAGCGACGCCGCCTCGTCGCAGACCTTCGGGTTGTACTTCATCGTGCACGAGCCGAGCGGGTAAGCGCCGAGATCGACGCCGTACTGGCGGTGCGAGAGCCGGGTCACGTGCCCGACGAGGTCGCGTTCCGAGACCTCGGGAAGGGGCACCGGCGCCGCGCGGAGGTGCTCGGCGGGCACGAGCTCCTCGGCGGGCCACTCCGGCAGGCCCGTCGTGCGGAACGACCACGCCCGACGCCCGGGGGACGACAGCTCGAAGATCGTCGGTTCGGTCGCCCGCCCGAGCAGCGGCGCCGAGGCCGCGCGCCCGCCGGGCGCCGACCCGTCGCCGGTCATCGGACCGCGCCCGCGAACGCCCTGGCGAAGCCGTCGATCTCGGCTCTCGTGCGGCGTTCCGTCACCGCGACGAGGAGCCCGCCCTCGGCGTCCGTCCCCTCGAATCCCTCTCGCAGCGGGATCCCGGCGAGGTAGCCCGCGTCGAGGAGACGCTCGACGAGCACCTCGCCGTCGACGCGGGCGCGCAGCGCGAACTCCCGGAGGACGGGGGCGGGCGCCACCGGCTCGACGCCATCGATCGCGCAGAGCGCCTCCCGGCAGTAACGGGTCCCGCGCGCGCAGCGCAGCGCCACCTCCCGCAGGCCCGTCGTTCCCAGCCATCCGAGCTGGATCGCCGCGGTCACCGCCATCAGGGTCTCGTTCGTGCAGACGTTGGACGAAGCCTTCTCTCGGCGGATGTCCTGTTCGCGCGCCCGCAACGTCGTCACGTAAGCGCGCCGACCCTCCGTGTCGACCGTCTCGCCGACGAGCCGGCCCGGCAGACGCCGCACGTGCTCGGCCTTGCAGGCGAAGAGCCCGAGATAGGGCCCCCCGAAGCCGAGCGGGTTGCCGAGCGCCTGGCCCTCGCCGGCGACGACGTCGGCCCCGAACTCCCCCGGGCTCCGGAGCAGCCCCGCGGCGATCGGGTCCTGGCAGACGACGAGGTGCGCGCCGAGGCGGTCCGCCGCGCGACGCGCCGCGGCCAGATCCTCGAGGATGCCAAGGTAGTTCGGGTAGGCGACGACCACCGCCCCGGCGCGTGCCTGGTCGATCTCCGCGAACGACGTCACGCCGTCGGCGAGGCCGAGCATCTCGACGGTGTGGCGACTGCCGCGGGACAACGTCCGGAGCACCTCGACCCAGCGCGGGTTGACGCCCCGCGAGCAGTAGACGAGCGGCGAGCCGGTCGTCGCGACGGCGAGGTTCGTCGCCTCGACGAGCGCCGCGGCACCGTCGTAGAGCGAGGCGTTGGCGATCTCGAGGCCCGTGAGGCGCGCCACCATCGTCTGGTACTCGAACAGCGCCTGCAGCACGCCCTGGGCGACTTCGGGCTGGTACGGGGTGTAGGCGGTGACGAACTCCGACCGGGCGGCGAGCGCCCGGACGACGGCGGGGACCTCGTGGTCGTAGGCGCCGCCCCCGGCGAAGCAGATCGCGCCGGAGACGACGGTGCGGTTCTGCGCCGCGACTTCGCCGAGCGAGGCCACGAGATCGGCCTCGCTGAGCGCCTCGGGCAGGTCGAGACCCGCCAGTCTGATCGCCGCGGGGACCGCGGCGTAGAGCTCGTCGAGGTCGTCCAGACCCAGGAACTCGAGCATCGCGGCGATGTCCGCGTCGGTGTGGGGAACGAAGCTCCCCATGGTCCTCCCTAGTGCGGCGTCAGGCCGGCGAGCCGCTGGAACGGTGGTTTCACGACCGAGGTCGACACCGTTGCCCCCCGCACGTCCACCTCGACCTCGCTGCCCTCGGCGATCTCCGGCGGCAAGAAGGCCAGGGCGATACCGCGGGCGAGCACCGGCGAGAAGTTGCCGCTCGTCACGAAGCCGACGTCCGCGCCCTCGACGACACAGCGGTCGTGGGCGCGCGGCATACGACGCGTCGCCGAGAGAAGACCCCGCAGCCGGCGGGCGATTCCCTTCTCCCGTTCGGCCTCGAGGGCGGCCCTGCCACGGAACACCGGCTTGTACCAGGCGACGACCCAGCCGAGCCCCGCCTGGAAAGGCGTGATCCCGGGACCGAGCTCATAGCCGAACAGCGGCAGCCCGGCCTCGAGACGCAAGGTGTCGCGCGCCCCGAGTCCCGCCGGCAGCGCCCCGGCGTCGACCACGGCGCGAAAGAACTCCCCGGCAAAGTCGGCGGGAATCGCGCACTCGACACCGTCCTCGCCGGTGTAACCCGTGCCGGCAACGACGCAATCGACGCCGCGGTGGGCGAAGCGGGCCACGCCGAAGTGGGGCACGGCGGCCGCGTCGGGCGCGACCTTGGCGAGGACCTCGCGCGCCGTCGGTCCCTGCACCGCGAGGATCGCCCGAGACGCCGTCGTGTCCTCGCCACCGATGGCGTCGCGCACCGACGCCGTGTTCGAGGCGTTCGGCATGACGTCGAAGGTCATGTCGTCGAGCCACCAGATGATGCAGTCGTCGACGACCGACCCGTCATCGTCGAGCAGATGCGTGTACTGCGCGCGCCCCGGGGCGATCCGGGCGAGGTCGTTCGTGAAGCTCGTCTGGAACCGGTCGAAGGCGCTGCCACCCTCGACCCGCACGGTGCCGAGATGGCTCACGTCGAAGACGACCGCGCCGCGCCGGCAGGCGAGGTGTTCGGCGACCGTGCCGGTCGGATACGCGAGCGGCATCTCCCAGCCGCCGAACTCGACGAGCTTCGCGCCGAGCGCCTCGTGCTCAGCTCGCAGCGGGCTCTGGCGCAGGCTCATCCCGTCACCGGCTAGCCGGCCATCGTCGCAGGCAGCGACGACGTGCCCCGCGCGTTGAGGAGCGCCTTCAGCTCGAGGCTCGCGCAGTCCCGCCGGTAGAGCATCCGGATGTTGAGGTCGGGGTGGAGCTCGCACAGCCGGCGCAACTTGGCGTTCTTCTTCGTCACGAGCTCCTGGCGCAGCGTCGTCAGCTCGAGGAACAGGTCGTGTTCGGGAAGGTAGAAGTCGGGCCGGAACCCCGAGGTCGGCCGGCCCGCGTCATCCCAGGCGAGAACGAACTCGACGGGTTCGTACTCCCAGGCAACCCCGTAGAAGTCGAGAAGGTCGGCCAGGAACCGCTCCGAGGAATGCGCGAACCTCACCGTTCGCTCTACTCGTTCCGGGCGGATGGTCTTGCCTGGCCTTTCTAGCTGCTCGCCCGACGTCCCCGCGCCTCGGGCAGCGGTTCGGGTCCGGCCGTGGTGACGCCCGGCCGGTCGAGTACGAGGATCGCCGCGTCGACCTCGCCGACGACCGCGGCGAGCGGCACGATGTTGAAGACGCCCTGGCCACCGCGCAGCAGGTCGACGATCTCCTCGCCCGAGCGGGCGAGCACCGTCCCCTCGGCGCCCAACACGAGATTCGCCGTGGCGAGCTCGCCGCCGGATTCGCGCAGGCACGCGATCGCCCGGCGCGCCTGACCGAGGTTGACCCCGGCGTCGAGGAGCTGCTTGATCACCTTCAACTCGACGACATCGGCGTAGGAGTAGCGCCGCTGGGTGCCCGAGCCGTGCGCGTCGGCGAGCGACGGCCGCAGAAGACCGGTGCGCGCCCAGTAGTCGAGCTGGCGATAGGTGATCCCGACGACCTTGCAGACCTGCGGGCCCCGGAAGCCCTCCTCGGACCGCGCCATCGCGTGTTCCTCCTGGCAGACACGTACCTGGCGCGACGGACCGTCGCGATGACAGGCGCGTAACTACGCTGCTGTCGTGAGGTTACGGCCGCGATCGGGGCGAGTCAACGATCAGTTCCGCCGGTCGCGGGCCAGCTAGGTCGTGAAGTCCTCCGGGCGCACCCGGTCGAGGAACTCGCGGAATTCCCCGACGATCTCCTCGGGGGCGTCTTCGTCCTCCTCCTCGTCGTCGAGCACGACCCCCGCCGCCTCCATCAGGTCGTCCTCGACGTAGAGCGGCGAATGGGTGCGCGCCGCGAGCGCGATGGCGTCGGACGGCCGCGAGGACAGCTCGAGCGCCCGCCCGGCGACCATGAGGTGGATCTCGGCGAAGTACGTGGCGTCGCGGACCTCACTCACGACGACGCGCGCGACGCTGGCGCCGAGGGCGTCGAGCAGGTCCTTCATGAGATCGTGGGTCATCGGGCGCTGCACCTCGACCCCTTGGATGGCGAAGGCGATCGCCGTGGCCTCCGGCGCGCCGATGAAGATCGGCAGTGAGCGCTCCCCATCGACCTCCTGGAGCAGCACGACGGGCGTGTTCGACTGGAGATCGACCCGGACCGCCGTGAGCCGGACCTCCAGCATGTTTCGAACTTACTCCCGGGGATCGGCGGTCGATACGGCGCGGTCGGGGCCGAACACGGCCGCCTCGAACGGTCCCCGCTCCCGGGAGATGGTCTCCGGGTCGACGACGTAGATCGCAGGCAGGTTGCGGTAGCGGTCGGCGAAATCGAGTCCGTAGCCGACGAGGAAGTCCTCCGTCGCCCCGGTGCCGCAGTACTTCAGCGGGACCGGGAGGATCCGGCGACCGGGACGGTCGAGCAGGGTGCAGACCTCGACGTGGCGCGCCCCCCGGCGCTCGAGGAGGTCGATGACGTAGCGGATCGACAATCCCGTGTCGACGACGTCGGCCGCGACGATGACGTCCTCGCCGGACACGTCCTTGTCGAGGTCTTTCAGGATCCGGACCCGGCGCTCGCCCGCCGCGTAGGACGAAAGAGCGAGGAAGTCGACGGTGCAGGGCACGGTGAGCGCCCGGACGAGATCGGCGACGAGAAAGACACCCCCCTTCAGCAGTCCGACGATCGCCACGCCGCCCGGATGGTCGGCATCGATCTCACGGGCGAGCCGGGAAACGATCGCGGCGATCTCGCCGGCCGACAGTCCCGCCGTCGGCCCGTCCGTCATCCCCGGCCGAGGTCGTCAAGCACCGCCCGCACGAACGCCTCGTGGAGCGAGGCGCCAAGCTCGACGAGCCTCCTCAGCTCGGCAAGGGCACGGACGCGGGCCTCGGGATTGCGCTGGTAGAGAAGCGGCGTGACGACCTGCGAGAAAAGACCCGCCTCGCGCTCGGCGGCGTGCTTGAAGGTCCGCAGGTGGCGCGGCTCGATGCCGAACTTGCCGAACGCGGCGGCGAGCCGGACGATCTCGAGCGCGTCCGGCCGGTAGGCGCGTCCGCCGGCCACCTCGACGGTCCCGATCAGGCCGTACTCATCGAGCTCGGCAACGATGCCCGCCTCGACCCCCGCGACCGTCGCGAGCTCCTCGGCGCTGTAGCTCGTCACCCGGCCACCCGCGCCCGAAGAGCCGCCCCGCGGAGGTCTGCCGCCGACCCGGCGCGCCGCCGTCTTCGTCCCGGCCGCCTTCGCCGCGGCGTTGGCTTCGTCGACCACCGGCGTCGTCTCGACCCGGCTCACCCGCGTCGCCCGGCGACGCGTCGTCGCCGGCTGGTCCGCCTCTCCCGCGCCGGCACCGGACGCGGTTCCGCCGTCCGGCCCTGCCGCGGACGCCGCGGGACGCTCCACCAGGTTCCCGTCGAGGGGGCGCGTCGGCAGATCGTCCTCGTCACGCCCCTCGAAAAACTCGTCGAACTCGCTCGGGTCGCCCTTCTCGGCGGACGCCGCAGCGTGCGACGCTGCCCGCCGCGTCGTCCCGGCCCCGACGAGCGTGCGCGCCTCGTCCGGGGGATCGGCGAAGTCTCCGTCGAAGAGCGACGGCGCGATCGGTCCGTTCGTCGCGCCACCCACCTGCTCGAGGCGTCCCTTGATCACCTTCAAGGGTAGGAAGTGCTCGCGCTGCTGGCGGAGGATCCAGCGCAGCCGCTCGACGTCGGACTCGTAGAACTTCCGGTACCCCGATGCCGTGCGCTCCGGATGGATGAGCCCCCGGCTCTCGAGGAAGCGGATCTTGGAGATCGTCACATCGGGGAACTCCGCAACCAACAGGTCGAGGACCTCGCGGATCGATAGGAAGCCGTGTTCGGGGGCACCCTCGCCCACGCGGCTCGTCATGAGGGCCGGGCCGCGAGGAAGACGAGCTTGAACTTGCCGATCTGGACCTCGTCGCCGCTCGTGAGCGGCACCTCCTCGATCCGCTCCCGGTTGACGTAGGTCCCATTCAGCGATCCGACGTCGCGCACGACGTAGCCGGCGGCCGAACGGACGAACTCGGCGTGGCGACGCGACACCGTGATGTCGTCGAGGAAGATCTCGCTTTCGGGGTGGCGCCCGACACGGGTCAGCTCGTTGTCGAGCACGAACTTCGCCCCGCTCTCGGGTCCCCGCTTCACGACGAGCACGCCCGTGCCGACGGCAAGCTCGCCGACCTCGACTCCGAGCTCCCCCTCGCCGAGCTCGCCGGTCGATTCCTCGGGGACGAACGAGACCGTCGTGTCCGTGTTCGGGGCGAGTGCGACCCCGCACGAGGAACAGAAGTTCACACCAGGCGGATTGCGGTGTCCGCAGTTGTGACAGAACACCTCACTCACGGTAGCCGCTCGCCGATCGTTTCGCCTTAGAGCGCGCGCCATTAGGCGCAGACTGGTTGCCAACGGCGCTGCCATTTGACGAGCTTCACCGTGATGACGAGCGCGATCGCCAGACACAGCGCAGCAATGCGCTGTGTCACGTAGCGATCGGTCGAGCGTCGGAGCTGGCCGAAGTTCGAGAGCCACGAGTTCGTCCGCTCGACCGGCCATCTCATTCCAAGTGGGAGGTGCCGCTTCGAACCACCGGCCGTGCCGATCGGCCGTTTCTTCGCACAGACGAGGTCATCGATTCCGGCATCTTCGACCTGGCGACGAACGACCCCGCTGTCATAGCCGAGGTCGAGGTGCAACGTCTCGATCTCATCGAGCAAGCCTCGAGCTGCCACCGATTCGAGCGTCGCCGGCAACAACGCGCAGTCGTTGCGGTTGGCCCCGTCGGTCGTCCAACCGATCGGGATGCCGTTTCTCTCGGTGGCGATCGACCACTTCCATCCGGTCTTGCCGCGATCGGTCGGGTTGGGCCCGGTGCCCTCACCACCGCAGGGAGCCTTGTGCATCGAGCCGTCGATCGAGACCTCGGACAAATCGAGACCAACGATTCGGTCATAGGCGGAGATCGCCTCATCGACGAGGATCTCGAACACGCCTGCCGCGATCCACTCGTCGCGCCGTCGTCGAAGGGTCGTCTCGCCACCCTTACCGAGGCGTCCCGCGACGTCCCAGGAGCACCCCGTGACCAGGCGGAACAGGATCGCCTCGAAACAGTCCCGGTCAGAGAGGCGCGGCCGGTGACAGCCGAGGGGGTGGCGGTCGTCGTGTCTGGGCAGGAGCGGCGAAACAGCTTGCCAGACGACCTCGACGACGCGGGGACTGAGCGCGAGCATGGGACCTCCATCAGGTTCTCGGGGTGGGATTGAGTACCCGGATCATCTCCGGGCCATCCCGAGAACCGGTGGACCCTCTCCATCCACCACCTCCGTCTGTGCTTGGGAGACGATGGGCGAGAGAGGAGGTCCCCACTCGTGAAGCTCGGTCGCAACGACCCCTGTTCTTGTGGAAGTGGGCTCAAGGCCAAGCGCTGCTGTTTCGCCGTCTCAGGCAGCGCTGAAGCAAACAAGCCGCGTGCTGTTCTCGCGAAACTCCGCCTCGAGGTCATCTCGGCGCTTCGCGACGGCGGCGTCGATCGCGAGGAGTTCGAAGACCTCGTGCACGAGATGAACCGCCTTCCCGAGCTCGACGTTTCCTTACAGGTTGCCCTTCCCGCGCTCGAGACCCCCGAGATCGCACGAGTTCGACACGCCTTCGACGATGGTGACTACGAGCACCTCGACGAGATTCTCGACAAAGCGGTGGCGCTCGTCGACACACCCCAGCACCGGCTGGACCTTGCTCGAGCAGCCCTTGTCGAACGCGATGCTGGCCGCATCGACCCCAAGGTTGCGGCGGTCGCGGTGATGGACCTGAATCAGGTTCGATCCGCGCTCGATGATCTCAGCTCTGGCACGAGCGATCGCTGTCGCGAACGGCAACAACACGACACCGTCAGGCCTGCTCGTAGCTGCTCGCTAACGAGGAAGACCTATGGCCGAACAGGGTTCAACGGTGCGCCTATTGGCGCGCGCTCTTAGGGGAATATTGGGCCGAACGGGATCACTCGGCGGTCAGCGCCCGGTACTCCTCGGCGCTGAGCAGGGAGTCCAAGTCCTCGGGCGCCGCGGGCGCGATCGTGCAGAACCAACCGTCGCCGTAGGGGTCCTCGTTCAGGCGCTCCGGCGCGTTCCCGAGGTCGTCGTTCACCGCGACGACCTCGCCCGAAACCGGCGCGTAGACCTCGGAGACCGACTTCGTCGACTCGATCTCGCCCACGGTGTCGCCCTGGGCGACCGTGGTGCCGACCGTCGGGAGTTGGACGTAGACGACATCGCCGAGGGCGTCCTGCGCGAAGTCGGTGATGCCGATGCGCACCTGGCCCCCTTCGGCACGTGCCCACTCGTGGTCGGACGTATAGCGGAGCTCGTCGGGCGCATTCACGGACGGCCATCGTAGCGAGCACCGACGGATCCGTGGTCGGCCAGGAACTGGCGAATCTCGCCGGCGGCGGCGTGGGCGCGGGCGAGTGACGACGCCTCGTCGTCGGCCTCGGCGAAGACGTGCGTAGACGGCTCCTCGGTGTCGGGCACGACGAGCGTCCATCCCGAGGCGTCGATCAGCTTCACGCCGTCGATGAGGATCACCTCGTCAGAGCGGGCCCGCTCCATGAAGCCGCGCATCACGGCGCCCTTCTGGTCGAGCGGCGTCAGCACCTGCTCGTGCACGACGCGAACGGGCGGGAGGCCTGCGCGGAGCTGCGAGAGCCGCTTCCCGCTCGTCGCGAGCATCGCGAGCACGTGGACCAGGGTCGCGATGGCGTCGTAGGCGGGCAGGAACCTGGGGAAGGCGAAGCAACCCTCAGTGCTCGCGGCGAGCGTCGCGTCGTTCTCGAGCGCCACCTCCATCAGGTTCGCCGTGCCGATCTGGGTCCAGACGACCTCCGCGCCGAGCTCGGCGAGCACCTCGTTCAGGCGCCAGGTCGCGCTGACCGGAACGGCGACCCGGGCCCCGGGTGTCGTCTCCGCGACGAGCCGGCTCACCGTCAGGAGCGCGTCGCCGTCGGTGAGCACGACCCCGGTGTCGTCGACGAGGGTGAGCTGCTCCCCGTCGGCGGCGATCACCGCGCCGAGGTGGGCGCCCGACGAGCGGACGAGCTCGGCGAGGTGGGCCGCGCTGACCTCGCGGTCGAAGCCGAGCATGCCGACGGTCGACACCAGCGGGTTGACGACGAGCACGTCGGCGCCGAGCTTGGCGAGCACGCTCGGCATGACGAGGCTCGCCGCGCCATAGGCGTAGTCGAGCACGAGCTTGAGGCGCGCCTCGCGCAGGGGCGCGAGCTCGATGCTCGAGGTGAGTGCCGCCGTGTAGAGCTCGACGATGCGCGCCGGGAAGTCGATGTCGCCGATCTCCTCGGCGAGGACGCGGCGAAGATCTTCGCGATAGAACAGCCGCTCGATCCTCCTCTGCGTCGCCTCGTCGACGTCGCGGCCGTCGGCGTCGAGAAACCGGATGACGATCGAGTGGGGATCGTCCCGGTCGAGCCCGACCGTGATGCCCCCCTGGTTCGGACCGGACCGGATGTGGAACCGCGTCAACGGCAGCGTCGCCGCTTCGAGATCCTCGACGTGCAGCCCCGCCGCGTTGAGACCGACCATCGCGGCGCGCTTCAGCATCCGCGCCGAGCGGGAGGAGTCGCGCGAGGTCGTGATGGTCACGCCCCTCGGCAGCGTCGCGGCGTACGCCATCGCGACGCGCGTCACGAGTTCGGGCGAGAGGTCGACGTTGGCGAGGCCCGAGACCCCTCGTCGGCCGAACAGGGCGCGCGCCCCGCGTGTCTCCCAGATGATCGAGCTCGTCACCGTGGCGTTCGACTCGACGATCTTGTGCGGATAAACCTTCACTCCCGCCGTGATCACCGCGCCATGGCCGACCCGGCAGTGGTCACCGATGACGGCCCCCTCGCCGAGGTTCACCCCCTGCCGCAGTTCGCAGGATCTGCCGATGACGGAACTGCGAGTCGCGGTCCCCGGGCCGATGTAGCAGTTGTCGTGCACGACGCTGCGTTCGAGCACCGCCCCCTCGCCGACGTTCACGTTCGCGCCAAGCACGGTGTAGGCACCGACGCGCGCGACGGGCCCGATACGACAGTTGTCGCCGATGAGGGTGGGTGCGACGATCGTTGCCGACGGGTCGATCTCGGCGCCCTCGCCGACCCAGACGCCGTCGCGCAACAGCACGGCGTTGATCGCGACCGCGACCTTGCCATCGAGGATGTCCTCGTGCGCCTTCAGGTAGGCGTCGAGCGCGCCCACGTCCTCCCAGTAGCGCTCCGTCGTGAAGCCGTAGAGCGGCTGGCCCTCCTCGAGGAGCTCCGGGAAGACCTCCGCGGAGAAGTCGACCAGGCGACCTGGCGCGATGTGGTCGAGCACAACCGGATCGAGCACGTAGATGCCGGTGTTGATCCGGTCCGAGAACACCTGGCCCCAGGTCGGCTTCTCCAAAAACCGTTCGATTCTCCCCTTATCGTCGGTGATGACGATGCCAAAGTCGAGCGGGTTGTCCATCGGCTTCAAGGCGAGCGTGGCGGCGGCCCCGGCGGCGTCGTGGAAGCGGACGAGCTCGCCAAGATCGATGTCGGTCAGCACGTCGCCCGATATCACGAGGAACCGCTCGTCGAGCTGTTCGCGGGCGTTCAGCACGGAACCTGCCGTGCCGAGCGCGGTCTCCTCCGTCGCGTAGTCGATCCGCACGCCGAACTCGGAGCCGTCACCGAAGTACGTGCGGATCGTGTTCGCGAGGAAAGCGACCGTGATGATGATCTCGTCGAACCCGTGCGTCTTCAGCAGCGAGATGACGTGCGCGACCATCGGTTGATTCGCCATCGGCAGCATCGGCTTCGGCTGGCTCGTCGTGAGGGGCCGCAGGCGGGTGCCCTCGCCACCCGCCATGATGACCGCCTTCACGGCGCGACCTTCATCGAACCCGGCCTCTCGCGGGGCGTGGTCACGTCGCGGACCCGGCCGGGCCGAGGCGACCCGCGGCGAGCGCCTGCCGCGCCCGGGGAACGTAGGTGATCATCGCGTAGAGCGAGAACGCGAGCGCCGGAACGACGATCACCCAGGCCGCGACCTCGACGGCGTGGGTCCAGCCGCCCGGTCCGTGGGCCAGCAAGAACAACGGGAAGTCACACATCAGGCCGAAGGTCCCCGCCTTGCCGAACCAGCTGACGTCGATCCGCGCGGCGCCGAGGGCCGCGAGGACGAGGACCGTGCCACCCACGACGGCCTCGCGTCCGACGACGAGCGCGGCGAGCCAGATCGGCACCGCGCCGAAGACGGCGACCGAGATGATCGCGGTAACGAGAACGATGCGGTCAACGGTCGGGTCGATGATCTTGCCGAGCGTGGTGACCTGGTCGCGGTGGCGGGCAATGTAGCCGTCGAGGAAATCGGTGATCCCTGTCAGCGCGAGCAGGAAGAAAGCGGTGACGCGCTCGTGCAACGGGAACAGCGTCGCGAGGAAGCCTCCGAGCAGCACGAGTCGCGAGAGCGTGATGACGTTCGGCAGCGTCCAGACCCGGGCGAGCAGCGCGGCCTCGTCGCGAGTCGGGGCTGCGCCCGCCGACCGTTCGAAGGTCGAAGCCACCGCGGCAGTCTAGAGAGAGCCGAGACACCGGAAGCTCGCCGCGACGGAGCGCTACTCGCTCTTCGCGAGCCATCCGCCCGATCCCCCGCGCGACGCGGCGCTGTCCCGACAGACGAGCGCGCTCGTCGTGCGCGAACGGTCCACGTCCGTGGCTTGACGCCCGCGCGGCGAACCGCAGGCGGGGGGCGGCCCCTCGGGGTCGTGCTGAGCCTCGCTAGCGACCCCGCAGAATGTTCCGCACGACGAGGGCCGCGACCGTGAGGACAGCACCGAAGACCGTCGTCGTGCGCACCCGCTGCGCCGTCGCTCCGGCGCTCACGACCGCTTCGACGAGCACGGCCGCGTCCCCCTCGACCGGCACTGGATCGAGCCGATCGATCACCTCGCGTGCGAGGCGCGCATCGGGACGCCGGAGGAGGAAGGTCGCTTGTGCAACGGCGAACTGTGCGTCCCGGCGGAAATCGTGGGCGATGGCGCCGGCGTCGCGGCCGCGCAGCCACTCGCACGGATACGGCTCGCCCTGCAACTGCCGCTCCCACCAGACCTGGAGGTAACGACTGAATCGAGCGCTCGAATCCCGCATGGCAGATGAGTCTAGGACGGACCCGTCGGACCGGTCTCCCGAACACAGCGATGAGCCCAACGCGGCGCCGCCGACCCGGACGTTCCGATCGCCCGGTTCACGCGTGCGACCCGCGAGCCGACAGTGGGCCGTTCCGGACTGCCTGCGTCACCGCCGTGCTGGAGGACAGCTCGTGCTCCGATACGTCGCGCGGATGCCCCCGCAGCCCAGCACGCGCCGACGAGGTCGGCGCTCAGCAGACGAGGGGTTCGGTGCGGCTCCCGCCTAATCTCATCGGCAAGACGAGATGGCGCTCAGCGGGGAAGGGGCGGCAACCATGGCGACAGATGAAGAGATCCTCATCGCGATCGGCGACAGGATGCTCCAGCAGATCGAGCAGGGCGCGACGAGCGACACCGTCCTGAAATTGGCCGAAGCCTGGGCCTGGATCCGCTCGCCCGGGCAGCCACACGGCGGCTCCTCGGTGACCTAATCCACGGAGGCGACGATCGGCGTCTGGCGCCGATCCCGCGCCCGTGGGATGAGAGCCCGCCCATAGACTCCCGCTGGGAGGACCGAGTTGAAATCCGAGCGCCAAGAAGGGGAGAAAGCGGCGCCGAGCTGGAGACGAGTGGCCGTCTGGGCGACGCTCGTCGTGATCGTGGCAGTCGGCGCGGTCGAAGGTTTCGCTGCCACGTCGCTCAACGTCCGTTCGAACGGATCCAGTGCGCCGGGACGAGGACAGCGAACGGGCCCTTCGCAGAACAAGTCGAAGCGCGGCAAGCTCCGCCTCCGTTCGGAGTCCCCGACGCCCGGCAAGGACAACGTCCCCTTCACCTCCTCCGTCGAGTTCGACTTCTCGCTCCCCCTGGCGCGGCGCACACCCCTGCCGACGTTGAGCCCGGCCGTCGCTGGCACGTGGACGCGACCGACGCCGACGACGCTCGTGTTCCGCCCGGAAGGCAACTTCGTCCCCCTGGAACAGGTCAGCGTCCGCATTCCCGGTGGTTCTGACGGAATCCGATCGGCGTCGGGTGCGACGCTCACGTCCTCTTTGTCGACGAGCTTCACCGTCGAGGACGTCCCGGTCCTGCGTCTCCAACAACTCCTCGCCGAACTCGATTACCTGCCGGTGACATTCGCGCGCACCGGCCCGAGCGGCCCGAGCGGGGTAGCAAGCACCTATCCCGCGCCGGTCACGACGACCGGCTCAGCCACCGATCCGACGTCGGCGCTCGCCGTCGAACCGACGGTGGCGGACGCGGTCCCGCTCGAGCCCGAGCCGGGAAGCTTCCAGTGGGAGTTCTCGAACACGCCTTCCCAGCTCGCGGCGCTGTGGGTCCCCGGCGCGTGGAACGTCGTCACGCAGGGAGCACTGATGGCCTTCGAGGCCGACCACGGCCTCCAGGTTGACGGCGTCGCCGGACCCACGGTCTGGGCGGCGCTCCTGCAGGCCGTCGCGGCCCGCGCCGTGACGACGCTCCCCTACACGTACCTGATCGCGACAGAAACCTTGCCAGAGACCCTCTACGTCTGGCGTGCCGGCCAGGTCGTCTTCCAGACTCCCGTCAACACCGGTGTGTACAAGGCCGCGACGCCCCTCGGCACCTGGCCCGTCTTCCTGCGCTTCACGTCGACGACGATGAAGGGCACGAACCCTGACGGCACCAAGTACGCCGACAAAGGCGTTCCCTGGGTCTCGTACTTCTACGAGTCCGACGCCGTCCACGGCTTCCTCCGTGCCGCGTACGGCTACCCCCAAAGCGACGGATGCGTCGAGCTCCCCTACTCGAGCGCCGAGACCGTCTTCCCGCTCGACACGTACGGCACGCTCGTCACGATCACGACGGGCGAGCTCTGGCAGCAACTCGGCACGACCGCGCCGCCGCCCCTCTACATCCCGCCCTCCCCCACGACGACCACGACGACGCTCCCCTGACGCTGCGGCGCCGATGTTCCTCGCGCGACCTCGCGACGACCAGCTCTCCACCGCCACAGCCCGTCGACCGGCCCGGTGTCGCGCGACGACGCCGCCCCTCACCGGCCCCGATCTCCTCATTCCTCCCTTGCTCGCAACGTCCCTCGTTCCCCACCCGACTTTCCCCAACCTTTCCCGGGGTGCAGCACTCGAAGAGCCAATTTGACCACTCACCGTGGTTACAGACGCCCAAGAACCACGGTCCGTGGTCACGCGACCCCGTCCGCCGACGGCCGCCTGCCGCCGCCGTTTCTTCTGGCGTGCCCAGCTGCGTCGACGATCCCCCCTGGGCCCTCACGCGCCAGCCGAGTCCGATTCCTCAAGCGGCACGCCAGGTGCCCCGGTCGACATCCCACCGCGCCGGTCGGCTGCTGCCGCCCGCCGCCGCTGGAGCGCGCTCCCTCGCGCTCGCAGGCACCGGGCCGCTCGTTACCCAGCTCTCCCGGCGACAAGGAACCTCGCATCGCGTCCGAGCCGAAGGCGTCGGCCGAGACCGTCCGGCTAATCGACCAGCCTGAACGCGCCACGGACGATCGAGAGCAGCTCCGTCGCAACGGTGGCCTCGTCGAGAGATCCGCGAGGATTCGAGAGGAGGGCAACGACCACGACCACCCTGCCCGAGCGGTCCCGGGCGAGGAAGCCAAGCGTCAACACTCCCGTCTCCGACCCGCCCTTGAACCAGACCTGCGGCCAGGTCAGCGGATTCAGGCCCAGCCCGCCGTCGTTCAGGGACATCGCCGTGGCGATCGGCGTGAGCGATGAGCTGTGCGCGTCGGCGTACAGTCCCGCAAAGGCACGACAGAGATCGGACGGTGAGGCAAACCACTCGATGTCGTCGATCTGACGCGGCGACACCAGTTCCGCCTGGCTGAGGTGGATCGCCGATAGCGATACCTTGTCGACGACGCGACCCAGGTAGCCGTCGCGTGCCTTCGGCGACAGTGCGAGATAGGCGTCCGCGTAACGTGGGTAGTCCGCGTACTTGAGAACGAAGAACTCACGGGTGCGCAGGAACGGCGTGTCGAGCGACACATGGCTCGACCACCGGCGGACCTGGGCCTCGATGGCGCCCCGCCCGACGAGCGCGGCGAGGCGGTCGGCCGCCGTGTTGTCGCTGCTCGAGATCATGAGCTCGGCGTACTGCGCCACCGTGTACGCCGTGCCGGCTGGCTCGACCTGCAGCACACCGCTCGGCAAGCTCGTCAGGTTCGCCTGGAGTGCCACCGACTCGTGCCAGGAGAGGGTTCCCGCCCGGACCGCCCGAGCGAGCGCCCCGAGCACGAAGACCTTGAACAAGGACCCGAGCGGTCGTGCCGTCGAGGGCGACAGCACGTGAACGGACGTGCAGGATCCTCTTGACGACAGCGTGGCCGCCTCGAAACCAACGTCAGGCGCGAGCGCGGACAACTTCGCGTCGAGTGCCTGCCAGGACCGCGGCGGGGACGGCACCGCGGGGACGGGCTGGACGAGGAGCCCGTCGATGAGACCCTTGGCGTCAACGCTGATCTCGACGCCAAAACGCGTCGAGCCCGCCAGGACGCTCACCGCCAACTCGCCAGGCGAGGTCGTGGCGTCGAGCGTCACGATGCGCCACGCCCCGCCGACATGGAGCCCAGCCAGAGCGGCGTTGAACGTCCTCGGTGAGACGTGCTCGAGGAACGCGGCGTCAAAGTGGGCGCGCAAGACCGCGGCCGGTATAGGCGGGCGACGCACCGCGCCCACGAGCCAGCCGAGCTGCCGTCCGACGGGCGCGGCCGGAAGCGCCCACCCGAGCGACGGCAGCGGCGTGCTCGACCCCTTCGCCGCGAGGCGGGTCTGCCCGGACGCGGATCCCGGCGATGCCGCCGCGACACCAACCGATGCGATGAGGGCGACGGCGGCGACACCGACAGCGGCTGCCCGCGACATCGACAACGGCCGGCTGACGCTCCGTTCGCGTCGACGGGACAGCTCGGGTGCGCCCATCTTGTGTGGCCTCTCCTCGTTCGGAAGACCCAATCTTCGTTGAGGCCCGGCATCGCACGCAATCAGGCCATTCCTCCAGGGTCCCGCCGGCACTGGCCCGCGCGGGCATCGGATTGACCGCCCAGATACAGCACGAACCGGCGCCCAAGCAGCCGTCATCGGACGGAGTGATCCCGGCGGGGCCACGTGACTGCGACGACGCCCCCACGCGTGGCTCGCGGCGGCATCATGTGGTGGAGTGACGCGACCCGGCACCGCCGGTGATGCGCACCGCGCTGGGTCGTGACCACTAAGGAGGCGACGTGGAGGTATCGGTCGGTCCGCCCATCGTGTCGACCCATTTCAACGATGAGTTCGTCGTCTGCGAACTGTCGGCGGAAATGTCGAGCACAAAAGAACAGGGCTACTTCGCAGCAGACACTCGCTTCGTCTCGGGATATCGCCTGAAGCTCGGCGGCGACCGCCCGATCCTTCTGAACGCCGCGGCCGTCGCCGATCACTCGGCGCGCTTCGAGTTCACGAATCCGCCGATCGTCGGGGCGGACGGCACCGAGGTACGCGAGCACTCGATCCACCTCCGGCTCGACCGGAGCGTCGGCCCCGGCGTGCACGAGGACTACGACGTCACGAACCACGGTCGGGAGCGGATCATCGTCGACCTCGAGGTCAGCCTCGAGTCGGACTTCGCAGACCTGTTCGACGTGAAGGCGCACCGCCGGATCCGCCGCGGGTCGATCCACAGCGCGTGGGACGAGACGAGGGGCGCGCTCACCACGCGCTACCAGAACGGGACCTTCGCGCGCGCCTTCGTCGTCGAGGCCCACAACGCCTCTTCTCGTCCGGAATTCGCCAACGGCGGCCTGCTGTTCCGGGTCGAGCTCGAACCGAAGGCCTCCTGGCATGCCTGTCTGTGGTGGACCGCGGTCGTCGACGGCGACGAGCGCCGGGTCACGCGTCCGTGCGATCAGCTCCTCGCCAGCGACCTCGGTCACGAGGCGGCGCGTCGACGCTGGGTCGGCGAGGCGACGATCTTCGAGACCTCGAACGAGAACGTCACGGCCGCGTTGCGACAGGCGGTCGACGATCTCGCGGCGCTGCGTTTGCACCGCCACGATCAACTGGCCGCCGCCAAGACCGATGACGATCCCAACGCTTGGGTCCCGGCCGCCGGAATCCCTTGGTTCGTCAGTCTTTTCGGACGCGACGCCCTCACCGTCTCGTTCCAGTCGCTCGCCATATCGCCGCGCTTCGCCCTCGGCAGCCTGCGCGCGCTGGCCGCCTTGCAGGCCGACAGCTACGACGACAGTCGGGACATGCAACCGGGCAAGATCGAGCACGAGATCCGTCACGGTGAGCTCGCCGCGCTCCATCTCGTGCCGCACACCCCCTACTACGGGACGCACGACGCGACGACGCTCTACGTCCTCGTCGCTGCGCTCGCTTGGCGCTGGCACGGGGACCGCGGGGAGCTCATCGAGGTCCGGCCGCACGTCGAGCGCGCGCTCCAGTGGATCGCGGTCGACGGCGACCCAGACCACGACGGTCTCCAGGAGTACCAGACCCGCGCACCCAACGGTTACTACAACCAGGGCTGGAAGGACTCCAAAGACGGGATCCCCGCAGCCGACGGGTCCGCGGCGAAGCTCCCGATCGCGCTCTGCGAGCACCAGGGCCTCGTCGTCGCCGCCAAACGCGCCTGGGCCAGCGTTCTCGAGGAGGCGTTCGGGGAGGACGTAGAGGCGAACCGGTTGCGTGTCGAGGCGGACCGCCTCGCCGCCCAGATCGAGGAGCGCTTCTGGTGGGAAGAGGAAGGTACCTACTACCTCGGCCTCGACGGCGACAAGCGCCCGATCGAGTCGG
Organism: uncultured Acidimicrobiaceae bacterium; assembly: GCA_963803025.1. Lineage (GTDB taxonomy): Bacteria > Actinomycetota > Acidimicrobiia > Acidimicrobiales > Bog-793 > Bog-793. Next base: position 112,431 of record CAWDKZ010000018.1, read on the forward strand.
TGGCATCGAACCCTGGTCAGCTGCTGTGGCAGCGAGTCGTCGATCCCGCCCGCGCCGCGCGTGTCGTGCGACGCCTCCTCGCCGACGACATGTGGAGCGGCTGGGGCATCCGCACGCTCTCCTGCGAGCACGTCGCCTACGACCCGCTCTCGTATCAGCTCGGATCGGTGTGGCCGCACGACAACGCGATCATCGCGGCGGGCTGCCGCGCCTACGGATTCGACGTCGAGGCGGCGCAGGTCGCCGCGGCGATCTTCGACGCGACGGCGATGTTCGCCTACCAACGCCCCCCAGAGCTCTTCGCGGGATTCGCAAGGGATGCCGGTGGGTTCCCGGTCCAGTACCTCGGCGCGAACGTCCCGCAGGCCTGGTCCTCGGGGGCGCTCGTCCACCTCGTCACGACGCTCCTCGGACTCGAGGCGAACGCCCCGTCGCGGGCCCTGCTCGTCCGCCCGGCGCTTCCGTCTTGGCTGGGCCAGGTGACCTTGCGCCAGTTGCGCGTCGGCGACGCGGCGATCGACCTCCGCGTCACCCGTGCCGCCGACGGCTCCCACACCGTCGACGTGCTGTCCGGCGCGGACGGGCTCCGGGTCGACTTCGTCAGCGCTCGCTGACGAGGGTCGGACGCTCGCCGCGCGAGGTGCGCCGCGGGGTCACGCGCCGTCGCCGGATCGGCGGTCCGGCTCTGCCCGGCTCCTGTCGTGCCCGTCACGGCGCGCGCCCGCCGATGCGGCCAGACTGCACCCAAACGAAAGGGGTGCCGCCGATGGGTTCCGCTGCCGACCGCGACCCGCCGATCCGCGAAGGCTTCGTCCCGTTCGCCGGTCACCGGTCCTGGTACCGGGTCGTCGGCGACGGTGAAACCGCCGGGAGACTGCCGCTGCTCTGCCTCCACGGCGGTCCGGGGGCGACGTGGCACCACCTGGAGCCCTACGGGGAACTCGCCGAAGGACGCCGGGTCGTCTTCTACGACCAGCTCGGTTGCGGCAACTCTGCCGTCGCCGAGCCGCACGACCCTTCGATGTGGACGCTCGAGCTCTACCTCGAGGAGATCGACGCGGTCCGCGAGGCCCTCGGACTCGAACGCTGCCACGTGATCGGCCACTCGTGGGGCGGCATGCTCGGCATGGCCTACGCCGCGCAGCGCCCCGACGGTCTCGCCGACCTCATCGTCGAGTCCTCCCCCGCCGCGGTGCCGTTCTGGCTGAGCGAGATCGACCGGCTGCGCGCCGAACTCCCACCGGAGGTCGAGGGCACCCTGCGGCGCCACGAGCGCGAGGGGACGACCGACAGCGACGAGTACCAGGCGACGATGATGGTCTTCTACGACCGCCACTTCTGCCGCATCCGACCCTGGCCCGACTGGCTGCAGCGGTCCTTCGACGCGATCGCGGCGAACCGCGAGGTGTACGTCACGATGAACGGCCCGAGCGAGTTTCACGTGATCGGTCCGTTGAAGGATTTCGACATCACCGCGCACCTCGGAGCGATCGTGGCGCCGACGCTGCTTTTCTGCGGTGAATTCGACGAGGTCACGCCGGCGACGGTCAACCAGGCCTACGAGGCGATCCCCGGATCGCAGTTTGTCGTGCTGGAGGGCTGCGCACACATGTCCCAGGCCGAGCGCCCGGATCTCACGCTCGGGATGCTGCGCGGCTGGCTGGCCGGCGTGGAGGCCTGCCAACCGCGGGCGCTTCGGAACTAGCGCCCGGCGGACGGCGCGTCGGGACCACCGTTCCGCGCCGCGCCGGTCACGGGCAGACTGCGCCCGTTCCCGACACCCGCCGGACGACGAGATTCAAGCCGGATCGTTCCCGGCCCGACGTCACCTCCGGACAGCCCAGCGGCGCGTGAAACCGAGAGGACCTCGACCGAGAAACCGCCCGCATGGACCAGGCCGTGGTCCAATTCCGTCACCGGGTCACGAGATCGTGGCTGTGCATCCGGAGAACTCCCGAGGTCGCCAGCGTCGACCGCGCGACTCGAATCGATCACGCTTCCTGTCCCGCAGTTCAGCCCACCGGTCGACCCTACGGCTCGTAGGTAACCGAGAATGAAGCCGACGAGCCTGTCCCCCGCATCGGAGTCGGCATCGCGGCGATCGACCCGTTCGCACGCAGCATCTCGACCTGGTCGCCAAAGGGCGGCCGACCCGACGGGCTCACGCTGAGGCCGGTGAACGAGACGCTGCCGAAGTCGGCGAGTGGGGTCAACGCCCTGCTGCCCTGGGTGCCCGGGTCCTCGGTCACCCATTCGGCCGAAGCCCCGACGTGGGCGACCGCCTCGGAGGCGTCAGCGCTCTGGCCGGTGGTCTCGTCGGTGACCGTTGCCGACCAAGTGCCCGACGAGGTCTGGACGACCCGCGCCGAGATCACGTCGCCCGCGTTCGCCGGAAACTCGTCCTGCCAGACGTAGTCGAGGGCCCCGTCGCTCCATACGGCGGAGTTGGCCTGCGAGCCGCCGACGCACGTTGACGAGGTGCCCGCCTGGAAGAGGCTGGCCGGGTGGACCCATCCGTCGATCCCGACCCAGTCCGAGGTGCTGCCGTTCGGCACGACGCTGCAGTCGAGCGTGGGAACCGTCCATGCGGCGCTGACCTCTTGATAGCTGCCACCCGTCAGGACGTAGCCGGCCCAGTTCAACGACGAAAGTCCCGGCGTCGCGGGAGCCGTGACCGTCGCACGGGTTCGCGTCGTTCCCGACGGGTGCGCTACCCCTGGGACCTCGGCCATCTTCGCCGTCGCCGCGATCTTCGCCACCCCACTTGGCGCAAATCGTACGATCGAGTGCAGGTTCGTCGAGGCGAGGGAGGTCGTCGGCACCGTCGCGATGCCACCGATGATCCAGATCTGGCTCACCGCGATCGCGACTGCCGCGGCGATCCCGCCACCCGCGCCAAGCCGCCGTACCTTGCGGTACGACGGCTCGGGCTGGCGGTGCTCGGTATCTGACTTGGACTCAGCAGGTGACCATGCTACGTGTGGCCACTCTCCGTGATTCTCGTGCGGTATGCACTTCCTCACGGACGCATCGTCTACCCAGGGACGTCACGAGCACAGACACGATTAGGGCCATTTCACATGCGTATTCAGGCGTGGTCAGGTCTAGTCATCGTGCGCGTCGTCCGACCACGGAAAGTGGGCACTAGCACAGATTGATCAGACGCATGACCCGCCCAGCGGCGTGAACGGGGACCCGGACGAAGAAGTCGTGTCCGGGCCTCGCACAACGTGTGGTCGTCTGCGACATGGCACGGACCCCGCCCGCGGACGCGCCAGCACGAGACAACCTCGAGCTCATCGCACCGGGATTGACCCGACTTCGCTCCGCACAAGCTGAGTTACGGTGACAGCCGACGCCGCGCCATGGGCCAGCCGCGAGATGGATCGAAAGGTCACATTGTCGCGATCGACAACTTCGCCGCCCGGATCAAGATCTCAATCAGCACGCTCGCACACCCCTGCACGCTCGGTTGGTGGCCAGGTCACATCGTCCGCGCCCGAGGGGACGCCTTCGGCGCGTCGAATCTCGCGACGTTGATCGTCAGCTTCTTCGTCACCGCATGCTCCGCCCGCAATGGGCTGACGCCTTTCCCTGGCCAACAACACGTTGGCTCCCTGTGGGGCACGCGTCGCGGTCGATGCCTCCGAAAGCCTGCACCGTCGACCGATGGCGCCACGAACGCGATCACGGAAGGGGAACCGTCGCGTCATGCCCCGTCCGGCCCGGCCGACCCCCAGCGAACCCATCGGGGCCACGTGGACGGGACGCTCTCGTCGAGACAGACCGAAGACCAGTGCGCAACTGTCGACGTCATCCCGAATAGCAGGTCATGAGGCGTGTCGGTCGGGCTGCCAGGTCAGGCTCTCCTCGGAGAGGAGACCCGCTCGATCTGCCACCAATCACTGGCGAATCAAGCCTGCGGGCACTTGACGTGTCGGCGGGCCGGCGGTCTGAGGAGCCGTCAGCTGATCGCGAATCGTGCGGAGTGTCAGTCCCCTGACGTGACCTCATTCACGTCTCCCGACCTCACACGGCAAGGACGAATTACTCTTGCGCCGTGTTGAAGAGAGTGGAGAACGTGTCGATCGTTCGTTCTCACAACTTCTTCACCGGACGTGGTTGGATGATGGTGACGATCGGGAAGAACACGTACCGCATCGCTAAGGTGACAGTGGATGAGCTTGAGGCGATGAAGCGGGAACAAGAACGTTCCCCTGTCGCGGTGAGTCGCATTGGAGAGCGTATCTACTGGTGGTTCCGCAATCGTTTCTACTGGGACAACGACAACCTCACCCCGAGTGAAGTCTATGCGTTGATCGTGGCGCGTGAACAGCGGTTGCGGCAGCACATAGCCACAGCGCAAGCGATAGTCGCGCTCGATGCCGAACCGCGGTCGTCTCCTCGGGGCGGGATTCCTGACGATGTGAAGCAGTATGTATGGGCACGCGATCGTGCACGGTGCCGCAACTGTGGGTCGACCGTGGAGCTTCAGTTCGATCACATCATTCCCGTTGCGCTTGGCGGAGCGTCCGTAGCAGACAATCTGCAGGTCTTATGCGGATCGTGCAATCGCCGCAAGGGGATCGGGCTGGGAGTGGTACCGAGTTAGCTCGCAACGCAGCGTCGACCACGCCGTGGAGTGGCGGACCAACGTTCGGGGTCGGGCCGTGTAATGGACGAACTGCCTTTCAGATGGAGATTCGACCGGTCGGGCATTCGAGGAGTCGGAGAAGGGACGCGCTCGATCTGCCATCGGTCACTGGCGAGCCAAGCCTGCGGGCGCCCCGGGTGTCGGACGACCAGTCGTTGAAGAACACAACGAGCTCGCATTGGGTTGGCATCGTCCAATCCGGCGCCGTGTTCGCCCGGTCAGGTGTGTGGCACGGTGAAACGTACCTTCGTTGAGTATTGGCGCGCGCGTCGGCTTGCCGACAGGTTTGTTACCTTCTTGCATACCGCCCAGAAGAAGGGGGAGGCGACATAGAGCCGTCCACTAGTCCGCTCAGATGGCAAGCGAAGCGCACGCTCCCGTTCGCGTCCGCAGTTGGCAGAGCCTTCGTGGTGACCTTGCCCGTTCTTGCCTGTCTGTGCGCGGTGGCTGCGGCTTCGGCGTCTCCCGAGAACCTGCAGCTCACGGTCAGCCCGATGGTTTCCGCGGCCGACACCCCACTCAGCATCCGAGCCTCGGGGCTGCAACCTGGTCAGAGCGCGACGCTCTCTGTCGTCTCCGTCGACGCCGAGGGCGTCACGTGGAGCTCGTCTTCGGTCTACGTCGCCGACTCGGCGGGCACGATCGACCCGGCGACCTCGCCGGCGGTCGCCGGCAGCTACACGGGCCTGGACCCCATGGGCCCGGTCGACTTCATGACCAGCGGGGACCTCGGTGTCACCGCCCCCGCGTGGGGGTGGCCGTTCGGCATGTCCAACACGTCCCCGGACGACGCGTACTCATGGGCCACCTGTTCCTTGGTTCTCCAGGGCTCGTCCGGCTGTTCGTGGTCAAAGCCACTCCCCTTCGTGTTCAGCGTGTCGGCCGGCCCCGCCGACGTTTCGGTCACCGTCCAGCGTGGCCCCGCCCGACCGGTCACCGCGAGTTTTGAAAGCGTCGCTGCCACCGGTTTCTACGGCGTGTTCTGGGATCCCCCCGCCGGGCACGAGAACCACGTCGGCATCTTGGAGTTCGGCGGCTCGGGCGGTGGCATCGATACCTCCGTTGGCGCCCTGCTGGCGGCGCGCGGCTACCCCACCCTGGACATCGCCTACTTCGACGAGCCAGGCCTACCCCAGGCCGCAGAGAACATCCCGTTGGAGTACTTCGCCAGGGCCCTGCGCTGGCTCGGGAGCCAGCCAGGCGTCAATCCCAAACGCCTCTGGGTCGTGGGCTGGTCCCTTGGCACCCAGGCCGCCCTCCTGCTCGGGGTGCATTACCCCAACTTGGTCCACGGCGTGGTGGCCCTCATGCCCAGCGACGTGGCATTGTGCTCCTCCGTCAGCACCGGAACGTCCGGCAAATCATCGATCTGGAAGTTCAGTGGCAAGCCCGTGCCCTGCACGAGCCAGTTCGACAATCCCCACCCCACAGACAAGCCCGCTTCCCTAATACCCGTAGCGGACATCCGCGGGCCCGTTCTGTTCACCTGCGCTAACCACGATATGGCTTGGGTTTCTTGCCCTTACTCCCGGGCGATGATGACCGAGCTGTCCGCTGCCCACGATGCCTACCGGCATGAACTCCTTGATTTCGCGGACGCCGGCCACGGAATCGGCTTCCTGGCCCCCTACATGCCTGCCGTGGCTGCCTACGCGGACAGCCCCGGCTACGGGCTCAGCGGGACTACCGGCCTGTCGGACCCGCTCGCGATCGCCGACCAGTGGCCCAAGATCCTCACCTTCCTTCGTAATTGATTCTGGCTGCCAAGTCGGCAGCTGGGCCGCCGTTGGGCCGCTCGGTCGCGTCCTCGTTGCACAACGACCGGGCGCTCTCTGGAAGTGACAAGGCCATGACCGCCCAGAGTCAAGGCACTTCCCGTCATGAAGTCTCCTCCGGCAACTCTCGCTGCATCCGATCCTCGTAACTCAGTTCGTCAACTCATGCCTGAGGTCCCGTTGGCACCCTGCTACCACTGGCGCCTTTCCCGCGCTTGCGCTCTGTCCGGCAGCGTCACTCTGAACTGCTCAGATCCGGCTCCCAGTAGCCTGCTCGTCTCGTGCAGCTCATCGACACCCTCGTCCCCGCGGACTTTCGATCCACCATCAACGCGACATTGCGCCGCTTCTACCTCTGCACGTTCTTCGGCTGCATCGGCAACGGGCTCACCCTCTCGCTGTTCGTGGTGTACCTGCACAACGTGCGGGGGTTTTCGGACAGCTTCGCGACGCTCTTGCTCGCGCTGTGCGCCTTCGCGGGACTCGCGACGAGCCCACTCTGGGGCACAACGATCGACCGCTTCGGCCCGGTGCCGGTGGCGCTCTTCGGCTACACGACCGGCGCGGGCGCGCTCGTGTTCTGGGCCTTCGCCCACACTCGGTCGATGGCCCTTGCCGCGGGCCTCACGATCGCGGTCTTCGGCGGGGCCGGCTGGGGTCCCGGCAGCACGCTGCTCAGCCGACTCGTTCCCGAAGAGCACCGCCAGCGGGCCTTCGGCTTCAACTTCATGCTCGTGAACTTGGGCATCGGCTTCGGCGGGCTGATCTCGGCGTCGATCGTCGACCTGCACCACCCGTTCAGCTTCACCGTGCTCTATCTCCTTAACGCCGGAGTGACGGCTCTCACCGGGGTGCTCTTTTTCACACTGCGCCGCGCACGGCGGGCCGGTCAAGGTCCACCACGACGACCCCGAAAAGCTTGCCGAGGGGTGGCGCCACGTCCTCTCCGACCGGCGCCTGGTACAGATCGTGCTCGCCTCGCTCGTCCTCTTGGTCGGCGGTTACGGGTCCCAGGAGGCGGGCTACAGCCTCTACGTGGTGAACAACCTGAAACTCTCGGTACACGTGATCGGCGTCATCTTCTTCTTCAACACCTCGACCATCGTGCTGGCGCAGCTCTGGGTGCTCAACCGCATCCAGGGGCGCAGCCGGACCCGCACGATGGCTCTTACCGGGGTGTCATGGTTCATCTTCTGGGTGCTGCTCGACGTGGCGCTCAAGTTGCCCGTCGCCGTCACGATCGTCTCTCTCTGCGTCGGGATGGTCATCTTCGCCCTCGGCGAGACCATGCTCACGCCCACGAGCTCGGCGCTGGTGAACCAGATCGCGCCCGAGCACCTGCGCGGCCGCTACAACTCAGCCCTCGGTCTGACCTGGGGGCTCTCGGGCATGATCGCGCCCGCCATCGCGGCGATCTACTTCGGCGACCACCTCGGCGGCTGGTGGCCGATCAGCATAGGACTCTTGGCGCTCGCCGGATCGGCGATGATGTTGAACTTACGCCGCACGCTGAGTGCCAACGAGGACGGCCGCGTCGAGGCCGCGGCCACGGAGTAGCTACTCGTCGTCGACCAGCGCCTGCACCCGAGCGCGCCACTCGCGCCGTTCGGTGCTCTCTCCCGACTCGTCAACGCGCGGCGCTTGAGACGCAGCTCTGACGTTGCTCTGACGTCATTTAGCTGCTACTTCAGCTCAAGCGTCTGTCGAGGTCTTTCTTGAGGGAACGGGCAACGAAGGTGTCACAGAACACTTGAG
>CAWDKZ010000019.1:0-11190 GCA_963803025.1 uncultured Acidimicrobiaceae bacterium
AGACCGTCTGGCGGGCCACTCCGGTCGTCCGGCTGACGGCCCTCATGCTCATGCCCTCGCACAGCAAACCGATGATCTGTGCTCTGCGTTCAGTAGACAGCCTGTTCATACTGAACACTCTACTTAGAGGGTGTATCAGCCCCCCGTCCTGGATTCCAGCTCAGGGTGTGTGTTGTGAGACCAGGGCATCCTGCCCAAGAGAACGATTGACACGACACTCACGGCGGTTGCTCCTCCGAGCGTAATCGCAACGTCTGTATGGCCAGCGAGGCCAGTCCACACTGCCCCGATTATTGCCACAGCACCCAGGGTTGGGCCGATGATCTGTCCGCGGGTTTGGCGTTTGCTGTCCTCGCATTCCATCTGGTGACGATGCTCTTGTTCACCCTCGGCCATGCCTACGACTTGCTTTTGCATGTCAATAAGGTCGCGCGTTGCTCCTGGGGCAAGTGACTCAATCGCTTGGAGTTCCGACGCGACCGGAAGCTGGGATGGATACGAGATGATCGAGCCGATGGTGATGTTAAGCGTGTTGTGAGTGCCAACAACGGCTTGCCCCTGGGGGGCTGTGGCGGGCGTCGTCATCGGCACTGGCACGGGCTCATCTGGGCCACCGATTGCGGAACTGGAAATGGCCTGGCTACCGCTCAAAACGTGACAGTTGCCCGGTCGCTACTTGCTGAACCGCCTTCATAACGTCTCTCGAAATCATGGAAAGGTCGTGTGCAAGTGCCTGGTCGATCGGATAACTGTGCCTCGGCTTTGGATTGAACTGGAAACCCTGTGCCGCACCACTGACGTAAGAACGAATCGCGGACGAACGCTTTAGGTGCTGACACTTCTCTTGGAACGCGAACGACCGCTTTAGGTGCTGGTACTTCTGTTGGAACCTAGTGGGGGAAATCAGGCTCATCCGACCGCCCTCCTTCGCGCCGCGACGCCCTCTTGGGCGATCTCGCGACGCCGCTCAGGCGTCAGTCGCTCAGCTCGCGCCAAGCCACCCGCCCGGCCGCGCGCGACTGCCGCAGGATTCTTGGCGCGCGGCTTGACCGGCTCAGACTGGTGGGTTGCCTCTTGGACGACGGCCCAGGCAACCTGGGAGGCGTCGCCACGCCTGGGGCTGCGGTTCATCTCGTCCTCTCTAGGGTGAAGCCCACTTTAGTCCCCTTCATGATGACATATGGTCACGTTGTCCCCGCTGGCGTTGGATTGCCCTAAGGTACAAACTCCCTGGTCACAGCATTGTCCCTGGTCAAATCAGGCCATTACCAACCCTTCTCGACGGGGCGCCCACCTTGCCCGGCGTGCCTGGCGAGCCGGTCTCCGCCGCCACGCCGACGCCACGCCGACGCCACGCCAATGCGTCGAGCGCGAGATGTCGACCCGCCGGGGGCCGACCGCCGGCGGTCAGGCGGTGGCGACGTCGCGTCGCCGCAGCGCCGCCGTCCCGATCGCCACACCGACGCAACCGATCGCGAGCATGACCACGGCCGCGACGACGTCAACCGGCACGGCCGGCGACGGTGCGACGTGGTGGAAGGCCGAAAGGTCGAGGACCCAACCGGGGGCCTCCGTGAGCGCCCCGACGAGCTCGAGGAGATAGGACACGACGACGACGCCGACACCGACCCCCGCGGTGAGACGCGGGACGACCCCGAAGGCGGCGGCAGCGACGCCGAGGAACAGGATCGCCGCCGGAACGCAGTTCAGCGCGGCCGTGAGCATCGACGAAAGAGGCACGCCGGTGTCGTGGACCGCGGCGCCGGCCCAGGCCAGCACCCCGGAGCAGGCGGCGACGAGCACCACGCCGACCGTGGCGGCGCCGAGGCGGGTGAGCACCCAACGGCTCCGTCCGACCGTGCGGACGAGGATGGCGTCGAGCCGCCCGCTCGCCTCCTCCTCGCGGGCCGCGCTCACCTGGACGACGGCGAAAAGCGCGATCGGCAGCACCGCGAAGTCGAACATCAGCCCGAGCAGATCCTCGGGCCGGTCGAGGTTCGCGATCCCGAGGCGTCCCAGCACCGAATGCAGGGCCGCCTGCTGGCGAACGACGCTCGTCACGTCCTTGGTGAGCAGCCCGAGGACGAACGCGTACAAGCCGATCCCCACCGACCAGGCGACGACCGCGCCGCGCGCCGTCAGCACGGTGAACGCGGCCATCCCGCCGAGCAGTCGCTCGCGGACGCGACTCCTGTCATGCTCGGCGAGGAGCCCGCTCCCGAGGTCCCGGACGAGAACGAGGCTCGTGGCGGCGGCGACGAACGCGATCGCCCCGCCGAGGAGCGGCAGCCCGGCGGCGAGGTTCATCCCCGAGAACGGCCTCATGTTCTCGAGCCAACCGAGCGGGGTCACCCAGCGGAGCCAACCGAGCGTGCGGGTCCCGTCGGCGAGGACGCGGAGGAGGAACGAGACGCCGAGGAGCGCGCCGCCGAATCCCATCCCGTGGCGCCGGTCCGCGAAGAGCTGCGAGGTGACGGCTCCTGCGCCGGCGAAGAAGGCGCCCACGCCGAGCGTGCCCGCGGCGGCGACGAATGCGCCTCCGGCCGGAAGCCCGGCGGCGGCGAGCGACGCGCCGTAGACGGCGAAGCTGCCAAGGAGGAGGGAGGCGAGCACGGCCAGATCCGCGAGCAGCACGCCCCGCGCCGTGATCGCGCCGGACAGCACGAGCTCCCGCCGCCCGTCCTGCTCCTCGCCCCGCAGCACCCGCGTGCACGACAGCAGACCCCAGGCACCGGCAAGCAGGCCGAGCATCCAGGTCACGCGCCACGTCGTGAAGCCACCGACCGTGTCGACGCGGCGGGCGACGCCGTAGAGCCCCTGGAGGCCGTAGTTGTTCTGGACGGTGCGGGCGAGGGAAAGCCGCGAGGCGGCCGACGGGTAGGCCTTCTCGTATGTCTCGGCCGTCGCCGCGCCGGTGACCGCGAACACGGCGGTCCACGTCGCGGCCTGACGCCACTGGAGGCACAACGAGTGCCGCCAGGCGCGCGCCCACGCGACGAGCGATGCGCTCACGTCTCGTCCGGCCCGTAGTGCGAGAGGAACACCTCCTCGAGGCTCGGCTCCCGACTCTCGACCGAGACCGCGTCGAACGGCGCCACGGCCCGCAACAGTTGCGCCGTGCTCCCCCGCACCTCGAGGCGTACCGATCGGCCCGTCCACTCGACGTTCGTCACACCTTCCACGGGCGACAGATCGGGCACCTCGCCTTCGAAACGGATCTCGACCGTGTGGGTCTCGAGGTGGCGCAGCTCGGCGAGCGTGCCGACGTCGACGAGACGCCCGCGGCGCAGGATGCCGATGCGATCGCAGAGCGCCTCCACCTCGGCGAGGATGTGCGACGAGAGGAAGATCGTTTGACCCCGCTCGCGTGCCTCCCCGACGCAGGTGCGGAAGGTCGCCTCCATCAGCGGGTCGAGTCCGGCGGTCGGCTCGTCGAACACGAACAGCTCGGCCCGGGTCATGAGCGCCGCGATCACGGCGATCTTCTGACGGTTACCCTTCGAGTACGAGCGCCCCCGCCTCGTCGGGTCGAAGTCGAACCGCTCGCACAGCTCGTCCCGGTAGCCCACGTCGACGGCCCCGTGGAGCGACCCGAGCAGTTCGAGCATCTCGCCACCGGTGAGTTGCGGCCAGATCGCGAACTCTCCCGGCACGTAGCCGACACGGGCATGGAGCCGCGTCGGGTCCCCCCAGGCGTCGAGACCGAGCACGCGGGCGTCTCCCGAGGACGGCTTCAGCAGGCCGAGCAAGAGCCGCACCGTCGTCGTCTTGCCGGCACCGTTCGGGCCGAGGAAGCCGAAGACCTCACCCCGGTCCACCTCGAGTGTCAGCTGGTCGAGGGCGGTCGTGTGGCCGAAGTGCTTGCTTAACTTCTCGGTTGTGATCACGGGCTCCATCTGTCCGTGCTCCGTTCGACGTCTCGCCCCGCACAGACCATAGGAGCCGCGCCGGCCCCGAGTCCCTTGGGTCGCGGTGCTGCTGGGTGTATAGGTAGTGGCGTGGATCCGGAGGCGGCAGGGCGCGAAGTCGTGATCGTCGGGGTCGACGGGACCCCGTCGTCGGTCAACGCCCTGCGCTGGGCGGCTCGTCAGGCGGAACTGACCGGGGCGACACTCCGGGTGGTGACGACCTGGGCGTTCCCTGCCACCGTCGGCTGGACACCGCCGTACCCGGAAGACTTCGACCCCGAGGCGGACGCCCGCAACCTCCAGAAAGAGACGGTCGCCGAGGCGCTCGGGGACAACCCGAAAATCCCCATCGATCTCGTCATCGTCGAGGGCCACGCCTCGGCGACGCTCATCGAGATGTCCCACGAGGCCAGTCTCCTCGTCGTCGGCTGCCGCGGCCACGGGGCGGTCACGGGGCTTCTCGTCGGGTCGGTGAGCGAGCACGTCGTGTGCCACGCCGCCTGCCCGGTCGTCGTCGTCCGCCACTGAACCCGGCCGATCCCGGACGGTGACGGCCGCCTGGACCGGATCGACGCCATCCGGTCAGGGCCCCGCTGCCACGTCGGACAGGTCTCGTCGCGCCTGCGGATTCTGGAGCGCCTGATCGATCGCCCGGGCGAGCCCGTCGGCACGCGTCGCGTTCCGTTCGAGCGCGACGCGTGCCGACGGGCGCCCGGCTTCCCCCCAGAAGTCGATCACGAGGACGTGGTCAGGGGTCTCCCGGGCGGGATGGTCGTAGTAGACCGCGGCGGCGTTCAGCCGGATCCACTCCGCCAGGCCCTTGCCGTGGCCGTCGACGACGAGACGCTCGGTCTCCGAGGTGCACGTCTCGTTCCCCCCGTCCTCCCCTGGCGATGTGACCCGCGTCAGGTCAGGTCTTCTCGGGCGCGCCCAGGCGGGCCCGGTAGAACGCGAAGACCTTCTCCCATCCGTCGACCGCCTGCTCGGGCCGGTACGACGCGCGTTCCGTCGCGAAGAACCCGTGCCCCGCGCCGTCGTAGCGGTGGAACTCGTAGTCCTTGCCGTACCGGCGGAGCTCGGCTTCGATCCGGTCGACCTCGGCCGGGCTCGGGAACTGGTCGTCGTTGCCGAAGATGCCGAGGAGCGGGCAGTGCATGTCCCGGGTCAGCGCGAACGGCGACACCGGCTGGAGCGCGTCCAGATCCTCGGGGGGCATCACGACGTGCCCTCCCCAGCAATCGACGGCGGCGTCGAGTGCCGTGCTCCTACACGCCGCGAGGTAGGCGTGACGACCTCCCGAACAGAACCCGATCACGCCGACCTTGCCGTTCGCATCGGGTCGGGATCGGAGATAGGCGGCCGCCCCCTCGATGTCGCCGACGACCTGCGCGTCGGGAACACCTCCCTGTTCCCGCGCCGCAGCGGCGAGATCGTCCCATCGCCCCGGTCCCAGACGCGAGTAGAGATGCGGTGCGATCGCCGCGAAACCGTGGACGGCGAGCTTGAACGTCACCGCACGCGTCCACTCGTCCCATCCCGGCATGTGGTGGACGACGACGACACCGGGGACCGACCCGCCGCCGACCGGACGGGTGAAGTACGCCTCGACCGGATCCTCCTCGTGGCCGACGATCGTTACGACTTCGGAGCAGATCTCGTCTGACATCGAAGATTCATCCTCCTCAACCGACCGTTGCGAACGGTACTGCCCTGGGTCCGCGTCCTTCTGTCGTGAAGCATCGGCAGTGTACCGCCGCACCACGGGACCGCTCCGGGCGATCGCGGTGTTCGTCCCGACGGGAACGGGCGTCTCGCCGGTCCGCCGGCACGCCGGTGACGCGGTGGCGCGCCCGGCGCCGGGATGCGGCGCGACGGCGCGACCCACCGCCTCCGGGAAGGCGACATCGGGCCTCAGCCCGGTCGCGCGGCTGCGACGGTGACGGTGGCCGGCAATCCCGTCCCGTGAGACGCGTTCGACGCCGAGACCGCGAACTCGTAGGAAAGTCCGGGCACGAGCCCCCCGAGTCGTGCCGCGCGGAACCGTGGACCGAATGGCCGCGCGCGCGTTCGCACGCCGGACGTCGAAGCGACGACGAGGTAGGAGGTGATCGGCGAGCCGCCGTCACTCGCAGGAGCCCGCCAGTGAAGGTTCACGACCGTCTCCCGGCGCACGAAGCCGAGCGACCGCGGTGGGCTCGGGGCGCTCGGCGCGTAGCGGTACGACAGTCCGCGAACTGCAGCGGCGCGCCGGCCGGACGCGGGCGTCGTAACCGCGACGACCGACCCCGCGACGCCCGGCGGGGTGCGAACCTCGGCGACGTAGGGGTCGTCCCGGGGATAGCCGGCTGCCGGCGCCGGGGGACCCGAGACGGCCGAGCCGAACACGGCCGCCGAAATGTCGCCGACGTCCCGGCCGAACAGCGTCACCTCGGCGCCGCCGGAGGCGGGGCCCACCGAGGGGGACACCCCGACGAGCGATCGCGCCGCCGGGCCGACGTAGACGAACGTGTCGACCGAGCCACGGGCGAGTGCGCACTGTGTCGCCGAGCACGGCAGAACATCGACGGGTCCGGCGGCGTGCGCCGGAGCCCGCACCGTCAACGCGTCGCGAGAGACCTTGGTCACCGCCGCGCCGGACGAGACCCCGAGCGCTCGCGGCGACAGCCTGCCGACGAAGGCGACGAACTTGACCGCGTTCAGTCCGGAACCGGTGACCTTCAGCACCGTCCCGCCCGTCGTCGGCCCGCCGAGGACCGACAGGCCCCGGACCGCGAGCGTTCCGGCCCGTGGCGAAGCGACGACGTTGCTCAACCCCCCGGCGGTCTGGACGCTCACGCCGCCAGCAAGTGACGCCGGTGGGCCACCGGTCGAACTCTCGGAAGTCGGCGTGACGACCATCGAGGTCGCCGTGAGGTAATCGATCTTCGTCTGCTCGCTGGCAACCGACGAGGCCGCTCCGAGGTTCACCCAGTCGAACGTGAGAACAGAGAAACCCGATCCGTAGACGCGCACCGGAGACCCGGCCGAACTGCCGGCCACGACCAGCCCCACCGTCGGGGTCGGCGCGTAGTCGTACTCTGTCGCCGCCGGTGCCACCTCGGTTCCCGGTCTGGGCCTGATCACCCCTTGAGGAGCCCAGACGACCGACCCGACCGGTGCTGGTCGGATCGCCTCCGTCGCGCTCGTGCCCGCGGGCGTCGTGACCGTCACCTCGACCTGACAGACGGTCGCACGCTCGAAGCCTGCTCCGGCGGCGCACGCCGTCGCCGGCGATTCAGCGGGCACGCGCGCCCTGATCTCGTCGTCGTGCACGACGGTGACCCGGGGTGACGCGATCCCGCCGAACCTGACCGACGGCGCGCCACCGGCCGCGAAGCCGCTCCCCCAGATCGTCACCACGCGGCCGCCCTTCACGTTCCCCGCGGACGGGCCGATCCCCGCCACGCTCGGCAACGCCTGGTTCGAGGCGTTCTCCGCGACGTAGTCGTAGAGCGACGCGACCGTCGTCGGACTCGTCGCCTCCCCCGAAGCGTCCGTGACGGTAACCGAGATCTCGACCGCGCCGGCGGCGCCGACGGACGCCGTGCGCGGCGGGAGGGCCGACGGGGGTGCGGTGACCGTGATCGACGTGGCCGAGACGGTTCTCACGACCGCCGACGACGCGCCGAACTCGACATGGAGCGAGGAACCGGGCGTCGCGAACCCGGTGCCGGTCAGCGTGACGACGTTGCCCCCCGTCGTCGGACCTTCGGTGGGGGCGACACCGCTCACCGCCGGGGCCGGAACGGTCGCGGCGCGTGCGGTCGCGACGGCGCACAGCCCGGACGCCAGTCCACCGCTGCCCGAGGGGTCGGTGACGATCGGAGAGCCGAGGCCGGAGGCGAGGTCGTAACCCGGGCCAGCGTCGTAGCCGAGTCCCAGGTCGAACACGTCGTTGTTGCCGATCGTGATGTCGTTGAACGACGTCGAGTAGCTCGAAGCGGCGACCGCGTAGAGCTCGGGGGCGACGAAGCCGAGGTCGTACCCACCCGCCGTCACGGGAAGCGTGCTGCAGGCGCCGCCCGACGACGCGATGTCCGCGACGATCGCGGCCCACGTCGGCGCGGCGATCGACGTCCCGCCGATCGTCGACCACGGCGAGCCCGACAAGCTCGTCGGAAACTCGAAGCTGACGCTGTAGAAGGTGACACCCCGCTCCTCGTCGGCGTCCGAGCTCACGTCCGGAACGAGGCGATCCACGGCGTTCCCGATGCCCGGAACACCGGACTCCGCCTGCCAGACCGGACTCGGCCAGGAGTCCGACACCCCGCCTCCGGTGCCGCCTCCCGACGCGCCGTCGTTCCAGACACGCTCGGCGGCACCGCCCAGCGGCGGCGTGTCGGACTGGAGCGAAGTCCCTCCGACCGCGACGACGTACGGCTGGGAGGCCGGATCATCGAGGGAAAGGTAAGGCGACACGGGCTCCGTGGACGAGAACTGCGTCCCCGCGCAGTCGTCCGATCCCGTGTCGCCGGACGACGCGAACACCGTCTGCCCCTGCGCCGCGGCCTCCTCGAAGATGTCGTTCTCGATCTGCTGGGTGCCCGGCGCGGAGACCTGCAACGACGTCTCGCACGCGCCCCAGCTCGTCGACAGGATGTTCGCCTGGTCGGCACTCACCATCGCATTGAGGGCGTCAACCGGTCCGAACGACGTGTTCGGTGCCTCGTAGACGTCGAGCTGCGCCTCCGGCGCGAGCGCGGCGAGCATCTCGAGGTCGAGGACGGCCTCGCCGGTCCCCGAACCCTGCAGGTCGAACCCGTCGACCGGGATCGTCCGGATCACGGTGGTGTGGTCAGGACCGAAGAAGCACTCGTCAAATGCGGAGATGTCGCTGCGGAGGAAGGGCTCGAGCTCGAGCACCCCGATCGTCTGGCCCCCTCCAAGACCGCCAGCGGCATAGAGCCCGGTCAGTCCGTAGGCCTGCGCGATCTCGTCTTCGGTCCAGCCGTGGTTGACCAGAGCGTTCGCGGTCGCCGCCGCGCACGCCGTGGGCGCCGCCGGATCGTGCGGGTTCGCGCGGCGCCCGCTCGCGGCCGAGCTGGCAGCAGAGCGCTCGTTGCGGGCGCGCACCATCATCGAATGCGGCACGACGAGGTTGTCGAGGCCCAGTACTGCCGAGATCGCGTGCGCCATCCGCGCGGGCAAGCGCGGTGCCGTCGACGGCGCCCAACCCTCCATGCCGCTCGCGAGCCGGTAGGCGACCAGGCGGGTGTGGAACGCGGCGTCGACCTCACCGACGGTTCCGGTCACCGGGACGATGAGACCGTTCGCCGAGACGGTCCCGACACGCAGTCGTGATTCCCGCAGCGCCCGCTCCACCACTGCAGTGCTCGCCACGGTGGGACCGAAGTCCGCCGCGAACGTCCTCGGCGTGAGATAGCGGTGGTAGAGCGACGAGCCAGGCATCGAGACGGCTTGGGCGAAGGCGCTGAGCGCTGCGGAGTCGCGCGGCCGCAACGCGACGCCGAGCGAAATCACCCGCGACGAGGCAAGCGACCCTGAACGGCGGGCCCCAAATGGCCGGCTCGGCACGCCGCCCACGACGACGAGCGAATTCATCGAAGGCCTCACCCGGTCCGGGGCACGTGACGCTCCCGAGGTCGGAGCGACGAGCACGGTCGCCGCGGCGACCAGGGTCAGGCAGCCGACCGCGCACGCCGATCGGCGCGCCACGCGGCCAGAGGGCGCGCCGCCGGATCCCGTCGTCGGACAATCCAAGACGTCAGACGTCCTAGCCGATCTCGACAACGGGTCTCCTCGCATCCCGGTCAGCCGTCACTTTCGACCTGCGGCTGCCGACGATACCCGCTCTTGCTGTGGATAAGCCCACGACTACCGGCCGCACGGACCCAACTTGGCTACCCTTGCACCCGTCCTCGTGGTCGAAGCGCTGGCCCGAGCGAGACACACTTCCGGAGAGGTGCGAGAGCGGCCGAATCGGACTCACTGCTAATGGTCGCCAGGGCGTCCATCGAGATGCCTCAAGGTCACCGAAGACCTCCTGAGCAGGCATTTCCATTCCGCCCAATACGGCTGGATCCGCCGAATTAGCGGGCTTCCGCCTGAGTGGTAGGCCAAAAGGTAGGCCAAGGGCCACCTGGTCGGCGCAAGCGGTAATGGCTCTTGGCCCTCCTCTAATCGGTGTCCAACGATCCCGGGTGCGCGCTACAACCGTTCATCTGGAAGAAGCCGGCCGACGAGGTCATCGAGAAGGTCAAGCGTGGATGATCCACACTGGCTTCAATCAAATCAGCGACGGACCACTAGCCGACAGACCAACGATGGTTTGCGCGGGCAATCCTTCGCGGGCATGACCAAGGATTGATCTGACGGTCTAGTGGACTCGACCATTTGTTGGGTCTACTCGCAGAACGACGACGTGGTGGGGTGTACCCGCTGGATATCGAGACGCTGGCTCCAGTGCGAGGACTCGACCGTTTGTTGGGTCTACTCGCAGAACGACGACGTGGTGGGGTGTACCCGCTGGATATCGAGACGCTGGCTCCAGTGCCGAGTGACTGCCTGAATGTATTCCAATGGTGAAACCTGCCGCGATGCCGGCACAGAGAAGTGTCACTCCGACGAGTACCTTGCGAAGACGTGGGGCGCGCAGCCGGTGCGTCATAGGGAGAGTCTTGTCAGCGACTGCACGACGGGCAAGTCGGCTACGGCGCAGTCAGGCGACAGCGCATTGTCTGAACCGCGTCTGCAAAGTAGGGACAGAGTAGGGATGCGATTCACAGATGTGGCCACGTCGGTGCCGCCGTCGGAAAGCAGCCGGCCTCTCAATGCCTGACAGGACGTCCCAGAGCTCGCGGGCACTTCTTTGACTGGGACAAGGCCAATCCCGGCACGTTCACAACCCCGAGTTGTTCCAGCGGGAGATCCTGCCAAGGCTCGGGGCATGTCGCGACGCAGGATGCGAAACTCGTCATTGATGGAGATCGACGCGGTCGTATTCGACCTCGGCGGTGTGCTCGTCGATGTGAACTACCGCTACCTGTATCGGCAGTTGCTCCCCTCGGAGGAAGCTGTCGACGAGTTCCTGGCCACGATCTGCACCCCGGAGTGGCAGGAGCATCATGATCGCGGAAGGCCAATGGCAGAGGGCGTCGCCGAACTCGTCTTGACCCACCCTGAGCATGCCGAGCTGATCAGGGCATGGGATCGGCGCTTCCCAGAGTTCTGGGGTGGCCAGATATCTGGATCGGTAGCGGTACTCACCGAGTTGCGCGAGAAG
>CAWDKZ010000020.1:0-402096 GCA_963803025.1 uncultured Acidimicrobiaceae bacterium
AACCATGAGAACCAAACGGTTCTCACGGTTCTCACGGAGTAGCCGGAGCCCGTAACCGAGCAACTCGCCGAGGCCGCTGACGACGCTGATGACGAGGGCTCCGGCGTCGAGGAGCGCCAGGTACTGCCCGATGACACTGCGAGAACCCTCATAGGTGAAGTCGACAAAGAAACTCATGACGCCCACGAGCAACACGAACCGCAACGCTGGGGACATCTGCGCCAACGAGCGACGAGAGAGCCTCACCGAGCTTCACCGGCAGGAACTGAGTCGATCACAACCGCAATCCAATGGCCGTCGGACCAATCGAGACGGTTCCAGCAGCCGGTTCGTTGGGAGATCGAATCCTCGTCACCGAGCGCAGGCACCAGGTGGCTCAGAACAGTCCGGTTGAGCGCCTCATGGGCGACGATCACGATGTGCGCCGGCCCGTCCCGTCCCACGATTGACGTCACGGCTTCAAGAGCGCGAGCCGAGAGCGATTGCCGAGTCTCGACACCCGGGGCATCGTCGACGGATCCGAAGCGACGGTGCAACTCATCGGGGGTGGTGCTGGCCCAGGGTCCGTAGTCACGGTCGACGAAGCGATCATCGATCTCGACCGTGACACCGGACACAGCGGCAATGGGTTCTGCCGTTTGTCGGGCACGCAGAAGAGGGCTTGAGACCACCGCCGTGACGCCTCGCCCGTCAAAGCGTCCTGCAAGCGCTTCTGCCTCGGCCATCCCGATCTCGTCGAGGGGAGGGTCCAGCCTTCCGCGGAAAGCCCCGCTTGCGTTGAGCGAGGTTCGACCGTGACGCACCAAGTACATGACAGCATCGGCTTCACTCATGCATCCGCCCGCCTAGTGCCATCAGCTCCGATCCGAGGTGCTGCAACCGCTGCGCGAGACTTTCCTCCCGATCGCGCTCTTCTGTGGCCTGCGCCTGCCAGCGTCGAGCCCGGTCTGCGGCCTGAAGAACGGCGTCGATTGAGCTTTCGAGCTCAACGCGGATCGCCTGCTCCATCGCCCGTCGTGCGGCTTCGAGTCGTTGCGCAAGGTCCCATCTCGATCTGCCGGCATGCTTGTCGAATTCGGTCACCAACTCGGCCCGAGCGTGGGCGAGCGCCCTGCGCCGAGCCCAGCGTCCGGGGATCAGTCGGGACGTTGCTCGACTGAAGGGTTCGGTCACGCTTTCGAGATGGATGAAGAGATAGGAGAAGCGGTCCGGTTGCGCTGCGACCTCGGGAACCTCGAGGTGTGGAAGTGGGACGTCGAAGAGATCGGCGGCCACCTGGCGAGCTGCGTCGACGCGTCCTTGGACCCTGGCGTGAAACTTCCCCGCCAGCTGATGCCACTGATTCTCGACCCAGTCGAGCTCGTGCCGACGGAAATCGTCGAAAGCGTTCTCAACAGCGAACTGGACGGCGTCGCGTAGGTCATCGGCCAATCGAGGCCGAGGGGCCTGGGCGGCGGTCGCCGAGAGTGATGCGACATACCGCGACGGTGCAACCTGGGCAAACTCGGCTAGGCGCACGCCGACGGTGTCGACCAGGTTACCGATATCCCTACTCAAAAGCGTTCGGTCATCGTCGAAGCCCTGTCGCTGGCGCTCAGCCTCGTCGCCGAAGCGCTCGACCAACCTGGCAAGGTCGCCGGCGGCAACGCGTCGCGCTGCTCGTTCGATAGTGATGGCCTCGGAGAGCGAATTGCCGAGACGAAACAGCTCGCGGCGCGCCGATGAGTGTCGCGCTGCAACAAGGTCGTCGGCGATGAATCGCGACAACTCGACCCGAAAGGCGTCGAACTCTAGTCCGGCGGTCACGCCTTGGGCCCTGCCCGAAATCGCGCTGGCGAGCGCCGCTCGGGCGTCGACGGCAAAGAGCATGACCTCATTACCCACAATGTCGGCGAGTGCCGTACCAACGAACCCACGTACCTCTGCGAGCTCGTCGTCTCGGAGGTGGTCGGACTTGTTCAAGACGAAAAAGGTCGGAGAACGGCGCTCCGCGAGCACGCCAAGGAGGTCTCGCTCATGCTCTGATAGCGGGGCATCCGCAGACAGCACCACGACCGCTCCGTCGGCGTCGAGAAGGGCTGCTCGACCGGCCTCTGTGCTGTGCTGATACAGCGAGGCGATGCCAGGGGTGTCGACCAGGACGGCGCCGGACTCAAGGAGGGGCCAGCGACCCCGCACCTCGACCCGAGCCACGCCCTGTTCGTTGCCCGGATTGTCAGCCTCGGTGACATAGGCGGCGATCTGCTCTTTGGGGACTAGCTGCGTGCGTCCGTCGAGGAACTCGACCACCACCCCGGGATCACCGAAGGTCAGCTCCGTCGCCACGAGGGTGAGTGGCAGCACGCCGGTCGGAAGGACGTCCTCGCCCAAGAGGGCGTTCACGAGTGTGGACTTCCCCCGCTTGAACTCGCCGACGACAGCCACGAAGAAGCGACCCGCGCCGAGGCGGTCAGCGAGTCGACGAGCCCTCCAGGCCTCTGGGCGGCCACTCGCCAGCGTGGCCAGCTCCTCCGCTCTGTTCCTGAGTTCCTCGAGCTCGCTCGGCATCTGCTCCTCCAACGTCCATCTCACGAACAGGAGTAGGAGCCATCAGCCCTGGTCGGGGCGCCGCGGCGAGCTCCATCGCCGTGCCGCCCAGGCTATCTGGGATCCTGCCGAACTGGCAGCCTCGCTCTCTCAGCCGCGGCTGTAGAGTCCTCGCCTCCAGCATCCGTAGCCGGAGCAGGCGCGGCCAGCCCGACCTCGGTTCCTTTCGGCCGGTGTCATTGCTCGGCTACTCCGGCGGCGAAGGCCTCAGCGTCGGCCGCACGGAACGGTTCCGGCGTGCTTCGCGCGCCCGATAACAATCACCAGGTGACGGCAGGAAGGGTGTCACATCAGGTCGAAGTCGTCCGGCGAGTACCGGGATACGACCTCGGCCTTCCGACGCGAACCCCCGCGCCCAGGTAGTGGCGACATTAGAAACTTGAGGCTGATGCGCGGAATGGGAGGCAGCCCCAGGAGCCCGCTCCGCTGGCTCTTCCACCAGGGTCTTCGCGACGATGCCCGGCCCCCTCAAGGCTTCCCCTATGGGCAGCCTTCGCCCAGCCTTGACCGGGCCTCGTTCAGTAGAGGACTGGACACCGGGCCGAGCATCATGCAGTTTGCGGGCTTGAGTTCAGGTGGTCGATGCAACGACCTCGTCTAGACGAGCGAACGAGGACGACGGTGAACGATCGAGACGTCCTCCTCTGCCAAGGCCTCCTCTTCCTCAGCGACTTCAGTTCCGACTGCGACCTTTGGCTGGAAGAACTGCTGGGCGATGAGGGTCGGTATAAACGCCGAGAGGACTACCACCGTTACCAGTTCGGTGTACTGAGCCTGATTGATGAAGTGGTGGTTTAAGCCGAACAGCGCTGAGATTGAACCGAAGGTCAACCCGGTCGCCATCAGAAGGGTCGTGTACGTCCGTTCCCTCATCGGTATGCGGAACGCTGTCGAACTCGGCCAGACACCGGCGAACTTCGTCGCCATCTTGACAAGGAAGAGCGCTCCGATGATCCCGGCACCCGAGACAAGCTCGGGTGCAGAGATGAGCGTTCCGGCACGGAGGAAGAAGAACGGCGTCAGGAATGCAAAGGCGATTGTCCGAATCCGGTCCATGATCACTCGGTCCTGCATGAACACCCCGGCCATGACAAGGCCGGCGACGTAGGCGGGGAGCACCGCCTCACTTCCCGCCGCAGTCGCAAGCCCCCCAAGGCCCAGCAGCACAACGAGGAGAACCTTCACCTCCGGCTCGCTCACCCGGTGCCCAACCCGTGCGATCACCAGTCGCATCGCTCGTGGAAGGACAAACAGGCAGATGGCTGTGACAACTACGAACACCAAGAGCAGCCACCCGTAGGTCGCAAAGAACCCACCGAGTGCCATGACGGTCCCAAGATCGGTAACGAAGCATGCTGCAAGGATGAGCTTGCCGATGTCGTGCCGGTTTAGTCCGGTCTCAACCATCACGGCATACACGACGGCCACCGATGTCGTGCTCAAGGCGATACCGCCGATCTCGGCAGCATGCAGGTGCCAGCCGAGAACAAGTTTGCAGACACCGAAGGCGCCCAAGAACGGAAGCAGGAACGACAAGAACCCGATCGTGATACTGGCCTTCCAATGCTTCTTCAGTGAAACCGGATCAATCTCCGCTCCGGCGAGGAAAGTCAGCAGGATCGAGCCAACCCCAGCAAGGAAGGTCGTAAAACCGGTCTGGACGATGTGCTCCTTCATCCCAGGAATGTTTCCCAGGACCGCGCCCACGAGGATCTCGACGAGGGCAACCGAGACGCTGATTCGAATGCTGATGAACGACGCGAGAAGCGCCATCCCGAGCCAGATCGCTGCGATGTAGTAGATGTTCATTCCGTACCTCCTGGGTTTGGCAGGGGTACGGCGTCTCTCCCGCGGCCCTACCAGCGGCTGGCAGTGCTGGTAGAAGCCATCAGCCGAGCGGTGCTCGGCGATTCACGGGGCGGGCCTCATCGCTCCGACGTTGATCGTACCCGACCCGGCCTCACGGCCAGTCGGAGATGCGTGCCGTCGGCTCTCCGACGCGAACCTCTACACGGTTCGGATCTGTCACGGATGTTCATACACTCAACAACGAGTTCAATCAGGGAAGGACCGCCTCGTCCGGCCCATCGAATCGGGGTGCGGGGGTGGCGCCACCGTGCCACGACAGTGGTACCATATCCAGTACCACTTAAGGAGGCCTCTGGTTGGCAATCTCGGCGAGCGAGGCTCGCAAGAATCTGTTCCCGTTGATCGAACGGGTCAACGACGACCGCACCCCGATCGAGATCACATCGAAGCACGGCAGCGCGGTGTTGATGTCCCGGGCCGACTTCGACGCGCTCGAAGAGACCGCGTACCTGCTCCGGGCCCCGGCGAACGCGAGGCGGCTCCTCGAGAGCCTCACTCAGGCTCTGCGCGGCGAGCGCGAGGTTCACGACCTCGCCTGATGCGACTCGTCTTCACGCCGATCGGGTGGGATGACTATCGGTACTGGCAGGACCACGACCGCGCGGTGCAAAAGCGAATCAACCGGCTGCTCGAAGAGACGCTGCGAGATCCGTTCTCGGGAATCGGGAAGCCCGAGCAGCTTCGGCACATCCTCCAAGGCGCGTGGTCGCGCCGGATCGACGATGAGCACCGGCTCGTTTACTACGTCGACGGCGAGGACGTGGTCGTGATCCAAGCGAGGTACCACTAAGACCGGTAGGCGATCACGCTTGAAGGTCGTGACACGCGACGGCCGTAAGCCCTGAATGTTGTCAGCGGGGCGAAGTGGGCAACCAACGGCACCGGCCTCGATAGGCGAGCGTCGTGTGATCTCGAACTGAGCTCCGTGAGAACCGCCGTGAGAACCAAACGTCGGTGAAAGGCGGAAAGGGACTGTTCCGGCCGGCAAACTCGCGAAGGCGTTCTCCCTGATGGAGAGCCATAACGGGCAAAGTCGGATCGTCGCGGTGCGGGGTGGAAATCACCCCGAGCGAACTTTGGATGAGGAGGTTGGAGGTTCGAGTCCTCCCCCGCCAGCTAGAGAAGACCGGGCCAGGTAGTCACGAGGGTGGTCCGTGGCTGGAGCGCGGACAAAGTGCAGGTCGGGCCGGCTCTATTGAAAGACCGAGAGTGCAGCGGGCGGCAGGCGCCAGCTTCCGGAATCCTCCTCGGACGGCACCCACGTCTGGGTGATGAACTTCGATGGCAATTCGGGGACGTGTGACATGACACACCTCCCCAAGCTTTCAGTATCGCCGTAAGGGCCTTGTAGTCCGAGCCAGTCATAGCGTCACCACCAGGCGGGACTCCAACGTCTAAGCGCGACCGAAGATCGGAGTTCCGAGCCGTGCGGAACATGTGTCGCTGGCCCCTGTGGACGATCAGTGCCCTGAGGACAGTTGAGCTAGTTCGGCCAAAGTTCCCCACGTCGACTCGTGCGGCGTCCACTTCCCCCGCCGGATGTCCGATGCGTACGCCTTCGAGCAGCCGGTCGCCCGAGCGATTTCGGCAAGCGGGATGGTCGCGAGTCCCGGCAGGATGTCGCGACGGGAGATCTCTCGGTCGTAGAGTGCTCAAGGAGGGTTGACCATGAACTATCGAGGCCTTGGCAAGACCGGTCTGCAGGTATCAGAACTCGGCTACGGAGCCTGGGGGATCGGAAAGACCATGTGGCTCGGCGCCGACGACGACGAGTCGTTGCGGTCGCTGCACAGAGCCTTCGACCAAGGTGTGAACTTCGTCGACACTGCCCTCGGCTATGGGGACGGTCACAGCGAGCAGCTAGTCGGCCGGGCAGTGCGAGAGGCAACGGGGACTGTTTATGTTTCCTCGAAGGTGCCCCCCAAGAACCTGAAGTGGCCCGCCCCCCGAGGAGTATCCGCGAGTGAGGCCTTCCCTGCGGAGTGGGTCGTGGAGTGCACCGAACAAAGCCTGGTGAACCTCGGGCTCGAGACGATCGACGTGCAGCAGTTCCACGTTTGGTCCGACGAATGGGTCGGCCAAGGCGACTGGATGGACGCGATCGAGCACCTCCGTTCACAGGGCAAGATCCGCTATTTCGGCGTCTCCGTGAACGACCACCAACCAGCCAACGCCTTGGCACTCGTGAACTCAGGATTCGCCGACTCTGTGCAGGTCATTTACAACCTCTTCGACCAGAGCCCCGAGGACGAGTTGTTCCCGGCAGTACTTGCCAGGAATGTCGGTGTCATCGTACGGGTGCCCTTTGACGAGGGGGCCTTGACCGGCAAGATCAACCCTAAGACGAGGTTCCCCGAAGGCGACTGGCGCAACAGCTACTTCGGTGGCAATCGCAAGGAGCAGGTCTGGGAACGCGTCCAGGCCATCACGCGAGACCTCGGTGTCACAGTCGACCGCCTCCCGGAAATAGCGCTGCGCTTCTGCCTTTCGCAGCCTGCGACCTCGACGGTCATTGCTGGCATGCGTTCGCTGCGCAACGTCGACGCCAACGTCCGTGCGGCCGAGCTTGGTCCCTTGTCGGCCGAGGAGCTCGAAGTCCTTCGCCGCCACCGCTGGGTGAGGAACTTCTACTCGGCCTGACCGCGCGGGCTCGATTTAGAACGGCGGATCGCCATCGGTGTCCACGACGTAGGCACGGCGCGGTGGGGCGAGTTCGGGTGGTTGCGCAGCTCGCGTCTTGTGACTCGCGAGAGCGGCGCCGATCCCTGCGGGAAGGGTCAGGCAGAGTGACACGGGAAGGATGCCCGCGCTGGCATGGCTCGGGGAGGGAACCAACGATGCCGATGCGGTGACCGATTGCCTCGAAGTGTCGAAGCGCTGGTTCCCCGAGCTCGGAGCCGACGTGCCGGACGGGGGATTCGCCAACAGCGCGGCGTTCACGGACGAGAAGATCGCCGAAAGGCTATGGGACGGC
Source organism: uncultured Acidimicrobiaceae bacterium (assembly GCA_963803025.1). GTDB lineage: Bacteria > Actinomycetota > Acidimicrobiia > Acidimicrobiales > Bog-793 > Bog-793. The sequence continues at coordinate 7,430 of CAWDKZ010000020.1, forward strand.
TACGAGCGAATGCTCGACGTCGTGTGCTTCCCGAGCGCGGAGCGGTCAACGCTGGACGAAGTGCGTGCTCGTGCGAGAAGCCTCGCCGGTCGGATCTGAACGGCCCTCAGCGATCGCCGTCACGATCACGATGACCAAGACGATGATCACGAAGAGGACGGCTCCCCGACGCGTGGGCCGGTCGAGAACTCCCCGTCCACGGGTGATCGTCAGGCCGTGGATTGAACCACTACCCCGACTTCGCTCCCCGCATAGCCAGCCACTGCCTCGCGGAAGGGTGCACACGATCGCCGAGCGCACCAGCGAGCTGTTCGTCCGAGAAGACGAATGCATCCCAGAGTCGGCGCAGCGCACTCGGACCTGTCGCGTCGACGAGATCCTTGGCCATCATCGTGAAGCGGAACTGGTACCAGACGTAGGTGAGCGGCTCTATGTTCGGATACAGAGCCTCGAAGTAGCGGAGGTCACTGGCAACCGGCTGGACGATGCCGTAGTCCAGAACCACCCGTGGAAGCGTCTCGAAGTGCGAGAGTCGATCATGTTCCTTGGCAACCACGTAGGCGTAGAGGGCCATATTGGCGAAGAGCTCCGATAGCCAGGCCCGTGGAAACAGAAAGGGAACACCGTCTTGAAAGGCGTGTGCCAGCTCATGAACGACGAGCATGTCTGCGAATGACGCCAAACGGTGGGTACCCGCCCCGTAGACCTCGGCGAGTACTCGGGTTGCCTCAGGAGGTGCAGATCTCGCTGCCTCCTCGAGCCGGGCGGCGAGGTCTGAGGGCTCGCCTGCCAGGAACAGATTCCCCTCGCTGTAGTACGGCATGCCGTACAGCGGGTTCGACGCGCGCTCGGACCAATCGGATCGGTCAAGGACAACCAGTGCGCACTGTGGGCGGAAGGCAAGCAGGCCGCTGAGGTACGAATAGGCGCTGGCGCAACGGTCAGCCAATTGCCGAGCCTGCACAGCCGTTGACGCGCTGGTGCGAACCTCGAATGGAAAGCCAGAAAGAGAGACGAGCCCGCGGTGCCTTGCCACGTCTACTACCGGTCTCCCGGTTTCCAGACCCAAGCCCGCAACGGCATTAACGTTGTCTGAGTCACCCCTTTGCGGCAACCTTCTCCCTCCTGTCTCCTCCTCAGTCGAAGCACGAAACTATCGGGACAGCCTCGAGACGCGATGCACAACCTCCGGATCGGATCGTCCCCTATTCGCGAGGTGCCTTGTCGGTAACGTGCCCCCGACCGCCGGCTATACCGCCGAAGTCCGGCCCGAATCCTCGGTGGACTGATCATCCACCGCCGAGAGTCCCCGCTACATGCCATCTGAGCAGGGTGAGTAGTCCGTCCAGGACGCGCATGGGTCTATGAGTTCGGCGGGGTTCCAGGTGCTGTCGGGGATGAGCATCTGGAACGGGTGCGGAGCAGGAGTCAGCAACGTACGCTGGCCGGAGGCTCGGGGCCGCGGCCGTCGAGGAGATCACCGATGACACGTGGGACTCAGTGAGCAGGGCAGTGGATCTGCCGACATCGTTCCGCCTCGATGGGCGAGTCGCCGTCGTTATCGGTGGAACTGGCGCGCTCGGTGGCCGGATCGCTGAAGCGCTCGCCGACGCTGGGGCACGAACGGTGATCGTCGGACGAGACGCGGCGCGTGCCGAAGCAGTACTCGGTCGGTTGCAGAACGGAGCAAGGGAGGTGACGTTCGAAGCCTGTGACGCATCTGTGCGAAGTGCGCTCCACAGCTTGCTTGAACGCATCCTCGCGTTGCACAGCCGTGTCGACATCCTCGTGAACGGGGCGGGGACGAACTCGGCGACCCCATTTCTGGAGATCTCCGACGACGAGCTGGAGCGGATCATCACCGTCAACCAGCTCACGGTGATGCGTGCCTGTCAGGAGTTCGGGCGCTACTTTGTCGACCGAGCCGTCTCCCACAGCGAAGGCGCGAGCATCGTCAATATAGGCAGCACTTCTGGACTCACGCCTTTGTCGCAAGTCTTCACGTACTCGATGGCGAAGGCTGCGGTTCACAACCTCACGAAGAACCTCGCGCGAGAGTGGGCGCCACTCGGCATCCGCTGCAACGTGCTCGTCCCCGGATTCTTCCCAGCCGAGCAGAACCGGGCGATCCTCACCCCCGAGCGCACGGCGGAGATCATGCGACACACCCCGATGGGCCGATTCGGCGAGGTCGATGAGCTGGCCGGGGCGGCTCTTCTCCTCGCGAGCGATGCCGGGCGCTTTATCACCGGAGCCGAACTCGTCGTCGACGGCGGTTTCAGCGCGATGACGATCTGAGGCCAGAGGTGGATGCCGAGTTTCTGAACGATGACCTTCTTTTGTCCGGGGCCACGGCTCGCTGGCTGTTTCACGAGGTCGCGGAGCACGCTCCCATCGTCGACCTTCACAACCACCTCTCTGCGGTGGATGTCGCCGAAGATAGGGTCTACGAGACGCTCTCCGATCTCTGGCTGGGTGGCGATCACTATAAATGGCGCGCTATGCGCCTTGCCGGGTTCGCCGAGGAGCTGGTCACTGGAAGTGCTGATCCATGGGACAAGTTCACCGCGTGGGCCGCGACCGTCCCCCGATTGATCCGCAACCCTCTCTACATCTGGACGCATCTAGAGCTGCGGCGGGTCTTCGGCATTGATCTCGTCCTCGCGCCCGGAACGGCCCGCGAGATCTGGGAGGAGGCGAATCGTCAGTTGCCGAGCTGGTCGGCACAGAAACTGTTGCTGCACTTCGGCGTGCGGGCGATCGCCACTACCGAGGACCCGATAGACGATCTCGCTGCCCACCTCTCTCTCAGAGAGAACGCGGATGCTTCGGTGTCGATGATTCCGACCTTTCGACCCGATGCCGCACACCGTCTGCTGGACGATCCGACTGCGTGGAATGCGTGGGCCGACCGGCTCGAGGACGCTTCGGAGGTCTCCGTGTGCGACCTCAATTCGCTACTCTCCGCGCTCGCGCGCTCCTACGAGCGATTCGCCGCCGCGGGTGGTCGGGCCAGCGATAACGGCCTCAGCAGCCTGCCCAACGTGGCCCCTAATCCGGCCCTCGCCGATTCTGCTATTCGCCACGCCCGGCTTGGCGAGCCGGCGAGCGCCAATGAGCGCGATGCGGTGATGCTCGAGGTCCTAGCGCTTGCCGGCCGACTCTCCTACGCCGACGAATCCGTACTGCAGCTTCATCTCGGGGCACTACGGGACATCTCGCCGCGGGTGGTCGGATCGGTCGGTCGTGACGTGGGTGCCGACGCGGCGGGCGATGGGCCTCAGGTACAAGGCTTGGCGCGCTTCCTCGGAGGCCTTGAACGCGATGGCAACCTTCCGCGGGTCGTGCTGTACAACGCCAACCCGGCGGACGACATGCTTTTCGCAACGGTCGCGGGCGCGTTCTCCCGACCCGGGGTCGCCCCACTCATTCAATGGGGCCCGCCATGGTGGTTCAACGACCACGAGCCGGGGATGCGCCGGCAGCTCGAGGTGTTGTCTGAAGTCGGGCAACTCGCCGGTTTCATGGGGATGCTGACCGACTCCCGCTCTTTGTTATCGATAACACGACACGAGCTCTTCCGTCGCATCCTCTGCGACGTGGTCGGTCGGGACGTCGAAGAGGGTCGGATTCCGGCCGACATGGCCTTGTGCTCGAAGGTGGTGCGCGACATCTGCGTCGACAACGCGGTGCGGTACTTCGGTCTCCCGAACTCGTGGGCACAATGATCTCCAGGTGGCGGGTCGTCCTGATGGGCGTCTCCGGTTCGGGGAAGTCGACCATCGGTCCTGCTCTTGCGGCGCGCCATGGTGCGCGCTTCCTCGAAGGCGACGCCTTTCATCCCGAGACCAATGTCGACAAGATGGCAGTGGGTCAGCCGCTCACCGACGAGGACCGATGGCCGTGGCTTACCGCGATCCGCCAGGCGATGCGGGGTGAAAAACAGGTCGTCGTCGCATGCTCGGCGCTGAAGCGCGTTTATCGAGACGCGCTCCGCGCCGCGGGAGATGTCCGGTTCGTGCAGCTCGTCCTCAATCCCGAAGAGGCGCGCCGACGACTCGCGGTGCGGCCCGACCATTTCATGGGTGCCGCCATGGTCGACAGCCAGTTCGATGCCCTTGAGCAGCCTGCCGAGGACGAAACCGATGTGGTCGCCGTCGAGGAGGGGGGCGCGATCGCCTTGGTCGTTGACGAGATCGAAGCGGCTTTGGTCGGCGTGAGCGCCGGAACCTCCACGGCACCGTTGCGAAGCGAGGGCGACAGCCGTCGGGCGATCTCACTCGAGGAGCTACGCGGCATCGTCGACGAGCTGGCGACGACCGAGCTGCTCGCCGCGGGGGTGAGACGGGTGCTTGTCGTACCGCCGGACCTCACGCGGCTCCAGTCCCGGGCAGGTGAGATCACGGGGTTCCTCTACGAGGTGCTTACCGCCGCTGGCGTGGAGGTCGCGGTGCTGCCGGCGCTCGGGACCCACAGAGCGTTGACCGCGGACGAAGCGGCGCTGCTCTTCGACAAGCGGGTTCCCTTCGACCGAATCCTCCGCCATCGATGGAGGGAAGGCATCACGCGCCTCGGGGAGATCGCTGCGGTCGAGGTGTTCGCGCTATCCGAGGGTCGGATCACGGATCCGATCCCCGTGGAGGTCGACGACATCCTGCTGTCGGGTTGGGACGTCGTGGTGTCGGTGGGCCAAGTCGTCCCCCATGAGGTGATCGGCATGGCCAACTTTACGAAGAACCTCGTCATCGGTCTCGGTGGTTCGCCGACGATCAATCGCAGCCACTTCCTCGGCGCGCTCTGCGGGATGGAACGAATCATGGGTCGTGCGAACAGCTCCGTACGCGACGTAGTTGATGCAGCGTTTGACCGATTTCTCGCGCCGCGTCTCGAGGTGCTGTGGGTGCTCACCGTCGTGGAGGACGCACCTCAAGGTGTCGTGCACCGAGGGCTGTTCGTTGGCCGCGGGCGCTCCGGTGACTCCGGTGGCGCCGCGTACCGGGCGGCCACGGACCTCGCGGCAGCCTGCAACATTGAGGTGCTTCCGCATCCCCTCCGCTCCGTCGCGTGCTGGCTCGATCCTGAGGAGTTCAAGACGACGTGGCTCGGCAACAAGGCGATCTACCGCACGCGCATGGCGATCGCGGATGGCGGGGAGCTGGTCGTGCTGGCGCCAGGCGTGTTCGGATTTGGCGAGGACGCCGTCATTGACTCTCTTATTCGTCGCCATGGCTACCGAGGAACGCCCGCCACGTTGGAAGCGGTCCGGCGCGACCCCGAGTTGGCGGACAATCTTGCTGCTGCCGCGCATCTCATTCATGGCAGCAGCGAAGGCCGCTTCCGCATCGTCTACTGCACAGACCCCGCGACGGGCGGCCTTACCCGGGAGGAAGTTGAGGGCGTTGGCTACGAGTGGCGTTCTTTGCCGACGGAGCTCGAGCGACTCGCGATTACACCTGTTACGCAATCTGGACGACGACGTGACAGCGACGGCGAAAGCTACGACTACATCGCCAACCCGACTCTCGGTCTATGGGCAACGTCGTCCACGTTCTCCTGAGGTTGGAGCAGTCGGAGCGGCATCGCGTTCGCGCCAGGTCGATGCCCAAAGGACGCGCTTGGTCATCAAAACGACATCATCCGTGACCGCGGTTGCTGACCAACGACTATGTGTAGGCACGCTTCTTCAAAAAGCCGGGCCGGAACGCGGGAGCGATATCCGGGCGCTGCTGAAACTCGCCGGACCGAAGGCCACAAGGCGTTTTGACCGGGCGCAATCGGCCAGACAGTGGTCGTCCGGCGCGCGCTCCTGTTCTCGGTCAGCATTCACAAGGGGCGGCTCGTAGAGGGCGAGTCTTGTAATGACAGGCCGGACGAAGGCCGTTTCAAGGGCGATGACGGCTCCGGCACTGAGGCCAAACACGTCATGAGCTCCCAAGGCGTCCAACAGTGCAGTGAGGTCCTCGATCTCGCTACGAAGCCCGTGGAAGTCGCCGTGTGGACCGCTCCGGCCCCGCCCTCGACGGTCGGCACGAACACCGTGAAACTGTCCGACAGCTGCCGAGCCAGCGTGCTCAGGTTCTCCGATGACTGACCAGCCCCGTGCAGGAGGATGAGCGGCGGTCCCTGGCCCACCTGGTAGTAGCTGATGACCGTGCCGTCAGCAGACCGCACCTCGCCTGGTTCAGGCGCTGATTTCCCGTCGGTACCGGGCGTCGTGCCCACGTTGGCCATTATGGGGCCGGGATGCGCAACACTGCCGGTGCCATGATCACCTCAGCCAACCTGTCCGGAGAACCGACGGCAGCTCATACTCGGTGGATCGAGGCTTAGCGCTCGCACGACCTGGCCGACGATCGCGAGCACCCGCTCACGACTGAGGCCGCTCGGGGCCTGCGGCGGCAGCATCGCGATCGAGCGACGCAAGAACTCCAGACCGACGCGGTACGGCCCCGCTACCTGAAGGCAACACGCCGCGTCTGGGAGCGCGATGCTCTCGCGCAGTGGGGTGAAGCAGGACTTCGACGACGAGGGCCGATGCCACTTAGACGACGCCTCACGGGCGCAGTGGCAATGAAAGGAGAGCAATGCTCACCAAGAAGATCCTTGTCATCCCAGCTGTCGTCGGGGTGCTGGCACTCGGAGGTGTGGGGCTCGCCGCCGCGACCAGTACGACCGGTGCTGCCGGTACAGGCAATGCCACTTACAACTGTTCGGCGACTCCCTACCCAGAGATCAACCTTGCTGGCTGCGGCCTCAAGAACCACAACCTGGCCGGGGCTCACCTGACCACCGCCGACCTCGCCAACGCCGACCTGTCGGGCGCCCACCTACAGCAGGCCCACCTGACCGGCGCCAACCTGACCGGCGCCAACCTGAACGGCAGCACCATGACCACCGCCGACCTGACCGGCGCCAACCTGACCGGCGCCTTCCTGACCGGCGCTCACCTGGCCGGCGCCACCCTGACCGGAGCCGACGTGATCGGCGCCACCCTGATCGGTGCCGACCTGGCCAACGCCAATCTGATCGGCACCAACTTGACTGCCGTCTACCTGATCGGCGCCAACCTGAAAGGCGCCTTCCTAAACGGCGCCGACCTGACGGATGTGTCCTGGTCAAACACCACCTGCCCAGACGGCACGAACAGCGACAACGACGGCGGTACGTGCAGCGACCACCTCAGTCCCTGACCGCTGCTCAACTCGCGACAGTTCCCCGGTCTCGGCCTGGGGGCGTTGCGCGTCAGGGCACCGGCATTGCGGGAGGGTAGGCCCTACCGCTGCCACGTAGACCGGTTCGGTCGTACAGCGCGCGCACACGCACCAGCCGTAGCCCAGCTCACAGCCCCGGCCGGCCACTTATCTGTCGCATCCGGCATTTCGGACGTGCCGTTTTCGACCACGGACCTCGATCTGTCCACCTGGCGCGAGCCAGCTTGTGGGGGCTGAAGGACTCGAACCCCGACCAGAACCTCATACGGACCCGCCAGCCACTCAGCGCTGGCCAGCTTCGCTACAAGAAGAGCCGGTCAATCGCACCTAAAGGAAGAGCAGATCGCCGACGCGGTTCGGCTGCCACAGCCCCTTTGAGAACGCGAGATTGGTCGATCTGGGATGTTGCTGTGGCTAAGCGCGAGCCGACCACGGTGACATGCAGACTGACGGATCGGGCGTTGGGTCGCGCGTCCCATAACAAGGGCGGATACCGCTAACTCGATCCTCGCTGCCGGTTCGCGCGGGCATGTCCGAGGCGAGTCGGTTGGGTGCCTTGGCTCGGATGGACTGACCTCTTCGCTTCGGGTGCTTCACGGGCGCGTACGGACGCGTGGCCGGCCGCGCTCAACTCCGATTCGGGCGCGGGGCTCCCGTCGACCGGCGTGGAGGCAAGGCCGTGTTCTGTACTTGACTCGTCTCACCTACCGGCAGCTCTGGGTTTCTTCAAATTGTTCGCTCGCCTCTGTCGTCGTGAACTCGCCAAGGGCGGTTACCAGTACGACTTGAGAAGCACCTTGGCCAAGGCCTCCTCATGAGCCTGAGCGATGCTGACCTCGGTCGCGATAACGCATTGCAGCGTTCCGTTCTGGACGTGCAGGATATCGGGAATCAGCAGGTATGCCGCGACCCCTTTGCCCAGGTTGGTCACGACGACGATGGTGCCCTTAGGTAGGGACTTTTCCGAAGCGAGGAAAGCTGTTCGGGTGTCCGACGTGTAGGAGAGGGTCGTCAGGCCTTTTTTGCTCGTGTACTCGTACTTGCACTCCAGAGCCAGTCCCTTGGTGTACATGGGAACAGTTGGCTTGGAGAGAGTCAGCCCGAGCGCTTTGCCCACCGCCGCGGCAGGTGGGCAGATCGTCGGGAACCCCGAGGAAGCAGACACGGCGCTGGCCATGGTGGATCTCGTTGCTGACTTCGGCGCCGTCGTGGCCGCTGCGGCCATGGTCGCCGAGGCAGCGACGATGCACAGGGCACCCATAATGGTAATGAAGGTCTTCTCCATGTTTGATCCTCCTCGCTGACAAGAGGGTACCCAGCTGCCTACCCCGATGCTTGGGCAAGGCGGGGTTAGCTGTTTGCGTTGGAACAGAACGACGCATCGAATGACGCCCTAACGACGGCGGCACTCCGCGCCAGATGCCTCCTCCGGCGGGTTCAGGTAGAGGCTGACGACGTCGCGCACCTTGTCGACGAACTGCGGGTCGTTGGAGAGCTTGCAGGTGTCGACGAGATGGGGCTTCAGGCCGAAGGCCCGCCAGATCCTCGAGATCGCCGACTGGCTCATCCCCATCTCTCTCGCCATCGAGCGCGTCGACCAGTGCGTCGCCTCCTCGGACAGCCCCTCGCGCGTCTTCACGATCACCGCTTCGACCATGTCATCGGTGATCGTGCGCACCGCGCCGGGTCTCGGGTCATCCCCAAGACCGTCGAGGCGCCGCGCGAGGAAGCGTTGCCGCCACTTCGACACCGTCGCCTGGTTGACGTGCAGGCGGGCGACAACCACCTTGTTATCGAGGCCTGCTGCGCATGCGAGGACGATCCGGCAGCGCAGCGCCAAGGATTGTGCCGATCTCGGGCGTCTCGCCCAACGTTCGAGGGTGGCGCGCTCCTCCCCGGTGGGAACCAGAGGAGCTTTCGGCCGTCCACGTCCCGCCATGGGCCCAGACGACGCGCCGCGGCCCATCAACACGAGTATTCAGTGACTCAGGACACTAGTCGCGCTTCAAGATTACCGACCATATTTTTGCGTGAGTGGTGCCAGTGGACCAGACCTTCACTTCTATTACATCGCCCGGACTTTGAGGAATAGGAGAATCGAGAAAAGCGGCTGCGCCCTGGTAAACGAAACCAGGCTTCTCATGCCGGATTTGAAATCGCACTTGAAGGCTGGATGTCTTTGGAGATCTCGCCGTGCGCGCTCGAGCGAGAAGGCGATTCGTCGTGTCGTCCCACACCTCGATCTTCAGGGGACCAGTCGACGAGAACCGGACGTTGGTGGAATACAACCCACTGGGTTCTCGCCAGCAATCACCGCTGAGGAGATCGCCACGGCGCCCGTCCGAAGCGAGGTACCAACGACTCGAGGGACCGCTGACGACGGGGGTTGCGGCGACACCGGGGGTTGTCCAGGCATCGAGTTCATCACCTCCGCCGAGAGACACGGACCGGTACCGGGGGGGAACCTGCCAGCGCAACACGTACACGCCTTGAGACGACGTGACGAGTTTCACGCCGGGCAGCGCCACGATGTCTCCCAGCGCCCGTTCCATGACCGCGGTCGGCACGAACTCGACCCCCTGCGCAGGTGACATCACAAACCAGATCACCCGATTCCGGATCGGAACAGCCCCCAGGCCGTCAAACTCATAAAGCTCAGCACGGTCCCCGAAGGCTCCAGCCACGCCATTGGCGACCACGACTTCGTCTGTTGTGGGAATGATGCGTTCGGCCCGCCAGATGACTGACGCTGCCGCCGCCGACGTATTTACCCAATGAGGACGCGTCTGCGGGAACCACACCGCGAACCAGCCCACCTCGTTGACGATGACGAGTGTGAACAGAGCGGCACCTGCGAAGAAGGTCCTGGGGTGCTTGATGAGGTAGGCAATGAGGCTTGCGGTGCCCAAAGCGATGAAGATGAACGCGGGAAGGTTCTGGAACGTGGGGTAGTTGTAGAGCTGACTGCTCATGAGATTGTTCAGTAGCAACGCCGGCCCAGCCATGAAGAGCCCGACCGGCGTAGCGACGCCCAGGAGTCCGGATGCCGAGGTGTTCGCCCAGAGGTTCCAGCCGTGTGACACGATCTTTCTTAGTGCGGCGACCGGGTGCTCGAACACTCCGCGGATGACCAAGCCGGGCGTTATGTGCAGCACCTTCGCGGTCGCTGGACCTAGCAAATACGCAAAGCCGCCCGTCGGATCACCCTGCGTCGCATGGAGCGCGCTCAGCGACAACAGGCAAAGGAGCGATCCAATCACGAGCAACACACCTGGCATCGCGTCGAACGCAACAGTGCCGCGAGAAGCTCCTGGACTCGAGGACCTCCCGTGTTTCCGGTGCCGCAAGTACCAACGCGCGCTCCATTGCGCACCAAGCAAGAGCCCGAGTGAGAAAACGTAAACGACTGAGGCGGCACCGCAGATTGCCGTGGCAAATGCGTACACGTAACCGCGTCGTTGGCGTTTTTGAAACGCTGCGAATGCGCAGACGATGAAGAAGATGCCGAACGTTTCCATATGAACGTCGAAGGAGACAACCCAGTAGATCCAAGGATTGCACAGGAAGAGGACCAATATTGTCAGCCATGCGGCGACGCTTGCAGTCAATTTCCGTCCGGTGTCATTGTCAATTTCCGGTCGCAACCAACGGGCTGTGACGAACCTGTAGCAGACAGCGATCGTTCCGGAGAGGGCGAGATCCTGGAGCCACAAAAACCCCAGCAGGTGGTCGGGAAACAGCCAGTACAAGGGCGCCAAGAGATAGACGATGAACTCTCCGTTGTTTTGCCAGAAGGCATAGCCCCCTTGAAGGGTGCTTATCGGCAGTAGATGACCATGCGCGATGAGATCCCAAGGCTGGAAGTAGATCGCGGTGTCACGCCCGAAGCTCGCGTGGGACATTAGATACGAACTCCACAGCAGGAATCCGATGAATTGGATGCCGATCAGGATCCAGCCAGCCCATCGGAGAGTGGAGAGAAGCCGGGCATGGTTTCGCGCGTCGTTCTGTTCCATCTCGAATTGCGGCGAACGTGGGGATGTTCCCCCGTCGCGATCCAGCGTCATGGCCTCACAACATCCCGTACGGGCGGATACGACCTGGTGTCGCTAACGACCACGGCGACGTGAGAAGTCGGTGGACATGGCACTACACCGAACGTTGATCGATCGAATAGGGGGAGGTGTTCAAGGGTCGCTCACCCGCGAGCAAAGCTCATTGGCCAGACAGGCTACGTCGTCTGAAAGGGTGCCAGAAGGTTTGGTGCTGCGCAACCTGACGTACCCACGCGGCAGGCTCAATCCGTGCAGCGGCGTCCACGAGCGCACCCGAGTGGCGGTGGTGCTGGGGCCTTGCCTCTCGCCGGCCTTAATGCCCTGGCTGGGATCTTTGGACGAACGACGCCGCTGTTTGTCGGCTGTGTAGGAGCCGTCGTTGCGGGGCTGTCGTTCGTCACGAGCCTGGGCGAGGAGCGCGTTCAATTTGCGCCTTGTCAGTCGTCCCTTGAGGCGGATTCTCACCGGTATGCGCAACGTTGAGGACACGCTGACATCGGATGAGAGACCTGGAGCTTCGAGTCGTTCCGCTCGGTGAAAGTTCCGCCCGGTGAAGTGAGGACAAGGGTGGCGATGACGGGGATCTGCCAGACGGTGGCGCGCAATGCCGCCCGTTCCATCCGTGTGGGTCCCGGCATCACGCCGTTGGCGGGCGATGCTCGAGGCCAAGGCAGACGGACGTACCCGGACCGCCGGGAGTGCAACGACGTCCCGCGAGTTCCCGCGCGGAGATAGAGCGTCTCAAGACGGCTCTTGTGGGGCCGAAGTTGCGGCGCTGGGAACCCGACGACCGGATCGGCCTCGAGAGCGACGGTGTGCAGGGGTGGCTTTGCGATGCGTGGTTCCCGTTGAATGCCCTGCCTCGCACCACCGCCACGGAGCTGATCGCCGCGGTCGGCGGGGCATGCGAGCTGGGAGTGGAGACGGAGCAGGCGTCCAGGCGGCGAGTGGGTCGACGGGTGGGCATCGACATGTCGTGTGCAACGCCGTTCGTGGCGATGTGACTTCGGGGAGAAGCCCACAACTTCGGACGACTGCCCTTGAACCTCCGCCGTTCTCCTGCACCGCGTCCGCGCCTGGAGCGGGCCGGCCGGTGACAATGGACTGTGCTACCTTCCGGCGGCAACGCCTCCCCAGGGTCGCTCGGCCTCGATGCCGAAGCGGGGGAGGGGGAGATCTGCAAATGGGAACGCGCGGTCACGACGGCACAATGCTGGCAACGATCCTGGCGCGGTGTCTCACGGTATTGGCCCTGTTTCCCGCGGGGGTCCTTTCCCTCGCGGCGTGTGGGACCACGACGGCGGCGAAGAGTGGGGCCACGACCACCATCGGCCCGCAGAGCCTCGCAAGTGCATACGTCGACATGTCCCCCACCCGATCAAAGGATCTTGACCATCCCTACATTGCAGGAAAGATCGTCATCGTCGACATGGGGGGCACCGAGAACGACTTCTACCCGGGGAACTTCGACGAATCAGTCGTGAGGGATATCTACTCCGATGGAGACGGAGCCATCGTTGCCGAGCTCTCGCACAATTACCTGTATCTCATGCACCCCAAAGAAGTCGGCACCGTCATCTGGATCAATTGTCGTAATTACGATGCTGGTTGGTCCTATACAGACGGACTTGAGGCTTTCAACACGATCTGCACCGCAACCGTTATCGACAAGGCGAAGAACTTGATCGTCGGGGAGAATTCCTCGTACACGGTGCCAGCAAATCGAATCATGTGCCCAGCCGTCGGGGGTTGTCCTGGGAATATGAGCCATGGCGGCCTGGACGGCAAGTACTTCGCTCGCTGGATCGAACATTTGCCACGGAACTAGACGCGTGATTGCCCGGCTGCGACAGCGGCGACGAGAACCGGGTCGGGGACCCTTCGATGGTCGGGAACCCCTCGGGGGCGCCTTCGCTCCGCAGCACGGCAGGAGGCGATCACGCGACCTGCGCCAACGCCCGCTCTCGTCATCTGGCGGCGCGAGACGAGCTGCCGCCCGGCTGGTCTCGTCGCGGCGGCGTGGGGCGCACAGGAAAGAAGCTCACGGAACCGCCTCTCGGCAGGGACCCGAAGGGGTCGGCACCCTCGGCCGAAGCTCCCGATGGGAACCTGCGCGCTCGTGCCTGCGGGGGAGTGTCCCGACGAGCTCGATGCGGCGCGTGTCCCCTTCTCGCGCTGGATGCGCAGCGGAGACCCGTCGCGGTTGATCCGAGAGCCTGGACGCGGGAACCGCCGGCGAACCGCAGCGCGAGACTGACTCCTCGTCATGGGATCGACATGAGGAGCGCTGCATCATGGCCACCGTGCTGGTGACTCGGCACCTACCCGAAGGTGCGCTAGCACCGCTCGCCGCGCACGACGTGAGGGTTCGAGCCGGCGACTCCCCCTACAGCCACGCGGAACTGGTCCAGGCGGTCGGCGACGTCGACGGAATCGTGTGCGTGTTGTCCGACCGGATTGACGCCGACGTGATCGCGGCGGCGCCACGCCTGCGGGCCGTCGGCAATGTCGCGGTCGGGCTCGACAACGTCGACACGGTCGCGGCGCGTGCCGCTGGCGTCCAGCTGATCAACACGCCGGGCGTTCTCGACGAGACCACGGCGGACCTCGCCTTCGCCTTGATCCTCGCGGCGAGCCGCGGCTTATCCGAAGCCGAGCGCGACCTGCGGGCGGGCAGCTGGCGGGGCTGGAGCCTGCTCGACCACCTCGGCCGCGACGTGCACGGCGCGACCCTCGGACTCGTGGGATACGGACGGATCGCACACGCCGTCGCCCGCCGCGCGGCGGGTTTCAGCATGACCGTGCTCCACTGGTCGCATCGCGACACCGGTGAGCCCGGTTACGTGAAGGACCTTGACGACCTGCTGGTGCGCAGCGATATCGTGAGTGTGCACGTCCCGTTGACCGACTCGACCCGTCATCTGATCGGCGCACGGGAGCTGGCGTTGCTCGGTCCGGACTCGGTCATCGTGAACACGGCTCGGGGTGCTGTCCTCGACGAGGCAGCGCTTGCCGCCGCGCTCGAACGGGGTGAGATCTTCGCGGCGGGAATCGACGTCTACTCCGACGAACCTCGGGTGTCGCCGGAGCTCCTGCGTGCGCCGCGCACGGTTCTCCTGCCGCACATCGGCAGCGCCTCACTCGCGACCAGGCGCCGCATGGCCCTCATGGCGACGAGTGGCGTGGCTGCGGCGCTCGCCGGGTCCTGACCGGAGATGGGCGTCCTCATCGCGCCGGACAAGCTCCGCGGCACGCTGAGCGCCCGCGCCGCGGCCGAGGCCCTGTCCGACGGACTCGTCGCCGCCGGCGCGCAGACGACCTGTCTGCCTCTGTCTGACGGCGGCGAGGGCTTCCTCGACGCTCTGGGAGGTTCGAACCGCACGAGCGAGGTCGTGAACGCCTTCGGCGCGCCGGTGACCGCGCCGTGGACGCTGCGCGACGGGCGGGCGGTCATCGAGTCGGCGATCGTGATCGGGCACGTGGCCGGCATCATTCCTGATCCGGCACGAGCCGAGTCGGCGACGACGTATGGCCTTGGTGAACTGATCGCGGAAGCCCTGCGCGCCGGTGCGCGCCAGGTCAGCGTCGGGTTGGGCGGTTCGGCGACGAGCGACGGTGGGGCCGGCGCCCTGGAGGCACTTGAGGGGCTCATCCCGTTCGAACCTGACCGTGAGATCGTGCTCGCCACGGACGTCACGACCGGTTACCTCGAGGCGGCCCGGGTCTTCGGTCCGCAGAAGGGTGCCGACCCCGTCACGACCATCCGACTGGAGGACCGCCTGGCCGCCCGAGCCGAGTTGCTGCGGGCACGGTTCGGGCGCGACGTCAGCACGGTTGCCGGAGCCGGGGCGGCGGGAGGCCTGGCGGGCGGGTTGTGGGCGGCCGGCGCACACATCGTGCCCGGTTTCGCGTTCGTGGCCGGGCACGTCGGCCTCGCAGCCCGGGTCGCGGCGGCTGATCTCGTCGTCACCGCCGAAGGCCGCCTCGACGGCACCTCCTTCGCAGGCAAGGTGGTCGGCGGGGTGCTCGCCGAGGCAACGCGTGCCGGCGTCCGCGCCGTCGTGATCGCCGGGCAGGTCGAGCGTGAGGCCGTCCGCCTCTCGTCGGCACCGGTCATCGACCTGTCGGAACGGTTCGGTGCGGAGCGAGCGACACGAGCGACGGCCGACTGTCTGCGCCGCGCCGCCCCTCTCATCCTGGCGGCGTGGCCGTGAACCGCCCGCACGAGAGGACGCGTCCGGCGGCACTTCATTGCGGCGGCCTCCGTTTCGGCGCCGACCGTCCCGACGGCCGCGACAGAAGATGACACTCACCGACCTCGGCCCGGGATCGCGCGTGCCTGAGGCGTCTTGCAGGCTCAGCTGAGGTCGGATCGATAGAGGTGACAGGCGACCTCGACGCGCTCGGCTTCGTCGCCGACGGAGCGGAGCGTGGGATCAGCACCGGGGTGGAAACCGAGGACGACGCCCCCCGGGCGTTCCTCGGTCGTGGCGATGCCCCTCCAGAAAGGCTCGTCCGGGCTCGCCGCGCGGTGCTCCTCGAGCAGAGCGACGACGTCGGCCGCAGAGCGGCCGGAGGCGCAGGGCAGCATGGCGACCTGGGACGGCGCATCGAGTGCGTCGAGACCGCCGACGATCGCCCGCTCGCGCTGGAACTCGGTCGGGCCGAGTTTCGCCCAGCGCTCCTCGAGCAGGGCGCGTAGGTCGCGACTTTCCCATCCGCACGGTTCGAACGCCCGTGGGCAGCGGGGATGGAACGAGCAGCCGAGCGGTGGCACCGCGGCGTCGGGCACCTCGCCGCGGGGGAGATCGCGAGGCACGTGATGGCGGGGGTCGGGCTCGGGGATCGCCTCGAGGAGGGCCTTCGTGTAGGGATGACGCGGATTGGCGTAAACCTCGGCCGCGGAGCCGATCTCGATGATCCGCCCGAGGTACATGATCGCGATCCGATCGCAGAAGTAGCGCGCCGTCGCGAGGTCATGGGTGACGTAGAGATAGGTGAGCCCGAGATCGCTCTTCAGGTCGTTCATGAGCTGGAGAACCTTGGCCCGCACGCTCATGTCGAGCATCGAGACGGGTTCGTCGGCGATGACGAGCTCGGGACCGAGGATGATCGCCCGGGCGAGCACGGCGCGCTGCTTCTGGCCACCGGAGAGGTCGCTCGGGTACTTGCGAAGGAAGCGGTCGACGGGTACGAGGCCGACACGTTCGAGCGCCTCGCCGACGAGCTTCTTCACCAGCCGGTCGTCGCGGGCGATGCCGTGGATGCGCAGCGGGTGGCCGACCGCTTGGAGGATGGTCATCGCCGGATTGAGCGAAGCGTGCGGATCCTGGAAGATGAGCTGCATCCGCTTGCGCAGAGGCCGGAAGCGCCGCTCCGACAGGTCGGAGATCTTCTCCCCGTCGAGCGAGATCGACCCTTCGGTGACCTTCACGAGAGAGAGCACCGCCCGCGACAGGGTCGTCTTGCCACTTCCAGACTCGCCGACCAGTCCGAGCACCTCGCCGCGGCGCAGCTGGAAGCTCACGCCGTCGACCGCTTTGACCGATCCCGTGTCGTGGCCGAGCATCCGCTGGATGAAGTTGCCCCGCAGCGCGAAGTGAACCTTCACATCGCGCACGTCGAGAAGGACGGGAGCGCTCGAGAGGTCAGGCTTCGTCGGCAATGCCGATCTCCTCGCGTTCGAGCGGGACGCGGCCATCCGCGGTCATGTTGTCGAAAGGACCGTGAAGCCAGCACTCCGCGAGGTGGCCCGGGTGCACCTCCGTACCGATCGGCTGGTCGCCGGCGCAGACCCGCATCGCCAGGGGGCAGCGCGGGTGGAACCGACACCCCGACGGCGGTTCGACGAGATCGGGCGGTGCTCCGGGTATGAAGTGGAGCTCGCGCGTCGACAACGAGATCGTCGAGCGCATGAGCTCTTGGGTGTACGGGTGCTCCGGACGGCTGAAGATGTCGTCGACGGCGCCCTGTTCGACGATGCGCCCCGCGTACATCACAGCGACGCGGTCGCACGACTCGGCGACGATGCCGAGGTTGTGCGTGATGAGCAGCAGCGAGGCGTCGAAATTCTGCTTCAGATCGGCGATGATCGAGAGGATCTGCGCCTCGACGAGCACGTCGAGGGCTGTCGTCGGCTCGTCGGCGATGACGAATCTCGGGCGGAAGACGAGCGCGAGCGCGATCATGATCCGTTGTCGCATACCCCCCGAGAACTCGTAGGGATAGTTGCGAAAGCGCGTCGGCGGGATGCCGACGCCGCCGAGGGCTTCGAGGGACCGTCGCCGCACCTCGGCGTCGGAGATGTCGGGTTCGTGGGTCCGCAACGCCTCGGCGAAATGATCCGAGATCCGCATGAGCGGATCGAGACGGGTCATCGGCTCCTGGAAGACGAGCCCGATCTCGGGTCCGCGCAGTTTTCGCATCTCGCCCTGCGAGGCTTCCACGAGGTTGCGACCGGCGAAGTCGACCACGCCGTCGCGGGTCGCGCCCGCAGGCAGGAGGCCGAGCAGCCCACGCCCGAGCGTCGACTTGCCACACCCGGACTCGCCGACGAGTCCGAGCGTCTCGCGCTCGCGGATCTCGAAGCTGACGCCGTCGACAGCGCGCACCGGGCCCCGGTCGGTTCCGTACCAGACGCGCAGGTCGCGCACCCGGATGACGGGCTTGGCGGCGGCGACGGCGGTGGTCGTCGCTTCGCGCTGCCCGCCGGGCATCGCGTAACTGCGGTGATTCGGCCGTCGCATCAAGGGGTTGTAGCTGTCGTTCAGCCCTTCACCGACGAGCGTGAGGCCGGTGACGAGCAGGATGATGGCGATACCCGGGAACAGCCCGGTCCACCAGAAGCCGGCCTGGGCGTCCGAGATGCCGCGCGAGATGTCGTATCCCCATTCGGCGGCGACCGAGGGGTCCATGCCGATGCCGAGAAACGAGAGTCCGGCGAGCGTGAGGATCGCGTCGGCGGCGTTGAGCGAGGCGACGACCGGAACGGATTGGATGACGTTCGCGAACACGTATCGGCGGATGACCGTGCGCGGTCTCGCGCCGAGGGCACGTCCCGCCTCCACGTACGATTCCTCCCGCACCGAGAGCACGCTGTTGCGGACAACACGGAAGTACTGCGGGATGTAGACGACGGTGATCGCGATGGCCGCGGTGAAGACGCCCCCGCCGACCGAGTTCTGGAGGAGGAAGGCGATGACGATCGCGAGGAGCAGATACGGGAAGGCGAAGATGGAGTCGTTGATCAGGACGAGCGCCCGGTCGAGCCAACCTCCGAAGTAACCCGAGACGAGCCCGAGGGGCACGCCGATAACGACGCTCAACGCGAGGGCGAGCACGACGACCTCGATGGAGGTGCGCGCCCCGAAGATGACCCGGGAGTAGACGTCTTCGGAGACGACCGTCGTGCCCATCCAGTGCGTCGCCGACGGCGCGCCCTGCTGGGGGAAGCGGACCCCGTGCGCGATGTACTGGTTGAAGCCGTAGGGCGCGATCTGTGGCGCGAACACGGCGAGCACGACGAAGAACAAGGTGATGGCGGCGCCCGACCAGAAGATCCAGCGTGGCAACCCCCGGGCGGCGAGGAGCGGGGCAATCGCGTGGTGCATCCCTCGCATCCGCCCGGCGCCGCCTTCGGGCGGTTCGTCCAACAACCCTCTGGGGTTCGCGCTGACCTGCGCCGTTGTCGCCATCAGTAGCGCACCCGCGGGTCGATCCAGGCGTTCAACAGGTCGATGATGAGACTGATCGCGATGACCGCGAGCGCGAAGACCGTGATGATTCCTTGGACCGCGATGTAATCGCGGGCCTCGAGGTAGATGATGAGCTCGTTGCCGATACCCGGCCAGTTGAAGGTCTCCTCAGTGAGAACGGCGCCGGAGAGCAGAAGCGCCGCTTGGAGACCGGTCACCGTGATGATCGGGACGAGCGCGTTGCGGAAAGCGTGACGGACGACGACAGCGCGCTCCTTGAGCCCGCGCGCCCGGGCGGCTTCCACGTAGTCGCCCTTCATCGTCTGGATGACGTTGACACGCACAAGGCGGAGCACGACTCCGGAGATGACGAGGCCGAGCGTCATCGCCGGCAGGACGAGGTGGGCGAAGAGGTCCGGCAGGTCTCCCCACTGGCCGTTGATCATCGCGTCGATGATGGGAATGTTGGTGTGTGGGGTGAGGTTGGCCTGGATGATGACGCTCGCCTCGCTCGAGGTCGGTAGCCAGTTCAGGATGTGTCCGAACAGCAGCTGCGCGAGCAATCCGAGGAAGAAGACCGGCGCCGCGTAGATCACGATGCCGAAGATGCGCGCCGAGGCGTCCACCCAAGTGTCGCGCATCCGCCCGGCGAGCATGCCGAGCGGGATGCCGACGACGATCGCGACGAACATCGCCGCGGCGGTGAGTTCGAGTGTCGCGGCGCCGTTCTGGGCGATGATCTGCGTGACCGGCCGCTGGTCGGTGAGCGACGTCCCCAGGTTGCCCGTGAACACCTGTCGCAGGTACTCGCCGTACTGGACGAGGAGGGGTTTGTCGTAGCCCGCGGCGCGCTCACGGGCGGCGAGCTGCGCTGGGGAGAGGTGCCCGCCGAGCGCCGCGAGGATCGGGTTTCCCGGGGCGACTCTCATCAGCATGAAGACGAGCGTCAGCAGGATCAGCACCATCGGCAGCACGAGCACGAGCCGCGTGAGGATGTAGCGGCGCAGCGAGCCTGCCGACGAGGACAACTGGGAGGTTCCTTTCGAGGGTCGGGTCCCAAAGGAGGCCGGGCGAGGCGCCCGGCCTCCTTTGGGTCATCCGGCTAGGACTTGCCGATCAGCCAGAAACGGAACGTGTACGACGCGTCGAGCGTCGACAGGACGCCAGTCACGCCGTCGCGCACTCCCGCGACCTGGCCTCCCTGCCAGATCGGGATGAGGGGTGCATCCTCGGCCGTCAGCGTCTGGAGCTTCGCGAACGCGACGTTCCGAACCGACTGGACCGTGGAGGCTTCCTCCTCCGCGATGTACTTGTTCACTTGCATGTTGCAGTAGTGGTTGATCATCCACTCGTCGTTGCAGAGGTAGAAGGGACCGGTGTAGTCGTCGGCGTCCGGGTAGTCCGGGAACCATCCGAACAGGGACACCCCGTACTGGTTGGTCGTTCCCGCTTGCACGTACGTGGACCATGCGGCCGTGTTCAGCGACACGTTGAACAGACCGCCGGTATCGATCTGGCGCTGCAGCTCTGTCGCAAGGTCGGTGTCCCCGTAGTGATCGGTGTTGTACCAGAGGGTGAACGCCACCGGGGTCTTGACACCAGCCGCCTTGAGGACGGCCTTGGCCTTCGCGACGTTCGGAGACATGCCGTAGACGTCGGCGAACGAGTTGATGTGGCCCGCGAGCGCGTCGGCGATGATCGAATAGAGCGGCTTGACCGTTCCCTTGTAGACGTGCGTCGCGATGTCCTGGCGGTTGACGAGGTACGCGACCGCCTGACGGATCGCGTGCTTCTGCGCCGATGTCGAGCCGGGCTGGACTCTCAGGTTGAACACGATGTACCGGATTTCGATTCCCTCGCCTTGGTCGACCGTGACGCCCTTCGACTTCTCGAGCGCGAGGATCTGCGTCGGGCTTAGTTCGCGATAGGCGATATCGACCGCGTCGGACTCGAGGTCCGAGACGAGCGTCGAGCCGCTCTCTTCGTACCGGACGATGAACTCGTCGTTGTGCAGCACGTCGTTCCCGCCGTAATCCGCGTTCGGCTTGAACACGGCGAGTTGGTCCGGCGTGTAGGACGCGAGGTAGTAGGGGCCGGACCCGATGGTCTTCCCAGCGGCGGAGGGTTGCAGCTTGTTGAACGCGTAGACCTTCGCGTCGACGATGGCGCCGGCGCCGGTCGTGAGCACGTCCGGCCAGGCCGCGTCGGCGCTCTTGAGCTTGAACGTGACGGTGTTCCCCGAGAAGCTCACGCTCTTCATGGGCGCGATGAGGCTCTGGGGACCATCCGAAGCCTTGATCTTGTTGATCCGGTTGAACGAATACGCCACGTCGGCAGCGGTGACCGGGTCGCCGTTCGAGAAGAACTGCTTCGGCTTTACGGTGCAGACGTAGGTGGTCGCTCCTGTTCCCTTCCACACGCAGGTCCCGGCGTCAGAAACGATCGTCGTCGTGCCTGGCACGTACTTAAGGAGTGTCTGATAGACGTTGTAAATGACCGTCCAGGACGGCAGGTCGTAGGAGCCCGCCGGGTCCAAGGACACGATGCGGTCCGTCGTGCCCAAGGTCACCGTGACGTTGGGCGGAGCGTGGTGCGTGGCATGCTGCGTCGCGGCCCCGCTCGTGTTCGCCCAGGCCGTGACCGGAACGATCAGCGCCACTCCCACCGCCACGCCCGCCAAGCGGCTAAGGGTCGATCGGGTTAGTCGTTTGTCTCGTTGCATCAAACCCCCTTCATTTGAGATGCGGCCGGCCCCGACAAGAATCGGGGCCTGTTGGCTTGCTGGAGATCCCCAGGGTTGACCTGCAGAAACGCAACCCGTGCATGTTCGCACACGCTGCCAAATCGAGCCAAACGGACGCTCGCCGGACGCGAACCTTTCGCGGGCGCACCGGTCCGACTCGAGCGCACGTCGGGCGGTGCATCGCCGCGCATATCCTGCGCTCGAATTCGGCCCTGCAGGCGAGAGGTGAACAGGTGTACCGGGATAACACCCCAGCGCCGGCGCGGCCCACGACTTCAGGAGCGCGCGCGACCGTCGCGCGCCGTCGGACTTGGGTGTTCTGAGGACCCAGGGCGAGAACTCGGTCGCGCCCCTAGAGGACCGGGAAGGTCCAGATCAGCCGACGTGACTCGCGGCCGACTTCGAGGCCTCCTTCGACTTCTTCGCGGCGCGCTTCTCTTTTACGCTCCGCCCCGGTTTCTTCGTGCTCGTCTTCTTCGGTGACTTGTCCGCCATCGTCTGGTCCTTTCAGGACGGCCGCTTCATCCCGATTGTCGCGTAGTGCGCGTCAGTTTGCTTCGCGCATCTCCACGCAATGATACGGCGACATCTTCGCCGAGTCGTCGGATGGAACCCGCGACCATCTGGCTTGCCTTGTCATGGGTGACGAACGAGGATCGTCGTGTTCACAGGACAGCGCGCAACCGATCATTCCCGAGCATCGCCGCGCTCGGTGTCGCGGCGGTCGGGATCGTTCTCGCGGCCGATCTCTGGCCGGCGACGTCGCGTGCCGCACCCGCTCCGCCGGCCGGAACGCGCGCGCAACCGCGTCTCTCGTGCTCGACCGCGGGCAAACTGGCCACCTGGGGACTGTCCCGTCTCGCGGCTCAAACGCTGGCAACCGCGGCGGAGGAGGACGACGTCAGCGCGGTGTCCCACGAGGTCTCGATCGGCATCGGCGGGATCATCCTCTTCGGATCGGCTGCGCCGACTGACCTCGCGCGCCAACTCGCCGCGCTCGAAGCCCGTGTGCTCGGAGGGGTGAAGCCGCTCGTCATGACGGACGAGGAGGGGGGCCCGGTGCAGCGGATGGCGAATCTCGTCGGATCGATACCAGCGGCGCGGACGATGGGCGCGACGATGACTCCAGCCCAGATCGAGGCGCTGGCAACACGGGTCGGTCGACGCATGCTTGCTGCGGGAGTGACGATGGACCTCGCGCCCGTGCTCGACGTCGACGGAGGCGCTGGGCCGAACGCTCGTGATCCCGACGGGACTCGGTCGTTCAGCGCGAGGGTCGCTGTCGCGGCGAACGACGGTCTCGCGTTCGCTGCGGGCCTCGAGCGGGCCGGGGTCATCGCCGTGGTGAAACACTTTCCCGGTCTCGGTGGCGTGAGCGAGAACACCGACATCGGTCCCGCCACAACGATCGCCTGGAGCCGACTCGAGCGAACGGGTCTCGTCCCGTTCGTGGACGCGATCAGCGCGGGGACCCCCGCCGTGATGGTCGCCAACGCGAGCATCCCCGGTCTCACGTCGCAGCCAGCGATCCTGTCGGCGGTCGTCGAGACCTCGTTGCTGCGGGGACGCCTCCACTTCAAAGGGCTGATCGTCACGGACGCGTTGAACGCCGAGGCGATCGTCGCGACCGGGCTGACGTTGCCCCAGGCAGCGGTCGCGGCGCTGCGCGCCGGCGCCGACCTGCTCCTCTATCAGGCGTCGGGTGAAGGCGACGACGCCGTGACCGATCAGATCGTGCACGCGATCGTCGAAGCGGTCGCGAGCGGCAAGCTGTCGCGGTCGCAGCTCGTCGCGGCCGCCAGCTATGTGCTCGCGGCGAAGAAGGTCGACCTGTGTCCGCGTGGTTGAACGCGACACCGACCTGAGAACGGTTACCTCTCGTTCGGATCTTCGGCCCGTGTCAGTCGGCGCGTTGTGATCCCGCGGCATCGACGCGCCACGCCGGGAGGCCGGTCCGCTGGTCGTGCTCCGAGGAGCTGCGGACCGTTCAGTAGACCCTGGCGTAAACGAGGATGGCAAGCACCACGATGATCAGGCCGACGACCGGCACGAGGATCGCGCGCGACGCCCGCGTCGCGACCCGGACGCCGCCGACGACGACCAACAGGGCGCCGACGACGATGCCGACGATCCCCGCCAGATGGTGTTTGCTGAGCGTGCCAAGAACTGGTGACAACGTGCCGATGACGTGCATCGGTTTCTCCCTCGTCGATCTGCGCGGACCGCGAGACTGTAGCGATCGGACAGCTGGTCGCGCGACGGACGGCGTCGGCTCTCTCGAACCCCGGTGCGTCGGCTGGGATCGTCGGATCGCCGTGGCGATCGTCTGACCTGTGGGCTCGTCCGCCAGGATGACTAACGGCCCTGAGCAGCCTGAACCGAATTCGACCGCTCTCCCTCGGGTGGCTCCTCGCCCCAGCGCCGACTCCTTCTGCCACGCCTCGTGAGCCGGATCCGGCGCGTGCTCGCCCTGCTCTCCTGCGACGGGTTGACCGGGACCCTTGAGCTACTCGGTTGGGTAAAGAAGGTGCGATGGTCCTCACGCGACGCGTTCGCCACCGACCGTGCCGCGCCAGGAGCGATCACTTTCCGTGGCACGGGGCGTCATCGACCCTCGAGACCCTCGTGTCGCGGGACGGTCGAATGTCCCGTAGGCTGCTACCAGCACGAGGTCAAGAGGACCGCGCGCGCTGTTGAGAGAGAGAATCCGAATTGGCAACTGGAACCGTGAAGTTCTTCAACTCCGAGAAGGGATATGGCTTCATCTCGCGTGAGCAGGGCGACGACGTATTCGTCCATTACTCAAGTATTCAGGGAACGGGCTACAAATCCCTCGAGGAGGGCCAGCGCGTCGAATTCGACGTCGTTCCGGGCCGCAAAGGCGAGGAAGCCCAGAACGTGCGGGTGGTCTAGACCTTTCTGAAATCGCACCAAGGAGCCCGCCGGCATTTGCCGGCGGGCTCCTTTCTTCTCGGGCCCGAGCCCGAGTCGCGGCGCAACTCGGGCTCGACGTCGTAGCATCCCTCGAGCCGGCGATCACGATCGGAGGAGCGGGCAGTGCGCAAGCCGTCACCGTGGGCGAGCGGTCGCGCGGGAGATGACGGGAACCGGCTCGACGAAGAACCTGATGTCGGCGTGCCGACGGACGCGCGCCAACGGAGCTGGCGCGCCGGGGGCGGGTCGGTCGCCGGAAGGGAGGCGCGATGAAAGACCCGGTGGTCGTCGCCGTGGGTTCGTTGCTCCGTTCGGCTGCCCACGTCTCGCACTCGCACCCCGGGAGCATGCACTACTGGCAGGCGATCATCCTCGGGATCTTGCAGGGGGTCACCGAGCTCTTCCCGGTCTCGAGCATCGGGCATACGGTCGTCTTCCCGGCGCTGTTCGGATGGCACAACGTCGTCACCGCCCAGTCTGCCTCAGAGTCGTTCTGGCTCGCCTTTCTCGTCGGGCTCCACGTCGGGACCGCGATCGGCCTTGTGGTGTTCTTCCGCAAGGACTGGGTGAAGATCGTCGGGGCGCTTGTCGTTTCGGCCCGGCGGAGGGTGATCGCGACGCCAACGGAGCGCCTCGGTTGGCTGCTCGTCGTGGCGACGATTCCCGCCGGGATCACCGGGGTCGTCCTCGAACACCCGCTCCGGGTGCTCTTCTCCAAGCCCGTACCGGCGTCCGCCTTCCTCGTCGTGAACGGCTTCATTCTCGCGACGGGCGAACTCCTGCGGCGGCGACGCGTCGCCCGGTTGCTCGACCGCGAGCGTGGGCACGACGCGCAACCCGGTCCCCGCAGACCTGATCGCGCGCTCGCGACGCTCGACATGAAAGAGGGCTTTGTCATCGGCGTCGCGCAGGTGTTCGCGCTCGTGGCCGGAATCAGCCGTTCCGGGATCACGATGGTTGCGGGTCTCGTGCGTGGCCTCGATCACGTGGACGCGGCGCGCTTCTCCTTCCTGCTCGCGACGCCGATCATCCTCGCCGCTGGTGTCTACAAACTGCCGGATCTGCTCGGGGCGACCGGCGACGGGGTGAGGGGCCAGACGCTCGCCGCGGCCGTCTGTGCGGGTGTCGCCGCGTGGCTCTCGGTGCGGTTCCTCACGCGTTGGTTCACGACCCGGACGCTCACGCCGTTCGCCATCTACTGCGTCGTCGTCGGCTCCGCGCTGCTCATCCGCTTCAACTGACGGGACCGGATCGACTTCGTGTTGCAAGCTGATCTCCGAGCCACCTCGCGGTGAGCACTGACCACCATCGAGCCTTGAGCTCTGGGATTAGAGCATGCCCTGCCAGGGTGCGCGCTCGCGTCGCGGCCCGCCCAGGGTGGCGTTCGTCAGGGGGCGGTCACGACCCGGAAGAGCTCGGCGAGACGCCCGTCGGGCAGGCCGGCGCGGCGGGCCCCGTTCGCGAGCCACGTGCCGACGCGTTCGGCGAGCCACTCGCCCCCAGCGACCTGGCTCACGTGACAGCGCAGCGCGGCGATCTTGCGGTCGAATGAGGCGGTGACGTCGACGGCGCGATTCGCCTCGGGATGTGCGGTGAGCCACAGCTCCCGCACCACGTGGGGTTCGAGTCCTTCAGCGAGGAGCTCTGGGTGCGCGAAGGGATTGCGGGCGTCGGGGTAGAAGGCGCCGACGGTGGCTTCCCCCGCCGCGAGGTGGTCCGGGTGCGATGCGCCGAGCGTGTCCCAGTTCCGGTCGGGCGACTGGCAGACGACTCGCTCCGGGCGGAGTTGGCGGATCACGCGGCTGATGTCGCGTCGCAGATCGCTCGACGCCACGACCCCGCCGTCGGGGTAGCCGAGGAAGCGCACGTCGTGGACGCCGACGACGGCTGCCGCGGCGCGCTGTTCGTCCCGACGGAGTCGGGCCATCGCCGCGCGGCCGATCGAGCGGTCGGACCCTCCGGCGTCGCCGTCGGTGACGATGCAGTAGGACACGTCCATCCCGGCGTCGGTCCAGAGCGCCACCGACCCGGCGACACCGAAGTCAACATCATCTGGGTGAGCTGCGACGACGAGCACACGGGTGACGTCCGGCTCGATGCCGTCGACGACGGTCGGCGGTGTCCTATCGCTCATGGGTCGTGCGTTCGGTCATTTCGGGAGGCTAGCGCCGCGAGCACGCGGCGCACGTCCCGGCGAGCACGACGTGCCCCACGCGCGTCGAAGTCGGGTCGCGACTCAGCCCGTCGCCGAGCGGACCGTCCGCTACGCTCCCGCCATGTTCCGGCGGCAGGTACGCGCAGACACGACGACCGACCCTTTCTAGGATGCGGCCGATGGTCGACTCGTCGGACGGTTCCCGAGGGGCCGAGCCGTCGACGAGCTCTCCGGACACGGCGATCGGCGACGCGCGGACCCTCGCCGCTGAGGCCGAGACCGAGCTCGGGGCGATCGAACTGGCAATCGAGCGCCTCGCGCGCGGCACGTACGCGTCGTGTGAGCTGTGCGGATCGCCGATCGAGCCGGAACGGCTCGCCGCGTCACCGACGGAGCGGCACTGCGGGGCCCACGGCGCGCGCGACTGAGCGGTGTCGTCTCCGGTGGCGCCGGAGGCGGCGAGAAGGTTCAGGCCTTCTTCGTCTCCTGGAAGATCCGATCGATCTCGGCAATGCCCTCGAGCAGTCGGTTCGCGACCGCGGTGTCACAGGTCTTCTTGGCCTCACCGGCAGCCTTGGTCGTCGTCCAGACCAGCTCGTGCAGCTCGGGGAAGCGCTGGGCGTGCTCGGGCTTGAAGTAGTCGGTCCACAGCACCCAGAGGTGGTGCTTTACGAGCTCCGCCCGCTCTTCTTTGATCATGATGGCGCGCTGGCGGAACACGGGATCGTCGGACGCGTTGAACTTCTCCATGCAGGCCTTCACCGACTCCGCCTCGATACGAGCCTGCGCGGGGTCGTAGACGCCGCAAGGCAGGTCGCAGTGAGCGAGCGCGGTGCGCGGAGGCGCGACCCGGTCGGCGAGAGAGAGTAGGTATGAGGTGAGTGGCATGCCACGGCTCCTTCGATCGCTGTCCATTACCCGCCGGGGCGGCGGAGATGCCGGCGCCGAGGCGGACGGCGCGGTCAACACTAACGAGGTGCGCCACGCGCGATACCGCCCGCGCGCGCTCGTCGCCGCGGGCGCACGGACCCTGCGGATCCCGACCCGTGTCGCCGTCGCCGGCCCCAGCATGTTGCCGACACTGCGTGACGGTGACCATTGCCTGGTTCGCAGGACTCGGCGGGTCGTGCCGGGGGACCTCGTCGTGCTCGTCGACCCCGAGGGGTCGCGGCGTCTACTCGTGAAACGAGTCGTCGCTGTCACGCCCGGGGGAACCGTCGTCGCGGGTGACAATCCCGGCGCCAGCCGCGACAGCCGGAACTTCGGTGCGGTGCCACCCTCAGCACTCGTCGGGGTGGCGTGGTACCGCTACGCACCGGCGGATCGGGTCGGCCGCGTCCGCTGAGAGGACTGGTGCGGCAGACGGGGGCCGTGCCGTTACGCTTGGCGTACATGCACAAGCTGGCGGTGGTCTCGATGCACACGTCGCCCCTCGCCCAACCCGGCAGCGGCGACGGCGGCGGGATGAACGTCTATGTGCGCGAGTTGTCCTCGTCGCTCGCCCGGGCCGGTGTCGCCTGCGACGTCTACACGCGGTCCTCGTCCGAGGACCTGCCGTCGTTCGTCGAGGTCGAGCCGGGGCTGACGGTCCACCACATCGACGCCGGTCCCCGCCGACCGGTGGCGAAGGGGCTCCTCCACGAGCTCGTCGGCGCCTTCACCGAAGCCGTTGCCGAACGCATGGCCGGGTGTGAGGCGCTCGGCGCGCCCCGGGCCGACGCGATCCACGCCAACTACTGGCTCTCGGGGATCGCGGGTCACGCCTTGAAGCACCGGCTCGGCGTCCCGCTCGTCTCGACGTTCCACACCCTGGACCGTGTGAAGGCCGAGGCGAGCCCGGAGGAGTTCGACCAAGCCGACCCCGGAAGGCGCGCCCGCGCCGAGGCAGAGATCATCGGTTGCTCGGACGCGATCCTCGCGTCCTGTTCGGTTGAGCTCGACCAGCTCGTCGAGCTCTACGGCGCCGACCCGTCTCGTGTCGAGATCGTCGCGCCGGGCGTCGACCACGCCTTCTTCTCGCCAGGCGACAAGCCCCAGGCCCGCCGGGCGCTCGGGCTGGACGGATCCGAGCCGCTCCTGTTGTTCGTCGGTCGCATCCAGCCGCTCAAGGGGACCGACGTCGCCGTCAGGACGCTCGCCGCGCTCGACCGCCTCGGTGTCGCCGGTGGACGCCTCGCCGTCGTGGGCGGTCCGAGCGGTCCGAGCGGGGACGCCGCGGTCGCGACGCTGCGCTCGCTCGTCGTCGACCTCGGACTCGGTGATCGGGTCGCGTTCGTCCCACCGCAGCCGCACGAGCGGCTCTCGACGTACTACCGGGCGGCGGACGTCTGTCTCGTGCCGAGCCGCTCGGAGTCCTTCGGCCTCGTGGCGCTCGAGGCGGCGGCCTGTGGCACGCCCGTCGTCGCCTCCGCCGTCGGCGGTCTCACCACCCTCGTCGACCACGGCGAGACCGGTTTCCTCGTCGAGGATGGTGGCGTCGATGTCTTCGCCGGGCACGTCGCCGCCCTCGTCGCCAACCCCGGACTCGCGGCTCGCCTCGGCGAGGCGGCGGCGCGGCGCGCCCGGTCCTACACCTGGTCGCTCGCCGCGGCCCGCCTGCGCCGGCTCTACAACGACCTGACGGCGCGCACCCTCGTCGAGTGCGGCTGAGGCAGCAGCGGCCATGAGCGTCCGGCTCTGCGTCGTCGGCGGAGGTCGGATGGGGTCCGCCCTCGTCGCCGGGTTGCTCGCCGGCGGGTGGGGCGCGCCGGGCGAGATCGCGGTCGCCGAGCGCGTCGCAATGGCGCGCGAGCTGCTACGCGCCCGGTTCCCCGGGCTCGTCGTCGTCGACGAGCCCGTCGCGGCCGAGGGGCTCCTCGTGGCGGTGAAGCCGCACGACGCCGAGGCGGTCTGTCGGCAGCTGGGTGGCTTGGGCTACCGGCACGTCCTTTCGATTGCCGCCGGGATCACGACCGAGAGCCTCGGCGAGTGGTTCGGCGGGAACGTCGCGGTGGTGCGGGCGATGCCGAACACCCCGGCGCAAATCGGGTCGGGCGTGACCGTCGTCACCGGCGGCGCGGGTGCGACCGAAGCGGACCTCGTCTGGGCTGAGGGACTTCTCTCGGCCGTCGGCACCGTCGTTCGGCTCCCCGAGGAACTGCTCGACGCCGCGACGGGGCTCTCGGGGTGCGGGCCGGCCTACCTCTACTACCTCGCCGAGGCGCTGAACTCGGCCGGCGTCGCCGCCGGGCTCGACGGCGCCGTCGCCCGCCAGCTCGTCGATCAGACGCTCTACGGGGCGGCCCGGATGATCCTCGACACCGGTCGGCCGGCCGACGTGCTGCGCGGGGAGGTCGCCTCCCCCGGAGGGTCGACCGAGGCGGCGATCAACGTGCTCGAAGCGCGCCAGGTGCGCGCCGCCTTCGCCGCCGCGGTCGCCGCGGCGGTCGCCAGGGCCGGCGAGCTCGGGGGCGCGCGCCGTGCGCCGCGACAAAGACCCAGGTGATCGCCGGGCACGACAAAATCTTGTTCCCCTCTTTCCACACGAGCCCCGCTGGCCTACAGTCGTGTCGGCGGAGAGGGGTGATTGAGCTGTCCATCCAATACACGAAGTCGCATTTCCTCACGGTGGGCGAGGTCGCGCAAACGCTGCGGATCTCGAACATGACCGTCTACCGGCTCATCAGTTCCGGGCAGCTGCCCGCAGTCCGCGTCGGCAAGTCCTACCGGCTGCGCGACGAGGACGTCGACGCCTACCTCGCCGCACGGTTCACCGAGGCGGGCTAGACGCTCTTCCCGTCACCGCGTGCCCGATGGCTCCTCGCCGTCGGCGCGGTGGGGAGCCCGATGAAGACGGGTGCGGTCCCGCTGGCATGCAGCCGCGACCCGCTCGGGCCGGCCACGACCCCGAGGTGAACACCGTTCGCCGGTGCACGGCGCGACGGGACCGAGCCAGAGTCGCCGCATCCCTTGTCGACCTCCGACGCCGGCGCCGGGCGGAGTTCGATCGGGTGTCGTCCGTCCCACCGCGCGTCGTTAGCGTGCATGACATGGCGGGGGAGGGGCTGTCGCGAGCGGGCAATCGGGTTCCGGGCCCGACCGTGGCGCGCCTGCCGCTGTATCACCGGGCGCTCTCGGTCATGGCCGAGCGGGGCGTCACGCAGATCTCGTCGGCCGAGCTCGCCGCCGCCGTCGGGGTGAATCCGGCAACGCTGCGCCGGGACCTGTCGCGCTTTGGCACCTACGGAACCCGGGGCACCGGTTACGAGGTGCCGCGCCTGCTCGCCCGGGTCGACGGGGCGCTCGCGCTCGACTGGGAGTGGCCGGTCGCGATCGTCGGCGTCGGCAATCTCGGACAGGCGCTCGCCCGGTCGCGGGGTTTCCGCTCCGGAGGGTTCCGGGTGGCCGTGCTCGCCGACATCGACGCTTCGGTCGTCGGGACGATGGTCGACGGCGTCGTCGTCGAGCACCTTGCCCGCCTCGACGAGGCCTGCGCGCGTGAGCGGGTGCGCATCGGCGTGGTGACGACGCCGGCGAGCGTGAGCCAGTCCGTCGCCGAGCGACTCGTCGCCGCCGGTGTGCGGTCGATCCTCAACTTCGCACCGGTCGTGCTCGCTGTCCCGGAAGAGGTGACCGTCCGCCAAGTCGACCTCGCCGCCGAGCTTCAGGTGCTCGCCTTCTACCGTTCCCGCCACCGGGGTGCTTTGGACGCGGCCGGCGAGACGGGCGACGCGGCCCCGGGAGGCGACGTCGCCGCCGGCGGGGACGCAAAGAGCCCGTAGAGTCTGGGCGCGGCGTCCCGCGCCCGGCCGCGGGCCCGCGCAACTCGGTGGCGGTGGGGCGTCGCTCCACAGGGTGAGGAGGTGAGCGTGCCGGTCGTCGTGGTCGGCCTGCACGAGCGGGACGCGCCGCTCGAGGTGCTGGAGTCCGTGGCGTTCCCCGACGAGGAGCTGCCGAAGGCGCTCGCCGGACTCGGTGACGGCCCGCACCTGTCCGAGACCGTGATCCTGTCGACGTGCATGCGCACCGAGGTCTACGCGGTCGCTGAGCGGTTCCACGACGGGGTCGCGGACATCTGTCGTTTCTTCGGCGAGCGGCTCGGCGCCGCCGCCGCTGCCGCCCTCGCCGAGGCACTCGTCGTCGAGCACGACGAGTCGGCCGTGCGGCACCTTTTCGCCGTGGCCTCGGGCATCGACTCACCGGTGCTCGGCGAGGGCGAGATCCTGCGCCAGGTGCGCGCGGCGCACGAGCGTGCCCAACACGAGCGGACCTCGGGTCCCGTGCTCGACGGCCTGTTCCGCCACGCCGTCGAGGTCGGAAAGCGCGCCCGGGCCGAGACGGGGATCGCCCGGGGCATCACCTCGCTCGCCCACGTCGCGGTGGCGCTCGCCACCGAGCATTTCGGCGGTTCGCTTGGCGGACGGCGGGTCGTCGTCGTCGGTGCCGGCGAGATGGGCGAGGGCCTCGTCGACGCGCTGGCACCTCGCGGCGACCTGGCCGACTTGGTCGTCGTGAGCCGCAGCCGTGCCAAGGCGGACGCCTTGGCGGGCGCGGCCGGCGGACGCGGCGCCGGGCTCGCCGATCTTGAGGCTGCGCTCGTCGACGCCGAGGTGCTGTTCTCGGCGACCTCGGCGCCCGAGATCCTGCTCGGGCCCGAGGTCCTGCGGCGGGCGCGCGCCGGCCGACCGCGGCGCCCGCTCCTCATCGTCGACGCCGCGGTGCCGCGCGACATCGACCCCGCGGTCGCGTCGTTCCCGGACGTCACGCTGTGCGATGTCGACGACCTGCGCAACTTCGCGGAACGCTCGATGGCGACGAGACGAGCCGAGATCGACCGGGTGCAGGTGATCATCGACGGGGAGCTCGGCCGTTACGCGCGCGACGCGCAGGGACGCTCCGTGGCTCCGATCGTCTCGGCGCTGCACGAGCGCGCCGAGCTCATCCGTTCGGCCGAAGTCGCGCGGATCGGCGCAGTGCTCGCCCGGCTGAGCGAGGACGATCGCGCCGCGGTCGAGTCCGTGACGCGCCGCATCGTCGCCAAGCTCGTTCACGAGCCGACCGTTCAGGTGAAGAGCGCGGCCGGCTCACCGCGCGGCGAGCGCCTCGCCGAGGCGCTGCGCGCGCTCTTCGGCCTCTAGCCGCGGTGGACCGCCCGGGAGCTGGGCGCGGCGCACTGCCGCGGGGCTCCGAGTGAAGCCGCTGCGGCTCGCCACACGGGGCAGCCCGCTCGCCCTCGAACAGGCGCGGCGGGTGCAGGTCCGTCTGGGGGCCGTCGACGGCGGTCCTCCGACGGTGCTCGTCGTCGTCGAGTCCCGGGGCGACCGGCGTCCGGATGCCGCCATCCACGCGCTCGGAGGCAGCGGGGCGTTCGTCGCTGAGGTCGAACGGGCGGTGCTCGCCGGCGACGCCGACGTCGCCGTCCACTCCCTGAAGGACCTGCCGTCCTCGGCCCCGTCCGGGGGACTTGTCCTTGCCGCGACCCCTGAGCGCCTCGACGCGCGCGACGCCCTCGTCGGTCGGAGCCTGGAAGAGCTCGCGCCGGGGGCGACCGTCGCGACCGGTGCCGTGCGGCGGCGGGCCCAGCTCGCGTCGTTGCGCCCGGATCTCTCTTTCGCCGAACTGCGCGGCGCGATCTCCACCCGCCTCGGCCGGGTGCCGCCGGGCGGTGCGGTCGTCGCCGCCGTCGCCGCGCTCGAGCGCCTGGGGCTCCTCGACCGTGTCGCTGAGATCCTTTCGATGGCTGTGATGGTCCCCCAGGTCGGTCAGGGCGCGCTCGGCCTGCGCTGCCGGGAGGACGACGCCGCGACGATCGAGCTCTTGGCGGCGATCGACGACGCCTTGGTCGCGCGGGCGGTCGCCGCCGAACGGGCCTTTCTCGCCCGCCTCGGCGGCGGCTGCGACGCGCCGGTCGGCGCCCACGGGACGTGCGACTCGGCGACGGGCCCCGTGACGATCGACGGCTTCATCGCGCGCGAGGACGGGCACACGCTCGTCCGCGGGACGATGCAGGGAGACGACCCGGTCGTCGTCGGCTCCGCGCTCGCCGATCGGCTCCTCGACGGCGCGGGCGGGAGGTCCTTCGTCCTCCCGGGTGCCGTCGGCGGGTCCGCGCCGCGCCGCGAGCCGCGCCGGCCGCTCGCATCCTGGCGGATCGTCGTCACCCGGGCCGCCGACCAGTCGGCGTCACTGGTCGCGGCGCTCGCCGCCGAGGGGGCGGAGGTGATCGAACTGCCGACGATCCGCGTCGAGGACCCCGCCGACGACGGCGTCGCGTTGCGCGAGGCGGCGGCTCGGCTCGGCCGATTCGACTGGGTCGTGTTCACCTCGGAGAACGCCGTCGAGCGCGTCTTTGCCGAGATCCCCGGGCGCGCGCCCTCCGGGACGTGCGGGTCGCGGCGATCGGCGCCGGCACGGCGCGCGCCCTGCGGCAGCGTGGGGTCGAGGCCGACCTCGTGCCGCGGCGCTTCGTCGGCGAGGCGCTCGTCGAGGGGTTCCCGCCGGGGTTCCCGGGGGGGCGAGTCCTGTTGCCGCGGGCGGCCGTGGCGCGCGACGTCGTGCCCGAGGGGCTGCGACGCCTCGGCTGGCAGGTCGAGGTCGTCGAGGCATACCGGGCGGTCCCAGTCGAGCTGTCGGCCGAGGCGCTCGCGCGGGCCCGGACGGCGGACGCGATCACGTTCACCTCGTCCTCGACGGTGACCGGCTTCCGCGACGGCGCGCCGACCGGGGAGGTGCCCCCGGTCGTCGTCTCGATCGGGCCGGTCACCTCGGCGACCGTGCGAGCCGCCGGCATGTCGGTCACCGTCGAAGCCGAGGTGCATTCGGTCGACGGGCTCGTTGACGCGCTCGTCGCCTGGGCGATCGGCCACCCGCGCCCGCGGGCCGGGTCGCGGCCGTCGTCCTAGGCTCGAGGCGATGTCGGACCGCGAGGTGGCCTTCGGTGGTGCGGGGTTCCCCCTCCGGCGGATGCGCCGGCTCCGCCGGACACCGGCGCTGCGCCGGCTGGTCGCCGAGACCCACGTCGTCGTCGACGACCTCGTCGCGCCGTTGTTCGTGCGGGAGGGCATCGCGGCCCCGGTCCCGGTCGTGACCCTCCCGGGCGTTCTCCAGCACACCGTCGGCTCAGCCGTCGGCGAGGCGAGGGAGCTGCGCGCGCTCGGCGTGTCGGCGCTCATCGTCTTCGGGATCCCGGCCGTGAAGGACCCCGTCGGCATGGCGGCGTCCGCCGCCGACGGCATCGTCCAGGTCGCGCTGCGAGCGCTGAAGGACGCCCTCGGCGACGAGGTCGTCCTCGTCGCCGATTGCTGCCTCGACGAGTACACCGATCACGGCCACTGCGGTGTCCTCGACCGTCGCGGCCGGGTCGACAACGACGCGACGATCCGGCGTTATGGCGAGGTCGCCGTCGCCCAGGCCGACGCCGGGGCGGATCTCGTCGCGCCGAGCGGGATGATGGACGGCCAGGTGGGCGCGATACGCGCCGCCCTCGACGGCGCGGGGCACGCCGAGACCGCCATCCTCGCCTACGCCGCGAAGTTCTCCTCCGCGCTCTACGGACCGTTCCGCGAGGCGGTCCAGGTCACGATCGCAGCCGGCGGCGACCGGCGCGACTACCAGCAGGACCCGGCGAATCGGCGCGAGGCGCTCGCCGAGGTGCGCCTCGACCTCGCCGAAGGCGCCGACATCGTGATGGTGAAGCCCGCCCTGCACTACCTCGACGTCCTCGCCGAGGTGCGTCGCCTGGTCGACGTGCCCGTCGCGGCCTACCACGTGAGCGGCGAGTACGCCATGCTCGCCGCCGCCGCCGAGCTCGGCGTGATCGACCGGGAGGCGATGGTCCTCGAGACGCTCGTGGCCATCAAGCGGGCCGGCGCGGACCTCATCCTCACCTACCTCGCCAGGCAAGCCGCCGAGCTGTTGGGCGGCCGGTAGCGACCGTGGAGCGTGCCGAGAGCTCGGCGTTGTTCGCCCGGGCGCGAGCCGTGATCCCGGGCGGGGTCAACTCGCCGGTGCGGGCCTTCGGGTCGGTCGGCGGCGAGCCCTACTTCGTCGCCGTGGCGG
Organism: uncultured Acidimicrobiaceae bacterium; assembly: GCA_963803025.1. Lineage (GTDB taxonomy): Bacteria > Actinomycetota > Acidimicrobiia > Acidimicrobiales > Bog-793 > Bog-793. The sequence continues at coordinate 43,258 of CAWDKZ010000020.1, forward strand.
ACGGCGCCTACCTCACCGACGTCGACGGGAACCGCTACGTCGACTACGTCCAGTCCTGGGGCGCCTCGATCCTCGGCCACGCCCACCCCGCCGTCGTCGACGCCGTCGCGTCGGCGGCCGCCCGCGGCACGACGTACGGCGCGCCGACCGAGTCCGAGGTCGTCCTCGCCGAGAAGATCACCCGCGTCGTGCCGGGTTGCGAGATGGTGCGACTGGTCTCGTCGGGCACCGAGGCGGCGATGACGGCGGTCCGGATCGCGCGGGGCGTGACGGGCCGGGAGCGCGTCGTCAAGTTCGCCGGCTGCTACCACGGGCACAGCGACGCGCTTCTCGCCCGGGCCGGCAGCGGCGTCGCGACCTTCGGGCTCGCCGACTCGGCGGGGGTCCTCGCCGCCGCCGTGGCCGCGACGGTCGTCGTGCCCTACAACGTCGTGCCCGAGCTCGACGAGCGGGTCGCCTGCGTCATCGTCGAGCCGGTCGCGGCGAACATGGGACTCGTCGCGCCGGCGCCGGGGTTCCTCGCCGGCCTGCGCCGCGCCTGTGACGACGTCGGGGCACTTCTCATCTTCGACGAGGTGATCACCGGCTTCCGGATCGGTCCCGCCGGCGCCGCGGGGCGCTACGGCGTGCGGCCGGACCTCTACTGCTTCGGCAAGGTGATCGGCGGCGGCCTGCCGCTCGCCGCCGTCGGCGGCAGTGCCGCGGCGATGGGGGTCCTCGCGCCCCTCGGCCCCGTCTACCAGGCCGGCACGCTCTCGGGGAACCCGCTCGCCACGGCGGCCGGCCTCGCCGTGCTGGAACTGCTCACCCCCTCGGTCTACGAGGAGCTGGCCGCCGTCGTCGCGCGGCTGGCGGCAGGGCTCGGCGGCGCGCTGCGCGGCGCCGGTCTCGCCGTCGAGGTGCCCGTCGAGTCGACGCTCTGCGGCATCTTCTTCACGGACGCGCCGGTGAACGACTACGCGGCTGCGCGCCGCGCCGGCGACAACGGGGACTACGCGCGTTTCTTCCGGGCGATGCTCGGGCGCGGGATCGCGCTGCCGCCGAGCCCGTACGAGGTGATGTTCTGCTCGCTCGCCCACGGCGAGACCGAGATCGACTCGACGATCGTCGCCGCGGCGGCCGCGGCGCGAGAGGTCGCCGCGACGCGCTGAGGGCGTCAGCCGGAGGACCGGGCGAGGCGGGCGATCGCGCCGTAGGCGAGCTCGGCGGGGCCGATCTCGTCGCTGCGGATCAGGTTCGACATGATGCGGAGCAGCCACTCCATGAGGGTGCGGGAGTACATGCCGGTGCTGACGAGCAGGCGCATCACCTCGGGCCGGCCCATCAGCCGCATGAAGGCGCTCGCCGTCTTGAAGTACAGGCTGTAGTTCTCGGTAAGCTTGGCGTCGTAGCCCGCGAGCAGACGATTGTCCTGGGCGAGGACCGCCTCGGCGGCGAAGGACGCCGCGATCCGTCCGGTCTCGTAGCCGTAGGCGATCCCCTCGCCGTTGAACGGGTTGATCGACCCGCCCGCGTCGCCGACGAGCAGGTAGTCGGGACCCCGGCGGGGGCCGACGGAGAGCCCCATCGGCAGGCGGCCCCCGGTCGGCTCGCCGAGCGCGCTCTGTGGCCCGAGGCACCACGACGCCGGCGCGTGGGCGACGAAGGATTCCATGAGCCTCGTCGTGTTCATCGACTTCCAGCGGTCGAAGCTCGAGACGATCCCGATGCCGACGTTGACGCGGCCGTCGCCGAGCGGGAAGACCCACCCGTAGCCGGGGATCACCGCCCCCGTGTCGTCCCGCAGGTCGAGGTGCGACTCGATCCAGGTCTCGTCGTGGCGCGGCGAGGAGAAGTAGCCGCGCAGCGCCATCCCCTGGGGGATGGCGCGGTCCCGTGAGGCGCCGAGCGCGCGACCAAAGCGCGAGTTCGCGCCGTCGGCGACGACGACGACGCGGGCGGCGATCTCGCAGATCGTGTTCGTCGCGGCCTCGCGCACGACGGCGCCGAGCGCCGGTCCGCCCGATCCCGCCTCGGCACCGAGCGGGCCGAGTGCCTCGCAGCCCTCGAGGACCGTGGCGCCGGCCTTCTCGGCCCGACGCGCGACGAGCGCGTCGAGCTCGGCCCGGGTGACGACGTAGCCGTATACGCCGAAGTCCGGGTGCACCGGCCAGCGCAGGAGCAGCTCACGGCCGTAGGCGAGCGCGCGCAGACCCTCGAAGCGGTGATAGCGGGTGAGATCGTCGCCGAGCCCCATGTCCTCGAGCTGGCGCACGGAACGCGGCGTGAGCCCGTCACCGCACGTCTTCTCCCGCGGGAAGTGCTTCTTCTCGAGCACGACGACGTCGAAGCCCGCGTCGGCCAACCAGTAGGCGGCGGCCGCCCCCGACGGTCCCCCGCCGACGACGAGCACCTCGCAGGAGCGGGGGATCACCCGTGTCGGCGTGGTGGCGCGATCATCGACGGGACCTGGCACGCAAGGAGCGTACCGGCCGCCCCCCGACCCGTCGCCGACAGGCACGCCGCGCGCGCCAGACGTGCCGGTTCCCGCCTGTCGTGGTAAAACCGCAGGGCGCCATGGGAAGCCTCGACAGCTACCTGCCGATCTTTGTGCTGCTCGTGTTCGGGGTCCTCTTCGCGGCCCTGTCGATCGCCGCGTCGCGCTTGCTCGCGCCCTACCGTCCGAACGCGGCGAAAGAGGCCCCCTACGAGTGCGGCATCGTCCCGACCCGCGAGCCACCGCAGCGCTTCCCGGTCCGCTTCTACCTCGTCGCGATGATCTTCATCATCTTCGACATCGAGATCATCTTCCTGTTCCCCTGGGCCGTGATCTACCGGCAACTCGGACGGTTCGGTCTCGTCGAGGTGCTCGTCTTCGCCGGGGCGGTGTTCTTCTCGTTCATCTACCTCATCGCCAACGGCGCCCTCGACTGGGGTCCGGTGCGGCGGGCGCGGCCCGTGGGGACCGAGTCGACGCGCACGACCGAGTCGACGGTCCGCCGGGTCGGTTCTGCAGGCGGGAGGGCAGCGTAGGTGCCGGTGGCGGAGTCCTGGAACGGCCTCGAGTCGCTCAGTCACAACCTCCTCACCGGCAAGCTCGAAGACTTCGTGCGGTGGTCGCGGCGCAGCTCGATGTGGCCGGCGACGTTCGGTCTCGCGTGCTGCGCGATCGAGATGATGGCGGTCGGCGGCGCCGAGTACGACCTCTCGCGCTTCGGGATGGAGGTCTTCCGGTCGTCGCCGCGTCAGGCGGACCTGATGATCGTCGCGGGTCGGGTGTCCCAGAAGATGGCGCCGGTCCTCCGCCAGGTCTACGACCAGATGGTGGAGCCGAAGTGGGTGATCTCGATGGGGGTGTGCGCCTCGTCGGGCGGGATGTTCAACAACTACGCGATCGTCCAGGGCGTCGACGAGATCGTCCCGGTCGACGTCTACGCGCCGGGTTGCCCACCGGGCCCGAACACGCTGCTGCACGCGATCCTCACCCTCCACGAGAAGATCCGCACGGGCGAGATCCTGCGCCGGCGGGCCGCCTCCGGTGCGGGCGCCGGCGTCGAGCTCGCCGCGGAGGTGCCTGGTTGGACCCAGCCCCTCGCCACCCCGGTCCACCTCGGGACCCCGCGCTGATGGCGCGGCCGGGGTCGCTCGCCGGGCGGGTGCCGGAGCTCGCCGGCGTGGCGTCGGCCGACTCGGCGGGCGACGAGGTGCTCTTCCCGAGCCGTGAGCGCTACGTCGAGATCGCCACGGCGCTGCGCCGGGCGGGCTTCGTCACCTGCAGCGACCTCTGCGCCGTCGACTACCTCACGCATCCCGGCCGGCAGCTTCCGGCGGGGGTCGCTCCGGAGCGCTTCGAGGTCGTCGTGAGCCTGCTCTCACACGCCGACGCCGGGCGCGTCCGGCTGCGGGTGATGGTGCCCGAGGCCGACCCGGTCTGCCCCACCCTGTTCTTCGTCTACCCGGGCACGGAGAACATGGAGCGCGAGGCCTACGACCTGATGGGCATCCGCTTCGCAGGACACCCGGACCCGAGCCGGATCCTCATGCCCCAGGACTGGGAGGGGCACCCGCTGCGCCGGGACTACGGCGTCGGCCGCGTGCCGGTCCAGTTCAAGGAGGCGCCCGGTCCGCGATGAACGGCGAACACCTCGAGCCGCGACCCGGCGACGACCGCGAGTCGTTCGACGCGAGCGACGACAGCCCGCGCCCCGTCGCCGAGACCGACGAGGGGTCCCAGGAGCTCGCGCCGTTCGACGAGACGAGCCAGGTCGAGCTCCTCATCGAACAGGGCGGCGTGCTGCGGTTGCCGGAGAGCAGCACCCTCGACCCGGACGCCGGGGACGCGGCCTTCGGGGCCGGCGAGACGATGATCCTCAACATCGGGCCGCAGCACCCTTCGACCCACGGCGTGCTGCGGATGATGGTCGAGCTGCAGGGCGAGACCGTCCTGCGGTCGAAACCGGTCATCGGCTACCTCCATACCGGCATGGAGAAGACCGGCGAAGAGCTCACCTACGTCCAGGGCGCGACGAACGTCACGCGCATGGACTACCTTTCCCCGCTGCACAACGAGCTCGTCTACTCGCTCGCCGTGGAGAAGCTCCTCGCCGTTGAAATCCCGCCGCGCGCGACGTGGATCCGCATGCTCATGTGCGAGCTCAACCGGATCTCCTCCCACGTCATGTGGGCCGCGACGAACGGGATGGACCTCGCGTCGACGACGATGATGATCTTCGGGCTGCGCGAACGGGACCTCGTGCTGCAGTTCTTCGAGAAGGTCACCGGGCTGCGGATGAACCACAACTACATCCGGCCCGGGGGAGTCGCGGCGGACCTTCCCGACGGATGGGAGGACGACGTCGCGGCCGTCGTCGACACGATCGGTGCCCGCCTCAAGGACTACGACAACCTGCTGACCGGTCAGCCGATCTTTCGCGAGCGGACCGAGGGGGTGGGGGTCGTGAGCCCGGAGCTCTTGCTGGCGCTCTCGACGACCGGGCCGGTCCTGCGTGCGGCGGGGGTGCCCTGGGACCTGCGGCGCTCGATGCCCTACCTCGCCTACGACGAGGTCGACTTCGACGTCATCGTCGGCACCGCCGGCGACTGCTTCGACCGCTACGCGGTGCGGCTCAACGAGGTGCGGGAGTCGATCCGGATCGTCCGCCAGATCCTCGAGAAGATGCCGTCGGGCGACTACCGAACCCAGGACAAGAAGGTCACGCCCCCGCCACGCGCCCGGATCGACGAGTCGATGGAGGCGCTCATCCACCACTTCAAGCTGTTCACGGCCGGCATCGAGCCCCCGGAGGGCGAGGTCTACGTCGCGGTGGAGTCGCCGCGCGGCGAGCTCGGCTGCTACCTCGTCGCGGACGGCTCGAACCGGCCGATGCGGATGCACATCCGCGCGCCGAGCTTCGTCAACCTGCAGTCGGTCCCGGCGATGCTGCAGGGCGGCCTGATCGCCGACATGATCGCGATCCTCTCCTCGGTCGACCCCGTCCTCGGGGAGGTCGACCGATGACCGCCCACTTCTCGGCGGAGAACCGATCCCGGGCCGAGGCGCTCGTCGCGCTCTACCCGCGGCGGCGCTCCGCGCTCATCCCGCTGTGTCACCTCGCCCAGGCCCAGGACGGCTGGTTGTGCGCCGAGGCGATGGAGGAGATCGCCGATCTCTGCGGCGTCACCCCGGCCGAGGTCTACGGCACGGCGACCTTCTACGACATGCTCCACACCGAGCGAGTCGGCCGGCACGTCATCGCGATCTGCACGAACATCGCCTGTCTTTTGTCCGGGGCGTACGAACTCGTCGAACACGCCGAGCGTCGGCTCGGCATCCGCTGCGGACAGACGACCGCCGACGGCGAGTTTACCCTGGAAGAGGCCGAGTGCCTCGCCGGCTGCGACGCCGCGCCGTGCGTGCAGGTCAACCATCGCTACGTCGGCGCGCTCTCCGAGGCCTCGTTCGACGCGCTCCTCGCGGACCTGGCGCAAGGCGAGCGCAGGGGCGAGATTCCGCGCCACGGGGTGCTCTGCCGGGTCGAGCGCGCCGTCGCCCTGCCGGGGACGGCCGCGCCCTCCCGCGCGCGGCAAGGGGGCTGAGGTCGTGCTCACCGACGCGCCGCGCATCGTCACGAGACGGCTCGGCTACGACGACTCGTACACCATCGAGCGCTACCTCGCGACCGGCGGGTACGGGGCGCTGCGCAAGGCGTTGCGGATGAAGCCGGAGGCCGTGCGCGACGAGGTGAACCGGGCGAGCCTGCTCGGTCGTGGCGGCGCCGGTTTCCCGGCGGGCCGCAAGTGGTCGATGCTGCGCCCGGCGGAGACGACCTACCTCGTCGTGAACGGCGACGAGAGCGAGCCGGCGACGTTCAAGGACCACCTGCTGATCGAGCGTGACCCACACCAGATCATCGAGGGGGCCGCGATCGCGGCGTACGCGGTCGGTGTCCGGCGCGCCTTCGTCTTCTGTCGCGGGGAGTTCGCGCTCGGGCTCGAGCGTCTCACCCAGGCCTGCAACGACGCCTACGGATACGGCGCGCTCGGCAGCCGGATCTTCGGCTCGTCGTTCTCGCTCGACATCGTGGTCCACCCGGGCGCGGGCGCCTACATCTGCGGCGAGGAGACGGCGCTCCTCGAGAGCCTGGAGGGCAAGCGCGGCTTCCCGCGCATCAAGCCGCCGTACTTCCCCGCCGCGATCGGCCTCTACGGCGAGCCGACCGTCGTGAACAACGTCGAGACGATCTCGACGCTGCCCTGGATCGTGGAGAACGGCGGGGACGCCTTCGCCGCGCTCGGTGCCCGCACCTCGACCGGCACGCGCCTGTTCGCCCTGTCCGGGCGGGTCGCCCGGCCTGGCTGGTACGAGCTCGAGATGTCCAAGACGACCTTCCGCGACCTCATCTTCGACCCGACGCTCGGCGGCGGCGTCGCCGGGGGCGGCGAGCTGAAGGCCTTCATCCCCGGCGGGGTCTCGGCGCCGTGGTTCGGCCCGGACCAGCTCGACCTCGGCCTCGACCAGGACGCGGTCGCCCGGGCGGGATCGATGCTCGGCTCGGGGTCCGTCGTCGTCCTGGACGAGACGAGCTGCGCCGTGCGCGCCGCCTGGCGCATCACCCGCTTCTTCTCCCGGGAGTCCTGTGGCCAGTGCACGCCCTGCCGGGAAGGAGGTCACTGGCTCGAGAAGGTCCTCCGACGCATCGAGGAGGGGGAGGGTCGCTCCAGCGACCTCGACCTCGTGATGGACGTCTGCGACAACCTCGCGCCCGGGGTGAGCTGGCCGCCCGAACAGACGACGGTCTGCGTGTTCGGGCCGTCGATCCCGTCGTCGATCGCCTCGGCGATCCGGATGTTCCGCGCCGAGTTCATCGCGCACGTCCGGATGGGCGGGTGCCCGCGCGGCCGAGCCGGTGGGCCGGAAGCCGGGGCGCGATGAACCCGCCGGCGCGGCACGAAACCGACGCGCCCGTCGTCGTCCGCCTGACGATCGACGGGCGCGCCGTCGAGGCGTCGCCGGGCGAGCTTCTCATCGACGCCGCCGAACGGGCCGGGATCTTCATCCCGCGTTTCTGCTATCACCCGCGCCTGGCACCGGTTGGCATGTGCCGGATGTGCCTCGTCGAGGTCTCCGGGCCGCGGGGCTTCGCGCTGCAGCCCGCGTGCGTGCTCGCGATCGCCGAAGGCCAGGAGGTGCGCACGGCTTCGGCCAAGGCGCGCAAGGCCCAGCAAGGCGTGCTCGAGTTCCTGCTCATCAACCACCCGCTCGACTGCCCCGTGTGCGACAAGGGAGGGGAGTGCCCGCTGCAGGATCAGGCGCTCTCCCACGGGCCCGGGGAGAGCCGCTTCGTCGAGGAGAAGCGGCACTGGGCGAAGCCGATCGAGATAGGCCCGCTCGTGCTGCTCGACCGGGAGCGGTGCATCCAGTGCGCCCGCTGCACCCGCTTCGCCGCGGAGGTCGCCGGCGAGCCGCTCATCGACCTCGCGTTTCGCACCGACGCCGTCGAGGTGTCGACGTTCCCCGGCAAGCCCTTCGATTCGTACTTCGCCGGCAACACCATCCAGATCTGTCCCGTCGGCGCGCTCACGGCTCCCGCCTACCGCTTCAAGTCGCGCCCATGGGACCTCGAGCAGGTCGAGACGACGTGCACGACGTGCGCCGTCGGCTGCCGCGTCGTCGCGCAGTCGTCGGCGGGGCGGCTCGTGCGCTACCTCGGCGTCGACTCCGATCCGGTGAACCAGAGCTGGCTGTGCGACAAGGGCCGCTACGCCTTCGAGGCGGTCCATTCGCCGAACCGTCTCGTCACCCCGGCGGTGGAGCGCCGGGACGTCCAGGTCCCCGTGACCTGGCGCGAGGCGCTCGACGCCGTGGCCGCGGCGATCCGTCGTTCCCACGAACACGGCGGACCGGAATCCGTCGGGGTCCTCGGCGGGGCGAGGTTCTCGAACGAGGACGCCTACGCCTGGGCCAAGCTCGCCAAGGCGGTCCTCGGCACGGATTCGGTCGACGCGCAGCTCGACGACGGGCTTCCCGCCGCCGCGGTGCTCGGCCTGCCGCACGCGACGATCGACGAGATGGCGCGGGCCAAAGCCGTCGTCACGCTGTCGGGCGACCTGCGAGAGGAACTCCCCGTCCTCTTCCTGCGCCTGCGGCGGGCCGCGCTCGACGGCGTGCCGATCGTCGAGTGCTCGACCGCCGCGACGGCGCTCAGCCCGCACGTCCGCCACCGGCTTGCCTACCTCCCGGGCGAGATCGCCCGTCTCGTCGAGGCGCTCGTCGGCTCGGCCCGGGTCGCAGCCCCGACCGGGGTCGACCCGGCGGCGCTCGCGGGCGCGCGCGGCGTGCTCGCCTCGCTCGAAGACGGGGGCGAAGGGCTTGTCGTCCTCTACGGCCGGCCGTCGCTCGCCGAGTCCGCGGCGACCGTCGCCGGGGCGGTCGACGCGATCCGGCGGGCGTTGCCGAGAGCCCGCTTCCTGCCGACGCTGCGCCGGGCGAACGTGCACGGCGCGCTCGACATGGGTCTCGCCCCGGGCCTTCTGCCGGGCCGGGTGACGCTCGAGGACGGTCGGCGTGATTTCTTCGCGGCGTGGGGTGCGCTGCCGGAGCGACCGGGACGCGACGCGCGCGCCATCCTCGAGGCGACGGTCGACAGCGAGATCTCGACGTTGGTCCTCCTCGGCTGCGACCCGCTTGCCGACTGCGCCGACCGCGGGCTCGCGCGTGCCGCGCTCGAACAGGTCCGCTCGCTCATCTTCGTCGGGACCCACCCGAATGCCTCGAGCGCGCTCGCGCAGGTCGTGCTGCCGGTGGCCGGCGACGGCGAGCGCGGCGGCACGACGACGAACTGCGAGGGTCGGGTGACCCGGCTCGCGGCCAAGGTGGTGCCGCCCGGGATCGCCTGGCCGGCGTGGACCGTCGCGAGCGAGATCGCGCGCTTCCTCGGCTCGACCCTCGGACTCGACGGCGTCGACCAGATCTCGGCCGAGATCGCCCGGGTCGCCCCCGCCTACCGGGGCGTCGACGCCGGCCTGCTCGGCAGGCCGGAGCACCGCGACGGGGTCGTCGTGCCGTGTCGCGCCGTGCCGGTCGGTATCGCCGGGCGCCGGCCGCGGCCGCTCGATCCGATCGCGACGCCCGGCATCCTCTCGGTCGAGGACCAAGGCGCCCCGCTCGACCTCGGTTCGACCCGCGCGGCCGGTCCCGACCGCCACGACGCGAGCCCCGCGCCGGCGAGCCGGGCGACGACGCCGCCACCAGTCACGTTCTCGCCCCCGGACCGGCCGCCGTCCGCTGACGTCGCGGGGGAGGGCGCCTACCGTCTCGTCGTGCGCCGGACGCTCTATGACCGGGGGACCCTCGTGGTCGAGAGCCCGTCGCTCGCGCCGTTGGTCCCGGAGCCGGCCGTGTTCGTCCACCCGGCGGCGCTCGATGAGGTCGGTGTGGCGGCGGGGGCGGTGCTCACGGTCCGTTCTGCGCGGGACTCGCTTCGGTTGCCGGTCCAGCTCGACGCGTCGCTGCCGCGCCGCGTCGCGGTCGTGGTCGCCAACCTCGTCGGTCCCGAGGAGCACGGCGCGAGCGCGCTCGTCGACTCTTCCACGGTCGCGACGGACGTCTGGTTGGAGAAGGCGTGATGGGCGATCCCCTCTTCGCCCACGGCGTCGACCTCGGCGTTGTCGTCATCGTGCTCGTGAAGGCGGTCGTCGCCTTCGGCTTCCTCCTCGTCTCGGTGATGTTGATGATCTGGTTCGAGCGCAAGGTGATCTCGGACATGCAGAACCGGATCGGGCCGAACCGGGCGGGGAAGTTCGGGATCCTGCAGACGCTCGCCGACGGCGTGAAGCTGTTCTTCAAGGAGGACCTGCTGCCCGAGCGGGCGGACCGTGTCGTCTACCGTCTCGCCCCGTTCCTCTCGGTCGTGCCCGCCTTCCTCATCTTCGCGATCGTCCCGTTCGGCGGGGTCGTGACGATCGCCCACCACGTCGTCGAGCTCCAGGTCGCCGACCCGCCGATCGGGATCCTCTTCGTGCTGGCGCTGTCGTCGGTCGCCGTCTACGGCGTGATGCTCGCCGGCTGGTCGTCCGGCTCGAAGTACCCGTTGCTCGGTGCGGTGCGCGCCTCGGCGCAGATGATCTCGTACGAGGCGGCGCTCGGGCTCACCGTCGTCGCCGTCATCCTCGAGTCGCACGGGCTGTCGACCCGCGCGATCGTCGACTCCCAGGCCCAGCGCTTCTGGCACTGGAACGCGCTGCGGCTCTGGCTCGTGCCGTTCGTGGTCTTCTTCATCGCCGGGACCGCCGAGCTCAACCGACCCCCGTTCGACCTCGCCGAGGGCGAATCCGAGCTCGGCGGCGGCTTCCACACGGAGTACTCGTCGATCCGGTTCGCGATGTTCTACCTCGCCGAGTTCATGAACACGATCACGATGTCGGCGGTCGTCGTGACGCTGTTCTTCGGCGGACCCGACGGCCCAGGGTTCCACGTCGTGCGCTGGCTCTGGCCCATCCTCTGGTTCCTCGGAAAGACGTTCGTCTTCCTCTACATCCAGGTGTGGATCCGGGCCGCCCTCCCGAGGTTGCGCTACGACCAGCTGATGAACGTCGGATGGAAGTGGCTCATCCCGCTCTCCCTCGGGTGGCTCCTCCTCGTCGCCGCCGCCCAGGTCTCCAAGAGCTGGGGCTTCGGCATCTTCGGCGGCATCATCGCCACCGGGCTCCTGCTCGCGCGGGCGCGCGCGACGTCTCGCCGCCGGCGCGAGCGCCTCGCCCGACCGCGCCCGCCGGGACCGGATGGCCTCGACGGGCTGGTCGTGTCCGGGACGGTCGCGGAACGGGCACGGGCGGGGGGCTGAGCGATGGGGATCTTCGGCGAGACGAACTTCTTCGGCGGGTTCTACGTCGCCCTGAAGCAGGTCTTGAAGCCGCGTGTCACGACCGAGTACCCGGGCGTGAAGCGGCCCAAACCGCCCCGGCTGCACGGCCGTCACGTCCTCAACCGCTACGAGGACGGGATGGAGAAGTGCATCGGTTGCGAGCTCTGTGCGGCGGTGTGCCCGGCCGACTGCATCTACGTGCGCGGCGCCGACAATCCGCCGGACGCACCGGTCGCGCCCGGCGAGCGCTACGGCTTCGTCTACGAGATCAACTACCTGCGCTGCATCCACTGCGACCTGTGCGTCGAGGCGTGCCCGACCGAGGCGATCACCGAGTCGAAGCTGTTCGAGTTCTCGTTCACGAGCCGCGCCGACGCGATCTACACGAAGGCGGAGCTCGTCGTCGCCGACGACGGCAAGCCGCAGGAGTTGCCGTGGGAGGACTGGCGCGAGGGCGAGGACCGCTTCACCTCCGGCTGGATGCGGGCGACCTCGCCGTCGGGCGCGGCCCGGTACGAGGGCGAGGTGCAGTGGTCGGGTGAGCTCGGCTATGGGGTGCGCGCGCCCGAGGCGGGTCAGCGCGGCGAGCGCGACGACGCGGCGACCGGCAACATCTCGGTGCGGGAGACCCAGCGCAAGAAGATCCCGGTCCGCTTCGGCGGGAGGAGGCGCTGATGGCGGGGGCCGTGCTCGCCACCGTGTCGTCGCCGGACCTCGCGACCTTCCTTGTCGCCGCGGCGATCGTCCTCGGCGGGTCGCTCGGGGTCGTCTTCGGGCGCAATCCGGTCCACGCCGCACTCAACCTCGTGATGACGCTGTTCGGGATCGCCGTGCTGTTCGTGGAGGAGGACGCGCAGTTCCTCGCGGCTGTGCAGATCATCGTCTACACCGGGGCGATCGTCGTGCTGTTCTTGTTCGTCATCATGCTCCTCGGCGTCGACCGCCAGGAGCGCGTCCTGGCGGACCAGTTCCGCGGTCAGCACCTCGTCGCGCTGGCGCTCGGAGCCCTCGTCCTCGCCGAGGTGCTGCTGCTCGGCACGGGTCACTGGACGACCGGTGCCCACGCGACAACCGGCGCGCTCAACCGTCCGCTGTCCAACGTCGCACAGCTCGGCCGGGCCATATTCACCACGTACCTGCTGCCCTTCGAGATCACCTCGGCGCTGCTCGTCGTGGCCGTCGTGGCGGCGGTCGTCCTCGCCCGGCGCTTCGACCGCGCCGTCGACGACGAGGCGGATCCGGCGGAGGAACTCGCCGCGGACTCGTCCGGAGAGACCGAGGTCCCGGGCCGATGACGATCGACGGCGCCTGGTACCTGACGTTGGCGGCGGTGCTGTTCACGATCGGCGCCGTCGGCGTGCTCATCCGGCGCAACGTCCTCGTCATGTTCATGTGCATCGAGCTGATGCTGAACGCGGCGAATCTCACCTTCGTCACGTTCTCCCGCGAGCTGAACGACATCGGCGGCCAGGTCGCGGTGTTCTTCGTGCTCGTCGTGGCGGCGGCCGAGGTCGTCGTCGGCCTCGGGATCATCGTCGCCATCTTCCGACGGCGCGTCGGGGCGACCGCGGACGACCCCCACGAGCTGAGGGGCTGAGGCGAGCGTGCTCCACCTCGCCTCCCTGATCCCGTTGCTCCCGCTCGGCGGGTTCGCGCTCCTCCTCGCGTTCGGCCGGCGGATCGGCAACCCCATCGCCGGCTGGATCGCGACCCTCGCGGTCGCCGCCGCCTTCGTCGTCGCGGTGATCGTCCTCGTGTCGCTCTTCGGGCACGCCCCCGCGGCGCGGGTCTTCACCCAGCACTGGTTCACCTGGTTCACGGTCGATCGGCTCAACGTCGACGTCGGGCTGCGCGTCGACCCGCTGTCCGTGACGATGGCGCTCTTCGTCACCGGCGTCGCCGCGGCCATCCACCTCTACTCGATCGGCTACATGGAGCACGACGAGGACTTCGCCAAGTTCTTCACCTACCTCAACCTCTTCGTGTTCTCGATGCTGATGCTCGTGCTGGCGAGCAACCTCCTCGTCACCTTCTTCGGTTGGGAAGGCGTCGGCGTCTGCTCGTACCTCCTCATCGCGTTCTGGTTCCGTCGCCCGGCGGCGGCGAGCGCCGGCAAGAAGGCGATGATCTACAACCGCATCGGCGACGCGGGTTTCTTGGTCGCGCTGTTCCTCATCTTCGAGCGCACCGGGAGCCTCGACTACTCGACGGTGTTCGCCCGGCTCGGGCGCGTCTCGACCGCGAACCTCGTCGCGATCGCGCTCCTGCTCTTCCTCGGCGCCGTCGGCAAGTCGGCGCAGATCCCGCTGTTCCCGTGGCTCGCCGACGCGATGGAGGGTCCGACACCCGTCTCGGCGCTGATCCACGCCGCGACGATGGTGACCGCGGGCGTCTACCTCATGTGCCGCATCAACCCGATCCTCCACGCCGCGCCCGTCGCCGGGCACGTCGTGGCGTGGGTCGGGGTCGCGACCGCGCTCGTCGCGGCGACGATCGGTTGCGCCCAGACCGACATCAAGAAGGTCCTCGCCTACTCGACGGTCTCGCAGCTCGGCTACATGTTCCTCGCCGCGGGCTGCGGCGCCTACGTGGCGGCGATCTTCCTCATGCTCGCCCACGCCTTCTACAAGGCGCTCCTGTTCCTGTCGGCGGGGTCCGTCATCCACGCCCTCGACGGCGAGCAGGACCTGAAGAAGATGGGGTCGCTGCGCGCCTTCATGCCGCTCACCGCGGTCACCTTCTTCGTCGGCTGGCTCTCGATCGCCGGCGTGCCGCCGTTCAGCGGTTTCTGGGCCAAGAGCGACGTGTTGGAGAACGCCTGGGCCGTGAGCCCCGCCCTCTGGGCGATCGGTGCGGTGACGGCGATCCTCACCGCCTATTACATGGGCCGCGAGTTCTTCCTGGTGTTCATGGGCGATCCCCGTTGGGAGGACGCGAGGCCCGGGGGGCCGCCACCCCGCGACCCGGGCTGGGTGATGGGCGTGCCGCTTCTCGTGCTCTCGGCCTGCTCGTTTCTCGGGCTCTTCATCGACCTGCCGTTCCACCCGACGTGGGCGTTCCTCGAGCGCTGGCTGCAGCCCGTCCTCGGCGCCAGTCTCGCCGTCCACCGCTACGGCCCGGCCGAGCTCTGGGGATTCGGGCTCGCCGACGTGGCGTTCGCGCTCGTCGGCATCGCCATGGCGGCGGCGGTCTGGCGCGCCGCGGTCAACCGTCCGCGGCTCGAGCCGCGGTTCCTGCTCATGGCGTGGTTCGTCGACTGGAGCTACGACCGCTTCGTCGCCCGTCCCGGGGCGGTGATCTCGTCGTTCGCCGCGTCCGTCGTTGAGGCGCGGATCATCGACGGCGCCGTGGAAGGGGTCGCGCGACTCGTTCGCGGGGGCGGCGAGCGGCTCCGGCGTGTCCAGTCGGGCTACCTGCGGACGTACGCCCTCACGATCGTCGGCGGGATCGTCATCGTCGTCGCCTACCTCGTGACGAGGGCCGGGTCGTGACGACGCACGCCGTGCTCCTCAGCCTGGCGAACGTCGCCGACCAACGCGCCTTCCCGTACCTCACGGCGCTCGTGCTCCTGCCGGTCGGGGCGGCGGTCGTCACGCTGGTGTTGCCGAGGCGCGCGAGCTGGGCGATCCGCGCCGTCGGGTTGCTCGGGTCCTTCGGCGTGCTCGGCATCGCCGCGGCGGTGCTCGACGAGTTCCAGTCGGGTGTCGGCGGCTATCAGATGGTCTCCGAGCACCCCTGGGTCGGCTCGCTCGGGATCTCGTGGAATCTCGGCGTCGACGGGATCTCGCTCTTTTTGGTGCTGCTCTCGGCGTTGCTCTTCGTGCTCGCACTGGTCGGCGCGGGCGAGCGGTCGAACGTGAAGTCGTTCACCGTCTGGATCCTGCTGCTCGAGGCGGCCTGCCTCGGGAGCTTCCTCTCGCTCGACCTGCTGATGTTCTTTCTGTTCTTCGAGACGACGCTCGTGCCCGTCTACTTCATCATCGGCGGTTGGGGCCACGAGCACCGCAACCACGCGGCGATGAAGTTCTTCATCTACACCTTCACCGGATCGGCGGTGATGCTCGTCGGCATCCTGGCGCTCGTCTTCATCCACGAGGGCCAGACGGGCGTGACGACGTTCGACATCCGCCAGCTCGCCCAAACCCACCTGAGCGGGGCCGCGGGGGTGCTGCTTCTGCTCGCCTTCACCGCCGCCTTCGCCGTGAAGGCGCCGATCTTCCCGTTCCACACGTGGTCACCCGACGCCTACCGGGAGGCACCGGTCGCCGGGTCCGTCCTGCTGGCAGGGATCACCGCGAAGCTCGGCACCTACGGCATCGTCCGGTTCGACCTCGGACTGTTCCCGCACGCGGTCGTCGTCCTGGCGCCGGTGTTCCTCACGCTCGGCGCGGTCGGCGTCGTCTACGGGGCGATCGTCGCCGCGGTGCAAAAGGACCTGAAGCGCCTCGTCGCCTACTCCTCGCTCGCGCACATCGGCTTCATCGTCATCGGCGCCTTCGCCCTCACCGGCGAGGCGGTCTCCGGCGCCGTCCTCCAGATGGTGAACCACGGGATCGTCACGGCGGCGCTCTTCCTGCTTGTCGCCATGATCTACAAGCGGCGCCAGACGATGTCGGTCGCCCACCTCGGCGGGCTCCAGCACCGGGCGCCGGTGATGGCGGCGACGTTCACCGTCGTCGTGCTGGCGTCGATCGGCGTGCCGGGCCTCAGCGGTTTCGTCGGCGAGTTCCTCATCCTCGCGGGCACGTTCCTCACCCACCGCTGGTGGGCGGTGGTGGCGACGGCCGGCGTCGTCCTCGCGGCCGTCTATCTGCTCTGGGCCTACCAACAGATCTTCCACGGTCCCGAGCGCGAGTCCGAGCGCGGCAAGCCGTTTCGCGACATCACCTGGCGCGAGGGCGTCGTGATGGCACCGCTCATCGTGCTCATCGTGCTGCTCGGCGTCTACCCGAAGCCCGTGCTCGACCGGATCACGCCTTCGGTCGACCAGCTCCTCACCCACGTCGAGCAGGTCGCGCACCCGACGATCCCCCGGGTCGGCCAGCCCGTCTTGCCGGTGAGGACGGAGGTGGCGAGGTGACACCGGCCGGGCCGGCGCTCGCCGCGGTGCACGCCACGTCCGGGATCGTGCTCCCGCACATCGACTACGGCGCGATCCTGCCGGAGCTGATCCTACTCGGCGGCGTGCTGCTCCTCGTCGGGATCTCGGCGATGACGTCGCGGCAGCCCCCGACCGGCGTCTACGCGGCCGCGACCGTCGGGATCGCGGTCGGCGCGCTCGTCGCCTCGCTCCGGCTGTGGCGGCATCTGCAGCAACACGGCGCCTTCACCACCGTCGCGCACTCGGTCGACGTCGACGGCTTCGCCGTCTACTTCCTCGTCCTCGTGTCGTCCGTGCTCGTCGTGGCGGCGATCCTCGGCGCGGGGTATCTGCGCCGCGAGGGGATCGCCGGTTGCGAGTATTACGCGCTCGCCCTCATCTCGGGGTCGGGGGCGATGCTGATGGCCTCGGCGAACGACCTGATCCTCATCTTCTTGGCCCTCGAGGTGCTCTCGATCCCGCTCTACGTGATGGCGGGATTCGACCGGCGCCGCACGACGTCCCAGGAGGCCGCGATCAAGTACTTCGTCCTCGGGGCGTTCTCCTCGGCGGTCTTCGTCTACGGCATCGCGCTCGTCTACGGCGCGACCGGGTCGACGAACCTGGCGGAGATCGGGGCCTTCCTCGCCCACAACGTCATCACGGCGAACGGCGTGCTGCTCGCCGGGATCGCGCTCTTGCTCGTCGGCTTCTCGTTCAAGGTCGCGGCGGTGCCGTTCCACATGTGGACGCCCGACGTCTACCAGGGCGCCCCGACACCGGTGACGGGGTTCATGGCCGCGATCGCCAAGGCCGGCGGCTTCGCGGCGTTCCTCCGGGTCTTCGTGGCGACGTTCCCGACGTTGCGCGGCGACTGGCAGCCGGTCATCTGGGCGCTCGCGGCCGTGACGCTCCTCGGTGGCGCCGTCGTCGCCCTCGTCCAGCGCGACGTGAAGCGCATGCTCGCCTACTCCTCGATCAACCACGCCGGGTTCGTGCTCATCGGGCTGCAGGCGGCGACGACACGGGGCACCGCGGCGAGCGCTTACTACGTGTTCGCCTACAGCTTCATGGTGCTCGGCAGCTTCGCCGTCGTCGGCGTCGTCGGCCGGAAGGGGGATCGCCGGCACGACGTCGAGGACTACCGGGGTCTCGCGGCCCGCAACCCGGTGCTCGCGACCGTCTTCACGGTGCTGCTGCTCGCCCAGGCGGGCGTGCCCTTCACGACGGGGTTCTTCGCCAAGTTCTACGTCGTGGCGGCGTCGGTCGAGGCCCACAGCTACGCGCTCGCGGTCATCGCCATGGCCTCGGCGGCGATCGCGGTCTTCTTCTACCTGCGGCTCGTGCTCGTGATGTTCTCGACCGAGCCGTCGGGGGCGGGCGTCGTGCCGGTGCCGGCGCCGTCGGCGGGTGGTGTCGCCACCCTCGTGCGTCCCGTCGTCGAGCGCCTCGTCGTCCCGCCGTCGATTGCCCTCGGGCTGGCCGTCGGTTGCGGTGTGACCGTCGTCTTCGGCGTCTGGCCGCAGCCGCTCATCGACTTCGCGCGTGCCGCGACGCTGATCTTCCACTAGTCGGGTCGGCGGCAGCCGAGGGCGTGGCCGAGCGAGAGCGGCTCAGTCGCGGAAGTTGCCGAACTGGAGCGGGATCCCGAGGTCCTCGCCTCGCAGCTTGGCGATCACAGCCTGGAGGTCGTCGCGCTTCTTACCGAACACGCGGACCTGGTCACCTTGCGACTGGGAGGTCACGCCTTTCAGGTTGAGCTCCTTGACGATCTTGTTGATGCGCCGCGCGTGGTCCGCCGAGATCCCGACCTGCAACGTGACGCGCTGGCGGACGGTGCCTCGCGCCGCCTCCTCGATCTTGCCGTAGGAGAGGGCCTTCAGCGACACCTGACGCCGCACGAGCTTCTCCTCGAGTACCTGGGCGAGCGCGCGCAGGCGATCCTCGGTGGGGGCGTCGAGCTCGATCTCGTGCGGGCTGAGCTCCAGCGACGAACCGGTGTTCTTGAAGTCGAAGCGGGTCGCGACCTCGCGCGAGGCCTGGTCGACGGCGTTGCGCACCTCCTGGAAGTTGATCTCGGAGGTGACGTCGAAGCTCGGCACGGCCCCCACGCTATCGGCGACGGCCGGCGGGCTCCCACCCGTCAGCCGTCGTCGGTCCCGCGGGCTCACCGGGGGGTCCCGGGCATCGGATATCCTCGTCGTCTCGCGGGTCGGTACCCAAGCGGACAACGGGGGCAGACTGTAAATCTGCTGGCACTGCCTACGTAGGTTCAAATCCTACCCGGCCCACTTTGCCTCGGAGAAAGGCGGGACTTGGCCGGCCAGGCGACGGTGTCGCACTCGGTCGGACGAGACCTCGTGGCGCGACCGGCGAGGCGCGAGCGGCCCGCGGACCATCGGGTCGTCTGTGTCCGGCGCACCCGATGGCGTGCGCCCGGCTCCGGCGCCGACGCCGCGGCAATCCGAGATCGAGCGCGGTCGGCGCGTCGCGCCACGGAATCGGCTCGGCCGACGGTGCCCTCGGTCGCCAGCCGTCGGGTGGAAGAATCGGGTCGCGATGGCGCGCACCGTGATCGGGATGGGTGGGTCGGGTGCGTCCCGGACGGCGTTGACCCCCGCCGAGGTCCGTCGGCCCGAACACCGGAGGGTCATCCTCGCGGTGCTGTGCGTGAGCCTGCTCGTCGTGAGCCTCGACAGCACGATCCTCAACGTCGCGCTGCCGGCGATCGTGCGCACGATGCACGCGACCTCGAGCCAGCTGCAGTGGATCGTCGACGCCTACGTCATCGTCTTCGCCGGGCTGCTGCTCGTGCTGGGCAGTCTCGGCGACCGCATCGGCCGCAAGTGGGTCTTCCTCGCCGGGCTCGTGCTGTTTGCCGCGGGCTCCGCGACGTCGGCGTTCTCGATGACGCCCGACCGTCTCATCGCCGCCCGGGCCTTCATGGGGATCGGCGCGGCGGCGATCATGCCGTCCACGCTGTCGATCCTCGCCAGCGTGTTCACCGACGACGACGAGCGGCTCCAGGCCATCGGGATCTGGTCGGGCACGACCGGGATCGGTGTCGCCGTCGGGCCGGTGGCCGGCGGCTGGCTTCTCGCCCACTACTGGTGGGGGTCGGTGTTCCTCATCAACGTGCCGATCGCCCTCGTCGGGCTGTGCGCCGCGGCCTGGTTCGTGCCGAATTCCCGCAACCCGGCGAGCAAGCGACCCGACCCGATCGGTGCGGGCCTTTCGATCGTCGGGATGGTGCTCCTGCTCTGGGGGATCATCGAGGCGCCCAACCGCTCCTGGACCTCACCGCTCATCATCGGGGCGATCGTCGCGGCCGCGGTGGTGCTCACGGCGTTCGTCTCCTGGGAGCGACGCTCGACGCACCCGATGCTCGAACCGTCGTTCTTCCGCTCGCGACGGTTCTCGGCGGCGATCGCGGCGATGGGGCTCGTGATCTTCGCCCTCATGGGGGCGCTCTTCCTCCTCACGCAGTACCTGCAGTTCTCGCTCGGCTACAGCGCCCTGGAGACGGGCCTGCGGATCGCGCCGATCGCGGCGGTGCTCCTCGTCGTCGCACCGGCGTCGACGCTCGCCGTCCGCTATGTCGGCACGAAACCCATCGTGTTCGCGGGCCTGGCCCTGATCGCCGTCGGGCTCGAGCTGCTGTCGCGGGTCACCGTCCACGGCACCTACCTCGAGGCGCTCCCGGCGCTCTTCATCATCGGCACCGGGGTCGGACTGGCGCTCGCGCCGTGCACGGAGTCGGTGATGGGCTCACTGCCGCTCGCCGAGGTCGGCGTCGGATCGGCCACGAACAGCACGGTCTTGCAGCTCGGGGGGGCGCTCGGGGTCGGCGTGCTCGGGAGCCTGCTGAACACCCGTTACGCCGACCGGCTGGCCCCGCTGCTCGCCAACTCCAACTTGCCGATTCCGCAATCGGTCCTCCACCTCATCACTGGGTCGCTCGGCGGCGCCCTCGCCGTCGCGCAGCGGGCGGGGACGGCGGGCGCGGCGCTCACGAACGTCGCGAAGGCCGCCTTCGTGAGCGGCATGGACCTCGCCCTCCTCGTCGCCGCAGTCGTCGTCGCGGTCGCCACCTGCGTCGTGCTCGTCGTGCTGCCGAGCAAAGGCGCGCCGTCGGCCGACGCGGTTCCCGCCGAGTCCCCGGGGCCGTCCGCGGATCGGTAGCGAAGACCCCGCGCCGCCCGGCGGACCCTCGGGGCGGCCCGAGGTCCCGTGTTGTCAGCCGGGGCGGCGCGGGCCTAGCGTCGCAGGGGAGGTGGTTGCCTTGAGAAATGATCGCGTGCTCGCGGAGGCAGTCCGGGCGTGGGTCATCGAAGAGCGGCCGGGCGATGGTGCCGCGGCCAGCCGGGCCGCCGCCGTCGCCCAGGTTTGCTACACGAACGGTGCGTCGGTGTCCGAGGCGTGCCATCAGGCGTACGCCTTCGTCAACAGCTGGACTCGACACCCGGCGCAGAAGCGTTCTCGATCACGCAGGGCGGGCCCCGCCCGTTTCTAGTGCTGCATGACATTCGTCGCCTTCGATCGGCTGATCGGTGCGCGAGCACGGGTCATGGCGCGATCCGCTGCGCTGGCCGTGCTTGATGAGGACGACCGGCGACGCTCTGAGGTGATCCCGGCGGGTCGCGAAGCGTGCGGCGCGCCGGTCACGATCGCTCACGGTCACATCCTCTGGTTCGCTGTCGTCCACTCCTGACGGGACAGGAATCGACAGCCCGGGCGATCGGGCCGTCGATTTCCGGGCTTCCCGTTAGTCTCTGAACCCGTCAGGCCCCGGTTCGATGTGACCCACGACTCCAGGAGCGACCATGACCGGCTCTTCCACCCAGGGAATCAAGACAGTGCTGCATCCCGTGTCGGACCTGGCGACGGCCAAGGCGGTGTACGAAGCCCTCCTCGGCGTGCCGCCGCAGTTCGACGGGTCCTACTACGTCGGCTTCGAGACCGCGGGCCAGCACATCGGGCTGGTGCCGGGCGGGGGACCGCAGGGCATGACCTCACCGGTGGCCTACTGGCACGTGCCGGACCTCGAGGCGAAGCTGGCCGAGGTGACCGCCGCGGGTGCCACCGTGAAGGAAGCCGCGCACGACGTCGGCGGCGGCCGCCTGGTGGCCACCGTCACCGACCCCGATGGCAACGTGCTCGGGCTGCTTCAAGACCCCTGAGCATCGACGCCCACTCCCGCGCTCAGCATCGTCGCGACACCGAGCATCGGCTCGCCCGCGACGGCCGCCACTTGGCCTGACGCCTCAGCGGGCACGCCGCGGGCCCGCGACACGTTGCAACGAGGAATGCTCGACGACCGACGCGACGAGGCGCCCATCCCGCCATCACACGGAACGGGCGCCCCGTCTCTGCCCGAGGAGCGAGAGCCTCGGAGAGTGGCACCGCGAACCGGCCGGGCCATCTGCTGCCGAAACGCCCGGTGAGATTGCGGTTTGCCTGCTCCCGTACGGCTTGCTCGGACGACCGGCCGGACAACCCCCAGCTCGTCCCTCGGCTGAAGTGGTCGATCCCGGCCGCGGCTGCTGACCACCTCGGCGCGTCCATCGGACCCGACTGCTCCAACGACGCTCCGGGCGCCGTTGTTCCCCGGCGGGGGGATTCCTTGCTCGCAGCAACTCGCGGGACCGATCGCGGCAGGATGGAAGGGTGATCGCCGTCGTCTCGCCGACCGCCTACTGGACGGCGGTCGGCCTCGGAGCAGTCCTCTGCGCGGTCGCGTGCGTCGCCGCACGACATGACCCCGGACCGTGGCGGGTCGTGGTCGCCCGCCTGATCGGGACGGCGCTCGCGGCGGACATCGTCGCCTACACGGTCGGTCTTGTCGCGGCGAGAACCTGGACGGCGGAGACCTCGCTGCCGCTCGCGCTTTGCAACGCGGGTGTGGTCGTGGCCGCGATCGCCTGTTGGTGGCGGGTTCCGCTGCTCGTCGAGCTGACCTACTTCATCGGGCTCGCCGGCACGCTGCAGGCCGTGCTCACGCCGGACCTCAACGTCTCGTTCCCACACCTCGTGTTCTTCGAGTACGTCGTCGGCCACGTCGGGATCGTGCTCGCCGCGCTGTTCCTCGTCGTCGGACTGCGCCTCCGGCCGCGCCCCGGGGCGGCCATCCGGGTGTTCGCGATCGCCGCGGCCTACACGACCTTCGTCGGACTCGTCGACGCCGTGACGGGCGCGAACTACATGTTCCTCCGGCGCCCTCCCGGCGAGTGGACGGTTCTCCGGCTGCTCGGCCCGTGGCCCTGGTACGTGGTCAGCGCGGCCGGGGTCGCGCTCGTGCTTCTGTTCCTGCTCGACCTGCCCTTCCGGGGCGGTCGGGCCGCTGCCCGCCGGGGAGGCTCGGTGTCCGCGGCCTAGTCTCCGGCCGGATTCGGCCCGCTCCGCCGCTGGCGGTCAGCGGGCCGGGGTCGCACCGCGCCCCGTTGCCTCGGTCGCGCCTCGGCGTCGGGCGCGGACGAGGTCGAGGAACAAGAGCGCGACGAGGAGTGCGCACCCGGCGGCGGCGAGTGCCAGGCCGAGCCGCAACCCGGGAGGGTCGTAGCTGAACGTGACGAGCGTCCGTCCGGCGGGCAGCTCGACCGCCTGGACGACGCCGAACCGTTGCAGGGCCACCGACTCAACGCGGCGCCCGCGCGCCACCGTCGCGTGCCAGCCGGGGAGATCGGCGACGCTGCGGACGAGGAGCACGGCGCGCGGGGCGTCGACCGCGACCGTCTCGGTCGGCGTCCACGGCGACGACGCGACGACCCGGACGTCGGCGGCGGCCCGGTGGGTGCCGGAAGGCGTGAACGCGGTGAACGGGCCGATGGCGCGGGTGTCGGTGAGCCAGAGGTAGACCCCGATCGTTCCGGCGACTCTCCAGTGCGGCGGCGTCACGAAGGGAGCGAGCAGTCCGGTCGGCGAGAACGGCGCGCCGTCGACCGGCGACACGGACACCGCGAGCTGCTGCGGTCCGCCGCCGCTCGCGGCGAGCACGAGCCCGACGCTGCGCAGCCCCCGTCGGAAGTACGCGGTCGCGCCGGTCGGACCGACGGCGATGCGGGTGGGCGCGTACTGCGCACGCGTGCCGAGGAGACGGATGCCGCCCGCGTCAGCGCTGAGCACCCGGCGTGACACGCCGCGGGTCGCCAGAATCCCGACCGAGGCGACGTCGACCCCGCCTCCGAAATACCGCGTCGTCGAGGTCGACTTGGAGAGCGCGACGAGCCCCGGATTGGCCGGGGTGACGGGACGCTGGAATGCCCAGGGCAGCACGAGAAGCGCCCGCACGTCGAGCCGGTCGAAGACGTCCGACGCGAAGGCGCGGGGCCCGGCCCTGTTCTGGCCGTGCGTCCCCGTCGCGTAGGCGTAGG
This sequence comes from uncultured Acidimicrobiaceae bacterium, assembly GCA_963803025.1. GTDB lineage: Bacteria > Actinomycetota > Acidimicrobiia > Acidimicrobiales > Bog-793 > Bog-793. The sequence goes on from CAWDKZ010000020.1 coordinate 67,050, forward strand.
GAGCCCACGTGAGCGATCCGTAACCCTGGGCGCTCGAGAGCTGGGTGAAGACGTTGAGGTTCGTCGCGCCGAGCTCGTTCAGCTCCGCGCCGCCGATGCGGTAGTGGTCGACGATGACGAAGCGCCCGTTGGCGCCGACGGCGGCGGCGAGCGCGCGCTCGAACCGGTTCGACCGGGCGAGCTCGCTCGCCCGGACCGGCGCGAGCGAGCTCTGGTTCGCCGTGAACACGAGCAGGTCGACGACCGCCAGGGTGACGAGCGCGATGACTCGTCGCCGGCGCACCAACCCGCGGCCGGCGACGAGGAACCAGGCCGTGGCGAGCGCGATCGCGGCGGCGACCGCGAGGTACGGCGCGACACGGGCGACCGTCCACGGGCCCAAGGATCCCTGGGCGAGCGTGCGGGCGACGGTCTTGCCGCCGACGGCGACGGTGGCGAGGAGGGCGAGGATCATCCCGGGGACGACGAGCGGGGCGTCGCGCGCGAAGCGGCCTCGCGGCCGCCCGGGGTCCGGTGCGGGCGGCGGCGGCAGGACGCTCTGCGGGTCGAGGACCTCCGCAGCCCAGTAGGCCAGGAGCACGGAGCAGGCCAGCGCGACGAGGAGGAGGGCGCGGCTGAGAAGCCGGCTCTCGCCGATCACGGGCAGATGGAGCAGCAGGTGGGGGAGGGGCGTGAGCGAGCCGAGGGCGATGATCATCCCGACGGCGCCGATGAGGTACCAGACGCGGATCCTCGACGCCTGGGGCGAGCGCCAACGGAACGCCAGCGCGACGACCGCGACGAGGGCCAGCACGCCGGGGTAGGCGTCGATCTCGCCGAGGTTGTAGCTCCCGACGTAGGTCGCGAGGCCGATCGGGCCCCCGCCGAGGATGTGGGGCGCGAGCAGCAGGGGGAGCTGCGCGACGCGCAGCTCCCCGGAGGTGAGGAAGGAGAACGTGACGTGGGCGCGCTGCGAGATGGCGACGAAACGGGCGGTCGGCAGCACCTGTACCGCGGCGATGAGTGCCCCCGCGCCGCCCCCGATCGCGAACAGCGCCGCCGTCGAGGCAGGCCGCCGCGAGTGCAGGAGGAGCGAACAGGCGTAGATCACCGCCGCGAGCGCGGCGTAGACGGCGATCTCGGGGCTACCCGCCAGCACCGTCGCGGCGGAGGCGGCACCGAGAAACGCCGTCCACGCCAGCCGGTGCCGCTCCGGTCCGCGCGCGATGCGCTCGACGGCGACGAGGACCCAGGTGAGCGACGCCGCGGTCTCGACGACGTCGAGGTGGACGGCCTGCGAGGTGATGAACCCCCCGAGCCCGAAGGCCGCGCCGCCGAGTGCCGCGCAGAGCGGTCGCAGGCCGCCGCAGCGCAGGAACGTGTAGAGCCCGACCGCCGCGGCGGCGAACGCGACGGCTTCGGCGGCGACCCAGGCGACGAGGGGGGGGAGATCGCGAAAAAGACGATGTCTGGGAAGGCGGAGCCGGCGTTCGACGAGGCGAGGAGCGGCGTGCCGCTCCAGTCGAACGGGTCGTACACGGGAAGGTGGCCGTGGCGCAGGATCTCGCCGGCGAGCACCCGGAGGGGGTAGTTCTGGATCACCGCGTCGCCGGTGAGCAGCGGGTAGCCGAGCGCCGCCGGGATCGAGAAGGCGAGAAGCGGCAGTCCGCAGAGGATCGCGAGCGCGACCCAGTCGCCGCGGGTCAGTCGCGCGGCGCGCACCTGTGGCTTAGTCGGCGCCCAGCGGCAAGCGATTCGCCGGCCACGCCGGGCGGGGACTTGGCCGGAGGGCTCGCGTCGTCACGCTGGAACCGTATCCCAGTGGCTCCCGCAGGGCGACCTCCGTCAGCGGCGGCCGGCCCCACATCCGCGGGAGCCGAGTCGGTAGGCTCCTGGCGTGTCGACGGGTCAAAACGCTCGCCAGACCGCGACTGCGCTCCCCGGGGGGGACCGGCCCCAGGGTCTTCGCCAGCACGCCGCGCCGCGCACCGCCCCGGGTGCCTGGCCTGCCGGCGTCGCCCGCCTGCGGGTGTTCTGGAGATGGACTGACTCCCAATTCGCCCGCTGGCGCCATCCGAAGCCGCCCGTCGAACCCTACATCCCCGGGGTGACGAGGCTCGGGTGGTCGCTCGTCCGTCCGGCGCTGATGGGCTTCGTCGCGACGACGGCGATCTTCCTCGGCGCGACGCAGCCGAACTCGCCGTTCACGTCGAAGCTCGCCGGATCCTGGTTCTTCGGGATCCCGGCCCCAGCTCTCGTGCCGGGCTACAACCCCGCACCCGGACAGTGGCTGTTCTTCGGCGTCGTCGCCGTCTACGGCGGGATGCTGCTGCTGCTACGGGCCTGGTACGACATCGTCAAGCTGACCTCGGGCCACCCGGGGATCCCCGTCGCCCGCCTCGCCCCGGTCTTTGCCGCCTGGGTGCTGCCGCTGCTCGTCGTCGCGCCGCTCTTCAGTCGTGACGTCTACGACTACGCCGCGCAGGGCGAGATGATGACGCACGGCATCAACCCGTACCTCTACGGCACGAGCGTGCTCGGTGCGACGCCCTTCTCGCACCTCGTCGACCCTTTGTGGGGCAACGTGTCCTCGCCGTACGGGCCGCTGTTCCTCGTCATCGACGGCTGGGTCGTCGCCTTCGCGCATCACGACCTTCTGCTGTCCGTCGTCGGTCTACGCCTGCTCGCGCTCGGCGGGGTCGTGCTCTTCGCCGTGGCGGTGCCGTCGATCGCGCGGTCGTTCGGCCGGGACCCCGCGACGGCGTTCGTCCTCGCCGCCCTCAACCCGCTCGTGCTGCTCCACCTCGTCGCGGGAGCGCACAACGACGCGCTGATGCTCGGCTTCCTCGTCGCCGGGTACGCGCTCGCCCGCCGTGGTCGGCCCGTTGCCGGCATCGTGCTCTGCGGGTTCGCCGCCGCGGTGAAGATCCCCGCGCTCATCGGCGCCGTCTACATCGGATGGGAGTGGCTCGGGCAGGGCCGGAGCATCCGCGAGCGGGTCCGACCCGTGGCAACGGCGTTGCTCCTCGCCCTCGGGACGATGGTCTGCATCTCCGAGGCGGCCGGGCTCGGGTGGGGCTGGATCGGTGGCCTCACGAACCCCGACACCGTCCGATCCTGGCTCGACCCGGCGACCGGGATCGCCCTCGTCCTCGGTCATCTCGTCACCGCGCTCGGTTTCGGCCACCACATCCACGTGATCCTCACCGTCGTTCGGGGTTCGGCGGCCTGTCTTGCCGGGCTCATCGGACTCTGGTTGCTCGTGCATTCGGAGCGGATCGGGTCCCTGCAGGCGCTCGGGTGGACCCTGCTCGCGGTGGTCGTGCTCGGACCGGTCGTCCAGCTGTGGTACCTGTCGTGGAGCTTCGTCTTCCTCGCTCCGGTCGCCGAGGGCCTGGCGCGCAAGGTCCTCATCGGAGTGTCGGGGATCGCCTGTTTTCTCGGCCTCACCGGGGGCCACGTGTTCGTCAACGAGATCGAGTCCGCGAACAGCGTGCTCGTCGCCTTCGCCTGCGCTGCGCTCGTCATGCTCGGTGTGTTCTTCTTGCGGCCGAAGTACCCCCGCGGCCATCTTGCGCCGAAGGAGCTGGTCAGCTCCTCGTAGCGGCTAGAGGAGCAGTTGCATGAGGTCGACATCGAGCCAGCGGCCGAACTTCCGCCCGACCTCGTGTTCGGTCCCGACGAGCTCGAATCCGCACGCCCGGTGGAGCGCGATCGACGCCTCGTGATCGCCGACGATCCGGGCGATCACCGAGTGGAAGCCGTGCATCCGGGCGCGCGCGACGAGTTCCGCGAGGAGTGCCTTGCCGACGCCGTTGCCCCGGTAGGCACGGGCGACGTAGACGGAGTCCTCGACCGTCGTCGAGTAGGCCGGGCGTGGTCGGTACGGCGAGAGGGAGGCGAAGCCGACGACCTCGGCGCCGTCGGTGGCGACGACGAGCGGGTGGACGCCGGAATGCTGCGCCATCCACTCCTCGTGCTCGGCGACGGTCCGCTCGACGAGATCGAAGGTGACCGTCGATCCGGCCACCTCGGCGTTGTAGATCGAGCGAATCACCCCGGCGTCCTCGGGGCGCGCCGTGCGGATCTCCACGCCGATGACACTACCGACCACCGCGCGCCGGCCGAGGCTCGTCGAGGGCGCGCGCACGCGAGGGTAAGATGCGACCCGTCGGGGCCAGTGCCGGGTCCGTCGCCCCCTTAGCTCAGTCGGTAGAGCACAGCCATGGTAAGGCTGTTGTCGTCGGTTCGATTCCGACAGGGGGCTCGCAGTCGAAGGCGGCGTAGCTCAGTTGGTAAGAGCACACGGCTCATAATCGTGGGGTCGCCGGTTCGAGTCCGGCCGCCGCTACCACTCCGTTCCGGCGACGGACGGGCGGTTGAGGCCCTAGGGTGTGCGGCGCAGCGTCGGCGGCGGCACCGGCAGGCGGGACGAGGAGCGTTCGGTGGCGAAGAACGAGAAGCGGATCAAGGTCACCCTCGAGTGCGAGGTGTGCAAGCGCCGTAACTACATCACGACGAAGAACAAGCAGAACGACCGCGAACGCATCGAGATGCGCAAGTACTGCCGCTTCGACAAGCAGCACACGCTGCACAAAGAAACCCGATAGCGCGGCGTCCCGCGCGGGTGCGTCTGGGCGAGCGGCCCGGGCGGAAGGGTGTCGGCCGGGCAGGGCCGCGCCGGGTCGGCGCTGCCCGGCGACGGAAGTGCGGGTACGGCCCGGTGCTAACGTCATACGGCCCAAGGCGGTGCGGCACGTGCGCGCGGTGGTCGACGTGCGCGCTGCCCCTAGGGCAGTAGCTCAACTGGCAGAGCACCGGTCTCCAAAACCGGCGGTTGGGGGTTCGAGTCCCTCCTGCCCTGCTCACCCGCCCGACACGAGGACGACGACGTGAACAGAGAGACGAGGCGGCTCCTCCAGCGACAGGGACAGCTCGGAGTCGATGGGACGCCGTCGGTGCGGCGCGCCCCGCCGGTGCCGGCGTCGCGCCGGGCGGCGGAGCGGGAGCGGGTCGGCATCGTTCAGCGGATCGGCACGTACCTGAGAGAGGTCCGCTCCGAGCTGGCGAAGGTCCTCTGGCCGCGACGGGAAGAGGTCGTGACCTACTCGGCCGTCGTTCTGTCGACGCTCGTGCTGATCGCGTTGTTGATCTTCGGACTGAACTACGTGTTCGCCCGGGGTGTGGTCTTCCTCTTCCACCGGTGAGGGACCGGCGGACGCGGTTCGCCGCCGGCAACGGCGGGAGCGACCTGGTCCTCGCGATCGGTTACAACTGGATGGCGAGGCTCGGGTGCAGGTGAGGCGAGCGACAGGCGACGATGACGATGACGACCGACGCAAACGACGAGGACATGGTTGTTGACGCGGCCGGGAGGAGCGCCGCCGACCCGGCCGCGCCCAACGACGCGCCCGCGGTCGACACGGCGCCGGAGGGGTCGACCGGAGGCGAAACGGTCAAGGACGGGGCGGCCGGCGGCGACACGGCGCCAGCCGTGCCGGCGGACGCCGCCGGAATCGACGCCGAGGACGACCTCGACGAGCTCGTCGAGGTCGAACCGCCACGTCCCCCGAGCCCGTTCGACCGTCCCGGTGAGTGGTTCGTCGTCCACACCTACGCCGGCTACGAGAACAAGGTGAAGTCGAACCTCGAGAGCCGGATCGCGTCGATGAACATGGAGGAGCGCATCTACGAAGTCGTCATCCCGATGGAAGAGGTCGTCGAGTTCAAGGGCGGCAAGAAGGTCAACGTCCAGCGGAAGGTCTTCCCGGGCTACCTGTTGTGCCGGTGCGAGCTCGACGACGACTCCTGGTCGGTGATCCGACAGACCCCCGGGGTGACGAGTTTTGTTGGCCCCGGCACGAAGCCGACGCCGCTGTCGCGGTCTGAGGTCGAGGGCATTCTCCAGGTCCGGGAGGAGGGCACCGAGAGCCCGCGCGCGGCGACCCCGCCTGGAGCACGAGGTCGGCGAGACGGTGCGGGTGAAGGAGGGGCCGTTCGCCGACTTCACCGGCGAGGTCGCCGAGATCAACGAGGACCAGCTGAAGCTGAAGGTCCTCGTCAACATCTTCGGGCGGGAGACGCCCGTCGAGCTGGAATTCAGCCAAGTCGCGAAGCTCTAGGTTCGCAGCGAGAGGAAAGGGCGTTCCATGGCCCGCAGGCGCGTCACCGCCGTCGTCAAGATCCAGCTCCCCGCGGGGGCGGCGACGCCCGCGCCCCCGGTCGGGACGGCACTCGGACCCCATGGCGTCCAGACGATGGAGTTCTGCAAGCAGTACAACGCGGCGACCGAGTCGAAGCGGGGCACGATCATCCCCGTCGAGATCACGATCTACGAGGACCGCACGTTCAGCTTCATCCTGAAGACGCCGCCGACGACGGTGCTGCTGCGCGAGGCGGCCGGGCTCGAGAAGGGGACCGGGCTCGCCGGCCGGGAGCAGGTCGGGACGATCACGGAGGAGCAGCTCGCCGCGATCGCGCAGACCAAGCTGCCCGATCTCAACGCGAACGACCTCGAGGCGGCGAAGCGGCAGGTCGAGGGCACGGCGCGGTCGATGGGCATCGCCGTCTCGCGTTGAGCGGGCGCGCACGGTAAGGACGAGAGAGGGCGGACGCGATGGCGAACAAGGGCAAGCGGTACCTCGATGCAGTGAAGAGGCTGAACGGCGAGCGGCTCTACACGCCTGCAGAGGCGGTCGACCTCGTGAAGAGTCTCGCGACCGCGAAGTTCGACGAGACGATCGAGCTCGCCGTGCGTCTCGGCGTCGACCCGCGCCGCGCCGAGCAGATCGTCCGTGGCTCGCTCACCCTGCCCGCGGGGACCGGTCGCCAGGTCCGGGTCGCGGTGTTCGCGGCCGGCGAGGCCGCCGCAGCCGCGAGGACTGCCGGCGCTGACTTCGTCGGAGCCGATGACCTGATCACCCGGGTCGAGAAGGAGGGTTTCCTGGACTTCGACGTCGCGATCGCCACTCCGGATCTCATGTCGCAGGTCGGGCGGCTCGGCAGGCTGCTCGGGCCGCGCGGCCTCATGCCGAACCCGAAGGCCGGGACGGTGACGACCGACGTCGCCGCGGCGGTCGCCGAGTTCCGCTCCGGCCGCGTCGAGTACCGGACCGACCGGACCGGGAACGTCAGCCTCCGCGTCGGCAAGGCCTCGTTCGGACGGACCCAGCTACTCGAGAACGTCCGGGCGGTGCTCGACGAACTACAGCGAGCCAAGCCCGCGACGGCCAAGGGCAAGTACGTGCGCTCGGTGACGCTCGCGTCGACGATGGGACCCGGGGTGCCGGTCGACCCGAGCCGGATCCGGATCACCGACGAGGACCTCGCCGCGACGGCGTAGTGCGGCCCGCGCCGGGCCGTGTAACCTGTCTGCCGACAAGCGGGCGTGAGCCCGCATGGGCCTGAGACATCCGGTGCGCCGTAGAGCGCATAAGGGGCGAGAGCCCGCCTGACGAGGCAAGCACGACCACGGCTTCCTCGTCTCGCCGCTCGGCGTCACGCCGGGCGATCGGCTTTTCCGGAGGGAGCGATCGTGGAGACCGAAGTGCGCACGCCCCGGCCGGAGAAGGTCGCGGTCGTCGACGACGTGAAGAGTCGTCTGGGTGCCGCCAGCGCGACCTTCGTCACCGAGTACCGGGGCTTGTCCGTCGCCCAGATCCAGGTCCTGCGGCGGGCGCTGGCTGCCGCCGGGGGTGAGTACAAGGTCTACAAGAACACGCTGGTCCGCCGGGCCGCGCGCGCAAGCGGGCTCGAATCGCTCGACGACCTGCTCAAAGGCCCGACCGGCCTCGCCTTCGTCACCGGTGACGTTTCCGTGGTCGCCAAGGCGTTGAAGGACTTCACCAGGACGCAGCCGAAGCTCGTCATCAAGGGCGCGCTCATCGGGAACGGGCTGTTCGACGCGGCCCAGACCTCGGCCCTCGCCGACCTGCCGTCGCGCGACGTCCTGCTCGCCCAGATCGCCGGTGCGCTCGCGGCGCCGATGCAAGCCTTCGCCAGTCTGTTGACGGCGTTACCGCGCAAGTTCGCTTACGGGCTGTCGGCGCTCATCGAACGCCGCGGCGGCGTCGGCGGGACGAGCGAACCGGTCCTGGACGCTGACCCGGGCGAGGAAGATGTCGGCGGCGAGCCGGTCGCGCTCGCGGGCGGGGTCAGCGAGACGGAGGTCGCGCCGGTCGGGGCGCAACCCGCCGGCCAGCCCGCCGCGGCCGACGGTTCCGGCGTCAGCGGCGGTTGACACCGGTCCTACCAGGTCACCTAGATCGAACGAAGAAGGGAACCACGATGGCGACGAAACAGAGCATCCTCGACGAGATCGCGAAGATGACGGTCCTCGAGCTTGCCGATCTGCTGAAGGAGTTCGAAGAGCGGTTCGGCGTGAGCGCGGCGGCGCCGGTCGCCGTGGCGGCGCCCGCGGTCGGGGGCGCCGCGGCCGCCGGCGAGGCCGAAGTCGAGGAACAGGACGAGTTCGATGTCATCCTCGCGGCCGCTGGTGAGAAGAAGATCCAGGTCATCAAGGAGGTGCGCTCCCTGACGAGCCTCGGCCTGAAAGAGGCGAAGGACCTGGTCGACGCCGCGCCCAAACCGGTCCTGGAGAAGGCCTCGAAGGAGGATGCCGAGAAGGCAAAAGCGCAGCTCGAGGCGGCTGGCGCGACGGTCCAGCTCAAGTAAGGGCTGGTGGGGGGCCGGAGGCACCGCCGCCGGTCGTCCGAGGCGGGGACGCCTTGACCTCGTCCCTCGCGTCCCGTACCCTGCCGCGTGGACACGCGCGTTCGCGTTGTCCTTCTTGTTCGCGCGCGCCTATGCTGTGTGCTGTCGTGCTCGTTCGTCGCGCTCCAGATCCAGCCGTTCGGTGACGCGCGCCCCCGGCGCAGTCCCCCGGTCGATTGCAAGCTTGACCCGCTCTCGCGAGGAGTAAGCCGTTGCCGTCACGTTTCCGCACCCCGGAGCGTTTTTCTTTCGCGAACCTCGAGGAAGTCCTGACCCTGCCCGATCTCGTCGCCGTCCAGCGCGACTCGTTCGAGTGGTTCCTGCATCGGGGGCTCGCCGAGACCTTCGCGGACATCAGCCCGATCGAGGACTTCACCGGCCAGCTCCAGCTGAAGCTCGACTTCGATCCCGAGGACATCGACCTGCGGCCGGAGCCGAAGTTCGACATCGACGAGTGCAAGTCCAAGGACATGACGTACGCCGCGCCGATCTTCGTCCGGGCGCAGTTCATGAACGCCTCGACGGGCGAGATCAAAGAGCAGACGGTGTTCATGGGCGACTTCCCGATGATGACGCCGAAGGGCACGTTCATCATCAACGGCACGGAACGGGTCGTCGTCAGCCAGCTCGTCCGCTCGCCCGGCGTCATCTTCCAGCCGGGCCGGGACGCGAAGACGATCGTCACCGGGACCGTCCACCCCTACCGGGGCGAGTGGATCGAGTTCGATGTCGAGGCGAAGCCGGGGCGCGACGTGACCGCGGGCACCCGTGTCGCCCGCAAGCGCCGCTTGTCGCTTTTCGTCCTGCTGCGGGCGCTCGGTTACGAGGACGAGGGGTTGCTGGAGCGCTTCGTGCGCCACTTCGACTTCCTCGGGAGCCAGTGGGACAAGGAACGCGAGCTCATCCCGACCCGCGACGACGCGCTGCTCGAGATCTACAAGCGGGCCCGTCCGGGCGAGCCGCTCTCGCTCGAATCGGCGCGGGCCTACTTCGAGAACGCGTTCTTCAACTCCCGCCGTTACGACCTCACCCGGGTCGGTCGGTACAAGCTCAACCGCAAGCTCGGGCCGGAGATCGAGAAGATCTCCCAGATCCTGGAGATCGACCTCGAGCGCCCGGCGCCGGGCCAGGGGGTGCTGAGCCCCTCCGAGATCCTCGCGGCGTCGACCTACATGCTGCACCTCGCCAACGGCGAGCCCGGCTACCGACTGGACGACCAGGACCATTTCGCCAACCGGCGCATCCGCTCGGTCGGCGAATTGATCCAGAACCAGGTGCGGATCGGACTGTCGCGCATGGAGCGCGTCGTGCGGGAACGGATGACGACCCAGGATGTCGAGGCGATCACGCCCCAGACGCTGATCAACATCCGCCCGGTCGTCGCCGCGATCAAGGAGTTCTTCGGGACGAGCCAGCTGTCGCAGTTCATGGACCAGCACAACCCGCTGTCGGGCCTCGCCCACAAACGGCGCCTCTCGGCTCTCGGCCCGGGCGGGCTTTCCCGCGAGCGCGCCGGATTCGAGGTGCGTGACGTGCACACCTCCCACTACGGGCGGATGTGCCCGATCGAGACGCCGGAGGGTCCGAACATCGGGCTCATCGGCCACCTGGCGACGTACGCGCGCGTCAACGAGCACGGCTTCATCGAGACCCCGTACCGGAAGGTCGTCAACGGCCGGGTCACCGAGGAAATCGTCTACCTCGCGGCCGACGAGGAAGAGGAGTACGTCATCGCCCAGGCCTCGGCGACCCTCGACCGGAACGGCCGCTTCACGGGTGAGCGCGTGCTCGTCCGACGCGGGCCCCAGGGCGCCGGGGTGCGGGTCGGCGCGACGACGACGTCGTACGGCACGACGAGCGAGGTCGACTACGTCCCGCCGGCCGAGGTCGACCTGATGGACGTCTCGCCGAAGCAGATCGTCTCGGTGTCGACGGCGCTCATCCCCTTCGTCGAGCACGACGACGCCAACCGCGCCCTCATGGGGGCGAACATGCAGAAGCAGGCGGTGCCCCTGCTCGTCTCGGAGGCGCCGTTCATCGGCACGGGCGTCGAGGCGCGCGCGGCCCAGGACGCCGGCGAGGTCATCATCGCCGCCGGCGCCGGACGCGTCGTCGAAATCTCCGGCAACCAGGTCGTCGTCGAGTACAGGGCCGGGGAGAAGGACCGCCACGGCGTTGAGCTCGGCAAGAAGACCTACCCGCTCGCGAAGTTCCGCCGCTCGAACCAGAACACCTGCATCAACCAGAAGGTGCTCGTCGACGAGGGCGACGAGGTGGTCGCCGGTGACGTCGTCGCCGACGGGCCCTCGACGCACAACGGCGAGCTCGCTCTCGGCAAGAACCTGCTCGTCGCGTTCATGCCGTGGGAGGGCTACAACTACGAGGACGCGATCATCCTGTCCGAGCGCGTCGTGCGCGACGACGTGTTGACCTCGATCCACATCGAGGAGCACGAGGTCGACGCCCGCGACACGAAGCTCGGCCCCGAGGAGATCACGCGAGACATACCGAACCTGTCCGAGGAGATCCTCGCCGACCTCGACGAGCGCGGGATCGTCCGCATCGGGGCCGAGGTCGGTCCGGGTGACGTACTCGTCGGCAAGGTGACCCCGAAGGGTGAGACGGAGCTCACGCCCGAGGAGCGCCTCCTGCGCGCGATCTTCGGCGAGAAGGCGCGCGACGTGCGTGACACGAGCCTCAAGGTCCCGCACGGCGAGTCCGGCAAGGTGATCGACGTCCGCGTGTTCTCCCGCGACGACTCCCACGAGCTGCCGCCCGGCGTGAACCAGCTCGTGCGCGTCTACGTCGCGCAGAAGCGCAAGATCACGGAGGGCGACAAGCTCGCCGGGCGTCACGGGAACAAGGGCGTCGTCTCGAAGATCCTGCCGATCGAGGACATGCCCTACGCCGGTGACGGCACCCCGGTCGACATCATCTTGAACCCGCTCGGCGTGCCGTCACGGATGAACGTCGGTCAGGTCCTCGAGGCGCACCTCGGGTACGCGGCGCGCTGGGGCTGGGACGGGGCCGCGGGGAGCTCGACGCCGACGTCGCCGGCGCGCGGCAACGAGCAGAAGACGCGGCCGAAGACCGAGCCGGCGGTGTGGATCTCGACGCCGGTCTTCGACGGGGCGCACTGGGACGAGAAGTCCGAGGCCGGACGGCACCCGACGATCAAGTCGATCTTCGAACACCTGCACAACGACGCCGCCGACGGTTCGGCGCGCCTCATCCAGCCCGACGGCAAGGTGATGCTGTACAACGGCCGGACCGGCGAGGCGTACGACAACCCGATCAGCGTCGGGTACATGTACATCCTGAAGCTCGCCCACCTCGTCGACGACAAGATCCACGCCCGGTCGACGGGCCCGTACTCGATGATCACCCAGCAGCCGCTCGGCGGGAAGGCGCAGTTCGGCGGGCAGCGCTTCGGCGAGATGGAGGTCTGGGCCCTCGAGGCCTACGGCGCCGCCTACGCGCTCCAGGAGCTGCTCACCATCAAGTCCGACGACGTGCTCGGTCGCGTCAAGGTCTACGAGGCGATCGTGAAGGGCGAGAACATCCCCGAGCCTGGCATCCCGGAGAGCTTCAAGGTGCTCATCAAGGAGATGCAGTCGCTCTGTCTCGACGTCGAGGTGCTCGGCGTCTCCGGCGAGGAGATCGAGATGCGCGAACTCGACGAGGACGTCTACCGCACGGCGGAGGAGCTGGGGATCGATATCAGCCGGCCCGAGCGTGGCTCGGACGAGGAGGACGCCCGCCGCGCCGCCGAGAGGAGCTTCTAGGTGATCGACGTCAACGATTTCGACCAGCTGCGCATCGGCCTCGCCACGGCCGAGGACATCCGGACGTGGTCGAAAGGCGAGGTGAAGAAGCCCGAGACGATCAACTACCGGACGCTGCGTCCGGAGAAGGACGGGCTGTTCTGCGAGCGCATCTTCGGCCCGACCAAGGACTGGGAGTGCTACTGCGGCAAGTACAAGCGGGTCCGCTTCAAGGGGATCGTCTGCGAGCGCTGCGGCGTCGAGGTGACGCGCTCCAAGGTGCGGCGAGAGCGGATGGGCCACATCGAACTCGCCGCGCCGGTCGTCCACATCTGGTACCTGCGGGGGACGAGGTCGTGGCTCGCGTACCTCCTCATGGGGACCGAGGCGCGCGAGGAGCTGAAAGCGAAGCAGCTCGAGAAGGTCATCTACTTCGCGGCCTACCTCGTCACCCACGTCGACGAGGAGAAGCGCCACGCTGACCTGCCGAACCTCGAAGCCGAGCTGTCGGCCGAGATCGGCGACATCGAGCGCGGCCGCGACCTCGAGGCGGAGCGACGCCTCGCCGCGCTCGAGGCCGAGCTCGCCGCGCTCGAAGCCGAGGGCGCGAAGGAGTCGGAGATCCGCGCCCGCCAGCGCGCCGTCGAGAAGGAGATCACCGGGATCCGCGACCGGGCGACGGCCGAGATCGTGATGGCGCGGCGCGCGCTCGACGAGCTGCGCGACCTGCACGCCCGCAAGATCATCGACGACGAGCTCGTCTGGCGTCAGCTGCGCTCGCGCTACGGCGAGTACTTCGAAGGTGGCATGGGCGCCGAGACGATCGCGCAGCTCATCAGCCGCACCGACCTCGACGAGGAGGAGATCAAGCTGCGCGAGGCGATCGACCCGACCGACGGCCGGCGTCCGCTCTCGGCCCAGCGCAAGCAGAAGGCGATCAAGCGGTTGAAGATCGTCTCGGCGTTCAACCGGCGCGACGCCGACGGCCGGCGCGCGAACGACCCGCGGGCGATGATCCTCCAGGCGATCCCGGTCATCCCGCCGGACCTCCGCCCGATGGTCCAGCTCGACGGCGGTCGGTTCGCGACCTCGGACCTCAACGACCTGTACCGGCGGGTCATCAACCGGAACAACCGGCTGAAGCGCCTGCTCGACCTCGGCGCACCCGAGATCATCATCAACAACGAGAAACGCATGCTCCAGGAGGCCGTCGACGCACTGTTCGACAACGGCCGCCGGGGTCGCCCCGTCACCGGGCCGGGGAACCGGCCCCTGAAGAGCCTCTCGGACATGTTGAAGGGCAAGCAAGGACGGTTCCGCCAGAACCTGCTCGGCAAGAGGGTCGACTACTCGGGGCGTTCGGTGATCGTCGTCGGTCCGACGCTGAAGCTCCACCAGTGCGGGCTCCCCAAGCAGATGGCGCTCGAACTGTTCAAGCCCTTCGTCATGAAGCGGCTCGTCGACATCGAGATCGCGCCGAACATCAAGTCCGCCAAGCGGATGGTCGAGCGGCGCCGCGCCCAGGTCTGGGACGTGCTCGACGAGGTGATCAAGGAGCACCCGGTGCTGCTGAACAGGGCGCCGACGCTGCACCGCCTCGGCATCCAGGCGTTCGAGCCCGTCCTCATCGAGGGCAAGGCGATCCAGATCCACCCGCTCGTCTGCGCGGCGTTCAACGCCGACTTCGACGGCGACCAGATGGCGGTGCACCTGCCGCTCTCGGCCGAGGCCCAGGCCGAGGCGCGGGTCCTCATGCTCTCGGCGAACAACATCCTGTCGCCGGCGACGGGTCGCCCGACGACGGTGCCCACCCAGGACATGGTGTTCGGCGTCTACTACCTCACGTTGATGGTCGACGGCGCCAAGGGCGAGGGTCTCGTGTTCCGCCGTTTGCACGAGGTCGAGGCCGCCTACGAGCGCGGCTCGGTCGCGCTGCACGCCAAGATCCGCCTGCGGCGCAGCGACGCGGGGTACCCGTTCGCCTACTGGGGCCTGCGCCACGGCGACGAGCCGAACGGCGAGGAGCCGGCGGAGATCGAGACCACCCCCGGACGGCTCTTCTTCAACGCGGCCCTGCCGCCGGACTTCGGCTACGTGAACGACGTCGTCGGCAAGCGCGCCACCTCGATCGGCTCGATCGTCGAGAGGCTCGCCGCGCACTACCCGAAGGCGACCGTCGCCGAGAGCCTCGACCGCGTGAAGGAGCTCGGGTTCCTGTTCGCGACGCGTTCCGGGCTCACGATCTCGATCGACGACGTGAAGACGCCGCCGGACAAGCAGACGATCCTCGACCGGTACGAGAAGGAGGCCGAGAAGGCCGAGGCGCAGTTCAAGCGCGGCATCATCACCGACGACGAGCGGCGTCAGAAGGAGATCGAGATCTGGACGTCGGCGAACAGCGAGGTCGGTCGGGCGATGGAGAAGACCCTCGCGACGATCGCCTTCAACCCCCTCGACATGATGGTCGACTCCGGCGCCCGGGGGAACCCGCAGCAGGTCCGTCAGATCGCCGGCATGAAAGGACTCGTCTCCAACCCGCGGGGCGAGATGATCCCCCGCCCGATCGTCTCGTCGTTCCGTGAGGGGCTCAGCGTCCTCGAGTACTTCATTTCGACGCACGGCGCACGCAAGGGGCTGGCGGACACGGCACTGCGGACGGCCGACTCGGGCTACCTCACCCGGCGCCTCGTCGACGTCGCGCAGGAGCTCATCGTGCGCGAGCTCGACTGCGGCACGACACGGGGCATCTGGATCGAAGGGGTCGTCCCCGACGCGGCGGGAACCCGCTCCTACCTCGAGACGCGCGCCTACGGGCGCGTGCTCGCCGAACCCGTGACGCTCGCCGACGGGATCGAGTTCGCGGCGGGCTCGGTGCTCGGCGACGCCGAGGTCGCGCGGCTCGCCGCCGACCCGACGATCGACAGGATCCGCGTCCGCTCCGTGCTCACCTGCGAGTCGCCGCAGGGGGTCTGTACCCTCTGCTACGGCCAGTCGCTCGCGACCGGGCGGATGATCGAGCTCGGCGAGGCGGTCGGCGTCATCGCCGCGCAGTCGATCGGCGAACCGGGCACGCAGCTCACGATGCGGACCTTCCACACCGGTGGTGTGGTCGGCGAGGACATCACCCACGGGCTGCCGCGCGTCGTCGAGCTGTTCGAGGCGCGCACGCCGAAGGGCGCCGCGGTCCTCGCCCGCACCTCGGGCGTCGTGCGTATCGAGGAGGACGAGTCCGGCCGCAAGGTCACCGTCGTCGGCGACCGCGGCGAGGAGGAGACCTACCCCGTCTCGGCCCGCGCCCACGTCGAGGTGGCCGACGGCCAGGAGGTCCCGGCCGGCGAGGCGCTCATCGAGGGCCCGAAGGACCCCAAGGAGCTGCTGGAGATCAAGGGGATCCGCGAGACCCAGCAGTATCTCGTCGAGGAGGTGCAGAAGGTCTACCGGGACCAAGGCGTCTCGATCCACGACAAGCACATCGAGCTGATCGTGCGCCAAATGCTCCGCCGGGTGCTCGTGGCCGAGGCCGGCGACTCGACTTTCCTGCCTGGCGAGCGCGTCGACAGCCAGCGCTACGCGCACGTCAACCGCGAGCTCGTCGCCGAGGGCAAGCGCCCCGCCGAGGGCCGTCCCGAGCTGATGGGGATCACGAAGGCGTCGCTCGCGACCGACTCGTGGCTTTCGGCGGCGTCGTTCCAGGAGACGACGCGGGTGCTCACCGAGGCGGCGATCGAGGGCAAGTCCGATCACCTGTTCGGCCTGAAAGAGAACATCATCATCGGCAAGCTCATCCCGGCCGGCAGCGGCATGGAGCGCTACCGGAACATCACCGTCGAGACGCCCGACGCCCAGCGGATGTCGTTCTGGTCGTCGGACCTCGCCGAGCCCGGTCCCGAGGAGCTCGCCGAGTGGCTCCGCAACATCGAGGGCGCGCCCTTCGGCGGCTACGGCTCCGAGGAGCAGGCAGTCGACGAGGCGCTCAGCTACTACGTCGGGGAGGAAGGGCCGCCCCCCGCCGACGAGGGTCCGGTCCCCGACGCCCACGCCGAGCCCGACGAGCCCCCTGATCTCGGAGAGGCGACCGTCTGAGCGACCACCCGGCGACGACCACGGCGACGCGGACGGCATCGAGCAGGTCTTTTGCGCGTTGCACGTCGTGACGTGCGCCTCTAGTATTCACCTGCCGTCTGGACTGGGCGCTCGCGCCCATTCGGCGGTTTATCCGCGCAACATCTGAGAGGAAGCGCGTGCCCACAATCGCCCAGCTCGTGCGGAGCGGACGGGAATCGAAGCGGTCGAAGACCAAGACGCCCGCCCTGAAGGGCGCGCCCCAGCGCCGTGGCGTCTGCACGCGCGTCTACACGACGACGCCGAAGAAGCCGAACTCGGCCCTGCGCAAGGTCGCTCGCGTGCGGCTGACGAGCGGCGTCGAGGTTACGGCGTACATCCCCGGCGTCGGCCACAACCTCCAGGAGCACTCGATCGTGCTCGTGCGCGGCGGCCGGGTGAAGGACCTCCCCGGTGTGCGGTACAAGATCGTGCGCGGCACGCTCGACACGTCCGGCGTGCGCGACCGGGCCCAGGCCCGCAGCCGCTACGGCGCGAAGAAGGAATCCTGATGCCACGCAGTGGACCAGCCCCGCGTCGAGAGCTCCAGCCGGACCCGGTCTACCGGTCCGTGCTCGTCACGCAGCTCACGAACCAGGTCCTCTCCCGGGGCAAGCGGAGCCTCGCGCAGCGTCTCGTCTACGACGCGCTCACCGTCGTCGCCGAGCGGACCGCGGGCGACGCGCTCGCGACGCTGAAGCGCGCCCTCGACAACACGCGCCCCGAGCTCGAGGTCCGCTCCCGGCGGGTCGGTGGCACGACCTACCAGGTGCCCGTCGAGGTGCGTCCCCGCCGGGCGACGACGCTCTCGATCCGCTGGATCGTGAGCTACGCCCGCCAGCGCAGGGAACGCACGATGGCGCTGAAACTCGCGAACGAGATCCTCGACGCCGCCAACGGCCTGGGTGCCGCGGTGAAGCGTCGCGAGGACATCCACAAGATGGCGGAATCGAACAGAGCCTTCGCCCACTATCGCTGGTAGTTCGGCTCTCGCAGCCGAGCGCCCGCCCCCGCACCGCTCCATCCCTCGCGCCCCGTACGCTGTAGGTAGCGATCGGCACGGCAACGAACAGAAGACGAATCCATGGCGAACCCCGCACCCCGCACGACCCCCCTTGCCAATGTCCGCAACATCGGGATCATGGCGCACATCGACGCGGGCAAGACCACGGCGACCGAGCGAATCCTTTTCTACACGGGTCGCAACTACAAGATCGGTGAGGTCCACGACGGCGCCGCGACGATGGACTGGATGATCCAGGAGCAAGAGCGCGGCATCACGATCACGTCGGCGGCGACGACGGCCCACTGGCGGGACTGTGCCGTCAACATCATCGACACGCCGGGGCATGTCGACTTCACCGTCGAGGTGGAGCGTTCGCTGCGCGTCCTCGACGGCGCCGTCGCTGTCTTCGACGCCGTGGCGGGGGTCGAGCCCCAGACGGAGACGGTCTGGCGCCAGGCGGACAAGTACAACGTCCCGCGCATCTGCTTCGTGAACAAGATGGACCGCGTCGGCGCGAACTTCGCGCGCACCGTCGAGATGATCCGGGACCGCCTCGATGCGATCCCCGCCGTCACCGAACTTCCCCTCGGCGCGGAGTCGCGTTTCTGCGGGGTCGTCGACGTCATCGCGTTGAAGGCGCTCGTCTGGGACAACTCCGGCAAGGGTGAGCAGTGGAACGAGGAGGACGTCCCGGCCGAGCTGCGCGCCGCCGCGGAGGCGGCCCGCCACGACCTCGTCGACGTCATGTCGCACTACGACGACACGGTGATGTCGAAGTACGTCCACGACATCGAGATCACCGCCGACGACCTGCGGCGGGCGTTGCGCGTCGGCACGATCTCCGGCCACATCGTGCCGGTGCTGTGCGGTTCGGCCTTCAAGAACAAGGGCATCCAGCCGCTGCTCGACGCCGTCGTCGACTACCTGCCGAGCCCGCTCGACGTGCCCGCGACGATCGGTCGCAGCCTGCGCGGCGACGAGGTCCTCGAGCGCCGCGCGGCGGACGACGAGAAGTTCTCGGCGCTCGCCTTCAAGATCCAGAGCGACCCGTTCGTCGGCAAGCTCACCTACCTGCGCGTCTACTCCGGCTCGCTCTCCAAGGGCTCGGCGGTGCTGAACTCGACGAAGGACAAGCGCGAACGCATCGGCCGGATCCTCGAGATGCACGCCAACCACCGCGAGGACCGGGACTCCATCCACGCCGGCGACATCGTCGCCGTCGTGGGCCTGAAGACGACGACGACCGGCGACACGCTCTGTGACCCGGCGCATCCGATCGTGCTGGAGACCCTGACGTTCCCCGAACCGGTCGTCCACGTCGCCGTCGAGCCGAAGACGAAGTCCGATCAGGACAAGCTCGGCAGGGCCCTCTTCGCGCTCAGCGAGGAGGACCCGACGTTCCGCGTCCGCACCGACGAGGAGACCGGCCAGACGGTGATCTCCGGCATGGGCGAGCTGCACCTCGAGGTGCTCGTCGACCGGATGCTGCGCGAGTTCAACGTCGACGCCAACGTCGGCAAGCCGCAGGTCGCCTACCGCGAGACGGTGCGCCACAAGGTGCACAAGGTCGAGGAGCGCTACGTCCGCCAGACCGGCGGACACGGCCAGTACGCCCACGTCGTCATCGACCTCGAGCCGACGGGCGCCGGCGGCGGCTACGAGTTCGTCGACAAGATCACCGGCGGGGTGATCCCCAAGGAGTACATCCCCGCGGTCGACCACGGGATCTGGGAGGCGATGGAGTCCGGTGTGCTCGCCGGCTTCCCGGCCGTCGACCAGCGCGTGACGCTCACGTCCGGCTCGTACCACGAGGTCGACTCGTCCGAGATGGCGTTCAAAATCGCCGGCTCGCTCGCCTGGAAGAAGGCCGCCCGCAAGGCGCACGCCGTCATCCTCGAGCCGATCATGCAGGTCGAGATCGTCACCCCCGAAGAGCACATGGGCGACGTGATCGGTGACCTGTCCGCGCGCCGCGGCAAGGTCGAAGGCATGGAGCAGCGGGGAGCCAGTCAGGTGATCCGGGCGCAGGTTCCATTGTCGGACATGTTCGGCTACGCTACCGACCTGCGTTCTCGCACCCAGGGTCGCGCGACATTCACGATGCAGTTCAACTCCTACCAGGAGGTTCCCGAGTCGATTGCCCGGGAGATCGTCGCCCGGGCGACGGGGGAGTGAGGGCCAGGAGTCCTCAGGCGATCCGGCGTCGGCCCGTCCGGTCGGCGGCGGAACGACCGAATCCCAGGGGGTGGGCAGCAAGCGGGCGGACGAGCCCGGCAGGTACAAGGCAGTGAGGGAACGGCAGGGCCGAGGGGCGCTGCCCAGAGCAGACGGAGCTGTCGGCACCAATGGCCAAGCAGAAGTTCGAACGAACGAAGCCCCACGTCAACGTCGGGACGATGGGTCACATTGACCACGGCAAGACGACCCTGACCGCGGCGATCACCAAGATCCTCCACGAGAGCAACCCGAACGTGCAGTACATCGCGTTCGAGAAGATCGACGCCGCGCCCGAGGAGAAGGCGCGCGGCATCACGATCCAGATCGCCCACGTCGAGTACGAGACGGACAAACGCCACTACGCGCACGTCGACATGCCCGGCCACGCCGACTACATCAAGAACATGATCACCGGTGCGGCGCAGATCGACGGGGCGATCCTCGTCGTCGCGGCGGACGACGGGCCGATGCCCCAGACCCGCGAGCACGTGCTGCTCGCCCGCCAGGTTGGGGTGCCGTCGATCGTCGTCGCCCTCAACAAGGTCGACATGGTCGACGATGAGGAGCTCCTCGAGCTCATCGAGATGGAGGTGCGCGAGCTCCTCAGCGAGTACGAGTTCCCGGGGGACGAGGTCCCGATCGTCCGGATGAGCGCGCTGAAGGCGCTCAACGGCGACGCCGCCGCCGCCGAGGACGTCCTGAAGCTGCTCAAGGCGGTCGACGACTACATCCCGGAGCCCGTGCGCGATCGCAGCAAGCCGTTCCTGCTCTCGGTCGAGGACGTGATGACGATCACCGGCCGGGGCACGGTCGTCACCGGCCGCATCGAACAAGGCGAGATCAAGGTGGGCGAGACGGTCGAGATCGTCGGGCTGCGCCCGACCCAGAAGACCGTCGTCACCGGGGTCGAGATGTTCCGCAAGATCCTCGACTCGGGCCAGGCCGGCGACAACGTGGGCCTGTTGCTGCGGGGCATCGACAAGAAGGAGGTCGAGCGCGGCCAGGTCGTGTGCAAGCCCGGATCGATCACGCCGCACACGAACTTCGAGGCAAATGTCTACGTGTTGACGAAGGCCGAGGGTGGACGGCACAAGCCGTTCTTCTCGAACTACCGGCCGCAGTTCTACTTCCGCACGACGGACGTCACGGGCTCGATCACCCTCGCCGAGGGGACCGAGATGGTGATGCCGGGTGACAACACGACGATGACGGTCGAGTTGCAGAAGCCGATCGCGATGGACGAGGGGCTGCGCTTCGCGATCCGCGAGGGCGGTCGCACCGTGGCCTCCGGCCGCGTCACGAAGATCATCAAGTAGGCGAGGCGTGGCGCAGCGGATCCGCATCCGGCTCAAGGGCTACGACCACGAAGTGGTCGACCAGTCGACGAAGAAGATCGTCGAGACCGTGCTGCGCACCCAGGCGAAGGTGCGCGGCCCGATCCCGCTGCCGACCGAGCGCCACCGCTACACGGTCGTGCGCTCGCCCCACAAGCACAAGGACAGTCGCGAGCACTTCGAGATGCGGATCCACAAGCGGCTCGTCGACATCGTCGAGCACGGCCCGAAGACCGTCGACTCCCTCCAGCGGTTGGATCTGCCCGCCGGGGTCGACATCGAGATCAAGATCCAACAGGCCTGAGAGCGGGCCGGTGGTATAGTTTTTTGCTCGTCGGGCCCGGTCCCGGCGAGTTGCGAGGACGAAGTCCGAGCGTGCCCCGTCGCTCGTGCGTCGGGGGACCGCCCGGCAGAGATGATCTGCGCTCCGCTCGGCTATCGGGCGGAGCGCCCGCGTGAGAAGGGGTGGTGTGATCCACCCCGTCGAACCCGGTGGCCGCGGTGATGCCGCGACCGGCGGGACCACTACCGGCCCGGTGCGGCCGGGTTGCCACGGAGAAACGAAACGACGATGACACTGAAAGCGGTCGTCGGCGAGAAGATCGGGATGACCCAGGTCTTCGACGCCGAGAACCGGGCGGTCCCCGTCACCGTCGTCAAGGTCGCGCCCTTGCGCGTCGTCCAGGTGAAGACGCCGGAGCGCGAGGGCTACTCCGCCCTGCAGGTCACCTACGGCTTCCGCCACGCCGGCTCGCTCAACAAGCCCGAGGCGGGTCACTTCGCCAAGGCCGCCGTCGATGCCGGCCGGCGCCTCGTCGAGCTGCGCGTCGACGACACCGATGGCTACGCGGTCGGCCAGCAAATCGACGTCGGGATCCTGTCGGCCGGCGAGAAGGTCGACGTCACGGCGATCTCGAAGGGCAAGGGCTTCGCCGGCAGCATGAAGCGGCACCATTTCTCGGGCCAGGGCGGCGCCCACGGCAACCACAAGAAGCATCGCGCGCCCGGCTCGATCGGCGCCTGCGCCACCCCCGCCCGGGTGTTCAAGGGCACCAGGATGGCGGGGCGGATGGGCGCCGAGCGCGTGACGACGCTCAACCTCGAAGTCGTCGAGGCCGACGCCGAGCGCGAGATCGTGCTCGTGAAGGGGGCCGTACCCGGCCCACGTGGCGGACTCGTCGTGATTCGCCGGGCCGTGAAGGGCGGCGCGAAGTGAGTGCCGTCGCCCTCGCCGGCAGCCGGTCCCGTGCCGAGAAGCTCCTCGAGCCGGTGACGATCAACCGCACGACCGATGCGGGCGTCGTGCTCGGTGTCGTCTCGCTCGACCGGGAGTTCTTCTCCGTCGCGGCGAACGTCCCGCTCGTGCACCAGGTCGTCACCGCCCAGCTCGCGGCGCGACGCGCCGGGACCCAGAGCACGAAGACTCGTTCCGAGGTGCGCGGGGGATCGGCCAAGCCGTACCGTCAGAAGGGCACCGGCAACGCCCGACAGGGATCGATCCGGGCACCGCACTACGCCGGCGGCGGCGTCGCGCTCGGTCCGAAGCCACGTGACTACTGGCAGCGCACCCCACGAAAGATGGTGCAGCAGGCCTTTCGCTGCGCGCTCTCCGACCGCGCACGATCCGGCGCGCTGCGCCTGGTCGACCACTGGACGATGGAAGTGCCGCGCACGAAGGAAGCCCTCAAGTCGCTCGCGGCGCTCGACTGTTCCGGCCGGGTTCTCGTCGTCGTCACTCGCGACGACGACGCTGTCGAGCGGTCCTTCCGCAACGTACCCGGGGTCCAGACGATGTCCGGTGACCAGGTGACGGCGCACGACCTGCTCGCCGCCGACGTCGTCGTGTTCACGGACGAGACGCTCCCCGGCTCGACGAGCACCGGGCCCCCGCCGTCGGCCAAACTCGCCTCGGCGGCGAAGGTCGCCCCGAAGAAGGCGCCGGCGACGGCGCCGGCACACGAGCGATCGGCGACCGAAGAGCGGGGTGAGCAATGAGCCCGAACCGGACGGTTCTTCTGCGCCCGATCATCTCTGAGAAGTCCTACGGGCTCATGGAACACGGCGCCTACGTCTTCGTTGTCGATCCCCGAGCGAGCAAGGAAGAGATCCGTGACGCCGTCGAGGGGACGTTCGCCGTCCACGTCGCCAGCGTGAACACCCTCAACCGCAAGGGGAAGCGGAAGAGGAACCGCAGGAGCGGGACGTTCGGCCGGCGGTCGGACACGAAGCGGGCGATCGTCCGCCTCGTCGGTGACGACCGCATCGAACTGTTCGAGAGCTGAGGGACGGGCCATGGCAGTGCGCAAGCGCAAGCCGACGAGCGCCGGACGGCGTTTCCAATCGGTGTCGGACTTCTCGGAGATCACGAAGGACCGGCCCGAGCGAACGCTCCTCGAACCGCTGCCCTCATCCGGCGGTCGCAACAGCTACGGGCGGAAGACGGCCCGTCACCGCGGCGGGGGTCACAAGCGCCGGTACCGCGTCGTCGACTTCTGGCGCGACAAGGACGGCGTGCCCGCCCGGGTCGCGGCGATCGAGTACGACCCGAACCGCAACGCCCGCGTCGCGCTGCTCCACTACGCCGACGGTGAGAAGCGCTACATCCTCGCTCCGCAGCGCGTCATGGTTGGCGACGTGCTCCAATCCGGCCACGGCTCCGAGATCCGTCCGGGCAACGCCCTCCCGCTGCGCTACATCCCGGTCGGCTCCGTCATCCACAACGTCGAGCTCCGGCCGGGTGGTGGCGGCAAGCTCGCGCGCGGCGCCGGCATGAGTGTGCAGCTCGTCGCGAAAGAAGGGGCGCTCGCAACGTTGCGGCTGCCCTCGACCGAGATGCGCCGCGTTCCGATCGACTGCCGGGCGACGATCGGTGAAGTCGGCAACGCCGAGGCCGAGCTCCTCTCGATCGGCAAGGCGGGGCGCAACCGTTGGCTCGGGGTCCGGCCGCAGTCTCGCGGCGTGGCGATGAACCCGGTCGACCACCCGCTCGGCGGCGGTGAGGGCAAGGCCTCCGGTGGGCGCCACCCGGTCTCGCCCTGGGGCAAGCCCGAGGGCCGCACCCGCGCCCGTCACAAGACGTCCGATCAGCTCATCGTGCGCCGTCGACGCGGCCGCGGTGCGCGCCGTTGAGGAATCGAACGAGGATCGCATGCCCCGCAGCCTGAAAAAGGGTCCGTTCGTCGACGACCACCTGCTGAAGAAGGTCGACGAGCTGAACGCGAAGAGCGAGAAGCGCGTGATCAAGACCTGGTCGCGCCGCTCGACGATCATCCCGGACATGGTGGGTCACACCATCGCCGTTCACGACGGACGTAAGCACGTCCCCGTGTACGTCACCGAGGCGATGGTCGGGCACAAGCTCGGCGAGTTCGCGCCGACCCGGACCTTCCGCTTCCACGCGGGCCAGGAACGCCAGGCGAGGCGCTGACGATGACCGTCAAAACGAACGAGCGTCCCGGGACCCGCGCCGTGCTGCGACACTGCCGGATGTCGAGCACGAAAGCGCGCGCGGCGCTCGACCTCGTGCGAGGGCTGGACTACACGCGGGCCGTCGAACTCCTCGACCACACCGATCGCGCCGCCGGGCCGGTCGTCGCGAAGCTCTTGCGTTCCGCGGCCGCCAATGCCGAGCACAACGACGGCCAGTTCCCCGAGGAGCTCTACGTCGCGTCGTGCTACGCCGACGAGGGCACGACGCTCAAGCGCTTTCGCCACAGGGCCCGCGGCCGCGGCACGCGAATTCGCAAGCGCACGTGCCACATCACGATCATCCTGTCGCGTATGCCCGAGGACCAGATCGCTCGTCTGAAGGCGCGTTCGGCGGCGCAGAACGCCGACCGTCGTGCCCGCCGTGTCGCCGGGGCGCGTCGTCGTGCCCGGGCGGCGAAGGCCGAAGAAGCGGGGGCCCTCGCCGCGGAAGAAGGCACCGAAGGAGTCGAGGAAACCGAAGCGACCGGGAGGCACGCCCCGCGGGCGCGCAAGGTCACGCCGGCGAAGAAGTCCGCCCAGACCGCGCCGTCCCGCGAAACCGCCACCAAGGCCGTCCCGGCGAAGAAGGCCGCCCCGGCGAAGAAGGCGGTCCCGGCGAAGAAGGCGGCCCCGGCGAAGAAGGCAGCCCCGGCGAAGAAGGCAGCCCCGGCGAAGAAGGCAGCCCCGGCGAAGAAGGCAGCCCCGGCGAAGAAGGCGGCCGTGGCGTCCAAGGCGACGCGGGCGATCGCCAGGATCGCGAAGAAGACCACGCGCAAGCCGTCCGGGAAGGACAGGAGCTAATGGGCCAGAAGGTCAACCCGTACGGGTTCCGTCTCGGCATCACGACCGATTGGAAGTCTCGTTGGTTCGAGGATCGCGGTTATCAGAACGCCGTCATCGAGGACTGGAAGATTCGCGACTATCTCATGACCCAGCTCGAGTCGGCGGCCGTCAGCCGGATCGAGATCGAGCGCACCCGCGACCGACTGCGCGTCGACGTCCACACGGCCCGTCCCGGAATCGTCATCGGCCGTCGTGGCGCCGAGGCGGACCGGCTTCGTCGCCATCTCGGGCGGATGACGAAGAACGCCAACGTCCAGCTCAACATCCAGGAGATCAAACAACCCGAGCTCGACGCCGCGCTCATCGCCCAGGGGATCGCCGACCAGCTCACCCGGCGTATCAGCTTCCGGCGCGCGATGAAGCGTGCGATCCAGACCGTGGAGAAGGCGGGGGGCCAGGGCGTGCGCGTCCAGTGTTCCGGCCGCCTCGGCGGTTCGGAGATGTCCCGCAAGGAGTCCTATCGCGAAGGCCGCGTGCCCCTGCACACGCTGCGCGCCGACATCGACTTCGGTTTCCGCGAGGCGCGCACGTCGACCGGACGCGTCGGGGTGAAGGTCTGGATCTACAAGGGCGACATCCTCCCCTACCGGACCGCACCCGAGGACAAGATCTCGCGCGAGGCGGCCATGGCCGTCGGTGAGACCTCGGGCCAGGCCCGTCCCCGGCGGATCGTGTCGGCCGGTGGCGGTCGGCGTCGGCCCGAACTGGGCGAGCCCGGCGCGACGCCGGAGGAGGTTCCGGCGGTGGCGGCCGTGGCTCGTGAACGCGAAGAGGCTCCCACAGCCGAGGCGGCGGTCGAGCCGGTTGCTCCGCCCGCGGACGACGCCCTCGAGAAGCTCCTTGCCGAGGAAGAGGAGATCGAACGGCGCACCCGTGACGAGCACCACGAGACGCCGCACTTCCGCAAGGAGAACGACTGACGATGCTGATGCCCAAGAAGGTGATGCACCGCAAGCAGCACCGCGGTCGTCGCACCGGTCTCGCGAAGGCTGCCCAGACGATCGACTTCGGCGACTACGGGATCAAGGCTCTCGAAGCGGGCTGGATCACAGCGCGCCAGATCGAGGCCGCACGTATCGCGATGACGCGTCACGTGCGCCGCGGCGGCAAGGTCTGGATCCGCGTCTTCCCGGACAAGCCGGTCACCCAGAAGCCGGCGGAGACGCGTATGGGCTCGGGGAAGGGCAACCCCGAACACTGGGTCGCCGTCGTGCGACCCGGGAGGATCATGTTCGAGATCGCGGGAGTGGACGAACAGCTCGCGCGCCAGGCGATGGAACGCGCGATCCAGAAACTCCCGATCAAGGCCGAGGTCGTCATCCGTCCTGGCGTGGCGGCGGAGACCGGGGGTGCGACGAGATGACCAAGCCGACCGACCTGCGCGCCCTTTCTGAGCTCGACCGGGTCCAGCGACTCGCCGACGCGCACAAGGAACTCTTCAATCTGCGCTTCCAGCTCGCGACCGGCCGGCTCGACAACGTGAGTCGGATCGCGATCGTCCGCAGGGACATCGCCCGTCTGCTGACGATCGAGACCGAGGACGCCGCGGTCGCCGAGCGGCCCGCGAAGCCGACGAGGAGGAGCCGTGGCTGACGAAACCGAAACAGCGGTGTCGACGCCCGCTGAGGCGCGCGTGAACCGTCGCAAGGTGCGCGAGGGGACCGTGATCTCTCGTGCCAAGGACAAGACGGCGGTCGTCTTGGTCGTCGAACGCGTCCGCCACCCGAAGTACGTCAAGACCGTCCAGCGTTCGAAGCGGCTCTACGTCCACGACGAGGACAACTCCGCCGCCGTCGGCGACAAGGTTCGGGTCGCCGAAACGCGCCCGATCTCCAAGCTCAAGCGGTGGCGGCTCGTCGAGATCCTGGAGCGTGCGCGGTGATCCAGCAGGAGTCCCGGCTCAAGGTCGCGGACAACTCGGGAGCGAAAGAGGTCCTCTGCATCAAGGTGCTCGGAGGTTCCCGCCGCCGGTACGCGGCGATAGGCGACGTCTTCATTGCCACGGTGAAGGACGCCGTCCCGGGAGCCGCCGTGAAGAAGGGTGAGGTCGTGCGGTGTGTCGTCGTCCGGGCGAAGAAGGAACGTCGTCGTCCCGACGGCAGCTACATCAGGTTCGACGAGAACGCCGCCGTGCTCATCAACGAGCAGCAGCAGCCGCGCGGGACCCGCATCTTTGGACCGGTCGGTCGTGAGCTGCGCGACAAGAGATTCATGCGCATCGTCAGCCTCGCGCCGGAGGTGCTCTAGATGAAGATCCGCAAGGGCGACGAGGTACAGGTCCTTTCCGGCAAGCACCGCGGCAAGACGGGTGAGGTGATTCGCGCGATCCCCGAGAAGCACCAGGTCGTCGTGTCCGGGGTCAACATCTCAAAGCGCCACCAGCGTCCGACGCGCGCCACGATGCAGGCCGGGATCATCGACAAGGACATGCCGTTGCCGGTCGCCGCCGTCGCGCTGATCTGTGCCAAGGACGGCCCGACTCGGGCCCGCTACGAGGTGGCCAAGGACGGCACGAAGACGCGGGTCTGCGCGAAGTGCGGGGTCCGACTGTGAGCGCGGCGACGAACGTGGTCGAGCGCCCCCGTCTGAAGGCTCGGTTCGAGGACGAGATCCGGGACCGGTTGGGGACCGAGCTCGGTCTCGCGAACGTGATGGAGGTTCCACGGCTCCGGAAGATCGTGGTCAACGTGGGCGTCGGCAAGGCGACCCAGCAGCAGTCGCTGCTCGAGGGTGCCGTGCGCGACCTCAGCACGATCACTGGCCAGCGGCCGATCGTCACGCGGGCCCGCAAGTCGATCTCGGCGTTCAAGCTGCGCGAGGGGAACTCGATCGGCACGATGGTGACCCTAAGAGGCGACCGGATGTGGGAGTTCTTCGATCGCTTGATCAGCCTCGCGATCCCGCGAATCCGGGACTTCCGGGGACTGTCGACGCGCTCGTTCGACGGGCACGGCAACTACACGTTCGGTGTCTCCGAGCAGCTCATCTTCCCGGAGATCGACTACGACAAGGTCGACGCGACCCGCGGTATGGACATCACGATCGTGACGACCGCCCGCACCGACGCCGAGGGACGGGCACTGCTCGACGCCTTCGGTTTCCCGTTCCGACGCGAAGGGTAGTAAGCGGATCATGGCCAAGAAAGCGCTCGTCGAGAAGCAGCAGCACAAGCCGAAGTTCAAGGTGCGCGGCTACACCCGTTGCCGTCGTTGCGGTCGGCCGCGGTCCGTCTACCGACGCTTCGGACTGTGCCGCATCTGCCTGCGAGAGCTCGTACATGCAGGAGAAGTGCCCGGTGTGACGAAAGCAAGCTGGTGACGGGAGGGGATCGCCGATGACCATGACGGATCCCATCGCCGACATGTTGACCCGCGTGCGCAACGCCAACGTTGCGATGCACGACACCGTCCGCATGCCCGGTTCGAAGCTGAAGATGTCGCTCGCCTCGATTCTCGAGCGCGAGGGCTACATCGCTGGCTTCACGACCACCGAAGACGGTTTGTGTCCGGGGACCGTCCTCGAGATCAGGATGAAGTACACGCACGACCGTGCCCGCGCCATCGCGGGACTGAGGCGGGTTTCGAGACCGGGGTTGCGCGTCTACGCCCGCGCCGATCACCTCCCGCGGGTCCTCGGTGGCCTCGGCGTCGCCGTGCTCTCGACCAGCCAGGGACTGCTCACCGACCGGGAGGCTCGCCAGCGCAAGATCGGCGGCGAGGTGCTCTGTTATGTCTGGTGAGCGCGTGCCGACGGTGGACGGGGTGAGCGGCTGATGTCGCGGGTCGGGCGGATGCCGGTCGCGGTGCCGGCAGGGGTCGAGGTGACGATGGTCGACGACCGCATCGCCGTGCGCGGCCCGAAGGGGGCCCTGGAACGGGTGATCCCGGGCCGGATCACCGTGCGCGCCGTTGACGATGGGTCGACGCTCGTCGTCGAGCGCCCGAACGACGAACGGATGAACCGGGCGCTCCACGGCCTCACCCGTACGTTGATCGCCAACATGATGCTCGGTGTTACCGAGGGGTTCTCCAAGGACCTCGAGATCGTCGGGATCGGCTACCGGGCCACGGCGAAGGGGCCGAGCCAGCTCGAGCTGGCGCTCGGCTTCAGCCACCCCGTCGTGGTCGACGCACCCGAGGGCATCACCTTCGAGGTCCCCGTGCCGACCCGCATCACGGTGCGGGGCATCGACAAGGAACGGGTCGGGCAGGTGGCCGCCGACATTCGCAAGATCCGCAAGCCGGAGCCCTACAAGGGCAAGGGCGTGCGGTACGCGGGAGAGACGGTGCTGCACAAGGCCGGGAAGGCTGGGAAGTAGCGATGGCTGGCACCGAGCGCACCCACGCGTTGCGTCGCCGCCGCCACGAGCGGTTGCGCCGCAAGGTCACCGGGACCGCCGAGCGGCCGCGCCTCGCCGTCTTCCGTTCGAACCGCCACATCGTCGCCCAGGTGATCGACGACGCCGCGGGGCGCACGATCGTCGCGGCCTCGACGATGGAGGCGGTCCTGCGCACGAAGCCGACCGGCAACGTCGCCGCCGCCGCCGAGGTCGGTCGGCTGATCGCCGAACGCGCCCGGCAACAGGGGGTCGGCCAGGTCGTGTTCGACCGCGGCGGGTCCCGGTACCACGGCCGCATCGCGGCCCTCGCCGAGGCCGCGCGCGCGGCGGGATTGGAGTTCTGAATGGCGGAGTCCCAGTACGAGGAGCGGACGATCCGGGTGAACCGCGTCGCCAAGGTGGTCCAGGGCGGTCGGCGCTTCTCGTTCACCGCGTTGATGGTCGTCGGAGACGGCCAGGGTCGTGTCGGCCTCGGCTACGGCAAGGCCAAAGAAGCCGGTCTCGCCGTGCAAAAGGGGATCGAGGACGCGAAGAAGAACCTCTTCGACGTGCCGTTGGCCGGATCGACGATCGTCCACCCGGTGATCGGCTCGGCCGGGGCCGGCAGGATGCTGCTCAAGCCCGCGGCTCCGGGCACCGGCGTCATCGCCGGCGGCGCGGCGCGCGCGATCTTCGAGATGGCGGGCGTGCGCGACGTCGTCGCCAAGTCGCTCGGCACGTCGAACTCAATCAACGTCGCCCACACGACGATCGCCGGGTTGAAGGCGCTCCGCCGACCGGACGAGGTGGCGCGCCTGCGCGACAAGTCCCCCGAGGAGGTCTCCCCGGCGGGAGTGCTGCGCTCCTACAACGAGCGACGTCGGGCGGCAACGGTCGTCGGCGGGGTGCGTTGACATGCCACCGCGTCCCGCACGCGGCTCGGACGGGATCGTCGTGACCCAGGTTCGCTCGGCGATCGGTACCAAGCCGAAGCACCGCGCGACCCTGCGGGCTCTCGGCCTGCGCCGCGTCGGCCAGTCGAACGTGCTCGCCGATCGGCCCGAGATCCGTGGCATGCTCGCGCGCGTGTCGCACCTGGTGAAGGTCACCGAGTCCTCGCCGCGCCGGCGCGCCGGCGCGGCGGCGAAGGGCACCTCGACGGACAAGGCGGACGCGTGATGCGCCTCAACGATCTCGCGCCAGCCCCGGGCGCGCATCGGGCCCGTCGCCGCGTCGGCCGGGGGACGGGGGGCAAGGGCGGCAAGACCGCCGGACGCGGCACCAAGGGCCAGCTCGCGAGGAACACCGTCAGCGTCGGGTTCGAGGGCGGCCAGCTGCCGCTCACCCAGCGGATCCCGAAGCTGCGCGGCTTCGCGAACCCGTTCCGTGTCGAGTACAACGTCGTCAACCTCGACGATCTCGACAAGCACGTCGGCGACACCGTGACCCCGGAGACGTTGCGCGCCTCGGGGATCGTCCATGAGCGGGGCCTGGTGAAGGTGCTCGGACGCGGGACGATCTCGCGGGCGATCGCCGTCGAGGCCCACGCCTTCTCGAAGAGCGCCGCTCGGGCCATCACCGGGGCCGGCGGGTCCGTGACCGTCGTGCCGTCGCCCCACGGTGACCGCCGGCCCCCCGTCCGGGGCAACGCGCTGGCGAACCGGTAGGAGACGGGGTGGACGGGACCGTGGCGGGGTGGACGGTGGGGTCGGTTCGGCGCGTGACCGCCCTCCACGACGCCGCCGTTGAACGGGAGGGGCCGTGCTCTCGAGCCTGAAGAACATCGTCAGGGTCGCCGACCTCCGCAACAAGGTCCTGTTCACCCTGCTCGTGATCGCGATCTACCAGCTCGGCGCCAACATCCCCGTGCCGGGCGTGAGCTTCAAGGCGATTCAGTCGATCTCGAACGCGGCGAAGGGCTCGGGGATCCTCGGATTCCTCAACCTGTTCTCGGGTGGGGCGCTCGCACGGGCCGCAGTCCTCGGTCTCGGGATCATGCCGTACATCACCTCGTCGATCATCATCCAGCTCCTGACGACGGTGATCCCGAAGTTCACCGAGTGGCGGGACCAGGGCGCCGTCGGTCAGCGCAAGCTGACCCAGGCGACGCGCTACCTCACGGTCTCGCTGGCGCTGATGCAGTCGTCGGGCCTCGTGTTCCTCTTGCACTCGGGCCAGCTGATCGGGACGAACGTCGACCTCGTCCCCGATTTCACGGCGCCGCGGGTGCTGTTCATCATCCTCACCTTCACCGCCGGCACGGCGTTCGTCATGTGGCTCGGCGAGCTCATCACCCAGCGCGGCATCGGCCAGGGGATGTCGATCATCATCTTTGCCAACGTCGTGGCGACCATCCCCCTCGATGTCGACCTCATCAAGGCGGACAAGTCGTACGCGGGTCTCGTGATCATCGGGCTCGTCTGTGTCGCGCTCCTCGTCGCGATCGTGTTCACCGAGCTCGGCCAGCGTCGGATACCCGTGACCTTCGCCCGCCGGGTCCAGGGTCGTCGGATGTACGGGGGCCAGAGCACCTACATCCCGCTGAAGGTGAACCAGGCCGGCGTGATCCCGATCATCTTCGCGAGCTCGCTGCTTTACATCCCGGTCCTCGTCTCCACCGTGCTGCCGTGGGCCGGGGTGCGCGCGTGGATCACGGCGAACCTCGTGAGCCCGACGGGCGGCGTGTACCTCGTGCTGTACGGCCTGTTCATCGTGGCCTTCACGTTCTTTTACGTGCAAGTGAGCTTCGACCCGGTCCAGCAGGCGGACCAGATCCGCAAACAGGGCGGATACATCCCCGGCATCCGACCGGGACCGCCGACCGAGAGCTATCTCTCGAAGATCCTGAACCGGATCACGCTGCCGGGATCGCTCTTCTTGGCGTTCGTCGCGCTCACGCCCTCGGCGATCCTCGCCGCCTGGCACATCCTCGGGATCCCGTTCTTCGGGACGACGCTCCTCATCAGCGTCGGCGTCGCGCTGCAGACGAACCAGCAGATCAACAGCCAGCTCACGATGCGCAACTACGAGGGCTACCTCACCTAGATGGAGGGTGCCGCGCGTCTCATCGTCCTCGGCAAGCAGGGCTCGGGGAAAGGAACCCAGTGCGTGCGGATCTCGCAGCACTACGGGATCCCGCACATCTCGACCGGAGACATGCTGCGTGCCGCGGTGAAGTCCGGGACCCCTCTCGGCAGGACCGTGCAGCGCACGATGGAGGCCGGAGAGCTCGTCTCGGACGACATCATCCTCGAGGTGATCGCGGCGCGGTTGCGCGAGCACGACGCCGCGACCCGTGGCTTCGTCCTCGACGGCTTCCCCCGCACCGTCGCCCAAGCGGACCGGCTCGACGAGATCCTCGCCCCCGGGGCGATCGACCTCGTGGCGAGCCTCGACATCCCGACGAGCGTCGTCGTCGAGAGGATCGCGCAGCGGCGCACCTGCTCGGGTTGCGGCCGGGTCTACTCGCTCACCGCACCGCCCCGGGTCGATTGGACCTGTGATGTCTGCGGCGGCGAGGTCATCCAGCGCGAGGACGACACCGAGGAGGCGGTGGGTCGGCGCCTCGACCTCTACGACGCCCAGACGGCACCTCTCATCGCCCGCTACCAGCGGGCCGGCAAACTCGTCCCGGTCGAGGCGACCGGCACCGTCGACGAGGTGGCGGACCGCCTCATCGCGCTCATCGACAACCGCCTCGCCGGCGGGTGAGGTCGAGGGGTGATCCGCACTCCCGAAGAGATCGAGAAGATGCGCCGCGCCGGGCGCGTCGTCGCCGAGATCATCGCCGAGACGAGGGCCGCGATCCGTCCGGGGATGACGACCCTCGGGCTCGACGCGGTCGCGCGCGCGGTGCTCGAGAGGCGCGGGGCGCGGTCGAACTTCCTCAACTACCACGGCTTTCCCGCGGTCATCTGCACGTCGCCGAACAACATGATCGTTCACGGCATCCCCGGCGGCTACGTGCTGCAAGAAGGCGACATCCTGTCCGTCGACTGCGGGGCGATCGTCGAGGGCTACCACGGCGACGCCGCATACACCGCTCCGGTCGGCAAGGTTTCCGCCCTCGCCCTCCGGCTCATGGAGACGACCGAACGCTCGCTGCGGGCCGGGATCGACGTGATGCGCCCCGGCAACCGGCTGCACGAGATCGGCCGGGTGGTGCAGGAAGTCGCCGAGGCGGCCGGGTTCTCGGTCGTGCGCAAGTACGTCGGCCACGCCATCGGGACCGAGATGCACGAGGAACCCCCGGTCCCGAACTACTGGCCCGGTGCCCCCGGGCCGAGGCTGAAGCCGGGAAACGTGTTCGCCGTCGAGCCGATGGTGAACGTGGGCGGCCCCGACACCGTCGAGCTCGAGGACGGCTGGAGCGTCGTGACCGCCGACGGGAGCCTCTCGGCGCACTTCGAGCACACAATCGCGATCAGCGACGACGGCCCAGAGGTGCTAACGGGACCGTGACCGAACGGGCTGTGAGGTGCTAAAATCCTTCCTGCTTCGGGTCAGCCGGCCCGTGGATTGGTTGTCGCGGGCCGGAATCACATCTTGTGGCCCCACGGCCGCAGGCCACGCGGACGGTTGGGGCTGCCCCACCGCTCGTCGGGGGTCGTCGACGTCATGACGGGTTGTGGGTTGGCTGCGGACCCGTAGTCGCCAGGAGTTCCGTCGAGGAGGTTGACCTGCCGAAGCCGAAGGAAGACGCGATCGTGCTCGAGGGCACGGTCGTCGAGCCGTTGCCGAACGCGATGTTCCGCGTCGAGCTCGAGAACGGTCACAAGGTTCTCGCCCACAGCTCGGGCAAGATGCGCATGCACCGCATCCGCATCCTCCCGGGCGACCGAGTCCAGGTCGAGATCACGCCGTACGACCTGTCGCGGGGCCGGATCACCTATCGGTACAAGTAGGCACGAGTTCGGTTCCGCCAGACCCGGCGAGACCACGATCCAGGGGATGGGGCAGTGAAGGTACGTCCGAGCGTCAAAGCGATGTGCGAGAAGTGCAAGGTCATCCGCCGGCACGGCAGGGTGGTCGTGATCTGCGCCAACCCGCGCCACAAGCAGCGTCAGGGCTGAGGCGATGGCCCGCATATCCGGCATCGACATCCCCCGCGAGAAGCGTCTCGAGGTCGCGCTCACCTACATCTACGGCATCGGGCGGACGACGTCCCAGCGCATCTGCGCGGCCGCCGACCTCGATGTCGACACCCGCGTGCGCGACCTCACCGAGGAGGAGGTCGCCCGGATCCGCACCTACGTCGACGCCAACCTGAAGGTCGAGGGCGACCTGCGGCGCGACGTCGCCCAGGACATCAAGCGGAAGATGGAGATCGGCTCCTACCAGGGTGTCCGTCACCGCCGGGGTCTGCCGGTGCGGGGCCAGCGCACCCACACGAACGCCCGGACCCGCAAGGGCCCGAAGAAGACCGTCGCCGGCAAGAAGAAGGTCCGCAAGCACTGATGCGCACATCTCGTCACGCCACGCTCGAACCGGGCCGCGCCTCTCGTGCGGTCGCGCCGACCCGACAGGGCCGGGCCTGATGGCGAAGCCGACCAAGCCCGGGGGTCGCCGGCCCCGCAAGCGCGAGCGCAAGAACGTCACGCACGGCGTCGCCCACATCAAGAGCTCGTTCAACAACACGATCGTTTCGATCGCCGACCACGAGGGCAACGTCATCGCCTGGGCGTCGGCCGGCAACGTCGGCTTCAAGGGCTCGCGCAAGTCGACGCCGTTCGCGGCCCAGATGGCCGCCGAGAGTTGCGCCCGCCGGGCGATGGAGCACGGGGTGCGCCGGGTCGACGTCCTGGTCCGGGGGCCCGGATCGGGGCGTGAGACGGCGATCCGGTCGCTCGCCGCGACCGGCATCGAGGTGACCGGCATCAAGGACGTCACGCCCATTCCGCACAACGGTTGCCGCCCGAAGAAGCGGCGCCGGGTCTAGGGACGGGAGGACGACGATGGCCCGCTACCTGGGTCCGGCATGCCGGCTGTGCCGCCGCGAGAAGGTGAAGCTGTTCCTCAAGGGACCGAAGTGCGAGAGCCCCCAGTGTCCGATCGAGCGCCGCCCGTACCCGCCGGGCGAGCACGGGCGTGATCGTTCGCGCCAGGGTTCGGAGTACCTCGCCCAGCTGCGCGAGAAGCAGAAGGCGCGTCGCATCTACGGCGTGCTGGAGCGGCAGTTCCGCGGCCTCTACGAGGAGGCGAGTCGCGAGCACGGCATCACGGGCGAGAACCTGCTCCGCATGCTCGAGACCCGGCTCGACAACGTCGTGTTCCGGGCGCGCTGGGGCACGAGCCGGTCCCAGGCCCGCCAGTTCGTCAGCCACGGTCTCGTGCGCGTGAACGGTCATCGGGTCACGATCGCGAGCTTCCGCGTGCGTGTCGGCGACGTCGTCTCGCTCTCCGAGTCGGCGGCCGACCTCATCACGGTACGCCAGAACCTCGACCTCATCGACCGTCCCGTCCCGGGCTGGCTCGAGGTCGAAGATGACGGCCACGCCGTGCGCGTTCGGGCGATGCCCGAGCGCGAGCAGATCGACACCCAGGTGCGCGAGCAGCTCATCGTCGAGCTGTACTCGAAGTAGACGCCCCGAGAGCACAGGAGCCAGCCCAGATGCTCATCATCCAGCGCCCCGCCGTCGAAGCGATCGGCGAGGAGGAGGGCAACCGTCAGAAGTTCTCGATCGGCCCGCTCGATCCCGGTTTCGGTCACACGCTCGGGAACTCTCTGCGTCGCACGTTGTTGTCGTCAATCCCGGGCGCCGGGGTGACCCAGGTCCGCTTCGACGACGCCCTCCACGAGTTCACCTTCCTGCCCGGGGTGAAAGAGGACGTCAGCGACATCATCTTGAATCTCAAGGACCTCGTCCTCGTCGTCGAGAGCGACGAACGGGTGACGCTGCGCGTCGACGTACGCGGACCGGCGGAGGTGACCGGCGCCGACCTGCGTCTGACCGCCGACGTCGAGGTGCTCAATCCGGACCTGCACGTCGCCACCGTGAACGCCAAGGGGCGGCTCGCGATGGACGTCACCGTCGAACGCGGCAAGGGGTATCTCTCGGCCGAGAAGAGCAAGCACTCCTCGACGATCGGGGTCATCCCGGTGGACGCCATCTTCTCGCCGGTCCGGCGGGTCGCCTTCACCGTCGAGCCGACGCGCGTCGAGCAGTCGACCGACTACGACCGGCTCGTGCTCGACATCGAGACGGACGGCTCGATCTCGCCCCGCGCCGCGCTCGCGTCCGCCGGCCAGACGCTGTGCTCGCTCGTCAACCTCGTCGCGGAGCTCTCCGACGAGGCGCGTGGCCTCGAGCTCGGCGATGCCGCCTCGGCGTCGAGCGGTTCGCCCGATCTCGACCAGCCGATCGAGGAGCTCGACTTGACCGAGCGCCCCCGCAACTGCCTGAAGCGGGCACAGATCAACACCATCGGCCAGCTCGTCGAGCGCTCGGCGGCGGATCTGCTCGGCATCACGAACTTCGGCCAGAAGTCCCTCGACGAGGTGCTGCAGCGTCTCGACGAACGTGGGCTCTCCCTCGCGGGCGAGCGGTACTGACGTGCCGGCGGCCCCGCGCAAGAGCGTCCGTTTCGGCGGCGACGCGGCCCACCAGAAGGCGATGCTCGGCAACCTCATCGCGTCGCTCATCGCCGCCGAGGCGATCGTCACGACCGAGGCCAAGGCGAAGGCGCTCCGCCCGGTGGCCGAGAAGCTGATCACCCGGGCCCGGGCCGGCGGGGTGCACAACCAACGCCAGGTCGTGGCCTTCCTGCGGGACAAGGACATGGCGCACAAGCTCTTCGCCGAGATCGGCCCGCGCTACGCCGATCGCAACGGCGGGTACCTGCGGATCCTGAAGCTCGGCCCCCGCCCGGGGGACAGCGCCCCGATGGCACGGGTCGAGTTCGTCGAGCCGATCTGACGGCTTCACCGTGGGGGAGCGAACCGGCGCTGACGGCAGCGTGGTTGGCACCGAGCGCCCCGGCGACGAGAACCGAGCGCGAACGAGGCGGGTCGCGCTCGGCCTCGCCTACGACGGCTCGGGGTACCACGGTTTCGCCGTGCAGCCCGGCCAGCGCACCGTCGGTGGCGAGCTGTGCGCCGCGCTCGAGCAGATGTCGGGGCGCGCCCTTCGCTGCACGTGCGCCGGGCGGACCGACTCCGGCGTCCACGCCACCGCCCAGGTCGTCCACGTCGATCTCGACGAGGCCTTCCTCGCCGGCCACTTCGGGGCCGCGGCGGTCGTCCCGGGTCGGGAGCTGCCGAAGCTCGCCGAGGCGCTCTCGCACCAGCTCGGCCCGGAGATCGTCGTGTGGAGGGCGCTCGTCGCCCCGGAGGGCTTCGACGCCCGCAGGTCGGCGATCGCCCGGCGTTACCGCTACGACCTCGAGCTAGGCGGCCGGCCGGATCCGTTGCGGCGCCAGGCCGTCTGGCACCTCGAAGCGCCCGTCGACGTCGCCGCGATGCGGCTCGCCGCCGACGCGGTGCTCGGCGAGCACGACTTCGCCGCCTTCTGCCGCCGGCCGCCGGACAAGCCCGACGGTCCGATCCGGCGTCGCGTCACGGACGCCCGCCTCACGACGCCGGGCGAAGGCCTGTGGCGCTTCGAGATCGAGTCCGACGCCTTCTGCCACCAGATGGTGCGCTCGATCGTCGGCGCGCTCGCCGCCGTCGGCACCGGCCGTCTCCGTCCGAGCGATCTCGTCGCCCTTCTCGCCCGCTCGAGCCGGGCCGGCGCGCCCGCGCCGGCCCCGCCAGGGGGGCTCTGCCTCGTCGCCGTGCGCTACCCGGCCGCACTCACGGGG
Organism: uncultured Acidimicrobiaceae bacterium; assembly: GCA_963803025.1. Taxonomy (GTDB): domain Bacteria; phylum Actinomycetota; class Acidimicrobiia; order Acidimicrobiales; family Bog-793; genus Bog-793. The sequence goes on from CAWDKZ010000020.1 coordinate 105,591, forward strand.
ACGTGGTCGTAGCGAGGCTGCCTCGCACCGCCTCGGCGCGTCCGGCGGGATAATGGCGCCGCGAACCGACGGAGGTGCTTCGCGGACGAGGAGCGGAAGCCACCGGCGCGAGAAGGGCAGAGGGAGTTCCTCGGTGCGCCCTACGACTTCCAGCGGTCGACGGCCGAGCGCGGCGAGGTCGCGTCTGTGGAATCCCGACGAACCGGGCTTGTTCCCGCCGAAGAGCTTCGGGTGGGGCTGGACCGTGCACTTCTCCTGGTGCGCGCACCCGTGGCGTTGGTGCGCGCGCCGCCGCCGACCCCCCCGACGTGAAGCCGGGTCGCGGCGAGAAGCGAGACGCCGCGGCCGATCGTCGCCGACGTGACGCGGCGAAGAAGCCTCCCGGATCGTCGCGCCGCGCCACGAGAGGCGGAGGGGCATCGCTTCGGAGAGGGGCAAGAGCGGCAGCTCGGCCGGAGGCGCGTCGCGACCGACCGCGGGGCGCTGAGCCGGTCGCGACGTCAGTCGTCGGCCGAGCCGAGGACGTCGTCCGACAGATCCGGGCCGGCCTCGGCATCGCACGGATTCGGCACGTTAGGCTGCGCTCGCGTCTCACGCCCGTCGGCGGCCGAAGCCAACCTGGGAGGAACAGCCGATGTCTCGTCCAGCATCCCGACCGGTTCGGTACGGTTCGATGAGGGCCAACGCCGACTTCGGACTGCCGGTCGCGCGCGGCGCCCGGTGGCGCTTCGCCAAGCGTTTCGTTGCCCGCGCCTGCTGGCCGCTGCTGCGTGCCCAGGTTGAGTTCAACCGGGAGCTGCTCGGTGAACTCGTGCGGCACGACGACATCCTGGAGGACGTGCTCCACGACCGGATCCTGCTGCGCGAAGAGGTCGAGCTCGCCCACGAGCAGTCGTTCGCGCGCCTGCACGATGCCGTCGGCACCATTCGCACGGAGCTGGCCGAAGTCGTGCAGCAGATTCGCAGCGAGATGGCCGAGGTCGTCAAGGAGGGCGTCGAGCTGCGCCCGCGCCTCGCCGAACTCGCCTCCCGCCTCGACCAAGCGCAGATCCGCCTCGCCCAGCTCGACCTGTTGCTCAACCGGGTCAGGCACAGCTTGCCGGACCTGCCGTCCGCCGAGGAACTTGCCAGTCTGCCAAGCGCAGTCGACAACCTCTACGGCGCCTTCGTGGAGGCGTTTCGCGGGCCGTGTGACGTGGTCAAGGAGCAGATGCGCCCGTACCTCGCCGACATCCTGGCGGTCGACTCCGCCCTCCCTGTGCTCGACATCGGGTGCGGCCGGGGCGAGCTGCTCGAGTTGCTCGCCGAGTCGGGTGCCGCCTGCTACGGGGTCGAGACCAACCCGTACTACGTCGAGTCCGCGCAGCAGCTGGGCCTCGACGTCCGGCTCGCCGAGGCGATCGAGCATCTCGACGGTCTCAAGGAGCGCAGCCTGCGGGCGGTCTCGGCGATCCAGTTCGTGGAGCACCTCTCCATGGAGGAGCTCCTCTCCCTGCTCGACCTCGCCGTGCGCGCGATCGAACCGGGTGGCCGGTTGATCCTCGAAACGCCGAACCCCGAGAACCTCGTCGTCGGAGCGTCGTCTTTCTACCTCGACCCGACGCGTCACCAGCCCATCCCGCCGGAACTGCTCGTGTTCCTCGTCGAGACGAGGGGCTTCACCGAGGTCGAGGTGCGGCCGCTCGAGCGCCCCGGTCTCGCGACCCCGGGGCCGTGGGCCGCGGGCGAGCCGTGGGCCGAGGACATCAAGCGGGTGGTCGACCTCGTCAGTTCGCACCTGTTCAACGCGCCGGACTACGCCGTCGTCGCGCGTCGTCCGTGACGGCGGGCGCTCGGAGCTGCTAGGTGAGGGTCGCGGTCTGGACGCCCCTGCCCCCCCAGCGTGGCGAGGTCGCCCGTGGCGCCGACGCTCTGCTCGCGGCGCTCGCCCGTCACGCGCAAGTCGTCGCGGTGATCCGCGATGACGTCGCCGGTGTCGCCGAGGCCCCCGAGGGTGTGCAACTCGTGGCGGCGTCGGACTACGAGCCCCGCGACGTCGACATCGACATCTACCAGATGGACGACGACGCGCGAACCTGTGGCTTCATGCATTCGGCGGCGTTGAGGCGTCCCGGGCTGCTCGTTCTGCACGATCCGGCGCTCGTCGGGTTCTACCTGCGGCTCGGCGGTGGCGCGGGCGGAGCCGTGTTCCGCGAAGAGGTGGGATTCAATCGTCCCGAGGCGTCTCACCCGCCGTCGGCGGAAGGCACCGCGGGGGAGTCCGTGGCCGGCGCCGTGCCGGCGCTGATGTCCCGACGTCTTGTCGAGGCGAGCCTGATGACCGTCGTGCACACCTCGTGGGCGGCCCAGGAGTTGTCCCGCCGATCGCCGGGCGCGGACGTCGTCTGTGTTCCCCCGGCGCGCGAGCCCGCCGGCCAGAGCGGGGGCGAGCCCGGGGGACCGACCGTCGCGCCCGAGGTGCTCGCCACGACCCTCCTCGAGCTGCTCGAGACGTGCGTCGCGCGACGCCGCGGGTCAGCGCGAACCCGGGGCGCCGAGCCGGAGGCGGAGCGGACCATCGGCGTGAACGCCGTGGGCAGCTGGGAGGCGACGACGGGGCTCGCCGAGGCGGGTCGCCGTTGCGTGGGCGCCCTCGTCGACGCCGGGGTCGACGTGGCGATGGATGACTACAACTACGGCGCGCCCCGGGACCCGCATCGGCTTCCCTTCCGGTTGCGGGTCCTGCCGAGGGGTCGCCCGCACGACGTCGACCTGTGCTTTCTGAACGTGAACGAGCTCCACCTCATGCCCGTCGAGTACCTCCACCGGCCCAGCCGTCGCCGTGTCATCGCCTACTGGCACTGGGAGCAGGGCACCCTCCCGGAGGATTTCCAGACGCAACTGGACCGCGTCGACGAGATCTGGGTCTCGAGCGAGTTCAGCGCCGCGACCTTCCGGCACTACACGTCGAAGCCGGTCGAAGTCGTGCCGTGCGTCGTGGAACCGGTCGCCGACACCTCGTTGGGGCGCGCCAGCTTCGGGCTTCCGGAAGGGTCGTGTCTGTTCTTCTTCCACTTCGACGTCGACTCGACGCTCGCCCGCAAGAATCCGCGGGGGGTGATCGAGGCGTATCGCCGGGCGTTCACCCCGGCCGAACGGGCGAACGGGGTGCACCTCGTCATGAAGACGATCAATCTCGCGAATCACCCGGAGGCCCAGGCGGTGCTGGAAGACGCCATGGGTCTCGTCGGGGGAACGATCCTCGACGTGGACCTGCCGCCCGAAGCGGTGGCCGCCCTGACCGCCGTGTGCGACGTCTACGTCTCGCTCCACCGTGCGGAGGGCTTCGGGCTCGGGATGGCCGAAGCCATGTACTTTGGCAAACCCGTGATCGCCACGGCCTACTCGGGGAACATGGACTTCATGACCCTCGCGAACAGCTGCCCGGTCGGCTACCGCATGGCCCGGATCGACCTCGGCGATCTCCGCTTCAACCGCTTGACCGAGGCCGTCTACCGTCCCGGGGAATGGTGGGCGGATCCGGACCTCGACGAAGCGGCGCGCCGGATGCGCGACCTCTACGAGGATCGGGGTCTGCGGGATCGACTGGGCAGGTCCGCGGCGATCTCGATACGCGAGATGTGCAACGGTCGCGTCGTCGGCGCGCAGATGCGGAGGCTTCTGCAACGCAACAACGTGGCGCACACCGACCGTCGGCGCACGACCGCCGACTTCTCGGGGCGCCTGTCCGCGCCCGCCTCGGGGAACCGGGCGTGACGCCGGCACAGAGGATCCCGCCCGGCGGTCGCTGATGGCTCGGGCGGCACCGGCGGGACCGCTGTCGCGCCGCGCCGATCCGTGGGAGTATCCGCCCTGGGAGCACGCGAAGGAGCCGTGGGGTGGCTGAATCGGACGAGGAGTCGCGCCACTGGGTCGCGGCGAACGCGCACGCCGGCCTCGGGCTGCCGGTCCCGCCCGGCGAGCGCCATCGGTTCGTGAAGCGCGTCGTCGCCCGACTCTGCCGGCCGTTGCTCAAGCATCAGGTCGAGTACAACCGCGAGCTCCTCGCCGAGCTCGTGACGATCCGGGACTCGCTCGTGGCGCAGACGAGATCGCTCGGCGTCAGCACCACCGAGCAGTTCGCCGCGCTGGTCGAGCGGGTCGACGTGTTCGGGGCGCACCTCGGGGAGATCGGCGCGATCGGTGCCGAGCGGTTCGACGCGGCGAACGCGCGCTTTGACGCGCTGACGGAGCAGGTCGAGCGCGAGCTCAGCGCGCTCGGCGCACGCTTCGTGCAGCTCGGGGCGCGCGTCGACGAGCTCTACTCGCTCCTCGAGGAGGGCTCGGTCGACCGTGATCTCGTCCACGAAGAGGTCGAACTCGCCCAGCAGCATGCGCTCGAGCACATCCGGGAGGCTTGCGATCGCATCCGCGGTGAGCTCCGCGACCTGACACGCCGGACCGAGGAGCGCCAGCGCGAACCGACGAAGGCGCCCGGCCGGGTCCCATGACCTTGAAGCTTGCCGTCTGGACGCCTCTTCCCCCGCAACGGAGCGGGATCGCCGACTACGCCTACGCCTTGCTCGCCGAGCTCGCCAAGCGAGCCGACATCGTCGCCGTCGTGCGCGACGGCGCGAGGTCGCCGTTGCTCGCGCCCGCGGGTGTCAGGGTGGTGCCGAGGTCCGGCTACGACGCCAGATCGGTGGATCTCGACATTTACCACTTCGGCAACCATGCCCGGTTCCACTGCTACATGTACGGGGCGATCCGCCGCCGTCCCGGCATCCTCGTGCTCCACGACCCGGCGCTGCCGGACTTCCACCACGACCTGTGCGGCGGGTACGAGTCGACGCTGTTCCGCGACGAGGCGCGCTTCGACGACCCGGAGGTCGACACCGCCTCGCCCGTGCGCTACGTCGACGGCCGCGTCGAGGTCGACTGGCTCCGGCTGCCCCTCGCGCGACGCGTCATCGAGGCGAGCGCGCTCACCGTCGTGCACAGCGCCTGGGCCCGCGACGCCCTCGCCGCCCGCTATCCGGGGGCGACCATCGTGCACCGGCACCAAGCGGCCGCGGTCGGCGACGCCCCGCCCCGAGGGCCGGCCCGCGAGGCCGCAGTCACCTTCGGCGCGTTCGGCGGCATCTCCGGGCCGAAGCGAACCGCACAGGTGTTCCGGGCCTTCACCGCCGTGCGACGGGAGGCCCCCGAGGCCCGGCTCATCATCTGCGGGCGATCGGAGGCCGGCGGTCTGCTCGTCGAGGAGATGCGCGCCGCGATCGCGCGGGAAGGGCTTGCCGGGTCGGTGGAGCTGCACATCGAGGTGCCCCAGGCGGAGATGACACGGCTCATGGGAGCATGCGACGCGGTCGTCGCCCTGCGCTGGCCGACCGTCGGCGAGACGAGCGCGCCGATGATGCGCGCCTTCGGGATCGGCCGTCTCGTGATCGCCTCGGACGTGCCGCAGAACAGGGAGCTCGATCCGCGTTTCTGCTGGCGGGTGCCCGTCGGCGAGGGCGAGGACACGGTGCTCGCGCAGCGGATGCGACAGGTGGTCGCGGACCCGGGGTCCGCCCGCGCGGCGGGGGACCTGGCGCGCGAGTTCGTCCGTCGCGAGGCGTCCTTCGCGGTCGTGGCCTCCCAGTACCTCGAGCTCGCCGAGGAGCTCGTCGAGAAGAGGGGGCGGTAGCCGCCCGGCCGCCGTCGGGGAGCGCCGGAGCCCGACGTGGCGCGCTCGGCGCAGCTGCGTCCGCCTACTCCACCCGGTGGAGGGCCGGGAGGACGTTCTCGAGGTAGAGGGTGCTGAAGCGCTGCGTCACCGTCGTCGCCTGTCGGGCGCCGAGGCCGGGGCTGTTGTCGACGCCGAGATACTCGGCGAGCCATTGGTCGGCGCGGGCGAGGTAGGCGGCGATGGTCGTCTTCGGCCGGGGGGACGGCCGGCGGGTCGGGTAGGCGTGTTCGAGCGCATCCGCCACGTCGTCGAGCACCGCCGGCGTACCGATCGCTTCGACGAACGTGCGCGCCGCCGAGAGGCGGTCACGGTCGGCCATCACGGCGAAGAGGAAGAAGAGCGTGCAAACCCCGGCGACAAAGAAGAACTCGTCCTCGCTCAGCGGAGAGCCGGCGGCGGTCCGCCCCAGCAGGAGCCCGGCGAGCCCCGGTCCGCTGTCGTCGTCGCGGGACGTGAACTCCGCGGTCAGGTACCACTCCGCCGACTCGGTCCCGGCGAGGGAGACGGCCTTGTCGATCAGCTTGGCGCGGTCCGACAGCACCGGGCTCGCGTCGATGAGGTCGAACATCCGATCGCCGCAGCGCCGCGCGCGGGCGTGGACGAGGCGGCCGTAGGCGTCGTCGACGTGGACTTCGACCGACGCGGGTCGGACGGTGTCGGCGGGGGCCTCCACGACGACCGGCTGCTTCCTCCTCACGGCACCACGGTAGGCATCGGCCGCGACCCGTGCAGGACGTCGGCCCGGCACCCTGCCATGTCCCCGCCGCGCCGGATGACGTGGGCGGATTGCCCGTGCCCGAGTCGGGTCGGTTGCGCCGTTCGAGCAGGCCATCTAGCCTTGATGGCTGGCCAGAAGCGCAAACTCGGACTTCGATGCGCGAATTCGGCCATTCGGTGATCCTGCGGCCCTCACCGCCGGCAAAGGATGGGCAGTGCGTACGTTCTCCCCGAAATCGAGCGACGTCGTCCGCGAGTGGCACACCATCGACGCGGACGGCCTCGTTCTCGGCAGGCTCGCGACCGAGGTCGCCACCTTGCTGCGCGGCAAACACAAGCCGATCTTCGCTCCGCACGTCGACACGGGCGACCACGTCATCGTGGTGAATGCCGCGAAGGTGGTCCTCACGTCGGGTAAAGCGGAGGACGAGATCGCCTACCGCCACAGCGGTTACCCGGGCGGTCTCAAGGCGACGCGCCTCGCGAGTCTGCTCTCGACCAGACCGGAGGAGGTCGTCCGTCGCGCCGTCGCCGGCATGCTGCCGAAGGGCACGCTCGGTCGCCAAATGTTGACGAAACTCAAGGTGTACGCGGGTCCGGACCATCCGCACGCCGCCCAGACGCCGAAGCCGCGCCTGGTCGAGCGGGCGCGGTCGGCCTCGTAGCGAGGAGAGACCGATGCCCGCACCGCTCTGCCAGACGACCGGACGCCGCAAGGCCGCCGTCGCGCGAGTCCGCCTCCTGCCGGGCGAGGGCAAGGTGACCGTCAACCGGCGTCCGCTCGAGGAGTACTTCTCGTCCGTCTCGAACCGGATGCACGCGACCGAACCACTGCGCGTCGCCGGGCGCGCCGAGAGCTTCGACGTCGTCGCGACGATCGACGGCGGCGGCGTCGCCGGCCAGGCCGGCGCGTTGCGCCTCGGCATCGCGCGCGGCCTCATCGAGATCGAACCGGAACTGCGCACCACCCTGAAGCGTGCCGGGCTGCTCACCCGCGACAGCCGCGAGAAGGAGGCCAAGAAGTACGGCCTCAAGAAGGCCCGCAAGGCCCCGCAGTACTCGAAGCGCTGAACCAAGCCAGCTCCCGATGTTGCTGCGGTTCGGCACGGACGGCATTCGAGGCGACGCCAACAGCGAGCTAACCCCTGAGATCGCGCTCGTCATCGGGCGCGCGACCGCCCGCCATCTCGGTGGTACGGGCTTCGTCGTCGGCTCGGACACCCGAATATCAGGGCCGGTGCTGAAAGCGGCGCTCGCCGCGGGTCTCGCCACGGGGGGACAGACCGTCGTCGATGTCGGCGTGGTGCCGACGCCGGGTCTCGCCTGGTTGGCGGCTGGGCGCGGCTTGCCGGGTGCCATGGTCTCGGCGTCGCACAACCCGTTCGCCGACAACGGCATCAAGCTCCTCTCGTCGGCGGGGACGAAGCTTCCCGACTCGATCGAGCGGGCGATCGAGCGGGAGATCGACGATCTCGTCGGGCGGGCGGTCGTCGACGGCGCCGCTGACCCCGTCGCGGCGGACGCCGGAGTGATCGTCGACGGTCATGACGCCGTCGACGACTACGCAGGGCATCTCGCCGCGGCCGTCACGATGCCCGCGGGCAACCGGCTGCGGGTCGTGTGCGATTGCGGCAACGGGGCGGCATCGGTGATCGCGCCGACGGTTCTCGCGCGTCTCGGCGTCACCGCCGAGATCGTCGGTGACGCGCCGGACGGGGTGAACATCAACGCGGGTTGTGGTGCGACGAAGCCGGACTACGTGGCCCAGGAGGTGGTCCGCCGAAAAGCCGATCTCGGCATCGCCTTCGACGGCGACGCGGACCGGATGATCGCCGTCGATCACACCGGCGGGGTCGTCGACGGCGACGCGCTCCTGGCCCTGTTCGCCTTCGACCTCCACGACAGGGGAGAACTCGAGAACGACGCGATCGTCGCCACCGTCATGAGCAATCTCGGACTCCGCCGCGCCCTCGCCCGCGCCGGAATCGGGCTCATCGAGACCCCGGTCGGCGACCGTTTCGTCGCCGACGCGCTCGAACGGCACGGGCTCGTGCTCGGTGGGGAGCAGTCCGGGCACATCGTGTTCCGGCGGGACGCGACGACCGGCGACGGAATCCTCACGGGGTTGAAGCTCATCGAGCTCGTCGCTCGGCGCGGCCGCCCGCTGGCCGATCTCGCCGGCGCGGCGATCGAACGGGTTCCCCAAAGGCTGCGCAACATCGTCGTGGCCGCCCAGGGCCGACTCGACGAGGCCCGCGCGGTGTGGCGGGAGGTCGAGGCGGTCGAGCAGGAGCTCGGCGAGTCCGGTCGGGTGCTCTTGCGCTCCTCCGGGACGGAGCCCGTGGTGCGCGTCATGGTCGAGGCGGACAGCCCGGAAGCGGTGGACGCGGCACTCGATCGCATCGCCGCCGTCGTGGAACGCGAGCTCGGGTCCGCCTGAGGAAGGCGCCGTCTGGCGGGCGCGTCCGAACCCGTCCCCCGGCCCGTCCGGTGAGCCCGTAACCTAGGTCCGTGTGCGGCATCTTCGGAGTCACCGGGTCCGCTAATCCGCTCGACGTCGTGCTCGCGGGGCTCGAATCTCTCGAGTACCGGGGATACGACTCGGCCGGCGTGGCCTTCGTCGACGTCGAATCGGAGGGACTCCACGTCGTGCGCGCCGCCGAGCTGACGCGCTCGGTCGAGAAGCTGCGCTCGATGGTCGCCGACGCACCGGTCTCCGGGGGCGCGGCGATCGGCCACACGCGTTGGGCAACCCACGGGGCGCCGACCGAGCGGAATGCGCACCCGCACGTCGACTGTGCCGGCCGGGTCGCGATCGTGCACAACGGGATCATCGAGAACCACCGCGAGCTCGCCGAGGCGCTCGTCGCGAATGGTCACGTGCTCGTGTCCGCCACGGACACCGAGGTGATCGCCCACCTCATCGAGGCGGAGCTCGCCGGCGGGTCCGGCCTCAGAGAGGCGGTGCGCCGTTCGATGGCGATCCTGCGTGGCGACTTCGCCATCGCCGTCGTCGCGCTCGCCGCACCCGACGTGATCGTCGTCGCGCGCCGGACCTCGCCGATCGTGGTCGGCCTCACCGACTCGTTGGGGCTCGTGGCCTCGGACATCGCGGCTCTCGTCGGGACGACCCGCGAGCTGTATCTGCTCAACGACGACGAGGTCGCCGAGATCCGCCCGGGGCGCGTCGACGCCTGCGATCTCATGGGCAATCCGGTGGAGTTGCAGCGCCACGAGGTGACCTGGAGCGTCGCCGACGCGAAGAAGGACGGCTACGCCGACTACATGTCCAAGGAGATCCACGAACAGCCCCACGCCGTCGCCCAGACCCTCCTCGGCCGGATCAGCCCCGGGGGCGTCACCGAGATCGAAGAGCTGACGATCCCGCCCGACGTGCTCGCCGGTTACACGCGCGTGCTCCTCCTCGGCTGCGGATCGAGCTATCACGCGGCGCTCGTCGGGCGGCAGTCGATCGAGTCGTGGGCGCACGTCCACGCCGACGTCGACATCTCGAGTGAGTTCCGCTACCGGCTCTCGGTCGTCGGCCCCGAGACGCTCGTCATCGCGGTCAGCCAGTCCGGTGAGACCGTCGACTCGTTGCACGCGATCCGCGAGGCGCGGCGCCGGGGAGCAGGGGTCATCACCGTGTCGAACGTGGTCGATTCCGTGATGGCGCGCGAGTCCGACGGAGTGTGCTACACGCACGCCGGGCCCGAGATCGGCGTGGCGTCGACGAAGTGCCACGTGGCCCAGCTCGCCCTGCTCCAGGTGCTCGCTCTCCATCTCGCGAGGGCGCGGGGCGCGATCGACGATGCCGGGGCGCGCCTCGTCGCCGATGGACTCGGGTCGATCGCGGCCCTCGTCGCCAGGGCGGTCGGGCGCGCCGACGAGTACATGGGGGTGGCGCGCCAGTTCGCCACCGTCGACGACGTGTACTTCCTCGGGCGTCGGTCCGGACTGCCGATCGCGATGGAAGGCGCGCTCAAGCTGAAGGAGCTCGCCTACGTGCGCGCCGAGGCCTACCCGGCGGGGGAGATGAAGCACGGTCCGATCTCTCTCATCAAGCCCGGTGTCGTCGTGGTCGTCGTGGCGACACGCACGGGGCTGTGGGAGAAGGTGATGGCGAACGTCGAGGAGATGCGTTCGCGGGGCGCGACCATCGTCGCGATCGCCGACGAGGACGACCCCGAGACGGCAGGACTGGTCGACGCCGTGCTGGCCGTTCCGCCGACGGTCGAGCTCCTCACGCCGATCGTCGCCGCGGTCCCGACCCAGTGCTTCGCCTACGCGATCGCCCGGGCGCGGGGCAACGACGTCGATCGGCCCCGGAATCTCGCCAAGGTCGTGACCGTCGAATGACGACGGTCGAGCGCCGCCGCGCGCGCCTCGGCTGGACGGTTGACCCGTGATCGGCATCGGTCTCGACGCCGTGGACGTCACGCGGTTCCGTCGCGTGCTCGCCCGCCATCCCCGGCTCGCCGATCGGGTGTTCACCGCCCGCGAACGGGCCGACGTGGCGGGTCGCTCCGATCCCGTCCCGGGACTCGCGGCGCGATTCGCGGCGAAAGAGGCGGCGATGAAGGCCCTCGGGGTCGGGATCGGTGCCGTTCGCCTCAGCGAGATCGGCGTCGTGCGGGCGGCGTCGGGCGCCCCGTCCCTCGAGACGAGCGGACGAGCCGCGGCGCGCGCCGCGGCACTGGGCGTCGGGGTCCTCCGGGTCTCGCTCACCCACACGGACACGCACGCCGGAGCCGTCGTTGTCGCGGAATGACGTCGCCATTCGGGCGTCGTCGGGGCAACGGAGGACGAGATGAAACCCGTTCTCACGTCGGCGGAGATGGGCGCGGTCGACGAGGCGGCCCGGCGGAGGGTCGGTCTCGCCACGCTCGTCGGGCGGGCTGGCTTCGCGGTCGCGCGCACGGCGGTCGCCTGCATGGGGGGCACGTACGGGCGTCGGGTGGTCGTCGTCGCCGGCCAGGGCCACAACGGGGACGACGGGCGGGTAGCCGCGGCGCTCCTCGCCAGGAGGGGCGCGCGCCTCACGATCTTCGCGGCCGCCGAGGCCCCCGACGAGCTCCCGGGGTGCGATCTCGTCGTCGACGCGGCGTACGGGACGCGTTTCCACGGGGAGTACCGCGCCCCGCGCGCTGCGGACGGGGTGACCGTCCTCGCGGTCGACATTCCTTCCGGCGTCGTCGCCGACACCGGGACGGCGACGCCGGGGGCGGTGCGCGCCGACGTGACGGTGACGTTCGGCGCGCTGAAACCCGGTCTCCTCCTCGGGCGGGGCGCCGAGCTCGCCGGGACGGTCATCGTCGAGCCGATCGGGCTCGACGTGGGCACGCCGGCCCAGCACCTCGTGGAGGACGACGACCTCGGGTGGCTCCCGGGACGCGACCCGCTCGGCAACAAGTGGGACAGCGCCGTCTACGTCGTCGCCGGGTCGCCCGGCATGTTCGGCGCCGCCGCGTTGGCGGCGAGCGGCGCGATCCGGGCGGGGGCGGGAATGGTCCGGCTCGGCTCCCCGGGAGTCGAACCCGGGACGATCCCGGTCGTCGAGGCCGTGGCGCGCGCCGTCCCGGCAAGCGACTGGGCCGGGTCGGTGCTCGACGAGCTCGCCCGCTGCGAGGCGCTCGTCGTCGGGCCCGGGCTCGGGCGGGCGGCCGAGGCGACGAAGGGCATCCTCGAGCTCGTGACGGCGGCCGAGCTCCCGGTCGTCGTGGACGCCGACGGTCTTTTCGCGCTCGGCGCGCTGGACGAGGCGGCGGCGGTCCTGCGGCGGCGCCGTCAGCCGACCGTCATCACGCCCCACGACGGGGAGTACGCCCGCCTCGCCGGCTTGCCGCCGGGCGAGGACCGTCTCGCCGCGACGCGCGAGCTCGCGCGCCGCCTCGGGGTGTTCGTGCTGTTGAAGGGCCCGGCGACGGTCGTTGCCGCACCGAGCGGCGAGGCGTTGATCGCGGCTGCCGGGTCATCCCGGTTGTCGACGGCCGGGACGGGTGACGTGCTGTCGGGCGTGATCGGCGCCTTCCTCGCCCGGGGCCTCGAGCCGCTGCGCGCCGCGGGCCTCGCCGCGCACGTCCACGGCGGCGCCGGTGCGATCGGCTTCGCCGAGGGCCTCGAGGCCTCCGACCTCCCGTTGCTCGTCGCGTCGGTGCTCTCGGCGGGTGCCAGGGGCACGCGGTCTCAGCGGTGACGACCTCGTATCGCCCTTCGTGGGCGGAGATCGACCTGGGCGCCGTCCGCGCGAACGTGGAGCTTCTCTGCCGCATCGTCGCCCCGTCGCGACTCTGCGCCGTCGTCAAGGCCGACGGCTATGGCCACGGAAGCGTCGGGGTCGCCCGCGCCGCGCTGGCCGGCGGTGCCTCGATGCTCGCGGTCGCCCTGGTCGAGGAGGCGATCACGTTGCGAGAAGCCGGGATCGACGCCCCGGTGCTGTTGCTCACCGAGGCACCCCCCGACGCGCTCGGCGAGCTGTGCGCCATCGGGGCCCTGCCGACGGTGTACAGCGAAGCGGGCATCGCAGTCGCCGCCGGCGCGGCGACGAGGCTCGGACGCCCGGTCGCGGTCCACCTGAAAGTCGACACCGGCATGCACCGGGTCGGCGCCGACGCCGCCGACGCGCCGGCGCTCGCGGCAAGGGTCACCGGGTCGCGATCGCTCACCCTCGGCGGGTTCTGGACGCACTTCGCGATCGCCGACGAACCGGATGACGCCTTCACCGCGGCCCAGATCGACCGGTTCGAGGCCGCGCTGGCCGCCGTGCGGGCGGCCGGGGCGAGCCCGGCGATGCTGCACGCCGCGAACTCCGCCGGCGCGATCGCGCACCCGCGCAGCCGCTACGACCTCGTCCGCTGTGGCATCGCCTGCTACGGTCACGCTCCTTCCCCCCAGGTCGGGCGGGTGCTCGCCGGGCTCGCCGGAGCGGGTGGGGGCCTGCGGCCGGCGCTGTCGCTGAAGGCGCGCGTCCACTACGTGCGGCGCCTCTCTGCGGGGGAACGGACGAGCTACGGGCGGGCGTTCCAGCTCGAGCGGGACTCATCCGTCGCGGACGTGCCGATCGGCTATGCCGACGGCGTGCGACGCGGGCTCGCGACCACGGGCGGCGAGGTCCTCGTCAAGGGGCGCCGCCGGCGCATCGCCGGCACCGTGACGATGGACCAGCTCCTCATCGACTGCGGTGTCGAGGACGACGTGCGTCCGGGTGACGAGGTCGTCCTGATCGGCCGGCAGGGGGGCGAGGAGATCACCGCCGAAGAGTGGGCCGATCGACTCGACACGATCGTCTACGAGGTCCTCTGCGGGATCGGCCCGCGGGTGCCACGCCTCGCGGTCTGATGGCCGGTCGCGACGGATCCGTCGCGCCGCGCCCCGGCGTCGCTTTCCGGCGCCGGGCACGGCGCACGACGGCGCGGCAGTAGCATGCCGCCGTGTTGACGCTCGCCGAGCTCGAGCGTGCAGCCCGTTCCTGTGTCGCCTGTCCGCTCGCGGGTTCGCGGACGAACGTCGTCTTCTCGGCCGGCGACCCGGCGGCGCGCCTCATGTTCGTCGGCGAGGGGCCGGGCCGGGACGAGGATCTCGCGGGTGAGCCGTTCGTCGGGCGGTCCGGGCATCTGCTCGACCGCTTGATCGCCGAGGAGCTCGGGCTCGTCCGCCAGGACTGCTACATCGCCAACGTGGTGAAATGCCGGCCGCCGAACAACCGGGACCCGCTGCCGGACGAGGTCGCGGCGTGCCGCCACTTCCTCGCCGGACAGGTCGAGCTCGTCGCGCCGGCCGTCGTCGTCACGCTCGGCAACTTCGCCGCCCACGCGCTCCTCGGGAGCCCGGAGGGCGTGACGCGGCTGCGGGGCAAGGTCTATCCCTTCGCTTCGGGCGTGCTCGTGCCGACGTTCCACCCCGCGGCGGCGCTGCGCGGCGGCGGTCTCGTGCTCGCGCAGATGCGGGCCGACTTCGTGCGGGCCAAACGCGCCCTCGTCGATGCGGAGGCGCGGTGAACGACGAGGGCTGGTCGGTCGAGGTCGTCACACGATCGCCCGGACAGACTCGTGCGGTCGGGGCGGCGATCGCCGGGCTCGTCGACCCGGGCGACGTCGTGCTCCTCATCGGCGAGCTCGGCTCGGGCAAGACGGTGCTCACCAAGGGACTCGTCACGGCGCTCGGCGGCGGCGAGGCGACGACGAGCCCGACGTTCGTGCTCTGCCACCTCTACCCGACGACCCCCCCGGTCGCGCACGTCGACTGCTACCGGCTCGCGCCGAGCGACGACCTCGCCGATCTCGCGCTCGACGAAGCGCTCGAGGACGGCTCCGTCGTCGTCGTCGAATGGGGCGAGCACGCCCGGGGCTTGCTCGGCGCCGACGCGCTCGAATGCCTCGTTTCCCCCGTCCCCGCCGAGCCCTCGGCACGCCCGGGTCCCCTCCCGGAGGACTCGCGCCTCATCGTGCTCGCCGCGCGAGGAAAGCGATGGTCGAGCCGCTCCGGCGCGCTCGTCGCGGCACTCGAGCGCGCCGGACTCGCCGTGGCGCGCCGGACGGCGGGGGGGAGCACGCCGCGGTGATCGTCCTCGCGATCGAGACCGCGACGGTCGAGGTCGGCGCCGCGCTCGTCAGCGCCGACGGGGTGCTGTCCGAGTCGCGTTCGCCGTGCCGGCGCCGTCACGCCGAGATGCTGCATCCCGCGGTGGCGTCGGTCTGCACGGCGGCCGGGGTCGAGCTCGCCGAGCTCGACGCCGTCGCGGTCGACGTCGGACCGGGACTGTTCACGGGCCTGCGCGTTGGCGTCGCCGCGGCCAAGGCCTTCGGCTTCGCGCTCGGCATCCCGCTCGTCGCCGTGCGGAGCACCGAGGCGCTCCGCCGCGGCGCGCGCAGCGACCCGCGCGCGGCGGGGCGCGTCGTCGTGCCGGTCGTCGACATGCGCCGTGGCGAGCTCGCCTGGGAGCTCCCCGACGGCAGCTTGGAGATCGGCCCGCCGTCCGCGCTCGCCGAGAGGCTCGCCGCCCTGGCCGACGACGTGCTCCTCGTCGGCGACGGGGCGCGGGACGGGGCGGCCCTCGGCGACGCGGGCCGCGGCATCGGGCTCAGCTTCGGCGGCGACTCCCTGGCGGCCCCGCCGGCCGCCGCCCTCGGGGCGATCGGGGTCGAACGGGTCGGGGCGGGTGCGACGACCGACGCCGTGGCGATCGAACCTTGCTACCTGCGAGCGGCCGACGTGACGGCGAACTACGAGACGCGCCGGTTCGACCCGCCGGGGGGGAGGGCCTGACCGTGGCGGGGCTCATCGGGCGCCGGGTCCCCGGCCGAAGGCCGCCGCCGCCCCGCGACACGGAGACGGTCGACATCGCGCCGATGCACCGGCACGACGTCGCCGATGTCGTCGCGATCGAGCGGGAGATCTTCCCCGAGCCGTGGTCGGCCGGCCTGTACCTGTCGGAGCTCGCGCGGCGCGCGACGCGCCAGTACTGGGTCGCGACCTCCGGTGGCGAGGTCGTCGGGTACGCCGGGTGCCTGCTCGTCGTGGGCGAGGGCCACGTGACGACGCTCGGAGTCGACCCGGGCTGGCAGGGCCGCCGGATCGGCGCGCGCCTGCTGCTCCGGCTCGCCGTCGAGGCGCGCGCCGCCGGGGCGACGGCGCTCACGCTGGAGGTGCGGCTCTCGAACGTGGCGGCGCAGCGGCTGTATCGCTGGTTCGGCTTCGCCCCCGTCGGGATCCGCAAGGACTACTACGCGCGCTCGCACGAGGACGGGCTCGTGATGTGGGTCCACGACGTCGACTCCGACGCCTACGGCGCGCACCTCGCCGCCATCGCCCGGACGCTCGGCGATCCGGCCGGTCCGACCCCCGGGCGCCGCCGATGACCCGGCTCATCCTCGCCGTGGAGACCTCGTGCGACGAGACCGCCGCCGCCGTCGTCGCCGACGGCCGGGAGATTCGCGCCTCGGTCGTCGCGAGCCAGGTCGACCTGCACGCTCACTTCGGCGGCGTCGTCCCCGAGCTCGCGGGACGGGCCCACCTCGCGCGGATCGTCCCGGTCGTCGCGGAGGCGCTCGGGGCAGCTGGTCTCGGCTCGGCGGCGTCGCCGCCCGTCGCCGCCGTCGCCGCGACGGCGGGACCGGGTCTCATCGGCGCGCTCCTCGTCGGCGTGTCCTTCGCCAAGGCGCTCGCGATGGCGTGGGGGGTCCCCTACGTCGGGGTCAACCACCTCGAGGGCCACCTCTACGCCTCGTTGCTCGAGGACCCGGAAATCCGGCTCCCGGCGGTCGTCGTCCTCGTGTCGGGCGGCCACAGCCTGATCGTCGAGATGACAGGTCCGCGGGCCTACGCGGTGCTCGGCGAGACGGTCGACGACGCCGCGGGGGAGGCGTTCGACAAGGTCGCCCGTTTCCTCGGCCTCGGCTACCCGGGCGGTCCGGCGATCGAGAAGGCCGCGGCGCGCGGTGACCCGACGGCGATCGCCTTCCCCCGTCCGATGCTGCGCGACGGACTCGACCTGTCGTTCTCGGGGCTGAAGACCGCCGTCGTCCACTACGTGCGCGCCCACCCGGACGTCTCCGGTGCCGACGTCGCGGCGTCCTTCCAGGCCGCCGTCGTCGAGATCCTCGTCGAGAAGGCGTTGCGTGCCGCCGTCGTCTCGCGGGCGCGTTCGGTCTGCCTCGCCGGCGGCGTGGCCGCGAACGGTCCCCTGCGCGCCGCGATCCGTCGCGCCGCCGATGGAGCCGGCCTCGGCGTCTACCTCCCGAGCCTGGCGATGTGCACGGACAACGCGGCGATGATCGCCGCGGCGGCGCACTTCAACCTCGTCGGCGATGGACCGAGCGCGCTCGACGCGGGGGCCGAGCCCGGGCTGGCGTTCCCCGGCGCCCGGGTCCGCTGAGGGGCCGCGTCGGCAAGGTCGCGGTCCGCGGCTCGCCGCCGGCCGACTTGTCGCCCCGCCACGGGGCAGAAAGGATCTGCGGGCGTGGAGGCCGACTCGTATCTCGCTCAGCTCCGTCTCGAAGGGGGCCGCCTCGCCGCGGCGGCGCGCGCCGCGCCGACCGCGCCGGTGCCGAGCTGTCCCGCCTGGGACATGCCCCAGCTCCTCGCCCACATCGCCTCCATCCACCGTTGGGTGGCCGAGATCCTCCGCAGCAAGGCGACGGCGCGGCGCGCTCGCAGCGAGGCCGGCGGCGGGGTCGCCTTCGCCGCTCTCGTCGCCGCCTACGACGAGGGCCTCGAGGCGCTCGTCGCGGCGCTGGCGGCGACGGACCCCGACGAGCTCGTCTGGAACTGGCGCGATTCCGGGGTCGCGCCGGCGCTCTTCTGGTTCCGGCGCATGGCCCAGGAGACGGCGGTGCACCGTTGGGACGCCGAGGCCGCCGCCGGCTCCGCCTCCCCGTTCGATCCGGCGCTCGCCGTCGACGGCATCGACGAGTTCCTCGGGATCGTCGCGGCCACCGTCGCCCGCGCTCCGATCGAGGGACTCGTCGGCTCGCTCGCCCTCGTCGCCTCCGACGCCGACGCCAGCTGGCACCTCGAGCTCGCACCGGGGAGCGTCGAACCTCGCTCGTCGATCGCGCCGCAGGCGACGGTGCGCGCCCCGGTCTCGGACCTCTACCTCTGGCTCCTCCACCGGATCCCGCCGGATGCCGCCTCGGTGGCCGTCGCCGGGGCGAGAGCGCCGGTCGACGCCTGGGGGCTCGTCGTCTTCGACTGATCCGGCGGCCGCGTCCCCGCCGGCCCGGCGCCGAGGGCTCCGGTCGCCCGTTTGCCAGGGTGCGCCCGTGTCGGTATCGTTAGCACTCGAAACCAGAGAGTGCCAACGGAGCCACAGGAGGCCGCGGAAATGAAGCTGCAACCGCTGGACGACCGCATTGTCGTTCGCCCGAGCGAGGCCGAGGAGAAGACGGCGTCGGGCCTCGTCATCCCCGACACCGCGAAGGAAAAGCCCCAGCAGGGCGAGGTGCTCGCGGCCGGTCCGGGACGCCGCGCCGAGAACACCGGCGAGCTCATCCCGCTCGACGTGAAAGTCGGCGACAAGGTCGTGTACTCGAAGTACGGCGGCACGGAGATCACGATCGACGGCGAGGACCTGCTCATCCTGTCGGGTCGCGACGTGCTCGCCAAGGTGAGTGGCTGATGCCGAAGCTCCTGAGCTTTGACGAGAACGCCCGGCGCAGTCTCGAGGCCGGCGTCAACAAGCTCGCCGATGCGGTGAAGGTGACCCTCGGGCCCAAGGGCCGCAACGTCGTCCTCGACAAGAAGTGGGGCGCGCCGACGATCACGAACGACGGCGTCACGATCGCCAAGGAGATCGATCTCGAGGATCCTTTCGAGAACCTCGGCGCGCACCTCGTGCGCGAGGTGGCGACGAAGACGAACGACGTCGCCGGCGACGGGACGACGACGGCGACCGTGCTCGCCCAAGCCCTCGTGCGCGAGGGTCTGCGCAACGTGGCCGCCGGAGCGAACCCGATGGCGCTGAAACGCGGCATCGAGCGTGGCGTCGCGGCGGCGGTCGCGTCGATCAAGTCCCAGTCACGTGAGGTCGAGGGTCGTCACGAGATCGCGCAGATCGCCGCGATCTCGGCGGCCGACGCCTCGATCGGCGAGGTCCTCGCCGACGCGATCGACAAGGTCGGAAAGGACGGGACGGTGACCGTCGAGGAGTCGAACACCTTCGGTCTCGAGCTCGAGTTCACCGAGGGCATGCAGTTCGACAAGGGCTACCTCTCGCCCTACTTCGTGAACGACCCGGAGCGGCAAGAAGCGGTGCTCGAGGAGCCGAACATCTTGATCATCGACTCGAAGATCTCCGCCGTGCACGATCTCGTCCCGGTGCTCGAGAAGGTCATGCAGACCGGCAAGCCGCTCCTCATCATCGCCGAGGACGTCGAGGGCGAAGCGCTCGCGACCCTCGTCGTGAACAAGATCCGCGGCACGTTCCAGTCGGTCGCCGTCAAGGCCCCGGCATACGGCCAGCGCCGCAAGGACATGCTCGTCGACATCGCCGTGATGACCGGCGCGCAGGTCATCGCCGAGGAGGTCGGGCTGAAGCTCGAGTCGGCCACCCTCGACGTGCTCGGTCGGGCGCGTCGCGTCGTCGTCACGAAGGACGACACGACGATCATCGACGGCGCCGGACCCGAGGAGGCCGTGAAGGCCCGGATCGCGCAGATGAAGCACGAGGCCGAGGAGACCGACTCGGACTGGGACCGCGAGAAGCTCCAGGAGCGGATCGCGAAGCTCGTCGCGGGCGTCGCGGTCGTGCGGGTGGGGGCGGCCACCGAGGTCGAGCTGAAAGAGAAGAAGCACCGCATCGAGGACGCGCTCTCGGCGACCCGTGCCGCGATCGAAGAAGGCGTCGTCGCCGGGGGCGGCACGGCGTTGCTCCGCAGTCGCGCCGCGGTCACCAAGGTGGCGCACGCGCTGACCGGCGACGAACAGACGGGCGCGATGGCCGTCGCCCGGGCCCTCGAGGAGCCGCTGAAGTGGATCGCGCAGAACGCCGGACTCGAAGGCTCGGTCATGGTCCGTGACGTCGAGGGGCGCGAGGGCACGGTCGGGCTCAACGCCGAGACCGGCGTGCTCGAGGACCTCGTCAAGGCCGGGATCATCGACCCGGCGAAGGTGACGCGGTCGGCCCTGCAGAACGCGGCCTCGGTCACCGCCTTGCTGCTCACGACCAACGTGCTCGTCGTCGACAAGCCCGAGAAGAAGACCGCCGGCGCGGCCACCCCGGACGCGAGCGGCATGGGGATGATGTAACCGGATCGGATGCCGCGTCCCGCGGCGACCGTCGGTTGGACCCGGCAGTCGCCGCGGGGTCCGGTACGCTGCGCGCGTGCCGGCGACGTACCGACAACGGGTGCCCCGCCCGGACGACGCACGTCCCGGCGCGCCCGCCCCCTGGTCGGCGCGCCCGGCCGCGCAGCGTTGCTCGATCCCGGTCAGCCGGCTGCGGCGCGCGCTCGCCGGATGGACGGCGCCGCCGGAGCCGCGCGAGCCGGTTCACTCCGCGGTGCTCGTCCCCGTCGTCGAGCGCGACGGGGAGGCGGCGCTCGTGTTCATCCGGCGTGCGAGCGACCTCGCGCGCGACCCCGACCACATCGCGTTCCCCGGCGGTCACCTCGAGACGGGAGAGCGACCGCTCGAGGCGGCACTGCGCGAGTCGTCCGAGGAGATCGGGCTCGCGCCGGACCTGGTCGAGGTCGTCTGCTCGCTCGGGGTGATCGAGCGGGGCCACAGCCGGGAGCGGGTCGCCCCGTTCGTCGGCCTCGTCACGGGACGACCATGCCTCGTCGGCGACGGGCGTGAGGTCGCGGCGATCCTGGAGGTGCCCGTGGCCTCGCTCGCGGGCGAGGGGATCTCCTGGCAGGAGCACTGGGGCCCGGACGGCTCCGATCGCGCGGTGCGCTTCTTCGCGGGCACGCCCGAGCTCGGCGACGACCTCATCTGGGGCCTGACCGCCCACATCGTCTGGGAGCTGCTCGCGGCGGTGTTCGCCGAGACCTGACCCGACGCTCGACTACTCTCCACAGGCGTCGTCCGCCTGTCGCGGGGCGCGGCTTCGTCGACAAGGAGAGAGCTCGCACGTGGCGGAAGCCGAGATCGGGATGGGCAGGGTGGGTCGCCGCGGCTACCGCCTCGACGAGGTCGTCATCCAGCCGTCACGCCGGACCCGGGACCCGCGCGACGTCGACCTCTCCTGGCAGCTCGACGCCTTCGGGTTCGCGCTCCCGTTCGCGGCCGCGCCCCGCGACGGGATCGTCGGCCCCGATTCGGCGGGGCTGATCGACTCGCTCGGTGGCCTCGCCGTCCTCGACCTCGAAGGTCTCTGGACCCGATACGAGGACGCCCAGCCGCTGCTCGACGAGGTCGCCCGCGTCGAGCCGGACCGGGTCACCCGCCGGTTGCAGGAGATCTTCCGCGCACCGGTGCGGCCCGAGCTCGTCGCGGCGCGGGTGCGGGCGATCGCCGAGCGCGGCGCGGTGGCGTGCGGCGCGGTCACACCGCAGCGCGCCGAGGAGCTCGTGCCGGCCGCCGTGGACGGCGGTCTCGAGATGCTCGTCGTCGAGGGCACGACGATCTCGGCCGAGCACGTCTCACGCTCGGGTGCCGCGCTCAACCTCGAGCGCTTCGTTCGCACGCTCGACCTGCCGGTGATCGTCGGGGGCTGTTCTTCCTACCAGGGGGCGCTCCACCTCATGCGGACCGGCGCGGTCGGCGTGCTCGTCGGTGTCGGCCCCGGCGAGTCGGGGGAGTCGACGCGAAAAGTGCTCGGCGTCGCCGCGCCGATGGCGACGGCGATCGCCGACGCCGCCGCGGCACGTCGTCGTCATCTCGAGGAGACGGGCGTTTACGTCCACGTGATCGCCCAGGGCGCGCTCGCCGACGCCGGCGACGTCGCGACGGCGATCGCCTGCGGGGCCGACGCGGTGATGCTCGCCGCGCCGTTGGCGTCGGCGACGGAGGCCCCGGGGGGCGGCGTCTGGTTCGCCGCCGCCGCCGGGCACCCGACACTGCCGCGCGGTTCCCGGGAGCGGCTGCCGGTGCTCGGCCCGCTCGCGGAGATCCTCACCGGCCCCTCGCACGACCCCGAGGGCCGCTGCAACCTCTTCGGGGCGCTGCGCGTCGCGATGGCGATGGCGGGGTGCGCGACGATCCGGGAATTCCACACGGCGGCCGTCCTCGTCGTGTCGGGAGCGCCCGGGCTCGTGCGGCCGGGGGGCGAGTCGGGCGGGCCCGGACGGAGCGGGTGAGCGCGGAGCCGCGGGCATGATCGCCGCTCTCGTCGCGTCCTGGCGGCGGCACCGCTGGCTCGCCGACGCCGCCGGGGTGGGCGTCGTCGTCTTCGTCGCGCTCCTCTACCTCTCGCCGACGCTGAAGGACGGGTTCAGCTTCGGCCCGACCGACCTCGGCGCCCAGGCCTCGTACCTCACCCGGGGGGCCGCCACCGCTCCCGCCCACAACCACCTGATCGGGGACGTCATTGACCAGGACGTCCCGTGGAACACGCTGGACTGGAGGATCGTCCATCAGGGCTCCCTGCCGCTGTGGGACAGCTACGCCGGGACGGGACTGCCCGAGCTGTTCAACTTCGAGTCCGCCCCGCTCGCGCTGCCGTCACTGCTCGGCTACCTCTTCCCGGTCTCCGCCTCGTTCCTCGTCACCGTGCTCGGCAAGCTCCTCATCGCCGGGATCGGCACCTACGTCTGCTGCCGGGTGCTGCGCCTCGGCGCCATCGGCGCCACGCTCGGGGGCGTCTCGTTCATGCTCTCGGGGAGCTTCGCCGCGTGGCTCGGCTGGGCGCTCGGCGGGCCGGTCGCCTGGTCGGGCTTCATCGTCGCCGGCGTCGTCCTCGCCTACCGCTCCCGCCGTCGGGTGCGCGACCTCTGGCTGCTCGCGCTCGCGGTCGCCTTCGCCGTCTACGGCGGGTTTCCCGAGGAATACGTGCTGATGGGCGTCGTGCTCGGGGGCATCATGGCGGTGACCGCGCTTGGCAGCCTCGTCGCCAACCACCGGCTCGCGCCACGGGGGCTCGCCCGCGTCGCCGTCGGCCTCGTCGGCGGGTTCGCGCTGTCCGCGCCGCTGTGGCTGCCGGGGGCCCCCTTGCTCACCAGCTCGGCGCGGCTCAACAAGCAGCTCGACGGGCAGTTCCCGCTCCACATGGTCGCCGCGCTGTTCGTCCAGGGCTACTACGGCTTGCCGATCCACGGGAGCACGTGGTTCGGCGTGAGCAACTACGTCGAGTCCACGGCCTACGTCGGCGTGATCGCGCTCGTGCTCGCCGGCGTCGCCGTCCTGATCGCCTGGCGCCGCCCGGTCGTCGTCGGCCTCGCGCTCGGGGCCCTGGGTTGCCTGTTCGTCACGTACCAAATCCACGGCACGTACGTGAGGCGGTTCGTCACCGCTCTCGGCCTGTCCGCACTGCCGATCCACCGCATTCTCATCGTGCTCGGCTTCCCCGTCGCGGTGCTCGCCGGGATCGGGTGCGACGTCGTCGTGAAACGGTTCCACGAGCGCTCGGTGCGGGCCGCGCTCGGCGGCGCGACAGCCGCCGTCGCGGCGGTGATCGGCGTGCTCTGGTTGACGGTCGACGACAAGGGTCTCACGGCCCTCGAGCGTTCGCTGCGCCGCTCCAGCCTGCTCTGGCCCTCGGCGACGATCCTCCTCCTCGTCGTGGTCTGGTCGGCGGCGCTGCTCGTGCGGCGCGCCGGCGCGCCGGCGCGCCGGCGGTTCGGCACGGCCCTCGGCGCGACCCTCGTCTCGGGCCAGGCGGCGTTCCTCCTGTTCGCCGGGGTCGGGATGAACAGCTACTTCACGACCGCCTTCCCGACGACGCCGGCCGTGGCCACGGTGCAAAGGACCGTGGGGTCGGGCCTGCTCGCCCTCGACGGGTCAAACGTCTCGTGCGGCACAGCCGCGCCGACGGCGGCGAGCGCGCCGTGCGGTGTGAGGCAGTGGCTCGGCATCGGCTTCCTCCCCAACATCCAGCTCGGCTACGCCGTCGACGAGCTCGCGATGCACGACCCGACGATCCCGCAGTCGTACTTCACGAGCTGGCCGGTCCCCGACTCCGGGCAGGTGTTCGCGGGCAACCTCCAGCTGTTCTCCCCGGCGATCAACTCGCTCGCGCTCGCGCGCCGCTACGGGGCTTCGTACGTGCTCGTCGGACCGGGCGACCCGGTCCCGTCCGGGATGACCGCCCTCTCCCGGATACCGATCGGCCACGGAGCCCACCTGACCCTCGCCAAGGTCCCCGATTCGGCGCGGTTCACCTTCCTCGCGCCCGCTTCCCGGGCCGAGGTGCTCTCGGCGCGACATCCGGGCGACGCCTCGTACTCGCTACAGGTGCGGGTCGCCGAGCCCGCCGAGCTCGTGTTGCGGATCACCTACGAGCCGGGCTGGCACGTCACCGCCGACGGCCGCCCGCTCGCCGTCCACCGCTACGAGGGGTCGTTCCTCGCCGTCACCGTGCCGGCCGGCGCACACACGATCGTCGCCCACTACTGGCCGCGCGATCTCACCTACGGGATCGTGCTGGCGCTGCTCGCCCTCCTCGTCCTGGCGCTCGCCCCCTTCGCGGCGACGTACCGGCGCGTCACCCTCGCCGCCCTCGCGGCCACCCGCCGCCGCCTGTCGCGGCCCGACCCGGGCGACCGGGCGGAACCTCCGGCGTGAGCGAGGTCGTTCTCGCGGGGCGCCGCCGGGGACTTCAGCCCTCGGCGGCCTCGCGACGGGCGACCCATCGCGCGCCGGGGGGTCAGCCAACGTCGGGACCGGTCTCGTCGAGCGCCGCGCAGACGAGCGCGGGACCATAGGCGGCGCGATCGGCGACGGGGAGACCCTCGTCGGTGACGAGGCGATCGAACTCGCCGACTCGGGCGACCGTCGTGAGGGCGCGCCTGTTGAACTTCGAGCTGTCGGCGACGACGGCGGCCGAGCGGGCGGCGGCGAGCATCGCCCGCTTGATGGGCACGTCGGGGGTGTCGTCGCTCGTCACGCCGGCGGCGACGTCGAGGCCGTCGGCGCCGAGGAACGCCCAGTCGACGTGGATTCCGGCGAGGAGCTCTGGTGCCCACGGGCCGACGAGGAAGGGGCCGTTCTCGGCGAGCTCGCCCCCGACGACGAGGAGCCGGACGTGGCGGAGCGCCGCCAGCTCGTGGGCGATCCGGAGGTCGTTCGTCACGACGGTGAGGTTCGGCCGCTCCGACAGGGCCTGGGCAAGCGCGTACGTCGTCGAGCCGGCATCGAGGGCGACCGAATCCCCCTCGGCGACGAGACCGGCCGCGGCGCGGCCGATGGCGCGCTTCGCCGCGGCGTGGGCGGGCCCCCGCAGGTCGGGGGGGTGGTCGACGGCGCGCGGCGGCCCGGACGACAGCGCCCCGCCGTGGGTGCGTTGGACGAGACCGGCGCGCGCGAGCGAGTCGAGATCGCGTCGGATCGTCGAGACGTCGACGCCGAGGTCGGCGCAGAGCCGGCTCGCCTCGACGTAGCCGCTGTCACGAACCTGGCGCAGTATGGCGCGCCGGCGCTGTGCCGCGATCACCTGGCGTCCTCTCGGCTAGAACGTGACGGGCACGCCGCATCACGGGCGCGTCCCCGCGCCATTGACCCGGTTGCCCCGTGGTGGTAGACGATATCGCATGAAAACGAGCAAAAGCAGGCAGAGGCGCGGACGTGAGCGGTGGGCTGCCGTCGTCACGAGCGCGGCCGCGGCCAGCTCGTGAGATGACGTCGCGCATCGGCGTCAGGGCGTGAGCCTGGGCGCGCTCGGCTACGTCCTCGCCGGGGGGGCTGGATGCGTCGCCGGTGCGGTGAACGCGGTCGCGGGCGGCGGCACGCTCGTCTCGTTCCCCGCGCTCCAGGCGCTGGGACTGGCACCGGTGCGGGCGAACGTGACGAACATCATCTCGCTCACGCCGGGCTACGCCGCCGGCACGCACGCCCAGCGCGCCGACCTCGCGGGCCAGGGGGCGAGGACGGCGCAGCTCGGCGCGTTCGCGGCGGCCGGCGGGCTCATCGGCTCGGTGCTCCTCGTGCTCTGCCCGGCGCCGACGTTCCGGGAGGTCGTGCCGTTCCTCATCGTTCTGTCCTGTGGCCTGCTCGTCGTGCCGGACAGGTTGCGTGCCCCGGTCCGGGGGGGCGAGCCGTCGCGCGGGACACCGGCCGGCTGGCGTCGCCATCCGAGCGCCCTGCTGCGCGTCGGGGTCTTCGTGTCCTCGGTCTACGGGGGCTTCTTCGGCGCCGGGCTCGGGATCATGCTGCTCGCCGTGCTGGGGCTGTTCTCCGCCGACAGCCTCCCGAGGCTGAACGCGGTCAAGCAGGCGCTCTCGTTCGTGATCGGCGTCGTCGCGAGCGTGTTCCTCGCGTTCTCCGGGCACGTCGCGTGGACCTTCGTCGCGGTCGTCGTCCCGACGAGCATGGTCGGCGGCATGGCGGGGGGCCGGGTCGTCCATCTCGTGAGTCCGCGGGTGCTGCGCGCCGTCGTCGTGGCGTTGGGCCTCGCCGTCGCCGTGCGCTACTGGGTGTGAGGACGGCCCGCTCGGCCGCAGCCGAGCCGCGCCGCACCGGCTGAAGGACCCGTCGTTCGGTCACGGAACTCAGGTCGACGGGGCCGTGCGCTCGGCGTCGAGGAGGTCACGGGTGAGCTCCAGCTGGCCGAGGTGCTGCATCAGCTCCTCGAGGATGTGGAGGACCACCCCTCCCTGGGTCCGGGCGAAGGGGAGGTGCGCGTCCCGGGCGGGCCCCGGGCGGCGCGGCGGGGCGAGCGGGGCGAGGGATTCGAGGTCGACGGCGAGCTGGCGCCGCGCCGCCGCGGTCCGCGTGACGAGCTCCTCGACGGCCCCCGTCGCGCTGAACTCGGCGTCGCGGTCGCGCACGATCGGGCGGTCCGCGATCACGGCGCCGGCCCAGAACTCCATCACGCCGAGGCAGTGCGTGACGATCGCGAACGGGGAGTTCGCGCCCGGCAGGCGCGGACGCCTGTTCGCCGTCTCGTCGCCGAGCTGGCGGAGGATCGCGACCATCTCGTCGAGGGAATGGTCGGCGTACCACAGCACGTCCTCTGTTCGCACCTCGAGCACCGTGTCCTCCGTTCTCGTCGGTCCGCCGCGGCTGCGGGCCGCGGGTCCTGCCCTGACGCCTACGCGCCGACGGACGTGGCGACGCCGGCGTCCATCCATTCCTCCACCCGGTCGAGCCACTCGTTCACGAGCGCGCTGAACAGCGCCGGCTGTTCGCCCCGCAGCAGGTGCCCAGCCCGGTCGAGGACGGCGAAGGTCGCCCGCGGGTAGGAAGGCAGGATCTCCCAGACCGCCTTGAAGCCGACGACGTTGTCCTGGCGGCCGGTGAGGATCAGCGTCGGCGGCGCGAACGGCTCGGGCAGATCCTCGGTCTCGAACGAACACGGGGTGGCGGCGCCGTGGAGCTGCGCGAGATAGGCGGCGTCGCTCGTCGTGCTGTTGTCGGCGCGGGCGTAGGCGCGGTTCACGACGGAGTCGGCGACCGCCATCTCGCCGTACCAGGCCCAGCCGGGGTCGCGGGACTGCTCGTCGATCCGGGCCTCGTCGGCGACGATCAGGCGGGGCGCGCGGGCCCCCTCCGGATCGCGCCCGATGAGCGGAACGTTGAGGCACAGGCCGTCGATCCTGCTGCCCAGGCGGTGGACGAGCCCGCGCGCGAGGTAGGCGCCGAACGACGTGCCGGCGGCGACGAAACGTGCCCCGCCGAGCAGCGCCTCGACGAACTCGACCAGCACGTCGAGGAGCTGATCGGGCGTCGTGATCGCTGCGGCGCCCGGGGATCGCCCGTGGCCGGGGAGATCCGGGTAGATGCGCCGCCAGCCCGCACGCGTCGAGAGGACGGGCTCGAACTCGAAGATGGAGGCGTTCCTGTCGAGCGGCATGCCGTGGAGCACGACGAGCGGGACGCCCTCGCCGAACGTCTCGTAGTCGATCGAAGCACGGCCAAGGTCACATCGCATCGGAAAGAAGCTCCCCGAGACGGTGGGTCCGAGCGAACCCAAGCGGCGAATGTAGCGGGCCGCGGCGTGGCCGGCTCTCCTGCGTCCGGACGGGACGCCCGCCGCGGCACCGGTCGCTCGCCGCGTCCGGAATCCTCGCCCCGCAGCCGCCGCCGCGCCTCGTGGTTCGCCGGGAACCTCGTTCCCGGTCGGGTCCGCGCCCGGTCGACGACGGCACGAGCCGAGATGATCCCGGCCTCGTCTGGCGAGGGGTCCTTGCTAGCCTCGGCCGGTGGCCGCAGAATTCGACACGGTTCTCGTCGTCGATTTTGGCGCCCAGTACGCCCAGCTCATCGCCCGTCGCGTCCGGGAGGCGCACGTCTACTCCGAGATCGTGCCCCACTCCTCGACCGCAGCCGAGATGCGGCGGCGGTCGCCGAAGGGGATCGTCCTGTCGGGAGGGCCGAATTCCGTCTACGCCGACGAGGCCCCGCAGGTCGACCCGGCCCTCTACGAGCTCGGCATCCCGGTGCTCGGCATCTGCTACGGGGCGCAGCTCCTCGTGCAGCAGCTCGGCGGCGAGGTCCGCCGCACGGGGTCCGGCGAGTACGGTCGGACGGAGCTCCGTGCCGACCCGCACTCGATCCTCCTGTCGCAGTGGCCCGAGTCGACCGGGGTCTGGATGAGCCACGCCGATTCGATCGTCGCCGCCCCCCCGGGAGCCCGCACCATCGCCTCGACGGCCGACGTCGCCGTGGCCGCCTTCGAGAGCGTCGCGCGGGGCCTCTACGGCGTGCAGTTCCACCCGGAGGTCGTCCACACCCCCCGCGGACAGGAGCTGCTGAAACGGTTCCTCTTCGACATCTGCGCCTGCCGTCCGACCTGGACCCACACCTCGGTCATCGAGGCGGCGATCGACGAGGTGCGCGCCACGGTCGGGGACCGGCGCGTCCTGTGTGCGCTCTCGGGGGGCGTCGACTCGGCGGTGACCGCGGCGCTCCTCCACAAGGCGGTCGGCGACCAGCTCTCGTGCGTGTTCGTCGACACGGGTCTCATGCGCGCCGGCGAGGCCGAACAGGTCGAGGAGACGTTCCGCCGCCAGTTCGGCGTCGACCTGCACCACGTCAAGGCCGCCGACCGGTTCTTCGCCGCGCTGCGCGGCGTCGTCGACCCCGAGCAGAAGCGCAAGATCGTCGGCGAGCTGTTCATCAGGATCTTCGAGGAGGTCGCGGCCGAGCTCCCCGGCGTCGCCTACCTCGCGCAGGGGACGCTCTACCCGGACGTCATCGAGTCGGGCACCGCCGCGGCGGCGACGATCAAGTCGCACCACAACGTGGGCGGACTGCCCGAGGACATGGCACTCGGGCTCGTCGAACCGCTCCGGCTGCTCTTCAAGGACGAGGTGCGCGCCGTCGGCGAGGAGCTCGGCCTGCCCGAGGAGATCGTCTGGCGCCAGCCGTTCCCCGGCCCCGGGCTCGCGGTCCGCATCGTCGGCGCGGTGACGCCGGAACGGGCGGCGATCCTCCGCGCCGCCGACGCCATCGTCCTCGACGAGGTGCGGCGCGCCGGGCTCGTCCGCGAGCTGTGGCAGTCCTTCGCCGTCTTGCCGGCGGTCCGGGCGGTCGGCGTGATGGGTGACGAGCGGACCTACGACTACCCGATCGTCGTGCGCGCCGTGACGAGCGACGACGCCATGACGGCGGACTGGGCTCGCCTGCCCTACGAGCTCCTCGAGCGGCTCTCGAGCCGGATCATCAACGAGGTGGACGGGGTCAACCGCGTCACCTACGACATCACGTCGAAGCCGCCCGGCACGATCGAATGGGAATGAGGGGCCCGCCGTGGTGAGCGGCCCGCGCGACGCCGACCACGGAGCAGGCCGGGCGGAGGCCCGACGCGGCAGCGGAGCGCGCCCCGCGGAGCTGGCGTCGATCCTCGCGGACCTCAACGCTCCCCAGCGCGAGGCCGTCTGCTACGAGGGCGGCCCCCTCGTCGTCGTCGCCGGGGCGGGCTCCGGCAAGACGCGGGTCCTCACCCGCCGGATCGCACGGCTCGTCGCGACCGGGGTGGCGCCCTGGCGCATCCTCGGGATCACCTTCACGAACAAGGCGGCCGACGAGGTCCGACGGCGCGTCGTCGAGCTCGTCGGGGCCGACGCCGACCGGATGTGGCTGTCGACGTTCCACTCGGCGTGCGCGCGGATCCTGCGGCGCGAGGCGGACCGGATCGGCTACCGCCCGGGATTCTCGATCTACGACGAGGGCGACAGCCGGCGGCTCGTCGAGCACGTTCTCGGCGACCTCGGGATCGACGCCAAGCGCTTCCCGTCCCGGGCGGTCGTTGGCGCGATCAGCCAGGCGAAGGCGGAGCTGCTCGACGCTGCGGGCTACGGGGCCCGCGCCTACACGGCGTACGAGCGGCGCATCGCCGAGGTGTTCGGCGAGTACGAACGCCGCCTGAAAGCCGGCAACGCGCTGGACTTCGACGACCTGTTGTCGGTCGTCGTCTCTCTGTTCCGGACCGACGCCGAGGTGCTCCGCCGTTACCAGGAGCGCTTCGAGCACGTGCTCGTCGACGAGTACCAGGACACGAACCGGGCGCAGAACGAGATCGTGAAGCTGGTGGGCGCCGTGCACCGCAACGTCTGCGTCGTCGGCGACACCGACCAGAGCATCTACGGGTTCCGGGGGGCGGAGATCCGCAACCTGTTGGAGTTCGAGCTCGCCTTCCCCGAGGCGCGCACGATCGTGCTCGACCAGAACTACCGCTCGACCCAGACGATCCTCGACGCCGCGAACGCCGTGATCGGCAACAACCTGATGCGCCAGGAGAAGTCGCTCTGGAGCGCGCTCGGTGCGGGCGAGAAGGTGCTCCGCTACCGGGCCGGTGACGAGCGGGACGAGGCGATGTTCGTCGCGAACGAGATCGAGGAGCTCTGTCGCGCGCGACGCATCCGCCGCGGC
The DNA here is from genome assembly GCA_963803025.1 of uncultured Acidimicrobiaceae bacterium. Lineage (GTDB taxonomy): Bacteria > Actinomycetota > Acidimicrobiia > Acidimicrobiales > Bog-793 > Bog-793. The sequence goes on from CAWDKZ010000020.1 coordinate 136,420, forward strand.
GAGATCGCCGTCTTCTATCGCACGAACGCGCAGAGCCGGGCGATCGAGCAGGCGCTCGCCGACCGGGGCGTCCCGTACCAGGTGATCGGGGGCGCCCGCTTCTACGACCGCCGGGAGGTGCGCGACGCCCTCGCCTATCTGCGGCTCGTGGCCAACCCCGCCGACGAGGTCTCGTTGCGCCGGGTCCTCAACGTTCCCAAGCGCGGCATCGGCGCGACGACGGTGCGACGGATCGGCGAGCACGCGGCGCGCTCGGGCGCCTCGTTCGCCGACGTGCTCGCCGACGCCGGGGTCGCGGGGGTCTCGGCCCGGGCGAGGCGCGCGATCGACGGTTTCCGCGAGCTCGTCGGGGGCTTCGGTGACCTGGCGGGACGGCGGCCGGGCGAGATCCTCGCCGAGGTCCTCCGGCGCAGCGCCTACCGGGATTCGTTGGAGGCGGAGGTCGCCGTCGGCGGTTTCGGCGCGCTCGAGGCCGAGGGACGGCTCGAGAACCTCGCCGAGCTGCTCTCGGTCGCCGCCGACCACGAGGACCTCGAGTCGTTCCTCCAGTCGATGGCGCTCGTCGCTGCCACCGACGACCTCGACGACTCCGGCGGCCGGGTGTGCCTCATGACGCTCCATGCCGCCAAGGGGCTCGAGTTCGACGTCGTGTTCCTGACCGGCATGGAGGAGGGTGTCTTCCCCCACGACCGCGCCATGGCGGAACCCGACGACCTGGAGGAGGAGCGCCGGCTCTGCTACGTCGGCATCACCCGGGCCCGCCGGCGCCTCTACCTCACCCACACCTGGGAACGCACGCTTTTCGGCCAGAGTCGCGAGAGCCTGCAGAGTCGCTTCATGAAAGAGATCCCGGAGCACCTGGTCGTCGACTTGGGCGAGGGATCGGCGGCGCCCTGGGCGAGCGACCGCACCGCCGAACCCGAGCTCGCCGGGCCGCCCTCGTTCGGTCGTTCCGCCTCCCGCCTGCGGCGCCCGACCGGTGCCCCGGTGGCGACGACCGGGGCCGAACAGCTCGGTCTCTCTGCCGGGGAGCGCATCGTGCACGCCCGCTGGGGGGAGGGCGTCGTCGTCGAGGTGGACGGGGAGGGGCTGCAGGCCGAGGCGGTGATCGCCTTCGAGCGCCACGGCGAGAAGCGGTTCCTGCTCGCCGCGACGCCCCTCAAACGGGCCTGACGAGCGCGCCCGCGCCGGTGCCGCCGGCGGGGGCGACGCCGCCGGTTCGTCCGCCGCGAGCTCGCTCAATAGGATCACCCCGGCACCGGTTCGTCGGCCCGCGCGCCGCGGCCCGGGCGGCGCCGCCGGTCTCGGAAACCCGGCCCATCGAGGGGTGGCGGGGAGGCAGGTCCGTGGATCTCTACGAGTACCAGGGCAAGCGGTACCTCGCCCGCTTCGGCATCCCGGTGGGGGCCGGGGCGGTCGCCGACACCGTCGACGAGGCGGTCGCGGCCGCGGACGAGCTCGGCTATCCCGCGACCATCAAGGCGCAGGTCAAGGTCGGTGGCCGTGGCAGGGCCGGCGGCGTGAGGATCGTCGCCGACCGTTCCGGGGCCGAGACCGGCGCGCAGGACATTCTCGGGCTCGTGATCCAGGGTCACCCCGTCAGACGGCTCTGGGTCGAGACGGCGGCGCGGATCGCCCACGAGTACTACGCGAGCCTCTCGCTCGACCGCGCGACGAAGCTCCATCTCGCCATGGTCTCGGCGCAGGGCGGGATCGACATCGAACAGGTCGCCGCGGAGGCCCCCGAGGCGATCGCGCGGCTCGAGATCAACCCGCTCGACGGGCTGTCGCCCGCACGGGCGCGCCGGCTCGTCGCCCGCGCCGGGATCGACGCCGAGGCGCGCCGGAGCGTCGTCGACGTGATCCTGCAGCTCTACCGCTGCTACATCGAGGGCGACGCCGACCTCGTCGAGATCAACCCCCTCATCGTCACGCCGTCCGGCGAGGTCCGCGCCCTCGACGCCAAGATCAGCCTCGACGACGAGGCGGCGTTCCGGCATCCCGAGTGGTCGGAGTTCGCCGACGCCGAGCCCGACGACCCCCGCGAGCGGTCGGCGCGGCGAAAGGGCCTGAGCTACGTCGGTCTCGACGGCTCCGTCGGCATCATCGCCAACGGGGCCGGTCTGGCGATGAGCACGCTCGATGTCGTGAACCAGGTCGGCGGTTCGGCGGCGAACTTCCTCGACATCGGGGGCGAGGCGGACGCCGACGTCATGACCGGCGCCCTCGAGGTGATCAACTCCGACGAGCGCGTGCGCGCCATCCTCGTCAACGTCTTCGGCGGCATCGTCCGTTGCGACGACGTCGCGCGGGGCGTCATCGGTGCGATGGGGCGGGTGGAGCTCGCTTCGCCGATCGTCGTCCGTCTCGACGGCACGCACGCCGCCGAGGCGCACGAGATCCTGCGGCCCCACCTGTCGGCGCGTCTCCTCCTGGAACCGACCATGCTCGCCGCCGCCAGGCGCGCCGTCGAGATCGCGGCGGGGGTCGGCGGATGAGCATCTTCGTCGACGAGGACACGCTCGTCGTCGTGCAGGGCCTGACGGGGAGCCAGGGGAGCTTCCACGGGCTGAGGAACCGCGCCTACGGCACGAAGGTGGTCGCCGGGGTCACGCCGGGCAAGGGCGGTGGGTCACTCGAGGGGATCCGGATCTTCGACTCCGTCGCCGAGGCGGTCGCCACGACGGGAGCGAACGCGAGCCTCGTCGTGGTGCCCCAGCGCTCGGCGCCCGGCGCGATCCTCGAGGCGGCCGCCGCCGGCATCGAGCTCGTGGTCTGCATCACCGAGCACATTCCGGCCAAGGACGAAGCGCTCCTCTTCAACGAGCTGCAGCGGGGGTACCCGCGCACCCGGCTCATCGGGCCGAACTGCCCCGGCGTCATCTCGCCGGGCAAGTGCAACATCGGCATCACCGCCGGGGAGATCGCCCTGCCCGGCGGCCCGGTCGGCATCGTCTCCCGCTCGGGGACGCTCACCTACCAGGCGCTGCACGAGCTGTCGCAGCAGGGCGTCGGCCAGACGACGTGCGTCGGGATCGGCGGCGACCGCGTTCCGGGGACGTCGTTCGTCGACGTGCTCGCCGCGTTCGAGGCCGACCCCGCGACGGGCGCCGTGATGCTGATCGGCGAGATCGGCGGTTCCGAGGAGGAGCGCGCCGCCGAGTTCATCGCGCTCGAGATGACGAAGCCGGTCGTCGCCTACGTCGCGGGCGTCACCGCGCCGGTGGGCCGCACGATGGGCCACGCCGGGGCGATCGTCTCGGGCGCCTCGGGGACCGCCCAGGCGAAGATCGCCGCCCTCGAGGCCTGCGGGGCGCGCGTCGCGCGCAACCCTTCCGAGGCGGGGGAGCTGATGGTCGAGGTCGTCCGTGGCCTCGGCTGAACGCGCACCCGGGGCGGATGGCCGCCCGCCGGGGGACCCCCGCCGCCGACTCGCCGTGCTCGCCTCGGGAACCGGGACGATCCTCGAGGCGCTCCTCGCGGCGGGACTGCCGATCGTCGTCGTCGGCGTCGACCGACCTTGTCGTGCCGCGGGAATCGCCGCGGCCGGGGGGATCCCGGTCGAGTTCGTCGCGCGCGAGGACTTCTCCCCGGCGTTCGACCGCGAGGCCTACACCGAGGCGCTCCTCGCCGCGCTCCGCCGCCATCGCGTCGGCACCGTCGCGATGGCGGGGTTCGCGACCGTGCTCAGCCCGGGCTTCTTCCCGGCATTCGACGGTCGGGTCCTCAACACCCACCCGTCGCTCCTCCCGGCGTACAGGGGCTGGCGCGCCGTGCCGATGGCCCTCGCGGCCGGGGAGACGACGACCGGCTGCACGGTGCACCTCGCCACGTCCGAGGTCGACGAGGGCCCCGTTCTCGCCCAGGAGCGCGTGCCCATCCACCCGGGCGACACGGAGGAGACCCTGCACGAGCGCATCAAGGAAGTCGAGCGGCGCCTGTATCCCGCGACGGTCCGGTCGTTCCTTGCATCGACCGAGGAAACGGCGGGCGGGATCGCCGCGCCCGAGGATCCGGAGGTGATGGGGCGATGAGGGCACTGTTCTCCGTCTACGACAAGAGCGGGCTCGTCGCGTTCGCGACGGGGCTGCGCGAGCTCGGTTGGGAGCTCATCGCGAGCGGCGGCACCGCCGAGGCGCTCGGCCGCGCCGGCGTCGCGCACCGCGACGTCGCGGCGGTGACGGGGGCGCCCGAGATGCTCGACGGCAGGGTGAAGACGCTGCACCCCGCGATCCACGGCGGGATCCTCGCCGACCGGTCCAAGCCCGCCCACCTCGCCGACCTGGCGGCGCGCGGGATCGAGCCGATCGACCTCGTCGCGTGCAACCTCTACCCGTTCTCGTCCTCGCCGTCGGTCGAGATGATCGACGTCGGCGGGCCGACGATGGTGCGGGCCGCGGCGAAGAACCACGCCCACGTCGCCGTCGTCGTCGATCCGGCCGACTACGCGCCGGTGCTCGACGAGATCCGCGCCCACGGCGTCGTCACCGCCGCGACGCGTCGGCGTCTCGCCGAGGCGGCGTTCGCCCACACGTCCGCCTACGACGCCGCGATCGCGCGCTGGCTCGCGTCACCGGGCCCCGCCGAAGAGATCCTGGCGGAGTCGATCGAGCTCGTGCTCACGCGCCGGGAGAAGCTCCGCTACGGCGAGAACCCGCACCAAGCGGCCGCCCGCTACGGTCGGGTCGGCGGCGGCGACGACTGGTGGGAGCACGTCACCCAGCAGGGAGGCCGGGAGCTCTCGTTCATCAACCTCGTCGACGCCGAGGCCGCCTGGCTGCTCTGCCACGACGTGCTCGACGTGGCGGGGGCGAACGTGGCCGCCGTGATCGTGAAGCACGCCAACCCTTGCGGCGTCGCGGTCGGGTCGGAACTCGGGGCCGTGTACGCCCGAGCCTTCGAGGGGGACCCGGTGTCGGCCTACGGGGGGATCGTCGCCCTGTCGGGCCGGGTCGACGCGCATCTCGCCGAGGCGATCGTCGCCAACCCACTTGCCGACGTTCTCGTCGCCTACGGATACGAACCGGACGCGCTCGGGGTGTTCGCGGCGCGGCGCAAGAACATGCGGGTGCTCACGGCCCCCGTGCCGAGTGTCCATCCGATCGCCTTCCGACAGTTCTCAGGGGGCTTCCTCGTCCAGCAAAGGGACCTGGTGGGAGGGCGCAGCGACCGGTGGCGCGTCGTGACGGCGCGCCAGCCGACGGCGGAGCAGTGGCGGGACGCCGAGTTCGCCTGGCGCGTCTGCGTGCGCACGACCTCGAACGCGATCGTCCTCGCCATCGACGGTCAGGTCGTCGGTGTCGGTTGCGGCCAGCAGAACCGACGCGACGCGGCCCGTCTCGCCGGGGAGAAGGCCGCCGGACGGGCGGTGGGAGGAGCCGGGGCGAGCGACGCCTTCTTCCCGTTCCGCGACGGACTCGACGCTGTTTGCGACGCCGGCGTGGCCGTGGTCGTCCAGCCCGGGGGTTCGCTGCATGACGAGGCGATGATCGCGGTGGCGAACGAGCGGGGGGTCGCGATGGTACTGACGGGGGAGCGGCATTTCCGCCACTGACGCCGTGCTCGGAGGGTTCGCGGTCAAACGACTCGTCGCGGCGAGCTGCCGTGAAGTCGTGCATCCGGTCCAAGGCTGAAGTTCCGCACGCATCCCGCCGGGAACGTCGGGGGCTTCGTCGCCAAGCGGATCAACGAGATCTGGACGCAGCACGGGGCAACGATGTGAAGGTCGCGGTCAGCGGGACCCCGCGCTATCCCGAGCGGGCGTGGCTTCCTTCGCCGCGCTGTTCGCTGATCGGAACACGAGGAAGATGACCACCGCCCCGGCGGCGACGACGATCGCGGCCACGAGCCAGGTCAGGTGCATCGCGTGCATGAACGCGTCTTCGACCGGGAGCACGAGGGCGTGGGCGCGAGCACCAGCGGCGTGCAGTGCCTGCAGCGTTGCCGTGACGGACGACTCCGCCTGTGGGCGGACCCCGGCCGGCAGCACCCCGAGCTCCGGGCCGATCCGGCTGCGGTAGAGGCCGGCGAGGACCGAGCCGAGCGCGGCGATGCCGATCGAGCCGCCGACCTGGCGGAAGGTGTTGTTCACCGCTGAGCTGGTGCCGGCCTCGTCTTCGGGCAGGGTCGCGACGATCTGTGCCGTCGTCGGCGGCAGCGTGCAGGACATCCCGGCGCCGAAGACGAAGAGGATGACCTCGAACTGCCAGATCGCCGTCGCCCGTTGGAGGGTGGCCAGGCCGAGAAGCGCTGTCGCCACGATGAGCATCCCGGTGGTGCTGACGGCCCTCGCACCGAACCTGCGGACGAGGGCCGGCGCTTGCGGTGCGAAGGCGATCATTGCGCCGGCGAGCGGCAGGATGCACAACCCAGCGTGCAAGGCACTGTCGCCACGGACGCTTTGCAGGTAGAAGGTCAGCACGAAAGTTCCGCCGAAGAGCGCGAAGAACAACATCGCGAGTGCGATCACCGATGCACTGAACCCTCGGTTCCTGAAGTAGCGCACGTCGAGGGTGGGGTGATCAACTCGTCGTTCCCAGCCGGCGAACATCCCAAGGAACAGGAGGCCCGCGGCAACAGGCAGGTACACCTCTGGGGTTGTCCAGCGGTCGAGGTCGCCAGCTCGAATGACGCCGTAAACGACGGCGAGGAGCCCCCCGGCGGAGAGTGCTATGCCGAGTGGGTCGAGGTGACGCCGATCGTGCTCGCGGAACTCGGGGATCAGGGCCGACATGGCCACGAGCGCGACGGCAACGACGGGGACGTTGACCAAGAACACCGATCCCCACCAGAAGTGCGTGAGCAGCGCCCCGGCGACAACCGGGCCGATCGCCAGGGCGGCGCCGACCACCGCCGACCAGATGCCAATCGCCTGGGCGCGCGCCTCCCCGGGGAAGACGTTCGTCACGATCGCCAGGGTGGCCGGCATGATGAGCGCGGCGGAAAGCCCCAGCGCGGCACGACAGGCGATGAGCTCAGCAGGGTGCTGGGAGAAGGCCGACAGCGCCGAGAAGCTGGCGAAGCACACCAGACCGATGAGCAGCAGCCGCTTGTGCCCGGAGCGATTGCCGACCACTCCGGCGCTGAGCAGGAGGCCCGCGTAGGCGAGTGCGTAGGCGTCGACCGCCCACTGCAGCTGGCTCTGGCTCGCCCCGAGACCGGTCGGTGCCGGCTCGGCGAGGGTCTTGAGTGCGACGTAGAGGATCGAGTTGTCCATCGAGACGACGAGCACAGCCAAGAGGACCGCGGCCAGGACGAGGGGGCGGTGTCGAGCGAGCCGCTCCAACTCGGGGTCCCCCCCGCGGGGACGCCGGGCTCGGCTGGGTCGTGCTCCGCGGGTCCGGGACGGCTCATTGCCAGGTCTGCTGCACCTCACGCCCGAGTGGCCGGGGGATGACCAACCAGTCGAGGTGGGACGTCGGGGGCAAGGGCCCGTGAGACGAGTTGCCAGGCCGTCGCGAGCACCTCTTCGCGATCTGGACCCGGAGTGCGATGTAACGCATGGTGGAGCAGGCCGTAGAGGGCGTGGAAGAGCGCTACCGCGGTGAGCTCGGGATCGGAGACGGCGAACGCGCCCGCCGCGGAGCCAGCCCGGGTCAGCTCGCTCAGTGCCCCGACGATCGCCTGGGCCCAGTCGGCCTCACCCTCGGTGGCGCGTTCGGCCGCGTCGCCGTGGAACAGAACCTCATGACGCAGCCCCTGTGCGAAGAAGGTGTCGGCCGTCGCATCAAGTCGTTGGCGCAGCACGCCGAACCAATCGTTCTGGCCCTCGGCCTCGGTCTGCGCGGCAACCGCCGCGGCAAGGTCCTCGGCAAACCGCTGCCGCAACGCCGCAAGAAGGTCACTCTTCGAGTGGAAATACAGGTAGAAGGTTCCCTTGGCGACCCCGGCCACAGCGGTGACCTCCTCCACCGTGGACTTGTCGACGCCGCGGGCGCAGAAGACCCGTTCGCCCGCGGCGAGCAGCTCGTCGCGTCGGCCGGGCGATCTCCTTCGAGCCATCGCCGCCTCCTGCACTATTCATGACTGACCATCAGTCATGATATCCGATCAGGATTCAGAACGCCGCTCCAGAGACGATCGTCAGCTGCGCGGATGCCTCCCGTCTGGTCTGCGGCGGGACCATCCCGCCGCGTCGCTCGTACGGCAGTGGGGTTCGACGAAACGCGGCCAGTCGGTGCCGTCGCACCGCCGAGGGGCGATAGCGATCGGGCCAACAGCAGCCAGGCGAATGCGCGGCTCAGCCAGGACGAAGTTGCGGAATTTGGGAGGGTGTGCCGTAACGCCAGCCCGGGGCCCGGGAGCATCTGTTAGACAACGGAGATGAGACCCCTCGAGCAATGGTCGGCTGTCGACCAGTACATCTCTGAACTCTTGGTGGAATCCGACGAGATCTTGGACGCTGCTCTCGCGGCCAGTGCCGAGGCGGCATTGCCCCCGATCCAGGTCGCTCCAAACCAGGGGAAGTTCCTGCAGTTGCTCGCCAGAGCCTGCGGTGCTCGCAGGATTCTTGAAATTGGGACGCTCGGTGGCTACAGCACGATCTGGTTAGCGCGAGCCCTTCCAGAAGGTGGTCACCTCGTCACGTTGGAACGTGAACTCAGGCACGCTCAGGTCGCCCGCGCCAATCTCGATCGTGCCGGCCTGTCGGGAGTGGTCGAGATCCGAGTCGGTCCAGCCCAAGCCAGCCTCGCGGAGCTTCTCGCTCAGCGGGAAGGCCCGTTCGACTTCACGTTCATCGATGCCGACAGGCCGGGCGTCGCCGACTACGTCTCAATGTCCCTGGAACTATCGCACCCCGGCAGCGTGATCGTCGTGGACAACGTCATGCGCGGCGGAAGCGTCGTCGAATCGGACACGGGTGACCCCGACGTCGAAGGGGTGCGCCGGCTCAACGAACGGATGTCAACGGAGCCCAGGGTCAGTGCCACCGAGATCCAGACGGTCGGTGTCAAGGGATACGACGGCTTCGCCTTGTTGCTCGTCAACGGGTAGCCACCTCTGCAAAGCGACGGCCAATTGCCTCGCCTGACCAGTGGCGGCCGATGCCATCGGGGGTCACGTCATCGCGCCTTGCCGGCGGTTCCGCAGATGCCCGGCTTGCCGCGGATACGCGCCGTTCAAATGTCGGAGATCGCAGGAAAGGCGGCCGGATGTGGACGCACGCGTCTGCGGCAGTCCGACGTCCCAGCGGCTCACAGGGTCGAGCTGGCTGAAGCAAACTGAACCCATGGTGCGACCGGAGGCTGTGCTGATCAGACCGTCGACCGCGGAGGATTTTGACGTGTGGTTCGCCCTCTACGACGCGGTCGCCGCTGAGGGCAAGTGGATCGGGGGTGAGTCGCCGAGCGACCGCGCGGCGCTCCGGCAGGACTTCGAGCGCCATCTCGGCTCCGAGGACGGGGTGACGTTGCTTGCCGAAGCGAATGATCAACTCGTCGGGATGCTCGATGTCGGGCTCCGTCGCGGTGTCGCCAGTTTCGGCATGCTGGTCGAGGCGCGTCGGCGACATCAGGGAATCGGATCGAGGCTCGTGGAGGCGTGCATCTCCTGGGCCGCGGAACACGGAGCCCACAAGATCTCGTGCACCGTCTGGCCCCACAACGCCGTGGCACTTGCCCTGTACCGCAAGTACGGATTCGTTGACGAAGCGAGGCTGCGCCGCCACTACAGGAGACGGAACGGGCAGCTGTGGGACGGGATCGGCATGGGCCTCGTCCTCGACTGGGAAGCTCCCGGCTTCGTCTACGGGTCCTGAAAGCGCGCGCAGCGAGCAGTGCTCGCACCTCATCCCCTGTCCCAGGTTGCCGGGACGGCGACAGGCGAACGCTGCCGACCGACATCTCGGGGACAACCCACGACGGCGACGGGAGCAGGCGATCCGGGACGCGCCGTCTGCACAAATTGCGTCGGTGGCGTGTCGATCTGCCCCACTCGTGGAGCCGGGTTTCCGCCTTCGAGAAGCCGTAGAATTACCGAAAATGGGACTAGTGACCTGATTCAGAGATAGTTGCGCAATATCGACCGAGCGATTCGAGGATCTCGTCTGCGGTCTTCCGCCAGACAAAGGGCCTCGGGTTCTCGTTCCACATCGCGGCCCAGGTTCGCAGGTCCTTCTCGAGCGCCTGGACGCTGCGATGGGCGGATCGCTGCAGGAGCTTGCGGGTGAGCTCGGCGAACCATCGCTCGACGAGGTTGAGCCAGCTCGAGCTTGTCGGTGTGAAGTGCAGATGGAAGCGCGGGTGACGAAGAAGCCAGGTGTGGATGGCCGGTGTCTTGTGCGTCGAGGAGTTGTCGAGCACGAGATGCACCTCGAGATCTGCCGGGACGTTGCGGTCGATCTCGTCCAAGAACGCCTTGAACTCCTCGGCTCGGTGCCGGCGACGCGTTCTCGAGATCACCTGGCCGGTCGCGACGTCGAGTGCGGCGAAGAGGTCGGTTATGCCGTTGCGCACGTAGTCGTGCGTGTGGCGTTCGACCTGGCCCGGTCGCATCGGCAGGGTCGGCTGGGTGCGGTCGAGTGCCTGGATCCCGGTCTTCTCATCCACACAGACCACCGCCGCGTGCTCGGGCGGGTTCAGGTAGAGACCGACGACGTCTCGCACCTTCTCGATGAAGAACGGGTCCTCGGAGAGTTTGAAGGTGTCGGTCGCCCACGGCTTCAACCCGAACGCCTTCCAGATGCGGCTGACGGTCGGCTGGCTCATGCCGGTCGCCTTCGCCATGTCTCTCGTCGACCAGTGCGTCGCGTTCGCCGGTTTCTCCGTGAGGGTCTTCACGACGAGCGCTTCGATCGCGTCGTCGCCGAAGGTGCGGGGCACCCCCGGACGCGGCTCGTCGGAGAGCGAATCGACACCGCCCTTGCGATAGCGCTCCCGCCACTTGCGCACCGTCTCCTGATCGACGCCGACCCGCTTTGCGACCTCGATGTTCGGGAGCCCTTCAGAAGAAAGCAAGACGATGCGGGCACGCGTCGCGATCCCATGCGGCGCGGTCGGGCGTTTGGACAGCCGGAGCAGCACTTCCCGGTCCTCGTCGGACACCGTGATCGGGGTGAGGGGACGTCCACGCGTGGCCATGGGACAAGCGTAGAGTGTTCGATGACTAAACGCGAGTCATCTCTGAATCAGGTCACTAGAGCGTCGCCGAGAACTTGGCGTGTTGCACGGCTCGGGGTGAGCTTAGAGGAGGACTTGATGCACTACTTTGCATTGTTTTTCTTCTTCTCGTTTGGCGTGATGGCGTTGACCATGCTCGGCGAGCGCGGCTATCGGCGCATGACCGAGGGGCGCGTCGGCGTCGCTGGTTTCTGGGGCGTCGGCCTCGCCTGGTTGGCAAATCTGAACATGTGGTCCGGGTGGTCGATTGGCCACCTTCGCTACGGCTGGGTCGGCATCACGGTCACCGGAATCGCCATCGCTGGCACGGCCCTGCTCCTGTCGACGATCTTTGGGATCCTCGCCGGCCTTCATAGCAAGCTCAAGGACTGAGCTGTAACCCGATCCCCGTCTGCCGAATCCGCTCGCCCCGTGAGTTGGGTCGCGGGGTCTGTCCGACCGCCAGCTGATCGTTCGGCGCTCGCTGAGCGGCCAACTCGAGAATCAGGCAGTCGCGCGCCTGATTTGCGAACGTGAGTGACACGGACCTGGCGAGTGCCCCGATGACCCGATCCGGGCAATCGGCTTACCCGAAGGCGGGATACCGGGACGAGTCGGTGCCGAGCTCCGCGATGTCGGCAGCGTCGAGTCGCTGGCGGCCAGTGGCCTTTCGTACGTAGGTGAGCTGGTCCCACGAGGTGGGATGTCGCGGACCGAGGAGCCCATCGAGAGTGGAAACCGCGAGTTCCAGGGCGCCGGGCTCAGGTCCCGGCCGATCCGGCACCGCGACGAGAAGATCGAGGTGGTGGACGGCGAACTCGACTGAGAACATCGTCAGAAGATCGTCGATGCTGAGGACGTGGTTCTGGAAGCGAACCCGGCCACCTGGCGCGACTCGGCTCACCGCGGCCGCGGCGGTCATCACCTCGTCAACGTGACCGCGAAGGCTGTCGGTGGTCGCGTAGGAGGCAGCAGTCGCCCAGATCCAACGCACATCAGCGAACGTGGCCTGACCGGAGGCGGGCCAATCCTTCCAGTACGAGACGTAGTCGCGGTCGACGGGATCGTCACACGGCACGGTGAGGCCGCGCAGCAGCTCTTCTCCATCGAGTCGGAGGTGGACCAACAAGTCAGCGACGCTCCAGCCTTCGCAGCTCGTGGCTCGCACGATCTCGGCGTCACTCACACCAGCGACGATCTGGCGCAGACGGTCGAGCTCGTCGGCGAGAACAACTCGAACGTCACCTGTCATCGGCACCGCGACCACGGCTACCGAGTCTGTCGGGTTGGCACAGGATCCTCAACCGGCGTGGGCCGCAGCGGGTTTCCGCAGTCGCACCCGCCGGGCCCGGGGCACGCCGGCGAACGACGACGAGGGGACGGTCCTCGGCGTCTCCCTTCGACTTCGGCTTCATCGCCTGTTGGCGCACGCTCCGGCCTGAACGGATCCCGCGGTCCCGGCCACTCGACGCGCCGGGCTCGACGGGAATGATCCCGGTACTGGTTGATCCGTCGCGGGAGTTTCCGAGGCTCCATCCACCGGTGCGGCGCCTATCGTCGCGCGGGGGCAGACGGGGATCAGCGGGTGAGCAACATGTCAGGGAAGCGGAAGAAGGCGCGCAGGAGGTGCTCGCGGTGACGGCCAAGGTCCTCGACGGCGAAGCGCTCGCCGAGCTGATGCGAGCGGAGATCACCGCGGAGGTCACGCGGCTGCGGGACCAGGGCATTCAGCCGGGACTCGGCACGATCCTCGTCGGCGACGACCCCGCGAGCGCGCGCTACGTCGCCTTGAAGCACGAGGATTGCGCCAAAGTGGGCATCGAGTCGGTCCACGAGCACCTCGGTTCCGGCACGAGCGCGGCCGAGTTGTTCGCCGCCGTCCAGAGGTTCAACGACAACCCGGCCGTCGACGCCTTCCTCGTCCAGGTCCCGCTGCCGGGTCACCTCGACGAGTTCGCCACGCTGCTCGCCGTCGACCCGGACAAGGACGTCGACGGCCTCCACCCGGTGAACCTCGGTCGGCTCGTCATGGGCGTCGAGGGGCCGCTTCCCTGCACCCCCGCCGGGATCGTCGAGCTGCTCGGCCACTACGGCGTGCCGGTGGAGGGTCGCCACGTTGTCGTCATCGGGCGTGGGTTGACGATCGGCCGCCCGCTCGCGCTGCTCCTCGCGCTGAAGCGGCCGGGCTGCAACGCCGCGGTGACCGTCGTCCACACGGGTGTCGCCAACCTCGCCGACTACGTGCGCCAGGGTGACATCGTCATCGCCGCCGCCGGCCACGCCGGCGTCGTCACGGCGGACATGGTCAAGCCCGGTGCCGCCGTCGTCGGCGCCGGGACGTCGTGGGAGGGTCGCCGGTTGCTCTCCGACGTCGACGAGGGCGTCGCCGAGGTCGCCGGGTGGATGACCCCGCGGCTCGGCGGGGTCGGGCCGATGACCCGGGCGATGCTCCTCAAGAACGCGCTGCGCGCCGCTCGCCGCCGGCGCGACGGGAACCGGTAGCCGCCCGGACCAGCCCGGAGCGGCTCATCCGCACGATCAGGCCGAGCCGCGGCGACGCAGGCGAGGAGAGCGGGCCAGACGTCGTCGAGGCCTTCGGCCGAGGTCTCGAGGTTCACGGCAGTAGGTTGCCGACATGTGCTTCTCGCCCCAAGCTGATCTCGTCGGGGGTGCCGTCATCTGCGGGATCGGCGTCGACGCGATCCGGCACGTCGATCGCCGCGCCAGTCATGTCGCGCTGGCGAGCCTGCCGGTGCTGTTCGGCGCGCACCAGCTCGTGGAGTCGGTCGTCTGGTTCAGCCTCCAGGGCCACGTGCCGCACGGTCTCGGGCGCAGCGCGCTGTGGGTCTACCTCGTCGTCGCCTTCGTCGTGCTGCCGATGTTCGTGCCGATCGCCGTGGCGGCGATCGAGCCGTCGCGTTGGCGCCGGCTTTTCGCCGCCTCGCTCGCCATCGTCGGCACGGTCGTCGGTGGCGTGCTGCTCGCGGCGATGGTGCGCGGTCCGATGACGGTGGCGATGCGTCCCTACCACCTCGCCTACAGCGTGCACCTCGGCGACGGCGGCGTGTTCGTCGGACTCTACGTGCTCGCGACGTGTGGCGCCGCGCTGCTGTCGAGCGACCGGCGGATCGTCATCTTCGGCGTCGCGAACCTCGTCGCGGTCGCCGTCATCGCCCAACTGACGATCGACGGTTTCGCCTCCGTGTGGTGCGCCTGGGCGGCGGTGATCTCGGCCGCCATCGCGTTGCAGATGCGCTACGGCAGGACCCGGCGCGCCGTCCCGCTCGCGGCGGCCCGAGGGACGGTCAGCTAGCACGCCAGCGTATCCGCCGGGCTAGCCGTCGGAGGGGTCCGTCCCGTCCGCGATCGCGTAGTCCGATGGAACGCGGGCGACCCGTCCGCGCTCCGGATCCCGCACACCGGGCAGGAAGACGACGAGTGCCATCGCCGCGCCGATCAGGCCGCCGGCGACGATCGTCGTGCGCACGCCGATCGCCACCGCGGCCACCCCGGCGACCAGGATGCCGATCGGTGACAGGCACAGGGAGAACATCCAGTCGACCGAGGAGGCGCGGCCGAGCATCTCGCCTGGCACGATCTCCTGCATCATCGATTGCCAGATCATCGAGCCGTACTGGAGCAGGCCGAACGCGAGCGCGCCGAGTGCCGCGACGGCGAACGCGTCCGGTGCGAGGCCGATCAACGTCATCGCCACGGCGGCGGTCGCCCAGCCGCCCCACATCACGCTGACGCGTCGTCGGGGTGACCCGAACCGGACGACGATGATCGAAGCGGCCGCCCCGCCGATCCCCGCGGCGGCGAACACCAGCCCGTACTGGGTCGGACCCTGGTGGAGGATGTCCCGGATGAGCAGGGGGCCGAGGACGGCGAAGGGCGTGAAGGCCGCGAAGTTGGCGACGGAGGCGGCGATGATCGAGTACCACAGCCACGGCTGCGTCTTCGTCCAGCGAAGCCCGGCGCGCGCGTCGGCGAGCATGGACTTGCCCGAAGCCCCGGGGGCGGGCCGCGCCCGCATCGCGAGCACGCAGGCGGCGCTGACGAAGAAGCTCGCCGCGTCGACGGCGAAGGCTGACGCCGCACCGAATGCGGCGATGAGCACGCCGCCCATCGCCGGACCGAGGAGCGACTGGCCGAGGACCTGGCTCGCGCTGTTGAAGGCGTTGCCCTCCATGAGCAGGGTCTTCGGCAGGATTTCCGGGACGATCGCGCTGTAGGCCGGGAAGAAGAAGGCGTCGGCGGCGCCGACGACGACCGAGATCACGACGAGGTCCGTGACGGTGAGCGAGTGGGCGACGACGAGGACGGCGATCGCGCCGACGGCGACGCCGCGCACGACGTCGGCGGAAAGCACGGTGAACCGCCTTGGCAGCCGGTCGACGATCGCCCCCGCGATGAGCAGCAAAAGGACCGTGGGTGCGACCCGCGCCGCGATGACGTACGAGAGCGTGCTGGCGCGGTCGCTGACCCGCAACGCCTCGAGGGCGAGCGCCACGGTGAACACTCCGTCGCCGAGGATGGACGCGGTCTGGCCACCCCACAACAGGGTGAAGTCCCGTTCGCCGAGCACGCGAAAGGCTCTTGCCACGGCGCGACGGTAGCGGGTCGTGCGAACTGCGCCGCAGGCGGACTGTTCGGTGCTACCCGACGCGGGTGACGGCGCCCGTGAGCCCGGTCCCCGGCTTGCGCGTGGCGGTGGCGCGGCTGCGAGACTGACCCGTCATGGCCCGCATCGACGAGCTGCTCCGGTCGTCGCGCTCGCTCTCGATCGAGCTGTGGCCGCCGAAGACCCCCGAGGCGTTGGCGCACCTGAAGGAGTCGCTGCCGCGCCTTTACGCGCTGCGCCCGACGTTCGCCTCGATCACCTACGGGGCGGCGGGCTCGACGCGCGACCGCACCCACGACCTCGTCGTCGACATCCACCGCGCGGCGCGGACCGAACCGATGGCCCACCTGGCGTGCTTCGCCCACCGGCGGGGCGAGCTCGTCGAGATCCTCGAGCGCTACGTCCACGCCGGGGTGGAGAACGTGCTCGCCGTGCGGGGCGATCCCCCCCGCGAGGCGACGGAGCCGTTCCCCGCGGGCGATCTCCATCACGCGATCGAACTCGTCGAACTCGTGAAATCGGTCGCGCCGTTCTGCGTCGCGGTCGCGGCCCACCCCGAGGGTCACCCGAGCGCCCCCGATCTTGCGAGCGACCGGCGCCGGCTCGCCGCCAAGCTCGACGTGGCGGATTTCGCGATCACGCAGTTCTTCTTCACGACCGCCGACTACCTGCGGCTCGTCGAGGACCTCGCGGTCCTGGGGGTCACCAAGCCGGTGATCCCCGGGATCATGCCGATCACGAACGTGAAGACGGTGAACCGCATGACGGAGCTGTCCGGCGCCGTCATCCCGCGGTCGATCACCGAGCGGCTCGACCGCGTCGCCGAGGATCCGGAGGCGGTGCGCGCCGTCGGCATCGAGATCGCGACGGAGCTGTGCCGCGACCTCGTCGCCGCGGGGGTGCCGGGTCTGCACTTCTACACGATGAACCAGGTGAGCGCGACCGTCGCCATCTGCGACAACCTCGGACTCGTGCCGCCGCGAGAGCCGTGATCGCCCGCCGCGTCCGGCTTCGCCCGGGGTATCGAGCGGAGCGGCGACGATAGGCTCCGGCCGTGGCCGAGAAGATCACGCAATCCGCAGGCGGTCTCCTGCAGGTTCCCGACGAGCCGATCATCCCCTACATCGAAGGCGACGGCACGGGGGTCGACATCTGGCCCGCCACCCAGCTCGTGCTCGACGCCGCGGCCGCCAAGCACGGCAAGCGGGTCGCCTGGAAGGAGGTCCTCGCGGGGGAGAAGGCGTTCCGGGTGACCGGGAGCTGGCTTCCCGAGGAGACCATCGCCGCGTTCCGGGATCATCTGATCGGGATCAAGGGACCGCTCACGACCCCCGTCGGCGGCGGGATCCGCTCACTCAACGTGGCGTTGCGCCAGATCCTCGACCTCTACGTCTGCCTCCGGCCGGTGCGGTGGTTCCGGGGAGTGCCCTCGCCGGTCCGCCATCCCGAGAGGGTCGACATGGTGATCTTCCGCGAGAACACCGAGGACGTCTACGCGGGGCTCGAGCTCGGCGCGGGGACCCCCGAGGCGAAGCGGCTCATCGACTGGCTCGCGGCCGAGTTCGGCTGGCAGGTGCGCGCCGACTCCGGGATCGGGATCAAGCCGATCTCGAGGACCGGGTCGCAGCGTCTCGTGCGCGCCGCGCTCGAGTACGCGGTCGCGCGCCACCGCAAGAGCGTGACGCTCGTGCACAAGGGCAACATCCAGAAGTTCACCGAGGGCGCCTTCCGGGCCTGGGGCTACGAGCTCGTCGCGGCCGAGTTCGGAGACGTCGCCGTGTCCTGGGACGACTGCCGCGGGAACCCCGGTGACAAGATCCTCGTCAAGGACGCCATCGCCGACATCACGCTGCAGCAGGTGCTCACCCGCCCCGAGGAGTTCGACGTCATCGCGACGACGAACCTCAACGGCGACTACCTCTCGGACGCGCTCGCCGCCCAGGTCGGCGGGATCGGCATCGCGCCGGGCGGCAACATCAACTACGTGACGGGGCACGGCGTCTTCGAGGCAACCCACGGGACGGCGCCGAAGTACGCCGGCCAGGACAAGGTGAACCCGGGTTCGCTGCTGCTCTCCGGCGTGATGATGTTCGAGCACATCGGTTGGGAGAAGGCCGCAGCTGACATCGTGCACGCGCTCGAGGCGACGATCGCCGACAGGATCGTGACCTACGACTTCGCCCGCCAGATGGACGGGGCCCGCGAGGTCGGGACGAGCGAGTTCGCCCGGGCGGTCGTCGCGCGCCTCTAGCAGGACCGGGCGGCTCCCGCGTCCGGCGGGCGACCGGCCGGATCGCGCGCCGCCGCCGTTAGCCTCGCCTCGATGTCGGAACTCCGGGACCGCACGAGCAAGCGCCCGGTGACCGTCACGGTCACCGGTGCCGCCGGCAACATCGGTTACGCCCTGCTCTTCCGATTGGCGTCGGGCGAGCTGCTCGGGCCTGACCAACCGATGGTCCTGCGGCTCCTCGAGATCGAGCGGGCGATGCCGGCCCTCGAGGGGATCGTCATGGAGCTCGACGACTGCGCCTTCCCGCTGCTCGCCGACGTCGAGACGACGTCGAATCTGAAGATCGCCTTCGAGGGGACCTCCTACGCCTTCCTCGTCGGCTCGATCCCCCGCAAGGCCGGGATGGAGCGCCGCGACCTGCTCGGCGTGAACGGGCGCATCTTCAAGCCGCAGGGTCGGGCGATCGCCGAGCACGCCGCTTCCGACGTGCGGGTCCTCGTCGTCGGCAACCCGTGCAACACGAACTGCCTCATCGCCCGCACGAACACCCCCGAGGTGCCGGCCGACCGGTGGTTCGCGATGACGCGGCTCGACGAGAACCGTGCGAAGACGCAGCTCGCGCGGCGGGCCGGTCGAACGCCCGGGGCCGTGACCAGGCTCGCCGTGTGGGGGAACCATTCGACGACGCAGTTCCCGGACTACGAGAACGCGCTGATCGACGGGGAGTCCGCCCAGAAGATGATCGACGACGAGGAATGGCTGCAGGGCCCGTTCCTGAGGATGATCCAGGGCAGGGGCGCGGTGGTCATCGCCGCGCGCGGCGGCTCGTCGGCAGGTTCGGCCGCGAACGCGGCCATCGGCTCGTTCCGAAGCGTCATCAACGCCACCCCGCAAGGTGACTGGTGCTCGCTCGGGGTCGTCTCCCGTGGCGAGTACGGCATCCCCGAGGGACTGCAGTTCGGCTTCCCGGTGCGTTCGGACGGCTCGACGTGGCACGTCGTCGAGGGGCTCGAGCACAGCGCGTTCGCGAGCGAGTGCATCGCAGCGACGGCCGCGGAGCTCGTCGGCGAGCGCGAGGAAGCGGCCGAGCTGCTCGGCTAGACAACATCCGGGCGCCGGTCCGTCCTACGGCTTGTCGACGGGGCGGTAGTGCGCCAGCTCGCTCAGCCCGCCGAGGCACGGGCCGACGATCCGGCGCCACTCGGCGAAGGCGGGGGACTTTCGGAAGCCCTCCTCGTGGGCCGCGAGCGACTCCCACTCGATGACGAACAGGAACCGCGTCGGCTCCTCGACGCAGTCGTAGAGGTGCACGCCGTGGCAACCCGGGGAGGAGGCGATGAACGGCGCCGCCTCGAAGAAGGCCTGTTCGAAGGCCTCCTCCTCGCCCCGGTCGACGGTGATCGGTGCTTTTTCGACGATCACGGTTCTCCGGCGCGGTCCGGTCCGGTCGGGTCCGCGTCCCGTTGTGAGGCGCTGAACGCTCGACCGATCGCGGCGAGCTGGGCCTGGCTGGCCAGGAGCGCGTTCGCGTCGCCGCGCAACGTGATCCGACCCGAGCCGAGCAGCTCGGAGACCGGCGTCCCGGCGACGATCGCCTGGGCGGTACCCCAGTCCTCGACGAGCGTGACCGCGGCCGTGTCGGTCGAACCGACGACGAGCTCGACCCGGTCACGGCCGACGAGGATCGTGTAGCGGACCGTCCCGCCGGGTGCCCCGGTCACGACCTGCCCGAGGGCGAGCGGCGGTGCGTCGACGTCTGGTTCGACCCGGGCGAGCTCGTCGGCGAGTCGGGCGAACCACGCCTCGGAGAGGAACCGGGGCACGGGCGCTCAGCTCTCGGACCGCGGCGCCGCATCGACGACGATGACCTCGCCGGTCCGGGCGGCCGGCGACGACGCCGCGGCCGTCGCGGCGGGCGTCGGCCGCGGCCGGCGGAGGATCTTGCGGCCGAGCCACGCCACCGGGTCGTAGGCCGCGTCGACGACGCGCTCTTTCAACGGGATGATGGCGTTGTCCGTGATGTGGATGCTCTCGGGGCACACTTCGGTGCAGCACTTCGTGATGTTGCACAGGCCGATCCCGAGCTCCCGCCTGATGAGGTCGCGTCGGTCGACGGTGTCGAGCGGGTGCATGTCGAGCGCGGCGAGTCGGACGAAAAAGCGCGGTCCCGCGTAGGAGGGCTTGTTCTCCTCGTGGTCACGGATGACGTGACAGACGTCCTGACAAAGGAAGCACTCGATGCACTTGTGAAACTCCTGGGCCCGGTCGACGTCGAACTGCGACATGCGGTGGGTGCCGTCCGCGGCGCGGGGTCCCGGCGCGAACGGGGGGATCTTCTTCGCCACCGCGAAGTTGAACGAGACGTCGGTGACGAGGTCCCGCGTGACGGGGAAGGCGCGCATCGGCGAGACGGTGACCGGCTCGGTCGTGTCGAGCGTGCTCATCCGCGTCATGCACATGAGTCTCGGCTTGCCATCGATCTCGGCCGAGCACGAGCCGCACTTGCCGGCCTTGCAGTTCCAGCGCACGGCGAGGTCCGGAGCGAGCTCTGCCTGGATGCGGTGGACGACGTCGAGGACGACCTCGCCCTCGACGTCGTCCACCGTGTAGTCGCGGAACTCCCCGCCGCGGGCGTCACCCCGCCAGATGGAGAGCGTGACTTTTCGCGCCCGTCCCTCGGGCTCCACCGGCCCGGGCGCGGTCGCGTCGGGCGGCATCAGGGCCCCTCCCCGAGCAGGGCGGCGAGCTCGTCGGGCAGGGCGGCGACGGGCCGTTCGCTCACCTCTGCCGCGCCGTCGGCGAGGCGCACCACCATGTTCACCTTCGCGAAGTGCTCGGGGTCGGCGAGCGGGAAGTCGTCCCGGGTGTGACCGCCGCGGCTCTCGCGCCGGGCGATCGCCGCAAGCGTCGTCGCGCGCGCGACGGCGAGCATCGACTCGAGGTCGAGCGCGAGGTGCCAGGCGGGGTTGAACTGGCGGTGGCCGTCGACCCCGACTCGCCGCGCCCGGCCGTCGAATTCGTCGAGGAGCTCGAGCGCCCGGGCGAGCTCGGACGCGGTTCGGATGATGCCGACCAGTGACTGCATCGCCTCCTGCAGCTCGTGATGGAGCGTGTAGGGGTTCTCGCCGCCGTCGTGGTCGAAGCGAGCGAGCGCGTCGGCGGCGCCCGCTTCCACCGCGGCGGGATCCGGGGTCGGAGTGTGCGAAAGCCCCCGGGCGTACTCGACGGCACCGATCCCGGCGCGTCGTCCGAACACGAGGAGGTCGGACAGCGAGTTGCCGCCGAGGCGGTTGGCGCCGTGCATGCCGCCGGCGACCTCGCCGGCGGCGAACAGGCCCCGAACCGTCGACGCCTGGGTTTCCGGGTCGACCGCCACGCCGCCCATCATGTAGTGGCAGGTCGGACCGATCTCCATCGCCTGGGTCGTGATGTCGACGTCGGCGAGCTCCTTGAACTGCTTGTACATCGAGGGCAGCCGCCGGCGGATGTACTCGGGCGAGCGGCGCGACGCGATGTCGAGGTACACGCCGCCGTGGGGCGAGCCGCGGCCGGCCTTCACCTCGGCGTTGATCGCGCGCGCGACCTCGTCCCGCGGCAGCAGCTCGGGCGGCCGCCGGAAGGTCTTGTCGTCGTACCACTGGTCGGCTTCCTCGATCGTGTCGGCGGTCTCCTTGGCGTAGTACTCGGGGATGTAGGAGAACATGAAACGCTCGCCGTCCCTGTTCTTGAGGACGCCCCCGTCGCCGCGCACGCCCTCCGTGACGAGCAGACCGCGGGCCGACGCCGGCCAGATCATCCCGGTCGGGTGGAACTGCACGCATTCCATGTCGATGAGGTCCGCCCCCGCCCACAGCGCGAGGGCGTGTCCGTCGCCGGTCGACTCCCAGGAGTTCGAGGTGAACTTCCAGGCCTTGCCGATACCGCCCGTGGCGAGGATCACCGCCTTCGCGTGGAACACGACGAACTTCCCCGACCCGCGCCACAGCCCGAGCGCCCCGCAGACGGCCCCCGACGGGTCGGCGAGGAGCCGGAGGATCTTGCACTCCATGAAGACCTCGATGCCGGCGGCGACGGCGCGGTTCTGCAGCGTGCGGAGCATCTCGAGTCCCGTCCGGTCGCCGACGTGGGCGAGGCGCGCGTAGCGGTGACCCCCGAAGTCGCGTTGCAGGATCCGCCCGTCCGGGGTGCGGTCGAAAAGTGCCCCCCAGTCCTCGAGCTCGAGGACTCGGTCGGGCGCCTCCTGGGCGTGGAGCTCGGCCATGCGCCAGTTGTTGAGCATCTTGCCGCCGCGCATCGTGTCGCGGAAGTGGACCTTCCAGTTGTCCTCGGGCCAGACGTTGCCGAGCGCCGCGGCGACCCCGCCTTCGGCCATCACGGTGTGCGCCTTGCCGAGCAGCGACTTGCACACGACGGCGGTCGTGGCGCCGAGCGCCGCCGCTTCGATGGCGGCGCGCAGACCGGCGCCACCGGCGCCGATCACGAGCACGTCGACGGAGTGGGACTCGTGCCCGGCCATCAGATGATCCTCGGGTCATGGATCGTGCCGCTCGCGACGAGCCAGATGTAGAGGTCGGTGAACGCGATCCAGAACAGCGACAGCCACGCGAACAACTGGTGGTGCGGGTTCAGCCGCCCGGACACGTTCGTCCAGAACCAGCGACGGACCGGCGCCCGCGACAGCGCCCGCAGGTTGCCGCCGCACAGGTGGCGACAGGCGTGGCATCCGAGCGTGTAGGCCCAGATGAGCACGGCGTTCAGCGTGATGACGAGGGTTCCGACGGCGACCCCGACACCGTCGGAGAAGCGGAACGCGGTGATCGCGTCCCAGGTGAGGATCGCGGCGAAGGCGAAGGCGACGTAGAAGAAATAGCGGTGGAGGTTCTGGAGCACGAGCGGGAAGCGCGTCTCGCCCGTGTAGCGCTCCCGTCGGCCGCCTCGTCGCGTCGAGCCGGCGTCGGCGACGCCGCAGGCGGGAGGCGAGAGCCAGAACGAGCGGTAGTAGGCCTTACGGTAGTAGTAGCAGGTGAGCCGGAAACCGAGGGGGAAGACGAGGATGAGCAGGGCGGGGGAGACCTCCCACCAGGATCCCGTGATCGGTCCCCAGACGTAGCCGTGGCAGTTGTGGGTGAGGCAGGGCGAGTAGAAGGGCGACAGGTAGTCACGCCCGACGCCGCCGGCGTAGTAGTTGCCGTTGCGGAAGGCCGCCCAGGTCGAGTAGGCGACGAACGCGAGCAGTCCGAGCGCCGTCGCCGCCGGCTGCAGCCGCCAGCGGTCCCGTCGCAGCACGACCGAGCGCGGGGGGCCCGCCCGCACGCCGCCGATCCGCACGGGGATCGGTTGCGGCGCTCGCTTCGTCTCCTCGACGACGGTCACTTCGCTCCTCGGATCTCGACGTGCGGTCGGCCGCCGGCGCAAGCCTTCCGCGGACCGCGGTTCTCACCCGGTTCGACGACCGCGGCGGCGACCCGCTCATCCTTGCACTCCCGCTGTCGGCGGGCGAGGGCGAAGGACCCCTCCCGGGTCGCGAAATCCCGGTCGCGCCGAACGACAGATTCCCCCTTGCATCCCGCTGAGCTGGGCGTCATCATAATACGAACCGTGTAATTTCACGGCTGCGACTCGCACTGAGTGGCGAACGCTAAGGGGGTGTCGGTGGACATCCAGACGCTCACAAGTCAAGGTCCACGGGCGTGGCAGGCACGGGCGAACTGCATGGGGGTAGACCCGGAGCTCTTCTTTCCCGAGCGGGGCTCGTCGACCCGGGAGGCGAAAGAGGTCTGTCGCGGTTGCGTCGTGCGTGTCGAATGCCTCGAGTTCGCGATCGCGAACAGCGAGAAGTTCGGCATCTGGGGCGGGATGAGCGAACGCGAACGGCGTCGCGTGCGTCGGGCGCGCCTGTTGCAACAACGCGAGGTTGCCGCCTCCTAGCTCGGAGCCGCAACGCCGCGCTCGGCGAGCCTCGCCTCGATCGTCGAGGCCTCGCCGAGATCGAGCGACCCCCAACGGCGCGCCGGGATGGCACGCAGGACCCGTTCGGGGATGAGCCCGACGAGTTCCGCCCGCTCGACAGGTGCGCTCTCGGCGACCCGGTCGTAGACGTCGGCTGGCCCGACGTTCCAGGGCGCGAGGAGGTTGCAGGACACCTGGACCCCCGAGCCGACGGCGAAGCCGACGGCGCGCACCTCGTCGCTGCGCAGCGCCGCGGCGATGCGGCGCGCGAGGGCGAGGTCGGCCTCGGCGAGCCAGAGGTTGTACGCGACGAGCGCCGGACGCGCCCCGACGCAGCACGCCCCGGCCGACGGGTGCGGCTCGCCCGGTCCGAACGCCGGCGGTAGCTCGCGGAACGCCGCCCGGCGGATCTCCGGCAGGGAACGCTCCGGCCCGTAGAGGAAGCACGGTAGCTCGAGCTCCCGGGCTGCCCAGGGGGCGAACCGGTCGCGTGCCGCGATCGCCTCGCTGAGGTCACCGCCGGGTCGCATGCCCTCGTCGCCGAGCGGGACGAACGGCACGACATCGACGACGCCGAGACGGGGATGCACGCCCTCGTGGCGGGTGATGTCGAGCCGGGTGACAGCCGCGCGCGCGAGGTTCTGCGTGGCCTCGAAGACGCCGGGGCCCGCGAGCGTGAAGACCGACCGGTTGTGGCACCCGTCGGCGTGCAGGTCGATGAGGACGGAGCCGGTGTGGTGGGCGAGGTCGTCGAGTCGCTCGGTGTCGCGGCCCTCGCTGAGATTGACGACGCACTCGAGCATCGCCGTGCAGCTGGCGTTTTCCCGGCCGGTGCGCCGGCTAGTGCGACTGGTAGACGGTGAGCTGGCGCCGGCCGCGGGCGAGACGACGCCGTTCACGTTCAGAGGTGCCGCCCCAGACGCCGTGGTCGATGTGGTTCGCCAGCGCGTACTCGAGACAAGGCGACTTCACGGGACAGTCCCGGCAGATCCGTCGGGCGATGTCGACTCCGACGCCGTCGCTCGGGAAGAACGTCTCGGGCGGAAGCATCCGGCACTTGCCCCTTGCCATCCACTCGAGTTCCATGACGCCAACCACCTCGTCGCCCGCTCGGGCGGCCCCCGGGGACATCGCCATATCCCCTCGCGTTAAGCGCGAGCCCTCTTTCGACCCTACACCCGGCCTCGTCGAGTTCAGACGCGCAATGGTGAATTCTCCGTGTCTTCACAGAATCGGGCGGTTCGCGCGAACACGGTCCGGAATCGGCCGTCAGGGCCAAAGACCAGGTCGTCGATAGACTCTCCTCCGATCGAGAGAGAAGGGCCCAGAGGAGCGCCGATGACCACGCCGCTGAGCGGGCAGATCGAGACGCCGGAGCCGCCTCGCGGCCATGTCCGGATCGTCTACCTGGGTCCCGTGGCGCCCCACTGGGAGATCGAGTCGGAGTTCGGTGAGCGCGCGGTGATCGAGGCCTTCCGCGAACGCGCGCTCGCCCGTCTCGTGCTGCTTCCGCCGCACGACCCGCAGTTCCGGCGCAACCGCGAGCGCGTCGTGCGTGACGCGGAGCGCGAGAACCTGCTCCTCGAGTGGGATCTCGGCATCCCGGAGGAGCCGCCGCCGACCGCGCTCTGACCGGTGCGGTCCCGGGTCGACGGCTCAGGCGGTTTCCGGCAGGTTGACCCGCGCGATCCAAAGGCCAGGGGCGTCGACCTCCGCCGGCGTCGGGAGGTTCTCCCCGGCGGTCCAGAGTTTCCCGAGTTCGGCATCGCCCCCCCGTTCGACGACCCCCCGGACGAACGCCTCGCCGCGGTCGAGCGCGTCCTGGTCGAGACGGAGCCCGAACAGTGCCTCGGCCGCTCGCTCGTCGCTCGAGCGTTCGACCCGGCGGCGACGGAGCGCCTCGCGGACCGGACGCCGGGCCCCGATCGCCCGCAGGGCGACCGAATCGGTCACCCATTCGACGTAACCCGCGAAAGCCGACGTCAGCGCGGCGAGCTCCGCCCGGATCCGACGCAGCTCGGGGGTGTCCGGTGGTTCGGCGAGGGCCGCGGGATCGCCGAGGAGGCGACCGAGGTCACCGAGGTCCCCGGGCTCGCCGAGTGACGCGTCGCCGAAGCGCTCTTCGAGCGCGGTGAAGTCGAGTCGGAAGCTCGTTGCATGCGCGACGAGCAGCGCCTGCAACCGGGCGCGCACGTGGGGTCGGGAGAGGACGGCGTGCGCGGCGAGGTCGCGCGTCGCCAGCCACATCGTGACGTCGTCGAGGTCGAGGCTCCAGTCCGAGGCGAACCCGGCGAGATTGGCCGGGACGACGACGATCTCGTCGCTCGGCACGCGCGGCAAGGGAAGCTCGTACTGCCCGAGCGTGCGACGGGCGAGGTGGCCGATCAGGGAGCCGACCTGGAGCGCGATCATCGCCGGGGCCATCGCCGCAGCCCATTTCTCCAGGAGCGCGGCGAGTCCCAGCTCGGCGTCGGGCTCGGCCGGCGTCGGCTCGGCGGCGGCGGGGGGACGGATCGCCGCGGCGAACTCCTCGATGAGCGGCCGCCAGGAGTCGAGGCTGCGCCGCGCCCATTCGGCGGGACCAGCCGTGACAACGGTGACGGGACGGCCGCTCGGCGTCGTCGGCATGCCCGTGACGTCGGCGACCTGGAGCTCGGCGACACGCGTCAGCTCCTCGATCCTCATCCGCCGGATGGGTTCGACGTTCGGCTCCGGCTGTCCGTTCGAGGCGACTGTCAGCGCGAGCTGGACCGCGAGGTCCCACTGGAGCGGGGCGTCGGTCCGCATGAGGCGGAGAAGATCACCGAGCAGCCCGGGCAGGAAGCCCCCCATGTCCGACGAGGATCCTGACTCCACGCGATGAATCTAGGCCCCGGGCGGATCCCGTCGTTCGGCGGATCGCGGGTTCGCTTGGCTGCGCCACCGGTCGCGACCGACCAGGGCGCGGGCGGAGTGAGCATCTGCTCGTTCTCGCGGCGCGGCTCGCTCGCGGCGTGATCCGCAATCGACCAGCGAGCACGTCGGCGGGCGCCGGCCGCGCGGCTCCGCCGTTGGGCGCGGTTCCCGGTTGTCGGCGAAGAGCGGGCTACGAGTTCGGCGTCGCACCGAGGACGACGGAGTGCACGGACCGGACGGCGCCGTGGACGACGCCGATGCTGACACGGATCCCGGCCTGCAGCACGTAGAGGCGGGCCTGCAGCTCGGTGAGCGAGGTCACCGACGTGCGGTCGAGCGAGACGATGACGTCTCCCGGCTCGACGCCGGCCCTCGCGACGGCGCTCCCGGTCGCGACGGACGTGACGCGCACGCCGGCCGGGTTGCCCCGGGCGGTCACGCCCTCGAGCCCGAGCCAGCCGTGGGTGACCCTTCCCGCCGTCATGAGCTCGGCGGCGACCGGAGCGGCGAGCCACGAAGGGGCGACGACCGCACCCGCCGCGGTCGAAGCGGTGACGATGCCTTCGACGAGCCCGGTCGACCCGAGGAGCGGACTCCCCGGGGGCCCCGCGGTCGCCGAGAGGTCGGTCGTGATCTCGCCGAGGAGCCTGTGCCCGCCAATCCGGGGCGAGGACGTGAGGTCACGCACCGTGCCGAGCGAGAACGCGGTGCCGCCCGGCGTCGTCACGGCGAGGGCGAAGGATCCCTGCGACATCGGATCGGCGGAGAGCGTCACGGTGGCCAGACCCGCCGCCCCGTTGATGTGCACGATCGCCAGGTCGCTGGGCGCGTCGGCTCCGACGAGGTTTCCCACGTAGACGTCGCCGTTCGCGAGGGTGACGAGCAACGTCGCGGCGCCCGTCACGCGGCTCGCGGGAACGAGGATCATCCCGTCCGAGCGCACGACGAGGCCGAGGACGCGGGTACGGGTCGCGCCGGAGGAGGCGTCGACAAAGGCCATCGCGTCGCTGACCCGGGTGATGTTCGACACGAGCGCGGGGCTCAGCTCGCGGCTGGCCGAAGTCGTGATGGCGGTCGTCGCGCGGATCTCCGCGGCACCCTTCAGCTGGGCAAGACCGGTGCCCTCCATCGAGTCCGCGAGGTGCGTGCCGAGGGCGACGACGCCGGTCGCCAGCAGCGCGCCGACCACCCCGGCGGTGAGGGCACTCCGACGGGACGGATGGCTGAGCAGCCAGCGCCTCCGCACGGCGACGGGGTCGAGCGGCACCGCGGTGTGCGAGGCGCCCACCTCGGACGGGTGGCGCCACAGGCGGTCGTCGGGCGGTAGGAGCGGGGGGTGGGGGTCCTCGTCGAAGTGCTCGCCGAAATCGCCGGGCGTGACCGTCACGCCTGCGCAGGCTAATTGTCCGTGGATCGAAAGGGACGTCAGCGGCCCGCGTGCGCGTGCCGGCCGGCGCTCGGGCGTCTCCACCCCTCCTACGATGTCGCGCTGTGCAGATCGGTTCACGACGGTGAGCGCGGAGTTCGCGCTCGACTTCGGCACAGGCTCGACACGGATCGCCGACGCGAGCGGGGCGCTGCTCGTCGACGAACCGACGGTCGCGGCCGTGGACAAGGACACCGGTCGTGTCGTCGCCTTCGGTTCCGAGGTGCTCGGTCTTGGCGCGCGGGCGGCCGGCAGGGTCGCGGTGCGGTTTCCGGTGCGCAATGGCCAGCTCGTCGATCTCGAACTCGTCGAGGAAGTGCTCGCCGAGGCCTTGCGGCGAGCCGGAGCGTCGCGGCTGTCGCACCCCCGCGTGCTCGTGTGCACCCACGTCGGCGCCACCCGCGTGCAGAACCGGGCGCTCGACCGTGCCGTGCGCAAAGCCGGAGCGAAGGACGTGTTGTTCATCGCGCATCCGACCGCTTGCGCGATCGGCGCGGGGATCGCGATCGACGAACCGACGGGGTCGATGGTCGTCGACGTCGGCGCAGGGACCACGGACGTCGCGGTGTTCGCTCTCGGGGGAATCGTCGTCTCCTCGTCGTGCGCGCTCGGCGGCGACGACCTCGACGAGGCGGTGCGGGTCTACCTCGTGCGCCAACGCGACATCCTCGTCGACCGAGAGGCGGTTGAGGCCGCCCGCCTCGCACTCGCGACGGTCGCGCCGCGCCCCCGAAAAGCCGAGTTCGAGGTCGTCGGTCGCGACGCGCGTTCCGGCCGACCGACGAGCGCCGTGCTCACGAGTGTCGAGCTGAGGCCGATACTCGAGCCGCTCGTCGCACCGATGTTCGACGCCGCGGTGCGCGGGATCACCGAGGCGCCGCCCGAGCTCGTCAACGACCTCATCGGATCCGGACTGCTGCTCGCCGGCGGTCTCGGGCAGCTCGACGGGTTCGACAGGCGCCTCGCCAGGCTGACGGGCGTGCCGGTCCGCGTCGCCGCCGACGCGGGGCGATGCGCGGTGCTCGGCGCGGCACGGTGCCTCGAGCTGCCCGACGGGCTGTCCTACGCGGTCAGCGTGTCTCGGATCCGCTGAGTCCTCAACTGGTCATCGCAACACCTCTCTGATCGGCGAACACTGGTGTCGTCGATGGGGAGGATACGGTGATGGCGAGGTTCACAGAAGCCGACAGGGCGACGATCTGGGAGATGCGGGAGGCCGGCGTACCGGTGAAGCGCATCGCCAAGCACCTCGGACGCCAGAACTCTTCGCTTCGGAAGTTCATCGCCGATGCAGGGGGGAGACGACCGCACGAACGAGGGCGTGCTGAGCTCAGGCTCTCCCTTGAAGAGCGAGAAGAGATTTCGCGAGGACTCGCCGCAGGTCTCTCGATCCGGGTGATCTCGACTGGACTCGGGCGTGCGCCCTCGACGGTGTGTCGAGACGTGAACGCGAATGGCGGCCGTCAGCATTACCGAGCGCGCCTCGCCGACCGGGGTGCGCAACGACGCGCCCTGCGGCCCAGGCGGGCGAAGCTTTCCCGGTGCCGCCGGCTCAGATCGACCGTCGTCGACAAGCTCGAGGCCAGGTGGTCACCCGAGCAGATCTCCGCGTGGTTGGCTCTTAGCTATCCGAATGATCCGGAGATGCGGGTGTCCCACGAGACCATCTACCAGTCGCTGTTCGTCCAGGGCCGTGGAGCGCTGCGGAAAGAGCTCCACACCTGCCTGCGAAGCGGTCGGGCGATGCGAAGAGCCAAGGCCTACACCAAGGGCGGGGTCGGCCAGGGACAGCTCCGCAACATGGTGATGATCTCCGAGCGACCGGCCGAGGTCGCCGACCGCGCCGTGCCCGGGCACTGGGAGGGTGATCTCATCTTCGGCAAGAAGATGACCGCAATCGGCACGCTCGTCGAGCGTCACAGCCGCTACGTCATCTTGTTGAAGCTGCCCCACGGGAACACCGCCGAGTCGGTCCGCACCGCACTCGCGAAGCGCATCGTCACGCTTCCCGTCCAGCTCCGCAGATCGATCACCTGGGACCAGGGAAAGGAGATGGCCGAGCACGTCCAGTTCACGATCGACACCGGGGTGCAGATCTACTTCTGCGACCCGAAGAGCCCCTGGCAACGCGGCAGCAACGAGAACACGAACGGTCTCTTGCGCCAATACCTGCCGAAGTCAACAGATCTCTCGCAGTGCACCCAACGCGAGCTCGATGCCATCGCCCGTTCCCTCAACAACAGACCTCGACAGACGCTCGGGTGGATGACACCATCTCAGGCGTTCGCCAAGGCTGTTGCGTTGACCGCTTGAGCGCGCAGCTGATCCCGAGCACTTCCCGTCCTCCCCGACGCACCTGCCAGTCCCGGTCGGACGGTCGGGCGCGCCACGCGACCTCGACGTCGGTTCCGCTGAAAGCCGCGCCCGCGACGGACCGGCGACGAACCGCCGGCGCCGGCGCCGGCGTCGAGCGCCTCGAGAGGGCCGCCTTGCCCGCAACGTCGCCGATCGTCCCGAGCGCGGCGACCGCGGCCTCGCGACAGAGCGGGTCGGGGTGGCACCGGGCGATGTCGGACAGTCGTCGTAGGCCCGGCGGTCGCCCGGCTCGCCCGCCGCGTCGGCCGCCGCTTCGACAACCGACGGGTCGGTGTCGTCGAGGAGGGGGTGAACTCCGTACCGGCAAGCCGCGTCGCGAGTTCGCACGTCGAGCGGCGAACGCCCGGATTGGGGTCTCCGAGCGCGACGCGCCCGTCGACGGGGCCGACGCGGCCCACGCGCCCGAGGGACGCGAACGCGGCCGAACGGACCCGTGGCGAACGGTGCGCGAGAAGTCGTCGGACGGTCGATTCATCGCCGGCGGGCCCGGCGAGCAAGGCCGCGAGGCGTCGGCGGACCGCGGCGACGTCGTCAGACGGCATGCTTCGCACCGGGCCTCCTCGGTCATTCCTTCCTCGTGGCAGGCTACGGGACGTGGGCAGCGACACGTCGGGGGACACGACGGGCGATCTCGACTGGTTGAACCCGCGCCGACCGGCCGTGGGCGCCTGTGGCCGAGGTGGCCAGGGTCTGGGCCGGCGGTGGCGGATCGCGTGGCGGGTCGCGGCCGGCGTCCTCGCGGTGCTCGTCCTCGCCGCCCTCGTGGCCGCGAGGTGGGTGGTGCCGTACTACGCGATCACGCCGGGCACGGCGCTCGACGTCGCCCAGCTCATCTCGGTGCCCCGGGGGGCGTCGCACCCGCACCGTGGGAGCGTCGTTCTCACCGACGTCCAGCTCGTCCACCTGACGGCGCTCGGCTACCTGTACTACCGCTTCGACGAGAACGCGCAGATCGTCTCGACCGAGGATCTGACGGGTGGATCGAGCTCCTCGGCCTACGACGAGGATGGCGTCATCGAGATGGCGACGGCGCGCCAGGCCGCCGCGTTCGTCGCGCTGCGCGAGCTCGGCTACCACCCCCGGGCGGCGCCGGCCGGCGTCGCCGTCGTGGCGATCCAGCCGGGAGCGTCGCGCGCCTCGACCCTCGCCGTCGGGGACGTTATCACCGCGGTCGGGTCGACCCGGGCCGTCGCGCTCGGGCCGCTCGTCGCGGCGGTGGGGGCGGTGTCGCCGGGACGCTCGATCGTCCTCACGTTCCACGGGTTCGGGTCGCGGCGCCCGCAGAGACGCTCGGTCGTCGTCGACGAGCTGAGGAGCTCGGGATCCGCCTCGGCGGCGGCGGTGAGCTGTGTCCCGGCCGGTTCGGCGCACGGCGGCCGGGTCGTGCGGCGCGCCGGACGTGCGGCGAGCTGCCTGCCCCTCTACCCGGAGCAGCTCTACGACGACGAGAACGAGCCCTTCGGGATCTCGATCAACGCCGACGGCATCGTCGGTTCGTCGGCGGGGCTCTCGTTCACGCTCGGGCTGATCGACAAGCTCGACCGCGGTGACTTGACCGGCGGACTGCGGATCGCCGCGACGGGGACGATGTCGAACAACGGGTCGGTCGGAGTCATCGCTGGCGTCGCGCAGAAGACGATCGCCGTCCGGGCGGCGGGCGCCTCCGTGTTCTTCGTTCCGCCTGCGAACGCCGCGACCGCGCGCGCCCACGCCGGCCCGGATCTCCGCGTCATCGCCGTCTCGTCGATCGGCCAGGCGATCACCGCCCTGGAGCGCCTGGGCGGGAGGCTGGTGCGAGCACCGGCCGCCCGGTGAGGTCATAGGCTTCACGGCGTGCCTGATTCGCGACCGATCCCGATCTCCTCCCACCCGAACCTTGACCCGGATGCCATCTCGGGCCGCGAGTTCCCGGTCACGTGGCGGGGGTACGACCCCGAGGCGGTCCACCGGTTCCTGGTGGACGTCGCCCAGCTCGTCCGGCTGTCGCGAGCCAAGCAGCGCGAGCTGACCGACCGGCTGCACGATGCCGAGCGCCGCGCCGCCGAGCCGGAGCTCGACGAGGAGACCCTCTCGGCGGCACTCGGCTCCGAGACGGCGAGGGTCATCCACGTGGCCCACGCCGCGGCGAACGAGGTGCTCTCGAAGGCCGAGGCCCGCGCGGCCCAGATCGTCGTCGAGGCGGAGGCGGCGGGCCACGAGCTCCGGCGGCGAGCCGAGCTCGAGGCGGCAGCGATCGTCAATGAAGCACGGGGCGCGGCGAACGCGACGATCGACGCCGCGAAAGAGGACTGCCGGGCGATGATCGACGAGTCTCGCGAAATGCGCCGCCGGATCCTGTCGGATCTCGCTGAGCGCCGCCGGGTGTACTACTCCCAGATCGAGCAGCTGCGGGCGGGCAAAGACGCGCTGTCTTCGGTCGTCGCCCACGTGTCGGAAACGATCGCAGCCGTGCGGGCGCGGCTCGAAGGTTCCGAGGACGACGCTCGCGCCGCAGCCGAGGTCGCCCGGCGCGCGACCGAGCTCGAACCGGGGCCGGGCTACTCTCGGGGCGAGGTCGCCGAGCCGGCCGAGGTCGCGTCGGTGGCCGGCGGTGTCGAGGGGCTCGACGCCGCCGACGAGGTCGCGGGTTCGCTCGCGGCGGCATTCATCGGGCCCGCGGATGAGGGTGTGACGGCGGGCGACCGCGAGGGGACACGGCCGGAGGGCGCCGCCGTCGACCAGACGGTGGTCGCCGGCGACGCCTCGGGGGCCGCGATAGTCGACGAGCTGTTCGCGCGGATCCGTGAGGCGTCGAGCACCCCGGCACCTCCGTCGGAGGCCGCGCCCGTTCCTGCACAGGGGGCTCCGGACGGCGACGGCGCGGTGGACACCGAGCCGGGAGGGGTCGCGCCGGGCGGCGGCGGGGCGTCGGCGTCCGGTGCGGCGAAGGACGCTGCGGTCCCCGCGGGACTGCGCGTCGACGACGTCACCCTGGAGCGGAACATCCTTCTTCGCCGGCGCGACGAGCTGATCGAGCGGCCGCTCGGTGAGCTCGTGCACGTCCTGAAGCGGGCGTTGCGCGTCGAGCAGAACGATCTCCTGCACCTGCTGCGCGAGGCGCCCCGCGGCACGGAGCCCGAGACGCTGACCTCGCTGTCGGACGAGGCCCAGCGCTTCGCCCAGGCGGCGAGCCCGGCCTTGTCGGTCGTGTGGCAGGAGGGGGCGCGGTTCGCCCGGGAGAGGTTGAGTTCGACCGGACGCGCGTCGAGCACCGGCGCGTCCGACGACGCCGCCTGCCGCGCCGCGACCGAGACGGTCGCGACGAGCCTTGGAACGGAGATCTCGACCGCGATCACGACCCGGCTCGTCCAAAGCTTCCGCGCCGGCGACGGCGAAGCGGAGTCACTCCAGCGTGCCGTGGGTGCCGCGTACCGCGACTGGAAAGGCGAGCGCATCGAGGACACCGCGGGCGACTACGCGACGCGCGCCTTCGCCCTCGGGACGCTCGAGGTGGCGCGGTCCGAGGGCATGGCGGTCTCCTGGGTCGTCGACGACGGCGCGAGCCGGTGTTCGGATTGCGACGACAACGAGCTGGCGGGGCTGCTCGAGCCCGGCGTGACGTTCCCGACCGGTCAGCCCCAGCCGCCGGCCCACGGCGGTTGCCGTTGCGTTCTCGTGCCGGCGGGACCGTAGCGGCTCATGAGAGTCCAGCCCGAGCAGCGAATGCGGCCGCACGCGCGGCGCCGCAACGTCGTCATCGTCGCGCTCGTCGTCGCGCTCATCATCCTGCTGCTCGTGGTGCAGGGTCTCGCCGGCTTCTACGCCAATTTCCTCTGGTTCCACTGGAACGGCCTCGGCAGCGTCTGGAGCCAGGTCACGGCGACCAAGGTCGTGCTCGCGGTCGTGTTCGTCGTGATCGCCTGGGCGCTTCTCTGGGTGTCCTTGTTCGTTGTCGACACCGTCGCGCCGCGGGCGATGTTCCTCGCGCCCGACAACGAGCTCGTCCGCCGCTACCAGGCGACGGTCGGCCCCTACGCGCTCATCGTGCGAAGCGCGGTCTCGCTCGTGATCGCCCTCATCCTCGGGATCGGAGCGTCGGGGCAGTGGCAGCACTGGATCCTGTTCGAGAACGCGCTGCCGTTCGGCCGACTCGACCCGCTCTTCCACCGCGACGTCAGCTTCTTCATCTTCCGGCTCCCGTTCCTGTCCTTCCTTGTCGACTGGATCTTCACCGCGCTCGTCGTCACCTTCATCGTCACGGTGATCGCCTATTTCCTGAACGGCGCGATCCAGTTGCGCCGTTCCACGCGTGTCGAGCCGAGGGCGATCGCCCACCTCTCGCTCATCCTCGCCCTCATCGTGCTCGAGAGGGCCTGGGCGTACTACTACGTCGACCGGTACGGTCTCGACCTGTCGTCGTCGGGGGTCGTGCACGGGGCCTCGTACACCGACGTCCACGTGCGCCTGGCGGCGCTGACGCTGCTCGCCGTCATCTCGCTCGTGGCGTTCGTGGCGTTCAGCGTGAACATCTACGAGCGTTCCCTCGCGCTACCGGCGATCGCGTTCGGCCTCTGGGTGTTTCTCGCGCTCGTCGTCGGCGTCATCTACCCGGCGATCTTCCAGGCGCTGCGCGTCACTCCGGCACAGAGCACCCTCGAGTTGCCGTACATCAAGGACAACATCGCCGCGACCCGCTACGCGATGGGGATCGACAACGTGGACCGGCACACCTTCCCGGCGAACGAGGACCTCACCCCCGCCGTGCTCACGCAGTACCAGAAGACCCTGTCCGACGTGCTGCTCTGGGACCCGTCGGTCGCGGTTCCGACCTTCCAGAGGCTGCAGGTCATCAAGAGCTACTACCAGCTGAGCACGCTCGCGGTCGACCGCTACGAGATCGACGGGAAGACGACGCCGGTCGTCGTCGGGGTGCGTTCCTTGAACCCCGGTGGGCTCGCCCAGCAGAGCTGGGTGAACACCCACCTGCAGTACACCCACGGCTACGGCGTCGTCGCCGCCGCGGCGAACGTCGCGAACTCGAGCAACCTCCCGAACTTCCTCGCGGGGAACATCCCGACGAGCTCCTCGTCGCCCGCTCTCTCGCTCAGCCGCCCCGCCGTCTACTACGCGCCGGGCGACAGTCAGTACGCGATCGTCGACACCAAGCAGCCCGAGGTCCAGTACCAGGCGGCGAACGGAACGAACGTCGAGGGCCACTGCCACGGCTGCGGCGGGATCCCGATCGGCGGCTTCTTCAACCGACTCACCTTTGCGATCCACCTGAGGGACCTGAACCTTCTCATTTCCAACCTCGTCACGGGGCAATCGCGGCTCATCTACATTCCCGACATCGAGGCACGCGTCCAGAAGGCGCTGCCATTTCTCCAGGTCGATTCGCACCCGTATCCCGTCGTCGTCGACGGTGAGATCGACTGGGTCGTCGACGCCTACACGACGAGCGCGTACTTCCCCTACGGGCAGCCCGCGCTGACGAGCGAGCTGCCGTCGAAGAGCGGGCTGGCGGGCAGGTACGACTACGTGCGCGACGCCGTCAAGGTCGTTGTCAACGCCTACACCGGCAAGATGTCCTTCTATGTGATCGCACCGTCGGATCCGTTGATCCGGGCGTACGAGCGCGCCTTCCCCGGGTTGTTCCAGCCGCTGAAGGACATGAACCCGGTGCTACGAGAGCACCTGCGCTACCCGCAGGACCTGCTCATGGTCCAGGCCGACATGTACGGTCGGTACCACATCGAGTCGCCCTCGGGCTTCTACAGCCTGTCGGACGCCTGGGACCTCTCGCAGACCTCGAATTCGGCGTCCGGATCGCCCTCGAACCAGCTCGCCCGCTCCCCGAACGGCTCGATCGCCCGCTACACGCCGGTCTACGAGCTCCTCCAGCTCCCCGGGGACAGCTCACTCAGCTTCGACGCCATCGAGCCCCTGGTGCCCTTCTCGTCGAACGACAGCCTCCAGACGTTGCGCGCGCTCTTCGTCGCCGATTCGAACGCCAACGGCTACGGCAAGCTCGACGCCTTCGTGACGCCGGGCGAGTCCATTCACGGCCCGGCGCTCGCCAACGCCGACATCAACGCCAACCCGACGATCTCCAAGGCGATCACGCTCCTCGACAGCAGGGGTTCGACGGTGTCGCTCGGCACGGTGCAGATCCTGCCGATCGCGGACTCGCTCATCTACGTGCGACCGTTGTACGTGTCGTCGTCGCAAACCCCCTTCCCGCAGCTCGTCGACGTGGTCGTCGTCTACGGGAAGGACGTCTCGATGGAGTCGACGCTCGGCGGCGCCCTCGCCGGGATCTTCGGTTCGGCGCCGGCGAGCACGGGACCGCAGGGGAAGGGAACGGGTGCGAAGAGCTCCTTGTCCCAGGTGGCACGACAGGACATCGCGCAGGCGGTTTCCGCCTACCAGGCTGCCCAGGCCGCTCTCGCCCGGGGTGATCTCGGCTCGTACCAGCAAGACGTGACGCGAGCGGGCACGCTCCTCGGAGAGGCGAACGCGCTGGTGAACGCGAATCCCGCGCCCTCGACGACCACGACGACGGTCCCGCGTGCCAGGTCCCGCGCTCGCGCGGCGCTGTCGTCGGCGGCGTAGCGGGCGAGACGAACGGTCCGAACCCGACCCCGACGGCGAATCCCTCTCGGCGGACGGTCGGCGCCGTCGGGCGCGAGTGCACGCCACCGGCCGCTGGGGCAGCCCGGGAACCTCGTTCGACCACCGAGGCGGCGGTGGCTGTCCGCGTCGTGACCGGCCAGGCGCAGGTCCGGTGTGGGCGTGACGGCGGCTGCGAAGGAGGGTTCGGTCCCGGCGTCGGGCCGCGACCTGCCCAGTCGGCGCCGGCGCCACGCGGAGGGACGACGCGTCAAGACGGCGCGATTGAGTAATTTGGCCTTGTTGCCGCTGCGTGCGTCAGCAACAACGTGCCCATTCACAAGTTCACGCTCCCGACTCACTCGTCGCAGGCGGGAGTCGGGTCCGACCGGTCCTGTGAGTGTCGGGCCGGCTCTCCCGGGTGGGACCGAGCGACAAGGAGGCCCGCATTGATGAGATTCCGAGCCCGTGTTCGAGCGAGCCAGATGCGAGCAGGGGGCCTCCATCGATTGGCCTTGCTCGTCCTGGCATTGGCGCTCGTCGCGACGGTTTGCGCCGCGCCGCCGGCGGTGGCTTCCGCCAAGAAGAAGGCCGAGCCCGTGGTCGCCAAGAAGAAGGCCAGTCCCGGCGGGACGGTCACGTTCGCCTTTCAGCCGACGGACGAGTTCAGCTGGATGCTGCCGCTCGAGAACGGCGCCAACGAAGAACCCTGGGAGTTGAGCACGGACGAGTGCCTCTGGCTTCCTTTGTACTTCGAAGGCAAGGGCAGCGATCCGGTGATCGACTATGCGCGGAGCCTCGCCGATCCCCCCGTCTATTCGGACGGTGATCGAACGATCACCATCAAGCTCAGGCACTACGTGTGGTCCGACGGCAAGCCGGTGACCACCCGCGACATCCAGTTCTTCTTCAACATCTACAAGGCCGGCGAGTCGAAGATCGCGACGTACGTGCCGGGCGAGTTTCCCGACAACATCACGCGCGTCGATTACCCGAGCGCGACGACCTTCGTGATTCACCTCGACCGGTCCTACAGCGAGCAGTGGTACACGGACAATCAGCTCGTCAACATCGTCCCGATGCCGCAGCAGAGCTGGGACCGCGAGAGTACAGGAGGGCCGGTCGGCGGCTTCGATCTGACGTCGGCCGGGGCGACGAAGGTCTTCAACTTCCTCTACGGCCAGTCGGAGCAGCTCTCCAGCTACGCGAGCAACCCGCTCTGGAAGGTTGTCGACGGCCCCTTCACGGTCACCAGCTACGACTCGGTGACGGGCAGGACCGAGCTCACCCCGAACGACTCCTACGACGGGCCGGACCGGGCACGCCTGGCGCACGTGATCCTGGAGGACTTCCCCTCGGCCGCCGCCGAGGTGGACGCCCTCCGGTCCGGCGAGGTCGACTACGGCTACATCCCCTACAGCGACTACGGCCTCGTCGGTTACTTTCAGAGCCACGGCTACACGGTCGCTCCCTGGGCGCCGGACTACGAGCAGTCGGTCGAGGTCGGTTTCACGAGCAAGGTCTACGGACCCCTCGTCGATCAGCTCTACATCCGACAGGCCCTGCAGCATCTCGTGAACGAGAACCTCTACCTGAAGACGACGCTCGACGGAGTGGGGCAGCTCACCTACGGGCCGGTCCCGAACATCCCCGGGTCGCCGTATGTGAGCCCGGCCGAGCACCACGACCCGTATCCCTATTCGATTGCCGCGGCGCGGTCGCTCCTCGGGGCCCACGGCTGGAAGGCGGGCGCCAACGGGGTCATGGTCTGCGAGCGTCCCGGCACGAAGGCGAACGAGTGTGGCGCGCGCATCGACAAGGGCCGGAGCCTGACGCTGGCGTTGAGCTTCACCATCACCGATCTCGTCGAGCTCGCCTCGCAGGCGGAGGCGTTCCAGACGGCGGCGAAGTCGGCGGGGATCCAGATCAACCTCGACCCGCAGAGCGCGACGACCCAGTACTCGCTCGACGGCGTCTGCCCGCCGGGACCATGTAACTACGCGCTCGCGCTCTACCCCCTGTGGTTCACCGACTACGGGGACCTCGCGATCCTGCCGACGCTCGAGCAGCAGTTCGCCAAGGGCAACTACTACGGCGGGGGCTACTACTCGCCGACCGCGCAGCAGCTGATCGAGGCCGCCGAGGAGCACTCGGGGTTGAGCTACCTCTACCGGTTGGAGAACTACATCGCGACGAACGAGGCGGCGATCTGGTGGCCGACCGGCGACAACCAGATCTCCGTCGTCTCGGACCGCCTCAAGGGATGGTCGCCCCAGCTCGCTTTCGGGAACATCACCCCGAACGAGTGGTACTTCCAGTCGTAGGCCGGACCGCGGACGACAGCACGGCGCGACGCCGTGCTGTCGTCCGCGGCCTGCCGGGTGTCCGCGTCGTGGAGACGCCCGGACGTTGCGGCGGTAGGTTCACGGCGCGAGGCGGCCTTTTTGGGAGCGGCTCGCAACTGCGCTAAGGAGTCCGGTGCTCGGCTACTGCATTCGTCGACTGGCGCAAGCGGTCGTCGTCATGTTCATCGTCGCGGTCATCGTGTTCATCGTGCTGCACGCGTTGCCCGGGGGGCTCGTGCGCGCCCAGCTCGGCCCCAAGGCGACGGCGTACGCGGTGCGGGAGTTCACGATCCAACAGGGGCTGAACAAGCCACTCGTCGTGCAGTTCGGGATCTGGCTCTCGCGTGTCCTGCGGGGCAACCTCGGCTTCTCCTACAAGCAGAACCAGACCGTCGTCTCGCTCCTCGCGGCGTACGTGCCGCGCACCTTACTGCTCGTCGGCTCCTCGATGCTGATCGCTCTGGCGATCGCGGTGCCGATGGGCATGATCCAGGGTCTGCGCCGCAACCATCTCGACGACCAGGGCATCACCGCGGCGATGCTCATCTGCTACACGACGCCCAGCTTCCTCATGGGGAGCGTGCTCATCGTCGTGTTCAGCATCTGGACGAACATCGCCCCCTCGAACGCCTCGGACTTCGGCACGGGCACGTGGGTCGACTTCAAGGACCTCGTGCTACCCGTGCTGACGTTGGTCCTCGGCAACGTGAGCTACTTCAGCCGCTACATGCGTTCCGCGACCATCGACTCGTTGCTCGCCGACTACGTGCGGACCGCGCGGGCGAAGGGTGACCCGACCAGTCGGATACTCGTCCATCACGTCCTGCGCAACGCCTTCTCCTCGACGATGACGCTGATCGGCCTGGCGGTGCCCTACGTGTTCTCCGGCTCCCTCATCATCGAGGCGCTGTTCGACTTCCCAGGAGTGGGGCTGCTGTTCTGGAACGCGGCGCAGAACCGTGACTATCCGGTGCTCCTCGGTGTTGTGCTCGTCGTGACGTTGGCCACGGTGATCGGCAATCTGCTCGCCGATCTCGGCTACGCCTGGCTGGACCCACGGGTGCGCCTCAAGTGAAGGCCGGCTCGGTCTCCGGCGGGGGGCCGTCCGCGCGTCAGGAGATGCTCCTCGGCCCGGCCGTGGCCGCGGTCGACCCGGATCAACCGGGCGCGAAGGCTTACTGGCGACAATCGCTCTCCGCCTTCGCTGAGAACAGGATGGGCGTCGCCGGACTCGTCGTGCTGGCGGCGATCGTGGCGTTCAGCTGGCTCGGTCCGGTCCTCCACCCCACGAACCAGTTCGCGGCGAACCTTCTTCTGGAAAACGAGGCGCCTTCGATCCATCACCTGCTCGGCACGACGCCACAGGGGCGAGACGAGCTCGGTGCGCTCATGGTCGGTGGACAGAGCACCCTCGAGGTGGGAATAGGGGTCGGGGTCATCTCCACGCTCTTCGGCCTCGTGTGGGGCGCGTTCGCCGGTTACGTCGGGGGCCTCGTCGACGCCTTCATGATGCGCATCGTCGATGCACTGCTCTCGATCCCGTTCCTCTTCTTTGTCGTGCTGCTCGCTTCGCTCGTGCAGCCGACGCTGTTCTTGATCATCCTCGTCATCGCCGCGGTGAGCTGGCTCCCAACCGCGCGCCTCGCACGTGGCGAGACGCTCACCCTGCGAACCCACGACTACGTCGCGGCTTCGAGGGCCTTTGGCGCGCGATCCGACTTCATCCTGCGCCACCACATCTCGCAGAACCTGGTCGGCATCGTGGTCGTCAACGCGACCTTGAAAGTCGCCGACGCGATCACGCTCTTCGCCGCGATCAGCTTCCTCGGTCTCGGGGTCCCGCCGCCGGCGACGAACTGGGGGAACATCTTGACGGACGGCGTGACGAACCTCTTCGACGGCTACTGGTGGCAGCTGTGGCCGGCGGCCGCGCTCATCGTGGCGACCGTCGTCGCGGCGAACCTCATCGGGGACGCGGCGCGCGACATCGTCGAGCCGCGCTTGCAGGCGCGCTCAGCGCGTGGGCGACGGCCGGAGCGGTGTCGTGAGCGGCGGGGCAGCGCAATCCTTGCCCGCTCCCGATCCCGCCCTCGCGGCGACCGAGGGGTGGCTCCGTCGGGCGGTCCCGGGGGCGGCGCGATGAGCGCGGTCCTCGAGGTGGAAGGGCTGCGGACCGAGTTCCGCCTCCGCCACTCCACCGTCGTGGCCGTCGATGACGTCTCTTTCCGGATCGAGGAAGGCGAGTGCGTTGGCATGGTGGGCGAGTCCGGCTGCGGGAAGACGAGCGTCGGGCTGTCCATCATGAGGTTGTTGCCCAACGTCGGACACGTGACGGCCGGCGCGGTCCGGCTGATGGGCGAGGACGTCGTCGTGCTTTCGGAAAGAGAGATGTGGATACGCCGCGGCGAGAACATGGGCATGGTCTTCCAGGACCCCCTCACCTGTCTCAACCCGACGATGACCGTCGGCCGCCAGATCGCCGAGTCGCTCCGTGTCCACCGGGGTGTTTCCCGGAAGGCGGCACGTCTGCGGGCTCTCGAGGTTCTCGATCTCGTGGACATGCCCCAACCGCTCGAGCGGCTCAGAGCGTATCCCCACGAGCTCTCGGGGGGCCTGCGGCAACGCGTGATGATCGCGATGGCGCTCGCGTGCGAGCCCAAGCTTCTCATCGCCGACGAACCGACGACGGCTCTCGACGTCACCATCCAGGCGCAGATCCTTGATCTCCTCGACTCGCTGCGCCAGGAGCTCAACATGGCGGTCCTGCTCATCACCCACGACATGGGGGTCATTGCCGGTCGCGCCGACCGCGTGCTCGTCATGTACGCGGGGAAGATCGTCGAGGCGGCATCCACCGAGGAAGTCTTCACGCGCATGCGCCATCCGTACTCCGAGGCCCTGCTGGCGTCGGTGCCTCGGCTCGACCAGGAAGCCTCCGTTCGCCTGGTGAGCATCCCCGGCGTCCCTCCCGACCTGTCCCAACCGATTCCCGCCTGTCGGTTCGCTCCCCGCTGCCGATACGTCGAGTCCGACTGCAGGCAAGCGGATCCCCCTCTGGCGCCGGCGGACGCGAGCGAGCCTGACCACGTCGCAAGCTGCTTCCACCAGGTGGGAGCGGACGCCACGAGGGTCGCTTCTCCGCTGGCGGTGGACCGGACCGCGCTGGAGCGACCGGTGCGGGTCGACGGGGAGGTCCCGTCGCCAGCGGGGGTCCCCATTACGGCAGGCGACGACGCGCCCGTGCTCCTCAGGCTCGATCACGTGGTGAAGGAGTTCCCCGTGAGCTCCGGCGGCGTCCTGCGGCGCTCCATCGGATCGATCAAGGCCGTCTCCGACGTCTCGTTCACCGTGCGGCAGGGGCAGACGTTCGGCCTCGTCGGTGAGTCGGGGAGCGGCAAGACCACGATCGGGCGAATGGTCGTCCTGCTCGAGCGGGCAACTCGCGGCAGGATCCAGTTCAGAGGGGAAGCGATCACGGAGTTGCGGGGCGGCGCACTGCGTGCTCGCCGGCGCAACCTGCAGATCATGTTCCAGGACCCTTACGCTTCCCTCGACCCGCGGATGCGGGTGCGGACGATCCTCTGCGAACCACTGCTCGTCCAGGGAATCGGTGACAGGAAGAGCCGCGACCGACGCGTGGGGGAGCTCCTCGACGAGGTGGGCATGCCGAGAGGCTCCCTCGAGCGGTACCCCCACGAGTTCTCGGGTGGCCAGCGCCAGCGCATCGGACTGGCCCGTGCTCTCACCCTCGATCCCGAACTCATCGTGGCCGATGAGCCTGTGTCCGCCCTCGACGTCTCCATCCAGGCCCAGATCCT
Organism: uncultured Acidimicrobiaceae bacterium; assembly: GCA_963803025.1. Lineage (GTDB taxonomy): Bacteria > Actinomycetota > Acidimicrobiia > Acidimicrobiales > Bog-793 > Bog-793. Next base: position 179,767 of record CAWDKZ010000020.1, read on the forward strand.
GAACCTCCTCAAGGATCTCCAGACCCTGCACCGGCTCACCTTTATCTTCATCTCGCACGACCTGGCCGTCGTGAAGTACATGGCGGACACCATCGGGGTCATGTACTCAGGCAAGTTGATGGAGATCGGGCCGGCGCGCGTTATCTACGAGAAGCCCGCTCACCCCTACACCCGGGTTCTCATCGACACGATCCCGGTGGCCGACGTCGGAAGAGGTCGGGCGATGAGGGGCAAGCACGTCGAAGGGGAGCTGCCCTCGGCGATGAACCCGCCCTCCGGGTGTCGGTTCCGCACGCGCTGCCCTTTCGTCCGGGAGATCTGCGCCCTCGAGGAGCCCGCGTTCCGGTCCTTCGGGGACCGCCACCTCGCCGCATGTCATTTCCCGCTGGAAACGCCCCACGTCGTCGCGGCGGGTGGGCGAGTCCCCACCGTCGCTCCGCAGTCGGAGCAGTCGTGAAGCGCCCAGGAAGCGCTCGTCCGCGACCGACCACGCGCGGAGGACAGGCCGCTCCTTGGCAGAGAAGACCGCGACGCCGGCCGCGTGAGGAAGCCCATGCCCGCTGGGAACGACGACGACCGTTCGACCGCCGGTCGGGCCGTGGGAGCTCCGGGCGGCCGCGTTCTCGCCGAGACCGGTGCGCGCCCTGCACGGTCGCGGGTCGAGCAACGCAGCCGGGACGCCGCGATCGTGCGACGCGGACGGCGGTCCCGGGGAAGCGGAACTGCTCGGTGGCTGTCTCGTGTTCAGGCAGATTGCCTGAGGAGTGCGAAATGTGCGGTCGCCGTGGTGGGGCGTACACCCGCCGGAAGGAGGTTGGCTCGTGAAGGAATCTCGCCTGCCGTGCTTCGAACTCGAGGAGTGGTTCCGTCGCTTTGCGTTCGTGCCAGGAATGGTCAATCTCTCGCCGAGCAATCCCGTCTCGCCGACGGTGGGCGATCTCCTCGAACTCACCGGGACGCCGCTCAGCGATCTCCGGGGACTCTCCTTGGACTACTCCCAGACCGCGGGGGTGTCGTCGCTGCGGCAGGCTGTCGCCGCGCTCTACGAAGATCTCGACGCCGAGCAGGTCGTCGTCACATCGGGCGCGACGGAGGCCGTCCTGCTCGTGCTCGAGGCGATCATCGATCGCGGTGCGCGCGTCGTGATCGAAAGCCCCCTCTACGGGATCTACGAACCGCTGCTGCACCTGTTGGGGGCGGAGGTGACGCGCTACGAGCTCGCGGCCCGCGACGGCTTCGAGTACGACTTCGACCGCCTAGAGCAACTGGTGCGAACCAGCCGCGCGGAGTTGTTGATCGTGAACCCGTACAACAACCCGACCGGACGCGGACTGGCGAGTGCCTCCTCGCTCGACACCCTTGTCGAGCTGTCAGCTCGTGCCGGCTGTCGGGTGATAAGCGACGACGTGTTCCGCTACGCGACCCTTCACGGCGTCGCGCTCCGCTCACCCCTCGATGCGGCGAGGGACGCCATCTCGGTCGGCGACATGACGAAGGCCTGGGGCCTCGGAGGGCTCCGCATCGGGTGGCTGGCCTGTCGGGACAGTTCGGTCATCGAGCGGGCGTTGAACACGCGGGATTACACGACGAACAGCAACTCAATCGTGAGCGAGAGGCTCGCGGAGTACGCGTTGTCAGTGCGGGGAAGACTCCTCGATTCCGCGCTCGACGTCGCAAGGGAAACCTGTTCGCGCGTTGATCAGTTCCTCAGGCACTCTCGGGGTGCACTGAGCTGGTACCCGCCACTCGGCGGTTACTGCGGGTGGATAGAGGTCCATGTCGACGACGCCCCGCCGGTGCCGGACCTGTGCGCGAGCCTGGTGAAGACGCGAAACCTTCTGATGCTGCCCGGAGCCGTATTCGGACCGAAGTGGGATCGGTTCGTGCGCGTCGGCCTCGCAGTCGGGAGCGAGCGACTCGTCGCCGGGCTCGACGCCTTGCTCGAGGAAGCCGGCGCGAGCTAGACGGTGGGGCCGGAACCTTCGCGTGGAGCCGGTGTCCATCAGCCGGGGATCCGAACCGTCGCTTGTTCACGACGGCGTTGTAGCCGATGGGCAGCGTCCGGAGACTCTGGGTTTCGCAGACCAGCGCTCGAGCCGCAGGTGGGATCCGCGATGGTAAACTCCTCTCTTCAATCGTCGCGGGGTGGAGCAGTCTGGTAGCTCGTCGGGCTCATAACCCGAAGGTCGCAGGTTCAAATCCTGCCCCCGCCACCATCTGTAAACCCCATGTCAGAGGGGATGTCGCCGCTGGTGCCGGGTCTCGATCAACGACCTCGAACGTCACCAGTTGCGACTGCTGCGTGCCGAGCTGCGTGCCGAGTTGCGTGCCGAGCTGCGTGCCGAGCTCTGGCGCCAGGCGCCAGGCGGCAGGCAGAGAGTTGGTTCGTCAGGTGTGCCCGATGAGATCTGCGAGTGGCAGCCATGGCGGGTCATCGTGCCCTTCTCCACCGCAACAGCGACAATTCCGAGAAGTGTCTGCTGCCGAAGTGAATTAGCCGGGCGGTTGGGCTTCAGGTCCAGAGCCGCGGCATGCTTCACAGCGCTGGGCTACGCAGATCGCCAAGTTCTCTGGTTTGGCCATGGGTCCGAACTACGTGTCGCAGACGGACGCGACCAGGGTCTTGAGCTCGCAGCGTCGCATCTTCACTCTGACTCGCGGTGTCGACCGGCGAGGAATCCAGTCGGGTGGTGTGACGTGATCGCGACTGCCCCGGTGCGGCTGCACATGAGGGATACCTGCTCTGCTCGTTCGGGCGCGCATTACGGGCTGCCCGTCGAAATGCAGATCGCGGACTCGACGTGCACGCCTAGCGGCGGGAACAGAAGGCGGGCATTCCGTGCGCGCTTCCGCGTGGACGCCTGCCCGGGCTCAGCGCACTACCCGCGAGACCACGAACCGGAGAGGTCGCTCCCGGACCCGGGCTACTACTCCGGCGGGGAGATGATGTCCTTCCGGATGAGCACGTTGCCAAAGAGCCGGCGCTCTCCGGTGAGAACGACGGCATAGGCGCCGCGGGCGGCCTCGTAGAAGGCGAACCGCTCCAAGGCACCCATCGGCCAGTGACGTCCCGCCTCCTCGTCGATGACGGCCTGAACGTGTTCCTTGACGGGAACGAGCTCTCCGGATCCGCTGCCGGCGTCCATCGTGTGCATCGGAGCGTCGACAAAGTCGTCCAAGGGCAACATGGTAAGGATGGCGGCTACCGTCTCGGGCGCGCGTTCCAGGGCGCTTGTCGGAGCACCGGATGCCGAAGCGAGTGAGCTGAGCAACGGTCGGGTGCTCCGGTTTCTTGATCAGTCGTTGCACTCCCCGAGCCGTTGAGCAACTCCATTGATCTCGAGGCGTCGTCAGCGCCTGGGACTCACGACCGTGAGGCACGCGGAGAGCGCCTCGTGCTCGCTGCAGGGCCGGAAGAGGTCCGGAACTCCGTCGGCAAACACGTCGCCGTAGGACAGTTCCGCTACCTCCCGGACAGCGTCGACGTCAGGCCGAGTCACGTCGACGCCACGGTGCTTGCGCCACAGCAGGGTCTGTGGGTTATCGGTTCCCAGAATGGTCCGAAAGTCCAGTTCCGGAAGGTGCCGGGCAACACAAACCACGAGCTTCCAGACGTCCCCGTGCCACGGTCGCCCGTCGAGGCCCAGCTCGCGCCGCCGGGCTAGCGATGCACGCTGGTCAGGGATCGCCGATATCTCGTCGGATGGGACGGTGTCGTCAAGCAGAACCGCACCGTCGCGCAGGTGGGCCAGCGTGTTCAGCAGATCCTTGTACGTCTGCTCGAAGGTATGTAGCCCGTCGATGAACGCGACGTCGAAGTCGGTATCGTGCCCAAGTTGTTGGAAGAACTCATCGGAGGTCCCCTCGAAGAACTCCACACGCCTCGGTAGTCGTGACAGGTCGAATCTCGGCGCAGGATCAACCCCCCAGCGTGCGTCAACTTCAATGTTCTCGAGTGTGAAACCGCTCTCGACGCCGATCTCCAGGTAGCGCCCAGCGCATGGCAGCCCGCGCAAGAGAGCATTAATTCGTCGAGGGGACCAGAGCTGTGCTGCACCTGCTCGCGGGGGCTTCGGCAGAAGCACACGAGGCTGGCCCGTCTTGAGTCGACGTTGATTCTCGAGTTCGACCAACAAATTCTCGAGTTCGACCAACAGGTTTTCCGTGGCCACAGTATCCAGCACCTCAATGGTCCGAAGCACCTTGGTGCGGACGGCACGTACCGTCAAATATTAGATGCGGACAGCTCGCGTCCACTGCTGGGTTCAACAATGTTGTTGATGCGGCTGATCGCGTTTTGGCCGAAGCCGTTGAAGTCGTGACGCCCCTGACTCCATCGGTGGACCACCGGGCTTCGGCGTTCGTTCATACGCAAGGGCACGCCTTCGCGATGTTGGTGCCTACAGTAGGGCAGACCCACCCCGAGGCCCCGGGAGTCGTTCTCACACGGTCCCGCTTGACGACCTCACCCTATGGATCGCCGTCGTGACTCTGCCGTCGACGTGGCGACGATCCGGTGCGGCGGTCAAGTCTGCACATGTAAACGCTGATCGAAAATCGGAGCACCTGCTGACCGTTTCGCGCTGATCGAAAATCGGAGCACCTGACCATCCCTGGTCTTGCTCGACCCAGCCCTCAGGCTTCTCGCCTGGAGCTGGGCGTGGCCGGGCCGCTGCTCCGCATCGGTCGCCGCGACGCCCCTGTCTCCCTGCGGCAACCTTGACCAGCGGTCAACCAGCTTGAGCCCACTTCGACAACAGCATCTGACTTGCCCTCTTTCACTCCCTGATCACCTGTTCAACCGCAGGCGAGTACGGCGTTCAACGCAATATGACCGCCCATCAAAGGGCGGGGCTCGAGTGCCTCCGAGCACCCCTCGCGCGCTCTTTCCGACGCCAACCCCGACGGGGCGCTGGCGAATTCTCCGATCACGAATCGCGTGTTGCACCTTCGTTTGGTCGACAATTGCAAGGTGTTTGACGGAGAAGAAGAACAGAGGTGTTTCGTCCTAGCTGCACTGTGATCGCACCGGAGCCAGCCTGACGAGACGAGCGGAGGGCACGTCGGGGAGCGTCATGACCAGCTCGCCGCGAGGCGCGTTCCATTCGAACTCGCCTTCATGAGCCGGCGGATACAGCACCTCTGCGAGGAGCTGCTTGTCGCGGAGATGCGCAACCGGCAGCACGATCTTGTGGCCATCGACCCCGTTGGTGAGCGCTGACGTGCCACCGACCGGCTCGCGGTGCCAAACGACGACATAGGTCGCCAACTCGGCCCGCATCCCAAGAGCAATCCACGGATCGACCCACCGCGGCAGCCCGAGTGGCCAGAACGGGACCGCGCTGGCCAGGTCGGGCCTGATCAGCTTGTAGGCGCTGATCGCGTCTGCCACCAGCTGCTGTTGCGGGTCGCTCATCTCGTCGATGTGTCCTGAGAGGTGGAGGCGGCAGAGCAGTGCACTGGAGAGAGCGAAGGTGATCTTGTCGTCGCTCCACTCTGGCTGAGGGCTGGCCCATATGCCAGCTTGCTCCGGCGCGATGGCGGTCGGAGCAGCCGCTGCGATGGCCGGGTAGCGCAGGAAGTCTGACTGATCGCTCGTGGACTGGAGCTGGAAACGCGAAAGCAGCGCATAGTCAGTGCGCATGCCGCCGGAGGCGCAGTTCTCTAGGACGAGGTTGGGGTGGCGATTGAGGATCTCGTCGATCCAGCCAAGAAATGCACGGTTGTGCCTCAACATCCCGACACCCGCGCTCACGTTCCCGTTGTCGGTCCCGGGTCCGACGTTGATGTTGTAGTCCATCTTGAGGTATCCGACGCCGAGATCCTCGACAAGGAAGTCGACCACGTTGTCGAGATGCTGCACGGACGCGGGGTGAGAGAAATCAAGGTGGTACCTGCCCTGTTCGACGACGCGGACCCCGTCGCGGCTGAAGAAGGCCTCTGACGGGAGCTGGTTCACGATGGGGCTGCGCACGCCGACAACCTCCGGTTCGAGCCAGAGTCCGGGGATCATGCCCTCTGCCCTGATGCAGTCGAGTACTTCGGTGAGGCCGTTCGGAAATCTCGTTCGGGAAGGCTGCCACACGCCCACGGTGTCCCACCAGGTGTCGCCGACCTCGCTGTACCAGCCGGAGTCGATACAGAAGTACTCGACACCGACTTTGGCGGCAGCATGGATGAGCGGCAGGAGTTGATCTGTGGTCGGGTTGCCCTTCAGGGTGTTGAGGTAATCGTTGAAAATGACCGGAAGGATCTGATGATCCTCGTGCGGTCGCCGCATGGCCCGACGGTATTTGGTGAGGCGGGCCACGGCTCCTTGGAAACCGTCGAGGCTGAGGGCGATCGCGACGGGAACGGTCTCGAAGGACTCTCCCGGCTCGAGAACGAGGCGCCAGTGGTGCTCTGCGTCGGTGGGGCCGAGCAGCGCGAGATAGGCGTGCGTCGACCCCGGATCTGCGTGCTCCGGGGTTCTGGCGCAAGTTGCGCGTTCGCCCACCTGCCAGTGCCAGCCGCCGTTGTGCTCGATCTGCCACACCCAGCAGTTACCTGTGTGGCGATTGATGGCAGCGCCCATGGGCAGGTAGGTTCCCGACGACCAACTCCCGGCGCTCGTCACGCCGAACCGGCCTCGGGAATCGTGCTCGTGGACAGCGCGGTTGAGATCGGGCAAGGCGTCGCGCAGCGCGCGAACCTGCCAGCGGTCCTCGGCGAGCCAGTCGTTCTCCGCCCAGAGGAGGTCGACGTCGCTCAAGCTATCCGCCGGTTCGGTGAGTCCTGAGCAGAGAAACGAGGTCACGGACTCGACAGTCACGGGAACCCGGCCGCCGTTCGTGAGGCGGACTCGAGAGCGGAGGACCCCGCCTCCGTCGAGCACGGTGTAGACGACTTCGGCCGCAAGCCCTGTGCTCAGGTCCTCCAAGTCGACCCGGAGTTCGCGCCAGGGAGCCTGCAGCTTCTCCTCATGGCTGACATAGCGGAGGTGACCTCCCGTGACGGACTGCGCATATCGTCTTCCTGAAAACACCCGGCCACTACCGGACGTGACGATGTCCACCAAGGGCAAGCCGGCGGTCCGTAGCCCGCGCGTTGCAGACTCTTTTCGGTCTCGGTTGGCCTTCAACCCGTCTTCAGCCGGTAGCGGCACGAGACGGGTCAGTCGCGCGATGCCCTCTTCGTCGACGTCGATCAGCATCTCGAGCGCATCGTCCGACCAGCCGATCTCCAACCGGGACGATCTCCTAGCGCCAACCATGTGGATCCTCCTCGAGCACGGCCGCCGAACTCACTTCTGGAACCCGGTTTCTCGGACAGATTCGATGACTATCGCGCCGCCTGCGCGGCCGTTGCATCGCCGGACGCCTTTCGGAGCGTGCGGTGGCCCATTCTCTCGATGGGCCCCTCGTCGTCGCGGGCCTCGACACACGGGGCGACCTCCCGGTGCAATTCGTCGACGCCCTCGAAGAGATGCGACGACAAGCACTGCTCCTTCGGCGTCCACATGATGCGCATGACCATGCTGTCGCTTGGAATCTCGCCGGCCAAGGCGTCGTCGCCGACGATGGCGAGCCAACTGATCGACCCGGGGCCGTGCTGCGCCCGACATTGGCTTCCAGTCGTGACCGGGCTTGCTCCTGCGCGCGGCATGCGGGGAAAGAGCACCAATGCCATTGATGCAGGCATCGTAGAAGGGCTGGAGCGCGGCGCAGCGGATGCCGTACCTGGCGATGTGCGCCCAGGCCTGGTTGCTGTCGCGATCAAGGCGGGCGATGACCCACGCCGAGCCGCCATTGCGCGTCCAGGCGATCCTGGCGTACGAGCCCCGGTGCAGGTTCGGCGTTGTGGCAACGATCGTGGCGCCGTCGACCCTGGTAGGCAGCACTTGGAGGTGTGGGGCGACGGGTGCACGGCAGCAACGCACGAGAGACGCAGCACGCGGTTCTTGCCGTCAGGAGCCTCATGTTCGCGACCACGACGCACGCCCACCTACGGTGGTTCTCGTCGGCGAAGGTGGACCCGACGATGATCTGGCGGATCGGCGCGGGGCGCACCTTGTCGGCGAGAATGGTCGCCGGTCCCGGAGCCCGAGCGGGCCCGGGAGGAGCGTCCGTCGGTGCCAGATCGTGGAGCGCGGCGCGCCCGAAGTCAGACGGAGCACCACATCCATGTCCCTGCTCGGTGACCGGTGAGGTTGGGAACCGACGTCCTCATTCGGACGCACGGCGACGTTAGATATCCGACTCAACCGGGTGTGCGCTCCTGCCCTCTGGTTGGGGGTTGACAGCGTCTGTGTGACCGGTCACAATCACGTGGTGTGACCGGTCACACAAGCTCGGACAAGACCGGGAAGGCAAAGGCGGGGAACGGGTGGGTCAAGTGCCCCCAGTGAGCGACCGAACGCCCTCAGTGAGCATTCGTGACGTCGCCAGTGCTGCGGGAGTCTCTCGCCAGACGGTCTCGCGCGTGATCAACGACAGCGACAGAGTCAGGCCGTCGACTCGCGCGACGGTTCTAGACACGATCGCACGACTCGGTTACCGCCCGAACCGAGCGGCGCGGGCCCTGGCCGGCGGTCCCGTCCAGTCGGTCACCGTGTTGACCTCCAACACGCGCCAGTACGGCTTCGCAGCGGCACTGGAGGGTATCGAGGAGGCAACACGCGCGGCTGGTTTCGCGATGGGTGTCCGAGTTGTGGAGTCGGGTACTCCGGCGGCTGTGCGGGACGCGGTAGAGCGGGCCATCGAGCCGGCGGGCGCGCTCATCATCATTGCTTACGACGCGCCCGGTATCGCGGCACTCAACGCTGTACCGCCGGATGTCCCGGTGGCGGCGATGGTTGAAACCCCATCTGGCGACGAGGCGCTGGGGAAGCCGTGGGTGTGGATCGACGACCGCAAGGCCGCGAGTGATGCCACGAAGTACCTGTTGGATCTCGGTCACAGGACCGTGCATTACGTGGCCATACCGACTTCTAGACGCATCGGACAGCGCACGCTGGGGTGGCGCACCGCCCTCCAAGCTGCCGGTGTCCCCGTGCCTAAGCCGGTGCCGGGCGGGTGGGACCCACAGTCGGGTTGCGAAGCAGCACGCGACCTCGCACGGAATCCGGAAGTGACGGCGGTGCTCTGCGGCAATGATGAAGTCGCCTTCGGTGTGATGCGTGCTCTGCACCAAGCGGGGCGTGCGATTCCCCGGGATGTCAGCGTCGTCGGTTTTGACGATATGCCCGCCTCGGCTTTTCACATTCCGGCGCTGACGACGGTCCGCCAGGACTTTGCGGCGCTGGGACGGGTGTGCTTCGCGAAGCTGCTCGCGCACCTGGACGGCGGCTCGGATCGCGACGATCCGGTGTGGCCCGAGGCTTTCCTGGTTATCCGAGAGAGCGCCGGTCCACCGCTGGGCAGCCGGCCCCGTGTGCCCGCGAGGAAGGCCCGCGCCCGCGGGCCTGCCCCGCCGAACGGCAGGCGGGTCGCGGGTTTTCGCTCGGCAACCAAGTCTGTAGGCGCGTGAACAACCGCGAGGTGATCGTTACCCCGCACACAGAAAAGGAGCAACAAATATGAACGACAGTGGAGGAATCCATGACGCGTCGGCTCGCGCGGGCGGTAGGCGCTCGAGCCGGCTCGACTGGAACAGGCGCATCAGGTCCAAGTTTGCCGTCGTGCTCGCTGCGGTGACCCTCCTCGGCGTGGTCAGCATCGGCGCGACGGGCGCCGGCGGCGCTGCAGCGACGAGCTCGAAGAACTCGCCGGCGGTCACCAAGCACCAGGCAGTGGTCAACCTCACGTGGTGGACGATGTGGTCCGGCACGACGCTGACGCTGCTCAACAAGATGGTAACCGAGTTCAACGCGACGCACCCCGACATCCACGTGACGGAGACGAACATCCCGAGCGACTCGACGACGAGCACGGCCAAGCTGCTTTCGAGCATCGCGGCGGGGGACCCGCCCGACGTCTTTACCGAGTGGTGGCCCGAGATCGGCTCCTTCGCCGCCGACGGCGACCTCGTGAACATGAACCAGTTCCTCACCGGCCCCTACGCCGGCTTCGAGTCGTGGCTGTACCCCATCGCCGTCCAGGCCGGCAGCTACCAGGGAGGGCTCTATGCCGTCCCGATGTCGCTGAACTCCTGGGCCCTGTACTACAACAAGTCCCTGCTTTCCGAGTTCGGCATCAAACGCCTGCCGAAGACCCTGGCCCAGTTCGACGCCGACCAGGCCAAGATGTGGACCTACAGCGGCAAGAAGATCGTGACGATGGGCTTCTACCCGGACACGGACGGGAACGGCTTCCAGTTCTACACGACCTTCTTTGGCGCTACGAACTGCATCAACTCGGCCGGCAAGTATGACTTCGAGAGCTGCCCGGGCGCCGTGAGGGAGATGAAGTGGATCGCCAGCTACGACAAGTATTCCTACGCCCAGGTGCAGGCGCTGCAGACGGCTCTCGGCGAGGTGGCCGGCGGTCAGACGGACATCTGGACAAATGGCAAGTCCGGCTTCGAGCTGTCGGGGCCATGGGTGGGAGCGCAGAACGTCCCGACCTCCAACCCCACGCTCGAAGGCCACTTTGGCGTCATGGCCTTCCCCGGCATCGTGGGCGGACCGAGCACGCTTGGCCAGGGCAACTTCAACATCATCCCCAAGGGCGCGCACGCGGCTCAGGCCTTCGAGTTCATCTCGTGGCTCGCCGGCTACAACAACGAGTCCTTTGTCGGCTCGATTGACCCACTGGGCGGTTGGGTGCCCGCCGGCCCCTCGGTGACCAAGACCGCGCCGTACGAGAGGTGGCTGAAGGCGAACTCCTGGCTGTCGGGCTTCCTGCCCGAGATGACCAGCAAGTACAGCGCGGCCCCGGTCCTCACCCCGACGCAGGCGCAGCTGTTCACCGCGGAGAACACGGCGACAGCCAACGTGCTGCAGAAGATCATGACGCCTATGCAGGCGCTCAAATACATCGACACACAGGCGAACGCCTCGAGCTAGAAGCGATCGTCCCGCACGTTGGGGGCAGCCGGGTCTTCCGGTCGGCTGCCCCCAATGCGTGCGCGGGCCGCCGGAGGAGCAGACTGCTGAGATGCAGGCATTTGCGCGGGAAACCACGACGCCGCCCGCCAGTGTGCCGAACGCAACCCCCCGGCGCCGCCGGCAGCGTTCTTCGCAGCGGCGGGCGATGCGGTTGGGCCTGCTCTTCATCAGCCCGTGGATCGCCGGCTTCCTCCTCTTCTTCACCTACCCCTTCTTCGCCACCATCTACTACAGCTTCACAAACTTCAATGGCGTCGGCGCCGCGCACTGGATCGGATTCGCCAACTACGTGAGCCTGTTCCACGACCCGTTGTTCAAGACGTCGCTGTTCAACACCTTCTACTACACGGCGATCGAGCTGCCCCTGTCGACGGTCGCCGCGCTCGGTCTGGCGCTGCTGCTCAACATGAACGTGAAGGGCCGGGCGGTCTACCGGACGATCTTCTACATCCCCTCGATCGTGCCGCTCGTCGCCTCGTGCATGATCTTCGTCTGGCTGTTCAATCCGGCAACGGGGATCGTCAACGATCTCCTTACTGACGCGCACCTGCCGTCCCCGGACTGGTTTTTCTCGGTCGTCTGGTCCAAGCCGTCGTTCATCCTCCTCGGACTGTGGGGACTCGGCCAGCCGATGGTGATCTACCTGGCGGGACTGCAAGGGGTGCCGAAGGAGATGTACGAGGCCGCCGCGCTCGACGGAGTCGGTCCCTGGCAGCGGTTGCGCTCCATCACGCTGCCGATGATCAGCCCCGTCATCTTCTTCAACGTCATCCTGCAACTCGTGCTGTGCATCTCGTACTTCACCCAGGCGCAGGTGATCGAGGCCAACGACGTTGGCGGCCCCGGCACCTCGACGTGGTTCTACGTGCAGTACCTCTACGAGCAGGCCTTCGAGTTCCTCAAGCTCGGCTATTCGTCGGCGATGGCGTTCTTCTTGTTCGTGATCAGCGCCGTCATCATGGTGGTCCTGTTCCGTTCCTCCGCGCGCTGGGTTTACTATGCCGGCGAGCAGCACTAAGTCGGCGCGCGCGGCGGGGCGCAGCGTCGCCAAGCACGCGGTGCTGATCGTCGTCAGCGTGGTGCTCGGTTTCCCGCTCTTTTGGATGGTCCTCACCTCGCTGAAGACCGACCCGCAGGCGCTCGCCATACCGCCGCTCTGGTGGCCGCATCCCTTCGTGTGGCGCAACTACCCGGAAATGCTCTCGGCCGTGCCTTTCTGGCGGTTCGTGGTGAACACGCTCATGTATGCCGGCGTGACCATCGTCGGGGTGTGTCTCTCGAGCAGCCTGGTCGCGTACGGTTTCTCACGCATCCGCTGGCGGGGGCGCGACGTCGTGTTCCAGCTGATGGTCAGCACACTGCTGATCCCCTTCTTCGCCACGCTCATCCCGCTCTTCACCATGTACAAGCAGTTCCACATGGTGGGCTGGTACCTGCCGCTGATGATCCCGACCTTCCTTGGCAGCTCGGTCTTCAGCACCTTCCTGCTGCGCCAGTTCTTCATGACGATCCCGGAGGAACTCTCCGACGCCGCCCGGGTGGACGGAGCGAACGAGCTGGCGATCTACAGCCGGATCATCATGCCGATGGCGAAGCCCGCGCTCGCGACGGTCATCCTCTTCCAGTTCATCTACTGCTGGAACGACTTCATCGGCCCGCTCATCTACATCAACAGCCAGGTTTGGTACCCGCTCTCGCTCGGCCTGAACTTGGTCCTCGGCACCTACACGACGAACTGGCCCTGGGTGATGGCGGCTGCGACGGCGGCCACGGTGCCGATCATCATCCTGTTCTTCTTGACGCAACGCACTTTCATCCGGGGCATCGCCATCCAGGGCACGGGGCTGAAGGGATGAGGTTGACCTTGACCCGAGCCGACGCAGTCCGGGTGGCATCCGGTCCGCCCGCTGCTGCGATGAAGAGGAGGATCGTGGCGGCGCTGTGCGCCGTGTTCAACTTCCTCGTGCTCAACCTTGTGCTCGTGGTGGCCTGCTTGCCGGTCGTCACGGTGCCCCTTGCCTGCCAGGCGGCCACGGTCAGCCTCGAGCGGTGGCGGGCGGCGGGGGAGGACCGTGTCGTGCGGGAATTCGTTGCCGCCTTGCGGTCGCGCCCGCCGCTGCGGACGACGCTCAGCGCCGGCATGCCCATCGCAGTGGCGGCGATCGCCGCCGAAGAGGTGCACTTCTTCTTCCGTGGCGGCACGGCCGGCGACTGGGTGAGCCTCGGTTTCGGCGTCACCGCGCTGCTCGGCGCGCTCGCCAGCATCGGCTACGTCCTCCTGCTGGGGGCGCGCCATCCGCTCCTGGCGCCGACCGACCTCTGGTACCTGTCGGTGCAAGTGGCGGTACGGAACCTTCCGCTCACCGGCCCCCTGTTCGTGGGGGAATTCGCGGCGGCGGCGTTGCTGCTGCTGCTCAACCCGGCGCTGGCGCTGATTGGGGTGCCGCTCGGTCTGTTGTGCCTGGTCAGGTCGACCGCTCAGCTCGGGGTGCGCCGCAGCGGTCTTGACGCGTTGTATGAAAGGTGAGATGAGTCCGTCACGCACGTCGCCTCCTGTACGCACGATCACGCTCGATGACGAGGTTCTCGAGTTGCGTGTCGAGGTTGGCTCGGACGGTGTCGCCCGTCTCGCCCGCTTCGCCGCCGCGCCGGGCGATCGATCCGGCCGGGCCGAGCCGGGACCGGCAGCCGCCGCCTCGGGTCTCCCCCTGCTCGACGTCGTGACGGCGGGTAGCGGCCGGGCACGCACGGGCCGGCGCTACGTCGAGTCGGCGACTGGCGGCCGGATGCGTTACCTGGGCCACGAGCAGCGTGAGGACGGCCCGTGGCGGGAGCTGCGCGTGCTGCTCGAGGACCCCGAGACGTCGTTACGTGCCGAGTGCTCGTACCGGGTCCTCGCCGGGGGCGGGACGCTGCGGGCGACGACCCGGCTGAGCAATGCCGGTCGCTCGGCGGTGAGCGTCGAGTCGGTGACCACCTTCGTCGCGTCCGGTATCGAAGGTCCGGCGGGGGCGCTCGGCGAGGTCGACCTGTGGTGGGCGGAGAACGACTGGCTCGGCGAGGGCCGCTGGCAGCACCGACCCTTTCGGGACGCCCTGCCGGACCTCAACCGCAGCGTGCACGGGGGCGACTCGCGGGCGATGTTCGGGCTGACGAGCGAGGGCAGCTGGTCCTCCGGCGGCTTCTTGCCGATGGGCGCGGCGGTGAACCGGCGGACCGGCCATGCCTGGCTGTGGCAGATCGAGCACAACGGCGCCTGGCACTGGCAGGTCGGCGAGCACAGCTCGACGTGCGGCGAACACACGGGCCGTCAGGGACGCGCCGACGACGCGCACGGCGGCTACGTCGCCTTGCTCGGCCCGACCGATGCTGAGCACCACTGGCGCCTCGTGCTCGAACCGGGTGAGTCGTTTGAGACGGTCCCGGCGGCGGTCGCCCTGAGCGGAGACGGCCTCGAGGGCGCCGTCGCACGGCTGACGCTTTACCGGCGGGCGGCGCGACGCGCCCACCCTGACCACGAGCGCCTCGCCGTGATCTTCAACGACTACATGAACACCTTGATGGGCGAGCCGACCACGGACCGCTTGCTGCCGCTCGTCACCGCCGCGTCGAGCGTCGGGGCTGAGGTGTTCTGCATCGACTCCGGGTGGTACGCGGAGCTCGGTCAGTCGTGGTGGGACACCGTCGGTGTCTGGCGACCGTCGGCCAGCCGTTTCCCGAACGGCATTGTCGAGGTGCTCGACGCCATCCGCGCTCACGGTATGGTTCCCGGGCTGTGGCTCGAGCCCGAGGTGGTCGGCACGCGCAGCGCCGTGGCGAGCTCGCTGCCCAAGGAGGCATTTTTCGTGCGTAGCGGCGAACGCGTGGTCGAGCAGGACCGCTACCACCTCGACCTCCGCCACCCGGCGGCGCGCCGGCACCTCGATGAGGTGGTGGACTTCCTCGTCACCGACCTCCGGGTCGGTTACCTGAAGTTCGATTACAACCTCGACGTCGGGCCGGGGACCGACGCCGGCGGTGTGAGTGAAGGAGTCGGGCTGCTCGGGCACAACCGGGCGTTGCTCGACTGGCTCGACTCGATCCTCGACCGGCACCCCGGCCTCGTGATCGAGAACTGCGCCTCGGGTGCCATGCGTGCCGACTTCGCCATGCTCTCTCGTCTGCAGCTGCAGTCGACGAGCGACCAGCAGGACTTCTTGCGCTACCCGCCGATCTCAGTCGCCGCGCCGATGGCGATCACGCCCGAGCAGGCGGCCAACTGGGCCTACCCGCAGCCGGAGTGGAGCGACGACGAGATCGCCTTCGCCCTCTGCAACGCCCTCCTCGGCCGCGTCCACCTTTCCGGCCACCTCAACAAGATGAGCGAGTCGCAGCTGGCGCTCGTCGCCGCGGCGCTCGCGGTCTACAAACGGATCCGGCCGGCGCTATCGCGCGCCGTGCCGTTCTGGCCGCTCGGCCTGCCGCGCTGGACAGATGCCTGGCTCGCGCTCGGCATGCGAGCCCCGGAGGTGACCTACGTGCTGGCCTGGCGGCGCGAGCATCTCGCCGGCGGTCTGCCGCCCGACGAGCGCGAAAGCCCGGAGCGGATGGTGCTGCCAGTGCCGCACCTGCACAACGCGGACGTGACTGGCGAGCTGCTCTACCCGGCGCTCGATGGCGTGGCGGCGTGCTGGCAGGACGCGCTCGGGGAACTCACCGTCGAGCTGGCACGTGTACCTTCGGCCTGCCTCGTCGAGCTGCGCTCTCGCTGAACACGCGCAGGTCGCCAAGGTAGGGCGGTCGATGACGACTGAGCCTTCAGCTCGCCGGGGGTCCCTTCGGCGACCTTGCGACCGCGGTCGATGAGCGCGATCCAATCGGCGAGTTCGTCGGCCTCGTCGAGGTACTTCGTGGTCAGCAGGATCATGCAGCCGTCCGCGACCAGGTCACGGATCGTTTCCCACCTTTGTCCTCGGGTCCGCGGGTCAAGTCCGGTGGTTGGCTCGTCGAGAAAACCAGAGCGCGTTTGGTGATGAGGCTGGTTGCGAGGTTGAGGTGGCGGCGCATGCCACCGGAGAACCGCGAGAGGGGGTCGGCTGGCGGCTTCGGTCAAATGGAACTTCTCAAGCAGATCGTCTGCGGTGCGGTGGGCCCGCCTCGATGACAGCCCCTGTAGCCGGCCGAAGAGCTACAGGTTCTCGCGCCCGGTCAGGTCCTCGTCCACCGATGCGTACTGGCCGGTCACACCGATCAGCTGTCGGACGGCGTGGGGCTGAGTCCGGACGTCGTAGCCGAAGATCCTGGCTTCACCGCCACCAATCGGTAGCAATGTGGCAAGCATCCGCAGCGTTGCGGTCTTTCCGGCGCCGTTGGGGACGAGGATTCCGAAGATCTCGCCCGCGGCAACGGAGAGGTCGATGCCATCAACCGCACGGTTCGTGCCGAAGGTCTTAACCAAACCGTGGGCGTTGACCGCGAGGTCCGTCGCCTCGGCGGAAGCACCACTTCGGGCTCGCTCGGCACCGGGGCGCGGAACGCTTGGTAGCGGCCGACTCTTCACCCGGACGGTCCGGGTGGGCGGCGGCCCTGCGGTGCTTGGCCAGGAGGGCCCGGGTGTCGGTCACGACCCGGCGCGGGTGGACCCGTCGGTACCCGCCGGGGCCTCGTCGGCCAGGACCAGATAGATCTTGCGGCGGGTCTCCGTGAGGATGCCCGCCACCGTGGCGATCTGCTGGTCGGTGCCGGCGTGGGCCACCTGCTGGGTGGCTTTGAGGACCTGGACCATGAGGCCGCGGAGCCCCTGGACGCCGGTGTCGGCGCCCCGGGCGACGTCCTCCCAGGGGGCGGGGCCGTCGGTGGCAGCCTCGGCTTCGGTCCGTCCCTGGTCGGTCAGGCTGAAGACCCGCTTCCCCTCCGCCTTGTCGGCGGTGACCAGTCCCTGGTCTTCCAGGGCTTGCAGGGTGGGGTAGACGGAGCCGGGGCTCGGCTGCCAGACCCCGCCACTTCGATCGGTGAGCTCGGTGATGATCTGGTAGCCGTGCATCGGCTCCTCGGCCAGGAGGGCCAGGATCGCCGCCCTGACGTCGCCCCGGCCGACCTTGGGGCCCCGGCCGAAGCCGGGCCCGAAGCCCATGCCTCGGCCGAAGCCGGGACCGAAGCCCTCGCCTCGTCCCCGTCCCCGTCGGCCGCCCCGGATGCGGGGGGAGCCGGCGAACCGGTCGACCCGTCCCGGGAAGCCCGGGGCAAACTCGGCGCCGTCCGTGGCGTCGTCGTGGGTATGTCCGTGTGAATCGTGTTCGTGCATGTGCGTCTCCTTGTGGTCTGGTGGCCGGCTCGCACCCTGCGGACCGACTGGCGTCCGTTCCGTGTTCGACAGAGCGGGCTGCAGTGACTGTTCACGTGTCAATCACGATATATCGCAATAGTCACGATGTCAACAGCAGCGTAAACAACCGGGTGGTCCGGAGCGGCCGGGTGCCATTATCCGAGTGGGGCCAGACCACTGCCGACCTGCGCTTCGTCGCCCCGTTCATCGATCGGTTGACCTTCAGCGGCCACATCGTCGAGACCGGCTCCGAGAGCCACCGGTTGCGCTCGACACGGACGCGCGGTGAGCTCCTAAGGGAGCCGGTCGACCGCCGCGTTCACGGCCCCGGGATTGTCGAGAATCTGCAAGCCGAGGCCATAGTGCTCGTCGGCGTGTTGGGTCCAATGGGCGCGGCGTCCCGTCTGTTCCCGCGCGGCCATGACACGACGCGGCGTGAGGATGTCCAGCCGAACTCTTGCGGTGCCGCGGGCCCGACTCGACGGGGGTTGTGGCAGCGGGAGGTCAGGAAAGGCCGACGATCTCTCCTCGGTCATCGATGTCGATCTCGTAGGCCGAAGGCGTCGAGCTGAGCCCGGGCATCGTCGACATATCGCCGCAGATCGGGTAGATGAATCCCGCGCCGACCGACGCCCGGACCTCGCGCACCGGGAGACGCCAGCCCGTCGGCGCGCCGTACAAGGTCGGATCTGCCGACAGTGAGTACTGGGTCTTGGCGACACAGATCGGCAGGCTGCCCAATCCGTTTGCCTCGTACCTCGCGAGCTCGCGAACTGCGGTCGGCGAAAAGTCGACGCCTTCGGCGCCGTAGATCTTCGTCGCGATCGTCTCGATCTTCTCTCTGAGCGGCATCTCCGACGGGTAGAGGAGCTGGAACTGGCTCGGTTCCTCGGCGGCTTCAGCGACGGCCTCGGCGAGTTCCACGACGCCCTTGCCTCCCTCCGTGAAGGGCCGGCAGAGCGCGACGCGGACACCGAGCGACGTTGCAATCTCGCGGATCGCTTCGTGCTCGGAGGGGAAGTCGCCCGGCAGGGCGTTGATCGCGACAACCGGCGTGACGCCGTGGCAGCGGATGTTGTCGACCTGCTTGGCGAGGTTTGCCGCTCCCGACTGGACGTCGTCGACGTTCTCGGCGACCAGGGCTTCCGGCAGCGGTCGCCCGGTGACGACACGATGCCTCCCGGACTGCACCTTCAGCGCGCGCACGGTCGCGACGATGACACCGGCGTCGGGCACGAGTCCCGAGGTTCGGCACTTGATGTTGAAGAAGCGTTCCGCGCCCATGTCGGCGCCGAAACCGGCCTCCGTGATGAGGTAGTCGCCGCTGTGCATCCCGATCAGGTCGGCGACGACCGACGAACTGCCGTGGGCGATGTTGCCGAACGGCCCGGTGTGCACCAGAGCCGGTGTGTTCTCGAGCGTCTGGAGCAGGTTCGGTTTCAGGGCGTCGCGCATGATGACCGTCATTGCGCCCGCCCCCCGCAGCTGCTCGGCGGTGACCGGCTCGCCCGATCTCGTGTAGCCGACGACGATGCGGCCGAGCCGCGCCCGCATGTCGACGAGCGAGGCCGAGAGAGCGAGGACCGCCATCGCCTCGGAGGCGGCGGTGATGTCGAACCCCGTCTGGCGTGGGATCCCATCGAGACGGCCCCCGAGGCCGATGATGTCGTTGCGCAGCGCCCGGTCGCACACGTCGAGGACGCGCCGCCACGTGATGTCGTGGACGTCGATGCCGAGTTCGTTGCCCTGGTAGATGTGGTTGTCGAGGATCGCGGCGAGCATGTTGTGCGCCGCGGTCACGGCGTCCATGTCCCCGGTGAGACGGAGCGCGAGGGTCTCGAACGGCACGACCTGGCTGTAGCCACCACCGGCGGCGGCGCCTTTGATGCCGAACGTCGGGCCCAGCGAACCTTGACGGATCGCGATGGTCGCCCGCTTGCCGATGAGGGGCATCGCCTGGCCGAGACCGATCGTCATCGTGGTCTTGCCCTCGCCGAAGGGCGTCGGACTGATCGCCGAGACGACGACGTAGCGGGCGCGGGGTTTGTCGGCGAGCTCCTCGATGGTGTCGAGCTTGATCTTCGCGACGTACTCGCCGTAGTGCTCGAGGAGGTGGCGACCGATCCCCATCTGCGCCGCGATCTCTTCGATCGGCTGCAGCTCGGCTTGGCGGGCGATTTCCAGGGCACTCTGCATCGCGTGCCGGCTCCTTCCGCTGTTCGCTCGGCGGCGATCAGCCCAGGGAGCGTAGGTTCGCGCCCCTCGCCTCGCAAGGGCGGTGCCCGATCAGGCGGGGCGCTTGGCAGCATCCGTATTCTGGCCGTTGACGTGCTTGTTTCTCCAAAGCGTGCGGGGCGAAGCGGCCACGACGGGCGATACTCTCCGGGCATGAGAATCAGTGCCCGTAATCAGCTGCGGGGTACGGTCCTGTCGGTCGAGCAAGGCGCGGTCATGGCTGAGGTGAGGATTCGACTGGTCGGCGGTGAGGAAGTTGTCGCGGCGGTCACCAAGGAGTCGGTCGAATCGCTGGCAATCGCGGTCGGTGACGAGGTCCTGGCGGTGATCAAGTCCACCTCGGTCATGGTGGCGAAGCGCTAACCCGATCGCCGCGGACCCGACCCACCAGCGGGCGGAGAACCGGGCGCGGCGCGCGGGCGCCTTGAGCCTGCGGTGGGGTGTTCGAGGTCCGGGAACGACGCCGCATCGCTGACGGCGCGCCCCGGTGGCGCGCTGTCTCGTGCTTCTCGCTCTGCCGTCTCGCCTACTGTCGTGTGAATGTCGCCGACGGACGACCTGTCGCTCAGCGAGTGGGCGGTGCTCGGACTTGTCGCCGAGGGTCAGACCCACGGATTCGCGGTCGGCCGCGCCTTCGCGCTCGGCGGTGCCATCGGGGAGGTCTGGACGATTCCCCGGCCTCTCGTCTACCGGGCGCTCGGCTCGCTCCAGGCCGCAGGACTCGTGCGCGAGATCGGCTCGGTCCCCGGGGTGCGCGGACCAGAACGACGACTGATCGAGGCGACGCCGGATGGACAGGCCGCACTTGCGTCCTGGCTCGCCGAGCCGGTTGCGCATGTGCGCGATGTCCGATCGGAACTGCTCGTGAAGCTGCTGTTGCTCGATCGTGCCGGCAAGGACCCTCTGGGGCTTCTCGAAGCTCAAGCCACGCGGATACGTCCGATGCTCGTCAGCCTGCGCAAGAAGTTGGCGCGCAGCGAGGGTTTTGACGCGACGTTGGCACGCTGGCGACTCACCTCGGCCGAGGCGCTGGCGCGCTTCCTCGCGGCGTTGATCGAGGCTCGTCAGCCGGACGCCGGGTCGGGCGCGCGGCATCGGCAGGCCCCACTCGAATGAGGGCTGAAGCGTGCGACGCGCCGATTCGGCGAACCGACTTTTTCAGGAGAAGCGCCCCGGCTATGGTCACTAGTCACAAGTTGATTAGTGGAAAGGGGCTCTCCGTGCCACATCTCTCGACATGCCCTGCGAGCCGGAGGCGTGATCTGCTCTCCCGCTCAGGAGTTCGGGGCGGGCGGAAGGGCATCTGGCGCGCCGCGGTCGTCGCGGCCGCCGGCACCGTCCTGGGGCTGGTGACGGTGATTCCCGGCACGGGATCCGCCGTGGCGTCGACTGCGAAGGGTGGACCGGTTGACGTCCTCTACGCCGGATCGCTGGTCGACACGATGGGCAAGATCGGGCCCGCCTTCGAGAAGGCGACCGGGTACACGTTCGAGGGTTTCTCGGCCGGTTCGTCGGCGCTCGCGACCGAGATCCAGGGCAAGACCCAAGAAGCCGACGTCTTCGTCAGCGCAGGCTCCGCGGCTCCGCTGTCGCTCGAGGGAGGGAAGAACGGTGACTGGGTCTCCTGGTACGCGCAGTTCGGCACGACGCCGCTGCTCATCGGCTACAACCCGAAGAGCAAGTTCGCCAAGGACTTCAAAACTGAACCGTGGTACAAGGTCATCGCCATGCCAGGCCTTCGCCTGGGGAGGACCGACCCGGTCGTCGACCCGAAGGGCGTTCTCGCTGTGACCGCCCTCAACGACGCGGCCAGGATGTACGGCGAGCCCGTGCTGAAGACCCTCGCGACGGAGACTTCCGATGTCTTTCCCGAGGAGACCCTCGTCGGTCGCCTCCAGGCAGGCCAGCTCGACGCCGGCTTCTTCTACGGGGTCGAGGCTGAGGCCGCGAGCATCCCGACGGTCACCCTCGGCGCGATCAAGCTCACGAACCCCTACACGGTCACCGTGGTCAACCGTGCACCGCACCAGGCTGGCGCGGTCGCGTTCGTGGCCTTCCTGCTCAGCTCGAAAGGTGCTGCCATCCTGCAGAGCGAGGGGCTCACGCTCGACTCGCCGGCGATCCTGAGCGGTCCGAAGTCCGCGGTTCCGTCCGCGTTGCGGTCAGCCGTCTCCTAGGAAGGGGCACTTTCCGCGGTGGGGCAGCGAGCGTGGCGCAGCAGCCCGCTTCTCCTGCTCGGCGGGTTGCTCGCGCTCTACCTCGCTGTCCCGCTCGGCGCGTTCATCTTCCGATTCACGTCTTCCAACGAGCGGGGATTTGCCGAACCTGGTCTGTTCCCCGCGCTCTACACCTCCGCGGTCACGGCGACGATCTCCACCGCCCTCATCGCGTTTCTCGGGATCCCGCTCGCCTACCTCCTCGCCCGGTCGAGGTCGAGGTGGGCGTCCTTCGTCGGCCTCGTCGTGTCCCTTCCGCTCGCGTTGCCACCGCTCATGGCGGGCATCCTTCTCATCTACATCGTCGGGCCCTACACGACGATCGGCAGTCTGTTCAACGGCAATCTGACCGACTCGATGGCGGGCATCGTGTTGGCGCAGAGCTTCGTGGCCTCGCCGTTCCTCGTCCTCGTCGCACGCGCCGCTTTCAGCGGGATTGACCCGGCGTTCTTCGATCTCGCCGCCGGTCTCGGACGACGGGAACTCGCGCGGTTCTGGAAGGTCGGCCTGCCGGGCGCGGCGGAGGGGATCCGGGCGGGCTTGCTGCTCGCCTGGTTGCGCGCCCTCGGGGAGTACGGGGCGACGGTGATCCTCGCCTACCACCCCTACACCCTGCCCATCTACACCTCCGTCCAGTTCAGCTCGTCGGGACTCCACACGACGGAGGCGCCCACCGCGCTCGCGCTCGGGCTCGCCATCGTCGTCGTCACGCTCACGAGGCTCCGCCACCGGGCCCGACGGCGGATCGTGCGCCAGCTGCCCAGTCCTGCCGCGCCCCCCATGGTTGCGGGCGAGTCGGTCTCGTTCGATCTCGATCTCCGACTGGGCAGCTTCCATCTGCAGCTCGACCACGCCGGGACGAGCACGCAACTCGCCATTCTCGGACCCTCCGGCTCGGGGAAGTCCGCGACGATGCGCTGCCTGGCCGGCCTGTACGGCGCCTCGCCCGGCTCCGTCCGCTACGGGGAGCGGGAGGTGACGGGCGTGCCCATCGAGGAGCGGCGCATCGGCTACCTCCCCCAGGGCGTCGCCTTGTTCCCGCATCTCACCGTGTGGGGGCAGTTGCTCTTCGGCGCCGACGCGGAGCCGCGTCTCGCCGCGTACTGGCTCGGTCGGCTCGGTCTCACGGGGTTGGAGAACCGACTGCCGAGCGAGCTCTCGGGTGGCCAGCGTCAACGGGTCGGCCTCGCCCAGGCGCTCAGCCGTTCGCCCCAGCTCCTCCTGCTCGACGAGCCGTTCTCGGCGCTCGACGCGCCGGTGCGCGCCGATCTCCGCTGGGAGCTGCGCCAGTTGCAACGCGAGACTGGGATCTCCACCGTCCTCGTCACCCACGACCCGGAGGAGGCTGCGCTGCTCGCGACGGAGGTGATGGTCATCGCGAATGGGGGCCTGCTGCAGGCCGGGAGCCGGCGAGAGGTCTTCGGCGCGCCGTCGTCTCCGGAGGTCGCGCGTCTCCTCGGCATCGCGAACCTCCTCCCGGGTCGGGTTCGCCCGGACGGGGGAATCGTGTGCGGCGACGTCACGTTCGAAGCGCCGACCGACGGGCTGGCGCCCGGCGCCCCGCTGTGGTGGAGCATCCGTCCGGAACAGATCCGCGCCCGCTCGGACGGGAAGCTCGAGGCGGTGGTTGTCGACGTCATCGATCTCGGTGCGACGAGCGAAGTGGTCCTGCAGATCGGCCGCGAGGTCACGCTGCGGGGGCGCGGAGCGGTCGCCCTGGGGGTGCTGGCGGGCGAGCGGTGCCAGATCGACCTGCCACCCGGGGCGATCGCGGTTTGGCCGCGGACGCCGTGAGGCGAGCCCCGCCGCGACGAGACGTCCCCGGGCAAAGCCGCGACCCAGCGGCGCTTTCGCGGCGCGCCGGTAGGATGGCGGGGTGGCGGTCGCCGTGGACTGGGTCGGTGCGCGTCGACCACCCATCGGTCGTCGCCGTGCTCCAAGGGCCACGTCGTCCTGAGGCGCTCGAGGCGGCCCGCGCCCGAGGCAGATGCCGCGCTGCGAGCCTTCCGACGGGGAGACGGCGGGCGCGGCGCTCGGAGGCGTCGATCCGGAGAGAGGTCGGTCGGCGCCGAGGAGTGGACGACGCCGTGATCACGCTCGACGAGGCACGCCGGTTCGTCTTGTCCGGCCTCGTGCCGTCGCAGGTCGTGATCCTGCCGCTTGCCGAGGCACTCGGTTGCGTCTCAGCCGGGCCCGTCGTCGCGGCCGGGCCCGTGCCGCTTTTCGCGAACTCGCAGATGGACGGGTACGCACTCCGCAGCGCGGACGCCGTTGGCGGCGAAACGCGTCTGCGGGTCGTCGGCACGATCGCGGCCGGTCAGGTGGCGGCGAGGCGGGTCGGTGCCGGCGAGGCGATGCGGATCATGACCGGCGCGCCCATTCCGGATGGCGCTGATGCGGTGTGCATGGTCGAGCAGACGGCGAGCGAGCAAGAGGGCGCCGTCGTCGTCGTGCACGGGCCGGTGACGCCTGGCGGGTACATCCGCCGCGCGGGGGAGGACATCGAGACCGGTGAGGTCGTGGTCGAGGCGGGGACCGTCCTCGGCCCCGGGCACCTCGGTGTGCTCGCGAGCGTGGGGGAGTCGACGGTCGCGGTGCACCGGCGACCCGGAGTGGGCGTCGTTTCGACCGGTGACGAACTGGCGGCGGTCGACGAACGCCTGCGGCCCGGCGCGGTGCGTGATGCGAACCGGCCCGCCCTCGTCGGGCTCGTCCGTTCGTCGGGTTTCGCGGTGACGGACCTCGGCATCGTCGCGGACGACGAGGATCGCCTCGCCGAGGCGCTCGGACGTGCCGCGACGCGTTGCGACGCGTTGATCACCTCGGGCGGGGTGAGCGTGGGGGAGCGTGACTACATGAAGGTCGTGCTCGACAAGTTGAGTGGCGGAGCCATGAGGTGGATGCAGGTGGCCATCAAGCCGGCAAAGCCCCTCGCTTTCGGCGTGCTGGCGGCGACAGGCACGCCGGTGTTCGGCCTACCGGGCAATCCCGTGTCCGCCCTGGTGTCGTTCGAGCTGTTCGTGCGCCCGGCCCTGCGGAAGATGGCGGGACACCGCGTGCTCGACCGGCCGGCCGTCGACGCCGTCGCCGACGAAGACCTGGCGCGGACGACCGACGGCAAGTTGCACCTCGCCCGCGTCGTCGCAAGCTTCGGCACCGATGGCCGCGTCCACGTGCGCTCGTCCGGGGGTCAGGCTTCCCACATGCTCCGGGCCATGGCAGCCGCCAACGCACTCGCACTCCTCCCCGATGGCGACGGTGTGCGGCGCGGCGACGGGGTGCGGGTGATGCTGCTCTCCCCCGAAGGGCTGGCGCCGGTGGGGGCGGAGGAACCGGCATGACGACTGTCGTGGGCACACCCGTGCGCCTCGGGCCGCGTTCGGACGAGGCCCGGGGAGCGGGCACGATGCCGGAGACCGGACCACTTGTCGACACCTTCGGCAGGGTTCACACCGACCTGCGCATCTCGGTGACCGATCGCTGCAACCTTCGTTGCACCTACTGCATGGCCGACGAGGATCAGGCGTTCCGGCCGCGCGCGGAGATCCTCACCTTCGACGAGATCGTGCGCGTGGCACGTGTCGCCCGGTCGCTGGGGGTCGCCGCGCTCCGGCTGACCGGTGGTGAGCCGCTCGTGCGCGCCGGGCTGGCGGACCTCGTCGGGCGGCTGGGCGAGCTCGGATTCGACGACCTGGCGCTCACCACGAACGGGACCGCGCTCGCCCGGATCGCGCCGGCTCTCGCCGCGGCCGGTCTCAACCGTGTGAATGTGAGCTGCGACTCCTTGCAACCGGGACGTTTCGCCCGGATCCGGCGCCGGGGCGAGCTCGGCCGGGTGCTTCAGGCCATGGACGCGGCCGAGGAGGCGGGGCTCCGCCCGGTGAAGGTGAACGTCGTGCTGCAGCGCGGGGTGAACGACGACGAGATCCTCGACTTCGCAGGGTTCGCCCGCACCACGGGTCGCGAGGTGCGGTTCATCGAGTTCATGCCGCTCGACGCCGAGGGCCACTGGGCCCGCGACGCCGTCGTGCCGTCGGCCGAGGTCATCTCGCGGGTCAACGCGCACTGGCCCCTGCAACCGGTCGAGGGTGGCGGACCGGGCGTCGCACCGGCGACCGTCCACCGCTTCGCCGACGGCGGTGGTTGCATCGGCGTCGTGGCGACGGTCACCGAGCCTTTCTGCGGGACCTGCAACCGCCTGCGCCTGACCGCGGACGGGGCCGTGCGCAACTGCCTGTTCTCCGACGACGAGCTGTCCGTGCGTGACCTTCTGCGCGGACGCGCGAGCGACGACGACGTCGCTCGTGTGCTGCGCCGGGCCGTCTGGGGCAAGCGGGCCGGCCACGGCATCGACGACCCCGCGTTCCTCCGCCCGGTACGCACCATGTCGATGATCGGGGGCTGAGTTGGCACGTCTGCGACTCCTCGGCCCCGCCCGGGATGCGGCGGGCGTTCGCGGCGACGAGATCCCGGGCGACACCGTCGGAGAGTTGCTCACGAGCGCGCGTTCCCGCTACGGCGCACCGTTCGCCGAGGTCCTGGCGGGCAGCCGCATCTGGGTCAACGGCCGCCTCGCCGATCCGGACACGCCGGTCAAATCCACCGACGAGGTCGCCGTTCTGCCGCCCGTGTCGGGCGGGTAGCGCGCCGTCGGATATCGCGCCTGGCCAGCCGACGAGATCGCCATCGAGCTCGGGCGTCGTCTCCCGGGTCGTCGAGCGTGCCGGCAGCTCGAGGTGAGCGTGTCCGGCTTCGCCGCCGGCAGGAACTCACCCGGCACCGGGCGGGCCGAACGGCCGTCGTCGAAGTGCTCTCGGGGCCGTGGCGGGCCTCGGCGGCGGCTAGTGCGGTCGTTGCCCGGCGAGCAGTTCGAGCGCGTGCGGCAGCACGTCGAGCACGGCGTCGAGGTGCTCGACGGCACCGGCCGGGGATCCCGGCGTGTTGAGCACGAGCGCCTCGCCGATCGCCCCAGCGACGCCGCGCGACAGCCGACCGAGGGGGTTCGCGCCTCGCATCGCCTCGGCCAGTCCCGGCGCCTCGCGCTCGAGGACCGCCCGGGTGGCCTCCGGCGTCGTGTCGGTCGGCGCGAATCCCGTGCCGCCGGTGGTGACGATCAGGCCGCGAAACCCCAGGGCCATCTCGCCGATCACCGCGGCGACGGCGGCGGCGCCGTCGGCGACGACCCGGCGCTCTACGACCGCGAATCCGGCCGCCATGAGGCGAGCCGCGAGCACGGGCCCCGACTCGTCCTCGCGACTTCCGGTGGCCACCCCGTTCGACACCGTGAGAACCTTGGCCGCGAGCTGCACCAGCGCAGCGTAGCGGCCGCGTCGGACGGGGCGGTCCGTCGCCGGCGGCACCTGGCCGGTACGACCTCGGGGCGCGATGCTGCCTGCATGGGCGCGATCGCTCGCCAGGGACTTCCTGGCCCCACGGCGGCCCCGGGAGCGGAGCTGCCGTGACCGCCGACGGTGGGCTCGGTCACGTCGACGAGCGCGGTCGCGCGTCGATGGTCAATGTGGTTGCGAAGCCCCCGACCTACCGCGTCGCCCGCGCCTCCTGCGCCGTCACCACGTCTCTTGCCGGCCGCGAGCTGCTGCGCGATCCGGCGACGGGCGCCGACATCGTTTCCACGGCCCGCACGGCCGGGTTGGAGGGCGCGAAGCGCACGGCGGTGTTGATCCCGCTGTGCCATCCGATCCGGATCGACGCCGTCCGCGTCGACGTCACGATCGGTCAGACCGGGGTCGCGATCACGGCGTCCGCGGAAAGCGTCGAGCGGACCGGACTCGAGATGGAGGCGCTCACTGCCTGCGCCTGTGCGGCCCTCAGCGTCGTGCGGGCCGTGCTGTCCGTGGATCCCGCGGTGCGTGTCGACGATCTGGTGCTGTTGCACAAGTCCGGCGGGCGATCAGGCACCTGGAATCGGTCGCCCGGCGACCCCGTCGTGGGTCAGGACGGCGCCCCGGCCGGCCGCGACAGGACTGCCCGTCGCGGCTGACGTCGGGCGGGAAATTCTGGTCGACCCACCCCCCGGCCGCGCCCGCCGGCGCCCGCCGGCGTCGTCACGACAACAGGCCTCGCTCGAGCCGGCGCAGGTCCTCGGGGGTGTCGATGTCGTCGGGCGCGCCGACGTCGTCGCAGTCGACCAGCGTCACGAGATTCGGCCTGGCGTGCAGAAGCGCCCGGGCCCCGATATCGCCGACCGCGTGTCGCGCGACCTCGGCCCAGAGGGAGCGGTCGAGCAGGACCGGGGTCAGACCCTGGCCCTCGTACGCGGCGACCGCGGCGGGCGCGCCGGCGCGCCAGGCGCTGATCAGCCGGCCGACGAGCGCGGGGGTCACGAGCGGCTGGTCCGCGAGCAGCACGAGGCCGGCCGAGGCGCCCTGGCGACGCGCCTCGTCGAGCCCCCGCCGCAGGGAACCGCCCATGCCTTCCGACCAGGTCTCGTTCACGACGACCACGGCGCCGCCGAGTTCGCTCGACCGGCGGACCAGGGGAGCAGCCGCGCCGAGCACGACGACCACCGGTTGGCAGCCGCCGTCCGCGAGGGTTCGTGTCGCCCGCTCGAGGAGGTTCTCACCACCAAATCGCGCGAGGGCCTTGGGCCCGCCGAAGCTCCGTCCCTCCCCGGCGGCGAGCACGATGCCGGCGACTGCGCCGGTCGCCGTCCGCCCGGTTCCCTGCGGCTCCATCGTCGCGTCTCCCTCCTCGTCGCCGAGCGGTCTGGGAGGAGAGTACCGATCCGACCGGCGCCGGACCCGGCCGGTCGAGGCGCCGCGCCCTTCCGGTTGTCGGCGCGGAGCGAGCTCGTCGAGCTCGCCGAGACGAGCGGGTCTCGGCTCGTCCCGGTGGTGGCGCGCTCGGGCGCGTTGACCGTTTCCCGAAACGGGGCGCCCTAGAGTCTTCCCATGCCGCCACGGAGGGGAACGCCGAGGACCCTGGCGGTGGCGCGGGGGGACGAGCCCGCCGATCTGTTGCTTGCCGGGGGCCGGGTTTTCGTGCCGGGAACCCGGGAGTGGATCAAGACCGATCTCGCCGTGGCGGACGGCGTGATCGCCGGCTGGGGTCCCCACGACGCCGTCGAGGTGGTCGACGTGGCTGGCGCCTCGCTCACCGCGGGCTTCATCGACCCGCACATGCACCTCGAGTCCACGAAGCTCTGGGTCGACGAGTTCGTGCGCACGGTGTTGCCGCACGGGACGACTGCGGTCGCCGCCGACCCGCACGAAATCGCCAACGTCTTCGGGGTCCCCGGGGTCGTGGCGCTGGCGGAAGCGGCGAAGGACCTGCCGTTCACGTTCGGCATCTGCGCCTCGAGCTGCGTGCCGGCGTCCCCGTTCGAGAGCCCGGCCGCGGTGCTCGACCACGCCAAGCTGGTGGAACTGCTCGACAAGCACGGGGCGATCGGTGTCGCCGAGGTGATGGACTTCCCGGGCGTCATCAACGGAGACCCGGAGGTGCTCGCCAAGATCGCGGCCGCGGGCGGCCGTCGGGTCGACGGGCACGCCCCGGGGATCCGCGGTCGCCAGCTCGACGCCTACCTCGCCGCCGGCGTGGAGTCCGACCACGAGTGCACCGACATCGACGAAGCCGACGAGAAGCGCCGCAAGGGCATGTGGATCTTCGTCCGCGAGGGCTCCGCCTCGCGCAACCTCGCAGCGCTGGTGCCGACCGTCCTTGCCCACGGCGCGGCCCGCATCGCCCTGTGCACCGACGATCGGGAGCCGGACACGCTTCTCGACGAGGGCCACATCAACGACTGTGTGCGTCTGGCGGTCGCGGCCGGCGTCCCGGTGGAGGAGGCCCTCGTGCTCGCGACGAGCAACCCGGCCGACTACCACCGCTTCGACCACCTCGGGTGGCTGGCGCCCGGATACCAGGCCGACGTGCTCTGCTTCGACGACCTGGCGACCTTCGAGCCGGTCCGGGTGTGGCAGGCGGGCAGGCTCGTGGCGGTGAACGGCCAGATCGTTCCCGGGGTCGTCCCTGCCGCGCCGGCTCCCGACTGGATGTGCCACTCCGTGCACCTCGGGCACCCCCCGGGCGCCGAGGCGTTCGAGCTTCCCGTGCCGGCGAGCGGCCGGGCCCGGGTAATCGGCGTGGAATCGCGCTCGCTGTCGACGAAGAACCTGGTGGTCGAGCTGAACGGTCAGAGACAAGCCGTCGCGCGCATCGCTGCGGTCGAGCGGCACCAGGACACCGGGCGCATCGGTCTCGGCTACGTCACCGGCTTCGGGCTCGTGCGGGGGGCCATCGCCTCCACCGTGGCCCACGACGCCCACAACTGCATGGTGGTGGGGGCGCGCGACAGCTCCGGCCCGGCCGAGATGGCCGCGGCGGTGGCACGTCTCGCCGAGATCGGCGGCGGCCAGGTGGCGGTGCTCGACGGACGGGTCATCGGCGAGGTGGCGCTGCGGATCGGCGGTTTGATGAGCGACAAGGGCGCGGCCGAGGTCGCCGGCGAGGTGCGGGAGCTCTCCGAGGTGGTCTCGACCCGGCTCGGTCTCACGATCGAGGCGCCGTTCATGCAACTGAGTTTCCTCGGTCTCACGGTGATCCCGGAGTTGCGCATGACCGACCGGGGCCTGTTCGACGTCAACGCCTTCTCGCTCGTCGATGTCGCCGTCTGAGCGGCGGGCCACCCGGCCGTGGCGGGTATCGCGTCGACCGGCCTCAGTCTCCGGCGGGGTCGGCCGCAGCCGCTCCGGCGAAGGACATCGGGAGTGAGGCGCGCCAGGTTCCGTCGAGGTCGTGGAGCGCGCTCGCCACGGCACCGGCCGTCGGCACGAGGCCGATCTCGCCGATCCCTTTGATGCCGTAGGGGGAGCGCGGTTGGGGCTCCTCGACGAGCACGACGGCGATCGGGGGGACGTCTTTCGGGCGCAGGATCCCGAGGCTCCGCAGGGTCATGTTCCGGGGCCGGCCCAACTCGTCGGCGGGGAAGTCCTCCGACAGGGCGTAGCCGAGGCCCATGTGCACGGAGCCCTGGATCTGGCCCTCGCAGAGCATCGGGTTGACCGCCCGTCCGACGTCGTGCACGGCGAGCACGCGCTCGATCCGGCCGCTCTGCCGGTCGACGACGACGAGCTGGGCGGCGTAGGAGAAGGCGGCGTGGACCGTCGGGTGGGGAACACCCTCGGCGAGCGAGTTGGTCCAGTCGACGCGGTGCTCGCCGACGTAGTCGACGTTCGGTCGGCGGCCGTCCGCGCTGGCGCGCCGGCAGGCGTCGGCGACGGCGCCGGCGCCCATCAGCGTGCCCCGCGAGCCGGTCGTCTGGCCCGCGCCGAGCTCACGGGTCGTGTCGACGACGACCCGCACCCTGTCCGGCGCGACGCCCAGTTCCTCCACGGCGACCTGGCGCGCGACGGTGTGGATGCCCTGTCCCATCTCCGTCCAGCAGTGGCGCACCTCGACGCCGCCGTCATCGGCGAAGCGCACGACGGCCCGGGCCACCTCGAGCACGCCGTTGCCGAGGCCGGCGTTTTTCAGCCCGAGCCCGAGCCCGACCGCCTTGCCGGCCGCGACGGCGGCGTCGAACGCCGGCTTCACCGCCTCGAGGCACGCCGAGCGCGCCGCGGCACCCATCGTCCATCACCTGCCCCGGACCCCAGACGGCACCGGGGGTGACGACGTTGCGGACCCGCATCTCCCACCCGCTGATCCCCACCTGCTCGGCGAGGCGGTCCATCACCCCTTCCGTGGCGAACTGGGCCTGGTTGGCCCCGAAGCCGCGGAACGCGCCGCAGACGGAGTTGTTCGTCCGCACCGCGACGGCCTCGATCTCGATGTTCGGGACGACGTAGGGACCCGAGGCGTGGCCGGCGGCGCGTTCGAGGACGTGCCGGCCGACCGAGGCATACGGTCCCGTGTCGCTGATCATGTGGCCCTTGAGGGCCGTGAGCCGGCCCTCCGTGTCGCAACCCGCCCAGTACTCGATCCGGAACGGGTGGCGTTTCGGGTGGAGGAGGAACGACTCCTCCCGGGACAGGGTGCACTTCACCGGACGCCGCAGCAACCAGGCGGCGAGCGCCGTCTGGGCCTGGTTCGAGAGGTCCTCCTTGCCCCCGAAGGCACCGCCGTTGGCGACCTGCTCGACGAGGACCTGTCCTTCGGGCACGCCGAGGACGGAGGCGATCTGGCGCCGGTCGTCCCAGGCGCCCTGACCCCCCGAGAAGACCTTCAGCGTGCCGTCGCACTGCGGAACGGCGAGGGTGGACTCGGGTTCGAGGAAGGCGTGCTCCACGCGTTGGGTCGAGAAGACCTCGTGGACGGTGTGCGCGGCGGCGGCGAGCGCCGCGGCGGCGTCGCCGCGGCGGTAGGCGGATCGCGAGAGCACGTTGCCCGGCAACTGCCAGGCGGCGTCCTCGTGGTCGGCGATGGCCGCCACGGGGTCGGTGAGGGGTCGCAGCGGGCGGTACTCGACCTCGACGAGCTCGGCGGCGCGGCGCGCCGTCTGCCGGGTGTCGGCGACGACCATGGCGAGCACGTCGCCGAGATAGGAGGTGCGGCCGCCCTCGGGGATGAAGACCGGCCAGTCCGGCTGGGCGATCCCGACGCGCAGCTCCCCGGGGACGTCGGCGGCGGTGAGGACCGCCTCGACTCCCGGCACGGCCCGGGCGCGTGACGTATCGAGGCGCACGATCTCCGCCCGGGCGTGCGCGGCGAGTCGCAAGGCGCCGTGCAGCATCCCGGGCACCCGCAGGTCGTCGATGTAGCCCCACTCGCCGAGCGCCTGCGCCGGGCCGTCGTACTTGGCAGCGCGCGCGCCGATCCCCCCGGAGACCTCGATGGTCGGCGATTGCCCGTTGGCGAGCACCTCGACGGCGTCGAGGATCTTCGCGTACCCGGTGCAGCGGCACAGATGGGCCCCGAGGTGTCGGCTGGCCTCCTCGCGGGAGAGTCGGCCGCCTTTCCTGTCGAGGAGCGCCTTCAGCCGGACGACGATGCCCGGGGTGCAGAAGCCGCACTGGAGCGCGCCGGTGGCGGCGAAGGCGGCGGCGTAGCGAGCACGTTCGGCGCGATCGAACCCCTCGAGGGTGACGACGAACCTGCCGGCGGCTCTGGCCAGCGAGACCTGGCAGGCGACCGTGGCCCTGTCGTCGAGCAGGACCGTGCAGCAGCCGCACTGCCCGGAGGGCGAGCAGCCGTCCTTCGGCGAGGTGACGTCGAGCTCCTCGCGCAGGGCCGCGAGAAGGTGGGGATGGTCGCTCCGGACCTCGACTGGACGACCGTTGAGCGTGAACGCAGTCGTCCGGGGTCCGTCGACGCCCGATCTCGCCACGTCAGCCCTGCCCCCCACGACGCCTGTCAGCCTAACCCGGGCGTCTTGCGGCGGGCACGGGGTGGCGGAGCGACCGCGACACGGCCCGACCGAACGCGCCCCGCCGGACGCATCGGCGGCTCTAGGAGGGCTCCTCCTGTCCGGCGCGCAGCGCGCGCCACACGCGCTCGGGTGTGAGCGGGAGCGAGTTGATGGCGACACCGGTCGCGTCGAGGATCGCGTTGCGCACCGCCGGCGCGACGTCGTCCATCGGGATCTCGGCCACGGCCTTGGCCCCGTAGGGCCCGGAAGGTTCCATCGTCTGCACGAGGTAGACCTCCGTCGGGGGCGTGTCGTCGGCCCGGAAGATCCAGTAGGGGCCGAACCGGTCGTTCACCATCCGTCCCGCGGAGTCGAGCACGACTTCCTCGCAGAGCGCGTAACCGAGCGCTTGCAGCATCGCGCCCTCCACCTGGCCGCTCGCCGTGATCGGGTTGATCGGCACGCCGCAGTCGACGGCCGTGACGAGCTTCGTGACGCTCACCTGGCCGGTTTCGACGTCCACCTCGACCTCGGCGAGCTGCGCGGCGAAGGGCGGCGGCGATTCGCCCGACACGTGCGAGGCGGTGCCCATGATCTGTTCCTGGTCCTCGGTGTGCAACGCGTTGAGCGCGATGTCCCCGAGCGACACCGATCGTCCGTCCGCGGCCCACGCCCGGCGGTCGTGGAGCACGATCGTGCCGGGGTCGTCGACCGCCAGCAGTCGGGCCGCCCGCGCGACGATCCGAGCCCGCGCCGCCTCCGCGGCCTTCTTCACCGCCATGCCCGAGATGTAGGTCGTGCTCGACGCGTACGCGCCGACGTCGAAGGGGGTGAAGTCGGTGTCGGAGGAGTACACGAGGATGTCCTCGACCGGCACGCCGAGGACCTCGGCCGCGATCTGGGCGAGCACCGTGTCCGAGCCTGTCCCGAGGTCCGTGGCGCCGAAGAGCACGTTAAACGACCCGTCGTCGTTGATCTTGATCGAGCACGCCGCCATGTCGACGAGGGGGATCCCGGAACCCTGGATGGCGAGCGCCATGCCGAGGCCCCGGCGGATGTGCGGGCGCTCGGGTGGCCGCCGCCACGAGGGGTCGGTCCTCCGCTCCCAGCCGATCGCGCGCCGTCCCTGGAGCGCGCACTCCTCGAGACCGCAGCTCGTGACGAGCGGGATGTCTTCGGGGGCGATGTCCGCGACGCCGCCTCGTTCGCCGAGGCGCAGCACGATGTCGAGCGGGTCTCCGGTGTTGACCCAGTTCTTGCGGCGGAGCTCGAAGGGGTCCGTGCCGAGTGCCCGGGCGATGTCGTCCATGTGCGACTCGAGGGCGAAGAACGCCTGGGGTGCCCCGTAGCCGCGGAAGGCGCCCGCGACTGGGCGGTTCGTGTAGGCGACGTCGCAGCGGAAGCGCTTCGCCGGGCAGTTGTAGAGCGACAGGCCGTGCTGGCCACAGACGGAGTTCACCGTGAAGCCGTGGGTGCCGTAGGCGCCGGTGTTGGAGACCACCTGCATGTCCTGCGCGACGAGCCGGCCGTCGACGTCGATGCCGGAGCGGAACGTGATGGTCTGGGCGTGGCGGACGCGCGTCGCGGCGAACTCCTCGGCGCGGGTGAGCTCGAGGCGGACCGGGCGGCGCGTCGCGAGCACGAGGTGGCCGACGACGTCCTCGATGACCATCTCCTGTTTCGACCCGAAGCCGCCCCCCAGGCGGGGCTTGACGACCCGGATGCGCTTCACCGGCAGCCCGAGCAAGGGCGCCACCATGCGGCGCACGTGGAAGGGGACCTGCGTGGACGAGCGCAGCACGAGCCGCTCGTCCTCGTCGAGCCACCCGATCGTGATGTGGGGTTCGATGGGCGTGTGCTGGACCTGTTGCACGTGGAAGGTCTCGGTGAAGACGCGTGCCGCACCGGCGAACGCCGCCTCCAGCTGCTCGTCGGACACGGTCTGCCCTTCGATGTGATGGCTGATGTTGCGGCCGGCGTCGAAGATCCCCTCGGTGTCCGGTTCGTCGTGGATGACCGGCGCGCCGGGCGCGATCGCCTCGAGCTCGTCGAACACGGCCGGCAGCACCTCGTAGGTCACCTTGATCCGGCGGCAGGCCTCCGCGGCGATCTCGGCCGTCTCTGCCGCGACCGCGGCGACGCGGTCGCCGACGTGGCGGACCTTGTCGTCGAAGCTCACCTGGTCCCACGGTTGCGGGTTCGGCCAGCTTTGTCCGCCGGAGGCGTACTTCACCCGGGGGGTGTTCCGGTAGTGCACGACCGCGTGGACGCCAGGGAGCGCGCGCGCCGCGGAGTCGTCGATCGCGACGATGCGGGCGTGGGCATGGGGGCTCCCGAGCACCTTGGCGAAGAGCATCTGACGCGGCTCGATGTCGTCGGTGAAGGCGGGATTGCCCTTCACGAGGCGCAGCGCGTCCACCTTCGTCTCCGGCTTGCCGACCACGGCGGTCTGGGGCACGTCGGGGGAGACCACGATGCGGGGCACGGCCGTCGAGACTTCGCCGTTCGCTCCCGATGCCGCCGGAGCGAGCGATTCCTCCCGTCCGAGGAGGGACTCGACCGCGACGGGTTCCATCGGCCGGGACTTCTCGCCGCGCAGCGTTGCGGCGGCGCGTCGTACCGCCTCGACGACCTTCACGTATCCGGTCTCCCGATCGAGGATCCCGCTCAGCGCGTCGCGGATCTCGCCCTCGGAGGGTTCGGGGTTCGCTTCCAGGAGCGCCTTGGTCGCGAGCACCATCGCGCCGGTCGAGTACCCGGATTGCATCGCCCCCGCCTCGACGAAGGCCTCCTGGATCGGGTGGAGCTCGCCGGTAGCGACGTTGAGCGACTCGACGGTGGTGATCTCATGGCCCGCGGCCTGGGCGGCGAGCAGCACGTCGGCCGACACCAGCCGCCCGTCCACGAGGACAGCCGCCGCGCCGGTCTCGCCCGTGCTCGATCCGAAGCGGACGCTGAAGCACCCCAGGCCCCGCAACACCGCGAGCAGCGAGGTGCCGGGAGCGCAGGAGACGGTGTGTCTCGTGCCGTTCACCGTGAGCCTGAGATCGTCCAAGTCTTCGTCGGGTCGGGTCGCGGCGCGGCCGCGCCTCGTCACCGTGCCCGTTCCGTCCTCGCCCGCTCTCGCGTCGCTCACCGCCGGACCGCCTCGAGGACGCGCGCGCTCAGCACGGCAGCGAGGGCGCTCCGGTACTCGCCCGAGCCACGGAAGTCCCCGGGAGGCGTGAGTCGTTCCGTGGCGATCGCGGCCTGGCGAGCCGGGCTCGCGTCGCCCGCCGCCAGGTCGACGACGACCGGCGTGGTCGCGACCCCCGCGAGCGCCAAGCGCCGCCGGCCGTCGAGTTCGTGGGCGACCGCCGTCACGATGGCCCGGTCCGCGGCCGTACGCCCGGTGCGCGCCAGCTCGGCGTGGCCGCCCCTGTCGATCGAGACGGCGGTGATGATCTCGCCCCGCGCGAGCGGGAGCCCGGCGAGCAGCGCCTCGAGCGCGACCTCGCGCTCGCCCTCCCGCCGGGTGACCTGCACCCGCGCGCCGCAGGCGAGCAGGGTCGCCAGGAGCTCGCTGTCGTACTCGGCGGTCGCCACGCACCCGCCGAGGGTCGCTTGCGCCCGGAGGGTGCTCGGCGCCTCACGACGCGCCGCGTCACGCACGACCGGGGGGACCTCGTCGTGATCCGCGACCTGCTGCAAGCGTGTCATCGCCCCGATGGTCAAGGCGCCGTCGCCGCGCCGCTCGATCGAGTCGAGGCCGAGCGCCTGCAGATCCACGAGCTCGGAGTCCTGCGCCGGGGGACGCGCGTTGAGCTTCGTCCCCCCGGCGAGCACCGTCGCGCCGTCGCGTTCGAGAAGCGAGAGCGCCTCGGCCACCGACTGCGGGCGCCAGTACCGCGCGCTGCTCATCATGACGAGCCCGTGCCTCCCGAGAGGGGTCGCCCAGAGCCTAACGTCACCTCGGCGCCGGACCTCGGTCAGCGGTTGAGGGGGGCGCGGGCCTGGTAGCGGCCCCAGCCGGGCTCGCCGGCGAAGCGTCCGTCGCGCGCGACGACCCGCCCGCGGCTCAGCACGAGCTCGGGCCATCCCGTGGCGACCATCCCGGCGTACGGGGAGTGGTCGACCGCCATGTCGAGGTTCCCGGCCTCGAGCGGTTGGCGCCGGGTGGGATCCCACACCACGACGTCGGCATCGGCGCCGACGGAGAGCGAGCCCTTCGTCGGCCACAGCCCGAAGATGTGCGCCGGCGCTCCGGCGCACAACCGCACCCAGTCCGGGGCGCTGATCCTCTGCGCGCGCACCGCCTCCCACAGGAGGGCGAGGCGGGTCTCGACGCCCGGGAGGCCGCCCGGGATCTCGGTGAAGTCGCGGGCGCCCGCGGGGCGGCCGGCCACGCCGGCGCGGCGGTCGGCACGCCAGAACGGACAGTGGTCGGTCGCGACGGTCTGGATCCAACCCTGTGCCAGCCCCTCCCAGAGCTTCTCGGCGTGCCGGGGTTCGCGCAGCGGGGGGGTGCAGACGAAGTCCGCGGCGTCGGCCCCCTCGAGCCTCGTCTCGTCGAGGTAGAGGTACTGCGGGCAGGTCTCCGCCTGGACGTCGACTCCCCGCTCGCGGGCCGCGCGGATCGCCGCGAGGGCGTCGGCCGAGGAGACGTGGACCACGTAGATCGCGGCGTCGGTCAGCTCGGCGAGCACCGCCGCCCGCGCGGTCGCCTCGGCCTCGAGCAGCGGGGGTCGGGTGCGCGCGTGCTCGATGACCGCCGTGCGGCCGGCGGCGAGCGCCTCGCGGCGCAGCTGCTCGATGGCCGCGCCGTTCTCGCAGTGGAGGGTGACGAGGGCCCCCCGGCGGCGGGCCGAGCGCATCAGGTCGACGACGGCGCCGTCGTCGACCTGGAGGCGGTCGGGGTAGGCGAGGTAGAGCTTGAAAGAGCTGATGCCGGACTCGACCGCGGTCGCGACAACCGCCTCGGGCACGACCTCGGTGAAGGTGAGGTGGAGTCCCCAGTCAACGGCGGAGGGTTCCGCCAGCGCGCGCCACCTCGTGGCCGCGACCAGGGGGTCCTCGCCGCGCTCGGGCGTCACGTAGTCGATGATCGTCGTGGTGCCGCCCAGCGCCGCGGCCCTCGTCCCCGAGGCGAAGTCATCAGAGACGCGCACCGCGCCGACCTGCAGCTGCATGTGGGTGTGCGCGTCGATCCCCCCGGGCACGACGAGCTTGCCGGTCGCGTCGTGGACCTGCTCGGCGCGGCCCCGCGTGAGCCCCGGGGCCACCTCGGCCACGCGGCCGTCGGCACCGATCCGCAGATCGGCGGGCCGCTCGCCCGCCTCGTCGATCACGGTGCCGCCGGCAATCAGCACGGCGCGTCGCCCTTTCTCGTCGGACGGACACGGTCGCCCGACACCGCCCGCCGAGGGCGGGCGGCCCTGGTCCGTGGCCCCCCCGTTGCGGGGCGCGTCCCGGTCACGACCACAGGCGGCGCGCCCGCGCCGCGAGCTCGGCGTGGGCGCGGGCGAGGTCCACGCCGACGAGGGTTCCGTCGGTGACGACGCTCTCGCCAGCGACGAGCAGGTGGCGCACGCGGCGATCGGGTCCGAGCACGAGTCCGTCGACCGGGTGGGGGATGTCGGCGAGGTCCTCGGCGGGCCAGACCGCGAGGTCCGCCGTGGCGCCGACCTCGAGACGCCCGAGATCAGCCCGTCCGAGGCACGTCGCCCCACCGGAGGTGGCGAGGGCCAGCGCCTCGTCGGCCGACAGGGCATCGGCGCGTCCGGCGCGCAGGCGGGCAAGGTAGAGGGCCTGGCGCAGCTCCGGCAACAGGACACCTATCTCGTTGGAGGCGGGCCCGTCGACGCCCAGGCCGACCGGCGCGCCGGCGTCGAGCAGGTCGCGCACCGGGCACAGGCCGGCGGCGAGCCGCGCGTTCGAACTCGGGCAGTGCGCGACGCCGGTCCGGGAGCTGCCGAGCCGCGCCACCTCACCGGCGTCGAGGTGGATCGCGTGGGCGAACCAGACGTCGTCACCCAGCCAGTCGAGCTCCTCCATGAGCTCGAGCGGGCGCTTGCCAAAGCGCGAGACAGTGACGCGCCTCGTCCTCGGTTTCGGCGAGATGGGTGTGCAGGCGTAGGCCCAAGCGACGCGCGAGCGCGGCGGACTCCACCATGAGATCCGTCGACACCGAGAACGGGCTGCAAGGCGCGACCGCGATCATGACGCGCTCGCCGTCGTGGAGACGGGCCGCGACGGTCTCGGTGGAGGCGAGGATGGCGTCGATGGACTCGACGATGGAATCCGGGGGCAGTCCCCCCGCGCTCTCGCCGAGGTCCATCGATCCGCGGCAGAGCAGCAGGCGCACCCCCACCGTCCGCGCCGCGGCGGCGATCGCGTCGAACACGGTGTCCTCGCCGTGCGGCACGACGTAGTGGTGATCCGAGACCGTCGTGGCACCGCTCAGCGCGAGCTCGCCCAGCCCGACGAGGGCGGCCGCCGCGGTGTCCTCGACCGAGAGCTGCCCCCAGACCGGGTAGAGGGTGGTGAGCCAGGTGAAAAGGTCGCTCGCCGTCGCCCGTCCCCGCGTCATCCACTGGTAGAGGTGGTGGTGGGTGTTCACGAAGCCGGCGGTGACGAGGTCTCCCTCGCAGGAGAGCACCCGGTCGCCGGGACGGATGTCGACCGTGCCGAGCGCGGCGATCCGGCCGTCCTCGACGGCGACGTCCCCGGGCCAGCGCGCCCCGCGCAGAACCGTCCGCTGTACCACGCCCCGTAGTATCGCCGTCCCTCGGCTCCCGGCGGGCGTCCGACCCCGCCAGCTGCAAGGAAGCGGCTGTCGTCAGCTCGCGGCTGCCCGGCTGGGTCGCGACGGGACGCCGCAGATCTCCGGTCCGCGCTCCGTCACGGCCATCTCCGGCGATGCGTTCGGGCCGACGGCGTCGTCCTGGAGGCGCCGAGACGGGTGTCGGAAGCTCTCGCCAGGGCACAAATCGCACGGCATTCCTGGAAAAAGACGCGACGTTGTCGACGGGATACGCTTCCGGAGGCTTTCTGGAAGTTTCCAGCAACACGTTCTGTCGTACGACTAGATGGTGCGCACGACGAGGGCCATCCGACCTCTCCGAGGCGCACAGAGGGAGGTCCGACGATGGCCAACGGTGTGGACATGGGCTCCGGCCCGCCGGGAGGCGGGTCGTCGATGTCCGGCGACGAGGTCGCTGAGGGGTATAGCGCCTTCAAACTCGAACAGCGGGGCATCGAGCACGTCGCGGACGCCGACCGGCGGCTGCGCCCCGGGGGCCTGTTCTGGATGTGGGCCGGCGGGATCTGGAACGTCGAGTTCCTCGTCTACGGCGCTCTGATCGTCGCCTTCGGGCTGACGTTCTGGCAGGCCGTCTTCGCGATCCTCCTCGGGAACGTCGTCTACGTCTTCCTCGGCGCGGCGAGCCTTGCCGGGCCGAGGTCGGGGACGACGACTTTCATGGTGAGCCGCGCGGCCTTCGGGCGAAACGGCAACCGCGCGCCGTCGTTGTTCAACTGGATCACCCAGGTCGGCTTCGAGGTCGAAGGTCTCGTGATCGCGGTCTTGGTTGCCGTGGCGATGTTCAGCCACGAGGGGATCCACCTCAACGACACCGGCAAGACGATCGCGATCATCATCGCTGTCCTCATCCAGTTCGTCGTGCCGTTCCTCGGGCACACGACGATCACCAAAGTGCTGCGCTACCTGTCGTTCGTGTTCGTCGTGGTCTTCGCCATCATGGCGTGCCTGGTCCTTCCCCACGTTCACCTGTCCGACCTGCACGCGCACGGCACGGACTCGTGGTGGCTGTGGACCACCGGGCTCGTGCTCGTCGTCTCGGCAGGGGGTCTCGGCTGGACCGAGAACGCGGCGGACTACTCCCGCTACCTGCCGGCTGACACCTCCCCGGCGAAGACGTTCTGGGCCGCGACGCTCGGCGGGGCCATCCCGTCGATCTTGCTCGAGCTCCTCGGTGCCTGCGCCTACCTCGTCAGCACGTCGCTCCAGAGCAACATCTACGGCCCCGGTGCCGCCGCCGCTCTTCCGACGGCGTTCGCCAGCTGGTTCTTCTGGCCGTTCCTGATCCTGGCGCTGCCGCAGCTGTTCGCGATCAACACGCTCGACATGTACTCCTCGGGGGTCACCCTCCAGGCGCTCGGCCTCCCGGCCAAGCGGTGGGTCTGCGTCGTCATCGACACCATCATCTCCGGTGGCGTGACGGCCCTCGTGATCTTCAAGGGGAACTTCTACACGGATCTTGCCGGGTTCCTCGACTACATCGTCGTCTGGCTCGGTGCGTGGTTCGGCGTCTACATCGTCGACTACTGGCTCCGGCGCGGCCGCTACGAGTTCAAGTCGTTGGCCGCCAAGCACGGTGGTTTGTACTGGCGTGACGGCGGCTTCAACTGGAAGGCGCTGCTCTCGCTGGCAGCTGGAATGTTCGCGGCGATGATGTGGATCGACGCAGCGTTCTACACGCCCTCGTACTCCTCGCCGTTGTCGAACTGGACCCACGGTGCCGACTTCAGCTGGGCCTTCGGGCTGATCGTCAGCGCGGTCGTCTACTTCGTGCTGTCGTTCCGTTCGGTCCCGAGGGAGATCGCAAAGCAGTCCTCCTAGGCAGAACAGCGGTGGCCCCCGCGCGTGGCGCGGGGGCCACCGCCTGTCTGGCACGAGATTCGCGCCGCTGGGGCCACGTGGTCACTAGGGTGCGCGAGCGGGTGGTGCCCGGGGCGGGTCGCCGTCGCCGGGCGGGTCCTCGGTCGGGCGCGACGCCCGGCCGAAGTCGTCGGACAAGACAGATGAGCGGAGCAGTCGAAGGAGGCTCGGGGACCTCAAGTCCGGCTGGCAGCGACGATGGGGCCGTCGCGATCCAATAAAGACGGAGGAGTGCAGGTGCGGACCTTGGGACGCGAAGACGACATCGTCGACGAGGCGGTGTACGGCCGCACCGTCGAGCGCTTCCGGGAACGCCAGATCCTGTTGCCGACCTTCGCCGAGCTCGCCGAGCCGAGCCTGATCCCCGCTCCCGTCCGCCGGGCGCTCGGAGCGGTGGCGCCGGACGAGGCCAGTCCCCTCAACCTGTTCCGCGTGCACTGGTACAACGACGCCGGTCGCACGTCGCAGGCGACCGTGCCAGGACACGTGGTGCTGCCGAGCGAGCTCACCGGCGTCGACGCCCGCATCGTCGTGGCTTTCGGCGACCGCTTCCCGATGATCCGCGCCCACAAGGTGCTCGCCGCTTATGGCTGCCTTGTGCCACGGGTCGTCACCGGGCAGTTCGACCCCACGACGCACCGGGCGGTGTGGCCCTCCACGGGCAACTACTGCCGCGGCGGGGTGGCGATCTCACGTCTCATGAGCTGTCGCGGCGTCGCCGTGCTGCCGGAGGGGATGAGCCGGGAGCGTTTCGCCTGGCTCGAGGACTGGGTCGCCGATCCGGCGGACGTGATCGCGACGCCCGGCACCGAGAGCAACGTGAAGGAGATCTACGACAGATGCGCCGAGCTGTCGCGTGACCCGGCGAACGTCATCTTCAACCAGTTCGCCGAGTTCGGGAACCACCTGGTTCACTACCGGTGCACCGGGTCCGCGCTCGGCGCCGTCTTTGACGAGATGCTGGCAGCCGAACCCTCGCTGCGGCTCACCGCCTTCGTCTCCGCCTCGGGCTCGGCGGGGACCCTGGGCGCGGGGGACTACCTGAAAGAGACGCAGGGGGCGCGCATCGTCGCCGTCGAGGCGCTCGAGTGCCCGACGATGCTCTACAACGGGTTCGGCGAGCACAACATCCAGGGGATCGGCGACAAGCACATCCCGTTCATCCACAACGTGTACAACACCGACATCGTGACGGCGGTCTCCGACCGCGCGACCGACCACCTCGCTGTGGTCTTTGGCTCGGCGGAGGGCAGGGCGTACCTCGCCCGGCGGCGCCGGGTGCCGCCCGAGGTGCTCGAGACTCTCGACGAGTTCGGCCTCTCGAGCATCTGCAACGTCCTCGCCGCCGTGAAGACCGCCAAGTACCTGGGACTCGGTGCCGACGACGTCGTGATGACGGTCGCCACCGACGGCGCCGAGATGTACGCGAGCGAGCGGCAGCGGATCGTTGCGCGGGATTTCGCCTCGGGCTTCGACGAGCGCTCCGCCGCCGAAGCGTTCGGCCGCTTCATGCTCGGTGCCGGGACCGACCACCTCCTGGAGACGACGGCCGTCGACCGGCAGCGCATCTTCAACCTCGGTTACTTCACGTGGGTGGAGCAGCAGGGGGTCGGAATCGACGAGTTCAACGCCCGGCGGGAGCAGTCCTGGTGGCGGGATCTGCGGACCGAGCTGCCGCGCTGGGACGAGCTCATCCGCGCCTTCAACGGCCGCACCGGGGTCGCCGTCTCTTGAGCGCGCCCGCGAGCACGCTTTCCTGCGCCGGCTGCGGCGCCTCGCCGGGGGAGCGGGACCCGTACCCCTTCCGTTGCCCGAACCACGCCGAGGGCGACGTCGACCACGTCCTCACCCGGGTGCTGGCGACCGACCAGGTGCGATTCCCGGAGGCGGAGGCAGACGACCCGTGCCCGTTCGTCGGCTACCGGGGGCTCCTCCACAGCTACCACCGTGCCCGCGCGGGTGGGATGAGCGACGGGGACTTCGTCGATCTCGT
The DNA here is from genome assembly GCA_963803025.1 of uncultured Acidimicrobiaceae bacterium. Taxonomy (GTDB): domain Bacteria; phylum Actinomycetota; class Acidimicrobiia; order Acidimicrobiales; family Bog-793; genus Bog-793. The sequence continues at coordinate 223,505 of CAWDKZ010000020.1, forward strand.
GCGACGCCTCGACGCGGCGGTCACCCGGGTCGACGGCCACGGCTTCGCGGTGACTCCCTTCGGGCGGAGCGAGGTCCTGTCACGTGCCCTCGGCTTCGTCGAGTCGGGGGGCGTGTGGGTGAAGGACGAGACCGGAAACGTGGCCGGGTCGCACAAGGCGCGCCACCTGATGGGCGTGGCGCTGCACCTCGAGGTGGCGGAGATGCTCGGCCTCGCCCCCCTCGACCGGCACCCGACGCTCGCCGTCGCCAGCTGCGGGAACGCCGCGCTCGCCGCCGCGGTCGTCGCGGCCGCGGCCGGCCGGCGGCTGCGGGTCTTCGTGCCGGTCGACGCCGACGACCACGTCGTCGCGCGCCTCGGCGAGCTCGACGCCGACATCGTTGCCTGCGCGCGGAACCCCGGCGAGCTGGCCGACCCGACGTATCTTCGCCTGCTCGCCGAGCTCGACGAGGGCGCCGTCGGCTTCACCTGCCAGGGGAACATCAACGGCCTGGCGATCGAGGGAGGCGAGACCCTCGGCTACGAGCTCGTCTCGCAACTCGCATCGGACGGGCTGGGGCTCGACCACTTCGTCGTCCAGGTGGGCGGCGGCGCGCTCGCCAGCAGCTGCGTGCAGGCGTTCACCGAGGCGCGCGCCCTGGGGAAACTCGGGAGGATCCCGCGGGTCCACACGGTGCAGACGGTCGGGGCCCACCCGTTCGAGCGGGCGTTCCGCAAGGTGCAAGAGGACCTGGCGGGCAAGACGGATGTCGGAGCCGCCGACCGGGCGGTCCGTGCCGCCGCCAGGCGGCGGTCGGCCTACATGTGGCCCTGGGAAGCTGAGCCGCGAAGCGTCGCCGAGGGGATCCTCGACGACGAGACCTACGACTGGCTCGCCGTCGTGCGCGGGATGCTCGCGACGCACGGGGAGCCGGTCGTCGTCGGGGAGGACCGGCTCGTGTGGGCCCACGAACTCGGTCGGGAGGCGGGATTCCCGGTCAGCGCCACGGGCTCGGCCGGGCTCGCCGGACTGGCGCAGCTCGTCGAGTCGGGTGCCGTCCGGCGCGGCGAGCGGGTGGCGGTGCTCTTCACCGGGGTCGAGCGCTCGTGATGGCCCGGCAGACCCGCGCCAGCGCCGCCCCGGGCGTGGCCCTGTGCGGCGCATGGATCGCCGTGTCCCTCTCACCACCCGAAGTCGTGCGCGCCGATCTCGTTATCGCCGACGGGCGCGTGCGCTGCCTCGGGGCGGTTCCCGACGGCATCCCGACCCGGGACTGCGGCGGAAGTTTGATCGTGCCGGGGAACGTCTGCGCCCACCACCACCTCTACTCGGCGCTGTCAAGAGGCATGCCGTACGCGCTCGCGCCACCGGCCGATTTCACTGAGATCCTCCAGCGGATCTGGTGGCGGCTCGACCGCGCCCTCGACGAGGAGTCGGTACGCGCCTCGGCGATGCGGGGCGGTCTCGACGCCCTCCTCGCCGGCACGACGACGATCGTCGACCACCACGCCTCGCCGAACTTCATCGACGGGTCGCTCGACGTGATCGCCGAGGCGCTCGGTGGCCTGGGGGTGCGCTCGGTGCTCTGCTACGAGGTCACCGACCGGGACGGCCCGGAGCGCGCGACGGCCGGCCTCGAGGAGAACCGGCGGTTCGCTGGTCGCCCCCGGGACCTCGCGCGGGGCATGGTGGGCGCCCACGCCTCGTTCACGCTGTCCGACGGGACCCTCGAGCGCTGTGCCGGGGTGGCGGCCGAGGCCGGCGTCGGCGTGCACATCCACGTGGCCGAGGACGACATCGACGAGCGGGACAGCCTCCGCCGGGACGGCACGCGGGTGGCGATGCGCCTGCGCGACCGCGGGGTGCTGAACCAGGATGCCCTGCTCGCCCACTGCGTCAAAGTCGACGACGACGAGGCGCGGCTCATCGGATCGATCGGCGCGACGGTCGTGTGCAACCCGCGGTCGAACATGAACAACGGCGTCGGGCACTCACCGTTCAACCTGCGGGGCGGGAGGGTCACGCTGGGGACCGACGGCATCGGGGGCGACATGCTCGCCGAGTCCCAGGCCGGGTTCTTCCGCGCCAAGGAAGCCGACCGTGCCACGCCGCCGGAGTGGCCGCTCGCGCGCCTGGCCGAGGGCGCGCGCCTCGCCGGTCGATGCTTCGACGAGCCGCTGCTCGGTACGCTGCGGCCGGGCGCGCCGGCGGACCTCTGCGTCCTCGCCTACGACCCGCCGACGCCGATCAGCCCGGACAACCTCGCCGGGCACTGGGTCTTCGGGCTCGCCCCCGGCAGGGTCCGTGACGTCTACGTGGCCGGGGAGCTCGTGGTCGAGGAGGGCCGTTCGACCCGTGTCGACGAGGCCGCGGTCGCGGCCGACGAGGTCGGGGTCACGGCGCGGTTGTGGGGCCGACTCGAGGCGACGCCGGCGCACCCCTACGATCCACGGAGGGAGGAGCGATGAGGGTCGCCTTGTACCTGCAGGACATGCACCCGATCCGGGAGGGCATGGAGTACTCCCGCTACGCCGAGGAACGCGGTTTCGAGGCGGTCTGGCAGGCCGAGAGCCGGCTCGTGCGCGAGGCGACCGTGCCAATGGCCGCCTACGCCGCCGTGACGAGCCGGATCAAGGTCGCCTCCGGGGTCATCCCGATCTGGACGCGCAACGTCGGCCTGCTGGCCGCGACGTTCTCGACGCTCGACGAGCTCGCCCCGGGCCGGGTGATCCTCGGTCTCGGCGCCTGGTGGGAGCCGCTCGCCACGAAGGTGGGCGTCAACCGCACCCGGCCGCTCACCGCGATGCGCGAGGTCGTCGAGGCGACCCGCCGGCTCCTCGCCATGGAGCGCGTCACCTACCACGGCAGCTTCGTGCACCTCGACGACGTGGAGATCGACGTCGTCCACGGCGACCGCTCGCCGAGGCACGTGCCGATCTACGTCGGCGCGACGGGGATGCAGATGATGGAGCTCGCCGGCGAGGTCGCCGACGGGGTCGTGCTCAACTACATGGTGAGCCCCGAGTACAACCGGTCCGCGATGGAGCACCTCGCCGTCGGCGCGGCCCGCGCCGGGCGGTCCCTCGACGAGATCGACCGGCCCCAGCTCGTCGTGTGCTCGCTCGACCAGAACCGCGAGCTCGCCCTCGACCGGTCACGCGAGCTCCTCACCCAGTACCTCGGCCAGCAGCCCCACATCATGAAGGCGAGCGGGGTCGACCCGGCCCTCATCGAGGAGATCGGCAAGGTCCTCACCTGGCCGGCCGGGCCCGAGGAGATCCACCGGGCGATGCGTCTCGTGCCCGACGAGGCGGTCCAGATGATCACCGCCTCCGGGACCCCCGAGGAGTGCCGCGCCAAGGTCGACGAATACATCGCGACGGGTGCAACCTGCCCGATCCTGTACCCGCTCGGCAGCGACGTGCGGTTGATGATCGACACTTTCGGCTCGTGACGGGCCTTCAATCACGGAAGGGCGGTACAAGATGAGGAGCTTCGCCGGACGGGACATCCTCTCGCTCAAGGACTTCGAGCGCGACGAGTACTTCGAGGTCTTCCGGATCGCCGACGAGCTGAGGCCGTACGCGGAGCGGCGCGAGAACGGGGACCTGCTCGTCCACAAGACGCTGCTCACCGCCTTCTACCAGCCGAGCACCAGGACTAGGCTCGCCACCGAGGCGGCGATGCACCGGCTCGGCGGGCACGTCCTCGGGTTCTCCGACGCCAAGATGACCCGGGCCGGGGACTTCTATCAGGAGAGCATCAAGGACACCGTCCACATGCTCGAGTACTACGGCGACGTCATCGCGATGCGCCACTTCGAGCAGGGCGCGCCGGCCGAGGCCGCGCGGTGGTCCTCGGTGCCGGTGATCAACTGCGGCGACGGCTGGGGGGAGCACCCCACCCAGGTGCTCACCGACCTCTACACGATCTGGAAGGACAAGGGCACGCTCGACGGGCTGAACGTGCTCTGCGTGGGGGACATGCGGATGCGCACGATGCACTCGATCCTCTACGCCGTGTCGCAGTTCGAGATGACGGCGTCGCTCGTCCACCCGCCGGAGATGTCGCTTACCCCTGAGTTCGCCGCCGAGCTTCAGGCGCGCAATGTCTCCTACGCTGAGTGCGCAAGCGTCGAAGACGGACTTTCGGCGGCGGACGTCATCTACATGGAACCGGTCGTCCAGGCCGACTACACGAAGTCGCGGGAAGAGGTGGCGGAGCACGGGCTCACCCCGTCCGCCTACCGGGTGACCCGCGCCCTACTTGAAGAGAAGGCGAAGGCCGAGGCGATCGTCCTGCACTCGCTGCCGAGGATGGACGAACTCTCGACCGACGTCGACGACACCGGCCACGCCCGCTACTGGATCGAGGCGTTCAACGGCGTGGTGATGCGCATGGCGCTGCTCGCCCTGGTCCTCGGGGCCGTCTAGCTCAGGGAAACGGAGTAGTCGGAGGAGAGAAACGATGCAGACAGGTCTCCGGGGTCGAGACGTCATCGACTTTTGCGAGTGGACGAAGGACGAGCTCGACACCGTCCTTGATGTGGCGTTCGAGCTGAAGCGCGATCGAGCGCTCGGGCGGCCGCATCCGCTCTTGCGGGACAAGGTCCTCGCGATGCTGTTCTTTTTCCCGAGCACGCGGACGCGGGCCTCGTTCGAGGCCGGCATGGCGCAGCTCGGAGGACACGCCCAGTTCATCGAGAGTCGCACGACCCAGATCGCTCACGGCGACACCGCCAAGGAGATCGGCGAGATCCTCGGGCGCTACAACGACGGCATCGCCATCCGCCACGTCGACTGGCAGGTCGGCAACGCCTACCTGCGCCAGGTCGCCGAGGCGAGCCGGGTGCCCGTGCTCAACATGCAGTGCGACGTCTACCACCCGCACCAGGCGCTGGCGGATCTGATGACGATCATCGAGCGCTTCGGCGATCTCCGGGGTCGCACGGTGACGATCAGCTGGGCCTGCGCCGCGAGCTACCAAAAGCCGATCAGCGTCCCCCAGAGCCTCGCGCTTCTGCTCCCGCGCTTCGGCGTCAACGTCCGGCTCGTCCACCCTCCGGAGTTCGGGCTCATGCCAGAAATCGTCGAGCAGGCCAAAGACGAGGCGCACCGGGCGCACGCCTCCTTCGAGGTGTCGCACGACTTCGACGAGGGCATGCGGGATACCGACGTCATCTACGCCAAGAGCTGGGGAGCGCTCCTGTCGACGACGGACGAGGCCGAAGGGGCGAAGCTCACGGCCCGCTACAGCGACTGGATCACCGATGCGCGCCGGCTCGGCCTGGCGCACGAGGACGCGATCTACATGCATCCGCTGCCGGCGGATCGAGGCGTCGAGGTGACCGACGAGGTGATCGACGGAGCGCACTCCGTCGTCTACGACCAGGCCGAGAACCGCCTGCACGGCCAGAAGGCCGTGATGGCGCTGACGATGCGCTGAAGGTCTGCGGGGATGGGCGGTCGGCTCGCAGTCGTGGCGATCGGCGGGAACTCGCTGATCAAAGACCGCATGCACCAGTCGGTGCGCGACCAGTACATCGCGGCGCACGAGACCTCTGAGCACGTGGCGGCGATGGTCGAGGAAGGCTGGAACGTGGTGGTGGGCCACGGCAACGGTCCGCAGGTCGGCTTCATCCTGCGGCGCTCCGAGATCGCCGCCCACGAGCTGCACGAGGTCCCGCTCGACGTCTGCGGCGCCGATTCCCAGGGCGCCATCGGCTACGCCCTCGCCCAGAACCTCCAGAACGTCCTGCGGCGGCGCGGGATCGCCCGGCCGGTGGCGGCGGTTGTGACCCAGGTCGAGGTGGCGCGCGACGATCCGGCCTTTCTGAGCCCGAGCAAGCCGATCGGCTCGTTCATGGACGAAGCCGAGGCGCGCAGGCGCCAGGAAAGGGACGGTTGGGACGTCGTGGAGGACGCGAGCAGGGGCTGGCGGCGGGTCGTCGCTTCACCCCGCCCGCGCCGCATCGTCGAGATCGAGGCGATCAGGGCGCTCGTCGCGGCGGGGGAGATCGTCGTCGCCGTCGGCGGCGGGGGCATCCCCGTAGCAGCAGACGCCACGGGTGATCTCGCCGGAGTCGAGGCCGTGATCGACAAGGACCTTGGCTGCTCGTTGCTCGCCCGCGATCTCGGGGCGGAGTTGTTCTTGATCTCAACGGCGATCGAGAAGGTCGCCCTCGACTTCGACACGCCCGCCCAGCGATGGGTGGACCATCTCACGCTCGCCGAGGCGCGGCACTACCTCGCCGAAGGCGTGCACTTCGCGGCCGGCAGCATGGCGCCGAAGATCGAAGCGATCATTGAGTATCTCGAGGAAGGTGGGACCCGCGCCATCGTCACCGATCCTCCCAACCTTGCGGCGGCGCTTGCCGGGCGCGCGGGCACGCACTTCACTGTCGACTAGAGACCTTTTGGCAATGCACTGACATCTGTCGTGACCATGGGAATCTGTTCCCGTGGCCTTCTCTCCTCGTTCCAAGGCAAAGCCGCGACGCGCGAAGCCGTCCTCCTCAAGGCGCGTCGCGCCGAGTCGTGACTTCAAGGCGTGAGAAGAGCGGCGAATGCGCGTCGGCGCGACATTCGAACGAGCGGCTTCCCAGGCCGATGTCTCTCGCGCGCTCGGCATCTCGCGCGAAACCGCCTCGCAGTGGTCAGCGGCCTAGCAAAAAGGTGGGCCCGAGGCCCTCGCCGGCGCCGGGCGTGCCGGGCGCCGGCTCCTGTTTGACGATCGACAGCTTGCAGACGTCGGCCGCGCCTTCGAGCGGGGTGCCCGCAAGAACGGCTTTGCGAGGAGCTGTGGACGCTCGCGCGTTACGAACGTGATCGAGACGACGACTGGCGTTTCGTATTCGACGACCCAGACGTGGTGGATCCGGCGCGAGCGCCTCGGGTGGTCGCGCCAGCGACCGGCAAGGGCCCTCGAGCGCGCCGACGAGACGGTCGGTACCTGGGTCAGGGACCGCTCCCGTTGCGGAAAAGCACACGATGTCGGGTGTGTCGATCGTTCTTGAAAACGAGAGCGGGTTCAACATCCCCCTCGGTGAGGGCCACGTGGGCGTCGAGCAACTCGAGCCCCCTGGGTCGTCGGCGCGCACGTCAACCTCGGGCCGTTCAGCCCTTGTGTGCCGCGTCGGCCTCGCTTAGCGTTCATGAGGAGCCGGCATCCTCTCCGCTCGATTGGTCAGCACGGACGAGTGAGATGTACAGGGTCGAAATGGGGCTCAACGGGGCAAATTCACTCGTCTTCGGCCTCGTTCCCATTGTCTGCCTGAGCGTCCCGGCTCGCTGATGGCGAGGTCGGCGTTGGGCGAATCGGGAGACGAAGGATGCCTGCATCGCGCACGCGTGCTTGCCGCGCTGAGCCACGAGACCCCGGACCGCTGTCCATGGCAATCCACCTTCACCCCCGAGTTCGCCGAACGTCTGCGCGCTGATCTCCACCTCGGTGCCCCAGCTGGCGCGCACAACCCGCACGGTGGAGGCAATCCGTATGACCTCGAGACAGCCCTCGACCAGGACGTTCTCATCACGTCGGTGGGTTGGGCAAACTCGTATTACGGAAAGGGCAGCGAGTACGTGGACGAGTGGGGCGTTGGCTGGGTGTCGATGCCGTACACCACGCCTTTTGGTGTGGGTCACTACACCGAGCCGCGCGTCCATCCGCTCGCCGACGCCGACGAGGTCGCGCGCTACCGGCCACCTGACCCTGGTAGGCCGGAGCTCTACGCGGAGTCCGAATGGCTCATCGCCGAGCATGGAGCCCGGTACTGGATCGTTGGATCCACCGTCACCACGATCTTCGAGACCGCCTGGGCGTTGCGCGGCCTCGAGCAGCTGCTCACCGACTTCATCGAAGACCCCGATCTCGCCGAGACGATCCTCGACATCCCGTACCGCTACCACCTCGCCGCCGCCGAGACGCTCGTGAAAATGGGAGTGGACATGATCTGGCTGGGTGACGACGTCGGGCACCAGCAAGGCATGCTCATTTCACCCCGCCACTGGCGGCGCTTTTTCAAGCCGCGGATGGCGCACATCATCGAGCGCCTGAAGGCCATCAACCCGGGCGTGAAGGTCGCATACCACACCGATGGCTGCGTCTACGCGATCATCCCGGAGCTGATCGAGATCGGGCTTGATGTGCTCAACCCGATCCAGCCCGCCGCGATGGACCCTTTCCGGCTGAAGCGCGAGTACGGCAAGGAACTGTGCTTTTGGGGATCGATGGATGAGCAGTACACGTTGCCGTTCGGCACGCCCGACCAGGTCCGCCAGGAGGTGCTCAGCCGGATCGCCACACTCGGCGCAGGCGGTGGGCTGATCCTGGCGCCGACCCACCACCTGCAGCTCGATACGCCCCTCGAGAACTTCTGGGCAATGGTCGAGGCGGTCACCGGCCGTGCCCGCCTGCCCTGAGGCGCGGCAAAGAGCAGTGGACGGCGCACGGCAGGACGATCCCGAAAGCACGACGACGGCTGCGGCCGACCCCGGCACCGCGTCTCTTGTGCGAGTCGACGTTCAGCCGATCGGCCGGCGGGTCGAGGTGAGTCGCGGTGCAACCGTGCTCATGGCTTGTCGGGCTGGCGGCCTCGAGCTCGTCGCGGTCTGCGGTGGCCTTGGGCTGTGCGGTACGTGCCGGGTGCTCGTCGCCAACGGCGGGTTCGCGCCGCCAACCGGGGAGGAGCGCGAGCAACTCAGCCCTGCCGAACTCTCGGCGGGGCTTCGCCTGGCGTGCCAGGCGGCGGTGATGGCGGGCGGGCGCGTCGACGTTCCGCCCGAATCGCTGACGACGCCGCAGCGTCTCCAGTTCGAGGGCTACGCGACGAGCGTGGCGGTGTTTGACCCCGCGGTGGTCGCGCTCGACGTCGAGGTCCCGCCGCCGGCGCTCGACGATCTGCGTGGTGACGCGACTCGCCTGCGTGATGCGGTCAGCGCGGCCGGTCAGCACGTCACGCAGACGAGTCTCGCGGTACTGGCCTCGGCACCTGCAAGCCTGCGTGCCCGAAACTGGGCGGTGCGGGTGGCGGTGCACCGCGGCGCCGCGGGCGACGTCGCTGGCGAGATCGTCGCCCTCCTCCCCGAGGGCAAAGTGCCGCTCGGCGCGGCAATCGATGTCGGCACGACGAAGCTGGCGGCATACCTCGTCGATCTCGGAAGCGGCGAGACAGTAGCCAAGGGCGCCGCCCCGAACCCACAGATCGCTGTCGGCGAGGACGTCATGAGCCGAATCGCCTATGCCGTCGCCGACGAGTCAGGGGCCCGGGATCTGCATGCGCGGCTGGTCGACGGGATCAACCGGCTGCTCGGTGAGCTGCGAGGCCAGATCGGCGCGCCGGCGTCGCAGCTCGTCGACGCGGTCGCGGTCGGCAACACGGCGATGCACCACGCATTGGTCAATCTGCCGCTCCGCCAGCTCGGCCTGGCTCCGTACGTGCCCGCCGTGACAGAGGCGCTCGAGCTGCGCAGCTCCGACGTCGGTCTCGAGCTCGCGCCGGGCGCACTGACCTACCTCCCGCCGAACATCGCGGGCTTCGTCGGGGCGGATCACACGGCGGTGCTGCTTTCAAGCGGTGTCGCCGAGACCACGCGCACGGTTCTCATCCTCGACATCGGCACGAATACCGAGATCAGCGTCGCACACGGCGGCCGGCTGTGGAGCTGCTCGTGCGCCTCGGGCCCCGCCTTCGAGGGCGCCCACATCCGCGACGGCATGCGGGCGGCGGAAGGAGCGATCGAGCGCGTCGAATACCTCGATGGCAGGTTCCAGGTCCATACCATCGGTGGGGGCCCGCCGGCAGGGATCTGTGGCTCGGGCATCCTCGACGCGGTCGCCGCCACGCTCAAGGCGGGGATCGTGGACGGGCGCGGCGGCTTCTGCCGGACGCACCCGCTCGTCACCCGGTCCTCTCAGGGGCCAGCGTGCATCCTTGTCCCGGCCACCCTGACGGCGCACGGCCGCGACATTTTGCTCACCCGCACCGACATTGGCGAGATTCAGCTTGCCAAGGCCGCCATTCGGGCTGGCATCGAGTTGCTCTTGAGAGCTGCTGGCATCGAAGCCGACGCGCTCGATGAGATCAACATTGCCGGGGCCTTCGGCACGTATCTCAGTATCGCCAGCGCAATCGCTGTCGGCATGCTGCCCAGGCTGCCCCCGGAGCGCTATCGCCAGGTGGGCAACGCAGCCGGCCAGGGGGCCCGGCAACTGCTGGTCTCCCGGCAGTGGCGGGAGATGGCGGATGACATCGCGCGCCGGGTGTGCTATGTCGAGCTGACTACTCATCCGGACTTTGCCGATACCTTCACCCAAGAGTTGGCATTCGGGCAGCGCCCGGAGGATCTCGAACCGGGAAGGATCCGTGCGGGATCCGATGACCGATGAAAGGAGGTGCGCCGTGACGGTCCTCGAGGAGCTCCGCCAAGCGGTGATTGAAGGCCAGGCGAAGCTCGCCGTCGCGAAGGCCGCCCAGGGTCTCGAGGAGGGCGCCTCCGCCGAGACACTGCTGCAGGACGGGCTCATTGCGGCGATGAAGGAGGTGGGCCGCCTGTTCGAGGAGGGGGAGATCTTCGTGCCCGAGATGCTCGTCGCCGCACGCGCGATGAGGGACACCGTGGCGCTGCTGAAGCCACTGATCGTCGACCGCGAGGTTCAATCGAGCGGGACCGTCGCCATCGGCACGGTGCAGGGCGACCTGCACGATATCGGCAAGAACCTTGTCGCGATGATGCTCGAGGGCTCCGGCTTCGAGATCGTCGACCTCGGCACCGACGTCCCGCCCGAACGCTTCGTCGACGCGATCCGGGACGGGGCCGATGTCGTGGCGATGTCAGCGCTGCTCACGACCACGATGACCAGCATGAAAGCCGTAGTGGAGGCGATCCGCCTCGCCGGTCTGCGTGACAGGGTCCGCATCGTCGTCGGCGGCGCGCCGATCACGGCCGCCTACGCCGGCGAGATCGGCGCCGACGGCTACGCTCCCGACGCCTCGAAGGCGGTGCGAAAGGTTGACGAGGTGCTGGCCGGTGTCCTGGGCGGCAGGGGAAGGCCAGATGGAGAGGTATGACAAGCTCAGCATCTCGCACTGCGACGATCTCGTGTTCGGCCGCTGCCCGCGTCCAATGCGCGTCGGCGGTCTCGCGATCGGTGGAGGGGTCGTCTTTCCGGAGCTGAACTTCACCTTGCCGCCGATGGTGATCAACGAGGCGACGATGCCTCAGGTTCGCGACGAGTACCGGCAGATGACCGACGAGGCGTGCGCCCGGGCTATCGCCCTCCAGGTACCCGGCCTCGTCGTCGAGCTGGAGCTCCTGCCCGAGCTGACCCGCCAGCCCGAATGGGGCGCGCAGATCACGGCGACCCTGCGTGAGTGTCTCGACGCCCACCGATCGAGTCACGGGCTCCTAGTCGCGCTGCGTGTCACCCCGAACGACGTTCGTGACTTCCTACGACCTCCGCTGATGCGCATGGGCAAGGAGTGGGAGGAGATGGTGCGCAGCTTCGATCTGTGTGCGCAGGCCGGCGCCGACATGTTGGCGATCGAATCCACCGGGGGCAAGGAGATCCACGACGATGCGCTGCTCAACGGGGACCTGCCGGGGGCGCTGTTCGCCCTCGGTGTCCTGGCGTGTCGCGATATGGCATTCCTCTGGGACATGATCGTCGACGTGGCCGAACGGCGGCGGGTGATCGCGGCGGGCGACTCGGCGTGTGGCTTCGGAAACACCGCGATGGTCCTCGCCGAGGGCGGCTACATCCCCCGCGTCTGGGCGGCGGTGATCCGGGTGATGACCGTCGCGCGCAGCCTTGTCGCCTATGAGCGCGGCGCCACCGGCCCGAGCAAGGACTGCGCCTACGAAGGGCCGTTTCTCAAGGCGATCACGGGCTACCCGATCGCCATGGAAGGCGCCGAGGCCGCCTGCGCGCATCCGTCTCCGGTCGGCAACATCGCCAAGGCGGCTGCCGACTTGTGGAGCAACGAGTCGGTGCAAAACGTCAAGCTCCTCGGCGGCATGGCGCCCACCGTCTCGATGGAGCAGCTCGCCTACGCCACCAGGCTGATGAACGTGGCGAGCGCGCACGGAAAGGCCGTCGAGCTGCGTGACTGGTTCGTCGAGTCCGACGCAGGACTGGACCCGCAGGCATACGTCCTCAGGCCCGATGTCGTGCTCGAGCTGGCGGCTGCGATCATCGCCGAACCGACGCCCTACCTGCGCACACGGCGCGCCGCGCTGGCGACACTGGAGGCGCTGCGCGGCGCTGCCAGCGACGGCGCCTTCCCACTGTCGCCCGCGGAGCAGCGTTGGCTGACGCGCCTCTCGGCGCAGGCAGAACAACTGCCCGAAACCGAAGATCTCTTCATCGAAGTGACGGTGAGCCAGATCGACAGGCAGAAGGTACGCCTCGATCAGTACGACCTAGCGGAGCTCACGTGACCGCCAGACGGAAGATTGCGGCTCGATTTCGTGACCGCATCGCCGCGCCGGATCGGCGGCGTCGGTAGCGGCCGGACGAGCAACGGAGGTGATTTGATGGACTCGATCGAGCGGGTAGGGGCCACGATCGCGCTGCGTGAGCCGGATCGCGTGCCAGTAGATCTGCACAACTTCCAGCTCGCAGCGCGCGCCAGCGGCCTGCCGATGTCGCAGGTCTTCGGTGACGGAGCGCTGCTGGCCGAGGCCATGCTGACGGCCTGGCGCGAATTCGGCCACGACATGATCCTTCTGGAGAACGGCACCGGTTGCAACGCTGAGGCCTGTGGCGTGGAGGTCCACTACCGCGATGACACCGCGCCAGTGGCCGGCCGTCCCGTTCTCGATTCCATCGCCAAGGTGGGCGATCTGCAGGTGCCAGATCCCTATGTCACCTTCCCCATGTCCGAGATCCTCAAGGCGACCCGCATCCTCGCGCGCGAGATCGGTGACAAGGCCTGGATCTGCGCGCGTGCAGACCAGGGGCCGATGGACCTGGCAGCACAGCTTCGCGGCATGAGCGAATTCATGATGGATCTGGCCACCGGCGAAGAGGAGGAGCTGATCCACGCGCTGCTCGACTATGCGAGGCGCGTCGCGACGCGCTATGCCTACGCGCTGATCGAGTGCGGTGGCCGCTCCACCTCCATCGGCGAGCCGATGGCCGGGCCCGCGATGATCTCGCCGCGGCACTACCGCCGGTATCCCTGGGCTCATGAGCGCCGCATGGTCGCCGAGCTCAAGGACCACGGCATCATCTTGCACCTCCACATCTGCGGAGACACCGAGCGGATTACCGAGGATTTCATCTCGACCGGGGCGCAGGTGCTGGAGATCGACCACAAGACGGACGCGGCACGCCTCAAGGCTCAAGCGCGGGACAGGACGTGCCTGCTTGGCAATATCGACACGAACCTTCTCGCACTCGGGACGGCCGACGAAGTTGCCGCGTCCTGCCGCGAGCTCATCGAGATCTGCAAGCCCGGCGGCGGCTTCATCCTCGGCCCGGGATGTGCCATGGCCCCGACCACCCCGGCCGAGAACATTCATGCACTCGTCGAGTCAGCAAGAAAGTACGGCTCATACCACAGCAGGTGAACGCAGTCCTGGGATGTTGCCGCTGTGGCTGGTGCCGCAGAACGGATCAGAAGGCCTTTTGCGAGTACAGCGACATCTGTGCCTGGCACTGTGGTCCTTTGTTCTGACCGATGGGTCAGCGGTGTATCACCGAAAGGCCCTTAAGACCGCGGAATTCGACCGCGTGCCAGACGGTGCTTGTTCCAACCCGCGGCGGGCCCGGCAGCCAAGGGGTAGGCACGAGTTTGGAAGATGGGGTCTTGTGTTCCGGCACGCGTGGATGACCCGGTGATCTTCTCGATCCGTCGGGAGGTCTCAGCCTCCCGCCGCGAGATGGACCGCGTCGATGATCTTCTGGTAGCCGGTGCAACGGCAGAGGTTTCCGGAGAGCGCCTCGCGGATCTGCGCGTCGTTCGGAGCGGTGACCCGCCGGAGCAGATCGTGGGTGGCCATGATGAAACCGGGGGTGCAGAACCCGCACTGGACGGCGCCCGCTTCGACGAAGGCCCGTTGGATGGAATCAAGCGTCCCATTCCGGGAGACCCCCTCGACCGTCACGACGGCCCGGCCTTCGGCTTGACCGGCGGGGACGAGACAGGCGCAGACGAGCAGGTCGTCGAGGTAGACGGCGCACGATCCGCACTCGCCCTGTTCACAGGCGTTCTTCGTGCCCACGAGGCCGAGCTCGTCGCGCAACAGGCTGAGCAGGCTTGCGCCCTCCTTGACGCCCTCGGCGACGCGAAGCCGGCCGTTGACGGTCAACGAGACCCTCATGCGGCGTTCCCCCGGTACTCCTCCCAGCACCAGGAAAGGGCGCGCCGGGCGAGGACCCCGAGCGCATGCCGTCGGTAGGCGGCCGAACCGCGCACGTCGTCGATCGGTCTCGCCGCTTCGGCGACGAGGCGGGCGAAATGCTCGATCACGGTGTCAGAAAGAGCCGGCCGCGCCTCCCAGGCGCCGATCTCGCCGAGATGCCCCTCGAGGAACTCCTCGGCAAGCGGGGCCCGCAACGGCACCGGTCCCGCGGAGCCGATCCCGGTGCCAACGCCACCGATTTCGGGATGGAGGGCCAGGGCGAACGAGCAGATGGCGATGACCATGGCGTTGCGCGATCCGACCTTGGAGAACGTCTGGGGGCCGGTCGCGGCCGGCGCCCAGACGGCCGCGATCAGTTCGTCCGCGCCGAGCACGCTGCGCTTCGGGCCGACGAAGTAGTCGGCGACGGGAACGGTCCTGCTGGCGTGCAGCGAGGCGAGTTCGACCTCGGCACGACAGGCGAGCAGTGGCGGGTGACAGTCCCCGGCGGGGGACGCCGAGCCGAGGTTGCCGCCGATCGTGCCGCGGTTGCGGATCGGCGGGGAACCGACGGTGCGGGCGGCGGTGGCGAGGCCGGGGAGGTCGCCTGCGAGGTCAGTGATGATCGTCTGGTAGGTGACCCCGGAGCCCACCCGGACCTGCCCGTTCTCCCGGCCAAAGGCGCGCAGCTCCTCGACCCGCGACAGGTCGAGGAAGGCGTCCGGGTGCAGGCGACCGAAGTTGCACTCGACCATCACGTCGGTGCCGCCGGCGACCACGACGGCTGCGGGGTGTTCCGCCCGCGCCGCGAGGGCCTCCGCCCAGCTCGTCGGCTGGATGAACGTCACCGTGTCATGGTGCCACAGCGGTGGCGCGGCCCAGGGGCGCAACTCCTCGCGCGCGTCGCATCGGTTCTGCCCTGCCGGCGGCTACATGAGCTTCTGCTGGCCCGAACTCATCTCGAAGTAGAAAGGGACCGACTTCTGGCCCGGGACGTCCGGCGACGGGGGAGGGCCCGCCGTCGCGGCGGGACCGCGTAGGCCGACGAGTTCGTCCGGCGTCACCGGGGCGCGGTTCAGCTCCCGCCCGGTGGCGTCGCGCAGGGCGGCGACCACCGCCGCGGTGGCCACGATCGTCGGCGACTCACCGATGCCCTTCAGGCCGTAGGGCACGCCGGGCTCGGGTTCCTCGACCGCCACCGAGACGACCGGCGGCATGTCGAGGATCGTCGGGATGAGGTAGTCGGTGAAGGACGGGTTGCGGATCACGCCGTCGGCAAGCTGGACCTCCTCCATCAACCCGAGGCCGAGCCCCTGGGCGGTCCCTCCTTCGATCTGACCGGTGAGTCCGAGGGGGTTGAGGACTCGGCCGGCGTCAATCGCCGCGGCCACCTGCAGGACGCGCACCAAGCCGAGGTCCTCGTCCACCTCGACGACCGCCCGCTCGGCTGCGAAGGCGAAGCAGACGTGGATGTCCCCCTGGCCGTTCTCGTCGAACCCCCCGGTCGGTCGGTGGTGGTAGACGGCTTCGCAGGAGACCGGCTCGTCGAGCAGGTCTGCGAGCTCGACGAGCGGAGATCCGCCTGCGGCGACCCAGCCGTCGGCGAGCGCGAGCTCGGTGTCGGGTGGCACGGACCCGGCCCGGTCGCGGGCGCGGTGAAAGAGGGTCTCACGGACCGCCGCGCAGGCCATCTGCACCGCGCCGCCCGTCATCATCGACTGGCGCGACGCGGAGGTGGATCCGGCGCCGCCGATCAAGGTGTCGATCGGGTGCATGACGACACGGTCGATCTCGAGCTCAGTCCGCACGACCTGGCTGAGGAAGGTGTAGAGGCCCTGGCCCATCTCGACCGCGGCGGTGTGGATCTCCGCCTCCGGCCCGTCGGGCGTGCGGGTGAGCGTGACCCGTGCCGTGGCGGAGTCGTCGAATCCCTCGCTGAACGCCACGTTCTTGTAGCCGACGGCGAAGCCGACGCCTCGCTTGATCCCCTCGCCGTGGGTGACGTTGCCCGCGCCGCCCGGATAGCGCAGGAGGTCTCGGCCCCGGGGGGGCTCAGGCGAGGGGAGGGGGACGGCCACGCAGCGCTCGATCAACTCCCGTACCGGGGCGCTGCCCGTGACGACCTGCCCGGTTGGCAACACCGAGCCGGTGGACACCGCGTTGCGCAGTCTCAGCTCGACCGGGTCGATCGCCAGCGCGCGGGCGAGCTTGTCCATCTGGGCCTCGTGTGCAAAGCACACCTGGGGGGCACCGAAGCCCCGCATCGCCCCGCAGGGCGGGTTGTTCGTGTAGACGACCGTCCCCTCCACGCGGACGTGGGGTACCTCGTAGGGGCCGGCGGCCATGCTCGCCGCGTTGCCGAGGACCGCCGGTGACGACGAGGCGTAGGCGCCGCCGTCGAACAGGAGCCGCACGGTCAAGGCGACGAGCCGGCCGTCGCGCGTGGCACCGTGCCGCATCCAGATGCGCGAGGGGTGGCGGTGGACGTGACCGTGGAAGGACTCCTCGCGCCCGTAGCTGAATTTCACCGGTCTGCCGGTGCGCAGCGCCAGCATGCAGGCGTGGATCTGCATGTGGATGTCCTCACGGGAGCCGAAGGCCCCTCCCACCCCGGCGAGGTGCAGCCGGATCTTGTCCTCGGGCAGGCCGAGGCACGGCGCGATCTGCTCCCGGTCGACGTGGAGCCACTGTGTCGTCACGTAGAGGTCCACGCCGCCGTCCTCGGCTGGCACCGCCAGTCCCGCCTCTGGCCCGAGGGCCGCCTGGTCCTGCATGGCCGTCTCGTAGTAGCCGTCCACCCACACCTCCGCCCGAGCCGAGTCGGGGTCGCCGTGGACGATGTGCACGTGGCGCAGCACATTCCCGAAGTCGTGCAGCCGCGGGGCATCGGGCGAGAGCGCCTCTTCCATGTCGAAGACACCGGGCACGGGCTCGAGGTCGACGGCGATCCGCCTCACCGCCTGCCTGGCGCGTTCGGGGGTCGAGGCGGCGACCACGGCGATCGGCTCGCCCGAGTAGCGCACGACGTCTTCGGCCAGCACCGGCTGGTCGAAGAAGTTCAGCCCGAAGCGGTTCTTGCCCGGCACGTCGGAGCCGAGCATGACCGCCGCGACCCCGGGGCTGGCAACGGCCAACGAGGTGTCGACTCGACGGATGCGGGCGTGGGCCAGGGGAGAGCGCAGCGTCGCGCCAAAGAGCATGCCGTCGCGGTGCAGGTCGCTCGCGTAGGCGAACGACCCCGTCACTTTGGGCACCCCGTCGATGCGCGGGGCAGCCTCTCCGACCCTGCCTCGGGTCCCGACGGTCGTGATCGTGGCCAACGACGTTCTCTCGGCGTGAACCCTAGCGGCCCGGTCTCGTCACTTCGCCTCTCGGCGGGAAGGCCACCGCGACACGACCTTCACGAGCCGGCGTGGTGGATGGGGCCATCTGTGGCACGAAGCGGTGAGCCGGTGTGGCCCGTGGAGCGCAAGGTGATGATCTCCGCACAGATCGCGGATCGCGGTCTCCTCGGGCGTCCGCGCGCCGATGTCGAGGCCGATTGGCGCCATGATCCGAGACATCTCGTCATCGTCCACGCCGGCGTCGCGCAGCCGGTTCTCGCGCTCCGCCGCTGTGCGGCGGGACCCCATGGCGCCGATGTAGCCGGCCCGGGTGCCGAGCGCGGCGACGATCGCGGGAACGTCGAATTTCGGATCGTGGGTGAGGACGCAGACGGCGTCACGCCCGCCGAGCGTGCCACCGACCTTCGCCAGGTGGCGGTCGGGCCAGTCGACGACGACCTCGTCGGCCATCGGGAACCGGCTCGGCGTGGCGAAGACGGGACGGGCGTCGCACACCGTGACCCGGTAGCCGAGGACCTTGGCCACCGTGGCCAGGGCCGCCGCGAAGTCCACGGCCCCGAAGATGAGCATGCGCGGGGGCGGCGCGAAAGCCTCGATGAACACGGCGAGGTCCTGTTGGGTGGCCTCTCCGGCCGGGCCGTAGCGGCGCACGGCGGTCGTTCCGGCGTCGATCTGCCCGAGCGCGTCTCGTTGGACGGCAAGGTCCAGGCCGGGGGCTCCCAGCGAGCCGAGCGCAGGACCGTCGGGCCGCACGAGCATCGTCGTCCCGGACGCCGTGCGGGGGCCGCCCCTGGCGCTCGGGCCGTCCGGGCGCGCGGTCTCGATCACCGTGGCCAACGCCGCCGGTGCCTGCGAGGAGAGGTGATCGCGCAGCGCGACGAGGATCCGGCGTTCCAGCCCCTGCGGGCCGAGCGGCTCGATGAACAGCCGGATCGTCCCGCCACACGTGAGACCCACGGCAAAGGCCTCGTCGTCGGAGTAGCCGAAGGTCGCGAGTCGTGGTCGCCCCGTTGCCAGCACCTCGAGCGCGTCGGCGACCACCGCCGTCTCCACACACCCCCCGGACACCGACCCGGCGACCTCGCCTTCCTCGCTCACGGCCATCGCGGCTCCAGGCTCGCGGGGAGCCGAACCCTCGATGCCGACGACCCGGGCCAGCGCCACTCGCCGACCAGCCGTCCACCACCGGTCGATGTCGTCGAGGATCGCCCGCACCTCACAGAGCGTAGGGTGCCGGCGCCGAGGTGCCATGCGCGCGACGTCTCGCGCCCGTCGCGCGCCTCGGGAGGCGTCCGGTGGAGGGCCGCAGCCGAGAACCGGGTCGGGACCGATCGACGCCGGGGCACGGGGCCGGCCCGTCGTCCGGGGTTTCCGGTGCTCGCGGCTCGTGGCTCCGCGAGGGATTGTCGGGCCTACCATCGATCTCGCGATGACGGACGACGATCACGAGGACTGGGTCGCGGTCACGGCCGACGAACTGCCGGTTGCCGAGGCGCTGGCTTGGGCTTCCCAGCCGGACTGCGGCGCCGTCGTCTCGTTCTGCGGGTCGGTGCGCGACGAGTCAGAAGGCCGGCCGGGCGTCGTCAAGCTGGAGTACGAGGCCTACGAGGCGTACGTCGCCACGAAGATGTCGGACGTCGTGCGCGCCGTGCGAGCGCGATTCCCGCCGGTACGTCGGATCGCGCTGCTCCACCGGGTGGGGGTGCTCTCGGTCGGCGAGGTCTCGGTAGCGGTGGTCGTTGCCGCCCCGCACCGGTCCGACGCCTTCGAGGCGGCCCGGCTCTGTCTCGACATGGTGAAGGCGACGGTGCCGATATGGAAGCGCGAGACGTGGGCCGGCGGATCGGACTGGGCCCAGGGCTCACGTGCGATCGTCGACGTATCTGACCTCGAGATCCCCTGATTCGGTCGGCTTCCCGGTTCCTGTCGGGGTCCATCCGCTGGGAGCGGCTCCTCGATGGTCGTTCCAGCGGCCGCGCGCACCCAGTTAGCCTGGCAGCGGCAGAAGCTGCCGGTGGGTGAGGCGGAACTCAAGACACCGGAGGCTGAACCCGGCGCCACGGCGAGTGGCCCCAGATCACGGGGTGCTGATCTACTTCCCGTGCCGGTCATCAGGCATCCGCGACGTGATCGACGGTCGAGTGGATACTCATTGGGTCGGTTGGCCCGCGCCTCGTGTCCAGGGAGAAGAAGATGGCAGCAACGGAGATTGTGGAAGTGATTGACCTGTCAGCGGTGACGCAGCCCATCGCCGGAGATGCGACGGGGAAGAACCTTCTCTCCGTGCGCCAGTTGACCGCCGAGGACATCCACACGTATCTCGCCGAGGCGTACGCCGCTGAGAAGGCGATACGAGACCCCTCGCGCCGCGGCCTTGCCCTGCTGCCCCGTGCCGTCATGAAGGCGATCATGCGACAGCCCTCAACCCGAACAGGAGGCAGCTGCACCTCCGCCATGCGGAAACTCGGTGGTTCCGCGGAGCTGATCAGCGGAATGAGCGGCTCGTCCGAGGCCAAGGGTGAATCGCTCGCTGACTCCTGGGTTGCGTTTGCAACACAGGCGGACATCCTCGGCATTCGAACAGCCGAGAACGGCGGACCGGCGTTTGCCGCGCACGTGATCGCCAAGGCGGTGGAGTACGGGCAGCTGTCGCAGGTCGTTCCCGTCATCAACCTGGGTGACGGGCACAACGAACACCCCACGCAGGCCCTCGGTGACATGTTCACCGTGCACAAGAGGTTCAAGAGGTTTGAGGGTTTGGTGGCCGCGGTCGTCGGAGATCACGAGCGATACCGCGCCCATCACTCCTTCATGCTCGCCGCCGCGACCCTGGGCATGGCCCTCGTGGCCGTGGAATCACCGGCGGCTCCGGTACCCCCGTGGTTGGTGGAGCTGTTGGGCGGGAGACTGACGAGAACCCGCGATTTGGACGGGGCGATGCGTGGGGCGGACGTCTTGTACCTGGGCCGGAATCCGGATGAGTACACCGGGGAGGACCCCGCGGAAATCGTGCGTGGGGAGCAACTGGCCCGTGACTACGCGAGCTGGATCGTCGACTTCGACAGAATCCAACAGATGCCACCCGACAGCATCGTGATGCACCCGCGGCCGAGGCGAGACGAACTCCATCCCAGCGTCGATTCTGATCCCCGCATGAAAGACGTCGAGCAGATGGCGAACATGATTCCGATGCGAATGGCCATCATCGCCCGTCACCTCGGTGTGTCCATCGTCGAGGCCACGTGACGCACTGAGCCGTTCGCGGCGCGGCGGACGCGGTCCGCGCCGTGCATCGCCGCGCGCCACTTCGTTGATGGCCCGTGCTGGCAGGCGGATCTGCCAGTGAGCACGCGCTGGCTTCACCCCGCGCCGGACGGCCTTGAGGGGCGCGTCAGCGTCCACGACGTCGTGGCGAACCCGCTCGGCATGGCGCGTCTCGCGCCGTTCAGCACCACCGGGAACGGCGTCGCGGCGGTGCGCGACGGGAAGCCTGTCGTGGCGGTCCCGACAACATCTCCGACGCGAAGGCGCGGATCGCTCGCACCTCGAGCACGGCGCTTCCCGCCACCGGTCGGTGTCACAGGCTGCAAATAGCCTCGGCGGCGCTATCGGATCACACCGGTGATCCCTCCTCGTGATGAGGTGTCGGCTGTCCGCGCTCGGCGGGCAGATCGTCGTCCTGTCAAGGGTCCGCGTATCGGCGCCGCCGCGACCTTCCTGCGGTCTCCGCACACTCCTCGTGCGGGGTCGCACCGGTCGGTCGGGTCGCTCCGCCCAGGGTCTCGGGGCCCGTCGTACGAGTTCGACACGGAGGGACGAAGAAGTGAGCGCGAAGTTGCACCACCGGGAGGTCATCGCTCAGCTCGCCGAGGGGATCGCCAATCTCGCGACCTCTGACGAATGGCGGCGTTATCTGGAGTTCCAGAGCCGCTTCCACCGCTACAGCTTCAACAACGTGCTCCTCATCGCCGCGCAGTGTCACGAGGCGACCCAGGTGGCGGGTTTCAAGTCCTGGCGCAAGCTCAACCGCTTCGTCCGTACAGGCGAGAAGGCCATCTGGATCCTCGCTCCCATGGTCTACCGGCGGGACGGCGGCGCAGATGGCGAGGCAGAGCGTGAGATCCGCGGCTTCAAGTTCGTGCCCGTCTTCGACGTCTCGCAGACCGAGGGCCAGGAGCTGCCGTCGGTGTGCAGCCGGCTCGTCGGTGACGACCCGGCAGGTCACTTCGCCAGATTGGCGACCGTCGCCCAATCGCTCGGCTTCGTGGTCGAGGACCACGGGTTCCACGGGACCCTCAACGGCGACTGCTCGCACGCCGAACGCCGCATCCGGATAGAAATCGGGAACTCTCCGGTCCAGCGGGTGAAGACCCTCGCCCACGAGCTCGCCCACGCCCTGCTCCACGAGGATTGCGACAACCGGGCGCTCGCCGAGCTCGAGGCCGAGTCCACCGCGTACGTCGTCTGTCGCGCCCTCGGGATCGACAGCGGCGTCTACTCCTTCGGCTACGTCGCGACCTGGGCCGGTGGCGGCGAGGAAGCGGTCGCCGCCGTCCGGGCCTCGTGCGGGCACATTCAGCGGGCCGCGGCCGCGATCCTTGGCTCACCGCAGCTCGGGGCGGTGGCGCGGGCCGCCTAACGGTGTGTCGCCTCCCGAACGGGTCGCCCTGCGATAATCAAGTCTGCCGGGTCGCGTGCGCCCGGCGGTGGGTCGTGCCCTGGTGGTTTGCTGGGTCGACACGGCGGGTCTGGGTTTCGCGCGCTAGAACGTGATCAAGGATGACGACGGTTCAGTGACAATCTCCTCTGACACGCCCCCGGAACCAAGCCGGATCGGGCCGCTCGAGAGCGCGTTCGCCTTCTCACCGCTCGGGGTCGTCTGTGCAGCGGTCGTCTTGGCGACGGAGATCGATCCGGAGCTCTTCATCGAACGGCAGGGGGACCGCTACCGCTGGAGCTTCGCGAGCAGAGACGGCGCCTTCGCGCTGCTTGAGAAGGCCGCGAGGTTCCTCCGGATTGACCAGAGCCAGCTGCTCGTCGGGTTCCGCACGCTCGATGACGGCACGTGCGTCCTCCTCGACGACCGTGTCGGCTTCGAACCGTCCGATGAGGCGGCGCTCATCACGTTCAAGGTCCCGAGCACGGAATCCGAGATCGCGGACCAGATCACGGCGCGGTTCTCGGTTCAGGACGCCTGACGCCGCGGGGTTCTCGGCCTGGCGCCGATCCCCACGGGCGCGCGGCGGGTCCGTCGCCGGTTCCGCGACAGGTCTGCGGGGAAGGTCTCGCGATCAGGCCCAACCGAGCTCGGCGAGGCGCGCGTCGTTGATCCCGAAGTGGTGGGCGATCTCGTGGACCACCGTCTTGCGCACGGCGGCCGTGACCTCTTCCTCGCTGCGGCAACTCGCGCAGATGCTTCGCATGAAGATCGTGATCCGGTCGGGCATCACCGCCGAGTACCCGATGCCCCGATGGGTCAACGGGACGCCCTCGTAGAGTCCGAAGAGCCTGCCCGCCGGGGCGAACGGGTCGACCGTGACCGACACGTTCTCCATCGCGCGGCCGAGGCTCTCCGGGAGGCTGTCGAGAGACGAGGCGACGAGCTCCTCGAACCTCTCGGTCGACATGGCGACCATGCCGTCGATCATCGCGCCGTGCGCACGAGCAGGCGGCGGACGCGCCGGGTCGCGTCCGGCGCCGGGAGTGCGCGGGGAACTCGCCGGCGCGTGACGAGCAGGGACACGAATCGATGCATCCCGGGATTTCCTGCGGGGGTCGACGGCCCGACGAGGGATCCGCCCGCGCCGTGACCCGGACGAGGGAGGACGTCCGAGGTCGCCCGACGGCCCGGACGGATTGCCGACGCGGCACGCCGACGGGGCAGACTCTCGCCGTGACGAGTCCACGCCCCGCGACCCGACGCGTGTCCCATCGTTCGGCGGCGCTCGAGCTCGCCGACCGTGACCCCGTGCTCGCGTCGTTGATCCAGGCCGCCGGTCCGCCCGTCTTCCGACCTCCGAGCGAGACGCCGTTCGCCGCGCTCGCTCGCTCGGTCCTCTACCAACAGCTCGCCGGGGCGGCGGCGGCGGCGATTCACGGTCGACTCGTCGCCGCGACGGGTGATCCGGTCGATCCGGCGGCGTTGCTCAGCCTCTCGGACGACGAGCTGCGAGCCATCGGGTTGTCCCGCAACAAGGCGGAGTCGCTCCGAGACCTCGCGGCCAAGGTGCTCGACGGGACGGTCGACCTCGACCCGCGGCACTTGGCGCGTGCCGACGACGAGGAGATCGTGTCGCGCCTCTCGACGGTGCGCGGGATCGGCCGATGGACCGCGCAGATGTTCCTCATGTTCCAGCTGCGACGCCTCGACGTGTGGCCGACCGGTGACTTCGGGGTTCGCCGGGGCTACGCGCTGGCCTGGCGGGTGCCCGCGCCCACCGAGCGCGAACTCGAGCCGCTGGGGGAGCGCTTCCGACCTTTCCGGTCGGTCGCCGCCTGGTACTGCTGGCGCGCCTGTGAGCTCTTCGCCGACGCCACCGACAGCGCGCTCACGCGCTAGGTGTGCTGCCCAGCCTGAGCGTCCTCAGGACAGCACCCGTCGGCGGAAGTTGCGCAGCCCGATCGCAAGGAAGGTCGCACAGAACGCGAGGAGCGCCGGGTAGACGACGTAGAGGTGGAGGTGCGGGGAGGCGGTGAACGCGCTCCGCATCCCCTCGTTCACGTAGATGAGCGGATTGACGAGCACCACGGTCTGCAGCCAGTGCCACGCGCCGAGCTTGACCGGCGCGAGGCGGGTCCACGGGTAGTACGTCCCGCCGAGGAACGTGACCGGGAGGATGACGAATCCGAACATCAGCCCGATGTTGCGTGGTTCGAAGCTCGTCCCGAGCACGAGGCCGAGCGAGGCCATCGCGGCACACGAGATCGGGACGAGGGTCAAGATGATCCACCAGTGCAGGTTGATCTGGGCTTCCACGCCGGCCGCGTGGACGAGCGAGGCGATCGGCAGGACGATGGTCGCCGAGAGCATGCCTTGGATGCTCCCGGAGAGCACCTTGGCGACCGCGACCAGCCAGATCGGGCAGGGCGCCTGGACGCGGTCCTCGATCTCACGCGTAAAGCCGAACTCCTGGGAGAGCTGCAGCGCGACCGACTGCACGCCCTGGAACATGATCGAGATCCCGACGACCCCGGGCACGAGGACCGTCACGAACGAAGACTCGCCGCCCACTTGTCGCGAACCCCCGACCGTCTGGCCGATCTTCGGAAAGACGTAGAGGAAGACGAAGCAGAGCAGGAAGGGCTGCACGAGCGTGCGGATCGTGAATTCGAAGAGGTTCTTGCGCAGCACGGTGAGATCGCGCAGCAACAGCGCCCGCAGCGCGATCCGGCTCGCGGCGAGCGTCGTCCGCCGCGGGTGCGTGGCGACGGGAACGTGACTCGTGAGCAGCCGACCGCTGGTGGTCACTGGTCCCGCAACTCCCGGCCGGTGAGGTTGATGAAGACCGTCTCGAGGCTCGGCTCGGTCACGGCCAGGTCGACGACGCGAAAACCGCCGGCCTCGGCTGCTGCGGCGACCCGGGCGACGAGCCGGTTCCCGCCCCTGACGTGGAGTTCGAGGCCGGCCCCCGTGTGTCGCGTGCGGGTGACGCCGGCGATCGCGTGCCCGAGTGTCTGCTCGAGCTGTCGTGGGTCACCCGGTGCCTTGACCGTGACGATCGTGTCGGCGCCGACCGTGTGCTTGAGGTCGTCCGGTGTGTCCAGGGCGAGGACCTTGCCGTGGTCCATGATCGCCACCCGGCCGCACAGCTGATCCGCCTCCTCCATGTAGTGCGTGGTGAGCAGGATCGTCTGCCCGTCGGCGTTCAGCCCCCGCAACAGGTCCCACAGGGCGAGGCGGCTCTGCGGGTCGAGCCCGGCAGTCGGCTCGTCCATGAACAGGACCGCCGGTCGGTGGAAGATGGATCGGGCGACCATGAGCCGTTGCGCCATCCCCCCCGAGAGCGCGTAGACGGACGCGTTCGCCCACCTCGTGAGCTGGAACTGCTCGAGCAGCTCGTCCGAGATGCGGCGCGACTCCGCGGCGCCGATGCCGAAGAGCCGGCCGTGGAAGTAGAGGTTCTCCCACACGCTCAACTGCCGGTCGAGCGAGTTCGTCTGCGAGACGACCCCGATGAGCTGCTTGGCCGGTGACGGGTGCCGGACGACGTCGATACCGGCGACGAAGGCCCTTCCCGACGTCGGAATGACCCGGGTCGTGAGCATCCCCGCGGTGGTCGTCTTGCCCGCTCCGTTGGGGCCGAGCAGGCCGAAGATCTCGCCTTTGTTGACGGACAGGTTGAGCTCGTCGACGGCGCGGAAGTCGGTGCCGCCGTAGATCTTCGTCAGGCCGATCGTGCAGATGACGTCCTCGTCGGTGTCGGGCGGTCGGGGACGGCTCGTCTGCGAGTCGGCGATCACGGTTGCGGCACCGGGCCGAGTGACGACGTCGCGGGCGGGAGTTCGGTTCTCATCGGAGCGCTGGGCGCGAACCTAACGGCGCGAAACGGGCGCGTGTCCCCCGGAGGCGGGCGCCGCGTGGCTTACGCGGACGCCTCGCCGTCGGCTTCGGCGAGCTCGACTGCGACCGTGAACTCGCCGTTGGAAGGCGCGAAGGCGAGATCCTCGATGACCCCGGCGGCGATGAGATCGTCCGCCGCGAGCCGCAGGAGGTCCGCCGTCGCGGCCGGAGCCGTCACGACGACCCGCTTCGCTACCGCCCGCATCGAGCGGCGTGCCGCGGTTTTCGCGCGCCGCACGGCGCCGAGGACCGTGCCGACGTCGTCGAGCAGGCGCTCGTCGGGTCCGGCGCCCGCGGTCGCCAGTTCGGCGAACGTCGGCCACGGGGAAGCGTGGACCGATTCGTCGTGGCTCCAGGACCACGCCTCTTCGGTGGCGAACGGGAGGAACGGCGCGAACAGGCGCAACTGGGTGTCGAGCGCGAGAGCGAGCGCCCGGCGCGCCGAGTCGGCGCTCAAGCCCTGCCCGTAGGCGCGGCCCTTGACGAGCTCGAGGTAATCGTCGCAGAACGTCCAGAAGAAGTGCTCGATCCGCTCGAGTGCTCGCGCGTGCTCGTAGTTCTCGAGGGCGTCGGTGGCCTCGATGACGACGGCCGCGAGTCGCCCGAGCATCGCGAGGTCGAGGGGGTGGTTCGGCGCCGCCGGCCTGCTCGCGGCCGGGGTGGCGGAGCTGTCGGTCAGCCGCTGCAGGATGAACTTGCTCGCGTTGAGGATCTTGATGGCGAGACGCCGTCCGATACGCATCTGTTGGTCGTCGAAGATCGTGTCGACGCCGAGCCGGGCGCACGCGGCCCAGTACCGGACCGCGTCGGTCCCGTGGGCGTCGAGCGAGTCGCTCGGCACGACGGCGTTCCCCTTGGATTTCGAGATCTTCCGGTGGTCGGGATCGAGGATCCACCCGGAGATCGCGACGTGGCGCCAGGGGACGCAGCGGTGCTCGAGTTCGGACCGCACGACGGACGAGAAGAGCCACGTCCTGATGATCTCGTGCGCCTGGGGGCGGAGGTCCATCGGGAAGACCCTGGCGAAGAGCTCGGGACGGTCGACCCAGTGCCCCGCGATATGGGGGCTGAGCGACGAGGTGGCCCAGGTGTCCATGACGTCCGGATCGGCGACGAACCCTCCCGGTCGGCCGCGTTGGTCCTCGCGGTAGCCGTCGGGGACGGTGGTCGAGGGGTCGAGCGGGAGCCGGCTCTCGTCGGCGAGGATCGGGTGGTCGTCGTCGACCGTCCCGTCCGCCCGCACGGCGTACCAGACCGGGAAGGGCACGCCGAAAAAGCGCTGGCGGGAGATGTTCCAATCCCCGGTGAGCCCGTCGACCCACGCCTCGTAGCGGGTGCGCATGAACTCGGGGTGCCAGGCGATCTGGCGTCCCGCGTCGAGGAGGGTCTCCCGCCGCTCCAGCGTTCGGACGTACCACTGGCGGGACGAGACGATCTCGAGCGGTCGCTCGCCCTTCTCGTAGAAGTTGACGAAGTGCGTGATGCGGCGCGGCTCGCCGAGGAGGTCTCCCGACGCCGCGAGGAGCCCGACGATCCGCTGCTGCGCCTTGCGGACAGTCAGTCCTTCGAGCTCCGCGAACAGGGCAACGGCGCGGTCCGCGTCGCGGGATTCCCAGCCCGCCGACCCGAACGGGGCGTGGCCGAGGCGTCCGTCGCGCAGGACGATCGTCCGGGTGTCGAGGCCAAGGTCGCGCCACCACGCGACGTCGGTGAGGTCGCCGAACGTGCAGACCATGGCGATGCCCGACCCCTTCTCCGGGTCGGCGAGCGGGTGGGGACGGATCGGGACCTCGACCGCGAAGAGCGGGGTGAGCGCGGAGGTGCCGAACAGCGCCTGGTAGCGGGGGTCGTCGGGATGGGCGACGAGGGCGACGCAGGCGGGGATGAGCTCGGGCCGCGTCGTCTCGATCACGATCGGCTCGCCGGTGGCGGCCGAGACGAAGCGCACGCTGTGGAAGCTCGCTTCGATCTCGCGGTCCTCGAGCTCCGCCTGTGCGACCGCGGTCTGGAAGTCGACGTCCCACAGGGTCGGCGCCTCCTGGCGGTAGGCGTGGCCGTGCTGGACCATCCGGAGAAAGGCGCGCTGGGAGGTGCGCTGCGCGAGGGGACCGACCGTCGTGTACTGGTTCGCCCAGTCGACCGAGAGTCCGAGCCGGCGGAATAGCGCCTCGAAGGCCTTTTCGTCCTCGGCCGTGAGCGTGTGGCAGAGCTCGACGAAGTTCGGTCGGGAGATGGATTGCGGGTGTTTCGGCGGCCTCGCGGGCGGCACGAACCCCGGGTCGTAGGGAACCGAAGGATCGCAGCGGACCCCGTAGTGGTTCTGCACCCGGCGCTCGGTCGGCAGGCCGTTGTCGTCCCACCCGATGGGGTAGAAGACGGCCTTGCCGCGCATGCGCTGGAATCTCGCGACGATGTCGGTTTGCGTGTAGGAGAAGATGTGGCCGACGTGGAGGGCTCCTGACACCGTCGGCGGTGGCGTGTCGATCGAGTAGACGTCGTCGCGGCCCCTCGAGTCGTCGAAGCGATACGTCCCCCAGGCGTCCCAGCGCGCGGCCCAGCGTTCCTCGAGCCCCTCGAGCTGCGGGCGGTCGGGAACGCGCCCGGAGCGGCCGGTCGCCTTCCCGGTCGCGGCGCGGGCACCCGCGTCCGCGCTCGATGGAGCCGACGCCTCCCGGTCGAAGGCGCGTGCCGTCCCGGGCTCGTCTTCGGCTCGCATCGGACTAGTACCGTAGTCGTGTGCTCAGGTTGCGCGACACGGTGACCGGTCGCGTCTCCGAATTGACCCCACGAGACGCCGGTGTTGTCGGCCTCTACGTGTGTGGCCCGACGGTCTACGGCCCGCCGCACACCGGCCACGGTCGCTTCGCGCTCGTCTACGACGTGCTGCGGCGCTACCTCGAGTTCGAGGGCCTGAGGGTCGACCACGTCTCGAACGTCACGGACATCGACGACAAGATCATCGAACGCGCCGCTTCCGAGGGACGCGACTGGCGTGCCGTCGCCCAGGAATCGGAGGCCGAGTGGTGGGCCGCGATGGACGCGATGGGCCTCGCCCGTCCGTCGGCCACGCCCCACGCGACCGACTACATCACCCCGATGATCGAGTTCGTGGGTGAGCTCCTGGCGCGGTCGGCCGCCTATGAGACGGGAGACGGCGTCTATCTCGACACCTCGTTGGTCGCCGATTATGGACTGTTGAAGCACCAGACGATCGATTCATTGCGCGCCGGGGCCCGCGTCGAGGTCGACGAGCAGAAGAAGGCGCCGGTCGACTTTGCTCTCTGGAAGAGGTCCAAGTCCGGGGAACCGACCTGGGAGGCACCGTTCGGGTCAGGGCGACCCGGGTGGCACACCGAGTGCGTCGTGATGTCGCTCGCCCTGCTGGGGGAGAACTTCGATTTGCACGGCGGTGGCGAGGACCTCATCTTCCCCCACCACGAGAACGAACGGGCCCAGGCGGTCGCCGACGGCAAGCGCTTCGCCCGTCGCTGGATGCACAACGGACTCGTTCGGGTCGGCGGCGAGAAGATGTCGAAGTCGCTCGGGAACATCACGAAGATGGCCGACCTTCTCGCGCGGTCCGATGCCCGTGCCTACAGGCTCCTCGTGCTCGGTTCGCACTACCGCCAACCGGTCGAGGTGAACGAGCGGACGCTCGAGGACGCGACGACGACGCTGCAGCGCGTCGACAGCCTGGCGCGACGGTTCGCCGACGCGTCGCCGGACGACGCCGGCGACGAGGCGGGTGAGACGCGCCAACGGTTTCGCGACGCGATGGACGACGACCTCGACACGGCGCGGGCACTCGGCGGGCTGTTCTCCGCGATGCGGCGGGCGAACGCGCTCGCTGACGCTGGTGACGCGCGCGCCGGCGGCGCGCTCGCTCGCGCGGTGCTGGATCTGTTCGCGGCGCTCGGCGTCGCGGGTGTCGGCAGCCGGCGTGAGACCGACGGCGAAGTTCAGGAGCTCGTGCGGAGACGAGATGCGGCGCGTCTCGGGCGGGACTACGCCGCGGCTGATCGGCTGCGGGCCGAGATCGAGCGGCTCGGCTGGGTCGTCGAGGACACGCCGGCCGGGACCAGGGTCTACCGCTGAACCCGTCAAGTTGAGGTCGGCGAGGGTCCGCCGCCGGACGGGAAGGTCCGAGAGCGGCCGCGGCGGCGTCTCGACCTCGTCCGCTCGCCGGGCGTGAGGGCCAGGTGCGAGTGGTCACGAGGGTGGGCGACGGGTCAATCCTGGAGCGGCGCCCTTCGTCAGGGTGTCGCCCGCGAGGGCGAAACGATCGTCGTGGTGGCGGGGCCCGCCGTCCACACCCGACCTGTGACGGCGGCGGACGGGGCTGGTAGCCTCCTCGCCGAGAGCAAGCTGCCTTGTCGAGTGAGCCGTCTCGCAGGCGCCGGGAACAGGGTCCGATCCGGTGGATCGGCCGTTCGCCCCGGGGCAGGCGACGGAGACAGTGGTGGTCCCTCTCTGCACGTGTAATCGAACGAAGGGGGATCGCCGAAGTGGCGACCGGAACTGTGAAGTGGTTCAACGCTGAGAAGGGCTACGGCTTCATCTCGCAAGAGGGCGGCGCCGATGTGTTCGTGCATCACTCCGCCATCCAGATGAACGGCTACCGCACGCTCGAGGAGGGACAGCAGGTCGAGTTCGAAATCCAGGAGGGACAGAAGGGCCTCCAGGCAGCGAACGTTCGGCCCGTCTGACCGACTCACGTCTCGGCGGGACCGTTTCACGGGCCCGCCGAGACGCTCGCGACCAATCGAGCGCGGACCCCCGGTTCCGCCGAGCAGCGCCGGCGGCGCGCCGCGCCCGCGCAGTTCCCGGTGATCGCGGGACTCGCCCCGTTCGCCGGCCGCGCCTCGGCGACGCCGCATCCGTCACGGAACCTGGCCTCCGGGTGGTTGCTTGGTCCCGGTCCCTCGCCTAGAACAGGGCCGTGGTTCGTCGCGCGCTCATCACCGGTGTAACCGGGCAGGACGGTTCGTACCTCGCGGAGTTCCTCCTCGACAAGGGCTACGAGGTGTTCGGCATGGTCCGCCGGTCGAGCACGGTCACGTTCGAGCGCGTCGCGCACATCCAGGACCGCATCACACTCGTCCCGGGCGAGATGCTTGACGAGGTCTCGATCATCAACGTCCTGCGCGAGTGCAAGCCCGATGAGCTCTACAACCTGGCGGCGCAGTCCTTCGTCCAGACGTCGTTCAGCCAACCGGTCTTCACCGGCGAGGCGACCGCTCTCGGCGTGACCCGGGTGCTCGACGCGATCCGGTTCGTCAACCCGGAGATCCGCTTCTACCAGGCGAGCTCGTCGGAGATGTTCGGCAAGGTCCGCGAATCGCCCCAGACCGAGCTGACGCCGTTCCACCCCCGCAGCCCCTACGGCGTCGCCAAGGTCTACGGCCACTGGATCACGGTGAACTACCGCGAGAGCTACGGGCTCCACGCCTCCTCGGGGATTCTCTTCAACCACGAGAGCCCGCGCCGGGGCCTCGAGTTTGTGACGCGCAAGGTCACCCACGGCGCGGCGCGCATCGCGGTCGGCCTCGGGCGCGAGGTGCGGCTCGGCAATCTCGACGCCCAGCGGGACTGGGGCTTCGCCGGGGACTACGTCCGGGCGATGTGGCTCATGCTGCAACAGGACCAGCCCGACGATTTCGTCGTCGCGACGGGCCAGACGCACTCGGTGCGCGAGCTCTGCGAGGTGGCGTTCACTCGGGTCGGCCTGCACTGGGAGGATCACGTCGCCGTCGACGAGCGGTTCCTGCGCCCGGCCGAGGTCGACGTCCTCGTCGGTGACGCGACGAAGGCCCACACGACCCTCGGCTGGGAGCCGAAGATCGACTTCGTCCAGCTCGTCGAGATGATGGTCGACGCCGACCTCGCCACGCTGCGGCGCTGAGACCCGGGCTCGAGCCCGGGCCGGTTCGCCCTCCCGGCAGGTCGCTCTCAGACCGCCAGCGATCGCAGGGCGCCGACGACCGCGGGGAACGACGTCGTGAACGCCGCGACGTCGTCCTCGGCTGTCGACCACCCGACCGAACAGCGGAGCGAGCGGTCGGCGTCGAGGCCCATCGCGGCGAGCACCGGCGAGGGTTCGAACGCCTCGGAGGAGCACGCCGACCCGGAGTGGACCGCCACGCCCACCTGGTCGAGGCCGAGCACGACGCCCTCGGCCTCGACCCCCGAGACGCCGAAGCAGACGAGGTGCGGGACGCGCGCGACAGGGTCGCCGTATTGGACGACGCCGGAGACGCCGCGGGCCGCCTCGCTCAACTCCTCGGTGAGGTTCCGGGCGCGCGCCGCTGTCTCGGCGAGGCGGCCGGGCGCGGCAAGCGCGGCGGCAACGGCGCCGAATCCGATGATCGGGAGAACAGCCTCCATCCCGGCGCGGCGGGCCCGCTCCTGGTTGCCGCCGAGGAGCAGGGCGGGGATGCGCGCCGCCGGGCCGACGACGAGCGCTCCGACGCCCGCCGGGCCGCCGAACTTGTGGGCGGAGATGGACACGAAGTCTGCCCCGAGCTCGGAAAGGTCGACCGGCATCTGGCCGATCGCCGCGCAGGCGTCGACGTGGACGAGGACGCCGCGTCGCCCGCAGCGTTCGACGACGTCCCCCACCGGCTGGACCGTTCCGACTTCATGGTTCGCCAACTGGCAGTTGACGAGGACGGGGAGCGCAGCGGGATCGGCCAGGAGGTCGGCGACCGCGTCGAGGTCGAGGCGGCCGAGGATGTCGACGGGGATCGTCGTGACCGGGCCGTGCCGTTCGGCGGAGAAGCGGACGGCGGAGTGCTCGACCGCGCTGCAGGCGATGGGCGCGACGCGGCTCGTCTGGCGCGCGGCCCAGTTCGCCCAGTTCACGGACTCGGTCCCACCCGAGGTGAAGATGACCTGCCGGGGGCTCACGCGGACGAGGGCGGCGACGGCGTCGCGTGCCTCTTCGATGGCCGCGGCGACGACGCGACCCTCCTCGTAGACGCGTCCCGGATCGGCGAAGGTGCCGCGTTCGAGCCATTCGCCGATGGCGCGCGCCGCCTCTGGCCGCAAAGGACTGGACGAGGCGTGGTCGAGGTAGTGCCGGGTCACGCCGCGGCTCAGCCGGCGACGCTCGAGCAGGACCGGTCGCCGAGCGCCCGCGACGAGAGCTGCACGGGAACCTCGTCGCCGCAGAGCCCCGCGAGCAGACCCTTCACCATGCCGCGGTCGACCACGCAGAGCACGGGGTGTTCGAGGACCACCTCACCGAACGGACAGTGCTCGCGCACGACCCACGTTGTCGTGTTGTCGCTCTCGACCCGGGCGGCGAACCCGTGGGCGGTGAGCGCGTCGACCACGGCGGACATCGCGGCGCGCATCGAGCGTTGCGAATCGCCGGGTGCCATCTGGGCGGCGAGTGACCGTCCGTACTCCTCGCCGACCTCCTCGGCGAGGTGATCGGCGACGGCGGGATCGAGCGAGGAAAGCGCCCGAACCAACAGGTTGATCACGAGCTCGTTCGGGCGCGGGGGCAGCGGCACGGTCGTCGCTCGCGACGAGGGCCGGTAGCGCTTGGCGGGGCGGCCGGCGCCCGGTGCGGCATGGTCGAGCGTGACGTCGAGATAGCCACCCGCGGCGAGCTTGTCGAGATGGTGGCGGGCGACGTTCGGGTGGAGGGCGAACTTGCGTGCGACCTCACCCGCGGTCGCGCCGTCGGCCTCCCGCGTGAACAGGTAGATGTGGCGACGCGTCGCGTCGCCGAAGGCGCTCGTGACGGCGGCGACGGCGGCCGAGAAGGATTCGTCGTCGTGGACGTCGTCTACCGGCGTTCGTGGCCGGTCGCCGGCGGGCTGCGCGGGTCGACGGCTCACGTTCGACCGGGGCGCCGCCGGCACCCGGGGAGGAGCGGAGCGCACGCTTGGTATCCTACCTGCGGTGCGCCGGAATCCCGGCGCCTTCGTCTCCCGGCGGGAGCTGCGACCTAGCGATGAGTGCTCCGAATCTCGCCGTGTTGCGCGCGGCTTTCGAGTCGGTCGAGGACCCGTTCCTCTTCGCCCGCTTGGTCGATGCCGACGTGCTCGCCGACGTGCGGGTGCGGGGCCGCGGCGTCGACGCCGTCGTACGAATCCCGACCGACGAGCACCCGGCACGCGAGGAGCTCCGCCGACGCCTCACGGCGGCTGCCGCGGCGGCAGGGGTTCCCGCTGCGGTCGACGTCGTCACCGTGACGATGGACGCGGCAGAGGTCGAGAGGCTCGGCGAACGCCTGCGGGCGCTCGATCGCGCTGCGGGCGATCGGGAGGCAGGCCGTTCGGCGGGAGGGACGCGCGTCCTCACCGTCGCCTCGGGCAAAGGCGGGGTGGGGAAGTCGACGGTGACCGTGAACCTCGCGGTGGCCCTCGCGAGGACGGGCCATACCGTCGGGCTGCTCGACGCCGACGTCTACGGTTTCTCGGTCCCGCGCATGCTCGGCGTCGCAAACGAACCGGTGATCCTCGGCCCGACGATCCTGCCGCCGGTCGCGCACGGCGTGCGCTGCGTGTCGATGGGATTCTTCGTCGACGAGAACCGGGCGGTCGCCTGGCGCGGCCCGATGTTGCACAAGGCGCTCGAACAGTTCATCACCGAGGTCCACTGGGGCGATCCGGAGTACCTCCTCATCGACATGCCGCCGGGTACAGGCGACGTCGCGCTCTCGGTGGCCCAGCACCTCCCGAGCGCGGAGCTGTACGTCGTGACGACGCCGCAGCCCGCCGCCGAGCGGGTCGCCCAGCGAGCCGGGGCGCTCGGGCGCGAACTCCGGCTGCCGATTCGTGGCGTCATCGAGAACATGTCGTGGTTCGCCGCGCCCGACGGCACCCGCCAGGAGCTGTTCGGTGCCGGTGGCGGCCAGGCGCTGGCGGGCGAACTCGGCGTCGAACTGCTCGCGCAGGTCCCCTTTGACCCCGCGGTGCGGGCGGGGGCGGACGAGGGCCGTCCGGCGACGGTCGTCGACCCGCAATGCGACGTGGCTCTGGCGTTCGAGGCGCTCGCGGCGCGCGTCGTCGCGCTCGGCCCCTCGCGGATCTATCGCCGCGAGCTCAAGGTCACCTGAGTCGTCGGCGCCTGGGGGCCGTGCGACGCTGCCGGACGTTCGACACGCCGGCGCGCGTCGTTGGTCGACACGGATACGTCGTTGGTCGTCACGGATACCCCCTCCGGCGGGGTCAGGCTTCCGCCGGCGGCGCGTCCCCCTAGGCTCGGAACGTGTCGGCGACGAAGAAGCGGGGCGGCGGACGAGATGGCGTCCCCGCCGGGGGCGCGGAGACGGATCGGGCGACCCTCTG
This sequence comes from uncultured Acidimicrobiaceae bacterium, assembly GCA_963803025.1. Taxonomy (GTDB): domain Bacteria; phylum Actinomycetota; class Acidimicrobiia; order Acidimicrobiales; family Bog-793; genus Bog-793. Next base: position 259,036 of record CAWDKZ010000020.1, read on the forward strand.
GGCGGCGACGATGGCCGGCCACATCTTGGACCCCGGTTCCGGTGTGACCGTCGCCCACGCGACGAGTCGGGCGGTGACGGGAGCGGTCGCGCGCCGAGCCCGCGACGAACGCGAGTCCGAGCAGGACGGGACCCTCGCGCCGGGCGCGACCCGGGCACGCGGGGCGGGGAGGCGGTCCCGGCCGGAGAAGCCGGATGCGCTGCGGACCTGCTTCGAACGCGATCGTGACCGGGTGCTCCACTCCGCCGCGTTCCGTCGTCTGGCGGGCAAGACCCAGGTCTTCATCGATCCGCTCGACCACCAGAGGACGCGCCTCACCCATGCGATGGAGGTCGCCCAGGTTGCGCTGGCGATCGCCCGTGCGACCCGGCTGAACGAGGACCTCGTCTACGCCGCTTCGATCGCCCACGACTGCGGCCACGGCCCCGGCGGCCACGCCAGCGAGGAGGCGTTCGGGCCGTTCGTCGAGGGGGGGTTCGACCACGCTTCCTGGGGGGCGGACGTCGCGCTCCGCCCGCTCAACCTCTGCGAGGAGACGCTCGACGCGGTGCGCAACCATTCCTGGTCGCGCCCAGCGCCGGGCACACCCGAAGGCGAGGTGCTGTCGTGGGCGGATCGGATCGCCTACGTCTGCCACGACTTCGAGGACGCCGTCGCGGCGGGGATCGTCAAGCCCGACGAGATTCCCCGGCTCGTCGCGCAGCGCTGCGGGTCGACACGGGCTGCCCAGATCTCGACGTTCATCTCGGGAGTGATCGAGGCGGTGGAAAGGACCGGTGCCGTGGGCATGACGAACGAATGCGCCGAGGCCCTGGCGTCGTTCCGTGCCTGGAACTACGAGCGGATCTACCTGCGACCGGACTCCTTGGAGCAGGGACGACGGGTGCGCCGCCTGCTCGAGGCGTTGGTCGAGGCCTACGCGCTCGCTCCGGAGCTCCTGCCCGAGGGACGGGCGCGCGAACTCGGCGCGCAGACACCCGAGGCGTGGCGCGCCGCCGTCGAGTACGTCGCGGGGATGACGGACCGCTTCGCCGTCGAGGCGGCGTCCCGCTTGCTCGACTGGCCCGAGGACGAGCTCCCGGCGCGCTACCTCGTTCGCGGCGCTTAGGACGGGTGGCCGGGGGTCAGCTCTGGGCGGCGCGCCTGGTGCCGGCCGGTGGCGGTTCGCCGCCCGGGAGCAGACTGCGCAGCCCGTCGAGGATCTCCATCGGCACGACGATCTTCGTCGACGCGGAGGTCCCGACCTGCTTCAGCGTGTCGAGGTACTGCAGGACCATCGTCTTTTGATCGAGGGTCTGGGCGACGACAAAGACCTTCTCGAGACCGCGCGCGTAGCCCTCGGCGCGCAGTATCGCCGACTGACGGTCGGCCTCGGCGGCGAGGATCGTCGCCTTCTGGCGACCTTCGGCGAGGTTGATCGCCGCCTGCGCCTCGCCTTCGGCGGAGAGGATCGCGGCAGACTTCTGGCCCTCGGCCTCGGTGACCTGGGCGCGTCGGGTCCGCTCGGCCGACATCTGACGGGTCATCGCCTCGAGGACTCCCGGCGGGGGGTTCACCTCGCGGACCTCGACGCTCGTCACCTTCACGCCCCATCTCTCGGTCACGTCGTCGAGCCGGATGCGGAGCGACGCGTTCATGTCCTCGCGCTTGGACAGGACGTCGTCGAGCGGCATGTCGCCGACGACGCTGCGCAGCGTCGTCGCGGCGAGGTTGAGCGCGGCCCCGGCGAAGTTCTGCACGGTGAGGACGGACATGCTGGGGTCGACGACCTTGTAGAAGATGATGAAGTCGATCGAGATCGGCGCGTTGTCCTTCGTGATCGCAGTCTGGTGGGGGATCTCGAGGTACTGCTCGCGCAGATCGACGAGTGTCGTGCGGTCGGTGACCGGGTTGATGAAGACGATGCCCGGACCGCGCAGGCCGATCGCCCGGCCGAGACGGAACAGCACGATCCGCTGGTACTCGCGGATGATCTTCACCGATCTCGCGACGGCGATGACGAGGACAACTGCTACTGCGATAACGATCCCGAGGATCACTTTTGCTCAGTCCCTTCGATCGGCCGGGGGGTGTCGACGGACGGTGAGCGCTCGTCGAGCGCCGGCTGACCGTCGGTTTCCCGGGGAAGCCCGCTGTCGCCCCAGACCGACAGCCGGACGCCGTCGGCCTGGATGACCTGAATTCTCGCGCCCGCCGCGATGCGACCGTTGAGCGACGTCGCCGACCAGTTCTCGCCGGCGACGCGCACAATGCCCGCAGGTTCGAGATCGCTGACGGCCACGCCCTCGCGCGAGACGAGCGTGTGGAGCGAGCGGCCGGTCCGCAGCCTCGGGTCGGTGAGGCCCTTCCAGGCGATCGCCCCGACTCCCGCCGAGACGACGACGTCGGCGCTCAACAGGAGAAAGACGAACGAGCGCGTGTCACCGGTCACGGCGATCGCGATGAGGAATCCCGCCGCTGCGATCCCCGCGAGGGTCGCGACCGCGTGGGCATGTGGCCCGATGTGGAAACCGAAGATCGACGAGAAGACGACGAGCCCGAGGAGCACACCTGCGACGATCCACATTGGTCCTCCCTCCAGCGACGGCACCAGGTGCCGCCCCGGAGCCGGTGCGTCAGCAGACGCACGTCCCGTCCTTGAGCGTACCCTGGACGTGGCACGACCGAAGCCGCGGGTCGCCGCGGCGTGGCCTTCTACGATGGGGGCAACCTCGGCGAGGAGTTGGCGCGTGGACGTTCGCATCGGGATCATCCAGTCGACGAAGGAACTCGACGTCGAAGTCGGCGGCGGCGTCACCCGGGAGGCGGTGCTCGCCGAGATCGAAGCGGCGCTCGCCGACCCGAGCGGCGTGCTGTGGCTCACGGATCGCCGCGGCCGGCGCGTCGGCGTGCCGACCGCCAAGGTCGCCTACGTCGAGGTCGGCGGCACGGCCGAGGACCGCCGGGTCGGCTTCGGGGCACCCTAGCCCTCGGCGCGCCGACCCGCTCGACCGGCGGGTCGCGCCCACCCGCCAGGGGCAGCCGACCCGGGCGCCACCCGGCCCCGGCGGGTTCGGTCGGGCGGTGGGACGGGCGGACCTACCATGACGCCGTGATCGACTACCACGTGCACCTCTGGCCGCACGCCGAGCGGGCCGAGGCCTCCGAGCAGCGCCTCGAGCGGCTGGCCGCCTACTGCGAACAGGCAGCCAGCGAGGGCGTCGGGGAGATCGCGCTCACCGAGCATTTCTTCCGTTTCACCCAGGGTCGGGCGGCGGTCGGGGACTTCTGGCTGGACGGGGCGCCCACGCTGTTCGCCGCGACGATGGGCGCCTACTTCGATCACCACGCGACCGCCGATCTGGACTCGTACGTGTCCGCCGCCGTCGAGGCTCGCGAGGCGGGATTGCCCGTCGTCGTCGGCCTGGAGGTGGACTACTACCCCGGGAAGATGGACGTCGTCGCACGGCTCCTGGCGGGCTACCCCTTCGACGTACTGCTCGGGTCGGTGCACTGGCTCGGGACCTGGCAGTTCGACCTGCTCTACGACGAGGTGAGCCTGGCGGAGTGGGATCGCCGCTCCGTCGAGGAGGTGTGGCGCCGCTACACGGACGCCCTCGAGGAGCTCGCCGGGACGCGGACCTGTGACGTCCTCGCCCACCCCGACTTCGTGAAGCTCGCCGGGCGTCGGCCGTCGGCCGCGACGCTCGACGAGTGCCACGATCGGATGGCCGAGGCCGCCGCGGCGACCGGGATGGCGGCGGAGATCTCCTCGGCCGGCTTCCGCGCCCCGGTCGGCGAGCAGTTCCCGGCGACGGCGCTGCTCTCGCGCTTTGCCCGTCGTGGGGTGCCCGTCACCACCGCCTCGGACTCTCACGGGCCGGGTCGTGTCGGCGAGCGCGCCGGTGAGCTCAGCCGGCTCGCCGCGGCGGCCGGCTACCACACGGTGCGCGCCTTCCGGGCGCGGCACGGCCACGACGTGCCGCTCGAGGCCACGCCGGATCGCGGCGGCCGAGGAACCTCGCCGTGACCTCGGCGGACCTGGCGCGCCGGCCGAACGAGCTGTCGGACGGCGCCCGCGACCACCTCGAGCAGCTCATGGGGTCGTGGGGCATGCTCGCCGACTTGTCGTTCTCGGACCTCGTGCTCTACGTGCCTCGCAGCGCGACGCCGCCTCCCGGCGCCGACCCGACGCGGCGCGCGGCGACCGACTCCCGGCAGCGGTTCGTCGTGCTCGGCCAGATGCGGCCTACGACGAGCCAGACGCTCTTCGCGCTCGATCTTGTCGGCGAGGTCGCCGACGACGCGGCCGAGGGCGTGCTCATCCGCGAGGCCTGGCGCAGCGGGGAGATCTCGGTGGGGGATTGTCCCTACAGCGGCGAGACGGGCCCGGTCCGTTGCGAGTGCATCCCCGTGCGCTGGCGGGGCTCGGTGGTTGCCGTGCTCGTCCGGGTGTGGTCGCCGCGCACCGGGCGGCGCAGCGGGGGACTCGAGCGCGTCTACCGGAGGATCTTCGAGCGGCTGGCGACGATGGTGAACGCGGGGCTCTTCCCCTTCCCCGCCGCGGCCGCCACGGTCGAGGACACGCCGCGCGTCGGCGACGGCGTGATCGTCCTCGACGAGAACCGCCGGGTCACCTTCGCCTCACCGAACGCCGTGAACGCAATGCACCGGATGGGGATCGTTTCCGGGATCGTCGGCTCGGGCCTCGAGCCGCTCGAAGACGAGACCCACGCCGTCGCGACCGCGTTCGCCGAACGGCTCCCCGTGATCGAGGAGATCGAACGGCGTCCCGAGGTCGTCGTGCTCATCCACTGCATCCCGCTCATCGAGGCGGACGTCGTCGTCGGCGCGGCAATGTTGCTGCGCGACGTGACCGACCTCCGTCGGCGAGACCGACTGCTGCTCTCGAAGGACGCCGCGATCCGCGAGGTGCACCATCGCGTGAAGAACAACCTGCAGACCATCTCGTCGTTGTTGCGCCTGCAATCGCGACGGATGAGCGGGGGCCCCGGCCAGGACGCCCTCGTCGAGGCGGAGCGCCGGGTGCGCGCCATCGCCGTCGTCCACGAGGTGCTTGCCCGCGAACCTTCGGCGCAGGTGCCCTTCGGCGAGATCGTGCCGTCGCTCGTCGAGCTCGCCGGGGACGCGGTCGTCGACGCGACGGAAGTGGTCATCCGGGTGGCCGGCGACGCTGGTGACCTCAATGCCGACATCGCGACCCCGCTGTCGCTCGTGATCGCCGAGCTCCTGCAGAACGCCGTTGAGCACGCCCACGTCGGCGTCGATTCGGCTTCCTTACTCGTCGACCTGTCGTTCCTGCCGGGGCCGCGGGGTCTCGAGGTCGAGGTCCGGGACGACGGCCGCGGCTTCCCGCCGGGATTCGACATCGACAAGACGACCGGACTCGGGATGTCGATCGTGCGCGACCTCGTGCGCTCGCAGCTCGGGGGATCGATCTCGGTGGCGAACGACGGCGGCGCCGTGGTGCACCTCGTCATCCCGGTCGCAGCTCATCCGGTCGACTCGCCCTAGCCGGCGAGCGCGGCCCTCGGGGCTGGTGCTAGGACGCCCGGCGCCGCTCGGCGAGCCAGGCCTTGCGCAGCTTGCGACGCTCTTCCTCGGAGGCGCCACCCCACACCCCCGATTCCTGGTTCGTCGTCAGCGCGAACTCGAGGCACTCCGCCTGCGCCCCGCACTGGGCACACACGGACTTGGCGGCCTCGATCTGTTCGACGGCCTGACCAGTGGTGCCGACGGGGAAGAACAGGTCGGGATCGGTGTCGCGGCACGCCGCCCGGGTCCGCCACTCGGCGCAGTCCCATTCGATCGTTCTGCTCCAGGTGAGAGCCACGCTCCCTCCTCGGTGACTCTCCGTGAGCATCGGTCTCTCCGCGTTGGTGCCCACCTTCACAAGGCGAGGCGGTCGGTTCTCGCACTCGTCCCCGTGAGGGACTGATCGTTGTCCGATCCTGGTCGGGTCGGCGGCGCCGATCGTATGCGGCTCCGGGCCGACAGGCAAGGGTCTTGCCAGAATCGCGCTCGCGCGGTCCTCGGCGGAGAGCGGGCCATCCGTGGTGATTGCACCCTTCGAAATGGCCCTGTTCTGCCATCACGGGCCACTATCCTGCGTGCAACCACGCGGAGGGTGGGACCCGGAAAGGCGTCGACGTGCTGTTCCCGACAACCGACTTCGCGATCTTTTTCGGGATCGTGTTCCTCGGGAACTGGCTTCTCCGCCCGTTCGCCACGCCGTGGAAGCTGTTCATCCTCGCGGCGAGCTACGTCTTTTACAGCTGGTGGGACTGGCGATTCGTCTTCTTGCTGGCGGCGTCGACGCTGTGCACGGTGACCGGCGGGTTCCTCGTCGACCGCTCGGCGACCGAGCGGGGCCGGCGCGCCTCGCTCGTCGCGACCCTCGTCGCCGAGCTCGGACTGCTCGGCTGGTTCAAGTACTACGGGTTCTTCTCGATCTCGATCGACAACGGGCTCCACAAGCTCGGCTTCCACGGCACGCCCGTGCCTTTGCTCGCGATCACGCTCCCCGTCGGGATCTCGTTCTTCACCTTCATGGGCCTGTCGTACGTGTTCGACATCTACCGCCGCAGGCTGCGCCGCGCCCGCTTCCTCGACGTCGCCGTGTTCGTCGCCTTCTTCCCGCACCTCGTCGCCGGACCGATCGTGCGCGGCGCGGATCTGCTGCCCCAGGTCGAGCGGGCCGAGCGACGCGACCCTCGCCAGCTCGAGTTTCCCGAGGCCGCCTATCTCATCTTCGGCGGGCTGTTCAAGAAGGTCGTCATCTCGAGCTACGTGTCCTCGGCGATCGTCACGCCCGTCTACAACAACCCGTCGCTCCACTCGGCGCCGGAGATCCTGCTCGCGACCTACGGCTTCGCCGTGCAGATCTACTGTGACTTCTCGGGCTACACCGACATCGCGATCGGCTGCGCGCTCCTGCTCGGCTTCCGCTTCCCCCAGAACTTCAACGCGCCCTACACGGCGACCTCGCTCCAGGACTTCTGGCGCCGATGGCACATGACCCTGAGCTCGTGGCTGCGCGACTACCTGTACATCCCGCTCGGCGGCAACCGGGGCTCGCGCTCCCAGATGTACCGCAACATCATGATCACGATGCTGCTCGGCGGGCTCTGGCACGGCGCGGCGTGGACCTTCGTCATCTGGGGCGGGATCCACGGTCTCGGGCAGTCTGTCGGGCACTTCAAACGCTCGCGCCGCGAGGCGCGCGGGCTGCCACCGCAGCCGAGCGGCCCGTTCGCCGTCGCCTGGCAACGCTTCGCGACCTTCCAGGTCGTCTGTTTCGGCTGGATCTTTTTCCGGGCGAACACGTTCAACGATGCGATGACGCTCATCGGTCGGCTCTTCACGACCTGGGGCCAGGCGGCTCCCTTGGTGCGGTGGCCCGTCGTCGCGGCCGTCGTCGGCGCGCTGGCGATGCAGTACCTGCCGCGGGACCTCCCGCGGCGCGCCCAGGAAGCCTTCGCCCACCTCGGTGTGGTCACGAAGGGCGCCGTCCTCGCCGCGAGCCTGCTCGTCATCACGACGCTCGGCCCCCCGGGCGTCGCGCCGTTCATCTACTACCGCTTCTAGGCGCCGAGGTGGGAACGTGCAGTGCAAATCTTTGTCGAACTGACGCCGATGCTCGGCGCGACGGTGCTTGACTGGCCGGCGATGCGGAAAAGGCTGCCCTCCGGCGACGATGACGAGCACTGAGGCTCTTTCGGGTCCGGGTCGGCGCGAGTCTGCTCCGGCCGGTCGCGACACCGCCAAGCGGCGGCGCGTCGTGTCGGCCGGTCACGCCCTCGCGGTCGGGCTGATCTGCTTCGCGCTGTGGACGTGTCTCGACGCGCGCCAGCTCTACAACTCGGCGAACTCCTCGCCGCTCGGCGTGCGGCGCAGCGTGGCGATGTCGATCCTGCGCCCGATCGCGCGCGTGGAGGAGTTCTTCAGTTTCGACCGGGTCGTGAACGGCGGCAACCGCGCACTCGGCCGGACGAACTACGGAACGCCCGGGGGGGCCGTGGTCCCGTCGACGACGACGCCGAAGGGGCCGAAGGGCGGACACCACAAGACGCCGCCGAAGAAGCCCTTGGGTCCACCCACGCTCGAGTCGCCGACGGTGGCGAAACCGCTGACGATCCTCGAGCTCGGTGACTCGATCGGCGAAGACCTCGGCTTCGGCCTCGCCGACGAGATCGGCACCGACCCGCGCGTGCACGTCCTGCAGGAGGCGGTCGGCGACACCGGGCTTTCCAACGAGAGTTACTTCGACTGGCCCGCGACGCTCGAGCAGGAGCTCCGTCAGTACCACCCGCAGCTCGTCGTCGTGATGCTCGGCGGGAACGACTGGCAGGGGTTCCTGACGAACGGCCAGGTGGCCTCCCTCGGCACGCACCTCTGGGTCGACGTCTACACGAGCCGCGTCGACGCGATGATGGCCGAGGCGACGGCGGCGGGGGCCCACGTGCTGTGGGTCGGACTGCCGATCATGCAGGACCCGACGTTCGGGGCGCACATGGCGTTCCTCAACTCCATCTACCTCAGCCAGGCCCACCGCTATCCGGGTGTCGTCTTCATCCCGACCTGGAAGCTGTTCTCGAACTCGGCCGGCCAGTACAGCGAGTACCTGCCCGACAAGAGCGGCAACCTCATCGAGGTGCGCGATTCCGACGGGATCCACCTCGACCCGCCCGGTGGCACCGACCTGCTCGGCGACTACGTCGTCGACCGGATCGAAGGGATCTGGCACATCGGGCTCTGACGCCGCCCGAGACGCGAGAACCGGATCGTCGGCGGGGTCTCGGACGGCGGTCGTGGCGACCGTCGGGAATGGGCGGCCGCTGCGGGGCGATCCGACCATTCGCTCCTCTGACGTGACGCCGGCCGCGGTCCCCGTCCGGTGCCGGAACCCGCCGGCCGCAGGGCGACGAGCCGCGGGTCGCCCGGGCCGCGTCGACGTGCCGTCGCGCCGGGAGCTGCCGCGCCGTAGGCGCGTCGGGGCGGGCGGTTGACCGCCGCAGGCTCAGGCCGGCGTCTCGGCGGCGGGCGCCGTCGTGGCGCTCGGGGCGGGGCCGGTCGCCGGTCCGTCGGCGAAGGACTCCGCCCTGCGCTTGGAAAAGCTGATGGCCGCGAGCAGGACGACCAGGGACACGCCGGCGATCGGGAAGCGGACCGCCGGGTGGTAGTGGTAGGTGATGACCGCAGGCAGGATGAGGAGCGAGACGAGGTTCATCACCTTGATGAGGGGGTTGAGGGCGGGGCCGGCGGTGTCCTTGAACGGGTCGCCGACGGTGTCGCCGATGACCGCGGCCTTGTGGGCGTCCGAGCCCTTGCCGCCCTCGTGGCCGTCCTCGATGTACTTCTTGGCGTTGTCCCAGGCCCCGCCGGAGTTCGACAGGAACACGGCCATGAGCTGACCGGTGAGGATGGCGGCGACGAGGAAGGCGCCGAGGGCGAGGTAGTTGATCCCGAACCCGACGATCACCGGGGCGAGGATGGCGAGCAGCGCCGGCGTGACGAGCTCGCGTTGCGCCGCGAGGGTGCAGATCCCGATCACCCGCCCGTACTCGGGCTTCTCGCTGCCGTCCATGATCCCGGGGTGCTCGCGGAACTGGCGGCGCACCTCCTGGACGACCGTGCCGGCGGAGCGGCCGACGGCGCGGATCGCGAGACCCGAGAAGAGAAAGGCGATCGAGCCGCCGATCAGCACGCCGATGAACGTCGTCGGGCTGGCGACGTTGATCTGGGTGGCGGCCTCGTGGAACAGCGCCGACCCGGTGGCGCGCAGGTTGAGCTGGTTGCCGATCGTCTCGATGAACGAGGCGAACAGGGCGACGGTGGCGAGCACCGCCGAGGCGATGGCGACCCCCTTGGTGATCGCCTTCGTCGTGTTGCCGACGGCGTCGAGGCTGACCATGACGCGCTCGGCCTCGCCGCCGAACTCGCCGGCCATCTCGGCGATGCCGGCGGCGTTGTCCGACACCGGTCCGAAGCTGTCCTCGCTGACGACCATGCCGGTCGTCGAGAGCAGCCCCATGCCGGTCAACGCGACGAGGTACAGGGTGAGCTCGATGTTCCCGTGGGCCGTGGCGAACGAGATGATGACCGACAGCCCGATCGCGGTGGCGATGGCGACGATGGCGAGCACCGAGGACTCGAGGCCGGAGGAGAGGCCGGCGAGGACGGTCGTGGCGGGGCCGGTGCGGGCAGCCGCGGCGATCTCCCGCACCGGCGCCCGTTGCGTCGAGGTGTAGTACTCGGTGATGAGGCTCGCCACCTGGCCGAGCACGACGCCGATCAGCACCGCCCAGAAGACCTTGAGGTCCCTCACGTAGAACTCGGCGACGAGGAAGGCCGCGACGAGTACGGCGACACCGGCGAGGCGGTAGCCACGGTTGATCGCGCTCATCGCCGTCTTGTCGCGGGCCCGGGCGCGCACCGAGAAGATCGCCCCGATCGAGGCGATGATGCCGAAACCGGCGATGATCAACGGGAAGACGACGCCCTTGGCCGGGTCGATGCCGATCGAGTGGAAGGCCGAGTAGCCGAGGATGATCGAGGCGACGATCATGATGGCGTAGGACTCGAACAGGTCCGCGGCCATGCCGGCGCAGTCGCCGACGTTGTCCCCGACGTTGTCGGCGATCGTCGCGGCGTTGCGCGGGTCGTCCTCGGGGATCCCGGCCTCGATCTTGCCGACGAGGTCGGCGCCGACGTCGGCGGCCTTCGTGAAGATGCCGCCGCCGACACGCATGAAGAGAGCGATGAGGGAGCCCCCGAACCCGAAGCCGATCAGCACGGCGGTGGCGGTGTTCTGGAAGATGAGCGTGAGCCCGGCCGCCCCGATCAGGCCGAGGCCGACGCAGAACAGGCCGGTGACCCCGCCGGTGCGGAAGGCGACGCGCAGCGCCCTCGGCAGCTGGCCGTCGCGGGCCGCCGCCGCGGTGCGGACGTTGCCCCGCACCGAGAGATTCATGCCGATGATCCCCGTCAGCCCGGAGAACGTGGCGCCGACCAGGAAGGCGATCGCCCGGAAGAGCCCCGACTGCCCGAAGGACAACGCCACGTGGCCGTTCGTGCTGTTGACCACCTTCGTCGCCGTGAAGAACACGAGCACGGCGAGCGGGAGGACGACGATGCCGATGGCGCGGAACTGCCGTCGCAGGAACGCCACGGCGCCTTCTTGGATGGCGGCCGCGATCTCGCGCATGAGCGACGTGCCCTGATCGGCGGCGAGCACCTGGCGCATCAGGCCGACCGCGACGGCCAGGGAGAGCACGCCGGCCGCGAGGGCGAAGTACAGCCACCCCCTTTCGGCGGAGCCGAGCGTGAACGCCTGGTAGCTGCCCTCGCTGGCGAGGATGGGGGTCATGGCCGTCTGTCCCTCCGTCTATCGGCGACCGCGTCGCGGCCGCCGCCTTCTCGTCGAGTGCGCGGGCCGGAGCGCCGCGGCACTGGCATGGTAGTCAGCGAGGCGCCGCCACCTCCACCAGGAGCGCGTGCAACTCGGCGAGCAGCCCCGGTGGGGCGAGGACGAGGGTCGACCGGTTGGGGACGAGGTCGTCGACGTCGCAGTATCGAGCCCCCGCCTCGGTCGCGACGAGCAGCCCGGCGGCGCGGTCCCAGGGATGGAGCCCCGCCTCGTAGTAGCCGTTCAGCCGGCCGGCTCCGACGTAGCAAAGGTCGAGCGAAGCTGCGCCGGCCCGCCGGATGTCGCGCACCCGGGGCAGGACGATCGGGAGGAGCCGCGCCTGGGCGTGGCGGTTCTCCGCCGAGTAGCTGAAGCCGGTCCCGATGAGCGACTCGGCGAGCGGCGGTGCGGCGAGCGGCCCGAGCGGGTGCCCGTCGAGGGCGGCGCCGCAGCCCCGCGCCGCGGTGAACATCTCGTCGCGCAGCGGGTCGTAGACGGCGCCGGCGAGCATGCCGGCGCCGTCGGCGACTCCGATCGAGACGGTCCAGGACCCGAAGCCGTAGACGAAGTTCGTCGTGCCGTCGATGGGGTCGACGAACCAGGTGAGACCCGAGCTGCCGGCGTGGTCGCTGCCCTCCTCGCCCAGGACGGCGTCGTCGGGACGGGCGAGCTTGATGCCGCCGACGATGAGGCGCTCGCTCGCCCGGTCCGCCTCGGTCGCGAGATCGGTCGTGGAGGACTTGCGCCGGGCGGTGTCGCCGAGGGTCAACCGGGCCTGGCGGTGCCTGCTCGCCTCGACGAGGAGGTACCCGGACTCCCGGGCGAGGCGCCCCGCCAGCGCGACGAGCGCGGCCGGTCCGGACCCGGCTGTCTCGCCGGTCATCGGGCCCGCGCCCGGCGGTTCGGGGTCGGCGCGTGCGGCCGGCCGGCCGGCGGTCGCGCCAGCCGGGCGACGAGCACCTCCAGGACGAGCTCGTCGCGCCAGCCGGACTCCCCCCGCAGGGCGATGTCGGCGTCGGCGAGGAGCGTGATGGCGCGCCGGATGCCGGCGTGCCCGAGGCGGCGCGACGAGGCGAGGGCCTTCTTCGCCGGGTACGGCTTCAGGCCGGTCGCGGTCGCGGCCGATTCCTCGTCGGCGATGCCAGAACCGTCGAGCCGGAGCATGGCGCCGTAGTGACGGTGCAGGACGGCGAGGATCTGGAAGGCGTTGCGCTCTCCTGGACCGACGAGGCGCGTGAGGGCGACGATCGCGCCGGGCAGGTCGCCGGCGTCGATCGCGTCCGTGAGGTCCCAGTGGGCCACCCCGCCGGCCGTGCCGAGGAACGGGGCGAGCTCGTCGGCTTCGACCGTCGTGCCCGTTCCGAAGGCCGCTTCGAGCGTCGAGAGCACGCCGTCGAGTCGCGCCAGGTCCTCACCGAGGTGCTCCTCCAGGAGCCCCACCGCGTCGGGGGCGAGGCGGACCGGCGCGTGGCGCAGCCGCCCGGCGAACCACTCGGCCCGGGCCCGGGTCGTCGGGGCGGGTTCGGCCTGGAGGACGACGCCGGTCGCGCGGATCGCGTTGGCGAGCGCGGCGGATGCCCGCCGACCGGAGCAGACGACGACGAGCACGGTCGTCTCGAGGGGGTCCTCGAGGTAGCCGATGAGCTCGCGGGCCTGGGCGGCGTCGAGCGAAGCAGCGTCACGCACGACGACGACTCGTCGCGGCGCGAGGAACGGCGGCGTCCGGCAGGCGTCGAGGACCGGGCCGAGGGAGAAGGGCTCGGTCTGGTTCGCCTCGGGCCGGCCGACCTCCCCGTATTCCTCGATCGGCACCGCCCCGGCGTCATCGAGCGAAGCGAGCTCGCCGACGAGCGCCGAGAGCACCTGGCTGACGAGGCCGGGGTCTTCCCCCTGCACAAGGTAGGCGGCGTGGGGCGCGCCGTCGGCGGCGAGGTACGTCGGCGTCATGCCGCCAGCACCGCGGCGAGCACATCGACGGCGCGTCGGGCCCGCGCGACGTCGTGGACCCGGACGACGCGGCAACCGCGGGCCACACCGAAGGCGACGGCGGCGAGGGAGGCGTCCTCACGCGCCTCGACCGGCAGACCGAGAAGGTCGCCGAGGAAGCCCTTGTTCGAGGCCGACAAGAGCAGGGTCTGTCCCATCGCCGCGAAACGGTCGGTCGCGCGCAGGAGTTCGAGCGACTGCGGCGTCGTCTTGCCGAGGTCGAGTCCCACGTCGAAAAGCACTCGTGCCCGCGGGACCCCGGCCACGAGGGCCATCTCGAGGCGGTCGGCGAGGAAGTACTCGACTGCCGCGACGACGTCGTCGGCGGGGTAGTGGGGATCGGGGTCGTCGACGCGGGGTCGCAGGCGGATGTGGGTCGCGACGACCGACGTGCCGCGGCGCGACGCCGCCGCCAGGTACTGCGGGTCGGCGAAGCCGCTGATGTCGTTGCCGAGGACCGCCCCGGCCCCGTACGCCGCGTCGGCGACCGCGGCGCGCCAGGTGTCGACCGAGATCGCGACGTCGAATCGCTGCGCGATCGCCTCGACGGTCGGGACGACGCGGTCGAGTTCCTCAGCCACGGCGACGAAGTCCCCGGCACCGGCCTTGACGCCACCGATGTCGATGATGTCGGCACCATCGGCGACGAGTCGCTCGGCCCGGCGCAGCGCGCGGTCGAGCTCGAAGGTCGCGCCGTGGTCGTAGAACGAATCCGGCGTGCGATTGACGATCCCCATGACGAGCACGCGCGAGGTGACGTCGTAGCGGCGCGACCCGAGCTCAACGACGGTAGGCGACGCCGTTCGCACGATGCGCGAGCCCTCGGTCGAGCTTGCCATGTCCGTTCAGAACAGCTGCGAGGCGAGCACCCGCCGGTACCGGTCCCGGCGCGGGTCGGCGGGGTCCATCGTCTCGAGGAGGTCGAGGTACTCGCGCCGGGCGTCCGCATCGGACTTCACCCGGGAGAGCAGGCCGTCGAGGCGCGTCTCCAGCGGTTCCGGTGCCGGCCCCGTCCCCGCCTGGGCGAGTCGTGCCGCTGCGGCGACTCGGCGGGTCCGTTCGGACTCGGGGATCCGGCCGACGAGGGCGAGCGCCTCGTCGGACCCGCCACGGGCGATGAGCAGCTCGGCGAGGGCGACGACGGCGCCGGGGTGGTCGGGTTGCAGCTCGAGCGTGGCGCGCAGCGAGACCTCGTCGCCCGCCTCGGCGAGGCGGTCCGCTTCCGACGGTTTCGGCGAGAGGCGGGCGACGAACTCGCGCACGGCGGCCTCGCCTACCGCGCCGAGGAAGCCGTCGACGACCTTGCCGTCGCGCAGCGCGTAGACGGCCGGGATGGACTGCACCTGGAAGGCCGCGGCGGCCTGGGGGTTCTCGTCGACGTTGATCTTGACGAGCTCGACCGTGCCCGCGGTCTCGTCGACGACGGTCTCGAGGATGGGGCCGAGAGTCCGGCAGGGTCCACACCAGGGCGCCCAGAGGTCGACGACGACGGGTAGGTCGGCCGAGCGGGCGATCACGTCGGTGGCGAAGGTCGCGTCGGTCGTTTCCCGGGTCACGGAAGGACGCTACCGGATGGCGCCGTCGGCCTCGTCGGCTGTCAGGCGACGAAGTACTTCGCCTGGGGGTGGTGACAGACAATCGCGAGCGTCGTCTGCTCGGGTTCGAGCTGGAAGCCCTCGGAGACCGTGACTCCGATGCGGCCCGCGCCGAGCAGCTCGACGACCTTCGCGTTGTCCTCGAGGTCGGGGCAGGCCGGGTAGCCCCAGGAGTAGCGGCTGCCCCGGTACCTCTGACGGAAGAGCCCGCTGAGGCTCGGCCCGTCCTCGTCGGCGAACCCCCAGTCCTCGCGGATGCGGCGGTGCCAGCACTCGGCGAGGGCCTCGGTCATCTCGACCGACAACCCGTGGAGCGTCACGTAGTCGAGGTAGCGGTCGGCCCGGAACAGTTCGTGTGCCCTCCTCGAGGCGGCGTCGCCGATGGAGACGACGAAGAACGCGGCGTAGTCCACGTCGACGCCGTCGGCGGGGCGGAAGAAGTCGGCGATGCACAGGTAGGGGTGCTCGCGCTGGCGCGGGAAATGGAACCGGGCGAGCTCGGCCGAACGTGTCGCGTCGCTGAACACGACGAGGTCGTCGCCGGCGGCCCCGGCGGCGAAGTAGCCCCAGGCGACCTGGGGGACGAGCACGTCCTCCGCCCTGGCCTCGTCGAGCCGACTGCGCAGCTCGGCGCGGACGCGGGATTTGAACTCCTCGTCGTTCTCGCCGGGATTCGGGCGGTAACCCCACTGGTTGCGGAAGAGCGCCGTCTCGTTGAGGTAGGCGCGCACGTTGTCGAGCGGGATCCCCTTGGCGATTCGCGTGCCGAGGAAGGGCGGTGGGAAGACGGGATTGTCCGCCGTGACCTCGGGCGAACGGCGCGGCAGCGTCGCCGGGTCGCCGGTGGCGATCAGCGCGCGCTTGCGGGGCGGCAGGCTGCGCCCCGACGGCGTCGTGCCGAAGCTCGGGTCGATCTCGCCGCTCGCCTTCTCCGTCATCAGTCGATCGAGCGTGCGCAGTCCTTCGAAGGCGTCCTTGCCGTAGAACACCCGACCCGCGTACAGCGCGCGCAGGTCGCGTTCCACGTAGTTGCGGGTGAGCGCGGCCCCGCCGAGCAGGATCGGCGTCGCGGTTCGGTTCCGCCGATTCATCTCCTCGAGGTTCTCGCGCATGATGAGCGTCGAGCGCACGAGAAGCCCGCTCATGCCGATGGCGTCCGCACCGGTCTCGTCGGCCTTCTCCAGGATCTCGTTGATCGGCACCTTGATCCCGAGGTTGTGGACCTCGTAGCCGTTGTTCGTGAGGATGATGTCGACGAGGTTCTTGCCGATATCGTGGACGTCGCCTTTCACGGTCGCGAGCACGACGACACCGCGCCCGCCGGATTCGCTCCTTTCCATGTGCGGCTCGAGGTAAGCGACGGCGGCCTTCATCGTCTCGGCCGACTGGAGGACGAACGGAAGCTGCATCTCGCCCGAGGCGAACAGGTCGCCGACGGTCTTCATCCCCGGGAGCAGGGCGCCGTTCACGACCTCGAGGGCGCCGTGCGCCGCGAGCGCCTCGTCGAGGTCCGTCTCCAGCCCGATCCGGTCACCGTCGACGATGCGCTGGCCGAGGCGGCGTTCGACCGTCCAGCCGCTGCGGTCATCAGTGGGCACCGCGCTCGTCTCGGTGCCCGCGAGGGCGCTCGTGAGCGCGGTGAGGGGGTCGTATCCCTCGCGCCGTCGGTCGTAGATGAGATCGAGACAGATCTCGCGGTGGGTGGGGTCGATCTTGTGCAGCGGAGCGATCCTGCCGGCGTGGACGATCGCGGCGTCGAGGCCCGCGGCGACGCACTCGTGGAGGAACACCGCGTTCAGCACGCGGCGGGCCGGCGGTGCGAGACCGAAGGAGACGTTCGAGATGCCGAGCACCGTGTGGACACCCGCGAGCTCTCGTTTGATGGCGCCGATCGCCTCGATGGTCTCGATGCCGTCCCGCCGGCTTTCTTCCATGCCGGTCGACAAGGGCAAGGCGAGGGCGTCGAAGAAGAGATCCTCGGGTGCGAGTCCGTAACTCCCGACGGCGAGGTCGCGGATCGCGCGGGCCGCGGCGAGCTTCCACGCGGCGGTGCGGGCCTGCCCCTTCTCGTCGATGCACGTGCAGATGACCGCGGCGCCGTGTTCCGCCGCGAGCGTCAAGAAGGCGTCGAGCCGCGTACCCGGACCGTCGCCGTCCTCGAGGTTCACCGAGTTAAGGAGGGCCCGTCCGCCGACGAGCTCGAGGGCCGTGCGCACGACCGCGGGCTCGGTCGAGTCGATCACGACGGGAGCAGTCGACTGCGTCGAGATCCGGCTCATCACCTCGCGCATGTCGGCGACGCCGTCGGCGCCCGTGTAGTCGACACAGACGTCGATGAGGTGCGCGCCCTCGCGTACCTGGTCGCGTGCCATGGCCGTCGTCGTGTCGAAGTCACCGGCAAGCATCGCCTCGCGGAAGCGCTTCGACCCGTTCGCGTTCGTGCGTTCGCCGATGACGAGGAACGAGAGCTCCTGGTCGAAGGGAACGAAGCTGAAGAGCGAAGCCGCGCCCGCCTCGTGCTCGACGTGGCGGTGGACGGGCTCGAGCCCCTGGCAGCGTCGCACGACGGCGTCGAGGTGCGCGGGCGTCGTGCCGCAGCAGCCGCCGATCGCCGACACCCCGAGCTCGGTCGCGAAGCGATGGAGGTGTTCGGCGAGCTCGTCGGGCGTGAGGTCGTAGTGCATCTTCCCCTCGACGACCGCGGGGAGCCCTGCATTCGGCAGCACCGAGACCGGCAGCAGCGAATGCGCCGAGAGGTAGCGGAGCGGCTCGTACATCTCGACGGGGCCGGTCGCGCAGTTCAGCCCGACGACGTCGGGTCGCATCGCCTCGAGCGTGCACAGCGCGGCGGCGATCTCGGTTCCCGGGAGCATCCGCCCGGTGAGCTCGATCGTCACCTGGACCTGGAGCGGCACGGTGATGCCCGTCATGGCCATCGCGTGTCGGCAGGCGACGAGGGCGGCCTTGGCGCCCAACAGGTCGAACGCCGTCTCGACGCACAGCAAGTCGACGCCGCCCTCGAGGAGCGCCGCCGCCTCGATCTCGTAGGCATCGCGCAGCGTGGCGAAGGCGATCTGACCGAGCGACGGGAACTTCGTCCCGGGCCCGATGCTGCCGGCGACGAAGCGCGGGTGGTCCGGCGTCGAGTAGCCGTGGGCGACTTCGCGGGCGAGCTCGGCCGAGCGTCGGGCGAGCTCGGCCGAACGCTCGGCGATCTCGTACTCGGCGAGCATGGTGGGGAACGCGCCGAACGAGTCGGTCTCGATGACGTCGACGCCGACCTCGAGGAACGATCGGTGGAGATCTCTGACGACGTCCGGCCGCGTCACGACCAGCACTTCGTTGCAGCCCTCGAGCGCCGGACCGCCGAAGTCGTCCGGTCCGAGCCCGCGCAGCTGGAGGTTCGTGCCGGTCGCGCCGTCGAAGATGACGACGCGCTCGGCAAGCAGGTCGAGGTATCCCGCCACGGTCCTCCCAGGCTACCGGGCGGTCGCGACCAGGCCGGTGCCGCCGCGGCCGCGCCAATTGTGTGCCGTCGCGCCCATGGGATGGCCGTCAGGCCCACGCCAGCCAGGCCTGCACGGCGGCGGCGAACACGGGCGCGCTGCCCGGGGCGCATCCGAAGTACAGGGCCGGCTCGGTCGCTTCGAGCTCGACGAGGACCGGGTCGCCGTCGGTGTCGGTGATGGTGTCGACGCGCGCGTAGAGCAGGTTCTCCCGTCCCCCGGGGATCACGGCGAGCACCGCCTCGGCGAACGCCCGCTCAGCGGCGGTGGGTGCCGCGGCGCGGACGACCGCCCAGGTGAGCGTGCCTTCGACGTACGGTCCGCGTTGACCGAGCAAGGCGGGCTTGAAGATCGTGTGGCTGTACTGGCCACCCAGGTAGACGAGCCCGCGCTCGCCTTCTGACTCGACGACGGCGAGGTATGGCTGCATCATCGCCGTGCGGCCCTCGTTGAGAAGTCGTTCGACGTGACGCACCGCCGCGTCCCGGTTGCCGGGCCCGTAGCGGCCGGAGTCGCGCGCGCCCGCCCCGACGGAGGGCTTGACGACGATCTCGCCGGCCGGCGGATCGATCTCCGAACCCGGGCTGCACCACGTCGTCGGGATGATCGCGACCCCGGCGGCCGCGAGGTCACGCAGGTAGGTCTTATCGGTGTTCCACTCGACCACGGCGCACGGGTTGGCAAGGCGCGGGACCCGCCGCGCCCAGTCGAGGAACTCGTCGCGCCGCTCGGCGTAGTCCCAGGTCGAGCGGATGACGACGAGGTCGAAAGCCGACCAGTCGAGCCCCGGCGCGTCCCAGATCGCGGGCGTTGCCTCGATGTCGCGAGCTGCGAGCGCGGCGAGCATCGCCGGTCCGTCCTCGCCGAGTTCGGGCTCCCGGGAACAGGTCGCCAGGGCGACGCGGGCGCGGCTCACCGCGACCACCCGCCCCGTACCACGCCGCCGACACTAGCGAACCGGCTGCGTCGGACACGGTGCCACCCGGCTTCGCACCGCCTCGTCCGCTGCCCAGGAGGCGCAGGCCTGGGCGAGAGGGCGGTCGAAGCGCCACGACAGGAGCTGGTGCTCGATCTCGTCGCGCGCCGCGCCGATCGACGCCAGGCTGAGCGCGAGCTGCTTGCCCTGGTTGCGCAGCCGGTCGGCCGGGACGGGTTCCGGCGGCGACATCGCGGCGAGGCGGTGCGAGGCCCGCAACGACGACGGAAGACGGGCAAGGTGACGCGCCGGCAGCGCGGGCAGTAGGACGCGGGTCTCGAGAGAATCGGGTGGATCGACCCGGATCATCTCGAAGTCGATGGCCCGGGCGAGCGTGCGCAGGAACGGTGCGTGTCGTCCCGGTCGCTCGCCGAGGCCGAGTGCGCGGGCCGTCTCGGTGACGTCGAGCATGCACCCCGCCGGGGATCGGGCGAGTCGCTCGGCGAGGTGACGGAGAAGACACGTCGTCGACGGACCGAGGACGGGTAACCAGAACCGCTCGACGTATTCCGAACGGGCGTCGTGACCGCCCTCCTCGGTCGCCGGGTCGACCCAACGTGAGACGCGGACCCGTCGTCCGAACGCGATTCCCTCGGGAATGTCCGCCACTTTGCCACCTCCCGCGTCGGCTTCTCGTGGCTGCAAGCCTGTCGGGCAGGCCGGTTGCTCGCGCGAGTCTCCTGGTGGCTACTACCCGACGACCTACCGACTCGGGCTCGCGACGCATCCCTCGCCGTGCGCACCGACTCGGCGCGCCGTCGGGTCAGTCGGGATGGGGGACGACGAGTACCGGGATCCTCGAGTGGTGGAGGAGTTTGTGGGGAACCGAGCCGAGGATCGCGCCGACGATGGGGAGCTCTCCGGTCGAGCCGACGACGATGACGCGTGCCGCCCGCTCCACGGCTGTCTCGAGGAGGGCAGCAACCGGGCGCAATCCGACGACGAGCGGTTCGACGCTGACACGGGGGTCGAGTCGGCTCGCCTCGGCGGCCGCCGCGTTGACGAACCCCTCACCAAGCTGTTTCAGCTGGTACTGGTAGTCAGAGGTCTCGCCGCCCATCGGGTTCGGCTCGTAGCCGAACACGATGGCGAGCGTCGCGTCGAACGCCCGGGCGAGCGTGACGGCCACGACGAGTGCTGCTTCCGCTCCGGGCGAGCCGTCGAAGCCGAGGACGATGTCGCCTGCCATCAATCCGTCACCACCACGGCACCGGGGGTGAGCGGGGGGGCTGCCGCGTGGAGCGACTCGGCGTGTTCGGCGGTGTGGCGGAAGAACTCCCGATGGCGGATCATCCACGCCAGCATGAGCGGCAGCCCGATGATGAGCAGTCCGAGCCCGATGATGAGGGGCGGGCCAAGTCCGTTGGCGTAGAAGTGGATGCCTGCGACGTGGACGTTGAACTTGATGAAACGGAACCAGGTCTGGTCGCCCGCCGCGTTCGCCGGGTTCGAGTACACGAAGATCGAGTCGAGGAAGGCCCAGGTGAGGATCAGCGCACCGGTGAGCGGGGCGAGCCCGACGAACACGAGGTTCTTCACGTTCCTGAAGAGCAGACGTCGGTAGTAGATGACGCAGGCGTAGCCCGTCATGGCGTAGTAGAAGGCGATGCCGAACCCCAGAGCGAGGATGGAGTCGAGGAGCACTTCGTTGCTGATGAGCGAGAGCCCGACGAACCAGACGATCGAGAGCACGCCGAACCAGGTCGTCGCGAACGCGGGTGTCAAGAAGCGCGGATGGATCGTGCCGAATCGCCCGGGTATCGCCTTGTGGACAGACATCGACAGCGCCGAGCGTGCGGCCGGCAGGATCGTCGTCTGCGTCGACGCCGACGCCGAGGTGAGGACGGCGATGACGAGGAACTTGTCCCATCCGTTGCCGAACACGTCGCGGCTTAGTGCATCGAGCACGTCGTTGCTGTTGTTCGTGAGAAAACCCGCGCCGTGGAACGCCTGCGCGGCGATCGACACGATGACATAGATCCCGACGAGCACGAGCGTGGAGAGCACGGCGGCGACTCCCGGCGTGCGTTTGGTGTCCTTGGCCTCCTCGTTCACCGTGACTGCCGTGTCCCAGCCCCAGTAAATGAAGACGGCGGTGAGGATGGCGCCCGCCAAGGCGCCGGTCGACGAGATGTGCAACGGGTTGAGCCACCCGAGCGTCGGGTGGAGGCTTCCCGCGATGTGCGAGCCGTAGACCCTGGCGAGGGCGACCGCGGCGAAGATCGCGAGGATGACGATCTCGGCCCCGAGCAGGCCCACCTGGGTGCGCGCGGAGAGCTCGATCCCGATGACGCAGATCGCCGTCATGATGACGATCCAGATCACGCCGAGGAAGCCGACCCAGAATCGGCTGTTGGCGAGGCCATTGGCGCCGAACAGCAGGAAGGTGTACTGGCCGGCGATCTGGGCGAGGCTCGGCATGACGACGAGATCGGTGATGAGGATTCCCCAACCGGCCATCCAACCGGTCTTCGGACCGATCGCCCGGGTGACCCAGGTGAACGTCGTGCCGCAGTCCGGGTCCACCCGGTTGAGGTAGAAGTAGGCCGAGGCGATGAAGAGCATCGGGATGAAAGCGAGCACCATGACGGAGGGAGCGAGCAATCCGACGGCGGCGGTGACGAGTCCGAGGGACGCGGCGAGGCTGTAGGCAGGCGCCGTCGAGGCGACGCCGATCACGATGCTCGATAGCAGGCCGAGTGCCCCGACTTTCAGGCCCTTGCTCGGACCCTGGTCGAGTGGCGGAGCGTCCGGCAAGCCAAGCTCCATCGTCATCGCCGTCGGCCACCCCCCCCGAATGCCGAAATCGTTGCGGTGACGTTAGTACCGGTGCCACGACGTGTCGACGCCAACAGCCACCGCGGCCGCGGCCGCCGACGGCTTGTTCCTTTGCAGCTGCGCGGTACCGATGGGAGAATCGCCCCTCAAGGGTGCGCGGAAGCACCCTCTGCGACCCACGAGGGTCGCATGTTCAATGCGCAGGACGGACGTGAGACGATGGGCGACACCACGAAGACGACCGGATCGGCGGGGGCAGGATCCGACGAGTTGACCGCGCGGGCGGTGAAGTTGTTCCAGTCCGAGCTCGTCAGGCTTGTCGACGCCACGCCGCGGTCGAAGGCGCTGTTCGAGAGGGCCTGCAAGACGATGCCGCTCGGCGTGGCCTCGTCCTTCCAGGCGGGTGACCCGTACCCGATCTACCTGGCGAGCGGCGACGGCGCGGAAGTCGTCGATGTCGACGGTCGCCACTACATCGACTACCACAACGGCTTCGGTTCGGTGGCGGTCGGCCACGCCCATCCGGCTGTCGCCGCGGCGATCGAGCGGGCCACCCACACCGGGACGCACTTCGCCGTGACGACCGAGCTCACCGTGCGACTTGCCGAGGAGCTGTGCCGTCGGTTCCGGATGGAACGGGTCCGGTTCGTGAACTCGGGCACCGAGGCGACGATGGACGCGATCCGGGTCGCGCGCGGCGCGACGGGGCGCGACACGATCTGCAAGATCGAGGGCTCCTACCACGGCCACCACGACTCGGTCATGTTCTCGGTCACGCCAAGCCTCATGCTCCTCGAAGCCGGGGAGGGCCAGGGGACCGAACCGCCGGCCTCACGGGGCATCCCGGCGGAGATGGGCAAGTGGACGCTCGCCGTTCCGTACAACGACCTCGGGGCGGCGGAGCAACTTTTCACCGAGCGGGGCTCGGAGATCGCCTGTCTCATCATCGAGCCCGTGATGATGAACATCGGGATCGTGTTGCCGCGCCCGGGCTATCTCGAGGGACTGCGCGAGCTCTGCAACCGGCACGGGATCGTTCTCATCTTCGACGAGGTGAAGTGTGGCGCGACGATCGCCGCAGGCGGGGCCACCGAGCTGTTCGGCGTGCAACCCGACCTGTCGTGCTTCGCGAAGTCGGTGTTCGGCGGCACGCCAGCGGGCGCGTTCGGCGGGCGTGCCGATCTCATGGACGAGATCGGCAAGGGGATCGCCCAGCAGGGGACCTTCAACGGCAACCCGTTGGTCGTGGCGGCCGGGCTGGCCGCGTTGACGCAGGTGCTGACCCCCGACGCGTACGACCAGTTCAAGAAGATGGGGGCACGTCTCGCCGAAGGGTGCCGCCAGGCGATCGCCGAGCACTCGATCCCGGCCCACGTCGTCGACCTCGGTTGCAAGGGCTGTGTCTCGTACCGACCCGAGCCGCTCGTCGACTACCGCAGCTTCCTCGAGACGAACACGGATCTGTTTGACGCCTCTTGGGCCTGGCTCGTCAACCGCGGCATCTTCATGACGCCGGGCAACGAGGAGCAGTGGACGCTCTCCGTGCGTCACGACGAGCGCCACATCGACCGCTTCGTGGAGGTCTTCGCCGAGTTCTGCGCGGCCGTCAATCCTTAACGGCGGCGCGAGGTGGGTCGGGCCGCGGACACCGGGATCCGGTCTTCCTCAGATGCCGAACGCGTCCCGCGCTTGGTAGCACAGGCCCGCGACCGGGAGCAGCCCGGGCAACCGGGCGGGGAGAGGCACGGTCGGCCACCTTCTCCCGGCGAACGGTCCGAGGTCGCCGTCGCCGGTGAGGTGGCGGGCGACGACGCGCCCGAAGTGCGTCGACAGCGCGACTCCCGTGCCGCAGTAGCCCATCGCGTAGACGACGCCGGTCGTCGGGTGACGGCCGAGGTGGGGCATCCGGTCGTAGGTGAGGGCGACCTCGCCTCCCCAGGCGCGATCGACGGCGACGCCCGAGAGCTGCGGATGCACGGTGGTCATTACCGCGTAGAGCCGGTCGCGGGCTTGCTCGACCGTGGTCGGCGCGAACGAAGTCCGGCCGCCGAACAGCAGGCGCCGACCATCCGGTGAGAGGCGCCAGTAGCTGAGGAAGTTGCGCGAGTCGAAGCACATCCTTCCTCGCGGGATCAACGATGCGGCGACGTCCCGCTCAAGCGGTTCGGTCGCGATGATGTAGCTGCCGACCGGGAGGATCCGACGTCCGAGCCATCGGGACGGGGACCGATCCGTCGTGGCGTTCGTCGCGAGGACGACCTCGCGGGACCGTATCGGTCCCCTTGCAGTGTCGAGGCTGTATCCACCCGCGGTCACCTCGACCCGGTGCACCGGGCAGCGGCCGATGACGGACGCGCCCGCGGCCATCGCCATCGATTGGAGCGCGGCCGCCCATTTCGCCGGGTGGATCGACGCGCTGCGCTCGACGACGAGCGCGCCACAAAACCGGTCCGACCCGATCTCGACGCCGAGTTCGTCCTCTTTGAGGAACCGGGCGTCCTCGCCGATCGATCGGAACGAGCGGGCGACTTCCTCGAAACGGCGTGCCGCGGCGGGTGGTGTGCGAGTTCGACGTGACCGGTTCGCATCCAGTCACACTCGACCTGGTGCTCGTCGATGAGCCTCGCGAGGCCCTCGAGCGCGGTGACCGTCTCGTCCCAGAGCGCCCGTCCGTTCTCCATCGCGAGGATCGCCGTGAGATCGTGCTTCAGTCCGGGCAGGACCATCCCGCCACTGCGGCTGCTCGCGCCGCGGACGGCGTCGTCGCGGTCGAACACGACGACGGCGCGGCCCCGTCGGGCGGCTTCGAAGGCGGTGGCGAGGCCGGTGTAACCCGCGCCGACGACGACGATGTCGGCTTCGGCGGGCGGCGGGTCCGGCGATTCGTCAGGGAAATCGACTCCATCCCACCAGTAGGGCTGGCTCGCGTAACCCGGCGATAGCGGAACCGCGCGGTCAAGCCCGATCACGAGCGCCGCCGTCCCGCCAGCGGGGACCGCAACCGAGGTGCAGAAGTGGGGGAGGGGGACACGGGCACGGTGTCCACCTTCCCACCGCGGCAGCGACTCGACAAGGAGAGCGCGGACAGGGCCCGCCGGGGAGAAGGTCGTCGCGGTGCCAACGGGCTGGAGGAGAGCGCGCCAACCTGAGGCCGAGCAGCGGCACCGTGCCCGCAGGGCCGGCAGATGGGCACCGTACGTTGTCTTGGTATGCGGATCGCGCATCGCGCCGCCGCGGCCGTCGCGCCGCTCTCGATCAGCACGTCAGCCTCCGCGTCGAGCAAGGCACCCTCGTGCCAGGGCTTGCCGCTCGCCGCGTCCTTCCCGCGCGGGCGCGGCAGCAACGGCGACAGCAACGACGCGGCGACGCGTCTCACGCGTTGCCGGTGAGGAACGTCTCCGGTTCGACCTGCTCGGTGGACGGTCTTGCCGGGTTGCAGCTGCTCGGCCGGGCGGGAAGGAACCTCCGACCCACGTGACGGACGCAAGCCCGGAGTCACCGCAGTCGTCGTGACGCTGGAGCCGGGATAGTCGGCGTGGGCTGACGGCCGCTTCTCCCGACGCCGGTGAGCGAGCACGGCCCGATTTGCCTGACGGTGCTCAGGACGGAGCGGCCGGTCGCCTGATCGGTCGTCCCCGGACGGACTGTTGGAAGCTTCCCGGGCGAGGCTTCGCTCAGACGGTCGGCGGGTACGAGGCCGGATGGCCGATCGCGAGCGCGCCGATCAAGACACGCGTCGTCGGCAGGCCGAGGCCGGCGAGCACGGACTCCGCGGGCGCGTGCAACCGGAAGAACAGTGCGCCGAGCCCACAGTCGCCAGCCGCGAGCAGGATGAGCATGGCCGCGAAAGAGGCGTCGACGACCCAGTAGGGAACGGGCCAGTCGGTGGCCGGGAGACCGTGGAGGGCCGACGAGTCCTTGTCGGGGCGCGCGTAGCGCGCCACGTAGGCGCCCGGGTCGGCGACGGGCACGATGATCACCGGGGCCGCGAGGAGCCCCGCGGACTCCTCGTCGTGCGCGCGCCATTTCGCGTTCCGAGGCGAGCTCCCAGAACAGGGCACGTCGGGCCGGCGGCTCGAGGACGAGGAGTTCCACGCCGCCGGTCTTGCCGGCCGACGGCGCGCTCGCCGCGGTCGCGACGATGCGGGCGAGCACCTCCCGCGGGATCGGCCGGGGGTCGAAGCGGCGCGTCATCCGCCGGCGCAGGGCGACGTCGAAGAATTCCACGTCAGGCACGCTACCGGTGCCATCCAGGGTGATGTAGCGGGCGGGGAATGTCGACTCCGCTGGTAGTGTTTTGGACGACGGAGGGGTCACGAGGTGACCCGGCTACCGAGGGACCGCCGGTCGTGCGGGAAGTCGAGGGTCTCTTTTGGCAAACCTGAACGAGCTGCTCGCCGCCGTGAAGCGGCAGATCCGCGAGGTCGAGCCCGCGGAAGCACAGGCGCGTGCCGGCGACAGCGTGCTCCTCGACGTGCGGGAGGTCGAGGAGTACTCCCAGGGCACGATCGCCGGTGCGGTCCACGTGCCGCGCGGCTCCCTCGAGCTCGACGTCGAAGGGCGGGTGCCTGACAAGGCCGCGCCGATCATCGTCTACTGCGCCGGGGGCGTGCGCTCGGCGTTCGCTGCCAAGACGCTCGCCGACCTCGGCTACACGGATGTCGCGTCGATGGCCGGCGGGTTCAACCGCTGGAAGGACGAGGGTCGTCCGTGGTCCACGCCCGTCGTGCTGACCAACGCGCAGCGCAACCGGTACCAACGTCACCTGCTCCTGCCCGAGATCGGGCCGTCTGGCCAGCAGAAGCTCCTCGCGTCGAAGGTGCTGGTCCTCGGCGCCGGAGGGCTCGGCTCGCCGGCGTCGATCTACCTCGCGGCGGCCGGCGTCGGCACGATCGGCATTCTCGACATGGACGTCGTGGACTGGTCGAATCTCCAGCGCCAGATCCTCCACAACAGCGACCGGATCGGAGAGCGCAAGGTCGACTCGGCAAGGAAGACGCTGACCGCGCTGAACCCCGATATCGCGATCGTCGGCCACGACGTCCGGCTCGGTGCCGACAACGTCGTCGAGATCATCTCGGGCTACAACCTCGTCGTCGACGCGACCGACAACTTCCCGTCGCGCTACCTCGTGAACGACGCGTCGCTGCTGACGAGGGTGCCGGTCGTCCACGGCTCGATCTTCCGCTTCGAGGGCCAGGCGACCGTGTTCGACCCGTACGTCGGTCCGTGCTACCGGTGCCTCTTCCCCGAGCCGCCGCCCGCGGAGTTCGCCCCGTCGTGCGCCGAGGCGGGCGTGCTCGGTGTGCTCCCGGGGATCATCGGTTCGATCCAGGCGGTCGAGGCAATCAAGATGCTCCTCGGCATCGGAGAGCCCCTCGTTGGCAGGCTGCTCGCCTACGACGCGCTCGCCGAGGAGTTCCGGAGCTTCTCGTACCGTCGTGACCCCGCCTGCCCGGCGTGCGGCGAGAACGCCGGCGAGATCGTTATCGCCGAGTACGACCAGCTCTGTCGGCCCCACTTGGCGACGACGTCGTCAGCCCGCTGAGGCGACGACGCGGACAGGCCGCGCGACCGGGTCACAATCCTCCGGCGGGCCCGACGGCGCCGCCGAGACCGGTGAGGCGGCGCATCAGGCCCGTCGAAGTGCCGAGCGGATCAGCCGACGCCGTTCGCTCGCGTCGAGGGCGAGATCGATGACCGTCCAGGCCATCGCCGTCGCGCCATCGAGGATGGCCTGGTCGGCAGCCGGCGTCACGCAGTGCGCCGCGAACTCCGGTTGGTGGTTGACCGCCGGTGCGGCATGGATGTCAAGGGTCGGGTGGATCGCCGGGATGGCGAGCGAGATGTTCGCCATGTCGGTCGACGCCGTCAGCGGGCGTTGCGGGGGCGGCGGGAACGTGCGACCGAGCGACTCGGCGTTGGCACGGTAGCGGGCTTCGATCGCCGCGTCGGACCGGAACTCCGAGTAGGCGGGGCAGCGCGAGATGAACTCGACGGAGGCGCCCGTCGCGAGGGCGCCGGCCTCAAAGCAGCGCCGGACGCGCGGCTCCCATTGCGCCAGGCCGGCGAGCGTCGCGGAGCGCACGTAGAACTTCGCCTCGGCGAGCCCTGGCACGATGTTCGGCGCCGAACCTCCGTTCGTGACGATGCCGTGGACCTGGTCACCGGGCTTGGCGTGCTGGCGGAGGAGCCCCACCGCGACCTGGGCGATCGTGACTGCGTCGGCCGCGTTCACGCCGAGCTCGGGATAGGCCGAGGCGTGCGCCTCCTTGCCGACGAAGCGCACGTCGAAGTGGGCGATCGCGAGGCAGGGCATCTGGACGAGCTCGGCTGGTGCCGGGTGGACCATGAGCGCGGCGCAGAGCCCGTCGAACACCCCGGCGTCGAGCAGGAGGATCTTTCCGCCGCCGCCCTCCTCGGCGGGGGTGCCGAGCACGTGGACCGTCAGGCCGAGCGGGTCGGTCAGCGGCGCGAGCGCCAGTCCGGCTCCAACGCCGGCGGCGGCGATGACGTTGTGCCCGCAGGCGTGGCCGATGTCGGGCAGCGCGTCGTACTCGCAGCAGATGGCGATGGCGAGCGGACCTCGGCCGATCGTCGCGTCGAAGGCCGTGGCGAGGCCCCCGACACCGAGGTGCACGTCGAAGCCGCCGGCGGAGAGCGCCTCGGCGCACCACGCCGCGGCCTGCACCTCCTCGAAGCCGAGCTCCGGGTGCGCGTGGATGCGGTGCGACAGCTCGACGAGGCGTGTCGCCTCGCGCGCGACGACGGACTGTGCGCTCTGCTTCTCTCCCGACAATCCGCTCTTGCCCGGACTCATTCGATCACCGCGACGATGTCGCCGAAGCCGACCGAGTCGCCCGGGCTGACACGGACCTCGCGCACGGTGCCGGCGATCGAGGCCCGGATCGGATTCTCCATCTTCATCGCTTCGAGAACGCACAGGACGTCCCCGGCAGCGACCCGGTCGCCCGCCGCGACGAGCACCCGCGCGATCGTCCCCTGCATCGGGACGGTGACCGTCCCGTCCGAAGGAGCGGTCGCCCCTCGGGCGTGACGCCGCCGCGTGGCCGCGGCACGTGATGCCCCTTCCGCCTCGGGAACGAACAGCCGCACCGAGTAGCGGCGGCCGTCGACCTCGGCGTCGACCGTACGGAGCACGCGGCCTTCGCCGGCGGCGGTGCCGCTCGCGAAGAGGGTCGGCGCTAGCGCCGAGAAGTCGAGGCGGTCCTCAACGAATCGGGTCGAGTGCCGAGCGGCGACGAAGTCCTCGTGGCAGAGGACGGCGCGGACTGCAGGAATCGTCGTCGCGATGCCCTCGATGATCGTCTCATCGAGCGCGCGGATCATTCGCCGCCGGGCGTCCTCCCGGTCGGTGCCCCAGACGACGAGCTTCGCGACGAGGTTGTCGAATTCGGAGCCCACCACGTCGCCCTGTTCGTACCCGGTGTCGGTCCGCACGCCGAAGCCGTTCGCGAAACGGAAGCGGGTGATCCGTCCCGGACTCGGGACGAAGCGTCCGCCGGCCGGGTCTTCGGCGTTGATGCGACATTCGATCGCGTGGCCGCGGCGGACGATCTCGTCCTGGGAGAAGCCGAGCGGTTCGCCCGAGGCGACGCGCAGTTGCAATGCGACGAGGTCGATGCCGGTGACGAACTCGGTGATGGGATGCTCGACTTGCAGGCGGGTGTTCATCTCGAGGAAGTAGAAGGCGCCATCTTCGTAGAGGAACTCGACGGTGCCCGCCCCCTCGTAGCTGCAGGCGCGCGCGATCCGCACAGCCGCGTCGCCCATCGCGGCGCGCACCGTGTCGTCGATGCCCGGCGCCGGGCTCTCCTCGACGAGCTTCTGGTGACGGCGCTGACTCGAGCAGTCGCGCTCGCCGAGCCAGACGACGTCGCCGAGACGGTCGGCGAAGACCTGCATCTCGACGTGGCGGGAGCGCGGGAGGTAGCGCTCGAGGTAGACGTCGCCGCGGCCGAAGAAGGCCTCGGCCTCCCGGCGCGCGGAACCGAGCGCCTCGGTCACGTCCGCCGGCCCGGCGACGATCTTCATGCCGCGACCCCCGCCCCCGTAGGAAGCCTTGATCGCCACCGGGTAGCCGGACTCGGCGGCGAAGGCGAGGACCTCGTCCGCGGAGCTGACCGGCTCGTTGCGGCCCGGCACGCCCGCCACCCCGACTCGGGCGGCTGCTTCACGGGCCGTCAGTTTGGAACCCATCGTCTCGATGGCCGACGGGGGAGGCCCGACGAAGATCGCGCCGGCGTCGGCGACCGCCCGGGCAAAGGCCGCGTTCTCCGCCAGGAAGCCGTAGCCGGGGTGGACGGCGTCGGCGCCGGAATACCGCAACACCTCGACGATGGCGCCGATGCTGAGGTACGTCTCGGCCGGTCCTCCGGTTCCGAGCGAGAAGGCCTCGTCGGCGATCCGCACGTGGAGGGCGTCGCGGTCAGCCTCGGAGTAGACGGCGGCCGTCGCGACCCCCAGCTCTCGGCACGTGCGCGCGACGCGCACCGCGATCTCGCCTCGGTTCGCGATGAGGACCTTGTCGAACACGCGTC
The DNA here is from genome assembly GCA_963803025.1 of uncultured Acidimicrobiaceae bacterium. Classification (GTDB taxonomy): domain Bacteria; phylum Actinomycetota; class Acidimicrobiia; order Acidimicrobiales; family Bog-793; genus Bog-793. The sequence goes on from CAWDKZ010000020.1 coordinate 289,845, forward strand.
CCACTCCGTGCATATCGTGCAGCTGTGCGGGAGCGACGGTCCCCTCATGGGGTTGGCGGCTCCCGCTCGCGCCCAGACGAGCAGGCTAGTTCCGCTTCGCCGGGCTTCACGAACATCGTGCGACTCGACGTCGTCGACTCGACGAACCGTTACGCGGCCGATGCCGTACGACACGGCGCGCCGGAGGGTCTCGTCGTCCTCGCCGAGGAACAAACCGCCGGTCGTGGGCGGCTCGGACGCGCCTGGGTCGCCCCGCGTGGCGCCGCGCTCCTCTGCTCGATCGTGTTTCGCCCGCGCCTGCGCGCCGACGAGCTCCATCTCGTGCCGACCGCCGTCGCTCTCGCCGCGGCCGACGCCGCGCAGCACATGAGTGGGGCACCCATCGGGTTGAAGTGGCCGAACGACCTCGTCGCGGGGGACGCCAAGGTCGGTGGCGTCCTCGCCGAGATTGTCACCGTGGGCGGACGCGGAGACGATGCGGGCAACGCGCTCGTCGTCGGCGTCGGGGTGAACCTCGAGGCGGCGGGCGTCCGCGCCGTGCTCGAGTCCGATTCGACGGGGCGCGATCCGATCCCAGCCACGGGGCTCGCCGAGCTCGCCGGGCGTGCCGTCGCCCGCGACGACTTGTTCGCGGCGCTGCTCGGCTCGCTCGGGGGCCGGTACGGGGCTTCGGGTCGCCCGGGTCCGTCGACGATGGACGAGTACCGGGGCCGATGCTCGACGATTGGCAAGCAGGTGCGCGTCGACACCGTGAGGAGGTCTTTTTTCGGCCGCGTCCTCGATGTCGACGACCAGGGACGGCTCGTCGTCGAGTCCGGCGGGGACAATCTCGCCCTCGACTCAGCCGACGTCCTCCATCTTCGCGACGACCGGGGAGACGGGAGCCGCCCGGATTGGGGTCCGTGAGGGCACGGGGGTCGCTACCCTTGCGGACCATGCGACTCCTCGTCACCGGGGGTGCGGGCTTCATCGGCTCGAACTTCGTGCGCTACTGGGTGGTGGAGCACCCCGAAGACGTCGTCGTCGTCCTCGACGCGTTGACCTACGCGGGGAACCGGTCGAGCCTCGTACCGCTCGAGGAGACTGCGGGCGTGGGATTCGTCGTCGGCGACATCGCGGATCAGAAACTCGTCGAGGGGGTGCTACGCGCCGAGCGCATCACGACGATCGTGAACTTCGCAGCCGAATCGCACAACAGCGTCGCGGTGATCGACCCGGCACGCTTCTTCCGGACGAACGTGCTCGGAACGCAGGCGCTGTGCGACGCGGCCCGCCGCGTTGGTGTCGAGCGGTTTCACCACATCTCGACCTGCGAGGTCTACGGGGACCTCGCCCTCGACAGCGACGAGTCGTTCACGGAGCTTTCGCCCTATCGGCCGAGGACCCCCTACAACGCCTCCAAGGCCGGGTCGGACCATGTGGTGCGCTGCTACGGCGAGACGTTCGGTCTTCCCGTGACGATCTCCAACTGCTGCAACAACTACGGGCCGTATCAGTTCCCCGAGAAGGTGATCCCGCTGTTCGCCACCCGGGCGCTCGCCGGCGAGCCGCTGCCCCTCTACGCGTCGACGACGAACCGACGGGAGTGGCTCCACGTCGACGACCACTGCCGAGCGGTCGACGCGGTCCTCCGGCGCGGTAGGTCCGGCGAGACCTACAACGTCGGGTCGGGCTTCGAAGCCTCGATCGAGCAAGTCGCCGACGGTGTCCTTGCCGTCCTCGGCGCGCCCGCTTCGCTGAAGACGATCGTCCCCGACCGTCCCGGTCACGACCGGCGGTACCTGCTCGACTCCTCGAAGATCCGTGACGAACTCGGCTGGTCCGCCACGGTCGACTTCGCCTCGGGACTCGCGGCGACAGTCGACTGGTACCGGGTGAACGAGGCGTGGTGGCGACCGCTGATCGGCCGATCCCCGGTCGTCGAAGGGTCCTGGGGGGCCGCGCCCCGCGCCGGGGGAGTCGGCGGCCCCGACGAAGAAGCGCTAGGGCACCACGATGCGCGTCCTCGTCACCGGTGCTCGGGGCCAGCTCGGCGTCGAGGTCGTCGCCGAGCTGGAGCGCAGGTCCGCCGAGCGGACGAGGAGCCGGGGTTTCGAGGTCATCGCCTCGGACGTGCCCGAGCTCGACGTCACCGACCGCGACGTCGTCATGTCGTCGATCGTGACCTACGAGCCGGCGCTCATCCTCCATCTCGCCGCGTTCACCGCGGTCGACGCCTGCGAGACCGAGCGTGACCGCGCCTGGTCGGTGAACGCCCTCGGAACACGAAACGTCGTCGAGGGGGCGCGCCACGTCGGCGCCCACGTGACGTACGTTTCGACCGACTACGTGTTCGACGGGACGCTGGACCGCCCGTACACCGAGTGGGACGAGCCGAACCCGCTCTCGCTCTACGGTCGCTCCAAGCTCGCGGGAGAGCGCGAGATCGGGGGGGACGGGCTCGTCGTGCGCACCTCGTGGCTCGTCGGCCGGCACGGATCGAACATGGTGAAGACCGTTCTCTCACTCCTCGAGGCCGGCGGTCCGTTGCGCTTCGTCGCCGACCAGCGCGGGAGTCCGACCGTCGCGCACGATCTCGCCCGCACGCTCGTTTCGCTGTCGCTCGAGCGTCGCAGCGGTCTGTTTCACGTGACGAACCAGGGGACGACCTCGTGGTTCGGCTTCGCCTGCGCGGTGGTCGAGGCTGCCGGGGGGGATACGTCGGTGGTCGAACCGATCTCGACCGACGAACTCGTCCCGCCCCGCCCCGCGCCGCGGCCGCAGAACTCCGTGCTCGACAACGCGGCGCTGCGACTGTCGGGCATGGCGCTGCTGCCGGACTGGCGTGCATCGGTCAGCGCGCTCGTCGCGGAGCTCGTCGCTTGACCGGCGCGTCGGGTCGCCTCTCGCGGTGAGCGGATCGGGGAGGCCGGCCAGCGGCGTCGGCGCCGTGGTCGTCAACTACAACACCGGCACGGCGCTCACCGGGTGTGTCGCGAGCCTGCGATCGTCCGGGGTTCGGGAGATCGTCGTCGTCGACAACGGCTCGAGCGACGGGTCCCTCGCCGCGCTCGGCGCAGCGGACGGAACGGCGCGGATCGTGCGCGCCGGGAAGAACCTCGGCTACGGGACCGCGGTGAACCGGGGCGCAGCACTCCTCACGGCGCCGTTCGTCCTCGTCGTCAACCCGGACATCGTCCTCGACTCCGACGCAGTCGACGTGCTCGCGACGCGGCTCGAAGCGGAGTCGGACGTCGCGGTGGTCGGACCTTCGATCCGCGACCTACGCGGCGCGGCGTACCCCTCGGCGCGTACGTTCCCGAGCTTCTCGGTCGGCGCAGGGCACGCCTTCGTCGGACTGTTCTGGCCCGAGAATCGCTGGACGAAACGGTACCGGGACGGAGTCGCGCGGGACGCACCCGCGGATCGCAGCGCCCGGGAGGTGGACTGGGTCTCGGGCGCCTGTGCGCTCGTCCGGCGGGAGGCGTTCGAAGCCGTCGGCGGCTTCGATGAGGGCTACTTCATGTACGTCGAGGACCTCGACCTGTGCTGGCGCCTGCGGCGCGCCGGTTGGCGCGTCCTGTTCGAACCCGCCGCCAACGTCGTCCACCACCAGGGGTTGTCGACGGCGGCTCATCCCTATCGCATGCTCGTCGCGCATCATCGCTCGACATTTCGCTTCGCGCGAAAGTGCTTCGTCGGGGTGCGATCGGCATTCCTCGTCCCCGTGGCCGCAGGGCTCGTCGTGCGGCTCGGCCTTGCGTCGGCGCGGCAGTTGCTCGCGGGCACGCGGGGTCGTCGCGCGGCGGGGCTTGGCTAAGCTCGGCGCGCCATGGCTCGAGGATCCTTCGGACGGACAGTCGCGCGCGCCGCTTCGAGCGGAGGCAGCAAGAGCTACCGCGCTCGGCGTCCCGTGGCCTGGTACCTCCTCATGCTCGTCATCGTCGGCGTCGGCGTCGGTCTCATCGTGTACAGCCGGAACGAGGCGGTCCGCTCCCCGGCGGTGATCGGACCGACGGCGAACGACAACTGGTACGCCGCGCTCGCCGTCGACATCTGCGGCAAGATCGAGCCGAACCTGCCGGCGAGTTCGAACTTCGCCTCGACGGGGCTGCGTACCTACGGCGACGGGCTGATCAACGCCTCGCCGGGCTCGCTCGGCACCGGGGCTTCCGCCTTCGAGGGGAAGAAGGCCACTCTCGGGCTGTTCGCGGAGAACTACGCCGGGTTCACGCTCACCCCGACGGAGCTGCACTACCCCGGCAAGGGCCAGCGGACCTGGAAAGACGGTGACAGCTGCATCGGGGTCGACAAGGGCAAGGGGACGCTCGTCGCCGCGGTGTGGGCCTCGACGAAAGCGATCAACGCGAGGACCGTGACCGACCCGGCGAAGGTCCACATCTCCGACGGCGAGATGATCACGGTCGCCTTCGTGCCGCGCGGCACGGCGATCCCCGAGCCGCCCGCCGCGACACGGGCAACGCTCGTCGAGACGATCACGGGGAAGCCGGGCTCGGCGACGACGACGTCGACGACGCCGGGCACGAAGAAGAAGTAGGCGTGATCGGGGCCAAGACGAGGAGCAGCTGACGGTGCAGGGGATCGTGCTCGTCGGCGGGGAGGGGACGAGACTGCGTCCGCTCACCTACGACGTCCCGAAGCCGATGCTGCCGATCGTCGAGATACCGGTCATCTCTCGGGTCGTCGAGTGGCTCGGCCTGCACGGCGTGACGCGGGCCGTGCTCTCGCTGGGCTACCAGCCGGAGCCCTTTCTCGCGGCGTTCCCCGGCGGAGCGTGGGCGGGGGTGGAGATCAGCTATGCGGTCGAACCGCACCCGTTGGACACGGCTGGGGCGGTGCTTTTCGCGGCCGAGACCGCGGGGATGCTCGACGAGCCGGTGCTCGTGTTCAACGGCGACGTCCTCACCGACCTCGACCTCGGTGCGCTTGTCGAGCTGCACAAGGACCGTGGCGCGGCGATCACGATCGCGCTGACGCCGGTCGAGGATCCTTCGCCCTACGGGGTGGCGGCCCTCGACGAGACGGGGCGCGTGCTCGAGTTCGTCGAGAAGCCGCCGCGGGACGAGGCCCCCTCGAACCTCATCAGCGCGGGCAGCTACGTCTTCGAACCCCGCGTCCTCGCCTCGATCGCGCGCGGCAGAACCGTCTCGGCTGAACGCGAGCTTCTGCCCCGCTTCGTCGCGCGGGGCGAGGCCTACGCCTACGCCTCCGACGCGTACTGGATCGACACGGGGACTCCCGAGCGGTACCTGCGAGCGCAGCTCGACGTGCTCGCAGGTCTCCGGCCGAACGTCATCCTGCCGGAGTCCCAGGAGCGCGCGCCGGGTGTGTTCGTCGCGCCGGGCGCCGTGCTCGAAGGCGAGGTGGTCGGCCGGGCGTTCCTCGGCGCAGGAGCGGTCGTCGAAGCCGGAGCGATCGTCGAGGACGCGGTCGTCGGACGCGGGACGCGGGTGAGGTCGGGGGCGACCGTGCGCGGCTCGGTCATCCTGTCCGGCGCGCTCGTCGCCGGCAAGGCCACGGTCGAGGGCTCGATCGTCGGTTCCCGGGCGGTGATCGGCCAGGGTGCGTCGCTCTCGTCGTCGACGGTGATCGGTGCGGGATTCGTCGTCGATGATGGTGACACCCTCGTCGGCGCGCGCCGCCCCGACTGACCGTCACGTGCACGCGCTCGTCACCGGAGGGGCGGGGTTCATCGGCTCGAACCTCGTCGATCGCCTGCTCGTCGAGAGGCACTCGGTCGACGTCGTCGACGACCTCTCGACGGGGTCGCTCGCCAACCTCGCCCGAGCCCGGGCCTTGGGCGGCGAGTTCCGCTTCCACCAGATCGACGTGACCGATCCGGGCGTCGTGACGCTGATCGAGCGTCGGCGGCCGGAAATTGTCTTCCATCTCGCCGGCCAGCCGAGCGTCGCCGCCTCGGTGCGAGATCCGGGTTTCGACGCCGCGGTGAACATCGTGGGGACGGCCCGCGTCCTCGACGGCGCGCGCCGTGCCGGTGTCCGCAAGGTCGTCTACGCCGCGAGCGGCGGCTCGCTCTACGGTGCGCTCGAGCCGCGCGAACTTCCGGTGGACGAGACGCACCCGTTCCGCCCGAGCTCACCGTACGGCGTGTCGAAGAAGGTCGCGATCGACTACCTCAGGGCGTTCCGTGACCTCTACGAGCTCGAGTTCACGGCGCTCGCGCTCGCCAACGTCTACGGGCCGCGCCAGAGCGCCACGGGCGAGTCCGGCGTCGTGGCGCGCTTCGCCGCCGACTTGCTCGCGCGACGGCCGTCGACGATCGACGGCGACGGCCACCAGACCCGCGACTTCGTCTTCGTTGACGACGTCGTCGACGCCTTCTGCCGCGCCGCGGCGCGCGGCGGTGGGCTCGTCCTCAACGTCGGCACCGGGGTGCAGACCTCGGTCGGGAAGCTCTACGCGACGATGGCGTCGCAGGCGGGTTCGCAGCTGGCGCCGGGCCACGGACCGGAGCGTCTCGGCGACCTCCGGGCGAACGCGCTCGACTCGGGGCGGGCGAAGCTCCACCTTGGCTGGACGCCGTGGACCTCGCTTGAAGAAGGCGTCGCGGCGACGCTTGCCTTCGTCGCCCGCCAGGCCCGGGACCGGCCGCGCCGATGATCGCGGTCCTCGCCGGCGGGGTCGGGGCGGCACGCTTCCTCGAGGGGCTCGTCCGGGTCGTCGCCGAGTCAGAGCTCACGGTGATCGGCAACACCGGCGACGACGCGATCCTGCACGGCCTGCATGTGAGTCCGGACCTTGACACGGTCACCTACACGCTCGCCGGGGCGTCGAACCTCGAGACGGGCTGGGGACTTGCCGGCGACTCGTTCCGGACGATGGGCGCCCTCGACCGCTACCACGTCCCGACGTGGTTCCGGCTCGGGGACCTCGACCTCGCGACACACCTGTTCCGCACCGTCCGGCTCGCCGAGGGGGCGGCGCTGAGCGAGGTGACCGCCGAGATCGCCGCGACGTGGGGTCTCGGGTTCCGTCTGCTGCCGATGACCGACGACACGGTGCGCACGCGTCTGCGGCTCGCGAACGGCGAGGAGGTCGACTTCCAGGAGTACTTCGTCCGGTTGCGCCACGATGTCGTCGCGGCGTCGATCGCGTATGACGGGGCCGAGGCGGCGACTCCCGCGCCCGGCGTCCTGGCGGCGCTCGCCGAGGCCGAGGCGATCCTCATCGCGCCGTCGAACCCGTTGCTTTCGATCGCTCCCATCCTGGCGGTCCCCGGGATCGGCGCCGCCGTCGAACGCCGCCGGGAGCGCGTCGTCGCCGTATCGCCGATCGTCGGTGGACGGGCGCTGAGGGGACCCGCGGACCGCCTCCTCGCCGAGCTCGGCCACGAATCCTCGGCGGTGGGCGTGGCTCGGCTGCTCGGCGGGTATGCGGGGTGTCTCGTCATCGACACGACGGACGCGAACCTCCACCCGGACGTCGTGGCTGCCGGTGTGCGCGCCGTCGTGGCGGATACCGTGATGCGCACCCCCGAGGTCGCGGCAGCGCTCGCCCGCGTCGCGCTCGGCGCCGTCGGGGGAGGGCCGCCATGACGTCGCCCTCGCTCGCGGTGATCGGCGTCGAAGGGCTTCCCGAGATCGTCCCGGGCACGAGCATCGGCGCCGTGCTCGCGAGGCGGGCGCCGCTCGTGTCGGGCGACGTCGTCGTCGTCACCCAGAAGATCATCTCGAAGGCCGAGGGCCGTGTGGTGCCCGTCGCCGCTGGCGATCCCGACGCGAAACGTCGACTCGCCGAAGCCGAAGCCACCCGGATCCTGCGGTGCCGGGGCGAGCTCGTCATCACCGAGACCCGTCACGGGTTCGTCTGCGCGAATTCCGGCGTCGACCTGTCGAACGTGGCGGAGGGCTTCGCCGTGCTGCTGCCGGCCGACCCCGACCGCTCGGCGCGGGGTATCCGCGACGCCGTTCGTGCCCTAGCCGGCATCGAAATCGGCGTGATCATCTCGGACACGTTCGGGCGCGCCTGGCGCAGAGGTCTCGTCGACGTCGCGATCGGCTGCGCGGGAGTCGCCGCCGTCGTCGATCTGCGCGGCTCGCTCGATGGGTCCGGGCGGGTACTCGCCGCGACGGAGATGTGCGTCGCAGACGAGATCGCCGCCGCGGCCGAGCTCGTCATGGGCAAGGCTGCCCACGTGCCGGTGGCGATCGTGCGCGGCGTCGACGCGTCGTGGCTGCGGGAATCCTCGGTCGCGACCGAGGTCGTGCGCCCGCACGGCGAGGACCTGTTCCGTTGATGGCGAGCCGGGGCGACAGTCCGAACGCCGGGCTCGACTGGGGCGTCGTCCTCGTCGTCGAGCAGCTCCGGCGGGCCGTGCCCGGCGGCATCGGCACCTACGCGCGGGCTCGTCGCCGGTCTCGCGTCCCTCGCCGGCGCCGAGCGGCCGCGCTGCCGACTCTACGCGTCCCGTGCGCCCGCCCTGCCGGATCCCCTCGACGCCCTCGGGTTCCCCGTTCAGAGCTCCATTTGGCCCGCCGTGGCCCTGGTGCGCGCCTGGCGTGCCGGGCTCGGGCGGATCGGGCGCGAGGCCTCGCTCGTGCACGCCGTGTCGTTCGCCTTCCCGCCGAGCGCGGCGCCGCTGACCGTCACCGTGCACGACCTCGCCTGGCGGATCGTGCCGCAGAGCTTCCCGGCGCGGGGTCGCCGCTGGCACGAGAGGGCGCTCCGGCGGGTCGCCGGGCAGGCGGCGTGCACGGTCGTCCCGTCGGAGGCGACCGCCCGGGCGCTGCGGGAGGCGGGAGTCGGCATCGGCGACGACCGCATCGCCGTCGTCGAGGCGGGCTCGGACCATCTCGCGCCGGCCGACTCCGTGGCGACGAACGGCGTGCTCGCGCGCCTCGGCGTCGCGGGCGAGTACCTGTTGGCGGTGGGGACGCGCGAGCCGAGGAAGAACCTCTCGCGTCTTTTCGCGGCCTACGCCCTCAGCCGGCAGCGACACGCCGAGCCACTGCCGCTCATCGTCGTGGGACCCGCGGGCTGGGGGGGTGCGACCGCGGACCCGCCGGCGGGAGTCGTCTTCGCCGGGCCGGTCACCGAGCCGGTGCTCTCCGGTCTGTACGCGCGGGCTCGCCTCGTCGCCTATGTGCCGCTCGTCGAGGGGTTCGGGCTGCCTGTCGTCGAGGCGATGCGAGCCGGCGCCCCGGTCGTCGCCAGCCGGGTCCCGAGCGCCGCCGGCGCCGCCTACGAGGTCGATCCCTACGACATCGAGGCGATCGCGGAAGGGCTCGTCCGGGTCGGCGCCGACGAGGCGCTGCGGGCGCGGCTTGTCGCGGCGGGTCGAGCCCGTGTCGAACCGCTCACCTGGCGGGCCGCGGCCGAGGGCCACCTCGCCGTGTGGCGACGCGTCGCCGGGTCCGAACCGTGAGCGGCCGTGACGCCCCGAGGGAAGGGATCGGGGTCGCGATCGACGTGAGCGCGGTGCCGCGCGGTCCGGTTGGCGCGGGCAGGTACACGGTCGCGGTCGTCGGCGCGCTCGCCCGGCGGGGCGACGTCGCGCTCGACCTCGTCACCCGGCGGTCGGACGCGGCGCGCTGGGCGGCCATCGCACCGGAGGGCGCCATCGTCAACTCGGCGCCGGACGGACGCGTGCTCCGCGTCGTCTACGGCGAGCTGGGAATGCGTGCCACCGTGCGGAAGAGGTGCCCCGGGGCGCTGGTGTTCTTCGGGCCGCACTACTCGATGCCGGCGGGGTTGACGTTGCCCGCTGTCGTGACGGTCCACGACCTGTCGATGATCGACCACCCGGAGTGGCACGAACGGAGCAAGGTCATCTTCTTCGGCCGGGCGTTGCGCCGCGCCGCGGCCTCAGCCGAGGCGGTGATCTGCGTGAGCGAGACGACCGCCCGCCGCTTCAAGGAGCTCTACCGACCGCACGGCGCCGTCCACGTCGTGCCCCACGGCGTCGACCACGCCGCGTTCGCTCCCGAGGAGCCGGCCCCGGGCTCGGATGCGGCCGTGCTCGGCCGCTTCGGCGTCGCCGAACCGTACGTGCTGCACCTCGGGACGGTCGAACCGCGCAAGAACGTGCCCGCGCTCGTCGCGGCGTTCGACGCCGTGGCGGACGGTCATCGGCGGCTCAGCCTGATCCTCGCGGGGCCGCCGGGCTGGGGGACCGGCGAGCTGGAGGGCGCGCTCGAGGCCGCGCGCCACCGGGACCGGGTCGTCCGCCTCGGCTACGTCGACGGAGCTGCGGTCCCGGCGCTGCTCCGGCGTTCCGCCGTCGTGGCGTACCCGTCGTTCGACGAAGGGTTCGGCCTTCCGGCCCTGGAGGCGTTGGCCTGTGGCACGCCGTTCGTGACGTCGGGTGGGACGGTGATGGCCGAACTTGCCGGCTCGGCGGCACTCACCGTCGACCCGGCCGATCCCTCGTCGCTCGTCGCGGCGCTCGAGACGGTGCTGACCGGCGGGCCGGGCGCGGACGTGCGCCGCGCCGAGGGTCTCTCCCGGGCGCGTGACTTCACCTGGGAACGCTCGGCCGCCGGCCACGTGGAGGCGTTTCGGGCGGTTCTCGGCGGAAGATGAGGCGGGTCCGCAACTATTAGCGTGGCCGCGAGGGAAGGAGACGCGGTGCGGACGTTCGTCACCGGTGCATCCGGCTTCGTCGGGACGTGGCTCACCCGCCACCTCGAGGCGTGCGGCGACGAGGTCTACCCGCTGCGGGACGAGTTCGACATCGCCGACGAGCGGGCGGTCGGGCGCGAAGCGTCGCGCGGCGCCGGACGTCATCTACCACCTCGCCGGGCTGCCCCACGTCGGGCGCTCGTGGGAGGCACCGGCGGAGACCTTCCGGGTGAACGCGCTCGGTACCCTCGTGCTCCTTGAGGTCGCGCGGAAACTCGTGCCACGTCCTCGGGTCGTCCTCGTCAGCTCGGCTGAGGTGTACGGGATCGCCGGCAGCGCCGCGCTCGACGAAGATACGCCGCTCCGACCGGTGAGCCCCTACGCGGCGAGCAAGGTCGCGGCGGAGTACGTGGGCCTGCAGGCGTTCCTCGGTCGAGGCCTCGAGGTCGTCCGGGTCCGGCCCTTCAACCACGTGGGACCCGGTCAGGCCGATTCTTTCGTCGTCTCCGCCCTCGCTCGGCGTGTGGTCGAGGCCGAGCGCGCCGGGTCGGGCGAGGTGCGTGTCGGCAACCTCACCGCGGCGCGGGACTTCACCGACGTGCGTGACGTCGTCCGGGCCTACCGGTTGCTCGCTGAGCTCGGGGCGGGCGGTGCCGTCTACAACGTCTGTTCGGGTTGCGCGGTGCCGATCGCGACGATCCTCGCCGAGATCCTCTCCCTCGCGCAGCGGCCGCTCGTTCCGGTCGAGGACCCGGCCCTCGTGCGACCGATCGACCTGCCGACCCTCCTTGGCGACGGGAGCCGGCTCGCGGCGCTCACCGGTTGGAAGCCCGAGATCCCGCTGCGCCAGACGCTCGTCGACGTGATGCGCGCCACCCGGGAGGGCGTCTAGACGGGCCGTGGCCGGCGCCTGAGCGTGGCGGGGCCACCCGGGCTAGCGTGAGGTCTCCGATGCCGGAGGATCACGCGCCACCGGTCGTCGCCGTCGTCGTCGCCTCCGATTCTGGACCGTGGTTCGAGAGATGCCTCGCCGCGCTTGCGGCGCAGGACTACTCGAACCTGACGGCGCTCGTCGTCGACGCGGCAAGCAGCGAACCGCTCGCGCGCCGTGTCGCCGCGATCGCGCCCGGTTTCTACGTCACCCGCCTCGACGCGAACGCGGGCTTCGGTCCGAGCGCCAACGCCGTGCTCGACGTCGTCGAGGGGGCGACGTACTACCTGTTCTGCCACGACGACGTCGTTCTCGACCCCAACGCCGTCCGGGTGATGGTCGAGGAGGCGTTTCGTTCGAACGCGGGCATCGTCGGCCCGAAGCTCGTCGACGAGGCCGAGCCGGATCGGATCTTGCAGCTCGGTCTCAACATGGACCGATTCGGGGCGCCGGTGCGCCGGGTGGAGCGTCGCGAGTTCGACCAATCCCAGTACGACGAACCTCGTGAGGTGTTCGCCGTGCCGGGCGGGTGCATGCTCGTGCGGACCGACCTCTTCGTCGCCATCGGGGGGTTCGACCCGGAGATCTCGATGTTCGGTGAGGACATCGACCTTTCCTGGCGGGCCCGCATCGCCGGCGCCCGCGTCGTCGTGACACCGCTCGCGACCGTGCGCCACCTCGAGGCGACCGCGGCGCGACACCGGCCGCTCCCCGAGGCCCGCGCCCTGCAGTGGCGCCACATGCTGCGTGCCGCGCTGAAGAACTACGGGCCGACCCAGCGGACGCGCATCGTCGTCCAACTCGTCGCGTTGAGCGCCCTCGAGGTCGTGTACTTTGCGCTCGCCGGTCGGCGCCGACGGGCCCGTGAGGTGATCGACGCCTGGCGTTGGAACCTCGCTCCGGCGCGGAATCTCGGCGGTGCCCGGGCCGCCGTCGGTGCGACCCGTCGGGTGCCTGACCGGGTCGTGCTGCACCTCGCGGCGCGTCGCTCGTCGCGTCTGCTACGCGCCGCGCGCCCGCGTGTCGAGGCGCTCGTCCTGCGCTGGTCCCGCCGGCACGGCGCCGAGTCGTTTCCTGCGCCCGGGTTTGTCCACGAGCGCCGCCGTCCACGCTGGATGACCGTCTGCGCCCTCGTCGCCGGGTTCGTCGCCGTCGTCGGGTCGCGCCTATTGCTCTCCGGCCACCTGCCACTCGTCGGTGGCTACCTGCCGATTCCGGAGCCGTTCCATCTCATCGCGACCTACCTCGGCGGGACGACGGACCGAGGTAGCCAGCCGACCGGTCCCGCTTCGCCGGCGTTCGCGATCCTCGGGCTCGCGGGGATCGTCGCGGCGGGGTCGATGGGTGTGGTCCTCAAGGTCGGGATGATCGTCGCGGTCGCCGCCGGGGTGTTCGGCGTCGGGCGCCTCGTCCGCCCGCTCGGTCCGCGTGAGGTGTCGTTCGCCGCGGGGATCACGTACCTGTTCCTCCCGCTCGCCTGGAACGACCTCGCCCGGGGTGATCTCCAGGCGCTCGTCGTCTACGGGGGGATGCCCTGGATGCTCGCCCGCGTCGCCCGGGCGACGGCGCTCCCGCCGTACGGCGACGAGCGCCTGCCGATGTTCGGGCGCGCGACCGTCGAGGAGTGCTTGAGCCTCGGGGTGATCGTCGCCGTCGTCGCCTCGTTCGCGCCGGCGGCGGTCGTCGCCTTGCTCGTCGTCGCGGTCGCCACCGTCGGCGTCACGTTCGTGGTCCGGGGGGTCGCTCGGGGGCGGCAGTCGTTGCGCGGTCTCGTCGTCGCCGGCGGGTCGGTCGTCGTCGCGTTCGTGCTCTGCTTCCCGTGGTCCGTCACGTTCTTCCAGTCGGGCGCCCGGTGGAGCGCGGTCACGGGCGTCGTGGCGCCGGGGTCGGCCGTGCCGAACCTCACCGCGCTCCTGCGCTTCGACCTCGGGCCGATCGGACAGGGTCCGCTCAGCTACGCCTTCGTGGCGGCGGCCCTCTTCGTCCTCGTCGTCGGGACGGCCGAGCGGTTCGCCTGGGGCGTGCGGTGGTGGGGCGCGGCCCTGGCGGCGTTCGCCTTCACCTGGGTCGCGGACGAGGGCTGGCTCGGCGGGGGAGGAGGCGCGGCCCGCGAGCTCGTGGTTCCGGCGGCGGTGTGCATCGCCGCGCTCGTCGGGCTCGGGGTCGCCTCGATGACGCGAGAGGTGTCTGGCTCGCGGCTCGGCTGGCGGCAGCCCGCGACGATCGCGTTCGCCGTCGTCGCCCTCGCCGGCCTGCTGCCTGTGCTCGCCGAAGCCTGGGGCGGGCGCTGGAACCTCCCGGAGATCGGCGACGACTCGGTGCTCGCGGCGACGGGCGGGGTCAAGGGCCAGAGCCCGTCGGCGCGCGAGCTCTGGCTCGGCGCGCCTCTCGCCTTGCCGCTCAAGGGATGGCAGATCCGACCGGGTTTCGCCGAGGCCCTCACGCTCGCGGGGCTGCCGGACGCCACGGCACTCTGGCCGAACGCGAACCCTGGCACCGCGGCGGTGCTCGCCGCGGCGGTCACCGACGCCGAACTCGGTCGTACGGTCGAGCTCGGCCAGCTCCTCGCGCCGAGCGGGGTCTCGCTCATCGTCATCCCGACCGCGTTCGCGCCGGTGCTGGCAGGCGTCCAGTCTGCGACCCCGGCACCACCGCCGAAAGGTCTCATCGCCGCCCTCGCGAATCAGCAGGACCTGCGGGAGCTGCCGAGCGAGGGGGGGACGTACTTCTTCGAGAACATGGCCTGGCCGGGTTCCCCGGTGGAGGTACCCTCCGTTCCCGGCGGATCGACCCCGGCGCCGCTGCGCAGCCTCGGTGTCGTGGCGGCGCTCGCTGGCTGGCTCGCCACCGGCGCGGTCGCGGTGACCCGACGTCGGCGGACCCGACGGGCCCGGAGGGTCCGGGGAGCGAGCGCCTCGGCCGACCCGGCGCCGGTCGCCCCGGCGGAACCCGGTCCGATCGGCGGGCAGACGTGACGGCCACGAACGGCACGACCGAGGTCGGGGAGCGCCGCCGTCTGTCGGTCGCGACGGTGCTCGTCGCGCTCGCCCTCGCCGGCGTGGCGAGCGTGCTCATCCACCCGGCGGGGGCGCATCCGCCCTCCCCGTCGCTCGCAGCGGCGGCGGACGGCCTGCCGGGGGCGCGCTCGACGGCGTGGTTCTGCGCGGGTCCCCTGCCGGTCGGGACGCCGGGCGAGGCGTCGTCGATCGCGATCGCGAACGGCGACACGTCCCCGGTCGCCGCCACGGTGACGATCGTCGCGGCGGAGGGTGCGCCCGTGACGGAGGAGATCTCGGTTCCGGCGAGCGACGAGTCGGTCGTCGGGCTGCCGCACCCGCCCAGCGCGACCTCGGTGGCGGCACGGGTCGTCGTCGACGGCACGGGCGTCGAGGTCGCCGAGCTCGTCCACGGCGCCCTGGGACCGGATGCCTCGCCCTGCGTCGAGCAGATGACGGGGACCCAGTACCTCGCGGCGGGGAGCACGGCGGCGCGCAACGACGTCGTGCTCGCGCTCTACGACCCGGGCGCGACTCCCGCGGTCGCCAACGTCTCGTTCGCGACGCCGACCGGGCCGGCGTCGCCGCCCGCGTTCCAGGGGGTGCTCGTCGCGGCCGGTCACGTCGTCGTCCTCGACGTCGCGCACTCGCTGCCGTTCCGGAGTTCCCTCGCTGCGACCGTTCGTTCGTCGGGGGGCGCCCTCGTCGCGGGCGCGCTCGACATCGTGGAGAACCGTGGCGTCGAGCTCGAGGCGCTCGAGAGCCCGGTTGCCAAGCCCGCGACGAGGTGGTTCTTCCCCGCCGCTCCGGCGGGGGCGTCGGCGCAGCAGACGTTCGACCTTCTCAATCCCGGGCGTCGCCCGGCCGAGATCGAGATCGGGCTCGACGGGCCGGGCGGGGTCGGCCATATCGCGCTGTCGCTCGCCCCCGGCGCGACGATGCGCTACGCGCCGGCCGCGGACGAGTCGGCGGCCGCGGTGCGCTGGGCGAGCGTCAGCGCGACGAACAAGGTGCCGATCGTCGCGGTCCGCGAGCTGCTCGTTGCCTCGCCCGTCAGCGTTCCGGCTCCCCGCGTGAGGAGCGCCGCGGCGCGCCGTCGTCGCGCCCTGCACCAGCTGCCGTTGCTCCCCGTCGGCTTCACGCTCACCTCGGGGGTCACGGAACCGGCCACGCACTGGGTGCTTCCCGGCGGTCAGAGCGACGCGCACATCTCGGAATTCGTGACCGTGGCCAACCCCTCGGCGGGGCCCGCGACGGTCTGGATCCGACCGATGAGGGGCTCGTTCGCCGGTATGGCCCCGCTCACGGTCGCCGCTCACGGCTCGCTCGTCGTCGACCTCGCCGAGCTGCCGACGGCGGCGGGCCTCTTCGCACTCCGTGTCACGAGCGACGTGGCCGTCGTCGCGGGCGGGGAGCTCTACGTCAGGGGTCCGAGAGGTTCACCAGGTTTGGCGGCCCCGGCGGCGTTCGGGCTCGGGTGAGCGCTCGCGCCGGACTCGCCGTTCGCGCCGGCGCCGGCGGTGGCCGGGACGGGCTGGGGCGCCGGCCCGACGATGCCGCCGACGACGTGGGCGACGTCGGGCTGCTCGCCGTGGACGGGTCGCCCGTAGGCGCTGTCGATGAGGCGGGCGACCTCGGCCCCGTCGATCGACTCGCGCTCGAGGAGGGCCTTGGCGACGGCCTCGAGGCCGGCGCGGTGCTCCTCGAGAATGCGGCGTGCCCGTTCTTCCTGGTCTCGCAGGATACGCGCGATCTCCTCGTCGACGACGCGGCTCGTGTCCTCGGAGTAGTCGCGGGTGTGCATGAGATCCTCACCGAGAAAGACCGCTCCCTGTGAGCCCCACGCCATCGGGCCGACGCGGTCAGACATCCCCCATTCCCGGACCATCTTGCGGGCGAGCTCGGTGTTGCGCTGCAGGTCGTCGCTCGCACCCGTCGACAGGTCGCCGTAGATGATGAGCTCGGCGACGCGGCCGCCCATCCGCACGCACAGCGAGTCCTCGATGTACTCGCGCCGGTAGATGTGCTTCTCCTCGACGGGAAGCTGCCAGGTGACACCGAGCGCGAGGCCCGTCGGGATGATGCTCACCTTGAGAAGTGGGTCGGCGAAGGGCAGGACGTAGGAGAGGATGGCGTGCCCGGTCTCGTGGTAGGCGACGCGGGACTTCTCGGCATCGGAGAGCACGAGCGAGTCGCGCTGCTGGCCCATGAGGACGCGGTCGCGCGAGGCGTCGAAGTCCTGCATCTCGATGACCTGGCTGCTGCGCCGGACGGCGTGGAGCGCGGCCTCGTTCACGAGGTTGGCGAGGTCCGCGCCGCTCATGCCGGGTGTGCCGCGCGCGACGACCTCGAGGTCGACGTCGGGTCCGATCCTCTTGTCTCGGCAGTGCACCTGGAGAATCGGCATGCGCTCCGACAGGTCGGGAAGGGGAACGATGATCTCCCGGTCGAACCGCCCGGGTCGCAGGAGCGCGGGGTCCAAGATGTCCGGTCGGTTCGTCGCCGCCATCATGACGACGCCCTCGGCGGGGTCGAAGCCGTCCATCTCGTTCAGCATCTGGTTGAGGGTCTGCTCGCGTTCGTCGTGGCCGCCGCCGAGCCCGGCGCCGCGTTTGCGCCCGATCGAGTCGATCTCGTCGACGAAGATGATCGCGGGCGCCTGTTTGCGCGCGTTCATGAACAGGTCGCGCACGCGGCTCGCACCGACGCCGACGAACATCTCCATGAAGTCCGATCCGCTCACCGAAAGGAAGGGCACGCCGGCCTCACCGGCGACCGCCCGCGCGAGGAGCGTCTTGCCCGTCCCCGGGGGTCCGACGAGCAGGACGCCCTTCGGGATGCGCGCGCCGATCTCCCGGAAGCGCCCGGGGGACTTGAGGAAATCGACGATCTCGCTGATCTCCTGCTTGACCCCGGTGTAGCCCGCGACGTCGGCGAAGGTCGTGCGCGGCCGTTCGGTCGAGTACACCTTGGCGCGCGACCGTCCGATCGACATGATCCCTGACATCTGCCCTTGGGCGCGGCGTTGCAGCCAGATGAAGAGGGCCGCGATCAGCGCGATCGGCACGATGTAGATGATCAGGTCCGGGAGGATGCTCGAGGTCGGGGTCTCGAACTTCACCGTCGCCCCGGACGCGCCGAGCCGGGCGATTTCCGTCGCCGAAAGCGCGAGCGGACCGGTCGTCGAGTAGTTGGCGCCGGCGTGGAAGGTCGCCTTGAACTGCCCGGTGATCGCACCCGAGGTGTTGTTGACCGTCACCGTCTTGAACTCGTGGCGCGAGAGGTCCTGCTGGAAGCTGCTCCAGCCGATGGCCTGCGAGCTCGAATGCGATATCAACGACGAGCCGAACAGGATGAGCACGAGCACGACGACGAGACCGGCGAGCACCCATCGCCAGGTGGTGTCACCGCCCCCGCTGGGCATGCCGGAACCCGAACCGCCCGGTTGGCGCATATCGTCAGGAGCTCTGCCCATCAGGGACATCGTAGGCGCCTGGCTGCGACGGCCGGTCGGCACCGCGGGCGGGGAGAGTTGACCGACCGCTTCGCGCAGGCGACGCTCAGGGAGTGGATGCCGCCGAATCGCGCGCTGGCCACGAAGTCGCGCGGCGTGGGCTCGCCGGAGCGAACCGGTACGGGCTCGGCTGGGCGCTCGGCGGCCTCGCGGTCGGCTATCTGTTGTCAGCGATCGCGGATGCTGCCTACGTCGGCGCGAGCGGCCACGCCCACGTTTCAGGCGATCTCGGCGACGAACTCGTGCGTCTTGTCGGGCTGTGGATCGGGCTCGCCGGCGCGGCCGTCGCGGCCGCGCGGTCCCAGCAGCGGACCGGTCTTTTCCGCCTCCGGCCAGCACTCGCCCGTGAGTACGGCTTCTCGATCCGGCTCTGGCCGGACGTGCCCGTCGGGATCGCCTGCGGTGTCGCGGCGCAGTACCTCCTCGCGCGCGTGTTGGAACTGCCGCTCCTGCCGTTCGTCCCGCACCTCTTCCACCGGCTTGGCGCGCCGGCGCGCTCGCTCGTCGCGGACGTCCACGGTCCGGGGCTCGTCGTTCTCGGGCTCTTCCTCTGCGTGTTCACGCCGCTCGTCGAGGAGCTCTTCTTCCGGGGCCTGTTGCTGCGGTCGCTCCTCGGCGTGTTCGCGTTCCGTCTCGGACGCGTCGCCGTGCCGGCCGCGGTCGTCGTCGTCGGGCTCGTCTTCGGACTGGCCCACTTCGAGGCGCTGCAGTTCACGGCGCTCGCCGGATTCGGCATCGTCGTCGGCGCGATCGCGACTAAAACTGGCCGGTTGGGAACGGGAATCCTCGCTCACGCCGCGTTCAACGCGGTGGCGTTCATCTCGGTCGCGGCCATCCACTTCTGAGCTGTGGTGCACAGGTGGCGCCGCGGAACGTGCGGGTAAAGTCGGTGGTGATGGCCGACGGCGGTGAGCTTGGCGCAATCTTCAAGGCCTACGACGTCCGTGGCGTCGTGCCGATCGAGCTCGACGGGCGCCGCAGCTTCGCGATCGGAGCCGGGTTCGCGCGTTTCGCCCGACACGTCGAGGACGCGCGTCGCCTCATCGTCGCCCACGACATGCGGATTTCGGGCGTCGAGCTCGCGGATGCGTTCACGGCGGGCGCGGAGTCCGAGGGCACCGAGGTCGTCCTCGTCGGCCTCGCTTCGACCGACCTGCTCTACTACGCCTCCGGGGTGCTCGGTGTGCCCGGCGCGATGCTCACGGCTTCGCACAATCCGCCGGAGTACAACGGGATCAAGTTCTGCCTCGCCGGCGCGAGACCTGTCGGGCAGGACACGGGGCTCGCCGACATCCGGCGGGCCGCCGAGGAAACGTTGTCTCGCGTCGGTGCTGACGTGCCCGCGCCGCAGGCGAGGAATGACGGACGGGACTGGCCGGGCGAGTTCGCCCGCCACGTTCGTTCGTTCGTCGACGTGTCGTGCCTTCTGCCGTTGCGGGTCGTCGCCGACACGGCGAACGGCATGGGCGGCCTTATCGCGCCGCGCGTCTTCGAAGGGCTGCCCTGCACCCTCGACGTGCTCTACGGCGAGCTCGACGGGACCTTCCCGAACCACCCGGCGAACCCGCTCAGGCTGGAGAACCTGGAGGACCTGCGCGCCCGGATCCTCGCGACCGGGGCTGACCTGGGGTTGGCCTTCGACGGCGACGCCGACCGGGTGTTCGTCGTCGACGAGCTCGGCGAACCGCTGTCCGGCTCGACGACGACGGCAATCGTCGCCCGGGCGATGCTGGAGAAGCACCCCGGCGAGACCGTCTTGTACAACCTGATCTGTTCGAAGACCGTTCCCGAGGTCATCGGCGAGTGCGGCGGCGTGGCGGTGCGCACCCGGGTCGGCCATTCGTTCATCAAGACCCGGATGGCCGAGACGGGGGCGGTCTTCGCGGGCGAACACTCGGGGCACTACTACTTCCGGGAGAACTTTCGGGCGGACTCGGGGATCGTCGCCGCCGTCGTCGTGCTCGAGGCGCTCTGCCGCGCCAAGTTGGCGCTGTCGCAGCTGCGCAGGCCGTTCGAGCGTTATGCCGACTCCGGTGAGCGGAACACCCGCGTCGGCGACGCCGCGGCCGTCATCGCGTTCATCGCGCGACACTTCGTGGCGCAGGGCCGGCCCGTCGACGATCTCGACGGACTGACGGTCGACCTCGGCGAGTGGTGGTTCAACGTTCGGCCGTCGAACACCGAGCCGCTGCTGCGACTGAACGTCGAGGCGAACGACCCCGGATCGTGCGCCAAGCACGTCGGCGAGGTCGAGGCGTTGATCCGGCGAGCCGATCATGGCGACTGAGGGGACGCGATGAGTCTCGACCCGTTCCTCCTGTCGATCCTCGTTGACCCGGAGGACAAAGAACCGCTCTGGTACTTCGCCGACGAGGCGACGCTCTACAACCCGCGGTCGCGGCGTCGCTACGCCGTGCGCGACGGGATCCCGGTGCTTCTCGTCGGCGAGTCGGAGGAGTTGGACGAGACCGAGGCGACGCGACTCGCGGCGCGCGCATCGGCGGCCGTCGTCACCGGCGGGCGGCCCCGGGGGCCCGAGGACCCCGGTGATCAGTCGGACGGGTGATGCGCTTGCGTCGCAACCGTCGTTTCCCAGACTCGCTTGGGATGTACGCCGCCGCGGCCGGGTTGCCCGAACTGCTGGCCACGTCGATCGACGAGGCCGAGCGGCTACCGTCGCTCGCTGCCGCGCGCCCCGGTGCGGTCGTGATCTGCGGCTCCGGTCCGGCGGGGATCGCCGCCGAGATCGTCGGCGCCGCGTTGACCCCGACGATCGGCGTGCCGCTGGTCCTCGTCCCGACCGGGGCGGTTCCCCCCTTCGTCGGACCCGAGTCGCTCGTGTTCGTGGTCTCGTTCTCCGGTGACGACCCGGGCAGCCTCGACGCCGCCGACGAGTCGTTGCGCTGCGGAGCCCACCTCGTCGCGGTCACGGGGGGAGGCGAGCTCGCCCGGCTCGCCGCGCAAGCCGGGGAACGGGTCGTCACCCTGCCTGCTGTCCCGAGAGCCCGGGGCGCGCTCCTCGCGGTGGTCGCGGCGGTCTTCGTCGGGCTGGAACGGGCGGGCCTCGTCGAACACGCCCGCTCGACGCTCGAGGCCGCCCACCGCCAGGCGGCGAGCCGGCGAGACGCCCTCGTGGCGGCGGATGGCGGGATCGCCGCCGAGCTCGCCCGCCGGATCGGGCGGACGTTCCCGTTCCTCTGCGGCGCGTCGGGTCTCGGGGCGGTGGCGGCCCGCTGGTGGCAGGCGGAGATCGCCGCCAACGCGCGCACGCTCGCCATGACGGCATCCGCGCCCGAGCTCCTCTGGGACGCGATCGCCGCCTTCGGTCAGGGCGGCGACGTCACTCGCCAGATCCTCACGCTGGTCGAACTGCGGTCGGACTTCGAGCCGGCGCGCGCGGCGGCGACGTTCGTCGCGATCGACGAGTTGCTCACCGAGGTCGTCGCCGGCCGGCTCGTCGTGCACGCCGAGGGCGAGACGCTGCTCGCCCAGCTCGTCGACCTTGTCGTCGTCGGCGAGTTCGTCTCACTGCACCTCGGCCTGACCGCTGGGCTCGATCCCGGCCCGGCGCCTGCGATCGACGACGCGACCGAGCCGTCCCGCGCGCGACGAGCGGCGCGCCCGAACCGGCCGAGGTGACAATGCGGTCCCGATCGGCGAGCATGGTCGGCAGACAACAGGTGCCGATTCCTGGCGTGGCCGCGCTCGATCGGCGAACCCGGCGACGGAAAGGGCGCAACGTGGACAAGGACACGATGACTCCGGAACACGCGACCCCCGGCGACTTCGCCGACGCGTCCCTCGCCGGCCTCGGGCGTCAGCGGATCGCGTGGGCGGGCTCGAACATGCCCGTTCTCGCGTCGATCCGCAAGCGTTTCGCGGCCGAGAAGCCGCTCGCCGGAACGACGATCGCCGCCTGCCTGCACATCACGACCGAGACGGCGAACCTGCTGCGGACCCTGCAGGCCGGCGGGGCCGAGGTCATCGCCTGCGCCTCGAACCCGCTGTCGACCCAGGACGACGTCGCCGCCTCGCTCGTTCTCGACGAGGGGATCGCGACCTACGCCTTGCGCGGCGAGGACTCGGGCCGTTACTACGCCCACATCGACGCCGCGCTCGATGCCCACCCGACCATCACGATGGACGACGGGTGCGACCTCGTGTCGCGTTTGCACCAGGCCCGTCCAGGTCAGGTGGGTGAGGTCCTCGCCGGGACCGAGGAGACGACGACCGGCGTGATCCGGCTGCGGGCGATGGAGCGGGACAAGGCGCTTCGCTACCCAATCATCGCTGTGAACGACGCCGACACCAAGCACATGTTCGACAACCGTTACGGAACCGGCCAGTCGACCCTCGACGGGATCATCCGGTCGACGAACGTGCTTTTCGCGGGGTCGCGTGTCGTCGTCGCCGGTTACGGCTTCTGCGGCAAGGGCGTCGCCTCGCGGGCGCGGGGCCTCGGAGCCATCGTCACGGTCACGGAGATCAACCCGCTGCGTGCCCTCGAGGCGGTGATGGACGGCTTCATCGTGGCGCCGATGGGCGTCGCGGCGGTCGATGGCGAGATCTTCATCACGGTGACCGGCAACCGGGACGTGCTTCGTGCCGAGCACTTCGCGGTGATGCCTGACGGCGCGATCGTCGCCAATTCCGGTCATTTCGACGTGGAGATCGATCTCGTGGCGCTCGCCAAGCTCGCCGACGGGCGCCGCCGGGAGGTTCGTCCGAACGTCGAGGAGTTCGCCATCCCCGACGGCCAGGGCGGGACGAAGCGGGTCCTCGTCGTCGCCGAGGGTCGGCTCGTCAACCTCGGCGGTGCCGAAGGACACCCTGCGGCGGTGATGGACATGTCGTTCGCGAACCAGTCCCTCGCCGTCGAATGGGTGCTCCGGAACCGCAGCGGGCTCGAGCCACGTGTCTACGACGTGCCGACCGAGATCGACCAGGAGATCGCGCGCCTGAAGCTCGACTCGATGGGCGTGCGCGTCGACGAGCTCACCGCGGCGCAGCGCGTCTACCTCGGCTCGTGGACCTCGGGAACCTGACGCGGACCTAGACTCGGGCGAGGCCGGGAGCGGGTCTGTGGTTGAAAGTCGATGCCAGCCGCAGGCGAAACGACCCACGTAAGGCAACCCGTGGTTGCTGAGCATGGTGCGGCTTAGAGGTAAGCCCCGCTCACGCGGCGCCGCTCGGTGTCGCGTGGAGAAGGAGCGAAGCGTGCCGTACAGGGTGGTGCCGGGTCGGTCCCGACCGACCGCCGCCACCGGGAACGTCATCTCCTCCGCGGGCGAGTGTGGGGACAAAGACCAGGTCAGCCGCTCCCGGCTGGCGCATTTGACGCGTCGGGACCGGGCAACGGGTCACGTCTCGCTCGTCGGTGCGACCGCGACCGGCAAGACCGCGGCCGCGGTGCGCTACGCGCGACGTCATGCGGCCGTTGAGCTCGTGTCGGTCGACGCCATCGCCGTGTACCGCGGACTGGACATCGGGACCGCCAAGCCCACCTCGGCTGAACGGCTCGGCGTCACGTGGCATCTCGTCGACGTGTGCGATCCCGACGAGGAGTTCTCCGTCGCCCGCTTCCAGTCGGCGGCGCGTGCCGCGATCGGCGGGATCGAGGATCGCGGCCACCGCGCCGTTCTCGTTGGCGGGACGGGTCTTTATCACCGCGCGCTCGTCGACGAGCTCGACCTGCCCGGACGTTATCCGGAGGTCGCGTCGGCGCTCGAACGCGAGGTCGGCGGGCCGGGAGGGCTCGCCGGGCTCTACGAGCGGTTGCGCGACCTCGACCCGATCGCGGCGGCGCGTATCGAGCCGATGAACCGCCGTCGCCTCGTGCGAGCCCTCGAGGTCGTGATCGGCTCCGGCCGACCCTTCAGCGCGTCGGGTCCCGGTCTCGAGCACTACGAGCCGACGCGCTTCTCCCTCATCGGACTGACGCTGGCGCGTCGCGAGCTCGACAGGCGGATCGGAGAGCGGCTCGAGGCACAGCTCGCCGCGGGGTTCGTCGAGGAGGTCGCCGCGCTCGTCGCGGCGGAGCGGGGGTTGTCCCGCACCGCCCGCCAGGCGCTCGGTTACCGCGAGCTCATCGACCATGTCGAGGGGCGCACGACACTCGACGCGGCCCGCACCGAGATCCTCCGGCGGACACGCGTCTTCGCGCGACGCCAGGAATCCTGGTTTCGGCGGGACCCGCGCATCGTCTGGCTCGACGCCGCACGACGCGACCTCGACGATGCGCTCGACGAGACCGTCGGCGCGGCGGGTAGCGGCGGAACCTCGGCGCGAAACTGACGTCGTGTCACCGCTCGAGGTCTGGAAGTACGAGGCCGTCGGGAACGACTTCCTCGTCATCGCCGACTGGGAGAAGGCGGGTCGTTTCGACGCCGACCTCGCCCTGGAGCTCTGCGACCGCCACCGCGGCATCGGGGCCGACGGGCTGTTGCGCCTCTCGGCACCGCAACGCGGCGGCGTCCTCCGGATGGACGTGCTCAACGCCGACGGGTCGTGTGCCGAGACGAGCGGCAACGGGGTGCGCTGCGCCGTGCTCTGTGCGCGTGACATCGGACTCGTTACGGCGGACCGCCTCGTCGTCGAGACCGTGGTGGGGAACGTCTCGGCGTCGTTCGACGCCCCCGATGCGACGGTCCCCGCCACGGTGCGTGTGGGCATGGGGGTGGTCCGGGTCACGCCGCTTCCGGCCTCGCCCGTGGAGGGCCGGCGGGCCTTCCTGGCCGATGTCGGCAACCCGCACCTCGTCCTCATCGGGGCGACGCTTGGCGATGTCGATCTCGCAACCGTCGGTCCCACGCTCGAGCGCAGCGTCCCCGGCGGGCAGAACGTCGAACTCGTGGCGTGCCACGAGGGCGCCGATGAGCTCGACCTCGTCGTCTGGGAGCGGGGAGCCGGTCTCACTCTGGCGTGCGGATCCGGCAGCGTCGCCGCCGCGGCGGCCGCCCACGTGACCGGGCTCGTCGGCGTCGTCGTCGTCGTTCACAACCCCGGCGGCGATCTCGTCGTCGAGCTCGCGCCTGCCGGGCACGGTTTCGAGGCGACGCTCGTGGGGCCGGCGCGTCGTGTCGGGAAGATCGTCGTCGACGCAGGCATGCCGCCGACCGAGGCGGGGCGCGTCACGTGACGCTCATCGAGCGCCGGTTCCGAGAACGGATCGTCCTCGTCGGGGTGGTCACACGACCGCGCGGTCTCGGGGAGGTCGAGGCGAGTCTCGATGAATTAAGCCTTCTCATCGGCACCGCGGGTGCCGATGAGGTGGCCCGTGTCGTTCAGGCGCGCGACGCGATCGACCCGGCGACCTACATCGGACGCGGCAAGGCCGAAGAGCTGCACGTGCTGTGCGAGTCGGTCGACGCCGACACCGTCGTCTTCGATGACGAACTCAGTCCGGCCCAGCAGCGCAACCTCGAGGGGATCCTCGGTCGCACGGCGATCGATCGGACCGCGGTGATTCTCGACATCTTCGCCCAGAACGCCCGGAGCGAGGAGGGTCGCGCCCAGGTCGAACTGGCCCTTCTCCGGTACCGGCTGCCACGACTGCGGGGCAAGGGGATGACCCTTTCCCAGCAGGCGGGAGGCATCGGGACGCGGGGTCCAGGTGAGACCCAGCTCGAGGTGGACCGGCGGCGCATCACGCGGCGGATCCAAAGGCTCGAGATCGTGCTTGCGAACCTCGAGTCGACGCGAAAGACCCAGCGACGACAACGATGGCGGGGTTCGCGCCGGACCGTCTCGCTTGTCGGCTACACGAACACCGGCAAGTCGACGCTCCTCAACGCCCTGACCGATGCCGACGTGCTTGTCGAGAACCGCCTCTTCGCGACGCTCGATCCGAGGACGCGTCGTCTCGAACTACCCGGGGGCGAGACCGTCCTGTGTTCGGACACGGTCGGCTTCGTGCGCAAACTCCCGCACCAGCTGGTCACCGCCTTCCACTCAACGCTCGAGACGATCGCCGATTCAGACCTGCTCGTTCACGTCGTCGACGCGGCGGTGGCGGACCCCGACGGCCAGATCGGCGCGGTGCGAGCGGTGCTCGCCGAGATCGGGGCGGACTCGGTGCCCGAGATCTTCGCCTTCAACAAGTGCGATCTCGACGCTCGCGCGGCCGCACGCCTGCACCGGCTGCACCCGGATTCGGTCGTCTGCTCGGCGGTGACGGGGGAAGGCCTCGCCGACGTGCTGCGCACGATCGCCGACGCGCTGCGGCTGCACGATCGCACGGTGGAGCTGTCGATCCCCTACGAGCGGGGCGACGTCATCGCCGCGTTGCACCGCAGCGGCGAGGTCCTCGACCAGCACGACTCCGGATCCGGGCTCGCGGTGCGGGTGCGGCTCGACGACGCGGGCCGGACCCGTTTCTCGCAGTACGTGACCGTCACGACCCCCGCCAGCGACGCCGACATCGACGGCGAATGGTCGAGATGAACGGGTCCGCGCCGGACGTTCCCGGTCGAGGCGTCCGGTCGCGTTAGCCTCGCCGCGGGAGGCGTGATGGACAGTCTCGAGTCCGCGATTCACGAGCTGTGGCGGGGCCGGGGCGGGCTGGCAGCCGCCGACCGAGACGCCTGCGCGACGGTCACCGCCGCGATCGAACTCCTCGACTCGGGTGCGGCACGGGTCGCGGAGATCGACCAGGGCGGCGAGGTGGTCGTCCACGAGTGGTTGCGCGAAGCGATCCTGCTGTTGTTCGTGCTCTCCCGGGTCAAGACCGACGAACTCGGGCCGTTCGAGTTCGCCGACAAGATCCCGTTGAAGAAGGACTACGTCGCCAAGGGCGTCCGTGTCGTACCGGGCGCGTCGGCGCGCTGGGGCTCGTTCCTCGACCGGGGCGTGATCCTCATGCCGAGCTACGTGAACATCGGCGCCCGGGTCGGCGCCGGGACGCTCGTCGACACCTGGGCGACGGTCGGGTCCTGCGCCCAGATTGGGGCGCGGGTCCACCTCTCGGGTGGTGTGGGCATCGGCGGCGTGTTGGAGCCGCCGAACGCCGTTCCCGTGGTCGTCGAGGACGACGCCCTGATCGGCAGTCGGTCCATCCTCACCGAGGGCGCACGCGTCGGGCACGGTGCCGTGCTCGGCGCCGGCACGATTCTCACCGGCTCGATGCCCGTCATCGACGCGGCGACAGGCGAGGAGATGAGCCGCGGCAGGGTCCCTTCCTGGACGGTCGCGGTCGGGGCGTCGCGGCGGCGCGAGTTCCCGGGCGGGGAGTTCTTCCTGCCGTGTGTGCTCGTGCTCCGGCACCTCGAGGTGGGGGAGCGTCACGACAAGGCGCAGCTCAACGCGATGCTGCGCGACACCGGCGTGGTTCCCTGACGGCGTTGCCGTGACCGACCTGTTGGCGCTCGTCGCCGAGCTCGTCGACATCCCCTCGGTGAGCCACGACGAGGTCGCCATCGCCGGATTCGTGGAGTCCGAGCTGCGGCGGGTGGGTGGCCTCGAAGTGACGCGCCTCGGCGACAACGTCGTCGCCCGCACGACGCTCGGCCGTGCCGGCCGGGTCGTGCTCGCCGGCCACCTCGACACCGTCCCGCCGGCCGGCAACGAACGGGCCCGCCTCGAGGGCGACACCTGCCACGGGGTGGGGAGCGTCGACATGAAGGGCGGCGTCGCCGTCCTGCTCGCGCTCGCCAGGGATCTCGTCGAGCCCCGCCACGACCTCACCTACGTGCTCTACGCCTGCGAAGAGGTCGAGCGACGGTACTCGGGGCTCGCCGCCGTGGATGCGGCGCGCCCCGACCTGCTCGACGGGGACGCCGCGCTGCTCCTCGAGCCGACCAGGGCAGCCGTGGAGGCTGGTTGCCAGGGTGTGATGCGGCTCGTCGTCACGGTGCGGGGCACTGCCGCCCATGTCGCCTACCCGTGGATGGGCGAGAACGCGCTCCACCGCCTTGGCGCGGTGTTCGGGCGCGCCGGCGCGTTCGTGGACCGCCGCCCGGTGCTCGACGGCTGTGAATACCACGAATCACTCCAGACGGTGTGGGCGGAAGGCGGGGCTCGGGTGCGCGCGAACGTCCTGCCCGACCTCGCGACGGCGCTTCTCAGTCATCGTTTCGCGCCGGATCACGACGCCGACCAAGCCTTCGCGGCGATCTCGGCGCTCCTCGGCCCGGCGCTCGACGACGCGCGCGGCGACTCGATCGAGATCGAGGAGACGAGCGCGCCGGCGCCGCCAAGCCTCCGCCATCCCGTCCTCGCCGCGCTCGTCGCCGCGAGCGGAGCCGCGCCGCGCGCCAAGCTCGGCTGGACCGACGTCTCGCACTTCGCGGCCAGGGGGATGCCGGCCACGAACTTCGGTCCCGGGGACCCGACGCTCTGCCACCACGCCGACGAGCACATCAGCCGCGGCGAACTCGACGCGGCGTACTCGACGCTCCGGTCGCTGCTCGACCGGGCGTGAGCTCCTACAGGCGGCGCAGGACGGTGACGACCTTGCCGTAGATCGTGACCTCATCGGGAGGAAGTTCGAGCTCGGCGAAGCTGGGGTTCGCCGGGACGAGCACGACGTGGCCGCGCCGGCGCCGGAAAGTCTTCACCGTCGCCTCACCGTCGGGGATACCCGCGACGACGACATCACCGGGCTCGGCGTCGGGTTGGTGACGCACGACGACGAGGTCGCCGTCGAGGATGCCCGCTTCGATCATCGAATCGCCGCGCACCCGTAACATGAAGAGTTCACCAGGCCCCGTGAGATCCTCCGGCACCGGCAGGACCTCCTCCACGTTCTCCTCGGCGAGGACGCCGACACCGGCGGCGACGTCGCCGACGAGCGGGACGTGCGCGACCGGCCGCACGCCGATGGCGGCACCAGAGGAGGGCTCAAAGGAGACCTCGATGGCGCGTGGCTTGGTCGGGTCGCGGCGCAGGTAGCCCTGACGCTGGAGGATCTGCAGATGGGTGTGGACCGTGGAGGAGGAGGTGAGCCCGACCGCCTCGCCGATCTCGCGCACCGACGGTGGATAGCCGCGTTCGCGGACCTGCCGCTCGATGAACTCGAGAATCTGACGACGCTTGCCCGAGAGCTGCGTATCGGCCATGTGCCCCGCCTTTCGCGCCCGGCCTGCGGCCGCGTCCTGGTCTCGAAGTTACATCGCTGTCACACCTGGATGCAAACATCCGTTCGTGGAACATCCGTTCGCCCGGTCGTTGACAACGAACAGACGTTCGTGCGACGATGGCACGCGGGCAGACGAACGTACGTACGAGGACGATTCGGAGGCCGATCGGGCGGAGGTGGGCATGGCGGCGGTGTTCGGTTCGCCCGGCGAGGCAAGGATCCGTTACGTCGTACGCCCCGACCGGGTGTCGCTTCGGCTCGTCGAGCGCGACGTCAACGGGTTCGGTGATCGCGGGCGGGCCCAAGACGCGGCGTCGTGCGTGTCGCAGCGGGGGTCGCCGGTCCCGCGCGCCCGGTGGTTGCGCCGCGTCGCCGGGGCGTTCGTCACGTTCCTGGCGCTCGCCGGTCTCTGGGTCGGGACGGGAGCGCTCCGTTCGAGGGAGAACGCGCCCGCGACAGGCCGTGCGGTTCACGCCGTCGTCTATGTCGCGCGCCCCGGTGACACCCTGTGGGCGATCGCCACGCGGCTCGATCCGTCGGGCGACCCGGAACAGATCGTCACGGCCCTCGCCGGAGAGCTCCGAGGGGTGCCGTTGCGCCCCGGCGTGGTCCTCACCCTGCCCGCGTCCTGACGGCTGCGACGGGCACGGAACGGGATCGGCCCCGCGGGAGCGCTACTCTCCCGCGATGCGTTGTCCGAGGTGTTCGGCCTGCGAGGACCGTGTCGTCGACTCGCGTGAGGCCGACCGCGGTGAGTCGATCCGCCGGCGGCGTGAGTGCCGCAACTGCGGTTATCGGTTCACGACCTTCGAGCGGCTCGGCGGCGCGGTCACCTTCGTCGTGAAGAGGTCCGCGGAGCGTGAGCCATTCCGTCGCGACAAGATCGTCGTCGGAGTGCGGGCGGCCTGCAAGAACAGGCCGGTCGAAGACGACGAGATCGAGGCGCTGGCGGTCGCCGTCGAGAACGACCTCGCCCATTCCGGTCGCGATGTGTCGACGGTGCAGATCGGCGTCGCCGTGCTCGACCGCCTGCGGGAGCTCGACGAGGTCGCGTACATCCGTTTCGCCAGTGTGTACAAGGGTTTCGAGAACCTTGGCGACTTCGAGCGCGAAGCCGGGCTCTTGACGAAGGCGACAGCGCCGAAGCAACACCGGACGACCGAAGGAGTCCCGTCGTCCCGTGTCCCACCTGAAACGATGGGCTGAGGACGGTGCCCGTCGAGCTTCTCGGTGAAGCACCACGCCGGGCGGTCGCCGTCTACGCGCATCCCGACGACTCCGACGTCTCGTGTGGCGGGACGCTGGCGCGCTGGGCCGACGCCGGGACGACCGTCGATCTCATCGTCTGCGCGGCCGGTGACAAGGGCACACGGGATGCCGCGACGCAGGTCGGGTCCCTCGTCGCCGTACGCGCTGCGGAGGTCGAGGCGGCGGCGCGTGTCCTCGGGCTGTCCGGCGTGCACCGACTCGGCCGTCCCGACGGGGAGTTCGAGAACGACGCGGATCTGCGTCGGGAGCTCGTGTTGCTGCTGCGCGAGCTTCGTCCGGAGGTGTTGATCTGTCCAGATCCGCTCGCCGTGTTTTTCGGCGAGCACTACTACAACCACCGGGACCACCGCGTCGTCGGCTACGCCGCGCTCGACGCCGCGGC
The DNA here is from genome assembly GCA_963803025.1 of uncultured Acidimicrobiaceae bacterium. GTDB lineage: Bacteria > Actinomycetota > Acidimicrobiia > Acidimicrobiales > Bog-793 > Bog-793. Next base: position 320,592 of record CAWDKZ010000020.1, read on the forward strand.
GCCCGCCGCGGCGTCGCCCCTGTACTTCCCCGACGCCGGATCACCTCACACCGTCGACTTCGCCCTTTTGTCGGGCTCTCTCGAGCCGAACGTCTACATCGAGGTCACGGCGACCGTCGGCCGCAAGGCAGACGCGGTCTGTTGTCACGTCAGCCAGCTTGGTGACGCCGGGGAATCGTTCCGTCCCATGATGGAAGAGCGCGCCGCCGAGGCGGGACGGGCGGCCGGTGTCGAGTACGCCGAGGCATTCCGCCGGGTCTGGCTCGGGCACTGACGAACGAGGCGGCTTCGGCGATGGACGACCTCCCCCGGCTCGGCGCCCCTTCGATCCGGTTCGGGGCGACCGTCGACGCCACCGACGTGCTGCATCTCGACATGGACTCGTTCTTTGTCGCGGTCGAGGTTCGCACGGACCCCTCGCTCGCGGGCAGACCGGTCGTCGTCGGCGGAACGGGGCCACGCTCCGTGGTCGCCTCCGCGTCCTATGAGGCGCGGGTCTTCGGCGTGCGCTCGGCGATGCCAATTGGTGAGGCGCGCCGTCGCTGTCCCGGGCTCATCGTCGTCGCGGGGCGTCACGACGAGTACGAGAAGGTGAGCGAGCGCCTCATCGGGATCTGTCACGACGTCACGCCGATCGTCGAGCCGATCTCGATCGACGAGGCCTTCCTCGACGTGTCCGGTGCGCACCGGTTGCTCGGCGACAGTTGGACGATCGCGACGGGCCTGCGCCGAAGGGTGCTGGACGACCTCGGGCTCGCCTGTGCCATCGGCGTCGGCCGGACCAAACTCGTCGCCAAGCTGGCGTCGAAGGCCGCGAAGCCCCGGGTCAGACCGGACGGGTTCGACGCGGGGCCCGGGATCGTCCTCGTCGTTCCCGGCGACGAGCTCGCCTTCTTGCACGCCCACCCCGTCCGGGCGGTTCCCGGGGTCGGGCCCGCCACCGCGGAGCGACTGCGGCGGATCGGCGTGACGACGGTGGGGGACCTCGGCCTCGTCGGGCGGCAGCGGCTCGTCGCGCTGTTCGGCGAAGCGCACGGCGCGACGCTGTTCGACCTCGCCTCGGGGCGCGACGACCGTCGGGTGGTGACCGACCGTGTCGTTCGGTCGATCGGCCACGAGCGGACGTTCGACGTCGACGACCACGACCGGGATTCGCTGTCGAGCAAGGCCCGGGAGCTCGCCGTCTCCGTGGCGGCGCGCTGCCGGGCACGGGGTGTCGCGGCACGCACGATCTCGCTGAAGGTGCGATTCGGCGATTTCGAGACGATCGAGCGCTCCCGGTCGCTCGACCGTCCGGTCGCGACGGCAGGGGAGATCGCCCTGGTCGCGAACGGTCTACTCGCGAGCGTCGATGTCGGGCGCGGGGTGCGTCTGCTCGGCGTGTCGGTGTCGCACCTCGGGGAGTCGACCCTCGAGCATGCCGTCCAGCTCGGGCTGTTCGCGGCCGCCGCGGCCGATCCCGAGGCGATCGAGGTGGCTGGCCAGCTCGGCGAGGTGGAGCTGGCGACGGACGAGATCCGGCGCCGCTTCGGGCCCGACGCCATCACCTCGGTGGCGGCGGCCGAGCGGCGCGCGACACGGGCGCACCGTCGCCCCGACCGGAAACGGCGCTAGGGGCCGGTCTTGCTGGCGAGGCGCAGCGGGCGGGGCGCGTTCGGGACCGCGCGCGGCAGGGAGTTCCCGGGGGATTAGCCTTGCAGCCGGACGTCGCGGCCGGGGCTCGGGCACCGCCGGCTCGGCCGGTGCGGCGAGAAGGGGGAGAAGGTGCCGCTTTCCGAGCACGAGCAGCGCATTCTCCACGAGATGGAACAGAAGCTCTACGAGCACGACCGTGGCTTCGCGAACCGGGTTCGGCCGAAGGCCGCGCGTTCGCTCGCCGGTCGTTCGATGCGTTGGTCGGCGTTGATCTTTGTGATGGGGTTCGTCGTGCTCCTCGTCTCGTTCCGCTCGTCCACCCTGATCGGGACCTTCGGTTTCCTCGTCATGCTCGTCGCGGCGCTGCTGTTCGAGCGCAGCGCGCGCCAGGTCGTCGGGCGTGCCGAACCCGCCTCGTCACGGGGTGGGGCTCGGCCGCGCCTGCTTTCCGAGGAGCTTTCGATGATCGGACGTCGCCTGCGCTCACGGTTCGGACGCGAGCGCTGAACGCATCGGACCGTGCCGGGGGCGCGGCCCTGGTGCGACAGGGGCTGTCCCTGGGCGCGGTCCTCGTCCGCCGGCCGCGGCTCGTGCCGTCGGCCGTGCGACTCGGGCTCGGCCTCGTGCCGAGACGTTGGTGGCGGCGTCCGCCGTTCCTCCCGCTCCCCGACCGGCGGTGGATCGCCTTCCGCATGGAGGTCGCGTACGGTGACGCCACGGCGGTCCCCTCGCGCGAGGATCTCGCGGACTATCTCGCATGGACCCGCCAGATGCGGACATGGCAAGGGACTTGGCGGCGCCAGCGACAGGTCGCGCGCTAGCCTCGCCGGAGATGCCGGAAAGTAACGCTTTCGAGGTCGATCGGACCTGACGTGAACGGCAGATCACTCGTGCTCAACGCGACGTACGAACCGATTTGCGTCGTGTCGTCGAGGCGGGCGCTCGTCCTCGTGATCGAGGAGAAGGCCGAGTTCGTCCACGGCACGGGTCGGCACTACCACGCCGAACGGGTCGCCTTTCCCGAGCCGTCGGTCGTCCGACTGGCGCACTACGTGCGGGTGCCACGTCAGGCCCGCATCGCCATCACGCGGCGCAGCGTGTTCGCCCGCGACGGCCACCGCTGTCAGTACTGCGGCGGTCAGGCGGAGAACATCGACCACGTCACGCCGCGCAGCCGCGGCGGGGCGCACATCTGGGAGAACGTCGTCGCGGCGTGCCGGCGGTGCAATTCGTTGAAGGAGGACCGGCTCCTCGAGGAGACGGGGTTCACCCTGCGCCGCGTGCCGCACGCGCCGCGCTCGCGTGTCTGGCTGCTCGCCGCGGGCGGGGAGCTGCGAGCGGAGTGGGAGCCCTACGTGGCGCCGCTCTTCGCGCGCGCCGCGGGTTAGAAACGACGGCGTGCCGGGGCCGGCGCCGCCGTGGCGCGGCAGCTGGCGGCTCGTCGCGCGGCAGGGTCCACCCGAGACGCTCGTCGTCTCGTCGCCTGATCCCCGCGGCGCGCGGCTCGCCTGTCTCACCCGACCGACCGCGGCCGCCGTCGTGCTCGGGAGCGCCCAGCCGCTCGCCGACTTCGACGCGGAACGTTGCGCCCGTCAGCACCTCGATCTCGTCCGCCGCCGCAGTGGCGGTGGCGCGGTGGTCGTCTCTCCGGGCGCGCAGATCTGGCTGGATCTCTTCGTGCCCGCGGCGGACCCGCTGTTCGAATCGGACGTCGTGCGGGCATCGTCGTGGGTCGGCTCGCTCTGGCGGGAGGCCCTCGGCGGGGCCTCGGGTGACGGGGCGCGGCTCGCGGTCCACGAGGGGGGGCTCGCGGCGACGCCGTGGTCGCGCCGTGTCTGCTTCTCGGGCGTCGGACCCGGCGAGGTGACCCGCGACGGCCGCAAAGTGACCGGAGTCGCCCAGCGGCGCGACCGCGCCGGCGCGTGGTTCTTCACGATGGCGCTCGTCCGTCCGGAGCAACAGCAGCTGGCGTCGCTCCTCGCGCTGGGGCGGGACGAGCGCGCCGCGATCCGCGTGGCGCTCGGCGCGGAGACGTCCGTCATCGGCTGTCCGGCGCAAGATCTCGAACGACAGCTCGGGAGCGAACTGGGCGGCGTCTGGTCAGCGGGCGAAGACGTGCCACCCGAGCCACATCCACCCGAGCGCGGTCACGAGACGGCCGGCGGGCGCGGCGAGAAGTCGGTCGAGCGCGCCTCCCATCCCCGGGAAGCGATGACGAGTCGACACCGCCACGATCTCGAGCCCGGCGAACACCGCCGCGAGGGCGATCCAGGCCGCGATCGTGACGAGACGGTCGTTCATCGGCGGACGAGGTAGGCACCGAGGGCGAGCCACGCCGCGAAGAGCACGCCACGCGACCAGGGTTGCCCGGCGGCCTCGGCGAGGAAGTAGCTGAGGGTCGGGTGCACGTTCCTCGGCGACAAGAAGTAGTTCCCGAGCTCGAAGGCGACCGCGAGTACGCAGAGCACGCCCCAGAGGGCGACGCCGCGCGACGCCGCCGGCGCCGGGGTGTCGCGGGTGAACCGTCGGGCGCGGGCCCCGGCAGTCGCACGGGACACGACGGCGATCTCGCCCACGGCGAACGCGCCGAGGGCCGCGGCCGTCACCGCCTCCGCTCCCGTCGAGAACGCGGTCGTGAAGCTGGCCAGGATCGTCAGCGCGATTCCGAGCCCGACGAGTCCGAACAGGAGCCGCACCTCGGCATTGTGCCGCCTCGGTCGTCTCGCCGCTCGGCCCAGGCGTCCGCGGCGCGATCGTGTCGGAGCGGGGGAGCTCTCGGCGCTCGGGCCGGGGCGCTCGGCTGGGCCGTCGCGCGTCGGGTGGCGGCGTGACCGGCGCCGACCGCGCGCCGCGAGCCGGGCGGCGGCGACCCCGTCAGGCAGCGGATACCCCGGTTCGCGGGCGGCGGTCTAATCGCCCCACGAGCTGGCGGCGGCGATCGGACCGGGTATCGGGAGGGAGTTCACCGCAGCGAGATTGCGGGCGGTCGCCCGGCGCAGCCGCGCGAGCCGCCTCGGCGACAATCGCTCACAGACCCAGTCCCAGTGGAGCGACACGATCTCGCCGATGCCGAGGTCGTCGAGGATGCCGACGCCGTCGACGGCACGTCGCGCCCGTTCGGAGCGCGCCGCGCCGAGGACGAGTCGGTCGGCGCGGAACTCGAGCGTGCGGTTCACCACGACGAGCGTGTCGCCCTCGAGCTCCTTGACGCGACCCCACCGGATGCGGCAGCGGTCGAGGACGCTGAGCGCAGGACCTTGCGCCCCGGATCGCAGCAAGCCGAGCCAGGGATAGACGGCGAAGACGTGGAAGCTGTGGTGCGCGATCCCACCGAGGGGAACCGCGCTCGCGAGCGGTCCGAAGTTGCGTCCGGCGCGCCGCGCGAATCGCTCGTCGAGCGAGGCGACGAGCGCCGTGGCCGGAACGTGGTCGAGCAGCGCGTTGCCGACCCAGTACGCGTCCACGACGCGTTCGTCGAGCGGGTCGGAGATGCCGTTGCAGCCGGCGATCAGTTCGAGATAGGGCCACGCCCCCTCGAACCGCGAGGCGAGGTGCGTGAGTTCCGGGAGATCACGCTCGTCACTCGACGCGCCGAGCAGGGCCGCGTGATCGGGGGGACCGCAGTAGCCGAGCGCGTTCGGCGGGTAGGCGTACCTGGCGAAAAGGACGGGCCCCTTCGTCACGCGTGGGCGACTCGCGGCCATGCCCGGACGACCGCCACCACGCCGAGCGCGAGCAGCACGAGCCCGATCGTGTCGGAGGCGAGGCCCGTGTGGTGGACGACGGCGTCGAGGAAGAGCGTGACGACCGCGCTCGAGACGAGGACCGACGTGACGTCGACCGCCCGGGCCCGTGCGAGGGCGGCCATCCAGGTCGCCACGTAGCCGCCGAGAAGGCAACCGGTGATGAGCGCCCAGCGCAGTTCGCTCGCGCCGAGCCCGACGAGCGTGTGGAACTGACCCGTCGCGGCGAGGTAGCCGACGAGCACGACCGCGCCGCCGCCCATTCGGACGAGCGCCAGCGTCGACGGCGCGACCCCGGTGAGGAGGCGCTTGGCGATGACCGTCTCGATCGCCCAGAGCACGGTTGCGCCCAGCACGAGGGCGTTGCCGGAGTTGAGCTCGAGGTGTCCGACCCCGCCCGAGGTCGCGGTCACCCCGACGACGAGGAGCGCGATCGCGACGAGGTTCCAGCGCCCGAGTCGCTCGCCGAGGAGTGGGAGCGCGGCGAGGGCGACCCAGATGACGAGCGTGTCGTGGAGGAAGACGGCCGGCACGGCCGAGGTGCGGGCGAGACCGTCGAAGAAGAGGACGAAGGCGGCCCCGCCGCCGATCGCGGCGACGTAGGCGAATCCGGTCCACCGGGCGAGCCCGTGCAGCTGGCGCGGCGCCGCGGCGGCCGGCTGCTGCCCCGCAGCCGCGCCCTCGAGGGGCGTCGCACGCCGGGAAGCCAGCCAGGCGACGACGACGAAGGCGGCGATGACGAGCGTCGCGGCGAGGTTCTTCGCGGTCGTGTAGACGGCCGGCGAGGTGAAGCTCTTCACGCCGTAGCTGTTGACGAAGACGGAGATTCCGCTGATGATCGCCGTCGCGCCGGCGACGTACAGCCCGGGGAGGCGGGTCTTTTCTGCGGTCTTCATCGACGTGGCCATTTCGCCTCCTAGCTCGGACTGCTGCTCGAATGCTGCGCCGCGGCCGCGGCGCGGTACTCCGCGACGACCGCCTCGGCCTCGGCCCGGTCGGCCGGACCGAGGGCGTAGCCGCTGTGCGCGACGACCCAGTCGCCAGCCTGCGGCGGGTCGCCCTCGTAGGCGAGGAGCGACAGCTTGTGGGTTGAGCCGTCGATGTCCGCCGCGTCGACCGTGCCGTCATCGGCGACGGAGACGATCCGGTGGAGTCGGCTCGTGCACATCAGCGACCGCCGTTCACGACGCCTCGGTGACGAGATCGGCGACGCGCCGCGCGGCGAGGGGGACGGCGCGCTCGACGGCGGCGGACAGCCCGGTCCCGTAGGAGAAGTCCTGGCCCTCGATGCCGACGACGACGACACGGTCCGGCGCGGTCCCGAGGACCTGGGCGAGCCGCACGACGCGGTCGAGGCCGATGGCGTGGGTGCTCGAGCCCGACCGGGCCGCGGTGTCGCCGAGATCGACAAGACTCACCGTCCCCGCCGGGGCGCCGGAGCGGGTCGCGTCGACCAGGACGGCGAGGCCCGCGGCCTCCCAGCGGCCGATGAGGTCGAGGGGTTCGGCGATGGGGCCGATGTCGACCGCCGGCGTCGACGCGGCGACGAGTCGGGCGACCGCCGGCCCCGCGCCGTCGTCGCGGCGGAAGTCGTTGCCGATCCCGGCGACGACGACGCGTGCCGTCATGAGCGATCGATTGAAACGTCGAGGAAGTGGGCGGCGCACGAGATGCAGGGGTCGTGGTTGCGGATGGCGAGCTCGCAGCGCGCCGTCAGCTCCGCATCGCTCAGCTCAAGGCCGGACTCGACCACCCGGCGGACGTCGGACTCGATCGTGAGCTGGTTCTGCGAGGTGGGGGGCATGATCCGCGCCGACTGGATCGTCCCGGCGGCGTCGAGCTCGTAGCGCTGCAGGAGCATGCCCCGCGGTGCCTCGGTCGCCCCCGCGCCGGCGCGCGCCGCCGGCACGACCTTGGCGGCCGGCGGCTCCGGCGGCTCGTAGTCGGTCGCGAGGCGGAGCGCCTCGTCGCAGGCGAAGAGGAGCTCGACGGCGCGCACGATGACGCTCTTGAACGGGTTCGTGCAGACCGGGCCGAGGCCGGCCTGCGCCGCGGCGTCACGCGCGACCTGCGGCAGCTTCGCTTCGTTGAGCGCGTAGCGGGCGAGCGGCCCCGTGAGGTACGGGTCACGCCCGTTCAGCCGGGAGTGGAGGGCCGACGAGCGCGCGACGTGCTCCTCGACGGCGAGGAGGGCGAACTCGGCCGGCGTGGCGTCGATGCCGTCGGAGGAGGCGACGCGGCCCGCTTCGATCGCGTAGTGGTCCGGGTGCGAGAGGGCGACGAAGCGGTAGTCGGGCTCGATCTCGGGGAAGTCGAAGCCGGCGACCCAGGCGACCGTCTCGAGCGACTCCTCCCGGGCACGCCGCAGCGGCTCGATGAGCGCGGTGATCTCCTCGCGGTCGGGGGCGCGGTAGAAACCCCCGACTCGGACGTTGACGGGGTGGATCGCCCGGCCGCCGACGGTCTCCATGATGTGGTTCCCGAGCTTCTTCAACCGCAGGCCACGCTGGACCGCGGCGGCGTCGAGCGCCGCGAGTTCGACGGCGTCGCGGCAGCCGAAGAAGTCGGGGGCGTGGAGCAGGTAGATGTGGAGCGCGTGGCTCTGGATCCACTCGCCGCAGTACAGGAGGCGCCGGAGCCTGCCGATGCGATCGTCGACCTGGACGCCGCAGGCGTCCTCGATCGCGGCGCAGGCGGACATCTGGTAGGCGACAGGGCAGATGCCGCAGATGCGTGCCGTGATGTCGGGCGGCTCCTCGAAGCTCCTGCCGCGCAGGAACGCCTCGAAAAAGCGTGGTGGTTCGAAGATCTCGAGTTCGACCCGTTCCAGGATGCCGTCGCGCACCGCGACGTGGAGCGACCCCTCTCCTTCCACGCGGGCGAGCCCGTGGACGTCGATCTCGTGGTTCGCGCTGGCTCCGCTAGGCGTCATGCTCGAGGCTCTCCTTCCGAAACTCGTTCGCGGCGGAGTTGAACGTCCGGAAGAAACGCGAGATCCCGAGCTCGGACATCCCCAGGTCGGCGAGCCGCCGCGCCAGTGACCCGGTGTTCGTCGTGTCTGCCGGGCCGAAGCAGCCGTAGCAGCCGCGGTTGACGGCCGGGCAGAGTGCGCCGCAACCGGCGCGGGTCACCGGCCCCAGGCAGGGCGTCCCGTGGGCGACGAGCACGCAGAGGTTGCCCCGTCGCTTGCACTCCTCGCAGAGGCTGTAGGCGGGGATGACGGGTCGGCGGCCCGCGAGCAGCGCGGTGACGACCTCGATGAGCTGGAACCGGTTGATCGGGCAGCCGCGCAGCTCGAAGTCGACCTTGACGTACGACGAGATCGGGCTGCTCTCTGCGAGTGTCGAGATGTACTCGGGGTGCGCGTAGACGGTGGAGGTGTACTCCCCGACGTCGGCGTAGTTCCGGAGTGCCTGGATGCCGCCTGCGGTGGCACAGGCCCCGATCGTGACGAGGAGACCCGACGCGGCGCGCACGGCGAGGATCCGGTCGGCGTCGTCCGGCGTCGTGATCGAACCTTCGACGAGGGAGACGTCGTAGGGCCCGTCGATCACCGCGCTCGTCATCTCGGTGAAGCTCGCGACCTGCACGGCTGCGACCAGGTCGAGCAGTTCGTCCTCGCAGTCGAGGATGCCGAGCTGGCAGCCGTCGCACGAGGCGAACTTCCAAACGGCGAGGGTCGGTCGCTCGGTCATCGTTCCCTCTCGGTGATCAGCTCCGCCGCCAAGGGCGCGTAGGGCACGACGGGTCCGTCCCGGCAGAGCAGGTACGGTCCGAGTTGGCAGTGCCCGCACAGGGCGATGCCGCACTGCATGTTCCGCTCGAGAGACACCCGGATCCTCTCCGGTTTGACGCCGAGGTCGATGAGCGAGCGCGCGCTGAAACGCATCATGATCTCGGGACCGCAGACGAGCGCGACCGCGTCGGATCCATCGAAGGGGAGCTCGGTGAGGATCTGGGTCACGACCCCGACGTTCCCGGTCCATCCGGAGTCGGCGACGTCGACGGTCACCTTGACGTCGATACCCGTCTCGCCCCAGCGTGCGATCTCCTCGGGGAACACGATCTGGTCCGGCAACCGGGCGCCGACCCGCAGCGCGACCCGGCGCGACGGCGAGATGTTCTCGGCGAGATGGCGCATGGCGCCGCGCAGCGGGGCGAGACCGATGCCGCCGACGACGACGACGACATTGACGCCTTCGAGGCTCTCGAGGCCCCAGTCGGTGCCGAACGGGCCGCGCACCCCGACGACGTCGCCGATCTTCGAGGACGAAAGGGCGTGGCTGACGGCCCCGACGTCGCGCACCGTGTGCTCGATCGCGCCCGGCGCCCCGGGCGCCGAGCTGATCGAGATCGCGATCTCGCCGACCCCGAACACGGTCAGCATGTTGAACTGTCCCGCTTTGAAGGCGTCGATCGGTTCGTCGACCGGCTCGAGCCACAACGTCGTGATGTCGAACGTCTCGGGCTTGCGGTCCACGAGGCGGTAGCGGGAGGGCACGAACGGCCCTCGCCGCGTGTGTTCCGTCTCAGTCATCAAGGCTGTGCCCGTAGAGGTCGAGCAGGCGGACGCGTGTCGACTGAAGGCGGCTGAGGAGCACGCCGCTGATCCGTTGCAAGAGCGCGTAGCCGAAGACGGGGTCGGCGTCGGCCTTGGCGCGCAAGCACGTCCCGTCGATCGCCACCGCGCCGACCGGGTCGATTGCCACACCGTCGAACTGCCAGCGGTAGGGCGGCACGAGCCAGGACCAGCCGAGCACGCTGTTCGGACCGATCGTCTCGATGACGAGTGGCTTGCCTGACGGGCGCTGCACCTGTAGTGAGACACGCCCGCGGCGCAACAGGTAGAGCGTGTCGGCCGGATCGCCCTCGACGAGGATGCGGGCGCCGGGCTCGAAGGCCACGTTCTGCGCGCAGCCGACCGCGAGTTCGATCGTCGATTCCGGGAGACCGGCGAACAACGCGTTCTTGGCGATGAGATCGCTCATCTCTTCCATCAGGCCTGCCTGTCTCGAACCACGGCTGGTTCGTCCTTTTTCACCGCGCCGTCGCTTGCCGCGATCGCCGCGAGTTCCTCGGTGATGTCGATGCCCACCGGGCACCACGTGATGCAGCGTCCGCAACCGATACAACCCGAGTTCCCGAACTGGTCGACCCAGGTCGATAGCTTGTGGGTCATCCACTGGCGGTAACGAGAGCGCGTTGACACGCGGACCGACCCGCCGTGGAGGTAGGAGTGGGCGAGGTCGAAGCAGGAATCCCAGCGCCGGGTCTGCTCGACGCCGCCCGTGAGGTCGGTCCTCTGCTCGACGGCGGCGCAGAAACAGGTCGGGCAGACGAGCGTGCAGTTGCCGCAGGCGAGGCAGCGTCGGGCGACGTCTTCCCACCGGGGGTGCTCAAGATTGCGCGCGAGCAACGCCGGCGCCGCTGCAGCGTCGAGGGTCCTGCTGATGGCGGCCTCGGCGCGGCCGATGACGCGTTCGCGGGCACGGAGGTCGTCGACGGTTGCGGGCCGCGAGGCAATCTCCCCGAGCACCGTCGCACCACGCTCTGATCCGACCCGCACGAGGAAGCTGCGATCGGGGCCAGGCAGCTCGGTGAGCGCGAGATCGCAGTCCGGGCCGGCGGCGGGTCCGCTCCCCATCGAGGTGCAAAAGCAGGTCGCCGCGGGGGCGCCGCACTCCACGGCGACGACGAGGGCCGCGTCGCGCCGTCTCGAGAACACGGGGTCGGGGCTGGCACCCCCGGCGAGCACGCCACCGAGGACCCCGAGCGCCGCGACCTCACACGGTCGTGCCCCGAAGAACGCCTCCTTCGGGGCGTCGTCGGTGGCACCTTCGACGACGACGTCGTCTCCGTCGCGCCGACCTCGCCAGATGACGGTCTCCGACGGGAACACCGACTGCTTGAAGGACTCGGGACCGACCGCCCATCCGAACAGCTCCCCGTCGTCCGCCTGAACGAGACGGTACGAACCGGGCTGCTGCTCGTCGTGCCAGCCAGCCGGGAGGTCGCCTACCGAGCGGATCTCGCGATGGAGGATGGCGCCGTTGCGGACGACGGGCCCGACGACACGGTAACCGTGGGTCCGCAGCGACGCGATGAGGGAGTCGACCCCGTCATGATCGATGACGAAGCCGTCAGGGGAGGGCACGCCGTCACGTTAGGGCCCGGCCCGCCCCGACGGAAGGGTCGGTGGACCTATTCCTCACGACGGGTTTCCGGGCCAACGCACCGGGGGCTTGTGACCATCGGCCCTGGTTGCCACGGCGGGTCGACGCGAGCATCGTGACGAGGAGGCTGACCAGGTCGGGGGACGGCGCGTGGGCGACGGGTCTGGCGGTCGGACAGCGAGGCTGCGGATGTTCCAGGTTCGGATCCATGGGCGGGGTGGACAGGGCGTGGTCACCGCGGCGGAGCTGCTCGCCGTGGCGGCGTTCAACGACGGTCGGCACGCCCAGGCCTTCCCGAGCTTCGGCTCCGAGCGGACCGGTGCGCCGGTCGTGTCGTTCTGCCGCATCAGCGAACGGGAGATCAGGACCCGTTCGCCGATCGAAGAACCCGACGCCCTTGTCATCCAAGACGCGACCCTGCTCCATCAGGTCGGGCTGTTCTCCGGCCTCAAGCCCCAGGGTTACGCGCTCGTGAACACGACGAAGACGTTGGAAGAGGTCGGCGTGGCCGCTTTCGTGGGCGCGCTGCCGAGGAACCACGTGCTCACGGTCCGGGCGACAGAGATCGCGCTGCAGCACCTCGGTCGCCCGCTTCCGAACGCCGTGCTGCTCGGTGGCTTTGCCGCGCTCACCGGGGTCGTCTCCCTCGCGGCGGTCGTCGCGGCGATCGAGGACCGATTCTCCGGCGCGCTGCGTGACGGCAACGTCGCGGCGGTGACCGAGGCGTTCAACCAGACACGGGCCGAGCAGGAGGCGCTTGCGGCACGCGAGAGGAGATCCGTCGGTGCTTCGTCAGATTGAGGGTTCCCGGGCCGTCGCGGAGGCGGTGGCGCTGTGTCGCCCGCGGGTCGTCTGCGCGTACCCGATCTCGCCACAGACCCACATCATCGAGGGCGTCGGTGCGCTCGTGAAGTCGGGGCGGCTCAAGCCCTGCGAGTTCATCAACGTCGAGTCGGAGTTCGCCGCGATGTCCGTCTCGATCGGGGCCTCGGCCACCGGGGCACGCGCCTACACCGCGACCTCGAGTCAGGGCCTGCTTTACATGGCGGAGGCCGTCTTCAACGCCTCCGGACTGGGACTGCCGATCGTGATGACCGTGGCGAACCGGGCCGTCGGGGCACCGATCAACATCTGGAACGACCACAGCGACGCGATGGCGCTGCGGGACGCCGGCTGGATCCAGCTCTTCGCCGAGTCGAACCAGCACGCCGTCGATCTCCACATCCAGGCCTTCCGCCTTGCCGAGGAACTCAGCGTGCCGGTGATGGTCTGCATGGACGGTTTCATCCTCACCCACGCCGTGGAGCGGGTCGAGATCCCGACCCAGGAACAGGTCGACCGTTATCTGCCGCCGTACGTCCCACAACAGGTCCTCGATCCCGCGTCACCTGTCTCGATCGGCGCGATGGTGGGTCCCGAGGCGTTCACGGAGGTCCGCTACCTCGCCCAGGCGCGCCAGCTCGAGGCGCTCGCGCGCATCCCTGAGCTCGCGGTCGAGTTCGAGCACGTGGTCGGCCGGCCGAGCGGCGGTCTCATCTCGGCCTACCGCAGCGAGGACGCCGAGACGATCGTCGTCGCGCTCGGTTCGATTGTCGGAACGATCAAGGACGTCGTCGACGAGATGCGAGAGGAAGGCGTGAAGATCGGTGTCGTCAGCCTGTCGACCTTCCGGCCGTATCCCGAGGAGGCCCTGGGCGCGGCGCTCGAGAGCGCGCATCGGGTCGTCGTGATCGAGAAGGCATTCGCCATCGGCGGACGCGGCATCCTCGGGGCCGACGTCGACGCGCTGGTCTCCAAGGGCGGCACGAAGACCTACGCGGTCATCGCGGGCCTCGGGGGACGAGCGATCAGCGAGGGGTCGCTGCGCCGGGTCTTCGGCGAGGCGATCCGCGGCGAGCTCGGCGCGGTGAACTTCCTCGATCTCGACCGGGGCGTCGTCGACCGGGAGCTCGCGCGGATGGCCGACGACCCCCGCACGGCGCCGAGCGTCGAACGGGTGCTGCGCGACGTCCGGCAGTCGGCGGCGCGGGTCGTCTAGGAGGGCTTGTCGTGACCGAACAGGCGGTCAAGTTCTACCAAGTGGGCAGTTTCGCCATTGGCAACCGCCTCGTCGACCCGCAGCTGCGCACGGTGCAGTCCGACCGCGCGCGTTCGAACGCGCTCACCTCGGGACATCGGGCCTGCCAGGGGTGCGGCGAGGCGCTCGGCGCCCGTTACGTCCTCGACGCGGCGATGGCAGCGACGGACCGCCAGCTCATCGTCGTCAACGCGACCGGGTGTCTCGAGGTGTTCTCGACGCCGTATCCCGAGACGTCGTGGCAGGTCGCGTGGATGCACTCGCTGTTCGGCAACACCGCGGCCGTCGCCACGGGGGTTGCCGCGGCCTTGAAAGTCCGCGGCGACACGAAGACCCGCGTCATCGCGCAGGCCGGCGACGGGGGAGCGGTCGACATCGGCTTCGGCTGCCTGTCGGGCATGTTCGAGCGCAACGACGACGCCCTGTTCGTCTGCTACGACAACGGGGCCTACATGAACACCGGCGTGCAGCGCTCGGGCTCGACCCCCGCCGCGGCGCGGACCGCGACGACCGAGGCCGTCGGGCGCGAACCCGGCAACCCCTTCGGTCAGGGCAAGAACCTCCCGATGCTCGCGGTCGCGCACGAGATCCCGTACGTCGCGACGGCCACCGTCGCCGACCTGCACGACCTCGAGACGAAGGTCGAACGAGCGATGGAGCTGCGCGGCGCGCGCTACCTGCACGTCCTCGTCCCTTGCCCGCTCGGCTGGGGCGCGGCGTCGCGGGACACGATCCGGCTCGCCCGCCTCGCCTGCGAGACCGGTCTGTTCCCGCTGTTCGAGGCGGCCTACGGGGAGATCCTGCAGACGACGCCGATCCGCCGCCTCACCCCGGTCGAGGCGTACCTGCGTCCGCAGCGGCGTTTCGCCCACCTCTTCGCTAATCCGCCGCGCACCGAAGACATCGCCCGCATCCAGGCGATCGCCGACCGCAACATCCGGCGTTTCGATCTCCTCGGCGGGACGTCCTCTGGGGAGCCGAGGTGAGCGAGCACCCGTTCGCGATCACGCTCGACGCCGGGTCGAGCCGGGCGAACCACACCGGTTCCTGGCGCGTCGAGCGACCCGTCTACGTCGACCGCCTGCCGCCCTGCAACGACGCCTGCCCGGCCGGCGAGAACATCCAGCGCTGGCTCTACGACGCGGAGGCCGGGGAGTACGAGGCGGCGTGGCGTTCCCTCGTCGAGAACAACCCGCTCCCCGCGATCTGCGGTCGGGTCTGTTTCCACCCCTGCGAGGCGGCCTGCAACAGGGCGAAGGTCGACGAGGCGGTCGGGATCCACGCGGTCGAGCGGTTCCTCGGCGACGCGGCGATCTCCCATGGGTGGCGTCTGCCCGGGCCGGCGGGGGCGTCGGGCCGTCGGGTGCTCGTCGTCGGATCGGGACCATCGGGCCTCTCGGTCGCCTACCACCTCGCCAGGCTCGGGCACGACGTCGTGATCCACGAGGCGGCCCCGGCGGCTGGCGGGATGATGCGCTACGGCATCCCCCAGTACCGGCTGCCCCGCGAGGTGATCGACGCCGAGGTCCGCGCCATTTGCGACCTCGGCGTCAGGATCGAGCTCGGCCGCGCGGTGACCGACGTCGCGCAGTCGATGGAGGAGGGCGGGTTCGACGCGGCCTACCTCGCCTTCGGCGCGCAGCTGTCTCGCCGGGCGTACATCCCGGCCGCCGACTCGGCCCACGTGCTCGACGCGCTTTCGTTCCTCGCGAGCGGCGAAGGTCGGCAGCCGCCCGAGATCGGGCGTCGCGTCGTCGTCTACGGCGGCGGCGACACCGCGATGGACGCGGCCCGCAGCGCGAGACGGCTCGGCGCGACCGAGGCGGTCATCGTCTACCGCCGCAACCGCGAGAGGATGCCCGCCCACGAGGTCGAGGTCGAGGAGGCGCTCGCCGAGGGCGTGACCGTGCGGTGGTTGTCGACGATTGCGCGCGTCGATGAGGACAGGATCGTCATCGAGAAGATGGAGCTCGACGCGGAGGGCTTCCCGCAGCCGACGGGCGAGTTCACCGAGCTCGGCGCGGACTGCGTCATCCTCGCCCTCGGCCAAGACGCGGACCTCTCGCCAGTCGGCGGTCTCGCCGGCGTCATGGTCAGAGACGGCGTCGTCGTCGTCGACGAACACATGATGACGGGGCGAGCGGGTGTGTTCGCGGGTGGCGACATGGTCCCCACCGACCGTACGGTCACCGTCGCGATCGGGCACGGCAAGAAGGCGGCGCGCAACATCGACCGATGGCTGAGCGGGAAGGAAGAAGTCCCGGTCGAGCGGCACGAGCTCGCCTCGATCGACAACCTGAACACCTGGTACTACGCGGACGCGCCACGCTCGGTTCAGCCCGAGCTCGAGCTCGTACGGCGCCAGACCGGCTTCGAGGAGGTCGTCGGCGGACTCGACGGGACGAACGCCCTTTTCGAGGCGCGCCGCTGCATGTCGTGCGGCAACTGCTTCGAGTGCGACAACTGCTACGGGGTTTGCCCGGACAACGCCGTGTCTAAGCTCGGGCCCGGCGAGCGGTACGCCTTCGACTACGACTACTGCAAGGGTTGCGGCATCTGCGTCGCCGAATGCCCGTGCGGTGCGATCGTCATGGTGCCGGAGCTGATCTGAGCCACCGATCGGCTGCGGCGCGGCCAGCCGGCATGGATCGAGAAGAAGGGGGTCGGGGGCGCGCGGTGCGCCACCGACCCGACTGGTGGGTGCCGCGGTGACTCGGGCCACCCAAGGAGGGAGACGATGGCAGATCGGGCGGAACCGTCCGCGGCGTCAGAGGAGCCGAAGAGGAGCCCGGCGACGGGGGGCGAGCAGTCTGTCGCCGTCGTGCGCGAGGCCGGGGAAGGTGAGCGCCGGGTCGCGCTCGTGCCCGAAGACGTGGCGAAGCTCCGCTCCGCCGGCCTCGCCATCCTCGTCGAGCAGGACGCGGGCAGGCGGGCGTGGTTCTTGGACGACGCCTACGCGCAGGCGGGCGCGGCCGTCGTTGATCGGGAGAGGTGTCTGGCGGAGTCCGACATCGTGCTCTTCGTGGGCCGGCCGAGCGACGCCGACGTGGGGAAGTTGAAGGCGGGCCAGGTCGTCGTCGGCCTGCTCGCTCCGCTCGTCGATCCCGCGTTCGCGACCCGGCTCGCCGAACGTGGCGTCACCGCGGTGAGCCTCGACAGCCTGCCTCGCACCCTGAGCCGGGCCCAGTCGATGGACGTGCTCAGCTCACAGGCGAACATCGCCGGCTACAAAGCGGCGCTCGTGGCGGCGAGTGCCTACGGTCGCTACTTTCCGCTCCTCATGACGGCGGCGGGGACCGCCCGTCCCGCCGAGGTGCTCGTTCTCGGCGCCGGGGTCGCCGGACTCCAGGCCATCGCGACGACCCACCGGCTCGGCGCGATCGTCCGGGGATACGACGTCCGGCCCGAGGCGAAAGAACAAGTGGAGTCGCTCGGCGGGCGCTTCATCGAGCTGAAATCGGTCGGCGAGGCGGTGGGCGAGGGCGGCTACGCGCGTGCCCTCACGGCCGAGGAGACCAAGGCGCAGCAGGACGAGCTCAACGGGCACATCGCCCAACACAACGTCGTCATCACGACGGCACAGGTCCCGGGCCGACGACCTCCTCTGCTCGTGACGGCGGATGCGATCGCCGCGATGCGCGCCGGGTCGGTGATCGTCGACATGGCCGCGAGCTCGCTCGGGGGCAACGTCGAGGCATCTCGGCCCGAAGAGACGATCGTCACCGACAACGGCGTCACGATCATCGGAGCCGGCAACCTCGCGTCGACGATGGCGACAGGCGCGTCGACGGCCTACTCGCACAACATCTGCGCGCTCGTCACCCATTTCGTCAAGGAAGGGAGGGTGACGATCGACCTCACGGACGAGATCCAGGCGGGAGTCGTCATCACCTTCGAAGGAACGGTGGTCAACCCCGCGACGGCGGAACTCATGGGGTCGAGCGCGAGCGCACCTCTAGTGAACGGAGCCTGAGTCGATGGATACGAGTCTCATCACTGACGTCACGATCTTCGTGCTCAGTCTTCTCGTCGGGTTCGAGGTGATCTCCAAGGTCCCCCAGACCCTCCACACGCCGCTCATGTCGGCGGCGAACTCCATCCACGGTGTCGTGATCGTCGGGGCGTTCCTCATCGCCTCGACCGCGCACGACACCGTCGGGTACACGCTCGCGTTCATCGCCGCGGTGTTCGCCGGGATGAACGTCGTCGGCGGCTACACGGTGACCGACCGGATGCTGAAGATGTTCCAGCATCGTCCGGCCCCGGCGGCCCAGGACGCCGCGGAGAACGGGGGACGTGCCTGATGGGCACCTTCAACGATGTCATCACGCTCATCTACCTCGCCGCGGCGACCTGCTTCGTCGTCGGACTCCATCTGATGAACGCTCCGCCGACGGCGAACCACGGGAACAGGCTCTCCGCGGCGGGCATGGCCGTCGCCGTCGCCGCGACGCTCGCGCTCATCGCCCACGACGGGACGATCTCGACCACGGGTTGGCTGATGCTCGCCCTCGGCGGCGTCATCGGCTCCGGCGTCGGGCTCTACCTCGCCCGTTCCGTCGAGATGACGGCGATGCCGCAGCTCGTCAGCCTGTTCAACGCCGTGGGGGGCGGGGCCGCGGCACTCGTCGCGGTCGCGGACTTCGTCCGGCTCGCCGGGATCTTCCACGCGCCGACGATCGCGGCCCGGATCTCGGTGACGAGCATCCTCGACGTCGTGATCGGCGCTGTGACGTTGTCGGGCTCGGTCGTCGCCGCGGGCAAGCTGCAGGGTCTCATCCCGTCGCGGCCGATCGTGGTTCCCGCCGGCCGGGTGATCAACCTCGTGCTCGCCGTGGCGTTGTGCGCCGGAACCGGGTACATCCTCTCGGGGGCGAACAGTGATCTCACCCTGATCGGGATCGCGCTCGCCTCGCTCGTCATGGGCGTGATCATGGTCATGCCGATCGGCGGGGCGGACATGCCCGTCGTGATCTCGCTCCTCAACGCCTTCACCGGCACGGCCGTCGCGATGGCCGGATTCGTCATCAACAGCGTCGGGCTCATCATCGCCGGCGCGCTCGTCGGTGCCTCTGGCAGCATCCTCACGAAGTTGATGGCCGACGCGATGAACCGGTCGATCCTCAACATCGTCGCCGGCGGGTTCGGCACGGGCGACCAGGCGAGCGTCATCGGAGCGGGCGCCAGCGGCCAGGTGCGATCGGTCGGCGCCGACGACGTCGCGATCCAGCTCGCCTACGCGCAGAAGGTGATCATCGTGCCGGGCTACGGCCTCGCGGCCGCGCACGCCCAGCACTCGGTGAAAGAGCTCGTGGACCTGCTCGAGAAGCGCGGCGTCGAGGTGTCCTACGCCATCCACCCGGTGGCCGGGCGGATGCCGGGCCACATGAACGTCCTGCTCGCCGAGGCCGAGGTTCCCTACCAGCAGCTGAAGACGATGGAGGAGATCAACCCCGAGTTCCCCCGCGCCGATGTCGCGCTCGTGATCGGGGCGAACGACGTGACGAACCCGGCGGCCCGCCGCCCGGGCAATGCCGTCTCGGGCATGCCGATCCTCGACGTCGACAAGGCGAAGAGCATCATCGTCATCAAGCGTTCGATGGGCTACGGCTACGCCGGCATCGACAACGAGCTCTACACGGACCCGAAGACCGGCATGTTCTTCGCCGACGCGCAAGCGGGTCTCCGTGCGATCACCGCCGCGGTGAAGACCCTGGTCGGGGTGGACTGACCGCGCGGAGATCGTGGCGGCACCGGCGGGGCGACTTCGTCACCCGCCGGGCCGGGGTGCGTCGGGCCCTGGCTCCGTCGCGGGCGGATCTGCCCAACGGGACGGGTGAGCCCCTTCGGCGGGTTGCTTGCTGACGGACCGTTCGGGATTCCACCCTTTGCCAGGTCGTTCGCGCCCGCCTTCGGGGCGGCGGCACATCGCCCCATTTCGCCCCACCGTGGCGTCCAGCGGCTAGCGGGTCGCCGCCTCAGCGTGGTCCGATCGTCATCTGGCTTCGTGACCTGCATCTTCGCGTGCAGACGCCGCCCAGTCGCGGCCGTTCGCCGGACAGGCGCAGGCGGGTCGTCGTGGGGGACCCGAGCGGGTCCGGGCGTGTCAGGACGGCAGACGAGCGCTGCGTGGTTGACGGTGGGGGGACTGACACATAGAGTGGCGCGAAGTGGAGGGCAGGGGAGCGGCATCACCCGCTCGGCGACCCGTGGTGATCAGGAGGGAGGACACCGACGTTGGGCTCCGAGAACAGCTTCTTCGGCAGATACGACCACTCCCTCGATTCTAAGGGCCGACTGATCCTCCCTGCACGCATCCGCTCCCGCCTCGGCCAGCGTTGCTTCCTCACCCCGCACCTCGAGGGTTGTGTCGCGATCTGGACGCCCGAGACCCTCCAGGCGGAGATCGACACCCGGAAGGCCTCCGCCGTCGACGCCTGGACGCGCAACCAGGTGCGCGAGTGGTGCTCGGCGATCGACGAGGTCGAGATCGACTCGCAAGGTCGGATCCTTGTCGCGACGGACCTGCGGAACTACGCGGGGCTCGAACGTGAAGTCGTCGTCGTCGGCGTCATGGACCACGTCGAGCTGTGGTCCCCGTCGAACTGGGACGCCAAGGCTCTCGTGCCGACCGGCGCGGGCGCCGCGACCGGTGCGTGATCGTGCCGGTGGCCGACCGTGTGCGCTTGCAACCCCGCCCAGGGAGACGGGCGCGCCCGCAACACCAGAGTGACCCACGAAGAAACGTCCCCTGGTCCATCCGCAGCTCCTCGGCCGCGGCCAAGGATGGCCAGCATCATCCCCTCTCCGCCGATCTCCATCCGTTCTGCAGGGCGAGATTCGCCCGGCCGGGGGTCGGGGGGCTGCGGATGAGCCAGGGGACGTTCCACACGCCGGTCATGGTCGACGAGGTCGTCGCGCTCGTCCGACCCGTGCCGCCGGGCATCGTCGTCGACGCGACGCTCGGCGGCGGCGGGCACGCCGCAGCAGTCCTCGAGAGCCGTCCTGACCTGGTCCTGGTCGGGATCGACCGCGACCCCGAGGCGGTCGCCGCGGCGACCGCTCGCCTCGCGTCCTTTGGCGACCGCGCCCGGGTGCGCCACGCCCGGTTCGACGCCCTCGACGAAGCGCTCGCGGCGTCGGTTCCCGACGAACTCGCCCGGGCCGGCGGGGTCTCGGCGGTGCTGTTCGATCTCGGGGTGAGCTCGCACCAACTCGACGACCCGGCTCGGGGATTCTCGTACCGGGTCGCGACACCGCTCGACATGCGGATGGACCGTGGCCAGCGGCGGAGCGCGCAGGACCTCGTCAACACCCTCGGCGAAGAGGACCTCGCGCGGCTATTCGCCGCGCACGGCGAGACGCGTTTCGCCCACCGGATCGCCCGGGCGATCGTCGGCGAGCGCCCGATCCCGACGACGGCCGCGCTCGCGGAGCTGGTGGCGAGGATGGTGCCGCCCGGAGCCCGGCGGCGGGGTCACCCTGCGGGTCGGGTCTTCCAGGCGCTGCGCGTCGCCGTCAACGAGGAACTCGAGGTCCTGCCCGTCGGGCTCGACCGGGCGCTCGGCCAACTCGTCGCCCGGGGCCGCATCGTGACGCTCGCCTACCACTCCGGCGAGGACCGCCTGATCAAGCAGCGTTTCCGCGCCTGGTCGACCGGTGGCTGCACCTGCCCGTCCGGCCTGCCCTGCGTCTGCGGCGCACGGCCGTCGGTGCGCCTCGTGACCCGGGGGGCCCGCCGCCCGGCCGCCGACGAGGTCGCGCGCAACCCCCGGGCCGAGGCGGCGCGTCTCCGGGCCGTCGAGCGCCTCGCGACCGACGACGAGGGAGCCGGGCGTCGATGACGCCGGCACGCGCCGCCCACGCGGTCGTCGCATCCACCGAGGAGCGGCAGGCAACCGGGGCGCACCGCGCCAATCGGGCCGGTCTCGCCGTCGTCGGCCGTGCCGAGCTGGAACAGCGCCGCCTCCGACGCCGGGCGCGGGCGATCCTCGTGCTGGCGGCGCTCTTCGTCGCCGGGGCGCTACTCATCGTCGCGGCAGGTCAGGCCTTCGTTGCCGCGCAGCAGGTCCACCTGGACCGGCTCGACCAGCAGCTGGCGACGGCGGTCGCCAGGGACGAGAACCTCCAGCTCGCCCGGGCGCAGCTCGAGTCGCCGTCGCGCATCCTCAAGCTCGCCGAGCGTCGCCTCGGGATGGTCGTGCCGCCGAGCGTGACCTACCTCGTCCCCGTCGAAGCCAGCCGGACCGCCGAGCCCGCGTCGGCGAGGAACGCGACGTGACAGGGCCCGTTCGGCGTGGCGTCGGCCGGCGCCCGCCGAGAGCGCCCGCCCGTCGCGCCCGGTTGGGCGCCGTCGCGGCGGTGATGGTGCTCGCCTCGGTCGGCCTCGCGGTTCGCCTCACCGTCGTCCAGGTCGTCGACGGCGTCCGTTACGCCGCATACGAGAAAGGCGAGGTCGACCAGAAGGTCGTGCTCGGCGCGACGCGGGGTGCCATCTACGACAGCACCGGGGACGTGCTCGCCGTCTCGGTGCCCCGGACCGACGTCGTCGCGGACGACTTCCAGATCACGAAGCCCGTCGCCGAGGCGAGGACGCTCGCGCCGTTGCTCCGCGTCCCGGTGGCGCGACTCGCCGGCGAGCTCGGCGAGCGCAACGGTTACGTCGTTCTCGCCCGCGGGCTGACAAACGCCGAGGTGGCCCCCATCGAGCGTCGTGACCTCGCGGGTCTCTCCTTCGCGGCCGACAGCGTGCGCGTGATGACGGGGAGCGACGTCTTCCAGCCGCTGATCGGCGGCGTCGACGCCGCGGGGGTCGGCGACGCCGGGATCGAGCAGGCTGACAACGCCCTGCTCGCCGGGAGGGCCGGCAGCGAGCTCGTCGCCCTCGCGCCGGGTGGGTACACGCTTCCGGGCGGGCCGACCCACGTGGCCGCGGCGAAGGCGGGGACGGGGCTCGTCCTCACGATCGACGAGCCGCTGCAGGTGGAGGTGGAGAAGGATCTCGCGGCGCAGATGGTCTCCACCGGTGCGCACAGCGGCATCGCCGTCGTGATGGACGTGCACAGCGGGGCGATCCTCGCGATGGTCGATCTCATCGCCGGTCCGCACGGGTCGATCGGACCGGCGGCGTCGAACCTCGCCGCGACGACCGTCTACCAGCCGGGCTCGGTGATGAAGCTCGCCACCGTCATGGCCGCCCTGCAGGCCGGACTCATCACGCCGTCGACGGTGCTGACCGTGCCGGACTCGATCGGTGTCGGCGGCTACCGGTTCGCCGACGCCGAGGTCCACCCGACCGAGCAGCTCAGCGTGGCGCAGATCCTCGCGCAGTCGTCGAACATCGGCACGATCGAGATCGCGCAACGGCTCGGGCTCACCCGCCTCGCCGCGGGACTGTCGGCCCTCGGCTTCGGCCGCCCGACGGGGCTCGACTGGCCGGGCGAGTCCGCCGGGATCGTCGGTTCGCCGGCGACGTGGTTCGGGTCGGCGGCGGCGGCGGTACCGATCGGCACCGGCATCGCCGTGACGCCGCTCCAGGTGCTCGACGCCTACAACACGATCGCGAACGGTGGCGTCTTCGTCACCCCCCGTCTCGTCGCCGGCACGGTCAACGGTGACGCGAGCGAGCACCTCTTGTCGGCGCGGTCCGGCGTACGGGCGGTCGCCGCCCGGACGGTCGGCGAGCTCGTGCCGATGTTGGAGGGTGTCGTGCAGGACGGGACGGCCGTGCTCGCCAACATTCCGGGGTACACCGTGGCCGGCAAGACCGGCACCGCCCAGGTCCCCGAAACGACCGAGCCCGGCTACGTCCCAGGTGACTGGAACGCGACGTTCGTCGGCTTCGTTCCCGCCCAGGACCCGGAACTCTCGGGGATCGTCGTGCTGAACCACCCCGCACCGATCTACGGTGGTTTGGTGTCTGCCCCAGTCTTTTCCCAGATCATGCGCTACGCGCTTCGTCGCTTCGACATACCGCCCTCGTCCTCCGCAGCGCTCGCTGCGAGCGTGAGCCCAGCGTCGAAGCGGTGACGAACTCGGCGGTGGAGGGCGAGGGCGTGGCAACCGACCTCGCGGTCGACCGGATCATCGACCGGGTCGCTCCGCTCGTCGTGCTGGGCGACCGCGGGGGGGCCACGATCACCAGCGTCGTCTTCGACGACCGCGAGGTGACGGCGGGCTCGCTCTTTTGCTGCTTGCCCGGCGCCCGCCACGACGGTCACGACTACGTCGGCGTCGCCGCGGCGGCGGGTGCCGTGGCCTTCCTCTGCGAGCACACTCTCGGCGCCGAGGTCGGCGACGCACTGCAGCTCGTGGTGCCACCGGGCACGGCGCGCATCGCGATGGCGAGAGCGGCGTGCGCCTTTTTCGAGGATCCCGCCAGCGCGCTGCGCACCGTTGGGATCACGGGCACGAACGGCAAGACGACGGCGACGTATCTGCTCCGGTCGATCCTCGAGCGGGCCGGGTGGCCCACCGGGGTGATCGGGACGCTCGAGGGGGCGCGCACGACACCCGAGTCGCCGCACC
Organism: uncultured Acidimicrobiaceae bacterium; assembly: GCA_963803025.1. Lineage (GTDB taxonomy): Bacteria > Actinomycetota > Acidimicrobiia > Acidimicrobiales > Bog-793 > Bog-793. Next base: position 344,747 of record CAWDKZ010000020.1, read on the forward strand.
TGCAGCGGGCGCTCGCGCGCCTGCGCGACGGGGGAGTAGTCGCGGGCGCGATCGAAGTGACCTCGCACGCCCTCGTGCAGCATCGGGTCGACGGGATCCGGTTCGACGTGGCCGTGTTCACGAACCTGTCCCGGGATCACCTCGACTACCACGAGACGCTCGAGTCGTACTTCGCGGCGAAAGCGAGGTTGTTCACCCCGGAGCGCGCCCGCTTCGCGGTCGTCAACCGTGACGACGAATTCGGGCGCCGGCTCGTCGACCGCGCCGAGATCCCGACGGTCTCGTACTCGCTCGATGACGCGCGCGACCTGGAGCTCGGCCTGACCAAGAGCAGCTTCCGCCTCGGCAAGCGCGCCGTGCACCTGCATCTCGGCGGCGAGTTCAACGTCTCGAACGCTCTCGCCGCCGCAAGCGCGGCCCGCGCCCTCGGGGTCGAACCCGACGCCATCGTCGACGGGCTCGACAAGGCGGCGGGCGTCCCGGGCCGCTTCGAGGCGATCGAGGGCGCCGGGGGCGTCGTCGCCATCGTCGACTACGCCCACACCCCCGCGGGTCTCGAGGGGGTGCTGCGTGCCGTGCGTGCCGAACGCGCCGCGGCCGACGTCGCTGGGAAGCCGGGGGTCATCGTCGTCTTCGGTTGCGGAGGGGACCGGGACCGCGGGAAACGGCCGGTGATGGGCGAGGTCGCCTCGCGGCTCGCCGATGTTGTCGTGCTGACGACCGACAACCCTCGGAGCGAGGACCCAGAGTCGATCATCGACGAGATCCGTGCCGGGATGTCCGGAGCCGCCAGGCTCGTCGTCGAACCCAACCGTAGGACCGCGATCGCAGGCGCGCTGCGCGCCGCCCGACCCGGCGACGTCGTCGTCGTGGCGGGGAAGGGTCACGAGACGACGCAGCAGTTTACCGACGTGACACTGAGATTCGACGACCGAGAGGTCGTGCGCGCCGAGTTGGAGTGGATCGAGCGAGCGAAGCGACGACCGACCGCGAGGAAGGGCGGCCCGGGACCGGAGGGGGCGGCCCGATGATCGCGATCTTCATGGCGGGCACCATCGCCCTTCTCGTCTCGGGTTTCGGCACGCCGATCCTGCTGCGATCGCTCGCGGACCGTCGCATCGGTCAGCAGGTCCGCAGAGACGGCCCCGCGATCCACATCGTGAAGGAGGGCACGCCGACGATGGGCGGGATCGCGATCATCGGCGCGGCGGCCGCCGGCTACCTGCTCGGACACGTCGGCAACAACGCGCCGTTCACCTGGGCGGGCGGCTTCGTCATGTCCGCGCTCGTGCTCGCCGGGGCGATCGGTTTTGCCGACGACCGGCTGAAGGTGCGACGCCAGCGCAGCCTCGGGCTCAACAAACGGGGCAAGATCGTGCTCCAGCTCCTCGTCGGCGTCGGCTTCGCGCTCGCCGCCGAGTACTGGGCCCACGCGAGCACGGTTATCTCGTTCACCCCGCGAGCGTGCCTGGCGTGCTGCTCGGCACGGCGTTGTGGGTGGTCTGGGCGACGTTCATCATCACCGCAGGCGCCAACGCGGTCAACCTCACCGACGGCCTCGACGGACTTGCCGCCGGGTCGTCCGCCTTCACGTTCGCGGGCCTGACGCTCATCGGCTACTGGCAGTACCGCCACGTGCAGATCTACCACGTCCACGCGGCCCTCGACCTCGCCCTCGTCGCGATCGCGCTGGCCGGTGCGTGTGTCGGTTTCCTCTGGTGGAACGCGGCCCCGGCGCGGATCTTCATGGGCGACACGGGCTCGCTGGCGATCGGGACCGCCCTCGCGTGTCTCGCGCTCGAGATGAACGTGCAGTTGCTCCTGCCGATCCTCGGGGGCCTGTTCGTCGTGGTCACGTTCTCGGTCGTCATCCAGGTGATCAGCTTCCGCGTCTTTCACACCCGCGTGTTCCGGATGGCACCGATCCATCATCACTTCGAGCTCGCCGGGTGGCCGGAGACGACGGTGATCGTCCGCTTCTGGATCTTCTCGGCGCTCTGCACGGCGGTCGGACTGGGCATCTTCTACGCCGACTTCCTCGGCGTGCGGGCGCTGCTGTGACCGGGAGGCCCGTGCCGGCGAGCGGTCTGTCCGGACCGGTGGCGGTCATCGGTTTCGCCGTCACCGGTCAGGCCGTGGCGCGGGTGCTGCGCGATCGGGGGCTCGAGATCGTCGCGGTCGAGGACGCGCCGACCCCGGAGCGGCGGGCGGCCGCACGCGCCCTCGGCGTCGAGTTCGTCGCCGCTCCCTCCCGGACCGAACTCGGCGACGCCGTCGGGGGCTGCGCGCTCGTCGTCGCGAGCCCCGGCGTGCCGCCGCGGCATCCCGTGTTCGGGCTCGTCGAGCCGGACCGGCTCATCTCGGAGATCGAGCTCGCCTACCGACTGTCACCGGTGCCCATCGTGGCGGTGACCGGGACGAACGGCAAGACGACGGTGACCGCGCTCGTGACGGCGATGCTCGCCGCCTCCGGGGTGCGCGCCGAGGCCTCCGGGAACATCGGTCAACCGCTGATCTCGACGGTGACAGCCGGCAGCGCGGACCTGGCGGTGGCGGAGGTTTCGTCGTTCCAGCTCGCGCTGACCTCGTCGTTCCATCCTGCCGTCGCCGCATGGCTGAACGTCGCCGAGAACCATCTCGACTGGCATCGCTCGTTCGGCGACTACGTGGCCGCCAAGGCCCGCATCTGGGCGAACCAGGGTGACGACGACGTCGCGGTGGCGAACCTCGACGACCCGATCGTGATCGCGGAGGCAAGACGATCGCGCGCCCGCGTGGTGACGTTCGGGCAGACCGGCCGGGGGTATCGGCTTGTCGAAGATCGGTTCCTCGCCCCGGACGGCGGGCTACTCGCGACGAGTCGCGATCTCGTGCGGGACCTGCCGCACGACCGCCTGAACGCGCTCGCGGCGCTCGCCGCCGCGCTCGAGGCGGGCGCCGCGCCTGACGGCTGCCGTGCGGTGCTCCGCGCGACGCCGCCCCCGGACCACCGGCTGACGCACGTGGCGACGATCGGCGGCGTCGCGTACTACGACGATTCCAAGGCGACGACTCCCGCGGCGGTGACCGCCGCGGTCCGCGGTTTCTCGTCGGTGGTTCTCATCCTCGGCGGGCGGAACAAGGGCCTCGACCTCTCGACGATCCGGCGTGCCGTCGACGACTGCGCGGGACTCGTCGTGCGCGGCGTGGTCGCCATCGGCGAAGCGGCAGAAGAGGTCGTCGCGGCGTTCTCCCCCGGCCACGCGGTCGCCCGGGCCGAGTCCATGGGCGAGGCGGTCTCGCGCGCGGCCGGCATGGCCCGCGCCGGAGACGCGGTGCTGCTCTCGCCGGGCTGCGCCTCCTTCGACTGGTACGAGTCGTACGCGGCGCGTGGCGAGGACTTCGCCTCGGCGGTGCACGAACTCGGGTCGCGTGACGTCCGTCAGCGGGGGGCCTGAGATGGCGAGCGGTGTCATCGAGCGGCGCGGCGCGGCGAGACCGACGCGGCGGCGCGACGAGCGGGAAGTCGTGCACCTACGTCTCGTCGGCGGTTCTGCCGTCGCTCGGGACAGGATCCGTGCCGACAGCGCTGCCGCGCCGAAGCGCGCCAGCGCGGGTCCGTCAGCGGCGGCCGTCGCCGCTCGCCGCGACGCGGTCGCGCTCACCGCCCTCGTCGTCGGGTTCGCCGTCTTCGGTCTCGTCATGGTGCTGTCGAGCTCGTCCGTGGAATCGATCGCCAGCTCCGGGTCGCCGTGGTCGGTGTTCGAGCATCAGGGTATGTGGACGGCCCTCGGCGCGCTCGTGTTCGTCGCCGCGATCCGTCTCGACCTGCAGCTCTGGCGGCGCCTGGCGGTGCCGGTCTTCATCGGCACGCTGGTGATGCTCGTCGCGGTGCTCGTGCGCGGGATCGGCACGGTCACCGCCGGCTCGGCCCGATGGATCGGCCTCGGCCCGCTGCGGATCCAGCCGTCAGAGTTCGCGAAGTTCGCCGCGGTCCTGTTCCTCGCCGATCTGCTCGCTCGCCGCACGGGTGCGACGGGTCCGCGCGCTGACTGCGTCCGTCCGGTGTTCATCGCGCTCGTGGTGCTCGGGGTTCTCATCGTGCGCCAGCCGGATCTCGGCACGGCGGCGGTCGTCGCCGTGATCGGCGCGGTGCTCCTCTACGCGGCCGGCGCACCGCTGCGCAAGGTCGTCGCGACGGGCGGAGTGTTCGCCGCGCTCGGCGGCGTGTTCTTGTTGGCCGAGCCGTACGGCAGGGCGCGCCTGGACGGGTTCTGGGACCCGTTCGCCCACGCCTCGACGACGGGGTACCAGGTCGTCCAGTCGCTCGTGGCGCTCGGCTCGGGGCACTGGTTCGGGACGGGTCTCGGCGGTTCCCCGGCCGCGTGGGGCTTCTTGCCGAACGCCAACAACGACTTCATCTTCGCGATCATCGGCAACAACTTCGGGCTCGTCGGGGCGTTCGGCGTGCTCGCCGGGTTCGCGGCGATCGGCTGGCTCGGCCTCCGGATCGCGCGCCGCACCGAGGACCGCTTCGCCTTCCTGGTCGCGACCGGCGTCACGACCTGGATCGTCTTCCAGGCGCTCATCAACGTCGGCGGCGTCGTCGGCGCGCTCCCCGAGACGGGGATCCCGCTCCCGTTCCTGTCCTCCGGGGGGTCGTCGCTCGTCGTGCTGGCCGCGGCGATCGGGCTGCTCGTGCGCATCGCCGGCCACCCCGAGGCAAAGACGCGCTCGTCCGCCGTCGTGCAACGCGAGCGGCAACGGGTTCGAATGGGGCGGTGACGACGACCCGGGCCGAGGTGATCGTCACCGGAGGGGGGACCGCGGGCCACGTTCTTCCGGCGATCGCGCTCGCCCGGGCGCTCGTCGCGGCGGGGCACGTGCCCTCGACGATCCACTTCGTCGGGACGCGCCGGGGCATGGAAGGGCGTCTCGTGCCCGACGCCGGGTTCTCGCTGACGCTCCTGCCCGGGCGGGGCGTCGTTCGCCGGCCGAGTCTGCGGAACGTGACCGCGCTCGCCGGCATCGGCGTCGCCTTCGTCCTGTCGCTCGCGACGCTCGCGCGACGGCGTCCGCGTGTCGTCGTCGCCGTCGGAGGCTTCGGGGCGGTTGCCTGTTCGCTGGCCGCCGCCGTGCTGCGCATCCCCGTCGTCGTGGTCAACGTCGACTCGGTTCCGGGCGCGGCGAACCGGATGATCGGGCGTTTCGCCCGGGCTTGCGCCGTCGCGTTCCCGGCAACGGAGCTGCCCCGAGCCGTCGTGACCGGCGCGCCCGTGCGTCCCGAGGTGCTCGCGGTCGACCGTTCCCGCGAGGGGCGGGCCCGGGCGCGCCGGGCGCTGTCCGTGGCGGGCGACGGCACGCTCGTCGGCGTGGTCGGCGGTTCGCTCGGCGCCCGACGCCTCAACGACGCGGCGCTCGATCTCGCACAGCGTCTCCCGGCGCACGAGGGCTTCGTCGTGTACCACGTCTGCGGCACGCGGGCGCTCGAGGAGGTGACGACCGCGGCCGGCGCGGCGGGACTGTTCGGACGCGCCGGGCTCGACTACCGAGTCGTCGGCTACGAGGACCACCTGGCGGAACTTCTCGCCGCGGCCGACGTGGTGGTGTGCCGCGCCGGCGCCTCGACCGTGGCCGAGCTCTCCGTGATCGGCACGCCGAGCATCCTCGTCCCGCTTCCCGGTGCACCGGCGGACCACCAGCGACGGAACGCGGAATGGTTGCGCGCCGTCGGCGCAGCGGTGCTCCTCGCCGACGACGAGGCGACCGGGGCGCGGCTCTGCACGGAGATCCTCGCGCTGCTCGGCGACCCGGGGCGGCTCGAGGCCATGGGCGCGGCCGCGCGCTCGGCCGGCCGGCCCGACGCGGCGGCCGCCGTCGCGGCCCTCGTCGACGAGGTCGCCGCCCGGAGGTGGGCCGGAGCGCGCGAGCCGGCCGTCGGGATCCGTCCCGGACGACAGGACGGCCGATGAGCCGACCGGATCTCGGGCGTCGCCGGGGAGTCCACATCGTCGGCATCGGCGGCGCGGGGATGAGCGCGATCGCCACGGTGCTCGTCGCGATGGGCCACGAGGTGAGCGGCAGCGATCTGAAAGACGGTGTGGCGCTGGAACGGTTGCGGGCGCTCGGCGTCAAGGTTGCGATCGGCCACGACGCGGCGAACCTCGGTGCCGCTGAGTTCCTCGCGATATCGAGCGCGGTCCCCACTGGGAACGTCGAGGTCGTTGAGGCACGACGACGCGGGATCGCGGTGCACCGCCGCGCCGAGGTGCTCGGCGCGATCAGCTCGCTGCGACGGACGATCGCCGTCTCGGGTACGCACGGCAAGACGACGACGAGCTCGATGCTCGCGCTCATCCTCGTCGAGGCGGGCCTGTCGCCCTCGTTCATCATCGGCGGCGAGATCAACGAGATCGGTTCCGGGGCGGTGTGGGACGCGGGGGAGTGGCTCGTCGTCGAGGCCGACGAGAGCGACGGGACGTTCCTCGAGCTGCAGAGCGAGATCGCCGTCGTGACGAGTGTCGAGCCGGATCACCTCGACCACTACGGATCCTTCGAGGGCCTCGTTGCGGCGTTCCGCCGTTTCCTCGCCGGGGCCTCGTCCGTCGCGATCGTCTGCGGCGACTATCCGACCGCGGCCGCGGTCGCGCCCCGTGACGTGACAACCTACGGGTTCGCCGCGGATTCGACCTGGCGGATCACGGAGTTCGCCGGCGGCCGTTCCGAGGTGAGCTTCGTGCTGCGGGTCGGTTCGGACAGCGCGACCGCGCTCGCCCTGCCCGTGCCGGGCCGTCACAACGCCCTCAACGCCGCCGGGGCGGCGGCGGCGGCGGTGGCCGTCGGCGCGGACCTCGAGGCGGTCCGGCGTGCCCTGGCACGCTTCGGCGGCGTCGCGCGGCGCTTCGAGTTCCGGGGCGAGGCGAACGGCGCGACGCTCGTCGACGACTACGCGCACCTGCCCGGCGAGGTCGCGGCCGCGCTCGCGACGGCGCGCCGCGGCGGCTGGCGTCGGGTCGTCTGCGTCTTCCAACCGCACCGCTACTCGCGGATCGCCGTCCTCGGGGCCGACTTCGCCGACGCCTTCGTCGACGCCGACGAGCTCGTCGTCACCGACATCTACGGCGCGGGCGAAGCCCCCCGCCCCGGGGTCTCCGGCAGGCTCATCGTCGACGCGGTGCGCGCGGCCCACCCCGAGGCCGACGTCACGTACCTGCCGCGGCGGACGGAGATCGTCGACCACCTGCGCCGGACGCTTCGCGCCGGGGATTGCTGCCTCACCCTGGGGGCCGGTGACCTGACGAGCCTGGCCGACGACCTGCTCGCCGGCGGCGAGGACTAGGCCGGCCGTGGGCGCGGCCGCGGCCGGACGGTCGCCGCGTCGGAACGAGGCCGTCGAGGAGGCCGCGGCGCGGCTCGGCGACCTGGCCGAGCGGGACGCGCCCCTCGGCGCCCGCACGACGTACCGTCTCGGCGGGCTGGCGGCCCTCCTCGCGGTTGTGCACGACGAAGCGGAGCTCGCGACCGTCGTCGATGCCGTCGCCGCGAGCGGTGTCGAGGTCCTCGTTCTCGGACGGGGATCGAACCTGTTGGTCGCCGAAGCGGGGTTCGCCGGGTTGTGCATCGTGCTCGGCCGCGCCTACGACACGATGACGATCGAGAGGGACGGCACGGTCGTGGCCGGGGGTGCCGTCGCCTATCCGGCGCTCGCCCGGACGACGGCGGAGGCGGGACTGTCGGGCCTGGAGTGGGCGGTCGGCATCCCCGGCTCGGTCGGGGGCGCCGTCCGCATGAACGCCGGCGGGCACGGCTCCCAGACCGCCGACCGCCTTGTGTCGGTCAGGCTCGTCGCCCTGCGGCAGAGGACCGACCGGACGGTCACGGCCGGCGACCTCGGTCTCTCCTACCGACGCTCGGCGGTGCAGCCCGACGAGGTCGTCGTGTCGGCGCGCTTCGGCCTCGAAGCGGGGGACCGGGAGGTGTCGCTCACGGCGATCGCCGGGATCGTCGCCTGGCGACGGGAGAACCAACCGGGCGGGCGCAACGCCGGGTCGATCTTCCAGAACCCCCCGGGGGATTCGGCGGGGCGACTGATCGAGCTCGCCGGCCTGAAGAACCTGGCGGTGGGCAAGGCGCGCGTTTCCGCGCGCCACGCGAACTTCATCCAGGCGGATCGGGCAGCCACGGCGGACGACGTTTTCGCGCTCCTCTGCGAGGTGCGCCGACTCGTCGCCGAGCGGTGCGGCGTCGAGCTGGCGACCGAGATCTGCCTGGTGGGATTCCCGCCGTGAGCGGCCCGCCCGGGCCGCCCGGTGGTCCGGAGCGGCCAAGGTCGAACGGCGGGGACGCTCCTCCGGCCGACGAGGGCCCGGTGCGCTCCCACGCGCGGATGATGGAGCGTCGCGCCGTCGTCGCCCGTCAGGCGGGCCGGCGGCGGCTGCGGATCGTCGTGGCCACGCTTGGCGTGGCGGCGCTCGGCGCAGGCCTGTTCGGGCTGGCCCACTCGCCGCTCATCTCGGTTCGCACGGTGCGGGTCACCGGTGCCGTGCACACGACGCGGGCGGAGATCCTCGCGGCGAGTGGACTCGGCCGCGATCCGCCCCTCGCCGACGTCAACACGCTCGCCGACGCCCACGCCATCGAGCGGCTGCCCTGGGTCAGGACCACGTCGGTGAGCGTCTCGTTCCCCTCGAGCGTCCGGGTCGTCGTCACGGAGCGCCGCGTCGTCGCGGCGGCACGACGCGGCGCGGCGAGCGTCGCCCTGCTCGACGTCACCGGGCGCGTGCTCGCCGATGCGTCCCGGCCGCCGGCGGGGATCGTGTCGCTTGTGGGCCTCGTGGACCTGCCCGCGCCGGGCGGGTCGGTCCGGGGCGCCGGGGCGCTGCTCGCCGCGGCGGCGGCGCTGCCCGCGGGCCTGGAGAGCCGGGTCACGGCGCTCAGCTGGCGAGCCGGGCTCGGGATCGTCGCCGACCTTCACGCCGCGCCGCGGGCGATCCTCGGCTCGACCGTGGATCTCCGCGAGAAATTCGTCGCTTTGGCGACGGTGCTTGCCGAGGTTTCTCTGCAAAGCACTGCCACAATCGACCTGCGGGCACCGTCTGACCCGGTCTTGACCCCATGAGGCGTCAGCCCTATGGTCGGCCTGGTCCTGGCATGCCTGAGGCGCTCCGGTGGTCGATCGTGGAGTGCGCAGGGGGCTAGCTGGGGGTGGCGGCGACAAACCGGTCGTCGAGGAATCGGTTGGGGGACCACAGACGGGGGACTCGGGGCTTCTGAGCCGTCGTCGCGGGCAGTTCCTCCGGCACTGGCGTGGTTCTTGGCAGGAAGGCGGCGTCGCAGATGTCCGAGGCAGCTCAGGGTTTCATCGCCGTCATCAAGGTTCTCGGCATCGGCGGGGGCGGCGTGAACGCCGTGAACCGCATGATCGACTCCGAGTTGCGCGGCGTCGAATTCGTCGCCGTCAACACGGACGCGCAGGCCCTGCTGCTCAGCGAGGCCGACATCAAGCTCGACATCGGCCGCGAGCTGACTCGCGGCCTCGGGGCCGGGAGCGACCCGGAGGTCGGCCGCGCCGCCGCGCTCGACCACGCCGAGGAGATCGGTGAGGTCCTCAAGGGCGCCGACATGGTGTTCATCGCGGCGGGCGAGGGTGGCGGCACCGGCACCGGCGGCGCGCCGGTCGTCGCCGAGGCCGCCCGCGATCTCGGCGCGCTCACCGTCGCGATCGTCACGAAGCCGTTCGCCTTCGAGGGACGCCGGCGCGCTCTGCAGGCGGAGCAGGGGATCGAGCGCCTGCGCGAGCAGGTCGACACGCTGATCGTCATCCCGAACGAGCGGCTGCTCACGATGGCGGACTCGAACACGACGATGGTGGAAGCCTTCAGGATGGCTGACAACATCTTGTTGCAGGGCGTGAAGGGCATCACCGATCTCATCAACATGCCCGGGCTGATCAACACGGACTTCGCCGATGTCCGCACGATCATGCACGACGCCGGCTCGGCGATCATGGGTGTCGGGGTCGCCTCCGGCGAGGGTCGGGCGCTCGCGGCGGCGCACCACGCCATCACGAGCCCGCTCTTGTCCTCCGGCTCGATCGACGGCGCGCGCGGCATCGTCCTCAACATCGCCGGTGGGAGCAACCTCGGGCTTTTCGAGGTGAACGAGGCGGCCGAGGCGATCCACGCCATCGCCCACCCCGACGCGAACATCATCTTCGGGAGCGCGATCGACGACGAGCTCGGCGACGCCGTGCGCGTCACGGTGATCGCGGCCGGTTTCGACACCTTCGACGACGGCGGCTACGGCGCGGCCACCCGCGACTTCGAGCAGAGCTTCGGTTACGGCGCCGGGCTGCCGCGTCACCCCGAGAGGTACGAACGGGCCGAATCGTTCGCCGTCGACGACGACGATCTCGATCTCGGCGACGACGGGTTCGACGTCCCGTCGTTCCTCCGCTGAAGGGTCGCTTCGCCGACGCGGCGTTCGTTGAGCGGGGAGGCGATCGTCGCGACGTCGTCGCGTCGCGACGGGGACGCCCGGCCCTCGCGTCTCGACGCGACGGCCCCGGGAGACGCGCTGCATCGGGCCATCGTGGACCTCCCGTGGACCTTCTGCCGCCAAGTGCACGGGGCGCGGGTGCTCGAGGTCGCCGGCCCGACGGCTGCGCTCGCCGAGGCTGACGCCATCGTCACGACTTCGCAGGAGACGGCGCTCGGCGTGCTCGGCGCCGACTGTGCGCTGATCGGCTTGGCGAGCCGGGAGCGCGTCATCGGTGTCGCCCACGCTGGTTGGCGCGGGCTCGTCGCCGGGGTCGTCGGCGCCGCGGCCGAGACGATGCGCCGCGGGGGGGCGTCACGGATCGAGGCTGTCGTCTCGGCGTGCATCCACGCCGAGTGCTACCCGTTCGCGGCGGCCGACCTCGCCGGGCTCGTGGCCGTGCTCGGCGACGAGGTCATCGGCACCGCCGCGGACGGCTCGCCCGCCTTCGACCTGCCCGCAGCCGTGCGCCGGTGCTTGGCGGCCGCCGACGTCGAGCTCGTCGGGGCGATCGACGATTGCACGGCGTGCTCGGGCGAGTACTTCAGCTTCCGCCGGCGTCGCGACACCGCCCGGCATCTCCTCGGTGTGTGGCTGGAGCCGGCAGGGTGAACCGCGAGACACCGACCCCGTTCGGCGACGTCTCGGCGCGCCTGGCCGAGGTGCGGCGGCGTATCGCGGCCGCGGGGGGCGACGCGGCACGCGTCCGGGTCGTCGCGGTGACGAAGGGCTTCAGTTCGGCGGCGGCGGCGGCCGCGGTGGCGGCGGGTTGCGTCGATCTCGGCGAGAACTATGCGGCACCGCTCGTCGCCAAGGCGGCGCGACTGCGAGCCGAGGCGGTCGACGCCGGCGTGTGCTGGCATCTCATCGGCGGCATCCAGCGGCGCAGCATCAGGCTCCTCGCGCCCTACGTCGGGCTGTACGAGACGGTCGACCGCTCCGAGGAAGGTGCCGCGCTCGCCCGCCACCACCCGGGCGCGGCGGTGCTCGTCGAGGTCGACACGACGGGGCTCCCGGGCCGGGGGGGCGTGGCGCCCGGCGAGGTCCCGGCTCTCGTCGAGGGGCTCGTCGGGCTCGGCCTCGACGTGCAAGGGCTGATGACCGTCGCCGCGCCCGACGACGCGGCGCGGGCGCGACGTTCCTTCGCCGAGGTTTCTAGTCTCGTGACGAGTCTCGGCCTGCGCGAGGCGTCGATGGGGATGAGCGACGATCTCGAGCTCGCCGTGGCGGAGGGTTCGACGATGGTGCGGGTCGGCAGGGCGCTGTTCGGTCCACGTCCGGCGCAAAAGGCGATGCGAGAATAGGCTGCGCGGAGAAGGAGACCGATGTCGTCGTTCATGAACAGAGCACTCGCCTACCTCGGCCTGAAAGACATCGACGAGGAGGAGTTGTACTCGGAGGACACTTCGGCGGGGGTGCCGGTTTCGCAGCCCGATCGGACCGTCTACCCCGACGTCGTCGGTGACGAAGGTGACGACCGGGGCGTCTCGGCGACGGTCCGACCGATTCTCGCCGCCGAGCCGCGCCGACCGGGTGGAGCCGCGCCGGGCCTCGTCCGGCCCGTCGTCGTCGGGCACGTCCCGGCGAGCAAGGTCCACGTCGTCGCGCCGGCGCACTTCCGCGACGCCCAGGAGATCGGCGATCTTGTGAAGCAGGGCAGTCCGGTGATCGTCAACCTGCAGATGAGCGAGCGAGACCTGTCGCGACGGATGATCGACTTCTGCTCCGGGCTCACCTACGCGCTCGACGGGCAGATGGAGAAGGTCGCCGACCAGGTGTTCCTGCTCGCTCCCTCGAACGTCGAGGTCTCACCGGAAGAGCGGTTGCGCCTCCAACAGCGCGGCCTTTACCGGTCCTAGACGACGGCGCGCTCGGTGATCGCGTGAGCGCGCCCCGGTGATCGTCCGCATCCTCGTCGACCTGATCCAGGCGTACATCTTCGTTCTGTTCGTCCGCATCATCCTCACGTGGTTCCCGACGGACCCGTGGTCGTCGCTCGGGCGGTTCGAGCGCGCCCTCGGGCGAGTCACGGATCCGGTGCTCGCGCCGTTCCGGCGCCTCCTGCCGCCTCTGCGCGTCGGCGGAGGGGCGATCGACCTGTCGCCGATCGTGGTGCTCGTCGCGCTCGAGGTGCTCGTGTCGATCCTCCGTAGCCGCTGACCCGCGGCATCTGCGCCAGAGCGGCACGCGTCGGCGGGCGGTATCCACCGGCGGCGCTCATCGGCCGCATACCATCGTGATATGGAGATATCCGGACGGATCCTGCGCGAAGTCGAGTTCCGTGACCGGCTGCGCGGCTACGACACCGATGAAGTTGACGAATTCCTCGAGAAGGTCGCGGTGGCGGTCGACGAGCTCCTCACCGAGCGGGAAGCCGCACGCGAGAAGCCCGCGCGCCCTGCCGAACCCGCGCTCGACGACGAAAGCCTGCGTCGGACCCTCGTGCTGGCCCAGCGCACCGCGGACCTCGCCGTCCGTGAGGCCCGCGAGGAGGCCACCGCCCTCGTCGAGGAGGCGCGCATCGAGGCGGGTGCGCTGACCGCCGAGGCCCGCGACGAGGCCGACCGCGTGCGCGCCGAAGCCGAACAGGAGGTCCACGCGAGGATCGCCGCGCTCGAGTCCCGGCGCGTCGAGCTCGAACACGAGATCGAGGAGCTCGACCGGATCGCCGCGACGGAGCGGGGACGACTCGTCGCGTCGCTCAGTGCCGCGCTCGAGAGCGTCGGCGGGATGGCGCGCCGCGAGGACGAGCGCCAGGGGCCAGTCGACGGCCCCGACGACGTGGCCGGCGCGGCGACGGCTGGCGAGACGACGCCCGGCGAGCCGACCGAACTCATCGACACGGTTGTCGAGGAACAGGACGGACCGGAGGACGAGACCGAGCGCGCCGGCGCCGTGCCGTCGCCGCCGGCTCTCCGCTCGCGCGCGAGCGACCGCCCGCGGCGCCGGAACCGAGCCACCCAGCTGGGACTCGCCGACATCGACGCGGGGAGCGAGGACGTTGCGGACTCGGCGCGTCCCGACCGTCCACCGGCGAACGACGAGCACACCTTGCGCGCGGTCCATCCGAGTGGTGATGACGATCCAGACGAGGCGCTATGGCAGAGGTGGGCGCGTGGGGCTGATCTCGACGCGTTGCCCGGCGACCACGGCCCGGCCGTGCGCGAGAAGCCGACCCACGCGCCGCGCCGCGGCGGTGGTTGGCCGGCCTGACGGCCTGACGGGAATCGCAGCTAGCCGGGTCCCGTCGCTCCCCGGACGCGCTCGAGGTGGACCGCGACGTTGCGGCCGTCGGGAAGTTCGTAGGCGCTGCGCGCCGAAGCGACGTCTGTCCCGGGGTCGGCGTGACGCGGATCGTCGTTCCCGACCACGGCGAGCGAAGTCGCGAGCGTCTGGCGGCAGAGTTCCTCGCCCCAGACGTCGAGGACAGACACGACGTCGTCGGGAACGACGAGCGCGAGACGGATCCGGTCGCTGATCACGAGGTCGGCGTCGCGGCGCGCCTGCTGCACGATCCGCACGAGATCGCGCGCCGTCCCTTCCGCTTCGAGCGCGGGAGTGACCTCGGTGGCGAGGAGGACGACACCTCGGTCGTCGTCGATCACCCGACCGGCGGCGGGATCCCGCGGCACGAGGCGGAGTTCGAACTCGCCGGGTTCGAGGAGGACCCCGGCGACCGCGACCCGCCCGTCTTGGGTCGGCCGCCAATCGCCCCGACGGACCGCGGCGATCACCTGTTGGGTTGTCGGGCCGAGGCGGGGTCCGATCTCGGCGGGGACGAGCGAGAGCGCGCGCGTCGCGAAGGCATCGGCTGCTGTCACGAGCTCGACGGCCTTCACGTTGACCTCGTCGGCGATGAGCGGGAGGAACGGCTCGAGCAGCGAGGCGTTGTGGTGCGCGATGGTCACCTTCGGCAACGGCAGCCGGGCCCGCAAGCCGCGAGCCTTGCGCACGGAGTGGATGGCCGAACACACCTCGCGCACGAGGTCCATCGACTCGACGAGCGCCGAATCCGTGACGAGCTCGTCCGGCTCGGGCCAAGCGGCGAGGTGCACACTGCGCGCGGACGTGAGACCGCGGAAGACCTCCTCCGCGAGGAACGGGAGCAGCGGCGCACTCACGCGGGCGAGGACGTCGAGCACGGTGTGGAGGGTGTCGTAGGCGTCGACCTTGTCGGCGTCGGCCAGCGGATCGCCGGAGAACGACCGCCAGAACCGGTCGCGGCTGCGGCGGATGTACCAGTTCGTCAGGGCGTCGAGGAAACCCGAGTACGCCGCCGCCGCGCCGGCGAGGTCGTAGGCATCGAGGGCCTCGGTGACCTGCTCGAGGAAGCGGCGGGTCTTGGCGAGGACGTAGCGGTCGAGCAGCCCGGTCTGGTCGCAGCGTTTCCGTCCGACGACGCCGTCGCTGCGGCCGTAGAGCGAGAGGAAGTGCCAGGAGTTCCAGATCGGGTTGAGCACGACGCGCAGCGGCTCGGACATCGCGGCTTCCTCGATGGCGACGTCGAGCCCGCGCAGCACCGGTGAGGAGAGCAGGTACCAACGCATCGTGTCGGAGCCGTCGGAGGCGAAGAACTCCTCCGGGTCGGGGAAGTTCTTCAGGCGCTTGGAGAGCTTGCGGCCGTCGTTGCCGAGCAGGATCCCGTGCGCGATGCAGTGGGAGAACGCCGGTCGGTCGAACAACGCCGTGGCGAGCACGTGCAGCGTGTAGAACCAGCCGCGGGTCTGGCCGACGTACTCGCAGATGAGATCCGCCGGGAAGTGCTCCTCGAACCGCTGCGCGTTCTCGAACGGGTAGTGCAGCTGCGCGAAGGGCATCGAGCCGGACTCGAACCAGCAGTCGAGGACGTCTTCGACGCGCCGCATCGTCGAGCGGCCCGTCGGGTCGTCGGGGTTCGGCCGGGTGAGGGCGTCGATCCCCGGGCGGTGGAGGTCGTCGGGGCGGACGCCGAAATCGGCGGCCAGCTCGTCGAGGCTCCCGTAGACGTCGACGCGGGGGTAGTCCGGGTCGTCGCTCTTCCAGACCGGGATGGGCGCCCCCCAGAAGCGGTTGCGTGAGATCGACCAGTCGCGCGCCCCTTCGAGCCACTTGCCGAACGCGCCCTGGCCGACATGTTCGGGCACCCAATGGATCTGCCGGTTCAGCTCGACCATGCGTTCCTTGATTGCGGTCACCTTCACGAAGAACGAGCTGACGGCGCGGTAGATGAGCGGCGTGTCCGAGCGCCAGCAGTGCGGGTAGCTGTGGACGTACTCCTCGCGCCGCACGAGCGCGCCCGAGCTGGCGAGGCTCTCGATGACCCGCTCGTTCGCCTCGAACACCTGGAGGTGTGCGAGATCGGGCACGTGATCGTCGAATCGGCCCTGATCGTCGACGGGGCAGACGACGGCGATGCCAGCCGACTCGCAGAGTCGCTGGTCGTCCTCACCGAAGCCGGGGGCCATGTGCACGATCCCCGTCCCGTCTTCGGTCGTGACGAAATCCCCGGCGAGCACGCGGAAGGCGTTGGCCTCGCCCACGAAGTAGTCGAAGAGCGGGCGGTAGGTCCGCCCGACGAGATCAGCGCCGGCGACGGTGCCGACGAGAACCGCGTCGGCGAGCTCCGCCGCGTAGGCCTCGGCCCGGGACTCGCCGACGAGGTAGCGCTCTCGACCGCGCTCGTAGATCGCGTAGGTGATCGACGGCCCGACCGCCAGCGCGAGGTTCGAAGGCAACGTCCACGGCGTCGTCGTCCACGTGAGCGCGCGCAACGGGCCCGCGGCCGGACCCGCGCCGTCGGGGATCGGGTCGAGCGAGACCGAGACGGTGATCGCCGGGTCGACGCGCTCGCGGTAGGCGTCGTCCTGGCGCGTCTCGAAGTTCGAGAGCGGCGTCTCGCATTCCCAGCAGTACGGGAGGACGCGCTGGCCCTCGTAGATCAGCCCGCGGTCGTAGAGCGTCTTGAAGGCCCAGATGACGCTCTCCATGTAGGAGGCGTCCATCGTCTTGTAATCGTTGTCGAAATCCACCCAACGGCCTTGGCGGGTGACGTAGCGCTCCCAGGCCGCGGTGTAGCGCAGGACGGAGGTCTTGCAGTGCTCGTTGAAACGTTCGATGCCGAACGCGGTGATCTGGGCCCGCCCCGAGACGCCGAGCTCACGCTGGGCCTCGGTCTCGGCGGGCAGCCCGTGACAATCCCAACCGAATCGACGCTCGACGCGCCGGCCGCGCATCGTCTCGTAACGGGGCATCGCGTCCTTGACGAACCCGGTGAGCAGGTGGCCGTAGTGGGGCAGCCCGTTCGCGAAGGGCGGCCCATCGTAGAAGACGTACTCGTTGCGGATGTCACGCTGGACGACTGACGCCGCGAAGGTCCCGTCGGACTCCCAGTAGGCAAGCGTCGCCTCTTCGAGCGCCGGGTAGTCCGGTGTCGCGGCGACCTCCGGATACGAGTCCGGCCTCGGTTGTTCGGGCATTGCCCTAGAGTAGGCGCCCATGGCGGAGGACCTGTTCGAGATCGAGCAGGAGAAGTCGACCCAGACGTCCAAGGACAAGAAGGGCGCCGGCAAGTCGACGATCCTGCTTCGTCTCTACGTGCAACCCGGTGCCGGCCGGGCCGCGGTCACGGGCACGAGGGCAGACGCGCTCCACGTCCGGGTCGCGCCCCCCCCGGTCGACGGTCGCGCGAACGTCGCGTGCGCGGATCTCGTCGCGGAGCTCTTCGGCGTGCCGAAGTCCGCGGTCGAGCTCGTCGACGGGGAACGCAGCCGGAGGAAGCGGCTGAGAGTGCGGGGTGTCGAGGTCAGCCAGGTCCGACGCGTGCTCGACCGCGCCGTGTCAGCGGCCGAGACCCGTCCCGGCGGCCCGAGGAACGCGCGCGCGAATCGTTGACGCCGCAGGGGGCGCGGTGGTCGCGACGATCGGGTAACCTCAACCCCTCATTCGGAGAGGTGCGCCGGACCACAATGCCCCACAAGAAGACGAAGCCCCCCGTGCAAGTCGGCGCGAACAAGGCGGCGTCCGCATCACGGCGTCGTTCGATCGTCGTGCGCGCCTCGAAAGCGGTCGCCAAGACGAGAAAGGCCATCGGCAAGGTCGCCGGTCGGACGGAGAGAGAGGTGGTGACGAAGCCCGTCGCGTCGCGCCCGGCAACTCAGGCGCGGACGACGAGTCCGGCGGCCCGGGCGCGGATCGGGCAGCCGCCGGCCGCTCGGGCGCGGGGCGCGAAGAAGGCGTCGGCGTCACCGAAGAAGGCAGCCGCAAAGAAGGCGGTGCGATCTCGCTCCGCAGGCAGGGTCGTGGTCGCGCGCGGGGCCGCCGTTGCCAAGAGGGTGTCGACCGGGAAGAAGGTCGCGGTGACGAAAGGAGCCACCGCCGCGAAGAAGGCCCCTGCCGCGAGGAAGGTCTCGGCCGCGAAGAAGGTCACCGCGGCGAAAGAGATCACCGCCGCGAAGAAGGTGAGCGCGGGGAAGAAGGCTGTCGGCTCAGCCAAGGCGAGACCCCAGGTTGAGGGTGCGAGGCGGACCGCGAAGGCCACCGCCTCTTCGCCGGCGAGAACGGCGCGTCGCGCGCCGGCGAAGCCCGGCGCGAAGGCGGGGTCCCCCCGTCCGGGGTCGACACGTCCGTCACCGGCCCGTCCGACGCCGGTCCGTGCACCTCGCACGGGCTATACAGAGGAACGCTTCCTCGGTCACCAGCGCAACGTGCTCGAGCGCGAGCGGGCGACCTACCTCGAACAGGCGAGCTCCCTGCAAGCGGAGGCGGAGTTGCTCGTTGCCGAGATGGAGCCGGGAGACATCCAGTTCGACGAGGAGTCGGGTGAAGGTGGGACCGTCGCTGTCGACCGCGAGCGCGATCTCACGCTGTCGGCCCAGGCGCTGGAGGCGGTCGCGGAGATCGACGCGGCGCTCGCCCGGATTGCAAGCGGTAGGTATGGCGTGTGCGAGGGTTGCGGCGAGCTCATTCCGAAACTCCGTCTCGAGGCGCTTCCGTACGCGCGGCTTTGCATGGCCTGCAAGAGCGGAGGGCTCTCGCGGCGTTGATGCCGGATCGGCGCGCGCCTGACGAGGTCCACCGGTCGCGTCGCGTGTGGGTGGTCGCTTCCACCGCCGCCGCAGTCGTCGCCCTCGACCAGACGACGAAGACGCTCGCCCTCGATCGGCTGCAGAACGGGCCGATCCACCTCGCCGGCCCCCTTTCGCTCGCCCTCACGTTCAACTCGGGCGTCGCCTTCTCGATCGGCACGGGGGGGACGGTTCCGTTCATCATCGTTGGCGCGGTGCTCCTCGTTGTCCTCGTGTGGCTTGCACGTGCCACGCCGAGCTATCCGGTCGCGATCGCGACCGGGATGATCCTCGGCGGTGGGCTCGGGAATCTCTCGGACCGGGTCTTCCGTTCCCGTGGCGGTGCGGTGGTCGACTTCGTCCACCTCGGCTTCTGGCCGACGTTCAACGTCGCCGACCTCGCGATCGTCGGCGGGGCGATCGTGCTCGTCATCGTGTTCTGGCGGCGAATCGAGGGGAAACGGACGGGCGACTCCCCCGTACAGGACGCCGGAGGGTGACGATGACGGCGATGATCGTTCCGGCGACGCTCGATGGCGAGCGGGTCGACCGGGTGATCGCGCTCGTCACGGGTCAGTCGCGGCGCGCGGCGAGCGCGCTCATCGCCGCCGGTGGGGTGCGTGTCGCGGGTCGGCCCGTCGTCTCGCGCCACGTGCACGTCGTCGCGGGGATGCGTCTCGAACTCGAGATCGCGGCGGCTGCCGACGGTTCCGGTCTCGAGCCGGCGGAGCCGGGCAGCGTGCCGTTCACCGTCGTCTACGAGGACCCCGACGTCATCGTCGTCGACAAGCCCGCCGGCGTCGTCGTCCACCCGGGTGCGGGCCGGCGCACAGGGACGTTGGCGGCGGGGCTCCTCGCGCGCTACCCGGACCTCGCAGAAGCCGCCCGTGAGGGCGCGGGCGGCCCGCTGCGCCCGGGGATCGTCCACCGCCTCGACAAGGACACGTCGGGGCTGCTCGTCGTGGCACGGAATCCCCGCGCCTGGCAGGCGCTCGCAGCCCAGCTCTCCTCGCGCACGATGGGGCGCGTCTACGAGACGCTCGTGCTCGGCCGGCTCGGATCCGACGAGGGCACGGTCGACGCTCCGATCGGCCGGTCGGTGCGGGATCGGACGCGCATGGCCGTGAGCGCCACCGGGCGTGAGGCGCGTACCCGCTACCGGGTGCTCTCGCGCTTCGCGGCGCCTGTCGAGGCGACGCTGGCCGAGGTGACGCTGGAATCGGGGCGGACGCACCAGATTCGCGTCCACCTCGCGGCGATCGGTCATCCCGTCGCGGGTGATTCTCGTTACGGTGGCACGCTCGCTCCCGCGGTGCGCGCTGCGATCGGACTCGAGCGGCCCTTCTTGCATGCCGGGAGGTTGCGCCTCGTCCACCCGACGACGGGCGAGGAACGAGAGTGGGTCGCCCCGTTGCCGGACAACCTCGCGGCGGTGTTGACCCGGTTGTCCTGACCGAAGCGATCAGGCCGCGGAGTGGAAGGCGCTCACCTCGGGCTGGGCGGCGAGCGCCCGGAGCGCCGAGGCCTCGAGGCTGCGGACCCGACGGACACCGATCCCGAGCGCCCGCGCCGTCGACTCGAGCGAGGCGGGGGGTTGACCGCCCAACCCAAAGCGGAGCCGGACGACGTCCCGCTCGAGCTCGGGCAGACGGCCGATGGCCTCTTCGAGGCCTGCGGTGGCGATGGACTCGATGACGTCGTCGGCGACAGACGCGTCGTCCGCGGCGAGCAGGTCGCCGAGGGTCGCGCTCGCGTCGGTCGTGACTGGCTGGTCGAGACTCGCGACGACGCGGGGCAGATGGCGCTCGTTGCCGTCACCGGCGCGTTCAGCGGCGTTCTCAGCGGCGACGGCGTCCTCCGGCAGACGAATGGCCCTGCCCTTGGACTGCACGGCTCGCTGGAGCGACTGGCGGATCCACCAGGTCGCGTACGTGGAGAACTTGAACCCCCGCTTCCAATCGAACTTCTCCACGGCGCGCATCAGTCCGAAGGTGCCCTCCTGGACGAGGTCGGTGAGGTCGACGCCGCGCCCCTGGTACCGACGGGCCCAGTGGACGACGAGCCGAAGGTTGCCGGCGATCATCTGGTCTTTCGCTTCGGCGTCGCCACGTTCGATCCGCTGGGCGAGGAAGACCTGTTCTGCGGCACTGAGCAAGGGGTATCTGCCAATGTCGTCCAGGAAGAGCCGCATGAGGTCGGGGCCCCCGCTTC
This sequence comes from uncultured Acidimicrobiaceae bacterium, assembly GCA_963803025.1. Classification (GTDB taxonomy): domain Bacteria; phylum Actinomycetota; class Acidimicrobiia; order Acidimicrobiales; family Bog-793; genus Bog-793. Next base: position 365,515 of record CAWDKZ010000020.1, read on the forward strand.
CGTGCTCTGCGACCTCGTCGGCATAAGTGGTGGTGATGGCTTCGTCTCCGTTCCTCGCGCCTGGAACTTCCGCATCCGACCCCCCAGGAGAGGCCGGCACCTTGTGCAACGCCGCGTGGTGTGGGCGCATTCCTTCGCGGGGCGTCGGGGCGCGGAATCCGGGCCGCCGGACCAGCGGGCTCGCCGGCCCGGAGGGGTCGTGCGAGGGGTCACCCGCCCGGTGGTGCCGGGCAGGCTGCGGCGACTGGGAGGGTGTTGATCAAGATGCTGCGCGGATAGGGATACATCGCCGTTCCTGCGCTGGGCAGTGTCGCCCGACCGGCACCCGGAGCACCGATCAGATCGTCCCTTCGGGACACGCCGACGATCGAACGCCCGTCGGGTCCAGGAGCCCCGTGAGACGGCTCCGGCGTGTCCAGGACAGTCGGTCGGGGAGCGACGACAGCCGCTCCCATCGGCGCGCGGCGATGGCAGTATCACGTCGTGCTTCACGAGGCGCGGGGCTTGACGGAAGACGATCGCGGAGCAATCTGCGCACTTGAAGCGCGTGTCATCGCGACAGACGGCGGTCGGCTGAAACTCGAGTGGCCGACGCTTCGACGTCGTTCCGGCAAGCGCGTGGAGGACCTGCTCTGGCGGGATGCAGACGAGCTGCTGGGCTACCTCGGGCTGTATTCGTTCGGCGGACCGCTCGAGCTCGCGGGCATGGTCGACCCCGAGGCCAGACGTCGCGGCATCGGCAGCGCTCTTCTGCGCCGTGCCCTCGGTCTTGCCGCCGCGCGTCGCCTCACGGAGGTGCTGCTGGTTGCCCCCCGGGCGACGCCGACGGGTCGCCTCTTCGCCGAGAGGCACGGAGGCGTTCTCGAGCACTCCGAGCACCACATGGAACTGCAGGGAACACCACCGCCCGCACCAACGCGCGAGGACGTACTGCTCCGACCCGTCACGGCGGACGACCTGCCAGTGCTGCGCCGCATCATCCGTGACGCCTTCGGTTCCGACGGCGCGGACCGTGTTCCAGATGGTGGCGATCGTCAGCTGGTTGTCGAGTGCGAAGCCTCAGTCGTTGGCACCGTTCGGCTCTCCCGCGACGGGGACGGGATCGGCATCTACGGCTTCGCGATCGACTCCCCGGTGCGTGGCCGCGGAATCGGTCGTGAGGTGCTTCGACAGATTTGTGCCCGGTTGCGCGCTGAGGGGTCGAAGCGAGTCACTCTTGAGGTCGCCTCCGACAACGACAGAGCGCTCGGGCTGTACACCTCAGTCGGGTTCGTCCGCCTGGCGACCGAGGACTACTTCCGCTTTCCCACTGACGTCGCCGAACGCCGCGAGCGAGCCGGCATCGGGCAGGCAAGGTGGTTGGTCGGTCAGCCTCCGAATGGCGGTTCGCCCAGATCGACCAGTTCGGCGCTGCTTCCCTGACGACGAGGGCGACGGGAGTAGCGACCAGACCAACGGTTCTCGTGTAGCCGACGGTCGGTCTCCGGCGGCTCGGGTCGCCTATCCACGCATCCTCTCAGTCGATTTGGTCCTCATCGACAAGGCCGTGGCCTGTGTTGTTCCATCCGGAATGGACGCAAGAAGGGACGAGATCGGCAATCTCCCAGTGAGTCGGGCCCTGGCCGGTCAGGGTCAGGCGCGCGACGGCACCGCGTTCCGGGCGCGGTCGACCATGTCGCTCAGAAGGTAGGAGTCGAGGTGTCGACGCATGTGCTCGCTGACGTCGGCCCACAGGTCCAGGAGCACGCACTGGCCCTCGTGGTCGCACGCCCCGTTCTCGTGCGGCAAGCCGAAGTCACCGATGGCGATGGGCCCGTCCACCGCCGAGACGATCGCCCCGAGGGTGATCGTGTCGGCGGAACGCGCGAGCACGTAACCACCGCCGACCCCCCGCTTGGATCGCACCAGGCCGGCGCCTTTCAGCGCCAGGAGGATCTGTTCCAGGTAGGGCTGGGGAAGCCCGGTCCGCTCGGCGATGTCGCGCACGGAGGTCGGCGTCACGCCGTCGTCGCGCAAAGCGAGCGACAGGAGTGCCCGGCAGGCGTAGTCACCACGCGTCGAGACCCTCACCAGGCCCATGGTACGGCCCCTCGAAGTGCCGTCGTATGCTCTGGTCGGTGAACGAGTCGCCGGCGTCTTCTCCTGGCGGCGCGGCGACGTGGGCTTTTGGCGGAGATCCGGACGAGCCGCTCCGCCCGGACTACGGCGGGGCGTGCCTGACCGAGGTCGTGCCGACGCTTCTCCGGCTCGATGCCCTGCGCGTCGCCGACGCGTTGCCCGTGTGGCTGCCCGCGCCGCTCGTCGATGCCACCGCGGTCGTACTGCTCGTGCTCGATGGTCTCGGCGCCGAGAGCCTCGCCGCGCACCGCGCGGTGACGCCGGTGATGTCCGCGATGGCGGGCGCCACGATCACCTCGGTGGCGCCGACGACGACGGTGACCGCACTCACGTCGCTCACGACAGGACGGGCCCCGGCCGACCACGGCGTGCTCGGCCACCGTGTCCGAGCGGGCGGCGAGGTGCTCAACGTCTTGCGCTGGACGACGGGTGCAGGCGACGCCCGCGCCGAGATCCGGCCCCAGGCGTTCCAGCAGGTCGAGCCGTTCCTCGGCAGGCGCGTGCCCGTGGTCTCGCAGGCCGCGTTCGCGGGCTCTGGCTTTTCCCAGGCGCATCTGGCGGGCACGGAGCTTCTCGGCTGGCGGGTTGCCTCGTCGATCGGCGTCTTCGTTGCCGAGGCGCTCGCCCGGGGCGAGCGGTTCGTCTACGCCTACTACGACGGGATCGACAAGGTCGCGCACGGCGAGGGGCTCGGCGCCTGCTACGAGGCCGAGCTCGCCGCCGTGGACCGCCTCGTCGCCGATCTCGTCGACCGCCTGCCGGCGGGCTGCGCCCTCGCCGTCACCTCTGACCACGGCCAGGTCGAGACGGCGAGGCCGCCGGTGACGATCGATCCCGGCCTGATGGACGAGGTGACCGGACTGTCGGGCGACGGGCGCTTCCGCTGGCTCCACGTGCGTGCCGGTGCGACCGCGCGGGTGGCGGCGATCGCCCGGGAGCTGTACGGCGGGATCGCCTGGGTGCGGACCGTGGCGGAGATCGACGGCGCGGGCTGGTTCGGTAAGCCCCTCCCGGACGCCTTCGCGCGACGCCTCGGCGACGTCGCGCTCGTCGCGCGCGCCGCGGTCTCGTTCGCCGACCCGACCGATCCGGGCGATCAGCGGCTCGTGGCGCGCCACGGCTCGCTCACGTCGGCCGAGGCGCTCGTACCGCTGCTCGGCGTGCGACCGTGAAGATCTACACGCGCCGGGGCGACGACGGAACGACGTCGTTGCGCGCTGGTGGCCGCGTCGACAAGTCGAGCGCGGTCGTCGAGGTCCTCGGTGCGCTCGACGAGGCCCAGGCGGCACTCGGCGTCGCGCGCGCCGCGTCGACGCGTCCGGGCACCCTCGACGAGCTCTTGGTTGGGGTCGAGCGAGACCTGTGGGTCGTGATGGCTGAGGTCGCGGCGGCGCTGGTCGACACGGCGCGCCCGGGGCCACGCAGCACGGTGACGCCGGAGATGGTCGCGGCCCTGGAATCGGCGATCGACGTCCACGCGGCGGGGCGCGGGAGGATCACGGGCTTCGCCGTGCCCGGCGAGAACCGCCTTGCGGCCGCGCTCGACTTCGCACGCACGGTCGTTCGACGCGCCGAGCGCCGTCTCGTCGCCCTCGAGCCCGCCAACGGCCACGTGCTCGCCTACCTGAACCGGCTCTCCGATCTGTGCTGGACGCTCGCCCGGGAGAGCGAGGACCGCCACCTGCCCGCCCGTGAGGAAGGGAGCTGACAGCGATGACCGTGGTGCTCAAGGGTGCGGCGACATGCCCCGACGACGTGCGGGTGCGAGCCGAGGCGGTTCTCGCCGGTCTTGTCACCTCGACCGGGTCGCCGCGCGCCGACGCGTCGTTGGCGGCGATGCAGGGATTCACGGGCGCCGTGGGTGAGACGGCGACGTTCGCGCGCCCGGACGGCTCGTTCGAGATCCTCGTCGGGATGGGTGAGGCGGCCGACCTCGACGGCGAAGCGTGCCGCCGCGCGGGTGCGGCGCTCGCCGGGGCGGCCGCGCGTAACGCGGCGGTCGCGTTCGACCTCTCGGGGATCCCGCGGGGATCGCTCGATCGGACCGACGTCGCCCGCGCGGTCACCGAGGGGGTGCTGCTCGCCGGCTACCGGTTCGCCGGATTGAGGAGCGCGGCCGAGACGCCGACGCTTCAGCGTGTCGTGCTCGTCGATCCGGACGTCGCGGGTGTCGTCGCAGGCGCCGGGGCGGGTGGGGTCGCGGCGGGCGCGGTTGCGTTCGCGCGGGACCTCGTGAACACGCCGGCGCACGATCTCACGCCAACGCGATTTGCCGAGCTCGCGGTCGAACACGGCTCCCAACAGGGATTCTCAGTTTCGGTTTGGCGTGAACGGGAGATCGCCGAGGCGGGCCTCGGGGGTCTCCTCGGCGTGGCGCGGGGCTCGGCGGAGCCGCCCCGGCTCGTGCGCGCCGAATACCGACCGGACGACCCCGCGGCCCCGACCGTCGCGCTCGTCGGCAAGGGGATCACGTTCGATGCCGGGGGACTCTCGCTGAAGCCGGCCGATTCGATGATGACGATGAAGTACGACATGAGCGGCGCCGCGGCGGTGCTCGCGGTCCTCGGAGCGTGCGGGCGACTCGGTGTCGGCGTCCGAGTCGTCGGCATCATGCCGATGACGGAGAACATGCCGGGTGGCAGGGCGATCAAGCCGGGCGACGTCGTGCGGATCCGCAACGGCAAGACGATCGAGGTGTTGAACACCGATTGCGAGGGGCGGCTCGTGCTGGCGGACGCCCTCTGCCTCGCGGCCGAGGAGTCACCCGACGCGATCGTCGACCTCGCGACGCTGACGGCGGCGGTCGTCGTGGCGCTCGGCCGCCGGATCGCCGGTCTGATGGGCAACGACGACCGCATCCTCGCGGCCGTCGAACAGGCGGCGGCCCGCGCCGGGGAGGCGGTCTGGCGCCTGCCGCTGCCCGCGGGCTACCGCTCGGCGTTCGACTCCGAGATCGCCGACATGAAGAACCTCGGTGTCGCGCGAGAGGCGGGTGCCCTTGTCGCCGGCCTCATCCTCGAGGAGTTCGTCGGGAGCACCCCGTGGGCGCACCTCGACGTCGCCGGGCCGGCGTTCTCCCAGGAGACCACGGGATACCTGCGCAAGGGGGGCACGGGCTTCGGGGTGCGGACCCTGCTCGAACTGCTCGAGGGGTACCGAGCGCTCGGCAGTCCCGCCGGGGCCGGTGCGCCCGGGAGGAAGGTGCTGCGTTGACGCGTGATGCGGACTCCGCCTCGGGTCGCTCGGCCACCGGCGACGCCAAAGACGCCGACGACCGAGCGCCGCTTGCGGCGCCGGCTGCCGCCGAGCCGGCGTCGGGTCCTTCCCCGACGACGGAACGAACGCATACCCCGCAACGTCCTTTCACGCTGGCGATCGACGCCGGCGGGAGCGGGCTGAAGGCCTCGGTGCTCGACGCGAACGAGCACCTCCTTGCCGACCGGGTGAACATGCAGACGCCGTACCCGTTGCCGCCGACGAGGTTCATCGCCGCCCTGGCCGACCTCGTCCGTCCGCTTCCCGCCTACGACCGCGTGTCGGTCGGCCTCCCCGGCGTCGTGCGGAGGGGCCGGATGCTTACCGAACCGCAGTTCGTGACCGAGCGCGGCCTTGGCTCGCGGATCGACCCGAAGCTCGTCGCGGCCTGGGCGGGATTCGACATCGCCGGGGCCCTCGCCGAGCAGTTCGGCAAACCGACCCGGGTCGCGAACGACGCCGACCTGCAGGGTCTCGCCGTCGTCTCCGGCGAGGGTCTCGAGTTCGTCGTGACGTTCGGGACCGGGGTCGGGACGGCTCTCTTCTACGACGGTGTGCTCGTGCCGCACCTCGAGCTTGCCCACCAACCGTTCCGCAACGGCAGGACCTACAACCAACAACTCGGCGGGGTCGCGCTGAAACGGATCGGGCCGCGCCGGTGGCGCAGGCGGGTCATGACCGCGCTCGGGAACTTCCAGGTGCTCACGAACTTCGACCGCTGCTACCTCGGCGGGGGGAACTCGCGTCATTTGAAGGGCAGTGTGCGCGAGCCCTTCTTCGTCGTCGACAACGTTGCCGGGATCATCGGCGGCGTGCGGCTGTGGGACGACGCGCGTTCTCTCGAACGTGCCTGAATGCCATGAAGGGGGACCTCCCCCGGTGAGAACTTGGGTTCTCACCGGAACCACACCGAAGGAGGCCCCGACACCATGTTGCACATCGGACCGGATCTTTCGAGACGCCGCCTCGACGTCCACGTCATGAAGGAGTTTGGCCAGACTCTGCTCGTCGACGCCTGGCCACCCGACGCCGACGCGCTCCGGGTGAAGGGCCTTGCGCCGCTCGCCTGCAAGACCGACCGCATCGACGCTCGGGTCCTCGCCGAGCTCAGCCGACGCGGTCTCGTGCCGGAGATCTGGTTGCCGAGCCCTCGGTGCGCGCCGAACGCGAGCGGGCCCGCTTCCGTCTCCACCTCGTCCACCACCGGGTCGCGCTGAAGAACCGGGTCCACGCGACCCTCCTCGCCTCCGGGCACCCCTGTCCGGTCTCGGACCTCCCGGCGGGTCCGGACGCCAGCTTCTCGGCCGGCTCGCCATCCCCGAGCCGTGGGCCGGCACCGTCGCGGCCTCACTGCGCCTCGTCGACGAGCTCGACGGCGAGATCGACGCCTGCGGGCGCGACCTGCGGGAGCTCGGTGCCGGTCACCCCGACGTGTCCCTCCTGCAGACCGTCCCGGGGTGGGCTGGGTGCTCGCCGACACGATCGCCGCGGAGATCGGCGACATCTCCCGCTTCGCCAGCCCGAAGAAGCTCGTCGGCTACACCGGGCTCTGCCCGCGCGTCTACCCGTCCGGCGGGGGCTGCGCCGGGGCTCGCTCGCGAAGAACGGACCCACCTATCTCCGCTGGGCCCTCATCGAGGCGTCGCGGCACGCCTGCAGCCACCCGCTCTACAAGCCCGGCTACGAGCGGATGAAGGCCCGCCTCGGCCGCAACCGGGGCGGCAAGGTCGCCCGGGTCGAGCTCGCCCGCAAGCTCGCCGAGTCCATCTGGCACATGCTCACGACGGGAGAACGCTTCGCTCCGGCGAGGTCCCAGGTTGCGCCTCTGGTCGCGTGACGGCCCTGCACGGAGTTGGACCGCCGGAACGTTCTCCCATCCGACCTGGTCCTCCCTCGAGGAAGCCAGAGAGATGAGAACCGCTCCCCAGAACCCCGGACGATGGTCAGCCCGAGGAATCAACCCTTGACCCCAGGCCCCCCTTCGGAGTCCTCGGTCCGTCCCGGCGCGGCGATCGCGGCCGTGACGGCCGTCGGTCACTCGTCGAGCCAGCTCGGCACGGCGTCGAGCAGGAAGCGGCTCACCGCGAGCGTGCGGTCGAACGAGTCGCAAAGGAGCTCCTCGCCCGCGAGCACCCGGGCGAGCGAGACCTGCTGGCGGGCGACGATCGTCAGTCGCCGGGCGGGGGGGTCGGTCACCGAGCCGAAGGAGTCGGTCGCCGAGATCTCGAGGGGCAGCTCGATGCCGCCGACACCGGCGAGGTCGATCGCGAGGCGGAGCAGGTCGGGTCCGTGGGGCAGCGGCGGGATGCCCCAGGTGAACGTGAGCGGAAACGTCCACTTGTCCGGCGGCTCGGCGTCGTCGGGCAGCGCGACGACGGCGTCTTCGAAGTCGAGGAGGGTGCGCGGGTCGACCTCGAGCGCGAGATGGAGGTCGATCGGGCCGCCGCAGCCCTCCTCCGGGTGGAGGTCGACCTCCCAGAACTGGCGCAGCGAGTAGGTCTCGACGAAATGGCGCTCGTCGTGCACGTGGAAACCGTGCTCGACGGCGTGATCCTTCAGCTCGGCCACGTAACCGGCGACGTCGATGACTGCCATCGCTGGGGAGTGTAGGCGGCAGGTCCGTCCGACACCGCCGGGGGCGGCCACCGGCGCCACCCGCCGGGCACCTTGAGAATCACCCCCGACGAGCCGGTAACCTGCGGCTCGTGCAAGCCGCAGAGATGCTCACGACGCTCTCCGCCGCCGCCTACGCCGTCGCGAGAGCCGTCTCTCGCGAGGAGGACTGGTCGTTGCCCGGCGAGCGCCCCGGGCAGTACCGCATCGATCTCGCCGCCGATGCCGTCGCCCTCGATGTGCTCATCGGCGCCGGGTTCGGCGTGCTGAGCGAGGAGAGCGGCGTGACCGAGGGGGACCGGCGGTACCTCGCCGTCATCGATCCGATCGACGGCTCGACGAACGCCTCCCGGGGACTGCGGTGGTACGCGACGAGCATCTGCGTCGTCGACGAGGACGGTCCCTACGTCGCGCTCGTCGTCAACCAGGCGCAGTTCTCGTGCTACGAGGCGGTGCGCGGCGAGGGCGCGACGCGGGACGGCCGTCGGATCTCGCCTGCTAACGTCACCTCGCTCGCCGACGCCGTCGTCAGCGTGTCGGGCTACCCACCCCGGGACCTCGGGTGGCGCCAGCTGCGTTCCTTCGGCTCGGCCGCCCTCGAGCTCTGCGCCGTGGCCGACGGGACGCTCGACGCCTTCGCCGAGTGGAGTCGCCGCGGCCTCGGCGTCTGGGACTACCTCGGCGGGATGCTCGTCTGCGCCGAGGCCGGCGCGACGGTCGCCGACGCGCTCGGACGCGACCTCGTCGTGCGCACCCCCGCCGTGCGTCGCAGCCCCGTCGCCGCGGCGAGCGCGCCGCTGCTCGCCGAATTGCTCGCGGCCCGTGCGGAGCCGCCCCACCGCAGGCCGCGTCGGTGAGCACGGACGTGCCCGGCGACGGCGAGACCGTCCGCCGGGTGCCGCTCGAGACGCTGCTCGCGGTGCAGGACGACGATTCGGCCGTCGACCAGCTCCGTCATCGTCGGTCCCGGCTGGCAGAGCGCGCCACCCTGACCGAGCTCGAGGCGAGGCTCGCCGCGATCAACGCCGCCGCGGCGGCGCTCGACGGCGCGCGCCGCGCCCACGAGGCGCGTCTCGCCCAGCTGGCGAGCGAGGTCGACGAACTGGTGGGCCGGACGACGCGTATCGACGACCGGCTGCGCGCCGGCGAGGCGGCGTCGTTCCGCGATCAGGAAACGATGGCGACGGAGATGGGTTCGCTCGGACGCCGGCGCGGCGAGCTCGACGACGAGCAGCTCGTCGTGATGGAGGCGATCGAGGAGCTCGATGGAGAGCTCGGCCGGCTCGCCAGCGAACGCGGGGCGCTCGCCGGCACGATCGCCTCGGTGCGCGCCGCGCTCGGGACCGCAGAGGCGGCGATCGACACCGAGATCGCGACGATCGCCATCCACCGGGCCGAGTTCGCCGCCGGCGTCCCGACCGATCTCCTGGGTGAGTACGAGCGGCTGCGGGCGAGGCTCGACGGCGTGGGGGTCGCTCGGCTCGTCAACGGCACCTGCGACGGCTGCCACCTCGCGGTCTCGGCCGCCGAGCTCGACCACATCCGACACGCCGCGGTCGACGAGGTCGTCCACTGCGTCCAGTGCGGGCGGTTCCTCGTCCGTAGCTGACGGCGAGGGTCAGCTTCGTCGGCGGGGCCGAGGACCTCTCAGGCGGCGCGGTGCTGGTCGTGCTCGTGGTGCTGCAGGGCGTAAACGATCATCGCCGTGCAACCGATCGCGAGCACCAGGGCGAGGCCGAACGAGTAGCCGTAGCGGAGGCCGAACACGAGCCGGCCGAGGAGTCCGCCGAGGAGCGATCCGGCCAAGCCGACGAGGATCGTCTTGCCGATGCCCATCGGGTTCGGGCCGGGAACGACGAGCCGGCCGAGGGAGCCGACGACGAGACCGGAGACGATGACCTCGAGGATGAGCCAGAGCACCCCAGGAGTCTCGCGCGCCGCGGCTTGCGCAGGTCGTCGCCGTCGGCTCGACGCGGTGCGGAACGCGAATGGTCCGAGCGCGAGGCTCGGACCATTCGTCGGCCGTCTCCCGGGCGCAGAGACCGGACAACCCTCAGGTTGCCCGGGTCACGTCCGCCGACCGGCCCCAGCCGGGGGCGGACGGACGGTTCCCGCTGACCCTAGTGGTGGGCGCTCGGCGTCTTGCCGAGCTTGCGTTCGAGTTGCAAGACGAGCTCGGTCGTCTTGAGGACCGTGTCCGGGTTGAGGCTCATCGAGTCGATACCGATCTCGACGAGGTACTGGGCCATCTCCGGGTAGTCCGAGGGAGCTTGGCCGCAGATCCCGGAGTGGATCCCGTTGCGGTGGCATCCCTCGACCGACAGGCGGAGCATCTCCTTCACGCCGTCGTCCCGCTCCTCGTAATCGAACGCCACGATCTCACTGTCCCGGTCGACGCCGAGGCAGAGCTGCGTGAGGTCGTTCGAGCCGATCGAGTAGCCGTCGAACAGGGGCGCGAACTTGTCGACGAGGATGACGTTGTTCGGGATCTCGCACATCGCGTAGATCTTCAGGCCGTTCTCCCCGCGGGCCAGTCCGAGCTTGGCCATCTGGGCCAGCACCGCTTCTGCCTCCTGGACGCGACGCACGAAGGGGATCATGAGGACGACGTTGCTGAGGCCCATCTCCTCGCGGACCCGCTTCATCGCCTTGCACTCGAGGGCGAAGCCTTCGACATAGGCCGGGTGCGCGTAACGCGACGCACCGCGCCAACCGAGCATCGGGTTGGCCTCGGAGGGCTCGAAGGCGGCACCGCCGACGAGGCTGGCGTACTCGTTCGTCTTGAAGTCGCTCATCCGCACGACGACGGGCTTCGGCCAGAACGCCGCGGCGATCGTCCCGATGCCCTCGGACAGCCGCTCGACGAAGAACGTCTCACCGTCGGGGTAGCCGCGGATGAGCCGGGCGATCGTCGCCGCCGCCTCGGGGTCGGTGACCTTCTCCGGGTGGAGAAGCGCCATCGGGTGGGCCCGGATCGACTCGCTGATGATGAACTCCATGCGGGCCAGCCCGACGCCGTCGTTCGGCAGGAACGACGTCTTGAAGGCGAGATCGGGGTTGCCGAGGTTGATCATGATGTCGGTCGCGGGGCGTTCCATGCCCTCGACCTCGGTGCGGATGACGCGGAAGGGGACCTCGCCCTTGTAGACGCGTCCGGAGTCGCCCTCCGCGCACGAGACGGTGACGAGGCCACCTTGCGGCACCGCCGTCGTGCAGTCACCCGTGCCGACGATGGCCGGGATGCCGAGCTCGCGGGCGATGATGGCGGCGTGGCAGGTCCGGCCACCGCGGTTCGTGACGATCGCCGCGGCGGTCTTCATGACGGGCTCCCAGTCCGGGGTCGTCATGTCCGTGATGAGCACCTCGCCGGCGTTGAAGTCCTCCAAGTGGGAGACGTCGACGATGACGCGGGCGCTGCCGGAGGCGATCTTCTCGCCGACGGAGCGGCCGGTGGTGAGGATCTCCCCGACGCCGTCGAGGACGTAGGTCTCGAGGCTCGTCGCCTTGCGCTGGGAGGCGACCGTCTCCGGCCGCGCCTGCACGAGGTAGAGGAGGTTGTCGAGTCCGTCCTTGGCCCACTCCATGTCCATCGGCCGGCCGTAGTGCTTCTCGATCGCGATCGCGTACTGGGCGAGTTCGAGGACGTCCTCGTCGGTGAGGCAGAAACGCTCGCGGTCCGCCTTCGGCGTCGGGATGTTGCGGGTGGTCACCCGTGTCTCGCCCTCGACGAAGATCATCTTCACGGCCTTGTCGCCGATGAGGCGGCGCAGCACCGCCCGGTGGCCCGCTTCGAAGGTGGGCTTGAAGACGTAGTACTCGTCGGGGTCGACCGCACCCTGCACGACGTTCTCGCCGAGGCCGTAGGCACCGGTGACGAAGACAACGTCACGGAAGCCCGACTCGGTGTCGAGGGAGAACATCACGCCCGAGGAGGCGAGGTCCGAGCGCACCATCTTCATCACGCCGATCGACAGCGCCACGTCGAAGTGGTCGAAGCCCTGGTCGACCCGGTAGTGGATGGCTCGGTCGGTGAACAGGCTCGCGAAGCAGCGCCGACAGGCGTTGAGCAGGCTCTCGTCACCCTTGATGTTGAGGTAGGTGTCCTGCTGACCGGCGAAGCTCGCCGTCGGCAGGTCCTCCGCCGTCGCCGAGGACCGCACGGCCAGGCTCACGTCGTCGCCGTACTCCTGCTGGAGCTTGCGGTAGGCGGCGATGATCTCCTCGGCGAGGTCCTTGGGCAGACCGGCGCCGTAGATGATCTCCCGGGCGCGCTTGCCGCTGCGGGCGAGGTCGGCGACGTCGCTCGGGTCGAGGTTGTCGATCGCCTCGTGCAACGGCGCCAGTGCGCCGGCTTCTTTCAGCATGTGGCGGTAACCCTCGGCCGTGATGGCGAATCCGTTAGGAATGCGCACGCCCTCGTGGGACAGGTTCTGGTACATCTCGCCGAGGGAGGCGTTCTTACCGCCGACGAGGGGCACGTCCTCGATTCCGATCTCCCCGAAAAAGCGGACGTATTTGAAGCCGGTCATCATCAATCCTCCTGTAGCCGTTCGAACGGTAAATGGTCGAGCAATTGGGCGGCGTCGAGACCTCGCCAGGTGTCCCGCAACGTCGAGATCGCGAAGTGCCGTGCCCCCAGGCCACCGTCGGCCCGTTGCAGCACCGCCAGACTCTCACAGACGGCCCCGGGGAAGCTCGGCACGAGCCGCAGCCCTTCGGCGAGCGCGAGGCCACCCCACAGGGCGCCGACCCAGGTCGCGCCGGCGTCCGGCTGCAGCCGCAAGCCGAGGACGTGGTCCTCGCAGTGGCGGAAGAACGCCTCGGTGTCGGATCTCGCCTCGCGCGACAGCTCGGCCACTCCCGCGAGCGAGACGGCGACGGCCGTCGTCTCGAGGTCGGGGCCGGGGCGGGCCCAGCCGCCGAGCGGGTCGCGCGCCTCGTCGAGAAGCGCGGAGAACGGGTTGGGCGCGCCGTCGACCGGGGCCGACGGGCCGAGGCGGTGCAACTCCGCGACGTGGAGCGCTTCGCGCAGCGCGCCTTGCCAGTCGCGGTTCCGGTCCGTGCGCAGGAGAGCCTCTTCGTGTTCGGCCAACCAGGATCCGGGCGAGCGATCCGGTGCGATGCCGAGGAGGGCGAGCGCCCGCAGCGTCGCCCAGCCGATCGTGAGCGTGGGGTACCCGCCGCGTCCATCCTGCAGGGTGCGCAACCAGCTCCCGGTGAGCTCCGGCTCGGGGACGGGGATGTCGAGCAGGTGGAGGCATTCCAGCGCGGCGAGGGTGTCGGGCGCGTTCGGCTCCTCGACGCCCCATTCCGGGGTGCGGTAGAAGGAGTACCCGCCGGAAGGGGTGCGTCGGCCGAGGACGTAACGGCCGGCTGCCTCGCGGTCGAGACAGGCAGTCGGCAGGGGAGTCACGACCCGGAGAGTCCGTAGGGGAGCGCCCCACCGGTCTCGATCTCGATCAGGCGGTTGTACTTCGCAACCCGCTCGCCCCGGGCTGGCGCGCCCGTCTTGATCTGGCCGCAACCGGTGCCGACGGCGAGGTCGGCGATGAAGGTGTCCTCGGTTTCTCCCGAGCGGTGCGAGACCATCTGGGCCCAGTGGGCCGCGCGGCACAGCCGCATCGCCTCGAGCGTTTCGCTGACCGTGCCGATTTGGTTGAGCTTGATGAGGGCGGCGTTCGCCGCGCCCCGAGTGATCGCCTCCGTGATGATCGCCGGGTTGGTGACGAGGAGGTCGTCCCCGACGAGCTGGATCTTGTCGCCGAGACGGACCGTGAGATCCCGCCAGCCGTCCCAGTCGCCCTCGGCGAGCCCGTCCTCGAGGCTCACCACGGGATAGGAAGCGGCGATCTCCTCGTAGCGGGTGATCATCTCGGCGCTCGACAATGCCTCCCCGGCGACGTGGTAGCGACCGTCGCGGAAGAACTCGCTGGCGGCGGGGTCGAGGGCGAGCGCGACACCCTGGCGACCCGGGGCGTAGCCGGCAGTTTCGATCGCCTCGACGAGCAGGGCGAGCACGTCCTCGGGTCGGTTGATCTCGGGGGCGAAACCGCCCTCGTCACCGAGGCCGGTCGCGAAGCCCCTGTCGGCGAGCAGCCGGCGCAGCGCGGCGTAGACCTCGGCGCCGGCGCGCACCGCCTCGGCGAGGGAGGGCGCGCCCACCGGAGCGAGCATGAACTCCTGGAAATCGAGGTCGTTTGGGGCGTGAACGCCGCCGTTCACGACGTTGAAGTGAGGGACGGGGAGCCGCGGCGCGACTCCCTCGGGTCGCAGCGCCTGCCAGAGCGCTTGGCCCGAAGCGAGGGCGCCGGCTCGCGCCGCGGCCATCGACACCCCGACGATGGCGTTGGCGCCCAGCCGGGACTTCGTCTCGGTCCCGTCGAGCTCGATGAGTGCCTGGTCCAGTTCCGCCAGGTTGGCAAAGGTGCGGCCGACGAGCGCTCCGGCGATCTCACCCTGCACGTTGGCGACCGCGGTGCGAACACCCTGGCCGGAGAAGCGGCGGGGATCACCGTCCCGCAGCTCGACGGCCTCGCGTGATCCCGTCGAGGCGCCCGAGGGCACCCCGGCCCGCGCGCTCGTCCCCTCGGCGAGCGTGATCGTCACCGCGAGGGTCGGCCGGGCCCGCGAATCGAGGATTTCGACCGCGTCGAGGCTCGTCACTGCGAGTGCCATGGAGTTCCTTTCGGCTCGGTGGCTCCAGCTTTCTGGCCAAAGGCCCCGCGCACCAGGGCACAATGTCACGATTCGCCAGGCACTCCGACCTGGAAATACGGCGCGAACTAGCGGTCGGCGGGCGTGTTTGCCATCCCGATGCTGGCGAGGTGAGGCCCGCGCGTGCCAGGAAACGGAAGGAACGAACGTGCCTGGCCCTCACGGCGGGACGGTTTCTCGCTCGGGCTTGCCCGAGGCAAGAGCCACGGTGTCCTCCCTCGGGGGCCGTTCCTCGCGCCCGGACCCTCCTTGGGACCCATCTCGAATGCGAACGTCGACAACCTCGCGTCCGGGTCGACGAGGCGCCACTGCAGTCCTGTCGCCGAGGTGACGGCGTCCCTCAACGACGCGTGGTGGGGGCCGCGGCGCGCGTCGCGAGATCAGCTTGCGACGTCGGGCCATGCCACTCCCGCGAGGGGCTCGTCTCGGGAAGAGGACCTCCTCGTCCTCGACGCGCCCGATCCCGATACGCCGCCCGTCGACATCCTCCATCACGGACTCGTAGCTGCCATAGGGGGTGAGCGACGGCATGGAAAGGACCGGCCGGCCCTCCACGCGAACTCGGCGCGCAACAGGTCGACGCCCTTCACGTCTTCCGGAGCGAGATCGGGGTCGCAGCCGGCGACGAGGCGCGCGTTGTTCGATCCCAGGTGGCCGTGTCGTGCCTGCAGGACGATGATCTCGGCACCGGCTCGGCAGAGCGAGGCGAAGGGATCCTCGGCTTCGCAGTGCCCGACGACCTGGAAGCCGAGCACGGTGCGGTGGTCCTCAGATGTCCTCGCGACGTCGGTCGAGACCAGGACGGGGGCGGCGTTGGCGAGCCGTGTCCGCTTCACGCGCACACTCGTGCCGGCGGGTCCTGCTCGGGGGCCGTAGCGCGATTTCCGGCATCTCGGAAGCAGTTTGGTCGGCTTCATCGTGCCTGTTGGGGCGACGCCGGCGGCGAGCCGGCCTGTGGTCGGGATCGCGTCGTTGCCCTGCGGTTTTCCGTCGAGAGCGCCTGCGAGCTGCGAAAATACTTCGCTGTCGTTCCCAAAGGTGCACACGGTTTCTCGGTGTCGTGTGTCACGCCTGTGTCACGGAAGCAGCGTGCGGGGCCGCTGCTTGCTCAGCCGAACGTCCTCCGTCGAAGCGCTCGTCGCCGCCGGGCGGGCGACCCCTCACCTCGGGCGCGGTATCTGGACACTCTTGCGCTTCTCGACCCAGTACCGAGGAGCGATGCCGTGAGTCGTCATGGTGTCGTGGCAACCGACACAATTGGCGGGATCCAGACCACTTACGAGGCCTCCTGCGGCCGTCCGCGGTCTGACCCGGACACCTTCGTCAGTCATCTGCCTGCCGCAGACGGGACAGGTGTGCCCATCGACCCGCTTGACGACGCGCCGGTACGGAGTCGAGATCCAGCGGAATTCGGGGATGACGACCACGGCTTTCAGCTCGTAGCCACCACGAGTCGGACGAACCTCCGCGACCATGACGTAACCCGGGCCGCGGGATGCCAGCTCCCTGCTCACGTCCATGTTGTTGCGCGCCACGAGAAGTGCGTCTTCAACCGTTGCGCAGGTGGTCGTTGGGTTCCTGCGTCCGCCCGCTCTGCGAACAAACCGGCCCACAGCCACTCGTCATCCTCGTCCACGGCGGCGATCAACTCCGGGGCGATGACACAGCCAGGGCGTTGCGCTGACGCCATGCCTCGGTGAGCGATCCCCGAGCATCCTCGTGCTCGTCGGCGATCCGCCCACGGCAGGTATGACCGTGCCCATGCTCGCCGACACGCACATTCTTCCACGCGTTCCGTGAATGGCTCCGAGGAGTCCGTCGGACGCTGCTCCAGTCAGCGAGCAGGTCGACCTCACTCGACTACGTGACGAGGACGACGACACATCGTTCAATTGGCCGGTAAGGGCCCGACCCCAGGTAGTGCACGACGAAGGTGTGGCTCCCTCGTCCGAGCGTGGATGAACGCACGGTGCAGTGCGCGACGCCAGCGGCCAGGGAGGCCGAACAGAGCGTCTCGTCAGCGAATGTCACGAGTACCGATCCAGCCACCGCCCCGCACCTCCCGCGGAGGTGGATTCGCAGACTCACATTCGACCCGAAGGGAACGGGTGACGGCCGGACGGTGTCGCTCTCCGTCGGCCGCACCTTGGTGGTCGTGAACGCCAGGTCACCTCCCGTCGTCACAGCACCGGCGTTTGTCACGACGAGCTGAAAATGGTAGGCGGCGTTCGGCAGCACGCCGCTGATCGCCGCCGACGCCATGCAGGCCGCGGGGCACGTGCCGAGCGGCTCGGTCCCCGTGATCGAACCGTAGGAGACCGAACGGCCATATTCGAAGTAGTAGTTCGCGCCCGTCACGCCGTCCGGGTCCACCGTGCCGTGCAGCGTCGCGCCCGTCGACGTGAGGTGCGACGCGGAGTTCGTGGCGACCCGCGTCGCGATCCGGCGCGCGGCGGTTACCGACCAGCTCATCACCCGGAGCCCCGCCGCCGAGATGAGGCTGCCGATGGTGGAGGCGATACGTGTCGAGCCACTGGCCGCAGAGGTCGCCGTTTGCCGACCGCCTCGATGCCACGGCGCAACTTGCCCGACTCCGCCGGGCGCAGGCCGCGGAGCCGCCCCCCAGGATTCCGTGAGTTCACCGCGAGTGTCCCGTCGGTGTCAGGCGCCGACGGTTGGAGAGATATGGCCGCAGATGAGGACCTCTGTTGGCGGCGAGCCGACCTATAGGCGGGATTCTGTCCCCGGAGCGGATCGCCCCGGGGGGTGGCCATCCATCTACGCGGCCCACCTGGGGACATCGGACGGGCAGCCCGTCCCACGCTTGGCCTTGCTCCGGGTGGGGTTTACCGAGCCGGCCGGGTCACCCCGGCCGCTGGTGCGCTCTTGCCGCACCGTTTCACCCTTGCCTGTGCCTTGCGGCCATCGGCGGTCTGCTCTCTGTTGCACTTTCCTTCGGGTCGCCCCGACTGGCCGTTAGCCAGCACCCTGCCCTGCGGAGTCCCGACCTTCCTCGAACGGGGTGCCGCGCACCCCATCCGCGGCCACCCGGCCGACTCGTCGCCGGACCCATTGTCGCGCTCGGCGCGGTACGTCGCCGCCGACGAGGGCGGTCCGCGTCGCCCAACGAGCCCCCAGGTAGCCTTCGTCGTGTGGTGTCCGACGGCGTGCCGGAGGAGCAGCGCTTCAATTTCGCGACCGGCGACGACGCGAGCGCCGGCACGGGCGCCGAGCTGAAGCGACGGATCGACGACGTCCTCGCCGCGGCGCGGCGCGCGGAACAGCGCCGCGGAACGAGGGGCGCACGTGGTCGCCAGGAGGGTCGGCGCCTGCCGGGCGCGGCCCGCTCGGGTCGGGTTCCGCCCGACCGGGAGGCGGACCCCGGGGCGTCCGACAACCTCGGGCGGTCGCCGGTCGACGACGCGCTCTCGGTCAGTCAGTTCTACGAACGTGTCAAGGCCGCGCTCGTCCGCGAGTTCACCGAGGACGTCTGGGTTGTCGGCGAGATTCGCGGCCTGCGCGAAAGCCGGGGCCACCACTACATCGAGCTCGCGGACGAATCCGCCGACCAAGCCGAGCGCGCCGGCGTCGCGCAGCTCGAGGTCGTCTGCTGGGCGCGGGACTGGCCGAGCGTCGCCGCGGCGCTCGCCGCAGCTGGTGTCGCGCTCGAGCCGGGTCGCGTCGTGCGGGTGCGCGGGCGCGTCTCGGTCTGGGAGGGTGGCAGCAAGCTCCGCTTCACGCTCACCGAGCTCGACATCGAGGCGTTGCTCGGTGGCATCGCGGCGGCACGGCGTCGCCTCGTGCACACGCTCGAGGTCGAAGGCCTCTTGCACGCCAACCAGCGCCTCGAGCTCTCGCTCGTGCCGTTGCGCGTCGGCGTCGTCACGAGTCCCGGGTCCGAGGCGCACCGTGACTTCGTCGGGCAGCTCGACCGTTCCGGTTTCGCCTTCGAGGTGTTCTTCGAGGCGACGCTCGTCCAGGGCGCCGAGGCACCGGATCAGATCGCCGCGGCCCTCGGCCGTCTCAGGTCGGTGCCGATCGATCTCGCGGTCGTTGTGCGCGGCGGGGGGGCACGCGGTGACCTCGCCGCTTTCGATTCCGAACCGGTCGCGCGCGCCATCGCGACGGCCCCCTTCCCGGTCTGGACGGGGATCGGGCACACCGGCGACCGGTCGGTCGCCGACGAGGTCGCGCACCGGGCCATGATCACGCCGACGCAGTGCGGTGAGGCCGTCGTGGCTCGGGTCGCCGAGTACCTCGGCGAGATCGAACGCAAGGCGGGGGTGCTGACCGGTCTCGCGCGAGCGAGACTCGACTCAGCCGCCTACCAACTCGCGGCCGGTGCCGCGGCGCTGGCGCGCAGCGCGCGCCATCAGATCGAGTGGAGAGGGGTGGAGCTCGCTGCTGCCGGACTCGAGCTGGCTCGGGTCGTGGCGGCGCGTGTCCGTCGTGAAGCGTCCGCCTTGACGGATCGCAGCGGACAGCTCGGGACCGCGACGCGCCGGTCCATGGCGTCACACGAGCAGGAACTCGCGCGCCGACAGCAGGTGCTGCGGGCCTTCGACCCGGAGCGCCAGCTCGAGCGGGGCTGGACGCTGACGAGCGACGGTTCCGGGCGACCGGTGCGGTCCGCGGCGGCGCTCGCGTCGGGCGAACGGATCACGACGCGCTTCGTCGACGGGGAGGCGGACTCGGTCGTCGAGTCGACCAGGCCGGGAGACGCGAGGCCGAATACGAGAACAAGGACGGATGGGCTCAGACCATGACGCACGAGAACAAGGATCAGGCGGGCCCGGTACCGGTCGGCGATCTCAGCTACGCGGCCGCGGCCGCGGAGCTCGACGCGATCGTGCGGGAGCTCGACGAAGGATTGGTCGACGTCGACGCACTCGAGGTGCGCTTCCGGCGGGCGATCGAGATCGTCGAGGAGCTCGACCGGAGGATCCGTGGGGCGCGGAAGAACGTCGACGCGCTCATGCCGAGACTGGCGGCGATCGGCGAGGACGGAGCGCCCGACTGACGGCGACGAGCGCGTAATCTCGATTCGTGCTCCGTTCCGTCGTCGTCGTCGGGGCGTCGCTTGCGGGGCTGAGGGCGTGCGAAGGCCTGCGCCACGCTGGCTTCGACGGTCGAATCACGCTGGTCGGCGCCGAGCCTTACCTGCCCTACGACCGGCCGCCGCTTTCCAAGGAGTTCCTCGCTGGGGCCTCCGACGTCGACCGCCTGGCGCTCACTTCGCCGGCCAAGCTCGCTGGTCTCGACCTCGAGCTCGTGCTCGGTGAGCGGGCGCGCGCCGTCGACCTCGCCACCCGGGTCGTCTCGCTCGCATCGGGGCGTGCCGTCAGCTTCGACGGCCTCATCGTCGCGACGGGCGCGACGCCGCGGGAGTTGCGCGGTGCGCCGCGTCTCGACGGGGTCCTCACGTTGCGCCGTCTCGCAGACGCCTTCCGCCTGCGCGCGCTGCTCGGCGTCGGCGGGGTGCGCCTCGTCGTCATTGGGGGGGGATTCCTCGGGATGGAGGTCGCCGCGACGGCGCGCGGACTGGGTGCTCAGGTGACGGTCGTTGAACCCCAGCCCACCCCGCTCGCGCGTGTGGTCGGACCCCTCCTCGGCCGGGCGATCGCCGAGATCCACCTCGACCATGGCGTCGACCTGCGTACCGGGGTCGGGGTCGAGGGCCTTGTCGGGGTCGGCCGCGTCGAGGGAGTTCGGCTCGAGGGCGGGAAGATCGTCGAGGCGGACGTCGTGCTCGTCGCGATCGGGGTCGTGCCGGAGACCGCTTGGCTCACCGGTTCCGGGCTCGATGTTCGTGACGGTGTCCGGTGTGCCGCGACGCTTCTCGCGGCGCCGGGCGTCGTGGCCGCCGGCGATATCGCCCGCTGGCCGCACCCGCTGCGCGCGGGGACCGTGCGGCTGGAACACCGGACGAACGCCGCGGAACAGGGCGCGCACGCCGCGTCGAGCCTGCTCGCCGGGCCAGGCGCGGCGGCCTTCGCGTCAGTGCCGTACTTCTGGTCCGACCAGTTCGACGTGAAGATCCAGTCGATCGGCCTCCCGGAGCCGAGCGACGAAGTGCACGTCGTCGCGGGATCGATCGCCGAACGGCGCTTCGTCGCCTGCTACGGGCGCGACGGGCAGCTGTCGGCCGCCATCGGGTTCAACAGTCCGCGCCAACTCATGAGTTTCCGGGCGTTGCTCGACCGGCGCGCGACGCTCGAGGAGGCGCTCGCCACGGCGATGTCCTGAGCGGTGGGTTCAGAAGGAGATCGCCGACATCGCCGGCACGGTGCGGAGCGAGCGCGCTCGCGCGTCGAGCCAGCGCTCTCGGTCGAGACGACGCGCCGGCTCGACGACGGGCCCGTGCTGCGCCGTCGAGGCCGCCTCCGCGAGGGAGCCCCAGATCCCCGTCGCGGTGCCGGCGAGATAGGCCGCGCCGAGCGTCGTGGCGTCCCGCACGAGCGCAGGAGCGATCGGTCGCTGCAGCGCGTCCGCGAGCAGCTGGAGGAACGTCGCGTTCGCCGTCATCCCACCGTCGACGCGCAGCATTGCGATGTTGACCTCGCCGTCGGCCTCCGCCGCTTCGAGCAGGTCGGCGCTGCGGTGGGCGATGCCTTCGAGGACAGCCCGGACGAGTTCGGCCCGAGACGTCGAGGCGGCGAGGCCGACGAAGGTGCCGCGCGCCCCGAAATCCCAGGCCGGCGTCCCGAGGCCGCCGAGGGCCGGGACGAAGATCACGCCACCCGCGTCGGGGACCGACCCCGCGACCTCGTCGGACTCCGCCGCGTCGCCGATCAGGCCGAGTCCGGCGCGCAGCCACTCGATGCACGACCCCGCCGAGAGCATGATCGCCTCGATCCCCCAGGTGACCTGTCCCGCTTCGCGCCAGGCGATGATGGGGAACGTGCCGCGATCACCCCGGGAGCTGAATGCAGGGCGGGCCGGGGTGACGCAGTCGAGCATCCCACCCGTGCCGAAGGTGGCCTTGGCTTCCCCGGGCTTCAGACAGGCCTGTCCGATCAGGGAGGACTGTTGGTCGCCGACAAGCCCGGCGATCAGTGGCTCGCCGGGGAGGGCCGACGCGGTGGCGACGACACCGGTCGAGTCGACGATCCGGGGGAGCATCGCGCGCGTGAGGCGGAGTTCCTCGAGGACGCGATCGTCCCAGTCGGAGGCGTCGTCGAGGATGAGACCGGTGACGCCGGCATTCGAGGCGTCGGTGACGTGGGCGGATCCGCGCGAGAGCGTCCACGTGAGATAGCTCTCCACGGTGCCGAAGCACAGGTCGCGTGACCGGTCGCCATCCCAGAGGTCGAGCAGGTAGGCGAGCTTCGTCGCCGACTGGTTCGGGGAGAGCCGGAAACCCCGCGCCGACAGGGCGAGGCACCGGCCGGCTGTGCGCAGGTCCTGCCAGGAGATGCCTGGGGCGACGGGTTGACCGCTCGATCGGTCCCAGACGATCGTGGAGGCGCGCTGCGCCGTGATCCCGACGGCCCGGACCGGCCCGCCGGCTTCGAGCGAGGCGGTGGCGACGGCGATCGCGGCCTGCGCCAGGACGGCCGGGTCGAACTCCGCCACGCCGGGCGAGGGGCGCAGGTCCGGCACGTGTCGCCGGTGCGGATGCTCGACCGCACCGTCGGGCCGGACGAGGGCGGTCCGCACCGAACTCGAACCGACGTCGATGACGAGGACGCTCACAACCCGACGGTCCTGTCCACGGCCGAACAGTGTGGCACAGCGCGGGGGAGGCGTCTCGTGGCGCGATCGACGGCGAGGGCGCCCTTTACAGCGGGTGCCGGTGGAGGCAGAATACTTGTCCGTCTGCGCTGCGGTTCGTGACGCGCGCCTCTCGGCACCTCTGGCATGCAGGCCCGCGCCGGCCCCTCTCGCTCGAACGTGTCGTGATGAATGCGTCGAGCACGGCAGCACGAGGATCTGGCAACGCCGGAACGCGAGAAAGTGATCGGTTGATGAAAGTCACGTGGCGCCAGCGAGCGGCGTGTCGAGGGCTCGACCCCGAGGTCTTCCACCCGCTCTCGGACGAAGAGGCCGAGGATGCGAAGGCCGTCTGCGCGCGCTGCCCCGTGCGCCAAATGTGCCTCGAGCACGCCATCGTGCACCGCGAGCGCGAAGGTGTCTGGGGGGGCCTCACCGAGCGCGAACGCCGTCGCATGCTCCGCCAGCGGCAGAAGTCGGCCTGACCTGCCGTCCGGCGCGGCCCGCCGCCCCGAGGGCGCGACGCCCTCGGTCACGCGGAGGAGCCGGTGCCGGCCGCTCCAATCGAGTCCTGCTGGCTGGGGCGTCGTCGCGCTCAGCACTGAGCGCGGTGATCGGGGCGGCGCATCTTGCCCACGTTCTACGCGTATAGGTCATCTGAAACCGTGCTATTCGTGTCTGTAACCCCACCGGTCCAGGGCAGATGATGGTCTCGTGAGAAGGCGGGTCGCGACTCAGGAACACGGAGAGTGGCAGTCCAGGGTGGCACCGGCTGCCGAGTTTGCGTCAAGTGCGCCGCGTTCTGGCCCAACCGGACAGACGCGGGTGCGCGACTGCGTGGCAGCCGCCGTCTACGAGGCGCGCCGGCAGTCCCGGCCCGCGACGGGCTCCCGGGAACTCGCCTGGCACGAGGGGTACAGGGGCGCTGGAGACGATGTCGCCGGACGCAGGGCTCCTGAGGAGATCGGGGTTCGTGAGGGGAAGATGACGGCAGCGATGGCCGTTGCGATCGGACGAGAGAACCGGGGAGGCTCTCGACGCGCCCCCCGGCGAGTCCGTCTCGACGACGGCTGGACGGCGATGGCGGCCGTCGCGCCGGCGAGCCGCATGAATTGGCCCGGCCGGTCAGGCGCGGCGGCCACCGTCGCCACTCCGACATCTCGCGGCGGCGTAGGGCCGCCGCCTTGGCCCCCGGACGACCGGGCGGCTTGATCATGACTTGACGCGGTGGGAGCACGAGGAACGTCGGTGACGGCGATACCGTGCTCCGCTCCGTTCTCGACACGCTTCTCGATCCGGTCTTCATCATGGCCGCACGCCACGACGCCTCGGGCGCGGTCGTGGACTTCGAGTATCGCTTCGCGAACGCGGCGGGTCGCCGCCTCTGCGGCCGCCGCTGTGAGGAGTTCCTCGGTCACGGCGAGCTCGAGCTCTTCCCGTCGCATCGGGAATTCGGGGTGTTGGATTGCTACTCCCGTGTGCTCGCCACCGGCGAGCCCGCGCACTTCGAGATTCCGTCGTCCGCGGAGGTCGGTTTCGGCGGCGCGCTCGACATCTCGGTGGTGAGGTTCCGCGACGTTCTTGTCGTCAACAGCCGTTTCATCACCGACCAGACGCTGGTGGAACAGGCGCTCAGCAAGGCGACCCGGTCGTTGCGCACCTTCGTCGCCGCCAGTGAGACCCTCGTGCACGCGCGGGACGAGACCGGGCTGTTCGACGACATCTGCCGGGTCCTCGTCGAGGAGGGTGGCTACGAGTTCGCGTGGGTTGCCGTTCCGGCGCCGGAGGACCCCGCCGAGGTGGTTTCGCTCGCCTACCACAGGGACGTGAGCCGCGACTACTTCGACGCCATCCACGCCACGTCGGCGGGTCTTGTCGCGGGAATCGGGCCCGTGATCGAGGCCCTCCGGTCCCGGGAGGTCCAGCTTGTCAACGACGTCGCGGCACTCGCCGAATCGGATCCGTGGTGCAAGGTCGCCGTCGACCACGGGATGTGCTCGGCGATCGCGCTGCCGCTGATCGTCGAGGACTCGGTGTCAGGCGCCCTCGGGATCTTCGCCAAGCGCGCGCTCGCCTTCGACCCGGACACGGTGAAGCTCCTCCGGGAGTTTGCGAGCGAGGTCGAATACGGGATCAGGACGCTCCAGGAGCGAACGCGGAATCAGGAGAACCTCGAGCAGCTGGCGGCCACCCTCGAGGCGGCCGTGGGCGCGGTGGCGGCCAGCACCGAGTTCGACCCCTGCACGGCGGGCCACCAGCGTGGCGTCGCGAAGAT
This sequence comes from uncultured Acidimicrobiaceae bacterium, assembly GCA_963803025.1. Lineage (GTDB taxonomy): Bacteria > Actinomycetota > Acidimicrobiia > Acidimicrobiales > Bog-793 > Bog-793. The sequence goes on from CAWDKZ010000020.1 coordinate 390,203, forward strand.
CGCTGTCGCGATCGCCCACGAGCTGGATCTCGACGCCGACACGACGAAGGGCATCGAGGTCGCGGCGATGATCCACGACATCGGCAAGATCGTTGTGCCCGCGCAGATCCTCTCGAAGCCGGCCAAGCTGAGTGCCGCGGAGTTCGAGCTGATCAAGGCCCATCCCCAGGCTGGCGTCGACACCATTGCCGGGATCAACTTCCCGTGGCCGGTGGCGAGGACGATCCTGCAGCACCACGAGCGTCTCGACGGCAGCGGGTACCCGTTCGGCATCAGAGGCGACGAGATCGGTCTCGGGGCCCGGGTCGTCATGGTGGCCGACGTCCTCGAGGCGATGACCTCGCCTCGTCCCTACCGCCCGGCCGCGAGCGTCGCCGACGCCCTCGCCGAGATCGGCGGACAGTGTGACGCGCAGTTCGACCCCGATGTGGCCCAGGCCTGCGTGCGTCTCTACTCCGGGATGAAGCGCCGTCGGTTCGACGGGGATCCCGGCTACTGGTTCCCCTCTGCCGCCGCCGTGGCTTTCTAGCCGAGCAGGATCAGACCTTCTCGCAGCCACGCGCCGGACGAGGCAACCTGGAGTTGGCGTGGTCGTCGCCGCCTCGGAGCGCTTGTCGCGCGCGAACGGATGACGATGGCACGGTTGGTCGCTTCAGCCCCCGTGGCGGGCCGGTCGCGGCACCGCTCGGCTGGAACAGTTCGAGGGAGAGGCGAACGCGGGCCAGGTGAGAGCCGCGGCGCGTGCGCTCGCGCCGGTTAGGTCGGGAACGACCCCCAGGCGGAGGAACGCCTGGAAGATCGCGGCGGCGGCTCGGGCGTCACCGAGTGCGGTGTGCGCAGCAGGGCATCGCACGCCGAGCGCCCTGCAGCAGGCGACGAGCGATCGCGGGCCGGGCGGCAGGTTCGCCCGTGCGAGGTCGCGGGTGCAGATGCCGGCGCGACGAAGGTGCGGCAGCTCGAGCCCGCACCTCGCGTACTCCGCGGCGAGGTAGGCGAGGTCGAAATCGAGGACGTGACCGACGACGACGTGCCCGGCGAGGTGCGCCGCGAGCTCCCCGGCGAGCTCCCGGAACGGGGGGGCGGCGACGAGCATCGACCGGGTGATGCCGTGCAGCCAGCTTGCGCCGAGCTCGCCCTCACCCGGCACGGACACGAGGCTCGTCCACTCCCCGAGCAGGTGACCGTCGGCCGCGAGTTCGACGATCGCGCACTCGAGAACGCGTGTCGTGGCCGGGTCGAGTCCGGTCGTTTCGACATCGACGACCGCGAAGCGGCTCGCGTCAGCGACGAGGGGGGCGTCCCGCGCGCTGCGGGGTCCCGCGCGGCCGGTGTTCGGCGGCGAGCTCACCGCGATCGTCACGCTCCGAGTGTAGGTGGACGATCTTCCGGCCCGATGCGCGTCGGACGGCGCGGCGAGAATGTGCGAAGGCGCAGTTCGAAGGTGGTTTCTCTTCGGGACTCGAGAGTCGTCGGGGACTGAGGGCGCGCGATGGAGACAGGTATCACACTTTGCTCACAATTCGCGCGCTGATGTCTTACACAATGGGGAGACCATAGGCGCGGAGTGTTCGACGCGGCTTGTCCGGTCGCGGGCGAAGGGACCACGGACCGAGAGGCGAATCGACGTGGAGCGGACCTGCCGGGCGCTGGGCGGCGTGCTCCTCGCGCTCGCGCTCACCGCGGGTGCGGCCGGCGTCTCGGGGGCGGTCGCGGGGGCGCCGGGGGTTCTTCCCAATCCGAGCGCGGACAACTCGGCGCCCGTCATCCCGGCGGGTGTGGGCGTCGCGCGAGTGCACGCCTGGCTGGCCAGGGCCCTTTCGGGGCGCCTGAATGCGCTCGCCGCCGAGACCCTTGCCGTCGCGGCGGCGCACGATCTCACCGTCCAGGACCGTGCTGCGCTCGACACGATCATCAGCGCAGACCAAGCGGGTCTCGCGGGCCTTTCCACGGCCCTCGCGAGCGAGACGACGATCGCCCAGCTGCAGGCGACCGCGGACGCGATGGTCCTCGACTACCGCGTTTTCTCGCTGCTCACGCCGCAGGTGCGCGGCGTCGTCCTGAACGATCGTGCGCTCGCCAAGGTGGCGACGCTGACGGCGCTGGAACCCTCGATCCAGACCGCGATCACCACCGAGCAGCGCACCGGACGTGGGGCTGCGGCGCTGCAGATCTACGAGAGGCTCGTCGGGCAGCTGAGTGCGGTTGAGACCTCGCTGGGAGGTTCCTCGGCGGCGTTGCTCGCGCTCACGCCGCAGGACGACTCGTCCGCCCCGCAGGTCTTCGCGACCGCCGAGGCGGCGATCACCGCGGCGAGTTCTCAGCTCGTCACGGCCCGGACCGAGGTCCGCAGGATCGTGGAGCTTCTCGGAGGTGCCTAGCGCCCAAGTGGCGCGTCGGAGCGCCAGCCGTGGCGCCGCGGACGACCCTGTCCCGAGCGGGTGAAGGGACGGCGGCGCCTCGATCGAGACGAGGTGGCCGCGTCGGGCGCGCCGACGACGAGCCGCAGGCGGACGAGGCCGACCGCCGACTCGATCGTGCGCCGGGCAACCGGCGTGCGTGCTGGTCTCAGTTCGTGTACAACCGCCGGCAGCTCCCGCACCGCGAGACCGGCCCGGCCCGCCCGGAGGACGAGTTCGACATCGAAAAGGCTGCCGCGTAGCACCGTCCGCTCGACCAGGGGCACGACCGCGGAGGCGTTCATCGCCTTCATCCCGTGGGCATCGCTCGGCTCGAGGCCGAGGACCCGATGGAGCGCGAAGGTGAAGCCCGCGGTGAGGACGCGCCGCGCAAGCGGCCGGCGGTCCTCGGACCCGGCGGCTCGTTTCGAGGCGAGTACCACGTCCGCCTCCCCTGAGTCCAGGAGGCGGAGTGCCGAGTCGAAAAACGACAGGTCGTAGTAGTCGACGTCGAAGCTGACGATGAGCGCACCGAGCGCCTCCTGGAAACCGGCGGCGAGCGCCGCCCCGTAATCGGGGGCCGGGAGCGACAGGACGCGCACCTGGGGCAGCTGCGCGGCGAGGAGACGGGCGAGGCGCAGGGTCCCGTCGGTCGATCCGTTCTCGACGACGACGATCTCGAAGGAACGCCCGCGCCGATCGAGTCCCGAGACGAGGTTCGTGATCGCCGAGCCGAGGAGCATGACCTCGTTGTGGGCCGGCAGGACGACGGAGATCTCGGGCGGTGGCTCGAGGTCGCGGGTTCGTTCTCCCGACACGCCGTCGGCGGCGCCGCTCACGGTGCTTCCCGTCCGGCGTCCCACAACTCGAAGGATGCCCCCTCGGGTTGTCTCTCGTCGGAGGTCGGACCGCCAATCGCCGGGTCCGCGCCCTCCGCCGGCGCCGACGGGTCGGGTCCCGAGCCAGGGGACCGCCCGACGACCCCGAGACCGACCAGACCGACGAGGCCGATGCCGGAAGCGGTCCAGCCAGCCCAGTCGACCGCCGTCGTCGCGTAGCGGAGCACGACGTGGTGCGCGTCCGGCACGACGACCATGAGGTTCGGTGTCGCCTCGTAGGGTCCGGAGGCGCCGGCCGCCGTCCAGTTCGGGAAGTAGGGGACCTTCACGAGGAGTGGCACGCCGAGACGGCCGACCTGGAAGGAGACCGTCGAGTCGGTGTAGCGGATGTGCGAGACGGTCGTCGACGGGACGCGCCGTGACGCCGCAGGGAGGAGGAGCATCCCCGGCTTGGCGTGCGGCCAGCTGGCGGGTCCCCCGCCGACGATGGGCACGGACCAGTAGCGCGGGTTCTCGTACCAGGCGATGGCCGTCGTCGACTGCCATTGCGTCTTCGTGAGACCGTTCTCCACGACCGGTTCGTAGTGGAGCGGCACGACGAGCGTCGAGTCGCGAATGAGATAGAGGACCCAGCGCGGCTTGGACGGCGGCGACGTCGAGGTCGTCGACCCGTCGACGACGCTCGCTGTTTCCGGCGTCGAGCCGACTTCGACGAGGGCAGCGTCCGCCGCCGCGTCTGCTTCGACGGTGGGCGAGTTGGCGAGGAAGTACTTGACGCCGGTCAGCTGGAGGTGCCGGATCCCGTCCGCGACGTCGAGCGTGCGGTAGGGGAGCCCGACGACGGGGTTCGAGGCCTGGAGCGAGAGCTCTGCCTGGTCGAGGAAGTGGAAGTGGTTCGACGTCGACGATTCGTAGTAGAGACCTTCGGCGCTGTCGATGCAGCCGTTGGTCCAGAGCGGGAAGGACATCGGCACGAGCGTCGACCCGAAGGCGTTCGTGGTGTTGGGGGAGTACTCGTAGTCGAGTCTGCCGCAGCCGTGAACCGCCGCGGCGTGCTCGAGCATCGCGACGACGCGCTCGAACTCGGGCCAGCCGGGCTTGGCCTGGTAGCCGGAGTAGTTCCACTGGGCCCAACTGTCGACGGGGTTCTGCTGACCTGCTGGGGGCGCGTAGAAGGGGAGAACACCCAGCCACGCGGCGATGAGCACGACGGAGACGACCGCGCCGAGAACTCCGGTGATCATCGGATTGAGCCATGCACGACCGAAGGTCGCGAAGGCGGTGCGGCCGAGCTCACCGACGGCGTAGGCCGCGAGCAGGGCCGTCGCGAGGTACCAGAAAGGGAGCCACCGGCCGTTGTAGACGAGGCCGGAGGGAAGCCAGCAGAAAGCGGCGACGGTCGCCCCTGCCACCGCGCCGAGCGCGAGCGCGATCCGGTTGCGTCGCCAGATCGCGACGACGAGCCCGACCGCCGCGATCCACTGCACCGCTTGTTCACCGTTCGCCGGGAAGAGCTGTGCGTAGACGTCGCCGACCCGGCCGAAGCCCATGGACGACGAGTACGAGAGGTAGGCGGCAAACGGCAGGAGCCAGAAGGCGGCGACGAGGCCACCGAGGACGCCGACGACGACGAGGGTCGTAACGCCGCGCCGCTCCCAGCGCGCCGCGGTGATGATGGCGGCCGCGCCACCGGCGAACAGGCCGGGGATGACGTGGCACAAGAGCGTCACCGCGAACAGCAGCGCGGCAAGCCAGCGGTAGCGCCCGGTTCGCAAGGCGTAGACGAAGACTCCGAGGAATGCGAGGGCGAAGGTTAGGGCGAGGCTGAACGAGAACTCTCCAGCGAGGGTGGAAGCGATCGTGCCGCCGTCGATGTTCCAGGGGTAGTAGACGGCTGTGTTCGACGGCGCGAAGTTGAACAGGAACGGCACTGTCGCGGCGCACATGAGGGCGGGAATCGGACGGACAAAGCCTGCGAGCCGACCGAACGCGTACGCCGCGAGGGGCAAGAACACGGTGCCGAGAACGGTAACGACCTTGAAGGCGACGGCAAAGGACGTGACCTGGGACACAGCGGCGACGAAGACCGCCGGGAGCGGGAAGTAGAAGACGTAGAGAGGGAAGCCGCCGAACCACTCCGGATCCCAGCCCGACAGCTCGCCGTGTGCCAGGAGGTGGTGGATGAAGTAGTTGACGGCGACGACGTGCGCCGCGGTGTCACCCCCGACGTCCATGTTCGGCCCGAAGATCAACCCCGGTTGCAGCTGGGCGATGACGAAGGACGTGACGCCGGCAACGACGACGAATGTCGCGATCGATGACGGTTCGAGGAACCGCCGCAGGCGCGGACCCGGTCGTGCGTTGCGGCTCTTCGCACCGCGTGGCACCGCTCCGTTGGCTCCCGCGGGAGGCTCTCCGGGGAGGGTCTGCACGGGCGAGATCCTACTGACAGGCTCCGCGGCGTCCCACGACCTCACGGTCCCCTGTCGGGACCGCGCGGTGGTAACGTGCGCACTTCCTGGGCCGTTGGCGCAGTCCGGTAGCGCGCTTGCATGACACGCAAGAGGTCAGAGGTTCAAGTCCTCTACGGCCCACCGACAACCCGCGGGTCACCTCAGTCGCGGCGCTCGCCCATGTCGCCGCGATCCGGGGCGTCACCGCTGGGCGGCCGCTCACGTTGGGTGGGTGCCGACGCGCGGGACGATTACGAGTGGAGCTTGTGCACCAACCCTCACAGCGTGAAGTTGTCGAAGTCCGCGATCGTGCCGTTTTCTCCGCTGGATGTTGCCTCAACCCGCAAAGCGATGTTCTGGCCCGCGAACGCCGACACCGAGACCGTCTTGGTGGCCGGCCTGCGACCGGAGCAGCTCGCAGGCGTGCTCTGCAAGGTTGGCGGCGAATAGGACAACACCTTGTGGACGACGTCGTCGCGAACCGTGACGATGCTGATCGTCACCTGCACCGGATCGAGGTTGCCCCACGTACGAAACGTGAGGCGACCGGGCTTGCTGGGCACCGAGAGCTGCTGCTGCACGTAACCGGCCGCACCTCCAGGCACATCGATCGAGAGGAACGGCTTCGTGCCCTGGAATCGATCGCATTGGTGCATCCAGGACCATCCGGGGCTGTTGGGTGTCGCCACTGCAATCTTCGGGTAACCCGAGAACTCGCCAGTGGCGACGACTTCGGGGGACCACCCACGGAGTCCGGCGGAAAAGTTCCCGTTCGTAATCGCGTTCTTGGAAGACGCGGCTGAAGCAGCTACCGCGGTTCCAGTCGACACGCTCACGACGACCAGGGCGACCGTCGCGACCGTCCACCGGCGCCATGATCGTGCGAGCGCACCGCCAAAGCTCGTTCCCCGCTCCTCACTCACCGGCCGCTCCTCGAGCCTCCATCCGTTGGGCTTACTGCCTTTCCCTTCTACCACACAAGGGAACATGTCTTTTCTGAGCGCGCATCTTGCGGGCGAAGCCCTGCCATGGCAGGAGCGCGAGGCCATGGCAGCTTGCTGCGGCACGGGTCTCCGCAGGGGCGAGCTTGCTTCTGTGTTCTGCCGCCATCGCCTTGGACGCGACTCGGGTGCGACGGCCGGATGGCGAGCCGGATTCCGGGCAGGGGCAACCCGCTGCCGACGGGAACTCGGGCAGCCATCTGACGGGAGCAGTCCGGGTGACACCCGCTTTCCTCCGCCCCTCGTGCGGCGGGAGTCACCCGCACGGTCCGCGTTGGCGAATCCGTCAGCAACGGGAACGAGCGCCCGTGACCGAAGCCGAACGACGCCGAACGACGCCGAACTGTTGTTCCTGGTCAATAGCCTCAAGTGACCGCCAATGAACCTGCCTGAACGGCTCTCAGCGACATACACTAAAGGTCACGTGACCCAGCGAGCCGTTCCTTCGCGGGCGTCGTTGCTGCTTGGCGATGCCTCGACTCTGGGCTTTTGTTGGACCGAAGGAAGAAAGACATGAAGAAGACCATCATCACGCTCATCGCCTTGGGCCTGACCCTCTGCACGACGGCGGCCGCGGCGGCAGCAAGCACGACGGCGAAGTTTGCGGCGAAGCCCACTATGACTGGCGTCTTATCTGCTTCTTCGGCGTTCCCAACAAAGTGCCCACCTGCCGCCCCGGTAGGCAAAGCGCTTGGGCTGCACGTCACTGGACCTACCGTCGTCTCCCATGCTGCCGGGCTGGCTCTGGAGTGCCAGTACACGAGTGCCAAGGGTAAGACGACGCTCTCATGGGACAATCAGACCCGAGCCGCTTTCCTCTCAATGGAGAAGACCCTGGGTGTCAAACCCATAACTGGTGTGGGTACGGGGGTCGCGGCGTACTCGAACGCTTCTGTCGAGTTTGCTGTTCAGAAGGGGACGCTCGGGTGCATCATCTCGGCCTACGGATTCAAGCTCGCACAAATGGAGGCCTTGGCCAAGACGATTCTCGCCTCCTACTGGTAACCGCCCTGGGCCTCGACCAGCTCACCGTAGCTGGGCGTTATGAAATGGGTGCTATGTCGGTGCGCGCACCCCGCGCCTTGCGAGTTGGGCGCAGCGCGCCGCCGTAGGAGCGCACAAGTACTCCGCGGCGCACCAGTATTGGACCTCAACCGCGGAGGGCGAGTAGTTGCCGCACCGCTTTCCGTACCCCTCGTCGTCAAAGCTACTAATCGACGGCAACTTCGCAGAAGTCGTCGTGGTGCTCGCCACGGCAACCCGCGAGGCGTGGTGCGCCGGTCGGGGCGCTGCGTGTCAGCAAATCCGTCAGCAACGGGAACGACCGCCCGTGACCGAAGGCGAACGACAGGGAGCTGTCATCCCTGGTCAACGGCCTGCCGTGACCGCCGACGAACCTCGCGGAACGCCCCTCGACGGGACGTGATCCTCCGGGCGGACATTCGGGACGAGGAGCGCCCTCGCCTGCGAGAATACGACGAGTGCCGAACTAGAAGGAGCAGCTGGCGATGAGAAACATCGAACATCTCCCTCGAGCGTGCCCTGCCGTTTCGAGGAGCGGCAACGCACCGGTGGTAGGCGCATCCTTGGTTGGCAGGTCCCGTGCTGTCGGTGGGTCCGATCGCTCAGGCGTCACCCTGCGTCATGTCACCCGCAGTGTCGTTGCAGCTGGCGTTCTGCTGGCAATGTCGGCGGTCTCACTGTCAACCGCTACCGCTCAGGCAGTCCGGTTCCCGCGGGCGACCAACTGTCCTGCCTGCGGGCACAACCTGATCTTGAACCCAGGGGCCGAGGCAGGCCCCGGGACCGCCAGCGATTCGGTGGTCCCCGTACCCGACTGGAAAGGGACGGGGGGTTTCACGGCGGCTCAATACGCCTGGTCGGGTGGCGACATTTCGGCCACGACGCCCGGCCCTGCGAACCGTGGGAAGAACTACTTCTATGGCGGACCTGGAGCTGCCAAGTCGACGGGTACGCAAGCAATAGAAATCCCTACTGGAGCGCTACCGTCAGGCAAGGTTGGCTTCGTCTTGTCCGGCTGGCTGGGCGGCTTCAGCAACCAGGGCGACGACGCGGCATTGACCGCGACTTTTCTCGATGCAAGTGGCAAGGCTCTTTCCAAGGCGCAGATCGGCCCAGTCACCGAGGCCCAGCGCGGAGGCAACTCGGAGCTCCTGTTCCGCCAGACCTCGGGACTGGTACCGGCGGGTACCCAGGAGGTCTCCGTGGAGTTGCTCCTGCAACGCTCTAGCGGCAATGACAACGACGGGCTGGCCGACAACCTCTCGCTTGTCTTTTCGACCGCACCTCCCGAGACGAGCTCGTCCACGAGCGTCCCGGCTAGCACGACCACAACCACCCCAACCGGGCCTGGCGAGTCCGCCAGCGCGAGCATCCAGTACACGCCTGAGACAGTCGTGGTGCCGGCCAGCGTCGTGGCGGCCACTCTGCGCTCGGTTTCGCCCGACGGCTCGACGTACACGTTCTCCAAAGCGGAGGGGCCGCTAGCCAAGCTCAAGGCGGGCAGCGTGATGTTCCTGCAGGGCTTGACGGTGAGGGTCGTCACCAGCGCAAGCGAGCAAGGCCGGGTGTTCGTCGTTGTGACCAGCCCTGCCGGGATCACCGACATGGTCCAAAACGGCACGCTCTCGTGGGACCAGCCCGTCGACTTCGCGGACGCCACCTCCATCCAGGGGCCCGGCGCACCCGAGCTGGCGCTCTGGACGCCGGGGACAGGCAGGGCAGCGGTCCCGGCCCTCGGCGGGCCCCACCCCAACATCTGGAGTGGGGTGAGCTTCAGCGGCTCGATATCCGGCGCAAGCTACAGGGCCAACTTCAGCCGGGTCGGTAACACGGTTGCGATGGGCATCAGCCTCACGAAGTCGGGACCGGTCAATCTCTCGGCCAGCCTGAAGGGCTACCTGCAGGACTTCGGCTCCGCTGGCTCGATCGAGGTGAAGAAGGGCAGCCTCTTCCATGCCAGCATCGAGGCGAACGCCCTCCATGGCCAGTTCACCCTGTCCTATGAGCTGAAAGCGACGAGCGGCCTCGGCCTAGGGAGCTTCGGTGGCAAATTGCTCAAGCTCCCCTTCGAGGTGGACGTGCCGGTCATCGTCGACGGCGTCCCATTCTTCGTGGGGATCGGGGTGGTCTTCTACATAGCAGTGGGCTTCTCGCTGGTGGGCCAGCAGATCGGGGGGACCTACACGGTCAGTTACGACGGCAGTAGCGGATTCTCCCTGTCGGGCCTCGGCAGCTTGAGCGCCCTTGGCAGCATCCAGGGCCTCGGCAAGGCCGTCCTGGACGCGGCGACGGCCGTCCTCAACGGCCCGATTACCGTGGTCCTGGGCGCCGATATCCCTGAAATCGAGGTGGGCCTCGGCTGGAAAGAGGGGATGTCGATCGGCGGTTTCGTCAAGGTGGTCGCCGATACGGCCATCAAGGTGGGCGGCCAGGGCCCGGCGGGTGCCATGCCCGAAACCGGGGGCTGCGACGCCCGCGACCTAAAGGTCGAGGTGACCGCCGGCGCCAGGGCCGGGTTCTTCGGGATAAAGATCCCCCTCGGCGTGGTGACGCTCTTCGACCACGATTTCCTCAATTCGTACCCCCCCGCCTGTGGCACCGTCTAAGATCCACCGTCTGACGCCGGGTCGCGCGGTCGGCGGTACTCTGTTGCCGATTTCTGGCGGCATGGTGGTTTGCCGAGCGCCGCGGCCGGCTGCCGGCGCGTGTTGATCCAGATCGTTGCCGTCGCTCTGGTGCTGGAGACCGTCGGGGCGGGCCGCAGGCGATCTCGTGGGCTCTGGCTCAGGCCCGTAACACGTAGAGCCACGTGAAGCAGGCAGTCCACTGCTCCGCCCACGGCCAGTTCGCCGGAAGATGAAGCTGACGGTGCCGGGCGCGATGGGTGATCCTGCCGGGTAGCGCGAGGAACCGGCGCCGGACCGTCTTCGCGACGATCGGCCCGCGGATCTGAAGACCGAGGGCCGCGACCCAGCGGAGCAGGTTGTGGGCGATCGTCGAGAGCACGGCCCAGGCACCGTTGGCGCCGAAGCGCCCCGAGGGGCAGTGCGCGAGCCCCGACCCCTCTTTGAGGTCCCGGAACGCGAGCTCGATCACCGCGTGGCGTCGGTGGTCGGCGTCGAGGGCGACCACGTTGCCGCCCCGGTCGGTGATGAAGGCGTGGTAGCGGAAGACGGGGAAGAGCGCGGGCTGGGGATCGGCGAGGCGCGTCCGTCGCACGACGAGGCGGTGCCCGTCCCCGTAGGTGGTCTCGGCGACCCAGGCCTCGCCACCCTCGGTGTAGTCGATCGGGATCCAGGACTCCTCGTCGATTCCCACGATCGCCCGCTGCACTCCTGGATTCTGCGGCGCGGTGATCGAGTAGCGAACGTCATGGTCCCGGCAGGCCTTGACGACGTGACGGGAGTAGAAGCCCGAGTCGGCGCGCAGGGTGAGCGGGCCGGCCGCCCCGGCGCGCCGGCACCGTCCGACGAGCTCTCGGACGAAGCGCTCCGCACCCCGTCCCGATCCCGCCGAGCCCTTGCGGAACCGGACGTGGAGGACCTCGCCCGTGTCGGCTCTCGTCGCGAGCAGCGGGTGGTAGCCGAGGACGTGGGTGTAGCCGAAGGCGGCGCCCTGCTTCTCGTCGCCGTGCACCGGGCAGATCGTCGAGTCCACGTCGACCGTCATCGGCCCGGCGCCGGGTCCCGCGCCCGCCGACCACGCCCGTGTGAGCATCGCCTCGGCGAGCTGGTCGAGCTGACGGATGTGGCCGAAGTCGAAGCACCGCAGGAAGGTCCCGAGGGTGGAGGGTGCCATCACCTTGTGGGGAAGGACCGCACCGGTCGCCCCGGCACGCAGCACGTCGGCGTCATCGATGCAGTCCGCCCCGGCGACCATGGCGTGCACGAGCGTCGCGACCCGGCGCCCCGGGAACGGGGCGATGTCGACGAGCTCCTCGGCGAGCGCTTCCAGACCGAGACGCGCGCTCAGCACGCCGACGAGCGCGAGGCCGGCATCAGCGACCGCGTGGTCGTCGTCGAACATCACGGACAGACACGACGGACTGTGCGAGGATGACATCGAAAAGGTGCCTTTCTGGTCGAGGGACTGGGGTGTTTGGTGACTCCCAGTTTCCCTGATCGAGGCACCTTTTCGCGGATAGTCCGCTTGTCACGGGCTATCCACGCGGTGGTTCCAGGC
>CAWDKZ010000021.1:0-21071 GCA_963803025.1 uncultured Acidimicrobiaceae bacterium
AGCCGGTCAGTCACCACCACTTTATGCATTCTTACCTGCGGTTATTCGGTGGAGGCGACGGGATTCGAACCCATGAACCTCTCAACGCCAGCATGCGACAGACTGTTCAGGCGCGCGCGGGGGCGTTCGTATGTGCCAGGTCACTCGGATCATCTTGTTCGCCAACGTTCGTCCGCGTTGCGGGTCGACCGGCAATTCGCAGTTCCGTGTTCGGCTCCCTGCCCGGACAAGGCACGGCCCGGACCCGCAGCCGACCCACGTGCCTAGCGCGTTCGTGCATCCGATGATCCGCTCGCGCGTTGACGACCTGGTTCAGCGTGGTCCATTGACACCCTTCGCGACCGCCGGACAAGATTCAACAACCGAACATGGGAGGTCGCCATGGCGGGGAACCCGGTAGCCGACGAGCTGTCAAGGTTGACACAGCTCCGCGATACGGGCGTGCTGACTGAGGCCGAGTTCGAGGCGGAGAAGGCGCATCTCGCCGCAGGGCCGCACGCACCGTACTGGCGGCCTGATTTGCCGCTCTACCGCGTGCCGAAGTCCGCGTTCGGCGCACAGACGACGCCCCTCTTCGCTACAAGTGCTGGGCATCCTCGTCGGCTGCGCGATCGTGGTCGCGCTCATCGTTGTCGATGTTTCGCATCACGGAACGAGCGCGACCGTGCCAAGTGGGCCGAGCGCCACGAGAAGAATCGGACAGGTCGCCAAGGACGGAGACTTCGCCTTCGTCGTGAAAAGCGTGTCTTGTGGCACCTCAGCAGACGCGGTGGTCGAGGGCGCGGGTGAGCAGGTTCCACCCGCCACCGAGGAATGCCTCGTCACGATGACCGTCACCGACGACACGGGGACGAGCCAGACCTACTTCTCGGGCAATCAGTACGCCTACGACCCCGCCGGTCACCAGTTCAGCGCCGATGCCACCGCCACCGAATCTCTCATCAGCGCGGACGACGATACGGAGGTCCATCCCGGAGCCACGATCAACGTGATTTTGCCTTTTCAGATACCGGTGAACGACAGGATCACCAGGTTGGAGCTGCACGACTCGGCGTATTCCAACGGCGTGACCGTGGACGTGTAGGCGCCACACACAGCGAGCCCTCACATGTCCTGGCGCACTTGCGACGCTCGTGTAGCCCATAACCCGCTTCAACACACTCGAGCACGTTGGACCTCACGCCACCGGAGCCGAGCGCGCCGGGCACACGGCGAAGCGAGCTGTCGCCCGAGCAGCTGTGAGCCGTCATGCCCGCAGAGCGGCAACGGTTCGATCCGTCATGGATTCGCGAGTCAGCTCTCTCAACCGACCCGCTGTTCGTGACCTGCCGGCCGAACCGAGCTCCGAGTACCTGGGGGCAAGCTACTTTCCACCATCCCCGTCGAGCGAGACTCCGAGGACTTCCTGTTCGATAATCAGATCATCGCCCAGGCAACGACAGCTTCACGGGCAGCTCGTCGCGCCCGGCCACTCTCAGACCGCCCTACGGCAGGTTCGAACCGGCGGCTTTGCCTCGACCCTGGCAGACCCGTTGGCGCCGAAAGGCCCAGGGCACGAGCTGCTGAACTTCAGAGGCGCACGTTCGAGAAGGACTCATCACTTTCTCGCCAACGAAACTACGAGGCGCAGCGCGAAGGAGGGGGGCGCCTAAGCGCCCCCCTCCTGCAAATCACTACTTAGTGCTCATTCACCTACTAACCAGATGCTAGTGCTGCCTGCATTTCAGTGATCTCCGCCGAAGTCACTGCGAGCGGACCACCGAGCACCTGGATACCGATCGTGAGACCGCTGCCAAGACCGCTGGCCGGAGTCCCGGCCAACTTCAGAGCGGCGTCGGTGTACTGCCCAGCGGTAGCCGCGGGACCCTCGGTAAGGAGCAAGGACTCCTTATTGAGACCCTGAAGGGCCGCCGAGCCAAGAGCATCGCTCCAGTACGCGCCTGTGGCAGCAAAGACCGTGCTTTCCGACCAACCGAGCACCGATCCAGCGAACATTGCCAGATCAGCTGCGGTCTGCGTGGCGTCCGTTCCGGCGATACGGAGAACCGCAACCGGAGTTGAATTGACACTCATAGCCTGGATCGACGTGACCACGGAGTTCGCAATCGCAAGCGGTCCACCCATGACGAGCACCTGCGTGATGTCAAGGCTCGCCAGCTCCGTTGCTGCTTGGGAACCAAGCGCGTCCGTCGGGGTCAAGATGATCGGAAGCTTGTAGGCGTACGCGATACCCGCGACGGCAGCCGCATCCGTGTACGAGACCGTGTCGCCGCCCGTTCCGTCACCAACGAGGATCGCGGTCTTCTGCGCACCGACAGGAGCCGAGGTGGTCTCATTCCCAGTCGTCTGGTTGTACGTGGACTCGCTCGCGTAAGCGCTAGACAGCGCCGGGAACGCGCCCTGGATACCCGAGACACCCTCGGTTGTCGTGATGTAGTTGTCGATGGTGACCGCCGTGTCATCCGCGGTCGTACCGGAAATGCCGCTGTACACCACGAGGTTTGACCCGGTCGTCGCCAGGCCGCCACAGGTGTAGGCAGGGGTTGCCTGCAGGGCCGTGATCACTGCCTGGCTAATCGCCAGGGTGCCGCCAACGACGTAGACGCGCTGGACACCCGCATACTTCAGTGCCGCGAGCGTGTTCGGGTCGACGGGCGCCGACGGTGGTGTGATGAGAACGCCGGTGCCGAGCTGGGCCTCGAGGTACGAAGCAGAAAGGGCATCGTATGGGTCCATGTCCGTCGCGAGAACGACGTTGCCACCGTTCGTGCACGCAGCAACGCCAGCCGTCACGGTCACGAACTGGGTGTCGAACTCCGCCGCGGTCGTCGCGTCAGCCGTCGTGCCGTAGATCGGCCCGCTCGGGGCAGAACCAACGGCGAACGCCGTGGCACCGGTAAGGAGCAGAGTGGGTGCGGTGCCGCATAGCGCCGCAGTAGTCGCGTACCCGATTTCGACGGTCTCAGTACCGGTCGCCGTACCCGTGGGGACGTCAACGTGCACGCCGGTCAATTCGAACGTCGGCGCGCTCTCGTTCGAGAGCGCGAGCTCTTCGAACGCCATGCCGGCACCTTGCACACCGCCGGCGTCGATCACCGCAGGCGAGACCACGGTCGCGTTTGACGCCCCGTTTGTCTCGGTCACCGTAGGTCCGCCACCGATGATGTCGAACGTAACAGCGCCTGGGCCGGTAAGCGTCAGGCAGACGTAGTCGGTTTTCACCGGGACCGTGTCAACGGCTGGCAGCGACACCGAGAGATTGCCGATGGACGCGTCGCCAGTTCCAGCTGCCACAACGGGGAGTGGGCTGGCCGGTGTCACAACAATGTTCGCCACCGCTCCCAGCGTCGGCAGGGTGAAGCTGCTGGACCCGGTGCCGTTCACGTACACACCGGTGATGGTGAGGTTGCCCGTCGGAACGCCGTTCAGAGCCATTCCCAGGTTTCCCAGGCCTGCTGCGGGGATCGTCAACGTGTTCACCGAGGTCGAAATATTCGTCGTCGGCACGACCGTGTCCGTGAACACGAGCTGGTTCTTAACCCCCGACCCGCAGGCGCCATTGGTCGTAGCGGCCGCCTCTGTCCATTTCATCACGGCATCCCCACCCGTAATGGCGAGGATGGGGGCGGCGTTCGTGAACGCCGCGGTCCCCGACGACGGGCACGCGAGCGAAAGCGTGATCGTGTCGCCGACCGCCACGACGCCAGTGATGTTGAGGGTTACCGGCGACGGCGTGAATGCCGCGTTCGTGCCGATACTCGTCGGAACCGTGGAGTCCTGGCCGCTTCCAAAAACGGACGGTGTCGCTGCGGAGGCGGCGCCCTCGCCGATCATTGCTACCGCTGTCAGGATCGTGATGCCCGCTAGGGCAGCCACTCCCCATCGGCGGACTGAAAGGAGTTGCCTTTTCACTCGCCCTCCTTATGGGCTATCGAGACCTGATCTCTTCAAGTCCCCTGTAACGCCGCCATCAAATTGGCAACGGCACACGTCCATCGCTACCTCACAGGGGCAAGACGGACAGTAACACCGCCCCCTGGTCAGAGCAAGAATATGACACTCGGCCTGACGCGGCGAGACCACTGTGGTATTCGCGAAAGAAACGCTAGCAGGTGCAAGTGGCGGGCGCCGACTCAATAACAGGTTGCTAACAGTCGCTAATGAGCTCATCACCTCCCAGTTCAACGTCCTGGTCACAGTTACGGAGCGGGGAGCGCCCTGTGGATGACGGGCACCGAATGCCGCCACGCTCGTCGCGGCCACCGTCGCCATCGAGATCGCCCGCTGGCCCTCGCGCACCCTGGGAAAGCGGGCCCCTGCCACGGCACCCCGACGCTCACGGGCAACCTCCCGGTATGCCCAATCCTCGGCTGCGGACTTGCTTTCCGCCGTCGCAAGGCGGGCGGCCCGCCTGACCTCGTAGGACTCCGAGGACTCTGCCCGACCTCGAGACCAACAGCTGGTGACGAGTCGCTCAACACCGATCCGGCTGGCCGGAAGGGAGCTGACCCGGGGACACGACCTCCCTACGGCGGCGGACGGGCAGGGAGCCGACGAGGCGACGAGCCCTCGGCGAGCCAGGCTTAGGTCTCGCGGTCTCCGAGGGCCGTCATAGATCGGCAGTCGTAGCTCGCTCCTTTGCCAATTGCGCCGTCGAAGGGCGCATGGGATTCCCCCGCACGCGGTTCACCGACGCCCTTCATCGATGGTGTTCGGCAACAAGCGCCCACCCGGCAAAGTCCGGCCTGGGTGCGACGACAAGATCGTTTCGGTTGATCAGGCTGAGGCGTTCGGGGTCATGGAGCACGTAGTGCGGTCCCCAGCGGCGACTTCGCCGGTGGAGGTTGCCGACAAAGATGCCGAGATCTTCGAGCACGAGGGACCGGATTTTTCCGAACATCAGGGCCGACTCCCCGATTCTGGAGAACCCGGACCAGTCACGGACGGACCGCTTCAGGCTCCCCACGACCTGACCGACCGGCCACAGCAACCGTGACGCGGCCGTGATCTCACGGAGCCGGTGACGGGCATGCTGGGTCGCCGGACGTGAGAACCAGCCAGCGAGCCAGGAAAACAACGCTCTGCGTGCCCGCGGGCCCCCGGGCAGGTCACGCGAGCGGTGGAACCGCCGACGATCACGCCGTCAACAGGGCTGCCCGGTAATTGACAGCAGGCGATCGGCCCTTGTTGTCTCAGGCGATCGCCACGGCACGGGTCCGTGCTATGCAGATCCAACCGTCGAAATGCGAGGCAGTGCCTCGCTCACGCGGGTGATACTTGGACATTGAACGGTGAGGAGCCACCATCGCGCTCGTACCACGGCACGAACTGATTCGGGCGGGAGGGTCGGACCATCTAGCGTTTCGTCCTGATCTCGGTCCCGGGTCCAGCGTGGTCCAGAGGGATTGAGAGACCCGCACTGAGCAGGACCTACGTTCTACGGACGTCCGCACGGGTCTAGTCGGACCCGGCGTCTTGGCGATGCGATCGGCTGCATCCAGGGTTGACGTTGGGCCCAGGTGCCGCCGGCGTAAAGTTGTTGCGTTCGAGGATCGTGGTGTTCTCGCGATCGATAAGGAGATCATATGGCTAAGCCATTTCGTCGCTTCGCGGTTCTTCCAGGACTCGCTCTGGCGGTTGCGCTCGTGGGTGGGTTGATCACCTTCGTGGGAGTGACGCCCGCCGGAGCTACTGCGGAGACGACGACGACCTCGCTCAATACCCTCACGTCCCCGATTTACTACGGATCGGAGACCTCGGAGACCTTCACCGGCACCGTGACGGGCCAGAGCGGCGACGGGTACCCCGAGGGGACAGTGGCCGTCTACTACGGCAGCGGTCCTCCAACCTCACTCTGCAGCGGCGCGCTCACCGGCGGTTCAGGCGACACCGCGAGCTACTCCTGCTCGCTCACCGCGATCCAGCTCCCCGCGGCCACCTATTCGAACGTCGATGCCGTGTTCACGCCCGGTACCCCGACGGGGTCGGAGGACCCGACCTACACCTACGGCACCTCGACGTCCGCGGCACAGTCCTTCACGGTGAGCACCCCCGCGCCGGAGACAACAACAACATCGCTCAACACGGTCACCTCGCCGATCACGTACGGATCGGAGACCTCAGAGACCTTCACCGGCACCGTGACCGGCGTAAGCGGCGACGGCTATCCCCAGGGGTTCGCGACGGTCTACTACGGCAGCGGTCCGACCTCGCTCTGCAGCAGCGTGCTCACCGAAAGTTCGAGCTACTCCTCGAGCTATTCCTGCTCGCTCACCGCATCCCAGCTCCCCGCGACCACCTACACGAGTGTCGATGCCGTGTTCTTGCCCAATAGCTCGTCCTCATCGAGCCCGGGCTACGCCTACACCACCTCAACATCCACGCCAGCCCAGAGCTTCATCGTCGCGGCCGCGACGAGCACGCCGACCGTAACCACCTCCGCGGCGACGGGCACCACCTCGACGACCGCGACGCTGAACGGCACGGTGAACGCGAACGGATTGGCGATAACGAACTGCTACTTCGAGTACGGCACGTCGGTCACGTACCCCACCCTCACGGCAGCCTGCTCCCCCTCGTACGCGACGATAAGCGGCACGTCGGTGTTGACGGGTGTTTCGGCGGCGGTCGGCGGCCTATCGGCGAGCACAACGTATTACTTCCAGCTCGAGGTGACGTACAGCAGCACGAACTACGGCGGTGGCGAGTTGAGCTTCTTGGCGTCGACCACGGGGACAACCACGGCCGCAGCGACGAACGTCACCGCGACGAGCGCGACGCTGAACGGCACGGTGTATCCGGAGGGGTATGCGACGACCTACTACTTCGCGTACGGCCTGTCGTCGAGTTCCTTGACGGCGATCACGACTTCAAACACGGCTGGCACGAGCTACTCGTCCGTCGCCGCGGCGGCGACGGTGACCGGCCTCTCGCCGAACACGACCTACTACTTCGAGCTCGTCGCGTATAACTCCTACTACGGCACATCGTTCGGCGGTGTCCTGAGCTTCTTCACGGCGTCCGGCGCCCCGACGGTGAGCAGCACCGCAGCGACAAGCATCACCGCGACGGGCGCGACGCTGAATGGCACAGTCAACCCGAACGGGTCGACGACGAACTACTACTTCGAGTACGGCACGACGACCGGCTACGGCGCCGACACGACGGCTACCTCCGCTGGCTCGGGCACCGCGGCCATCGCGGTGTCGGCCGTGCTCACCGGGCTCTCGCGGAGTACGACCTACTACTTCCAGATCGTCGCGACGAACACCGGCGGCACGACCTACGGCGGTGCGCTGAGCTTCACGACGTCGCGCGGCGTCGGCACGACACGGGTCACCATCGCTCCGTCGTCTCCGCCGAGCGTCGTTGCCGGCGCGAGCGTCACCTACAAGGCGTCGGTCGCAAAGAAGTCGGGGTCCGGGACCCTGACGGGGTCGGTCAGCTTCGCAGTGAACGGACACACCCTGGCGGCGTGCACGAAGGAGGCCCTCAAGGAAAGGGCTGCGAAGTGCACGATCACCTTCTCCTCCCCCGGCAGCTTCAGGGTCAGGGCGACCTACGGCGATGACCCGTACTTCCGCTCCTCGTCGGCTTTCGTTACCCAGGTCGTCACCGAGGCGGTGCCGCCGGTGGTCACGGTGGTACCGAACGAGATCGACACCGTTCACCCAGCGGGGACCGTCAAGTTCGGGTCGGTGATCGAGCTGCGCATCCACCTCTACGACGGGTATGGCACCGTCGCCGGGTCAGTCACCGTCCAGTTCGCCGGCAAGGTGCTCTGTTCGGCGATGCTCGCGAACGGCGTCGCCAACTGCACGCTGAACTCGTCCTCGCTCGGGCACGGCAAGCACACCCTCGTCGTCGTCTACGGGGGCCAGGGCTCCTACCTGTCCTACGGCCAGGCCGTCGTCATCGCGGTGACCTGATCGGACCGCATCAGCAGCATTGAAATGAAGCGAAACCCCCGCCTCCCCCGGAGAACTCGGAGGAGGCGGGGGTTCTTTCGTCCACGGGCCATTCGACCGCGGAAGGCGAGGCCTGATACCTACCCGAAGGGTAGGGGCTTGCTCGACGAATCCGACTTGGCCGATCAGCGCGGCTTCGATGAGGGATCCCCGCCTTGTCGCTGCACACCGTCAGGAGTGCCATCTGGGCCTTCCTCCGATCGGTGTCCAACTCGACCGGGCGAGTGCGAGCGAAGAACAGACGCTCGAGTGAAACGTTCCGGTCACTCGAGCGCACATTGACAGAGCCTGGGGCCGTGGACCGGCCTACCAACCTTCTTGACTTCCTCCACGCAACCCCAGCCGACCTTTCCGCCTTGGCGTTGCACGCGATGAGACCCTTCACTTTGCGCCCGAGGCGGCCCGATCCGCGAGCAGCTCGCCGCCCGACTGTCCAGCGGAGCGTCCGAGGATAAGCGCCTCTCGACGAGACCAGGGTTGCTGACGATGCATCGAACACGTCGACTGCGCTAGCTTGCGAGCGCAGTCCGCCGCGGAACCGACCGCTGTCTGCTGTTTCCGTAATCGTTCCACGAGGAGGATTTGACCCGTGGCGCGTGCCGCCAGGCGTCGCTGGCTTCGGGCGCTCGTCGTTTCCCTGATCGTCGGCGGAATGAGCGAGGTCGTGCTCGCCGCGACATCATCCGCGACTCCCGTCAGCTGGATCGCCTACGTCACCAACAGCTTCAGCGGCACCGTCACCCCGATCAATGTCGCGACGGACACCGCCGGCAAGCCGATCGCCGTCGGAGGTCGTCCGGTGGGGATCGCGATCACCCCCGACGGCAGAACCGCCTACGTCACCAATGCTTTGAACCGCACCGTCATCCCGATCAACCTCGCGACGAACACCACCGGCGCGCCGATCGCCGTCGGAGGTTATCCGGTGGGGATCGCGATCACCCCCGACGGCAAGACCGCCTACGTCACCAATGCTTTGAGCAACACTGTCACCCCGATCAACGTCGCGAAGAACACCACCGGCAAGCCGATTGTCGTCGGAACTTTCCCGGTCGGGATCGCGATCACCCCCAACGGTAAGACTTCCTACGTCGTGAATCAGGATGACGGCACCGTCACCCCGATCAATCTCGCGACGGATACCACGCGAGCGCCGATCGCCGTGGGAAGTGAGCCGAATGCGATCGCGATCACCCCCGATGGCGCGACCGCCTACGTCACCAATGGTTTGAGCACCAGTGTCACCCCGATCAACCTCGCCACGAACACCCCCGGCACGCCGATCGCCGTCGGCGATTATCCGGTTGGCGTTGCGATCACCCCCGACGGCACGACCGCCTACGTCGTGAACGATTTCAGCGAGAACGTCACCCCGATCAATCTCGCCACGAACACTGCCGGCGCGCCCATCGTCGTGGGACATGGACCCGTAGGGATCGCGATCACCCCCGACGGCGCGACTGCCTACGTCGCCAATGGCGGCAGCTACAACGTCACGCCGATCAACGTCGTGACGAACACCCCCGGTACGCCGATCTTCGTGGGAAAGGGACCGGTCGAGATCGCGATCACCCTCAACCGGGCGCGGCAGCGGGTAAAGACCCCGAAAGTCGCCATTCGCTCGACGAGGGTCGTCCTCTCCACGGCGAAGCCGATTACGGCACCGGTGAGGCTCACCTGCACCATTGCGACATGTTCCGGAACGGTGCGGTTGAATGAGATCGTGGGCAACACCGAATTGCTCGCGAGTACCAATTACAAGATCTCGAAGGGCAAGACCGCAACCGTCTTCCTCCGACTCACTGCAACGGGACGAACGGTTCTCGCGGATGTCGCGGAAAAGCCGCTCAGAGAGATGCTCATGGCGAGGGTGAAAGGCGGCACAACGACCGAGACAATCCTCGTCGTCTCCTGAGCGTGCGACTCGACCACGTAGCGCGAGAGCCCAGGCAATTCAAGATGGCGACTGCTGCAAGAGTGAGACCAACGTCGGAGTACGGCGTCGTGGTCTGCCTTGGCTTCTCTGCGAGCCCGACCAATGTCGTTCCGGCGAACCGGTTCTGAGGACCCACGTGACTCGAGGTATTCCGGTAGGCGTTGTGTACGAATAGAAACGCGGCACCGCCCTTGCCGCGGAGCGCGGTGACCCGTGGCTGACGTGGAATACGTCGGGGAACGAGGAATTCCCTGGTCAGAGGCCATAGGACGATAGAACGCGAGTTCATCGTCGCCCCGGGATCGTGTTCCAAGGTGAGCCCGCAAGGGAAGGAAGTTAGGAGAAAGTGAAGAAGCTGTGAGCTCTCCGGAGCCATCGTCGCCTGGCTCACCCGCAGAGGAAGTTTCGCACCGTTAGGAGGTTGCGGACGGCACGGTTGGATTGCCACGCACTCTCGGCGAGGAGGAGACCTCGGTCGGAAAGTCCCCGGATGCGATGGTCGACCTTGATGTCGGCGGAGACTGGTCCGGTCGTGATCTCCTGCCTCGCGCATCTTCAAATCGCGAGAAGCCTCTCTCTTCACTTCACGCCGGAATCCGCGCAACGGAAGCGTGTTTCAAATCTCGTGCGCGGGCTCGAGCGCAGGTTGCCGCCGCATGATCGGGCGCGTCGACGAACCGCTCACCCACCACACAACCGCATGCAACTGAACGCGTTCTCGACACGTCGGCCTCTCGAGACTGCGGATCGACAGGCGCCATGGCTCTGAAGCGAAACCTCATGCGAACGGCGAGGAGTCATTCCCGCCCGCGTCGGCGAACCGACACCTCGGCAGCCATCGGCAACCTCATCGCCGATCACCCTTCGGGGGGCGAAGGTAGCGGCGGAGATCGACGAGCCAGACGTGCAGGTGAAACGCGCCGTCGGCGAGCACCGCCTTCTTGACGACGCGGGCGCGAAAGGCGTCAGCCACCACACCGCCCGGGAGAAGTCAAGGCCGGTCAGGCTCATGAGGAGCACTTCGGCGGGACGTCGCTCCTCGATGTTCTCCTTGGCGGAGGGGATGAGGTTGGGAAAGGGGCCGGTGACCGCGTTGAAATTGGAGTGGAACATGCCGGCGGGCTCAACCAGCGCGTTGAGTTCTTTCTCTGGCCACCACATGAGCAGTTGCTCACCGGCGTAGGCGGCGTGGCCGACGAATCCCGGCAGCTCGCAGGTGACCTCGTACTTGTGGACATAGGCCGAGTCGCTCCCGCCGAGCGCGTGCGCGTACGCCGGCGGAACGTCGTCGAGCGCCACATCGGAGAGGTGGGTGTCCACCACTACGGGCGCCACCGTGAGGATGAGCAGCGCCCCGGCGAGGACGACAGCCACGGCGAGGCCGGCGTCACGGAACAGACCCGCCCGGCGCGAGAAAAACGGGTGCCGCGCCACGAGTCCGCCGAGGCGCCAGACGAGGGTCGCGCCGACGGCGATCCCGGCGACCGCCCAGCCCCAGGAGTCGAGCCGCATCTGCGGCACGTGGGGGTCCGCCTCGTAGGCGAGGGCGACGCCGACGACGAGGAGGGCCGGCAGGGCGCCTCGCACCGCCGCCGCCCAGGCGGCGCGGGAGCGCCCGGCGCGGCGCGCCGCGGCGACGAAGGGGGCGGCGAGCTCGGCGAGGGTGAGCGAGAGGAGCACGGCGACGAAGGACCAGAGGAGCGAGGAGAAGTAGTGCACCTCGAGCATCTGCACCCGGCCGGCGAACTGGAGCGCGGCCGCGACCCCGAAGGCGAGGAGCGCGGCGAGGCCGAGGAAGGCCTGCGGGGTCCCGAGGTCCCTGCCCCGCCGGGAGTAGACGACGGCGAAGGCGAGGAGCGCGGCCGGGGGGACGAGGAGGTAGGGGTCGTCGAGCACCCAGCGCCAGTTGTCGGAGTGCCAGAGGGCCTCCTGGGCGGGGGTGGCGAGGTAGAAGGCGGCCTCCCAGGTCGGGGTGAGGAAGTTCGTCTGGCCGAGGAGCAGGCCGGAGCACACCATGAGCAGGCCGGTGACGAGGAGCGCCGCGCCGAGGAGGGTCGCGGCGTCGCGGAGGAGATGGTCCCGGGCGCGCCTCGCCCGCACGACGGCGTAGGCGAGAAGGGCCGCCGCCCCGAGGGGCACCGCGGCGCCGTGGGACCAGACCGCGAGGGTGAAAAGCCCGGCGGCTGTGGCGAGCCAGAAGGGCCGGCGGCGCGGCGGCGCCGGCAGGGCGAGGGCGCAGAGCGCCCCGGTGAGGTAGGAGATCGCCGCCGAGTCCGGGTAGTCCGTCCCCCAGGCCGTGACGAAGACCGGGCTCGAGAGGACGACGGCGACGCCGACCCAGCCCGCCCAGCGGCCGTGGGTCCGGGCAAGAAGGAGGTAGAGGGGCACGACCGCGACCAGGGCGAGCAGGTAGCGGAGGGTGAAGAACCCCCCGACCGCCCCGAAGGCGAGGTAGGCGGTGCGCGCCGGCACGAGGAAGCCGACCCGGGCCGCCTCCCGCATCCGGGCGGTCGGGGCGAAGACGGCGGCGTAGCGGGTGAAGATGTCGCGGGGGTCGACGACGAAGGTCGTGTGCATGCTCGGGTCCGGCAGCTGCACCGGCGCCATCCCCCGCAGGCGGAGGACGACGTAGGCGACGCCCGGCGAGGCGACGAGGGCGAGCGCCTCGGCGACCCGCCGCCACGAACGCCGCCAGCACCGCAGGGTCCGGGCCCCGGCGGCGGTTACCATCGCCCGGTGCTCAACGGCCGCCGCGTCGCCATCGTGCTACCCGCCTACAACGCCGGGGGCACGCTGGCCCGCACCGTCGGCGAGATCGACCGCGAGGTCGTCGACGAGCTCGTCCTCGTCGACGACGCGAGCACGGACGACACGGTTCGCCTCGCCCGCTCGCTCGGGCTCGCCGTCCACCGCCACGAGGAGGTGCGCGGCTACGGCGGCAACCAGAAGTCGTGCTACCGCCTGGCGCTCGCCCTCGGTGCCGACATCGTCGTGATGGTCCACCCCGACTACCAGTACTCCCCGCGCCTCGTGCCCGCGATGGCGGCGATGATCGCCTACGGCCAGTACGACTTCGTCCTCGGCTCCCGGATCCTCGCGCAGAACCCCGTCGCCGAGGGCATGCCGCGCTACAAGTATGTCGCCAACCGCGTCCTCACCTTGGTCGAGAACGCCGTCCTGCGCCAGAAGCTCTCCGAGTACCACACCGGGCTGCGCGCCTACAGCCGGCAGCTCCTTGCCGCCCTGCCCTTCGAGCGCAACTCCGAGGACTTCGTGTTCGACAACCAGATCATCGCCCAGGCGATCGCCGCCGGCGCCCGGATCGGCGAGCTCTCCTGCCCGACCCGGTACGCGCCGGACTCGTCCTCGATCGACCTGCGCCGGAGCGTCACCTACGGCCTCGGCGTGCTCCGCACGACCGCCCAGTACCGCCTGCAGCGCCTCGGCGTCCGCCACTACCCCTACCTCGCTGTCTCCCCCCTCCACGAGGCGGCGGCGTAGGGGGCGGCCGTGGCATCGTCCGCCGCGGCCGTCGTCAGGACACAGGCGAAGCGAAGATGCCGGCTCCATTGTCGACGATTCCTCGTGCGAGGCTCGAGCCGATCGAGGGAGGGAGTGCAATATCCGAGCACGGCCCCTCCGGCTGTCGTTCTCGCGCCCGGCCAAGGTCTCGCGCGACTCGTCGCGGCTTCGGCGCCTATGGAACCTTGCTGGCGACGAAACGCTCAAGGCGCGTTCTGCTGCTCCGCCCTCACCATCGACAGCAGCGATGGGTCTCTCGTCACGCGGGGCCTCCACCTTTGCGACACCCGGATCGCCCGTGAGACTTAGGTCGAAACGCGGCCACGTTCAACTCGTGGTTCCAGACGAGGACGCGGTACCGCCCGACCACGTAAACGTGCTTGGGGCTCCCCCACGTCGTGGTCGCGCCTCGAATGCCCCGGTAGCCGCTCGGTGCCCCGTACACGAGGAACTGGAACTTCTTGCCTTCGTACCAGTCGCTGCTCGTCAGGTCCCGCGCGCGCTCGACCTGACCGCCGCACCCGGTCTCCACGGGCCGCACCGCAACGTCACCGCCACCCTCGACAGTCGTGATGCTGGCGACCCAGTAGCCGCCGATTCCCTCGTGGAGGTCGTGAGTCTCGAGCCAGGCAGCAAGCTGCGTGGCCGAATTGGACATCTGCGGACCGGACATCGCGTATCCAAAACTGGCGACCAAACCGAGCGCTAGCACCGTGCCCGCCAACGCGAACGCTCGAACGGATCCGCCGCTTCCCGGTTTCGGCCAGACCCGAGCGATCACGCGACCGGCGAGGACGACCGCGAACACGACGCTCGCCGTGAGATAGCGGATTCCCTCGCCGTTGGGTCCCGCCAACAGGACGAAGGGCGCCGCCGAGCAGATCACGGCGAAGACGAGGATGTTGTCGAGGCGCCACAGGGCGGGCTCACCGTCTCCAACGCGACCTTGCGGGCGTCTGCGAACGAGTGCCGCGACGAGGCTCACGAGCGCGACGACAAAGCAAGCGAGCACACAGAGCGCGCCGATGGCATTGGCAACGTCAAAGCCCTGCATGTGCCCCAACTGGGCAGGTAATCCGTGACTGTTCACAACGACGTTCGTCAGGCCGAGGAAGCTGGCTGCGTACACGGGCGCGTGCCCCAGGTTCGTCACCATCTGGCTGAAGCGAGCAACACGTCGCGCGGGTGCCGTCGTGAAGGTCCCGATCGAAACGAAAACAAGGTGCGCGACGCGGGCGAGCACGACGCTCGCCGCCGCGGCCGTGAGTTCCACCATGCCGGCCAGCAGTTTTCTCTCGCGCCACGTCGCCACGAGGCCGGCGAGCAGCAGCGGAATCACCCCGTAGGCGACCATCAACAGATCGCCGAGCATCCCGGCGGTGAGCAGGAGAACCGCCAGGGCCCATCCCCAGCCGAACCTGGCCCGCCGCAAGGCGAGGAACGCCAAGAGCGCGTATGCAGCCGTGCTGACGTGGAAACCGCGGCCGACGAAGAAGAAGTCCCAGGCTGGCGTGGCAAAAGCCAGCAGGGCGACCACGGCCACCCCTCCGGCAAGACCCGGCCAACCGCGGCGACCCTCACGAGCGAGGAGCACCCCGACGGCGACGGCGAGGGCACCGGCGACAGCAGGTGTGGCGTACAACAGCCCCACCCGAAGGCCGCTGACGAGGATGGCGACCCCGTCGAAGACAGCATTGCTCGTCCAATACGACGCGGAGGTGAGATTCCAGCCCTCGAGGAGAACCCGCCCGTGGGCGATGGCTTGACCCTCGAGGATCACGGTCGCTCCGTCCGACGTGCCCGCCTGGAAGTGAGCTGACGTGAAGTAGAGGAGCACCACGAGGCCCATGAAGCCCGCGACACCGCCGGCGAGGAGCCCAAAGATCCTCACAGGAGCGAGGCGTCTACGGCACATCATGGCTGTGACGGCGCGACGCTCTTTTGGCGCTGTGACTCCTCCCGCGAGGATCCGTAAAGGCCAGCTCGCCGGGCCCCGCAGTGACGAGTACGAGCCGCGCCAAACCGTCCGGGTCGCCCCGGTCAACGGAGATCGCGGTGTCCGTGCTCAGTTCGATCTGCGCCCCTACCGGCCCGGACATCACGATCTCGCCGGCGACAGGGCGCCCGTCGATGTGGGCCATCCAGCCCGCTTGTTCGATGGCGGACAGCAACGCGCAGGCAGTCGGCCTGACCGACACCCGCCCGACGACAGTGCCGCCGGCGAGATCGGCCTCTTCCGGGAGCACCTCACCGGGAAACCTGGGTGGGCGCCCGCGAACAGGGAGTGTTCGCGGGCGCCCGTTCCATCTTCGATGACAACCGCAGGACAGACGGGGCGAGCCGACGGGAGGCTCGTGAGCACGACGGCTGAGAAGAAGCTGAAGTTGCCCGGGGACATCGCGACGCTGTCACGCGCGGCAACAAGCGGGACGTGGCCTTCCCCGGGGACCCCCATGGCACGTCATGATCCCTTCTTTCCGCCGGCTTTGGAGACGGCGAGGCGATCGGCAAGATGAGCCGGCACGTCCCTATCGCCACGTCCTCGGCTCGATCGTCGCCGAAGTTCACCACTGGGTCCCTCGCCGACAGCACCGTACGGCATGAGAAGCGGACCACGTCGACGGGCGTTGACGCCAGATGGTTCACGCCCGGCACCTCCCGACGGTGATTGCAGCGCCCAGGTCGGCCTGCCGGCGAAGGTCCGGTCGCCGCTCTCATTCTTGATCGTCACGACCGGCACGTCGAGGTCCATTGCTGCTGTCCCGATCAGGTCCGCATTGAGACGAAGGACCCATCAAAATCCGTCCGGCCGACAGCAAACGACGCACGGACACGAACGACGCTCGCGAACGGGGCACCGGCCGACGACAGGGCCGACGACGGTCCGCCCCGTGGCGATGGCGGTTCCGGGCCTGGATGCCGCTCCGGCGCGTCGCACTTCCGAGGATCCCGGACACGCTGCGCTTCGGCCTTTCTCAGCGCGAGGGGATGCGACTCCGGTGCGGCTCGTCGGTCGGCGACGACAACGGCGAACCGTCGGTCCGTGAACGCGCCAGTGTCCGTGTCGATCGACGTGCGCCAAAGCCGATCGGGCATGCTGCGCTGTTCCGGCGTTCTGGCCCGGATGCCGCCGAAGCGAAGACGCGATGGATTCCTCGCGTGCCCTGCTGGGCGGCTGCTGCTCGCATCAGCGGAGTTGACGTAACTCGGTCAGCCCACGTTGACGACGACGGGCTTGCTCGAAGACAGGTAGAGGCCCTTGCCGTTGTAGAAGATGACAAGGGTGTTCTCCCCGTGTGCGAGCTCTGATGACTCCACCGCGCAGTTCGCGCGGCCGCGCACGAGCGCTGCCGAGCAAATCGCCTTCCCGGCGAACGTGACCGCGACCTTCCCAGAGACAGTGCCGCGCCTGCCATACAGGTAGATCCGCAGGATCGCCTGCGAGCCGAAGGCAACGAGCGACGGGTGAACGGTGTCGGTCTCCTTCGGCGCCACTCCGGCGAGGACGACTTCGTTGACCGAAGCCGACGACGAGGCGAAGATCGGGTCGTTCGCGTACGTCGCGGTGACTTTGAACCTGCCGAGGGAGTTGAATGTGATCGTGCAAGTCGGGCTCTCCGGGGTGAGGGCCAGGTCGGCGCATCCTGACAGGTCGCTGTTGTTGACCGCGTAGCTGACCGATCCGGACAGCGACCCGAATCCCGTCACCTCGGCGACCGAGGCCGTGTAGGTGATGGTTGTCCCGGCTCTGATCTTCCGCGGAGATGACGCCTTGACGACGACCTTCGTCGCGCCCGCGACCACCTGGGTGAGCGAAGCCGACGTGGTGGCGAAGAGCGGATCGCTGCCGTAGGTAGCCGTGACAGTGTAGGAGCCGGGGGAGGCAAAGGTGATCGTGCATGTTGCGATCCCGGAGCTAAGCGCCACGTCCGTGCACCCCGACGATGCGACGGAGTTGACGACGAAGGTGACGCTCCCGGTCAACGCCAGCATGCGAGAGACTGTTCAGGCGCGCGCGGGGGCGTTCGCATATGCCACGTCATTCAGATCAACTTGTTCACCGACGTTCGGCCGCGTGGCGGGTCGACCGGCAATTCGCAGCTCCGTGTTCGGCTCCCCGCCCGGACAAGGCAGGGCCCGGGCCGGATCCAACCCACGCGCTTGACGAGTTCGTGCAGCCCATGACGAGCGCGCGCGTCGCCGAGCTAATTCAACGAGGTCCGTTGACACCCTTCCCGACTGCCGGACAAGATTCAACAACCGAACATGGGAGATCGCCATGGCGGAGAACTCGGTGGCCGACGAGCTGTCAAGGTTGACACAGCTCCACGATGCGGGCGTGCTGACTGAAGCCGAGTTCGAGGCGGAGAAGGCGCGTCTGCTGGTGCATCTCGCCGCAGGGCCGCACGCACCGTACTGGCGACCTGACTTGCCGCTCTACCGCGTGCCGAAGTCGCGTTCGGCGCACAGACGACGCCCCTCTTCGCTACAAGTGCTGGGCATCCTCGTCGGCTGCGCGATCGTGGTCGCGCTCATCGTTGTCGATGTTTCGCATCACACAATGGGCGCGACCGCGCCAAGTGGGCCGAGCGCCACGAGTCGAATCGGACAAGTCGCCACGGACGGTGACTTCGCCTTTGACGTGAAAAGCGTGTCTTGTGGCACTTCAGCGGACGCTGTGGTCGAGGGCGCCGGTGAGCAGGTTCCACCCGCCGCCGAGGAATGCCTGGTCACGATGACCGTCACCGACGACACGGGGACAAGCCAGACCTACTTCTCGGGCAATCAGTACGCCTACGACCCCGCCGGTCACAAGTTCAGCGCCGATGCCACCGCCACCGAGGCTCTCATCAGCGCGGACGACGATACGGAGGTCCATCCCGGAGCCACGATCAACGTGATTTTGCCTTTTCAGATACCGGTGAACGACAGGATCACCAGGTTGGAGCTGCACGACTCCGCTTATTCGAACGGCGTGACCGTGGACGTGTAGGCGCGCCACGCACAGCGAGCCCTCACATGTCCTGGCGCGCTTGCGACGCTCGTGTAGCCCATGACCCGCTTCAACACACTCGAGCACGTTGGACCTCACGCCACAGCGCGCTCGGCTGCCTCACCCCGAGCGAATTCGAAGGGTCTGCTCTACGTTCAGTTGACGACGGGACTGCTCCGGGTTTGGTCACCAGGGAGTTTGCAGATCGATGCCGCGAGGTTCGTGCAACAGGCTCACGCGCTACGGGATTGGGCCGGTGTCCTCCTCCGCCTCCTTTGGGGACGTTCGTATCAACCAAGATCTCCGGCACTTCACCGATCGTCTGTTCTCGGCCGGTGGCGTCTCTCAGGGGCAGGTGGGCTCGAGGTCGATCAGAGCGCAAGCAGATCGCGTGCGCCAGTGTCGCTTGAGGGATGACGAAGTTTGCTCATCGCGCGAGCCTCGATCTGTCGGATCCGTTCGCGGGTGAGATTGAAGTGCTTCCCGACCTCTTCGAGCGTTCGTGGCTCTCCGCGGTCGAGACCAAATCGCAGCCGGAGGATCTCCCGCTCGCGCCCGTCGAGCGGGGCGAGAAGGTGCCCGATCTCATCCGGGAGGAGGGCCAGCGCGGCGGCTTCAAATGGCGACTCTGCCAACCGGTCTTCAACAACGTCACCGAGTTCAGCATCCCCATCCTCACGAAGTGGCTCCGAGAGCGACAAGGGCACAACCTGGTAGTGGAGAACCTCTGCAACTTTCTCCTCGGTCAGTCCCACCTCGATCCCGAGTTCTACGAGCGTCGCGGAGCGGCCGAGCTTGGCCTGGAGTTGTCCCTGTGCCTTCTGCACGAGCATCACGAGGTCGCCGGCATGGACCGGCAACCGGATCGTGCGTCCGGTGTTGGCGATGCCGCGAGTGATCGCCTGGCGGATCCACCAGGTGGCGTAGGTCGAGAACTTGAAGCCCTTCCGCCAGTCGAACTTCTTCACCGCGTGGATGAGGCCGAGGTTGCCCTCCTGGACGAGGTCGAGGAGCGGCAGGCCCGACGCCTGGTACTTCTTGGCGATCGACACCACGAGGCGGAGGTTCGACTGGACGAAGGTGCGCTGGGCCTCGTCCCCGCGCCGAATGATTCTCTTGAGCTCACGGCGACGGGTCGCGGTAAGTGTCGTCTCCGTCGCCACAAGGTCCTGTCCGGCCTGAGATCGCGCTTCGATTGCCTGGGCGAGGCGCGCCTCGTCATCTTTTGTCAGCAGCGGATACCGGCCGATGTCGGTCAGGTAGAGCCGGACGAGATCCTCCTTGTCGCGCTCGACACGCACGTCCGCCACGGTTCTTCCGCTTTCAGTGCGATCTCTCGTTCGCGAGATACGAGCGGATGAAACAACCGGCGCAAAGAGCCAACCGCCGAAGCTCGGCGAGTTACGGAGGCCGACCCGCAGAATCCGCCGGCCTCCTCGATCGTCCCCGGTCGACAAAATTCAGCTTAG
Source organism: uncultured Acidimicrobiaceae bacterium (assembly GCA_963803025.1). GTDB lineage: Bacteria > Actinomycetota > Acidimicrobiia > Acidimicrobiales > Bog-793 > Bog-793. The sequence goes on from CAWDKZ010000021.1 coordinate 19,888, forward strand.
TGCTGTTCACGCGCGATGAATCCGGCAGGCCCCGGCCTGCCAGAGCGTCACGGGTACAAGTCGGCGACGTCAGGTCGCGGAAGTCGGTTGCCGTCTCGCGGAGCGTCTCCACACGTCGGTGCGAACGGCAGTCAAAGGGCGTGATGGTCCCGTTGACGCTGATCATCTATCGGTCGCAAGACCGATTGCGACGATTCGATGGCTGCCGGTCGACGGCTTCGGGGTAGCGAATGCGTCGAGGGTGGCAGATGGATTCGAGACCCTAGTGGAGGTCTCGGCGCATGTGCTCAAGCGCTTCTAGGCGACGAGCCAACTTCTCCGGCGCGGTGGCGTCCCTCGAGCGAATGCGGACCTCGAGGACGGCGAGGCGTTCGAGTTCACGACGCACGAGCTCTCCCCGCTCGCCCTCTGGACGGGACGCCAGTGTGCGGTGAAAAGTGGCGTAGACGTCTTTTGCCCGCCCTACACCAAGGTGACGCGCGATTGCCGAGAAGGAGCGACCCTCCTCGCGCAGCGCGAGGACGTCCTGGTCGGTGTTGCGTCGTGGCGTCAGCGGTGGCCGAAAAGACTCGTCACGAGGGGGCCTTCTAGCTCGCCCGTGATCGGATTGACTGCTCTTCCCCCTAGGCAGGGTGCACCGTCGAATCTCGGAGCTCTTTCGGACCGAGCGCGCTCTCGCAGTTGGCACGCTGGATCTTCAGCAGCCGGTTCGACTTTCTCGTACTCAGCTGTTGCGGCGAACTTTCAGCCATGGAGAGCCCTCGATATGTTCTCCTCGATTCAGACGGGTCGGACGTTGCCCGCTTGGGGGCCCTTTTGCCCTTGGGTGACTTCGAACTCGACCCGTTGGCCCTCCGATAGATCCCGGTAACCCTCCATTTGAATCGCGGAGTGGTGGACGAAGACGTCTTGTCCACCGTCATCGGGGGTGATGAATCCGAAACCCTTCTCCGCGTTGAACCACTTCACAGAACCGACAGTCATTGTTGGTATCCCTTGCATTCCCTGCACATCAAAGCGCGGAATCCAAGGTCGAACCCGGCTTCATGCAGCTGGTAGGTTCTCACTAGCCTACTGTTTCATCCACTACCCAGCGTTCGTGCTGTTCCTCAGTCACCATTGAGACGGTCTCGCACCATCGACGGTGTACGAGGTGAAGGGCCCTAGAACCTCGATCAGGTCGC
>CAWDKZ010000022.1:0-76584 GCA_963803025.1 uncultured Acidimicrobiaceae bacterium
CAAATAACCGCAGGTAAGAACGCATAAAGTGGTGACGACTGAGCCGCTATGCAGTGGAAGGCGTTTGGCCGGACTTCGGGGCGCCGTTTACCTTCACGGGTCGAGCGGACGGGTGGCGCGTGGCACGAGATGGCGGTCGTGAGACGGAGTCAGTCTGTATCGTGAATCGCCGACCCCTTGGACTTCAGCCGTGGTTGCCTGGAGACCTCTCGTGGTGACGAAGCAGTGAGCGGTCAACCCGGTACAACGAGCGACACTCCAGGTGACAACGCGGGCGAGCGACAAGAGGCCCCGCGCTTCACGCAGCCGAACAGGCTGGCACGGTGACCCAAGGGTGTCCGGTTCCCCGGAATTGGGCCGGCACGAATGCAACCCTCACCCGGCCAGACAGAGATTTAACTCATCGTCCTGACCAACGCCGAATCTCGCAGGATCGCCCAATCCCACTCGCAGGGGACTCACAGGTTCTGCTAGGGCCGCTTTACGTTACGCGTGGTATCAAATCACCGACAGGGAGCCACCCGACCTGAGCAGCGAGGGAATGGGACATGACCGAAGGCGCGAACCGATCTAATGGACGGGCTCCGAGAAGTCTGCCCCGGCTCCTGCGGATAAGCGTGGTCGCGATCGCGCTCTTCGGTGGGCTGCTCACCTTCGTCGGAACCACTCCAGCCGGTGCGGCGGCGAACGGCACGGTGTCACTGAGTCCGCCCTCGATCTCAGCGGTCGGTGGGTCGACGACCGTTACGGTGACGCTTGGGTCCGGGGAAGGAAGTCCCACCGACAACGTTACGGTCAGCATCACTTCGGGTGGCGGGACCGCCACAGCGGCGAACGGTGACGCGACCGCAAGTGTTTATACGGCGACGATCACCGCAGGGGATATTGCCGGCACATACATGGTCAGTGCAGTCGACAACACCACCGGCACCGAAATCATCACGTCAGCGTCACTCACCGAAGTCCCCGGCTCCGCTGACAAACTGGTCTTTACGATCGAGCCGAGCAGCTCCGCGACCTCGAACAAGGCGTTCGGAACGCAGCCAGCCGTTACCGTCGAGGATCTCGACGGCAACGTCGTCACGGGCAGCCCAACATCGGTGACATTGGCCCTTGCGACACCGAACGGCGCTACGCTCTCCTGTAACGCCAACCCGGTGACCACCGACAACGCGGGCGTCGCGACCTTCGCTGGCTGTGCCGTCGACCTGACGGGTACCTTCATGCTCATGGCCGCCGCGACGGGGCTGTCCTCCGCGGTGAGCACCAGCTTCACCGTGGGCGGCGCGACAAGCGTCACCTTCCTTCCGTCGTCCCCCGTGACAGCCGGGTCGAACGTCACCTATACGGTCTCGGTCGCCGAGGTGTCGGGTTCTGGAACCCTGACCGGGAGCGTCAGCTTCGTCGTCAACTCCGTCGCAACGTCAGGGTGCACAAACGTGGCGCTCAGCTCAGGGATTGCGAAGTGCACGCTCACCTTCGCCTCCCCCGGCTCCGACACCGTCACGGCCATCTACAGCGGCGACCCGCTCTTCGCCGCCTCGTCGGCTTCGCTCACCCAGGTGGTGGCGGGCGCGACGAGGGTCATCGTCAAGGCGTCGTCTCCGCGGAAGATCAGCGTCGGGACGACCGTCACCTACAAGGTTTCGGTCGCCGAGGTGACGGGATTCGGGTCGTTGACCGGATCGGTCAGCTACGAGGTCGGCAGCAGCGCCCTGTCGGGGTGCACGGACCTGGCTTTAAGCACAGAGACACCGAGACCGACGTGCACGATCACGTTCGACTTCCTCGGCAGGTACAAAGTCACCGCGACGTACGCGAACGACCCGATCTTCGCCTCCTCGTCGGCTTCGGTCATTCAGGTCGTCGTCGCCAGGGTTGTGCCGAAGGAGACCGATACCGTCCGTCCGTCGACTCGTCGCGTTCGGCTCGCAGGCGAGCATGCGGATCCATCTGTATGGCCGTCGCGGCATTGTTTCCGGGAAGATCAAGGCCAAGTTCGCCGGCAAGGCGATATGTGCGGCGACACTCGTGCGCGGCCACGCGAACTGCGCGGTGGATTCATCAAAGCTCGGACATGGCAAGAACACCCTTGTCGTCGTCTACAGCGGCCATGGCTTGTACCTACCCTCGAGTAGGTCCGTCGTCGTCAACGTGAGCTGATCGAATCACGTCAACGCTCGTTGATCTGAGCAGCAGCCAACCGGCGGGGCACGCGGGCGTCATCTTCACGCATGCGATGCGATGGCATCCGGGTCGGAACGCTGGAATAGCGCAGAATGTTCGGTCGGCTCTGGCACACGTCGATCGACACAGACACCGGCGCATTTGCTGACCGACGGTCCGCTGTAGTACCCGCCGACGAATCACGCTCGCCCAAGTGGCATCCCATCTAAGGCTGGGTGAAACCGACACGCACCGTTTCCCGAATCATCGGCACTGCGACGCGTCGGACCGGACTTCCGGAGATAGTAGGCAAGCAGTCGGCCCAGAAACTGCCGCTGAGCAGGAGAAAGAGGCCTGAGCTCTCGAAGGGGTCGTGTTCCTACGCGAGGCTGTGAGCTGGGACTACGCGACGGGCGCGGGCAGCTCGAAGTCGAGGAAGCGGGCTGGCTCGGCGATGTCGAGGGTGCGCAGGATCTCACGCTGGCGAGGCGTGGTCGCGCTGCGCTGGGCGACGCGGCCTTCCTTTGTCTCGAGCGTGACAAGGTGCATGCGCTCGAGCTCGTTGCGCACGTTGCGCCAGGTGTCGCCGGTCGCGTGCTCGATCGTGCGGATGAGCAACAGCGCCAGCCAGCAGAGCTGGACATGGGCGCGGATGCGGTCCTCGCGGTAGTGGTAGATGGGCCGGAGCCTGATCGCCGTCGCGGCTTTGAAGTCGCGCCAGCCCCGCTCGACCTCGGAGAGCTGCTTGTAGGCGAGGGCGAGGTCGGTCGGGCTCAGCGTGTCGTCCGAGGTGCGCAGGAGGAACTTCCCGTCGAAGCGCTCCTCGTCGGCGACCTTTCCTTTGTCGATGCGGAGGAGCCCCTCACATATTGGCGGGACCACCGACAGCAGTCTGCGCTCGTGCCCGCGCACGAGAACCGGAACGCTCGCCCGCGGGTGAGCTGAGCGGGTCAGGCTGCACCAGCCGGTACGACTCTGCACTGGTCAGGGGCTGCATGCGCGCAGAGCCGGCTACCGACGCGAATTGGTTGCGCAGAGCCCGCTCCGTTGGTATCCGAGGAGCATGATTGGTATTGGCGGGACCATGGCCGCTCGGTGTGTTTGGCGTGTCAAGCGGCGATCAGCGGACGCGGCCAGCCGGCGCTCAGGCTTCAAGTGCCTCGATGTCTGCGTGGTCGCCGAAGCGGCGGTTGACGCCGCGCGTTGCAAACCCGCGTACCGCGTCGCATTCGAAATCAAAGCCCTCTCGCCCATTAGGGTTGCTTAATCGCTCGCATACTGCAGGTCACCGCCTACTACCCACCTCACCTCGGGGGCCAGGAGATTGCGGTCCAGGGCCTCTCGCGGGAGCTGGCCCGACGCGGCCGAGAAGTCGATGTCGTCAGCTCGGACCGGGGAGCCGCGCCGGGAAGGCGTCGGGAGGAGGGCGTCGTAGTCACCCGACTCCACAGCGTGGAGATCGGGCACTCCGCGGTGATACCCGGGTTGCTCCCGGCTCTGTTACGCGCGGCAGTCGACCGACCGATCGTGCACCTTCACGTCGGACAGGCGTTCGTTCCGGAGATCGCTTGGATCGCCTCCCGGTTGCGCCGATTCGACTACTTCCTCCAGCTACATGCCGATCTCCGCCCTTCCGGCGCAGCTGGGGTTTTCTTGCCGCCCTACAAGAGAATGCTGCTAGCGAGAGTCGTACGCGACGCGACCGCGGTGCTGCTACTGAACCGTGAGCACGCGGGCATACTCCGAGAGGATTTCGGCTACACCGGCGAGATCACGTTCGTGCAGAACGGTCTCGATGACGAGTGGTTCGACTCCAAGCGAGGGCGCGGGTTTCATGGCGACGGCCCAGTTCGCCTCGTTTACGTTGGTCGGCTTGCTCCTGCGAAGAACATCTCCGCTCTCATCGACGCGCTCGCCCTGCTCGGCGAATCCGTCAGTCTGGAGATCATCGGTGACGGTGCCGAGGGGCGAGCAATCCGCCAGCGAGTCGCGGAGCGGGGGGTCAACCACCGCGTCAGCTTCCTCGGGGCCCTGTCGCGTGCCGCGGTGATCGAGCGACTCCAAGCGGCGGACGCACTCGTGCTTCCGTCCCTGCATGAGTCATTCGGGCTCGTGTTGCTCGAGGCGATGGCTGCCGAGGTCCCGATCATCGCGACCGACGTGGTCGGGATCCGAGAGCTTGTTCGGGACTGCTCTCTTCTCACCGACCCGTCTGCAGAAGGGCTGGCCTCGGCCATCCGACGCTTCCAGGGTCTCGCGCCGGGCGCGATCGCCCAGATGGTCGCGGCGGGACGCCGGAAGGCGGAGCAGTACCGATGGTCCGTGGTCTGCGACGAGTACGAGGCGGTCTATGAGCGTGGGGGGTGACGGCGGACCCGGCACCGAACGGGTCGAGAGGGATCTGGGACGCCGCGACCACCTGGTCCCGAGCCCGGACTGGTTAAGAACGACACTGCGAGGCCTGCGTGGGATCCACCGGGACAGCCTGGTGACGAACTCGTTCTTCCTCGCCTCGAACACGGTGACGATGGGGGTGTTCGGATTCGCCTTCTGGGTCGTAGCGGCCCGACTGTTCGACCCGTACGTCGTCGGTCTCGCGACGACCGTCATCACTGCCGCGGCCCTCATCGGCTTCGTCGGGCAGTGCGGGTTCAACACCTCCTTCGTGGCGGTGCTCCCGACGGCGACGGACGCCAACGCCGTCATGAACACGGGGATGCTCGTCACGTTCGGTGTCGCGATGGCGGTTGCGGCCGGTTATGGCGCGATCGCCCCGATCTTCGTGACGAAGCTCGACTTCCTGCGGTCGGACTCGTGGTATTTCCTGTCGTTCGTCCTGTTCACGGGGTTCATCGCCGTGAATTCCGTGACCGACTCCGTGTTCATCGCGTTCCGCAACGCGAAGTACAACCTGCTCGTCGACGGCGTCATCCAGGGTGCGACGAAGCTCCTCTTCCTGGCGGCCGTCGTCGGCGTGGGCGCCATCGGGATCTTCGTCTCCTACGGGGCGGGCGCTCTCATCGCCGTCGCGGTGAGTTTGGGCCTGATGGCCCGCCTCTTCGGCTACCGACCGCGCTTCCGGCTGACGCTGCGTCCCATGGCCGGCGTGCTGCGCTACTCGGCCGTCAACTACGTGGCGAACATCTTCAGCTTCCTGCCGACCTTCCTCGTTCCCCTTCTCATCCTGAGCGGCCTGGGGGCGGCCGCGGTCGGATTCTTCTACGTGTCCTTGCAGGTGGTGAATGTGCTCTACGGTGTAGCCACCGCGCTGTGCCTTTCCCTGTTTGCCGAGGGTTCCCAGCGGGATGCCGACGTGCGGCGCCTCTCGGCGCGGAGCGGGGTCGTGCTTCTCGGCGTGCTCGTGCCCGGAATCGCCGTCGTCGCCGGGGGGAGCGCGCTGATCCTCGGGATCTTCGGGCCCTCCTACAGGCAACATGCCACGGCTTTGCTCGTGGTGCTCGCCTTGAGCGCACTTCCCGTCGCCCTCAACCTGTGGACCACCTACCTGCTGCGGTTGCGGCGGCAATTCGGTGCGTTGATCGTGACGAGCGCGATCTACGCGAGCGGGGTCTGCGTTCTCGTCGCCTGGTGGCGACACCGGCCGCTCGTCTGGGTCGGCGCGGCCTGGTTCGTCGGGAATGCGCTCGCCGGCCTCGCGGGTGTCGTGGCGCTCCGCTACCTGCGACGGCCGAGCTGTCCTGCTCCTGAGACGGCATGACCAAGTCGACGGCGCGTGGTGCGGCTCCCGGCCGTGCGCTGGACCGACGAATCCCCGCCAGGAGTGCGGGCGTTTCCTCCACACACCCTCCGGCAAGGCGTGCGTCTTCGTTGGACGAAGTCGAGAGGGCTCACCCTCCGGGAATTCGCTGACGGTTCCGCTCTGACGGGGTCAGGGTCCCGTCGCCGGCCCTACCCGCGCTCCCGCCAGCGTCGCCCCACCAGTTGCGGGCGACGATCGGAAACACAAAGCCGAATCCCGTGAGCGACGCGCCGTCGATCACCGCCGACTGTGCCATCGCCTCCAGCGCGATCTCTCGGGTGAAGGAGTGGACGTGATTCAGCCAGAGGAAGAAGAGCGAGAGATCGATGCCGACACCGGCAACACCGATGATGAGACCGACGACGAGGCAGACGGACGAGAGCGAGGGACGCCTGCTGGCGCGCGGCGGGGGACGCCCGGTGATCACCCTCTGGCGCTCGGAGAGGACGAATCCGGCGACGAGGGCCTGAACGCCGATCACGAGGGCGATGCCGGAGATGAAGCTCGGCTGCCAACGGAGAGATCCGACGGACAACCCGGACGGGACGAGCAAGCCCAGCAGCTGGAAGCCGAGCCCGATGACGATGAGCACGAAACCAGGCGCGACGAGCATGAGGTGGGGGGCGAGCAGCAGGATCTGGCGCAGGTGGCGCCAGCCGTCGGAGAAGGTGCTGAGCTTCGAGTCGCCGACGCGCTCGCGATAGCCCGTGCTCGTCTCGATGACCCGGAGACCGGCTCGCGTCGCTCGGATCAACATCTCCGAGGCGAACTCCATCCCGGTCGCGGTCATGCCAAGACGAAGGACGTCGTCGCGGCGAAACGCGCGGTAGCCGGACTGGCTGTCGCTCAACGTGACCCCGTTCGTCGCGCGCTTGACGAGCAGCGTGAGCACAGGCGTGCCGACCCGGCGGTGGAGGACGGACATCGTGGCGCGCTGCGCTTCGGTCAGGCGCTCGCCAACGACGATGTCCGCCGAGCCTGCGACGATCGGCGAGACGAGCTCGCTGATCCGTGACAGGTCGTAGGTCAGGTCGGCGTCGGCCATCACGATGATGCTTCCGGCGGCGGCTTCGATGCCCGTGCGCAGCGCTCTCCCGTAGCCGGGACGGCGCTCGCTGATCACGCGGGCACCGTGGGCGAGGGCGACCTCGACGGAGCGATCCGTCGAGTTGTTGTCGACGACGAGGACCTCGCTGGGAATTCCCGCGGCAGCGAGCGCCGTGGCTGCCTCGTCGACGCAGGGTCCGACGGATGCCTCCTCGTTGAGGCACGGCAACAGCACCGTCACCAGTATCCGCTCGGTCGGCAACGCCTCACTAACCACCGGACGGAACTCCCTCGCCGCTTCGGATGGCGACTTCCCAGAGGTGGGGACCACGCCGCGCTCCAGAAGAAGGCAGCGTAGCCCACCCCGAGCTCCCGCTGAGGCGGTCTGGGCGGGACGAACTTGAGCCTCGCTCGGTCCTCGTTGCGGATTCACCAGGCATTATGTTGGCGGCATTCGCATCATCGAGACTCCACCGAGGTACCCGCCGTTCGTGGGCGGTGTCGAGAACGTCGCCCAAGCGGTGTGCAGTCGTCTCGTCGCATCTGGCGAGGACGTGCTCGTCGTCTGCGCAGACGAACCCCGAGGGGCGCCGGACGTCGGGGACGGTGTCCCGATCAGGCGGTTGGGGTGGGTGGCGAAGATCGCGAACACGAACATCACACCGAGACTTCCCCTCGTGCTTCTCTCCGAACCGTGGGACGTCGTCCACACCCACCTGCCGACGCCGTGGTCCGCCGACTGGTCCGTTCTCATCGCCCGTCTGCTCCGTCGCGGCTCGGTGCTCTCGTTCTACAACGACATCGTGGGCGAAGGTTTCGCTGACCGGGTGGCGCGCCTGTATCGGTCGACCGTCTTGCGCCTGACCCTTGGTCTTGCCGACCGCATCATCGTCGTCTCGGACTACTGGCGGGACGAGCTGCTCGCGCTCGACCCCGGCCTGGGGGGCAAGCTCGCCGTCATTCCGACCGGAGTGGACCTCCACCGCTTCACACCCGGTCCGGGTGGGGACGGCCGACAGTTGCTCTTCGTCGGACTGCTCGACCGATTCCATCGCTACAAGGGTCTTGCCGTGCTGTTCGATGCCCTGAGCATGATCCGCGACCCCTTCGAGCTCACCGTCGTCGGTGACGGTGAGCTGCGCCCCGAGTACGAGGCACAAGTGGCCCATCTTGGCCTGAGTGCGCACGTCCGTTTCGTCGGACGCGTCGAGGACGACGAGCTCGAGCGCGCTCTACGCCCGTTCAGATATCTACATCCTGCCCTCGGACTTCGCGCGCCAAGAGGGCGGTTTCACGCTCACCGCCCTGGAAGCGATGGCGAGCGGCGTCGCGGTGATACTCGCTGACGGTGCCGGCCAGGTGGCACGCGATGCCGAGCGCAACGGGGCCGGGCTGCGTGTGCCATCCGGCGACGCCGCGGCGCTCGCCGAGGCACTCGAGCGGTTGCTCCGTAACGACGAGGAACGTCGCCAGATGCGTGTCGCGGCGCGGCAACTCGTCGCGGCGCGCCATTCCTGGGACCAGATCGCCCGCGATCGTCGCGCCATCTACCTCGAAGTCGCCGAGGCAGCTCGCCAGCGTCGGGCCCGGCGTCGCCGGCTTTGACGGGGGGTTGCGCCATGGCTGCCCAGCTCGGGCCCGATGCGCCACTGGCCGTCCCGACAGAGCCGAACGTGGGCAACCTCGGCGCACTGAGGGTGTGCATCGCCTATGACTGCCTCTACCCCCTGACGATCGGTGGGGCCGAGCACTGGTACCGCACGCTCGGCGAGCGCCTCGTCGGCGCCGGAGCGCAGGTCATCTACCTCACCCGTCGCCAATGGACCGTGGAGGGGCCGAGAATCGACGGATTCCGGGTCGTCGCGGTGATGCCAGAGGCCGACCTGTACCGAGCGGACGGGACGAGGAGGTTGCGACCGCCCCTCCGCTTCGGGTGGGGTGTCCTCTGGTGGCTGCTCCGTCACCGGCGAGACGTCGACGTCGTGCGCGTCGCGAGCTTTCCCTTCTTCTCGCTGCTCGCGACGCGCCTGGCGCTTATCGGGACGGGCAAGCCGGTCGAGGTCGACTGGTTCGAGGTCTGGCCGAGGAGGTTCTGGCTCGAGTACGCCGGCGGCTTTTCCGGACGCGTCGGTTTCCTCGTCCAGGAGACCTGCATCCAGTTGACGAGCCACGCGTTCGTCTTCTGGCACCACACCGAGGCGCGCCTGCGCGCCCACGGCTTCCGCGGGCGTCTCACCGTGCTGGCGGGATTGCTCCCACCCGTTGCGCGCCCGTCGACAGGGTCGATCAGTCCTGCCGAACCTGCCGTTCTCTTCGCCGGGAGGATGGTGAAGGACAAAGGTGTTCGCCTGCTGCCGGACGCGCTGAGGATCGCCCGGTCGGAGCACCCCTCGTTGCGGCTCATCATGGTGGGGGAGGGTCCCGAGCAAGCGCTCCTCGAGGGGCGCCTTCGTGAGCTCGGTCTCCGCGAAGCGGCTTCGTTCCCCGGCAAGGTGTCCGACCCTGAGCTCGCCGAACTGTTCGCGACCGCGACCTGCGTCGTCGTCGCCTCGGTGAGGGAGGGATACGGGCTCGTCGTGGTCGAGGCAGCCGCAGCCGGGACGCCTTCGGTCGTCGCTGCCAACCCAGAAAATGCCGCCACGGGACACGTTGTCGAGGGATTGAACGGGTTCGTCGTCGAGCCGACACCGGAGGGCCTCGCGCGTGGCATCGCCGCGGCCATCGAGGGTGGCGACCGGCTGCGTCGTTCGACCGCCGACTGGTATCGCGACCATGCCGACTCGCAGGGCATGCTGCGCGCCGCGGACGAGGTGATCGCCCTTCACCGGCTGAACGGTGCGCCGAGACAAGGCGCCGCCCGGTCCACCTGACGGCACGGTCCCCTTCAGCCTGGCGCCTCACGGCCAGACGAATGGCCTCGGGAGCTCGCCCCTTGCCGATGGCCGCTCCCCGGCAACAGGAGCGAGGGCCGGGGCGTCGAGCCGAGCACGAGAACGACTCGTCGCGTGCCGCGGCGACTCTCGCGCCATGCCGGCGCCCGACGCGCGGTGGTCGACAGCACGGCGTCGCCAGGGCGCGCGACCGGCCGCGCGACCCGTGTTCGCCAGTCGCCCGCGCCGAGCGCGGTCGGCCCTAAGCCGACCGAACGGCGGGAGGCACGGCCGGTGCCGGGCGTCGATCGCCCGAGTCGGGCGTCTCGCCTGGTCCCGTGGCCCTGGAGGACTCACGGCGTGGCGATGGGACGCATCGACACGGAGTACACGGAGGCCCGGACACCGGATCGAACGATGACCTTGACCTCGAGGGAATTGCCGACGGCGGCGGGCACCGGGTCGACACGGAAGGGACCGACCCCGTAGTAGAGCGATCCCGGGGAGCTCGACCGGTAGGGATCGGCCGAGGTCACCTGGACCTCCAGGTTGGCGTTCACGGTGCCCCGCGTCGACCGGTATCTCCGCTTGGCGAGCATCGTGTTCGTCGTCGTGTCCCACACTTCGATCTTGGTGAACCCGGAACACCTGAGCCTCACACTTGCCTGATATCGACCGACTCCTTCTAGCCAGTAGTCGTTGAAAAGCAGCTGGCCCGCTGTCCCGTTCGATTGCAGGTGCCAGCTGGCGAGGGGGCCGGTCAGCACCCGAGTCCCGACTGCGGTCTCGAACAAAGCCGCCGGCAGGGTTTGTGGCACCTTCGGGATCGACAACCAGACGGGTCTCGTGCTTTGCGGAACGCTCAACCGGAACACCCAGATCCCGTCGTCCTCCAAGACGAGCCGCGCCCTGGGATCAGAAGCAAGGCGGTCGACGACATCCAGCGACTGGACGACCGTCTCCGTCTCGATGCCCGCGTAGGGCGCGACGACGAACCAGGTCGCCGGGGCGACAACCCGCACCCGGAACGGGGGCCAGGAGTAGAGGGGACTGAAGTACTTCCGCCCGGCGAAGTCGCCGACGACTCCCTGCGAAGCGACGACCCCGTCTTTTTCCGGAATCCTCGCCTCGACGCGGTTGAGCACGCTCGCCGCGGTCGGCGACACTCGGAGCCACGTCGACGGGATTTGCGGTATCCAGACGACACCCCAGCCGACGACGTTGAGACCCGCGACGAGCATGAGCGCGCGCGCGAGCCGAGCTCCGAATCGGCGGTGCAACCACGAGAGCGCGAGCACGGTTCCGATCGGCGTGAACATGTAGATGGGGAGGTTCTGGAAGCTCGGGGTGATCGGACCGACGTACGACTGGATGCCGTTCTCACCGAGCACCACCGCGGCGACGCCGACAAAGGGAGCGGTGAACAAGCCGAGCAGCCCGCTCGGAGAGACGTTCGCCAGTGTGTCGACCCAGCGGTTTCCCAGGTTGGCGAAAACGGAGAACCCATGACGGAGGAGGGTCATGACAGGGTCGGTCACGAACTGGCCGGCGAGACGTTGTGATGCGGCAGAAGAGCCGGCAGGAGTCGGGGGAAGCGTTCCGCCCGCACCGAGCTTGGTGAGGACGAGGAACCAGGCGGTCGCGCCGACGATCAGGATGAAGGCGGGCCAGCGTCGCTTGCGCTTGAACAGCAGGCCGAGGCCGATTCCGGCCAGGTAGGTGGCAGGGACCATCCCGGAAAGGAGGGTGAGGCCACTCCAGATCCAACCGCGCTTGCGACCACGCGACAAATCCCGCGCGGCGAGGATGGCGAACAGCGTCCCAACGGCTTCCGAGTGGTAGTCCCAGGACGCCGACCAGTAGATCCACGGGTCGGCGACGAGGAGGAGCAGCCCGAGGCTCGACAGCGCGAAGAATGGCAAGTCACGTCGGGCACGGATGATCTCGGTGAGCCAGGAGAAGGCGACGGCCTCGGCCCCGACGATCGCGAGGTCCTGGATCACGAGCAACGTGATGGGATGTGGCCAGAGCAATCCGAAGATGGCCAAAGGCCAGATGATGAAGATCCCCTGCGCCTTCCAGAAGCCGGCGGCACCGAGAACTCCGTGGCTGATGAGGTACCAGGCCTGATAGCAGCCCGCGAAGTCGTAACCGAGCACGGCTCGGTTCGCTTCGAGCACGCTCCACAGCACCAACGCCACGAGTTGAACCGCGAGGACTGCCAGCCCCCATCGGCGAATCCGGTGCAGTTCGACCTGCTCTCGCAGGGCGCGGCGAGAAAGGGGCACCCCGGAAGCATCAGGCGTCTCGAGCGCGACGGGCTGCGATTCCGACGCCGTCGTCATCGTTGACCCGTGGGTGGAGACGCCAACGCTTCTGCTTCCTCGCTCGCTGTCCAAAACGCAGCACGATCTGCAGGCAGGGCCAGGGTAGTCGTGCCGACCGATGCCGGATCGGACCGGGAACAGCCCCGGATTACCCCCGGCTGAAAGGGAGTTTCGGGCAGACGGCGTCAGGCCTTCTCGGATCCGCCGGGCAAGCCTCTGTGGTGATCATCGCGACGCGTCTGCGCCGTCGGCGATCCCGGTGGTCGCGGATCTTGTCCGCGCCCGGCGGTGCCAGAAGCGCGGCACGATTCCGAGAGCGATGAGGGTGACAATGGCGAGGGCAAAGAGTTCCGGATAATCGGCATAAGCCTGATACCGGAACGTCACGACGTGGCTTCCGGGGCTCACCCGGACCCCGACGTACGCGGGGCCGATCATCTCGGTCTTCTCCGGTCGCCCGTCGACCGTGACGCGCCATCCCGGATCGAACGTCGCCTTGAGCAGCACGACCGCGGTGCGATTCGCCCTCACGGTCACGCGCACGAGTCCGTCGGCGAGGTCGTCGGACTGGCGAATGACCTCTCCGGCGGGTCCTTTGGGGAGCTTCGGCGAGGCGAGCGTCGGGGTGGCGGCCGAGCGGCCCCCGAACGCGACCACGGGGTACAGCCCTTCACCGGCACGGTCGGCTTGCACGAACGACGCCGAGTCCGCCCCGAGGTGTGCCCTGTCCTCGACGAGCGCGGGACCGTAGGTGTCGACCACCTGGACGTAGCCGTCGTGCGGGAGGATCCAGAGCTCGTAGGCACCGGCCCGCTGGAGGAGCCGCGCGCCCGGAGGCGTCTTATGTCCCGCCGGGTAGATGAGGAAGCGCACACCGAAGAGGGCGAAGTCGGCGGGATTGGCGTCATCGAAGTACGCCTCGGGGTCGCTCATCAGCGAGAAGGTGCGGTTCGTGAAGCCGATCTCGTCCACCTGGTCGTTTGTCAGGTACTCGGCGACCGGCACCCATCCGACGCGGAAGCGCGCCCCCCAGCCCGAGAAAGCCATGCCGGCGTAGACGCGTCCGCCGCCGAGGCGCTCAACCGTCGCGACCAGTCGGTTGACCTGCATCTCCGCAGTCGACGCGGCACGCTGCGTCGCGATGAAGCTCGCGTCGGCGGCATCGGCGCTCGCGATCTCGGTCCACGCTGGCGCCATCGCCCCGATCACGAGGCCCGCGATCAGGACACGGGCGAGGACCGGACGCAGGCCCCGGCCCAGCCAGGAGTCGATCCCCCCTCGGAACACGCGGCGTGCAGCGAGAAGGGCGAACTGTCCGAGAGCGACGGCCCCGACGCCGGCGAGGAGAACACCGCCCAGGTGCACCCCGATGAGGAAGCGTCGAGTGAAGATGTCTCGGTTGCCGGGCAGCAGGTCGTAGACCGGCCCGAGCGTCGTCCTGCCGAAGAAGAACACGAGACTCGTGAGGAAGACGAGCACGTGGGCTCGTGAGGCGAGGTGGCGCCGCCACCGCACGAGGCAGCCGAAGAGCCCGACGCCGGCGAGGATCGTGATCACGGGAAACCGGCCCTCGTCGAAGATCTGTCCCGTCACGAGCCAGCTCAACACCTGTCGGGCGCCGTAGGAGTTGGCGTCCGGACCGTTCTGCAGGAACTCGTCGATCGACGTCCAGCCGCGGTAGGCGACCAACGGGACGATCGCCCAGGCAGCGAGGCAGAACCCACCGACGGCGACGACGAGTGCACGTCCGAGGCGCTCGACGACGCGGGACGGTCTGAGGACGAGCCACAGCGCGACCGGGACGAAGGCGAGATAGCCGGTTTCGAAGTGGAGCGCGGCGGTCAAGGCGATGAAAAGGGCGGCGAGCAGGTAGTTGCGGCCGTCGTTGACGGCCCGCCAGGAGAATCCCCAGGCGAGTGGGAGCGTCCACATGCCCCAGGCCTGCGACCAGACCCCGAAACCGCTCCAGAGATAGGCACCCTGCTCGTATCCGATGCCGATCGCGCTCGCGAGGAAGGGCGCGACCAGGGCGGCGAACGCCGACTCCCAGCGGGTCCAGCCGAAAAGTCGCCCAGCGGCATAGACGCTGATGGGCCAGGAGACGACGAGCAGATACAGCATGAAGCTGAACGACTGATTCGCGCCAAAGACGAGTCCGATCAGCCCGGTGATCATCGCTCCGAGGCTCTGGTAGTGGAGATAAAGCGGGGACCCGAGACCGAGATACGGGAACCACCCTTCGAGGGGAAATCGGCCGGCCCTCAACAGGGCGACTGCGTAACGCACCATTTCCGAGTGGAAGGCGGAGTCGTTGAGGTGCGGTACGTACGCGATCTCCGAGCGCAGCTCGATCGCGATGAACACGACCGGGGCGAGGACGACGCCGGCCGGCCCGAAGCGGGCGAACCGCGGGGAACCGCGCCCGGGCTTCGTATCGGCAGCGCGGTCGGACTCGGTCACGGGCGCGGACGAGCCGACGGTGGCCGAAGCACGGCGAAGATCCGCGACCAAGGCATCGGACTGGCCGGGAGAATGCTCACTACCCATCGGGTGAATTCCTCGGCAAGGCGTGCGCATTCGGATCATCTACCCGTCGGTTCCGCATCTCGCGACGCTCACGTCTTGCGAGGCGCGCTCTTGGTACAAACCGTGTCGTGGATCAGCTTGGTGAGTTTGTGCACCTCCGTGGTGAGATCGGTGTTCTGCTGAACGGCGACCGACAGCTTGTGCTCGACGCCGCTGATCTGCTGGTCCTGCGCACTGATCCGGGCGAGGGTCCTCTCGAGGTTGCGTTCGGAGCGGTTCGACGATGCCCCCACGAGGAATCCGATGTAGAGCTCAGCGATGGTCGTGATGGTGTTCAGCGGGAAGTTGAAACCATTCGAGGTGAACCACGCGGGCAGGAAGCTGTGCTTGGCGAAGTAGGGACCGAGCGCGATCCAGGTCCCGACGAGCAGGATCCAAATGATGATGTTCGTCGGTGTCCCCATGCCGTAGCTGACTTTGTCGGCTATCCGTTGAAACAGCGAGAGCCTTTCTGTGGTTGCGACCGACCGCGACGGGTGCAGCACCTGGTTCATCACGCCTCCGTTCTCGCTCCTGTTGGTCGTGAAGCGTAGGGCGTCGGAATCGAGGATCGATGGACGGCAACTGCCCGGCAAGAGGCGGATAGGGGGCCTGTCCGTGGCTGCGTCCGGCAGGCCTCGTCCGAGAGCGCCGGGCGCTGCCGGCGGACGGTGTCGATCCGGCGCGAGCCGGATAGCCGTCCCCGCCGGTCAGCCGTGGCCGACGTCGCGCCTCACCTCGCCCGGGGACCCTCGCCGTCGGGGGCTCGCGGCCGGTTCGTAGGACGCGCCGACCCACGGTGGGCGGCGCGGGTGGGTTCGGCTAGGGGATCTCGGACAGTTCGCCGTTCGCGCCGCGGCCGAAGAGCGGAAGGGAACCGAGGGAGTGGACGAGACCCGCGTCGGGTCCGAGAGTGTCCCGCCAGGCCGCTCCTTCGGTCGCGAGGACCCCGACGGCGATCGGATGCGCGCCGGCGCGCCGCAGGAGGGCGAGCGCGGCGTGCACGGACGCTCCCGTCGAGATGACGTCGTCGATCAACGCGACGTTCCGACCGGCGGTGACGTCGATCCGATTCCGGTCGAGCAGGAGCTGCTGAGTCCCGCCGGTCGTGATCGATCGAAGGGGCTCGGAGAGGGCGTCGACGAGGTGGATCTTCGGGGTCTTCTGGAGCACCAGGTAGTCGTCGATTCCAAGCGCCCGGACGACTTCGATGGCGATCGGAATGCCCATCGTCGCCACGGAGGCGATGACCTCGACGCCGAGCGGCGCAAGCTGGTCGGCGAGTTCGCGTCCGGCTTGCTCGGCGAAACGCACTCCCTGGTCGACGGTGATCAACAAGGCGATCGCCAGGTCGTCGGAGACGGCCATCAGCGGCAGGTCCAGATCCTGTGAGCCGATGCGGGCGCGATGGACACCGAGCGGCGCGGTCACCGCGAGATCGTGGCCCGCGGGTGCCGGAGATGCAACATCAGCGAGACGGTGACCTCTTGGTCCGTCTGCGTTGGTCGAGCCCGCCGGCGAGGATCGACCGCGCCTTGGTCACGTCTTCGCCGCGGGGTCCGTGCCCGGAGCCCGGGACCTCGAGAATCGCCGGGACGCGGTCGAGCAGGGGATGGCTGACGAGGAGCCCGAGCGCCTCGGCCCCGATCTCGCCCTCGCCGAGGTTCTCGTGCCGATCCCGATTTGACCCGAGAGCGACCTTCGAGTCGTTGAGGTGAATGCAGGCGAGCCGGTCGAGTCCGATCGTCCGGTCGAGCTCGAGCACGACATGGTCGGCTTCGGTTGCGTCTCGATACGCGACGCCCGAGGCGAACAGGTGCTGGGTATCGAGGCAGGCGCCCAGGCGGCGGTCGCGATCCGCCGCCTCGATGATGGCGGCGATCTCGTCGAAGGTTCGCCCGACGGTGCCGCCGGCCCCGGCCGCGTTCTCGATGAGGAGTGGGCAGGTCGCGGCGCCGAGGGCGTCGCCGGCCTCGTCGAGCGCCGAGGAAAGCCGCGCCGCGACGGCCGCGATCACGGGCTCGAAGCCCTCACCGCGGTGACTCCCGACGTGAACGATCATGCCGGCGGCGCCGATCGCCGACGCGGCGACGAGGTTCTCGGCGAGACAGACCCGCGAACGCTCGGCGAGACCGAGATCGGGTGACGCGAGGTTGATGAGGTACGTCGCGTGGCAGAACGTCGCTTGGACCTGCGTCTCGGCTTGTTGCGCGGCGCGGTAGGCGTCGAGCTCGGCCGCGGTGTGCGAAGGGCTGCGCCAGGTGCGCGGGCTCTGAGTGAAGATCTGGATGACATCGGCGTCGAGTTCCCGGCCGCGTTCGAGCGCCCGTTCGAGACCGCCCGACGAGCTGACGTGCGCGCCGATGAGCATCCCAGGACGGTAACCGCTCCCGGGGCGCGTAGCCTTGGCGCGTGGCCCGCAAGTTCTTCATCCGTACCTTCGGTTGCCAGATGAACGAGCACGACTCCGAGCGGATCGCCGCCGACCTCGTCGCGGACGGCCTCGAGCGCACCGACGACCTCGACGCGGCGGACGTCGTCGTCCTCAACACCTGCTGCATCCGCGAGAACGCCGACACCAAGCTCTACGGTCACCTCGGCCAGCTGAAGTCGCTCGCCGAGCGCCGACCGGGCCTCCAGATCGCGGTGGGGGGTTGCCTCGCGCAAAAAGAGCGGGAGGCGATCCTCGCCCGGGCGCCCCATGTCGCGGCGGTCTTCGGCACGCACAACGTCGGGCGGGCCGGGCACCTCCTCGCCGAGGCCCGACGCCTCGGCCGCCCGGTGGTGGAGGTCCTCGAGGCGCGAAGCGACGACGCCGACGCCTTCGCCGCAGCGCAGCTCGTCCGTCCGGATCTGGCGTATGCGGCGTGGGTGACGATCCAGGTCGGCTGCAACAACTCCTGTGCCTTCTGCGTCGTGCCGTCGGTGCGCGGTCCCGAGCAGAGCCGGCCCTTCGGCGAGCTCGTCGAGGAGGTGCGGGTCCTCGCCGCACGCGGCACGACCGAGGTGACCCTCCTCGGCCAGAACGTGAACTCCTACGGCCGAGACCTCGCGCTCCGGTTGCGGAACACGCCCGGGAGCCACCTCGACGAGGCGCGCCTCGCCGGCGCGGCCTGGGCCGACGACAAGAGCCGCGCGCCGCGGCCGCTCTTCGCCGATCTGCTGCGGGCGATCGGCGCGATCGAGGGGATCCGCCGGGTCCGGTTCACGAGCCCGCACCCCAAGGACCTCCGCCCGGAGACGATCGCCGCGATCACCGAGACCGGGGCGGTTTGTGAGCAGCTCCACCTGCCGCTCCAGTCCGGGAGCGACCGCGTGCTCGCCGCCATGCGCCGCGGCTACAGCGCGCGGCGGTACCTCGACCGGCTCGCCGCGGCGCGCGCCGCGATCCCCGACCTGGCGGTGACGACCGACGTCATCGTCGGCTTCCCCGGCGAGACCGACGCTGACTTCGACGAGACGCTCGCGGTCGTCGCCGAGGCCGCCTACGACAGCGCCTTCACCTTCGTCTTCTCGCCGCGGTCAGGCACGCGGGCTGCCGAGATGATCGACGCCTTCGTCCCCCCCGGCGTGATCGCGGAGCGCTTCGCCCGCCTGAAGGAGGTCGTCGACCGCTCGGCGTTGCAGCGCAACCGGGCGCGCATCGGGCGCGTCGAAGAGGTCGTCGTCGAGGGGCCCTCGAAGAAGGACCCCGGCGTCCTCGCCGGGAGGACGCGCCAGGGAAAACTCGTCCACTTCGACGGGGGGGAGCGCGGCATGGCGCCGGGCGTCTACGGCACGGTCCGCATCTCCTCGGCGGGACCGCACCACCTTGCCGGCGAGCTGGAGTCGCGCGAAGCATCCGCCGTTGCGCGACGCGACCGTCGGCGAACCGCGCTCCCCGGGCGCACCTCGGGGCTGCGAATCGCGGCCGATTTCCGCTGATATCGACGCGCGCACGGTTGTCGCCCAGGCGGGATCGCGCCGGGCCCGGACGTAGACTGCCGTGACATGAGCGTGTTCGCGAAGGTGTTGCGCGCCGGTGAGGGCCGGAAGGTCCGCCGCCTCGCCGAGGTCGTGCCGCTCATCAACGCGCTGGAGGACGAGGTCGCGGCGATGAGCGACGAGGAGCTCGCGCACCTGACCGTCGAGTTCCGCGAGCGGCTCGACGCCGGAGAGGACCTCAACGACCTGCTCGTCGAGGCGTTCGCGGTCGTGCGCGAGACGGCGCGCCGCACGATCGGCCAGCGCCACTTCGACGTGCAGCTCATGGGCGGGATGGCACTGCATTTCGGCTGGATCGCCGAGATGAAGACCGGTGAGGGCAAGACGCTCGTCTCGACGTTGGCGGTCTACCTGAACGCCCTGGCGAAGAAGGGCGTCCACGTCGTCACCGTGAACGAGTACCTCGCCCGGCGAGACGCCGAGTGGATGGGCCAGATCTACCGCTTCCTCGGGCTCTCCGTCGGACTCGTCGTGCCCGAGATCGACTCGTTCGACGACAAGCGCGCCGCCTACGAGGCCGACATCACCTACGGCACGAACACCGAGTTCGGCTTCGACTACCTGCGTGACAACATGGCGCCGAGCCGGGCCGAGATGGTCCAGCGTGGCCACCACTACGCGATCGTCGACGAGGTCGACTCGATCCTCATCGACGAGGCCCGCACCCCGCTCATCATCTCCGGGCCCTCCGATGACGCGACGAAGCTCTACTACCAGTTCGCGAGCGTCGCCCGGACCCTCGTGCGCGACGTCGACTACGAGGTCGACGAGGAGAAGAACCTCGTCGTCCCGACCGAGGAGGGGATCGCCAAGGTCGAGCGCCAGCTCGGTGTCGAGAACCTCTACGACGCGGTCGCGGTCAACTACGTCCACCAGATGGGCAAGGCGCTCGAGGCGAAGGAGCTCTACCACCGCGACAAGGACTACATCGTCGCCGACGGGGCGGTGAAGATCGTCGACGAGTTCACCGGCCGCGTGCTCGAGGGACGCCGCTGGTCCGACGGGCTGCACCAGGCGGTCGAGGCGAAGGAGCGCGTCCGGATCGAGGACGAGAACCACACCTGGGCGACCGTCACCCTGCAGAACTACTTCCGCATGTACGACAAGCTCGCCGGCATGACCGGCACCGCCGAGACGGAGGCGGCCGAGTTCGCCTCGACCTACGTGCTCGAGGTGGTCCCGATCCCGACGAACGAGCCGATGATCCGGGTCGACCACCCCGACCTCATCTTCAAGACCGAGGACGCCAAGTTCCGGGCCGTGGTCGACGACCTCGTCGAGCGCTACGAGTCCGGCCAGCCGGTCCTCGTCGGCACGGCCTCGGTCGAGCGCTCCGAGCACCTCTCGCGCCTGCTCGACAAGCAGGGCATCCCGCACTCGGTCCTCAACGCCAAGCAGCACGCGCGCGAGGCCGGGATCGTCGCGCAGGCCGGCCGGCTCCACGCCATCACCGTCGCGACGAACATGGCCGGTCGCGGCGTCGACATCGTCCTCGGCGGCAACCCCGAGGGGCTCGCCCGGGAGGCGACGATCGCCGAGGGCCTCGACCCCGCCTCCGAGGAGGGCCGTGCCCGCTACCGGGTGCTGCTCGAGAAGCACGCCGCCTCCTGTGCCGACGAGGCCCAGCAGGTTCTCGCGCTCGGCGGTCTCTACGTGCTCGGCAGCGAACGGCACGAGAGCCGGCGCATCGACAACCAGCTGCGCGGCCGCTCGGGCCGGCAGGGCGACCCGGGCGAGAGCCGTTTCTACCTCTCGCTCGAGGACGAGCTGATGCGGATCTTCGCCTCGGGCGCGATGAGCTGGGTGATGGACCGGGCGCTGCCCGAGGACGTCCCGATCGAGGCGCGCATGGTGACGAGGGCGATCGAGAAGGCCCAGGCGACCGTCGAGCAGCGCAACGCCGAGATCCGTAAGGACGTCCTCAAGTACGACGAGGTGATGAACGAGCAGCGCAAGGTGATCTACGAGCGCCGGATGCAGGTCATCGACGGCGACGACCTGCGCGAGCGCACCCTCGAGCTGCTGCAGGAGAAGATCGCCGGCCTCGTCGCGGCGTGCTGCCCGACCGAGTTCTCCGAGGAATGGGACCTCGAGCGTCTCGTCGCCGAGTGCGCCCAGTACTACCCGACGCGCTTCAGCGTCGCCGACCTCGCCCAGGCCGTGAGCACCGCGCAGCTGATCGAGAGCATCGGGGCCGAGGCGCTCGAGTACTTCGAGGCCCGCGAGGGGGCCTTCCCCGGCGGCCCCGACGCGGCCCGCGAGCTCGAGCGCCAGATCATGCTGCAGATCATCGACCAGCGCTGGCGGTACCACCTCGCCGAGATGGACTTCCTGCGCGAGGGGATCCACCTGCGGAGCCTCGCCCAGACCGACCCGCTCGTCGCCTGGCAGCGCGAGGGCTTCGAGATGTTCGGCCTGCTGATGGCGGCGATCGACGACGACTACCTGCGCTACGTCATGCACGTCGAGGTCCTCAGCGGCGAGGAGGCGGCGCCCGACTTCCGCCAGGCGACCTACGAGGCGGCGGCCGATCCCGCGACCCCGTTCGCGACCTCGGTCGGACCGGAGGACGACGCGAGCGAGGTCGCCCCGCTGACCGCGGGCGTGGCGGCCCGGGGGTCGGGAGCGGTCGCCGGTGTGGCGCTCGCCGGGGTGCCGCGACCCGCGAGGACGAAGCTCGGCCGGAACGAGCCGTGCTGGTGCGGGAGCGGTCGCAAGTTCAAGCTCTGCCACGGCGCCAGCTGAAGCGCGATGGCGCCCGCAGACGAGCGCGGGTCCCGTCCGGATGCGGGGACCGAATCGACGTCGATCGCCGAGGACCTTGGCGCGCTCCGGGTCCGTCTCGACGCGGCACGGAGCTACCTGCGTCTCGACGAGCTCGTCGCCGAGATGGCGAGGCTCGAGCCCGAGGTCGAGGCGCCCGACCTCTGGTCGGACCCCGAGCACGCCCGGGCGGTGACGACCGCCTACGGGCGCGTGCGGACCGAGGTGGAGACCTTCCGGAGCCTCGCCGCGCAGCTCGAGGACGCCGCGGCGCTCCACGAGATCGCGACGGCCGAGGGCCCCGACGCCCTCGCCTCGGTCGAGGACGACCTCGCCGGGTCGGTCGCCGCACTCGGGCGCGCCCTCGACGACCTGGAGCTGCACAGCCTGTTCTCCGGCGAGCACGACGACCGGGACGCGGTCTGCGAGGTGCACGCCGGCGCCGGCGGCACCGACGCCCAGGACTGGGCGGAGATGCTGCTCCGGATGTACCTGCGCTGGGCGGAACGCAGGAGCTTCTCGGCCGAACTCGAGGAGGTGACGGCCGGCCAAGAGGCGGGGATCCTGTCGGCGACGTTCATCATCCGCGGCCGCCACGCCTACGGGCTCCTGTGCGCCGAGCGCGGCGTCCACCGTCTCGTGCGGATGTCGCCGTTCGACTCGGCGCACCGCCGCCACACGAGCTTCGCGTCGCTCGAGGTGACGCCGTTCCTCGAGGATCTCTCGGCCGAGGTCGTCATCGACGAGAAGGAGCTGCGCGTCGACACCTACCGCTCGTCGGGGGCAGGCGGGCAGCACGTCAACGTGACCGACTCGGCGGTGCGGCTCACGCACCTGCCGACGGGGATCGTCGTCGCGGTGCAGAACGAGCGGAGCCAGTACCAGAACAAGGCGAAGGCGATGCAGATCCTCGCTGCCAAGATCGCCGAGCGCCAGCGCGAGGAGCGCCGCCGGGAGCTCGCGCAGCTCGCCGGGCCGCAGACCGAGATCGAGTGGGGAAGCCAGATCCGCTCGTACGTGCTCGCGCCCTATCAGCTCGTGAAAGACGTCCGGACCGAGCACGAGACCGGGGACGTGGAGGCCGTGCTCGACGGGGACCTCGACGCGTTCATGGTGGCCTACCTGCGCTGGCGCCGGGGCGGCGCGCCGTAACGGCTTCGTCGTGCCGTGTCCTCGGTCCGGCGTCGGTCGACTGGTAGGGTGAGGCGCGCCTGTGACGCCGCCCTCATCCGAACGGGAGATGCTCCCGACGCGCCCGACAGGTGGCTAGGACAGGGGTCCGCGTGTCGGCAGGGCGGACGTCGCCACCGGGCCCGTAGGCGGCGAACCGCACGGCCTGGCATCGGCAGCGACGACGAAGAAGAGGCTGATGATCCGCTTCGAGGACGTCACGAAGACCTACAAGGGAGGATCGGTCACCGCGCTGCGGGACATCTCGCTCGACATCGACAAGGGCGAGTTCGTCTTCCTCGTCGGGTCCTCGGGCTCGGGCAAGACGACGTTCCTCCGGTTGCTGCTGCGTGAGGAGATGCCGGACACCGGCAAGATCTGGGTCGCCGGGCGGGAGATCGGCGGGCTGTCGCCGTGGCAGGTGCCCTATCTGCGGCGCAACCTCGGCTGCGTCTTCCAGGATTTCCGTTTGCTGGCGAACAAGACCGTGTTCGAGAACGTCGCCTTCGCGCTCGAGGTGATCGGGCGCAACAAGTCGGTCGTGAAGTCGCAGGTCGGCATCGTCCTCGACCTCGTCGGGCTGGGCGAGAAGGCGGACCGGATGCCGGACGAGCTCTCCGGCGGCGAGCAGCAGCGGGTCGCGATCGCCCGGGCCTTCGTCAACCGCCCGCTCGTCCT
Source organism: uncultured Acidimicrobiaceae bacterium (assembly GCA_963803025.1). Lineage (GTDB taxonomy): Bacteria > Actinomycetota > Acidimicrobiia > Acidimicrobiales > Bog-793 > Bog-793. Next base: position 23,331 of record CAWDKZ010000022.1, read on the forward strand.
CATGGCCGACGAGCCGACCGGCAACCTCGACCCGGCGACGAGCCAGGGGATCATGAAGCTGCTCGACCGGATCAACCGGACCGGCACGACGGTCGTCATGGCGACGCACGACGTCTCGATCGTCAACTCCATGCGCCGGCGCGTCGTCGAGCTCGACCACGGCCGGGTCGTCCGTGACCAGGCCCGCGGCGTCTACGGCTACGCGAGCGAACTCTCCAACACGACGTCGCGCGGGGTGCCCGCGGTGTCGATCGTCGACGAGGGCGACCTCGCCGGATCCGACAAGGGCGTACCGGTCACCTCCCGCGTCGCGGCGGCACGCGCCCGCCGGGGCAACCGGTAGCGGACGCGAGATGGCCGTATCGCTCGACTACGTCGCCCGGGAGACAGCGACGAACCTCTGGCGCAACCGTGTCATGGCGATCGCGGCGGTGCTCACCGTCGCGGTCTCGCTCTCGCTCGTCGGGACGGCGCTCCTGCTCCGCCAGGCGGTGAGGAGCCAGTTCGCCGAGTGGTCAAACAACGTCAGCCTCCAGATCTTCGTCGTCGCCAACGCCAACGCGAGCCAGGTCGCGCAGGTGCGCTCCCGCGTCGGTCAGGTCCCGCAGATCACACGGTGCACCTACCTCGACCACGAGCAGTCCTACAACCAGGCGAAGGTGCTCCTTGCCGACGCGCCGACGGCCATCGCGGCGCTGACCCCGGCGATCACGCCGACGGTCTTCCGCTGCCAGTTGCAGAACCCGGGCGAGGCCAGCGCGGTGGCCGCCACGTTCCGGGGCAGCCCGTACGTCTACAGCGCGACCTTCCCGGGCCAGAGCATCCGGGTCATGCAGAAGTTGGAGGGCGCAGCCCAGGTCATCCTCATCGTGATCGCGCTGGTGCTGCTCGTCTCGTCGCTCGTGCTGATCCTGAACGCGATCCGGATGGCGATCTTCGCGAGGCGGCGCGAGGTGGGCGTGATGAAGCTCGTCGGCGCGACGAACTGGTTCATCCGGGTCCCGTTCATGCTCGAGGGGCTGATCCAGGGCCTGCTCGGCGCGGTCGTCGCCGTCTTCGTCGTCCTGCTCGCCAATTTCGGCGTGAGCTATCTCGTCAGCCACTACCAGGTGGCCCTGTTGTCGTCGGCCGCGCTCTCGCCGCGGGATCTCTTCTTCACCGACCTCGTTGTCGTGCTGTTCGGTGCCGCCATCGGCATCGTGGGTTCGTTCGTCGCCATCCGCCGGTTCCTCGACGTCTGAGCCGGATCCCGCGGCCACCCTGTGGCGGTTTCGGCTCGGTACGGGCCCCGAGCCCCCACCAGGCCGCCCCACTACGCTTCCGGCGGTGAGGCAACCCTGCGGTCGTTCCCGATGAAGGGCGTCCTGCTCGCCGGGGGTACCGGCAGCCGGCTCGACCCGCTCACGAGGATCACGAACAAGCACCTGCTCCCCGTGTACGACCGGCCGATGATCTCCTACGCCGTCGAGGCGCTCGTCAAGGCCGGGATCGACGAGATCATGGTCGTGACCGGTGGCACCCACGCCGGCGAGTTCCTGCGGCTGCTGTCGAACGGCGAGGAGCACGGGGTGCGACGGCTCACCTACGCCTACCAGGACCGCCCCGGCGGCATCGCCGAAGCCCTCGGGCTCGCCGAGCGCTTCGTCGGCGACGAGCGCGTGCTCGTCATGCTCGCCGACAACGTGTTTGGACGGACGATCCGGCCGACCGTCGCGCGCTTCGCCGACCAGGAGAAGGGTGCCCGCATCGTGCTCGCCCGCGTCACCGAGCCGGAGCACCTCCGCCACCTCGGCGTGCCCGAGCTCGACGGCGAGGGACGCGTCGTGCGCATCGTCGAGAAGCCCGCGGTGCCACCGAGCGAGTACTGCGTGACCGGCGTCTACTGCTACGAGCCGTCGGTCTTCGCGGTGATCACGACCCTCGTCCCCTCGTCCCGGGGGGAGCTCGAGATCACCGACGTGAACAACCACTACGTCGCGGCCGGCGAGATGTCCTACGACGTCTGCGAGGGCTTCTGGGGGGACGCGGGGGAGTCGATCGACGCCTACTACAGCGTCGTCGACGAGGTCCGGCGCAACGGGGCGAACCTCGGCTGACGCGACGGCCGAGCTCGCCTAGGCCGAGTCCGGGTCGGCGAAGGCTCCCGGTGATCGCCGCACGAGGGCGGCCCACTCCCGCGGGTGCGCGGCGATCGCTCGTGGGTAGTCCCCGAAGAGCCAGCGCGCGACGTTGCGCCGGAGGAGGTCGCTGCCGTCGACGACGCGCAGCGCGCCCCGGGCGCCGAGGGGCGTCGCGAAGAGCCCGCGGCACCAGCGGGAGACCCGGTGGTCCCGGCCGAGCGACCGGCGGACACCCTCGGCGTAGCGCGCGGCGGCGGTGTCGGGCGAGGTCGGCGTCCCGGCGATCGCCCGGGCCGCGAGGGTGCCGCTCGCCAGGGCCTGCTCGACGCCTTCGCCGGTGAACGGATCAGCGGCGCCCGCCGCGTCGCCGACGAAGAGCACCCGGCCACCGAGGCGGCTGAGCGCGGCGCGGTCGATGCCCGCCGGGATCGGCCAGGCCCGGGCCGGGTCGGCGAGGAGCGCGTCCGGGCCGACGAGGGACGTGACGAAGGGGCTGGCGAGCGCCGCCGCCCACAGCGACGCGAGCGCCGAACCGGCGCGACGTGGCACGCAGATGCCGATGTTCACCGTGCCGTCCGCCAGCGGGAACGACCAGGCATATCCCGGCAGGAGACCGGCTTGGAACCAGACCCAGAGACGTTCGGCCGCGGCAGGGCGCGCGCCGGTGGCGTAGGCGCGAAAGGCGATCCACGGCGGCTGCCGGACGTCCGGGTTGTCGGGTCGGGGTGATGGGCCGTCCGCGATCAGCATCCGGCGAATCGGCGACCAGGCCCCGTCGGCGGCGACGACGAAGGGAGCTCGCGCTCCACCGCCGTCCTCGAAGGCAACGCCCACGGTCCCGTCCGGCGCGGCGGTGACGCCGACGCAGCGTGTCTCCTCGAGGACCTTGGCGCCGCTGCGCCGGGCGAGGGCGACGAGCGCGGCGTCGAGGTCCCTGCGCCGGGCGACGGCGGCGAACACGCCGGGCCCGTGCGCGAGGGGCAGCAGGACGGTCCGCCCCGACGGCGAACGGACGGCGAGCTCTCTGGCGGGCCGGAACGAGGCAACGTCGCCGGGATCGAGGCCGAGCGCGTCGAGGCGTCGCACCGCCGCGGTCGTCAGTCCGTCGCCACAGCACTTGTCGCGGGGGAACCGCGCCCGATCGACGAGCAGCACCCGCGCCCCAGTTCGCGCCAGCGTGATCGCCGTGGCACAGCCGGCGGGGCCCGCGCCGACGATCGCGACGTCGACCTCGCCGCTCACGGCGAGGAGTCGTCCCCGGGGTCGAGGGCCGGCGGGCGGGGCGCGGCCAACGCCGCGGCGAGCGCCCCGTCGAGCCGGGGGTAGGCGAAGGAGAAACCCGTGTCGACGAGCTTGCGTGGCAGCACGCGCTGGCTCGCGAGCGTGATTTCCTCGACCACCTCGCGACCCAGCGCGGCGTCGAGCACGAAACGCGGGATGCCGTAGAGCGAGCGACGGCGGACCGCCCGGGCGAACGCCTCGGCGAACTCGGCGTTGCGCGCGGGGTTCGGCGCGGTGAGGTTGCAGGGGCCGTCGACCGCCGGGGTCAACGCGGTGTGGATGATCGCCGCGACCTCGTCGTCGAGCGCGATCCAGCTCATCCACTGCCGGCCCGACCCGAGGTGGGGCCCGAGACCGGCGCGGAAGATCGGCAGCTGCATTTCGATCAGCGGATTGGCGCGGGCGAGCACGATTCCCGTGCGGATGTTGACGACGCGGATGCCCGCGTCCCGGGCGGGCGCGGCGGCCGCCTCCCAGGCGCGGCAGAGTTCGGCGAGGAACCCGGATCCCGGGAGGCTCGTCTCGTCGAGCTCCTCGTCGTCGCGGGACCCGTAGTAACCGACCGCGGACGCCGACACGAAGACCGTGGGTGGCGTGTCGGCCGCGGCGATCGCCCGCGCGAGGAGATCGGTCGTGACGACGCGGCTGGCGCGCACGCTCTCCCGTTTGGCCCGACCCCAACGCACCGGGGTGAGCCGCGCGCCGGAGAGGTGGAAGACCGCGTCGATCCGGTCGAGGTCCCCGCCCGGCAGCCCGGAAAGATCGAGGCGGCGTCCGGCGAGATCGAACGCCGCCTCCCCCGGCGCCGGTGCGCCCCGCACGAGGCGGTGGACCGAGTGCCCGTCGCTCGCGAGCCGGGCGACGAGGGCGCGTCCGATGAGGCCCCCTGAGCCACTGACGAGCATGCGCATGAAAGACCCGTCCTTCGCCGGTGAGCCTAACGGGGACGCGCGCGGGGAATCGGCAACGCGAGGGACCACGAGCGCACGAATTCCCTCTCTTCGGCGGCGGTTCGGTCGGGATGCCCGGGATCGACCGGCACGGATCCGGGTGACGCCCGGTCGTAACCAAGAATCCGTGGGCCTCTCCACCGTTAACATGACGAGGGTGACGGTTGAGACCGGCCGAGGTCCCGCCGGCGCGGACGCTGAGCGGGCGCACTCGGATTCGCTCGGGATCAACGCCTGGCTCGTCGAGGAGATGTACCAGGCGTACCGGTCGAACCCGCTCTCGGTCGGGGACACCTGGCGCGACTTCTTCGCCGAATACCGGGGCCGCATCCCACCAGACGTTCCCGCCGGCCCGGGCCGGGAGTCGTCCGGCGGCGTCGGTGGGGCGACGATCGACACGACGCTGCTCGCAACGAGCGCCCCGGCCGCCCCGGCGCCGCCCGCGGTGGGATCAGGCCCGGGACGCCGGTCGTCGCCGCCCTCCGGGGCACCCCCGCACGAGGACCCCGTCACGCTCCTGCGGGGCGCGCGCGGCCGGATCGCCGAGAACATGGTGGCGAGCCTCGCGGTGCCGACGGCGACGAGCGTGCGCCCGATCCCGGCGCAGGTGCTCGAGGCGAATCGCTCGCTCCTCAACAAGATGCTGCGGGAGGCGGCGGGTCCCAAGGTGAGCTTCACCCACCTCATCGGGTGGGCGGTCGTGCGTGCCGTCGGCGCGGTCCCGGCGCTGAACGCGAGCTACGTCGAAGACGCCGACGGGATGGGCACGCCCGGGGTCGTCCGCCGCCCGCACGTCGGTCTCGGCCTCGCCGTCGACCTCGAGCGTCCCGACGGGTCGCGCACGCTCGTCGTCCCGGTGATCAAGGACGCGGACACCTTGGACTTCGCCGGCTTCGTCGACGCCTACGAGGAGCTCGTCGGCCGGGCGCGGGCCGGCAAGCTCGTCGTCGAGGACTTCGCCGGCGGAACGGTGACGATCACGAACCCCGGCACGCTCGGCACGACCCAGTCGATGCCGCGGCTGATGCGCGGCCAGGGTGCCATCGTCGGCATCGGCGCTCTCGACTACCCGGTCGAGTTCCAGACCAGCCCGCCAGAGACCCTGCGCGCCCTCGGCATCGGCAAGATCGTGACGCTGACGTCGACCTACGACCACCGGATCATCCAGGGGGCGGAGTCCGGCCTGTTCCTGAAGCGCGTCCGCGAACTCCTCGTCGGCGAGCACGACTTCTACGACGAGGTGTTCTCCTCCCTCGGGGTCGCGGGCGAACCGCTCCGTTGGCCGAAGGGCCGTCCGACGGCCGAACCAGACGGCGACGAGCTGAAAAAGGAGCTGATGGTCCGGTCGCTCATCAACATGTACCGGGTGCGCGGCCACCTCATCGCGCGGCTCGACCCGCTCGAGACCGAACCACGCCAGATGCGCGCCGACCTCGACCCCGAGCAGTACGGGGTCGGGCCGGACGATCTCGACCGCGCCTTCCACACCTTCGGCCTGCCGGGGGGCGAGATCCTCTCCCTGGCGGAGATCCTCGAGATCCTGCGCGACGCCTACTGCGACTCGGTCGGCGTGGAGTACATGCACATCCAGAGTCCAGAGGAGAAGCTCTGGATCCAGCACCACGTCGAGGGGGTTTCCAAGGCGATGACGCCAGAGGTGAAGCGGCACATCCTCAGCCGGCTGAACGCCGCCGAGGCCTTCGAGACCTTCCTCCACCTGCGCTACGTGGGGCAGAAGCGATTCGGCCTCGAGGGCGCCGAGTCGGCGATCCCGTTCCTCGACGCCGTGCTCGACGCCGCAGCCCACGCCGGGATCGCCGAGGTCGTCCTCGGGATGGCGCACCGCGGACGGCTGAACGTGCTCGCCAACATCATCGGCAAGTCCTACGGCGAGATCTTCGGCGAATTCGAAGGGAATCTCGACCCCGAGACCGTGCAGGGGTCGGGCGACGTGAAGTACCACAAGGGCGCCGTGGGCCGCTGGCGCGGTCGCGACGGCACCTCGCTGCGCGTCTCGCTCGCGTCGAACCCTTCGCACCTCGAGGCAGTCGACCCCGTCGTCGAGGGGATCGTGCGCGCCAAGCAGGATCGGGAGCCCAATCCGAAGGCCTTCTCCGTCCTGCCGCTGCTCGTCCACGGCGACGCCGCGTTCGCTGGGCAGGGCGTCGTCGCCGAGACGCTCAACCTGTCGATGTTGAAGGGTTACCGCACCGGCGGGACGGTCCACCTCGTCATCAACAACCAGCTCGGCTTCACGACACCCCCGACCGAGGCACGTTCGTCGGTGTACCCGACCGACGTCGCCAAGATGGTCCAGTCGCCGATCTTCCACGTGAACGGGGACGACCCCGAGGCGTGCGTGCGCGTCGCCCGACTCGCCCTCGCGTATCGCCAGACGTTCCACAAGGACGTCGTCGTCGACCTCGTCTGCTACCGGCGGCACGGCCACAACGAGGGCGACGACCCGAGCTACACCCAGCCGCTCATGTACCAGAAGATCGACGACCACCGTTCGGTGCGCACGCTGTACACCGAGGCGCTCGTCGCCCGCGGCGACATCACGGACGCCGAGGCCGAACAGGTCGGCGCCGATTTCCACGGCCGTCTGCAGTCGGCGCTCGACGAGACGCGTTCGGCGGCACCACCGCGAGTCGACCGGCTCCCCGAGCGGAAGGCGCCGCGAGTCGGCCGGCTCCCGCGCGCGACCGGCGTCGACGCGGCCCTGCTCGGAGCCGTCGTAAGACGCCTCGGGGTCATGCCGGCGGGATTCACCGTCCACCCGAAGCTCGCCCGCCAGCTCGACCAGCGCGGCGCCCTCTGGGGGGCGGGCGAGGTCGACTGGTCCCTCGCCGAGGCGCTCGCCTTCGCCAGCCTGTTGCTCGAAGGGACCGAGGTTCGTGTCACGGGCCAGGACACGCGGCGGGGCACGTTCTCCCAGCGCCACGCCGTCCTCGTCGACTACCTGACCGGCGCCGAGTTCACGCCCCTGGACTCGCTCGGCGAGTCGGTCGGCGGTGACCCGCCGCTTCCCGGCGGCGGGAGCGGGAGCTTCTTCATCCGGGACTCGTTGCTCTCGGAGTACGCGGTGCTCGGTTTCGAGTACGGCTACTCGGTCGAGGCGGCCGACGCGTTCGTCGCCTGGGAGGCGCAGTTCGGCGACTTCGCCAACGGCGCGCAGGTGGTGATCGACAACTTCATCGTCGCGGCGGAGGAGAAGTGGGGCCAGTCCTCCGGCATCGTGCTCCTGCTGCCCCACGGCTACGAGGGCCAGGGCCCCGAGCACTCCTCCGCCCGCCTCGAGCGGTTCCTTACGCTCGCCGCTAGCCAGAACATCACGGTCGCCCAGCCGACGACGGCCGCGCAGTACTTCCATCTCCTGCGCGCCCAGGCGAAACGCCTGGTGCGACGGCCGCTCGTCGTGATGACGCCGAAGTCGCTGCTGCGGGCGCGGTTTTCGCGCTCGCCGATCGCGGCGCTGACCGCGGGCAGCTTCACCGAGGTGCTCGACGACCCGGCGCGGGGAGCCTCGCTCGAGCCGCACATGGTGAGCCGGGTCGTCTGCTGTTCGGGCGAGATCGCCCGAGACGCGCTGGCGCGGCGCGACGCGCTCGTCGCTGCCGGGGTGACGGACCCGCTCAGCGCGGTGATCCGCCTCGAGCAGCTCTACCCCTGGCCGGAGGCGCAGCTCGTCGACGTGCTCGACCGCTATCCGGCCGCGGTCGAACTCGTCTGGTTGCAGGACGAGCCGGAGAACATGGGCGCGTGGAACTTCGTCCACGGACGGATCCACCGGCTGTTCCGCGACCGTTACCGTCTGCGCCACGTCAGCCGACCGCCGTCGGGGAGCCCCGCGACGGGGTCGCACGCCATCCACGAGCTCGAACGGCAGAGCCTGCTCGACGCGGCCGTCGGCGGGCTGCCGGGCGCATCCTGACGACCCGCCCGGCACCCGGCGCGGTCGCACCGACGGGGCTGCGCGCCGGTGCGGTCGCGTCGTGGTTGACTGGCGACGTGGATTCCCGCCACGTCGTCGTCGACGGCTCGAATCTCGCGACCGAGGGGCGGACAACGCCGAGTCTCGCCCAGCTCGAGGAGGCGGTCGCCGAGATGCGGCGCGAGCTCGGCGAGGCGGAGGTGACGGTCGTCGTCGACGCGTCGTTCGCACATCGGATCGAGGAAGCCGAACGCCCGCGCTTCGAGGAGCTCGCCCGGCGCGGCGAGCTCGTCTCGCCGCCGGCGGGCGCCGTCGGCCGGGGTGACGCCTTCCTGCTGCGCATCGCCGAGAAGGTGAACGGTGTCGTGCTCTCGAACGACTCGTTCCAGGAGTTCCATGGCGAGCACCCGTGGCTGTTCGCGCAGGGCCGGCTTCTCGGCGCGACGAAGGTGCCCGGCGTGGGCTGGATCTTCGTTGCCCGCAACCCCGTGCGTGGCCCGCGCAGCCAGGTCGCGGTGCGGGAGGCGGCGCGGGCGAAGAAGCAGGTCGCCAAGGCAATCGCCGTGGCGACGAAAGAGGTTGTCAAGCCGGCGCCGCTACCCCGCGCCGGGGCGAAGGCGCCACCGGCGGGCAAGGCCGCCGCGCCCCGAGCCGTGAACGATCCGATGACCTTCATCTCGTTCATCGCCGAGCACCCGCTCGGTGGCGAGATCGAAGCCGAGGTCGAGACGTTCTCCTCCCACGGCGCCGTCGTCCACTCCGGCGGGCTGCGCGCCTACGTGCCCCTCTCGGGGCTCGGCGAGCCGGCGCCGCGCAGCGCGCGCGCCGTCCTCCACAAAGGGGAGACACGCCGCTTCGTCGTCACCGCGCTCGACCCGTATCGGCGCGGGGTCGAGCTCGCGCTCCCCGGCGTGGGCGTCGTGTCGGGACATCCGAGCGAAGAGACCGTTGCCGCGGTCGTGAAGATGGCGAGGACCGGCGCCGCCAAGTCCGCCGTGCCGACTCGTGCGGCGGCGACCCGCCGCGCCGCCAAGACCCCCGCAGACAAGGCCACGAAGAAGGCGCCTCCCCGGTCGCCGGCACCGCGCCCGGCCCGGGGCCGGGCCGCGGTGACGAGCCCGGCGCCGGTGAAGGCGCCACGGCCCGCACCACCGAAGATGGCGGCGGCGCTCCCGGTTGTCGCGACGGGACCGCGGCGCTCCCCCCGGGCGAGGAGACGCGTCGCCGCACCGCCTCCGGACGGGCGCGGTGCCGCGAGGCCGCGAAAGCTCGACGCCGACCAGGCCGCGGCGCCGCCACGGAAGAGGACCCGTTGATGGCGCGCCCACCGGCGCGAGGTCCGGAGTGTCGATGACCTGGCGGGTCGAGGAGCTGCTCCCGCACCGCGCGCCGTTTCTTTTCGTGTCGGCGATCGACGAGTTGGTGCCCGGAGCGCGCGCCAAGGGACGCTGGGTGCTCCGCGGTGACGAGCCCTTCTTCGCCGGGCATTTTCCGGGACGTCCGACGGTGCCGGGCGTGTTGCTCGTTGAATCGCTCGCGCAGCTCGGCGCGGCGGCGGTGCTCGCCGACGCTCGGTTCGCCGGCAGGTTGCCTCTGTTCGGCGGCATCGACAAGGCCCGCTTCCGCCGTCAGGTGGTGCCCGGTGACGTGTTGGACCTCGAGGTGACGCTCGGGCGGCTTTCGGCCCGGGCTGGCACCGGACAGGGTGTCGCGTCGGTCGGGGGCCAGCTCGCCTGCGCGACCGGGCTGTTCTTCGTGTTCGCCGAGACGTGAGACCCGCGATGCGCCTCGTCACCTGGAACGTGAACTCGCTGAAGGCCCGCTTGCCCCGCGTCGAGGCATGGATCGGCAGCCACGCGCCCGACGTGCTGCTGCTCCAGGAGACGAAGTGCACCGACGACGCCTTCCCCGCGGAGGCGTTTGCGCAGCTCGGCTACGAGTCCGCCCACCACGGCGACGGCCGGTGGAACGGTGTCGCGATCGTCTCGCGCGTCGGGCTCGCAGACGTTCGCATCGGGTTCCGCGAGCGATCCTCACCTATCTCGGACGAGTGCCGGATCCTGGCGGCCAACTGCGGTGGGGTGAGGTTTTGCTCGGTCTACGTGCCGAACGGCCGCGTCGTCGATTCCGAGTTCTACGCCGCCAAGCTGGAGTGGCTGGCGAACCTGCGCCACGAGCTCGACACGACGTGTCTCCCGACCGAGGCCGTCGCGGTCGGCGGCGACTTCAACGTCGCGCCCGAGGACCGCGACGTCTGGGACATCACGCAGTTCGCAGGCTTGACCCACGTGACGCGAGCGGAACGCGACGCGCTGCGCGCCGTGATGGACTTCGGCCTCGAGGACGTCGTTCGCCGGCTGCACCCCGACGACGCGGGGCCCTTCTCGTGGTGGGACTACCGCGGTGGGGCCTTCCACAAGGGCAAGGGCATGCGGATCGACCTCGTGCTCGTCTCAGCCCCGCTCGCCGCCCGCGTTACCGCCGCCTTCGTCGACCGCGAGGCGCGCAAGGGTCAGGGGAGCGAGCTTCAGCCGTCAGACCACGCTCCCGTCGTCGTCGACGTGATGTCCGAGGGGAGGCGCGGACAGGCGGTGGCCGAAGGGGAGGGGTGACCTGCCGCGCGGGCCCGCGCCACTGCCGGCGGGCGCGTTGATCGTCCTGCGGCGCCACGTGCCCGGCGATCGGGGGGATGCCGGCCTCTTTCTTGATCGAGACAGCTCAGCGCCCAAGGGGCGTTCACTCAGATGGAGGGGCGCGCTCGTCTGATACCGGCCACCGGCATCTCACGCCGGTGGGCACCCGGGGTGCCGAAGGTCGGCTGGTCCGACGAGGCGGCGCGCCATGATCGGTTCGGTCGGCGTCGCTGCTTCGCCCGCCCGGACTCGGGCGGGGAACGCCCGGTCCTCTGCTCCTGCCGCCGGGCGTGCCCGTCGAGTCGGCGCTCAGGGTCACGACGGGCATCCCGTGAGGCGCGCCCGGAGCAGCTCCGAGGGATCGACTCGCTCTGCCCGGGCTGGCCGCGAGCAGCAACCCCGGAGGCCGGCCGGCTCACGCCACCGACCCACTGCGGTCCAACCCGGGCGCGGTGCCGCGACTCCCCGTGGCCGGGCCGCGCTCTCCGCTTTGGCGCGCGATCCGCCACGCGCCTTCACGATCGCCGTTCTGCGGCCCTGGGCGACCGAGTCGCACCCGGTCAGTGGACGGGGACGCCCCAGATCGGGAACCAGCGGGTGAGGTCCGGCTCGATGGTGAGGTCCTCGGCGAGCTCGTTTTTCAACCGGAGCTCGACCTCGTTGTCCCTCGTCTCGGCGGCCGCCGGTACGAAGGGGTAGAACGTCCCGCGCTTGTAGAGGTAGACGAGGTAGATCGAGGCCGCCGGTCGGGGCGCGCCCGCCTGGGGCGTCGGCGCGAAACCGAAGACCGAGCAGAGGAGCTGCGGCCCGTAGCCGTTCTCCTGGAGCGTGGTGTTCGTCATGTGGACCCGCGTGACGAGCGTCTGGAAGTCGTCCGCCGCGACGACGACCCAGCGGTAGCCGTACTTGTCGGACTCCTCGTGCACCTTCGCCCCGGCGTCGTCGCCGAGGTCGAGGAGCGCCGTGAACTCGGTCTCGGTGGAGGCGAAGGCCTGTCCCTCGGCGGGCTTGAAGCACACCCCCGCCTGCCCCGTCGGCTGGATCCCCTCGGACGCCTCCAGGGTGATCTGCGCCCCGGGCAGCCCGAAGAGCTTGTCGAGGTTGGCCTGGGCCGGTTTCGTCCGGCCGAGCAACGCGTCGAGGAATCCCATCGCCCCGGCTCCGCTGCGGTCGCTCTTAGGCGGGGTTCCGACGCATCTCGGCGTCGAGCTTGGCGAGCTGGTCGAGGCGCTTCTGCAGCGGCGGGTGGGTGGAGAAGAGCGAGGACAGGCTCATGCCGGGGGCGAGCGCCGGGGCGAAGTAGAAGGCGTTGAAGTGCTCCGCGGCGCGCAGGTCGCGCGACGGGATGCGTGACATCTCACCGCTCACCTTGACGAGCGCCTGGGCGAGCAGGGCAGGCTGACCGATGAGGATCGCGCCGCTCCGATCGGCCGCGAGCTCGCGGTAGCGCGAGAGCGCCCGGATGAGCACGAAGCTGATCGCGTAAAAGATCGCCGAGACGAGGATCATCCCGAGCTCGAAGAGCGCGACCTGGCCACCGCCGCCACCGCCCCTGCCCCGGTTGCCCCCGCCGCCGAAGAGGCCCATGAACATGAACATCCTGGTCATGAGCCCGGCGAGGATCCCGAGGAAGCTCGCGATCGTCATCACGGCGACGTCGCGGTGGGCGACGTGGGAGAGCTCGTGGGCGAGCACCGCCTCGACCTCGGGCTCGTTCAGCCGGCGGAGGAGCCCGGTCGTCACGCAGACGACGGCGTGCTTCTGGTCGCGCCCGGTGGCGAACGCGTTCGGGATGTCGGTCGGCGCGAGCGCGACGAGCGGCTTGGGCATGTCCGCCATCGCGACGAGCCGATCGATGACGGCGTGGAGCTGGGGCTGCTGCTCGCGGCTCACGATCCGCCCGCCCATCGAGTACAGGGCGATCTTGTCGGAGAAGTAGTACTGGACGAACAGGATCCCGAAACCGATGACGAGGATGACGCCGAGGTTGATCTTGGCGAGCACGAGCGCCGTGATGAACACGGCGTAGAGCAGTCCGAGGAGGAACACCGTCAGCAGCATGTGGCCCGTGAGGCCACGGTCGGCCGGGTAACGAGAGCGGGTTGCCATTTCCGGCGTTCAGCCCTTCTTCCTCTTGACCTTGATCGTCTCGGACGACAGCAACTCCTGCACCTCGGCGAGCGTCGATGCCGCGGCAGGCAGCGCGAGGTCCGAGGGTGTGATGACGCTCGGGTCGAGCCTCTTGCCCGAGTTGTGCACCGTCTTCAGGAGCGCGGCGAGCGCCTTGACGAACGCGGCTTCGTCGCTCTTGTCGAGTGCCTTTCCGAGCTTCGCGTCGAGGTCGTTGAGCTTCTTCGCGGTCGGCTTGTCGACCTTGTACTGGCCGTCTTCGAGGATGCGGACGATCATGACTCACCATCCGCGTCCGGGATGGTGAACGGGTCGGGGGTCTTCGTCGCGGCTTTATCCGGCGCGTCCTGCACCGGTTCGGCGTCGACGACCTTGTCCTCTTCCGGTGCCTCTTCTTCTTCCGGTGCCTCTTCTTCCGGCTTGTCCGGCGTACCGAGCGCGCCGGCTGGCGCGGCGACGGCGAGCTGGCCTTTCAGCTGGGCGAGCTCGGCGTCGACCTGGCCGGACTGGGAGGCCTTGTCGAGCTCGGCCTGGATCGGGTCCGTGCTCCCGGTGAGGTCGGTGAGTGCGCCCGAGGCGAGGAGCTCGTCGACGGCCCCGGCGCGCGCCTGCATCTGGGCGATCTTGTCCTGGGCCCGTTGCATCGCCATGCCGGTGTCACTCATCGACTCGGAGATGCCCGAGACGGCCTCGCCGATCTTGGTCTGGGCCTGGGCGGCGGTGTAGCTCGCCTTCAGCGTCTCTTTCTGGGTGCGGAACGCCTCGACGCGCGACTGGAGCTGTTGGGTCGTCTGGACGAGCTTGTCCTCCTGCGCGACGAGCTGGTCGTGCTGGGTCTTCAGCCCTTCGAGCTGGGTCGCGATCGCGGCACGCCGCGTGAGCGCCTCGCGGGCGAGGTCCTCGCGGTTCTGGCCGAGGGCCGTGCGTGCCTGATCTTGCAGCTTGTTGGCACTCACCTGGAGCTGCTCGGCCTGGAGTTCGATCCGCTTGCGGGCGGTCGCGACGTCGGCGACGCCCCGGCGCACCTGCTGGAGCTGCTCGAGCTGTTTCTCATAGGAGAGATCGAGCGTCTCGCGGGGGTCCTCGACGCGGTCGAGGACCTTGTTCGCCTTCGCCTGCACGACGCCGCTCAGGCGTTTCATCACGCTCATCGCTCGCTCCCTCCGAGACGAACCGGCCAATTCGGGGCCGATCCTTAGCCAGACGCTCCCGCACCCGCGAGATGGCGGCCGCGGCCTTCGACGATGTGAGCATACGCCGACCGCTCGCTGTCTTGGCGGGCGGGCCAGGCCGATCGGACCGTCGATCGCGGGCGGTATCTTCGTTCCCATGCGGGATCGTCTCTGTCTTCTCGCCGTGCACGCCCACCCGGACGACGAGGCGTCGAAGGGTGCGGGAACGATCGCGCGCTACCACGCCGAGGGCGTGCACACGGTGCTCGTGACGGCGACCGGCGGGGAGGAAGGCGAGATCCTCAACCCCTCGTTCGACACGGCCGAGGTCCGCGCCGACATCGGCGCGATCCGCCGCCGCGAGCTCGCGGCCGCAGCCGCCGTGATCGGCTACGACGAGGTCGTGCTGCTGGGGTACCGGGACTCGGGGATGGCCGACACGCCGGCGAACACCGATCCGCGCTGTTTCGCCCAGGCGCCGCTCGCCGAGGCGGTCGGTCGGCTCATCGCCGAGATCCGCCGGGTCCGCCCGCAGGTGATCGTGACCTATCCCGACGAGCAGAGCCGGTACCGGCACCCCGACCACCTCCGGGTGCACGAGATCTCCGTCGTCGCGTTCGACGCCGCCGGTGACCCCGCGGCCTTCCCGCGCGCCGGCGAGGCCTACCAGCCCGAGAAGCTCTACTTCACGGTGTGGTCGCTCGAGCAGACGATGCGGCGGCACGAGAAGTTCCTCGAGCTTGGCATCGACTCGCCGTACGCCGAGTGGTTCGAAGACGGCTGGCCGAACCGGGTGAGCGAGGTCGCGCCCACGGCGAGGATCGACGTCCGGGAGTACTACGACGCCCGCCGCGGCGGCCTTCTCGCCCACGCGACCCAGATCGACCCGTCGTCGCCGTTCTGGTTCGGGCTGCCCGAGGACGTCGACCGCGCCCTCTACGCGGCCGACGCCTACGTGTGCGCCCGCAGCCTCGTCGGGCCGATCGGCGAGGAGGACGACCTGTTCGCCGGGATCAGGGAGAAAGTCACGGCCTCCGGGGGGTAGAAAAGGGGGGCGGCGTTCCCGAGGGAGCCGCCGGCCGACTCACCAAGGAGGTCCCGACGTGGCGAAGTGGCTCACCCAGGAGTGGCTCGACGAGAGCACCCGTCTCGCCGCGACCCAACCGGTCCATCCGGGCGCCTCGGCGAGGCTCCAGTACGTCGTCACCGGTGGTCCCGCCGGCGACGTGGCGTACTACTGGATCGTCCAGGACGGTCAGCTCGTCGAGAACCGGTTGGGCGAGCTCGCCGATTCCGAGGTGACGCTCACCGAGAGCTACGAGGACGCGAAGCGGATGCAGCAGGGCGAGCTCGACACGAACACCGCGTTCATGCAGGGCAAGGTCAAGGTGACCGGCGACGTCGCCAAGCTCATGGCGCTGCTGCCGATCACGATGTCGCCGGAGTTCGCCGAGTTCGAGAAACAGGTGCTCGCGATCACCGAGTTCTGATTCGCTCGCCCGCGTCACCGGCGGAGCGGCGGCCGTTCCAACGATTGGCCCACACTCGGTACGATGTGGAGGTGGCGAAGCCGCGACGTTGGCCTTCCGTTGCGACCTTCGATGTCCGCTGAGTTCGTCCACCTCTCCTCGATCATCCGGAGCCCGCTCGTCGACCCGGTGGGGGAACGGATCGGTCGGGTCGACGACCTGATCGTCCGTCTCGACGGCAAGCCGCACCCGCCGATCACCGGGGTCGTCGCGCGCGTCGCCGGGCGCGAACTCTTCATCCCGGTCGAGCGGATCGCGACGATGCGGCCCCGGTTCGTCCAGCTGATCGGGCAGACGCTCGCGCTCGGCCGCTTCGAACGCCGGCCGGGCGAGCTGCTGCTGGCCCGCGACCTCCAGGCACGCCATCTCATCCATATCGTCGGCGCGCACCTCATCCGGGCGAACGAGATCGAGCTCGCCGAGACCGATGGCCTCTGGCAGGTCGTCGGTGTCGACCCCTCGGGCCGCGGCGTGCTGCGTCGCCTCATGCCGCGCCCCCTCGCCTGCCGGATCCGCACGAAGTCGCTCGTCGACTGGGGGAGCATCGAGCCGTTCGTCGCGCACGTGCCGACCGCGCGCATGCGGATCCCGTTGCGCAAGCTCTCCCGGCTGCGCCCGGCGCAGATCGCCGACCTCGTCGAGGCGGCTTCGCACGAGGAGGGCGAGGAGATCATCGAGGCGGTGAGCCTCGACCGGGAGCTCGAAGCCGATGTGTTTGAGGAACTCGACCCCGAGCATCAGCGGGAGTTCCTCGAATCCCGTTCGAACGCCGAGGCGGCGCGCGTGCTCGCGACGATGGCGCCGGACGACGCCGCGGATCTCATCAACGATCTCGATCAGGATCGCCGCGTCGCCGTGCTCGAGACGCTGCCGCCGCGCCAGCAGGCCAAGGTGCGCCGGCTGCTCAACTACAACCCGGAGACCGGCGGGGGGTTGATGAACCCGGACTTCCTGTCCCTTCCCGCCACGACGACGGCCGGGGAGGCGTTGGAGGCGATCCGCCGCAGTGACACCGCGCCCGAGGCGCTGGCGACGGTGTACACGAGCGACCAAGAAGGTCGGATCTCCGGGACGGTCTCGGTCGTGCGGCTCCTGAAGGCCTCCCCCCGGGCCAAGCTGTCTTCGATCGCCGAACGCGATCCCCCGACGGTGCGCGCCGACGCGGACATCCACGCGATCGTGCGCAAGATGTCGGACTTCAACCTCTCGACGGCACCGGTCGTCGACGAGGACCACCGCATGCTCGGCGTCATCACCGTCGACGACGTGCTCGAGCTGTTGCTGCCGACGGGGTGGCGGCGCGACTTCGGGATGACCGCGGCGGACGAGTAGCCGGACCCAGCCGACGCCGATCGCCTTGGTCGCGCCGTTACAGTTGGCGCGAGGGCGCGTCCGCGTCCAGGGAAGATCGGCAAGGCGACCCATGCGTGCGTTGAGAACCCTCGCTCCCCTCGTGCTCCTCGTGGCTGGCTCGGCGTCGTTTCTCGGCGCGGGAGCGGCGAACGTGTCCAGCCGCGCCCGGGTCGCGGGCCACGCGACCCCGGCGACGGTGAACTGGGCGACCTGTCGCGGCCACGCCACGTTCCGCTGCGCGTCGATCCCCGTGCCGATCGACTACGCGAAACCCTCGCTCGGCACGATCGACCTCGCCGTCGTGATGCTCCCCTCGACCGGCGAGCATCCGCTCGGCGACGTCTTCACGAACCCGGGTGGACCAGGCGGCTCGGGGGTGGACTTCCTCGAGCAGAACGCGTCGTCGTTCCCTGCCTCGCTACGTGCGAGGTTCAACGTCGTGAGCTGGGACCCACGCGGCGTCGATCGCAGTGATCCCGTCGACTGCGTCAACGCCAACGGCGTCCGCAAGCTCACCCAGACCGACCCGCAGCCTTCGACGCCGGCCGAGATCGCGCTGGTCGTGAAGGAGACGAAAGCGTTCGTCGCGGACTGTGTCGCGCACACGTCGCGTCTTCTGCTCGAGAACGTCGGGACGCGCACGACGATCGAGGATCTCGACCGCCTGCGCGCCGACCTCGGGCAGGCCAAGCTCGATTATCTCGGCTTCTCCTACGGGACGTACATCGGCGAGCAGTACGCGGAGAAGTACCCCACCCACATTCGGGCGATGGTTCTCGACGGCGCGCTCGACCCGGCCCTCTCCCTCACCGCGGGGGACCGCCAGCAGGCGCTCGGCTTCGAGCTCGACCTGCACGCCTTCTTCCACTGGTGCGATGCGAACGCGTCCTGCCACAAGCTCCTGCCCAGCGGCGCGCAGGTCTCCTACGACAAGCTGTTCGCGTTCTTCGATGCGGGTGGGGTCATCTCGGCTGACTTCAAGCCGCTCTACGGCGGGGTCCAGCCGGTGACCCTCGGCGTCGCCGAGCTCGGCGTGATCTCGACGCTGTATTCCGACCAAGCCTGGCCCTATCTCGGCCAGGCGATCGAACAGGGTCTGCACCGCAACGGCGACCTGCTCGCGGAGCTCGCCTACCAATACGAGGGGCTGCAGCCCAACGGCACCTTCACGAACGAGGACGAGGCGAACGTCGCGATCAACTGCGTCGACTCCCCATCGCCGCGACAGCTGTCGTTCTACGAGAGGCTCGCGAAGCAACTCGCCGCCGTCGCACCGGACTTCGGGACGTCGGAGGCGTGGGGTTCGCTGACCTGCGCCTACTGGCCGATACCGGCACAGGGGACCCCCGGCCCGATCCACGCCCCGGGCACGCCGAAGATCCTCGTCGTCGGCTCGACGGGCGACCCCGCGACCCCCTACGCCTGGGCGAAGGCGATCGCCGCGCAGCTCGACAACGCGGTGTTGCTCACGCGGACGGGAACCGGCCACACGGGGTACTTCTCGAGTTCGTGCATCCGGAGCTACGTCGACCGCTATCTCGAGACCCTCGCGACGCCGGCGGCCCACACCGTCTGTCCGAGCGACTGACGGCGGGAGGAGCGAGCGGCCGCGACCGCGCCGGGGCCGGACGGATTTTCGCCCGGGCCGTCCGGACGGACCGCGAGGTGTTCCTCGTGAAGTGCTGGAGCGTCGCGGGCGACCCGGGTAACATCCCCGTGCAAGCAGTCGCACCTCGTTCGGTGAGGCGGCTCGTCGCACAGAGGCCACTGACCCCACCTGTCGAAAGACACTCCGGGTCAGGACAGACTTTCCCGGCACAAGGGATCGTCCGAAGTGGCTGGCCGTACGGCCCACGGCGGCGGGCGCCAAAGCTCTGACGAGAGGGGTGCGCCGAGGCGTTTGCCGCGGCGGTCCGTGCCCAACGGACTCCACCCACGCCGACTGGAGCTTGGGCACGACAAGGGAGAACCCCTGAGCGCCGATAGACGTTCGTCCGACCGACGATGGCGCACGTCTCTCACGAGGTGACATGAGGGTTCGGTGACCCGAACCGGCCTCCTGCGGGCGTGCGCGACCGAACAGCAACGTCCGCGAAGCCCGAATCTGCGGGAGGTCGACCGAGCATGGCCAATCGCGACCATGCATACGAAGACGGCAGGACCGCCGTCCTTGACTCGGCGCACGTCGGAGACATCCGAGGTGCGCTCGGCACGATCGGCGTCGGTGACACCGGCGCGCGCCGGTCCTTTCTCGCGCGCCTGCTCACGCTGGCGGCGATCGTCGGACCCGGCCTCATCGTCATGGTCGGCGACAACGACGCCGGCGGCGTCGCGACCTACGCGCAGGCGGGCCAGAACTTCGGGCTGACGCTGCTGTGGACCCTGCCGCTGCTCATCCCGGTGCTCGTCGTCAACCAGGAGATGGTCGTGCGCCTCGGCGCGGTGACCGGCGTCGGCCACGCCCGCCTCATCAACGAGCGTTTCGGCCGGTTCTGGGGTGCGTTCTCGGTCGGCGACCTGTTCGTCCTCAACTTCCTCACGATCGTGACCGAGTTCATCGGGGTCAGCCTGGCGCTCGGCTACTTCGGCGTGAGCCCGTACATCTCAGTGCCGATCGCCGCGGTCGGTCTCGTCGCGATGACGACCTCGGGGAGCTTCCGCCGCTGGGAACGCTTCATGCTCCTGTTCGTGGTCGCGAACTTCCTCGTCATCCCGCTCGTCATCTTCTCGCACCCGCACGTCGGCCCCGTCGTCCGCGGCCTCGTCATCCCCGGCGTGCGGGGCGGCGTGAGCTCGACGGCGATCCTGCTCATCATCGCGATCGTCGGGACGACGGTCGCCCCCTGGCAGCTGTTCTTCCAGCAGTCGAACATCGTCGACAAGCGGATCACCCCACGCTGGGTGAACTACGAACGTGTCGACACCCTGATCGGCTCGCTCGTCACGGTCTTCGCGGCGACGTTGATCGTCACCACCGCAGCCTTCGCCTTCGGGCACACGCCCCTTTCCGGCCACTTCTCCAACGCCGCGGGGGTCGCGCGGGGTCTCGAGCACTACCTCGGGAACAGCGCGGGGACGCTCTTCTCGATCGTTCTGCTCAACGCGTCGATCATCGGCGCCGCGGCGGTGACCCTGGCGACGTCGTACGCCTTCGGTGACATGTTCTCGATGAAGCACTCGCTCCATCGCCGCGTGAGCGACGCCAAGGCCTTCTACGCGACGTACTCGTCGCTCGTCTTCGTCGCCGCGGCCGTCGTGCTCGTGCCGCGCGCCCCCCTCGGGCTCATCACGATGGCGGTTCAGGCGCTGGCGGGCGTGCTCCTGCCGAGCGCGACGGTCTTCCTCGTGCTGCTCTGCAACGACCGTGAGGTGCTCGGCCCCTGGGTCAACCGGCTCTGGTTGAACGTCCTCGCCGGTCTCATCGTCTCGGTCCTCGTCGCGCTCTCGCTGATCTTGATGGCGACGACCGTCTTCCCGCACATCAACGTGATGTTCGTGATCACGCTCCTCGGTGCGGTGCTCGTCGGGGGTGGGGTATTCGCCGCCGTCCTCGGCCTGCAGGCGCGGTCCCGCCGGGAGATCCCGGACGAGCCCCGCGCGACCCGGTCCCAGCGCGAGAACTGGCGAATGCCACCGCTCACGCTGCTCGCGCGACCCGTCCTGTCGAGGGGGCGCCGGATCACGATGGTCGCGATGTGGGGCTACCTCGCGGTCGCCGTCGGGCTCCTCGCAGTGAAGGCCGTCGAGCTTGGCGTCGGCCAACGCTGACGCTGGGCTGTTTGCCGGGATCGCGGCGAGCGGCGAGGCTTGTCCGATGACGCGCGCGGCGCGGCAAGCTCGTGCCCCCGATCAATCGGCTGCCGCCGACGGCCCGCTGCGCGTCGCATTCCTCGTCTACCGCGGCAACCCGCGCTGCGGCGGGCAGGGGGTGTACACGCGGCACCTCTCGCGGGCGCTCGCCGCGGCGGGCCATCGCGTCTCCGTGTTCGCCGGCCAGCCGTACCCGGAACTCGACGAAGGCGTGGACTTCACGCCGCTGGCGAGCCTCGACCTGTACCGGGAGCCGGACCCGTTCCGTCGGCCGCGCCTGCGCGAGATCGCCTCGCCGACCGACGCCGTGGAGCTCGCGACGATGTGGACCGGGGGTTTCGGCGAACCGCGCGCCTTCTCGTGGCGGGCGCGTGCCGCGCTCGCCGGCCGGCGAGGCGACTTCGACGTCGTCCACGACGACCAGGGCCTCGGATCGGGACTGCTCCGCATGCACGAGGAGGGCTGGCCGATCGTGGCGTCGATCCACCACCCGGTGACCATCGACCGCGCCCTCGACCTCGCGCAGGCGCGTGGGCTCGTGCGGACGCTGTCGCTGCGCCGGTGGTACGGGTTCGCGGCGATGCAGAGCCGCGTCGCGCGACGACTCCCGCGCATCGTGACCGTGTCGGAGTCGTCGCGGCGCGACATCGCCGCGGAGATGGGCGTCGTGCCCGAGAGGATCACGGCCATCCCGCTCGGTGTCGACACGGCGTGCTGGCGTCCGCTGCCGGCGATCCGCCGGGTCCCCGGGCGGATCATGACGACGGCGAGCGCCGACGTACCCTTGAAAGGACTCGTCTTCCTGCTCGAGGCGCTGGCGAAGTTGCGCACCGAAAGTGACGACGCGCACCTCGTCGTGGTCGGACAGCCGCGTGCCGCCGGTCCGGTGGCGGCGGCGATCGAGCGTCTCGGTCTCGAGGCGGCGGTGCGATTCGTCGCCGGGGAGTCCGACGGCCGTCTCGCCGAGCGGTACGCCGAGGCGTCGGTGGCGGTCGTCCCCTCGCTCTACGAGGGGTTCTCGCTCCCGGCCGTCGAGGCGATGGCGTGCGCCGTCCCGCTCGTGGCGACGAGCGGCGGGGCGCTGCCCGAAGTCGTCGGTCCCGACGGCGCGGCCGCGCTCGTCGTCCCGCCCGGGGATCCCGGCGCGATCGTCGCGGCCGTCGGCCGGCTCCTCGCGCAGCCGCCGCTCGCCCGGCGGCTCGGGACCGCGGCGCGCAACCGGGCGCGCGAGCGGTTCAGCTGGGATCGGGTCGCCGCCGCGACGGCCGACGTGTACCGGGCCGTTCTCGAGGACCGGCCGTGCTGACCGTCGACCTCGAACGGGCGGCGATCCGGCCGGGGCTGCTCGTGCTCGACCTCGGCTGTGGGGGCGGTCGCCACACCTTCGCCTGCCTGAAGGCCGGCGCGCACGTCGTCGCGCTCGACGCGGCGCGTTCCGAGATTGACGGTGTCCTCGGGATGGTGGCGGCGCTGCACGGCGCGGGCGAGGTGCCGGGCGGCACGCGCCACGGCGGCGTCGTTGCCGACGCGACCCGGCTCCCCTTCGCCGACGCGAGCTTCGACCGGGTGATCGCGTCCGAGGTGCTCGAGCACCTCGTCGACGACGAGGCGGCGATCGCCGAACTCGCGCGGGTCCTCAAGCGCGGCGGGCTCGCCGCGCTGAGCGTCCCGGCCGCCGGACCCGAGCGGGCCAACTGGGCGCTATCCGCGGACTACCACCAGGTCGCGGGGGGTCACGTCCGCATCTACCGGCGCCGCGTGCTCGTCGGTCGGTGCGAGCGGGCCGGGCTGCGGTTCGTGGGTTCGCACCACGCGCACGCGCTGCACTCGCCGTACTGGCTCCTGCGGTGCGCGGTCGGCATCGGCCGCGATGACCACCCCCTCGTCGCCGCCTACCACCGGCTGCTCGTCTGGGACATCACGCGACGCCCGGCCGTGACGCGCGCCCTGGAGAAGGTGCTCAACCCGCTCATCGGCAAGAGCCTCGTCGTCTACGTGGAGAAGTCGGCCTGATGGCCGGCGCGCTCGTCGAGGCGACGGATCGCGTCGGCATCTCGCCGACGGTGGCGACCATCCTCGAGGTCCAGCGGGAGAGCGGCATGGTCCCGTGGTTCCCGGGTGGTCACGCCGACCCGTGGAACCACGTCGAAGCGGTGATGGCGCTCGCTGCGGCGGGCGAGCTCGCCGCCGCGGCGCGTGGCTTGGGGTGGCTCGCCCGCGCCCAGCTCCCCGACGGGAGCTGGCACTCCTACTACGCCTGCGACGGCACCGTCGAGGAGCCGAGGATCGACACGAACGGCGTCGCCTACGTCGCGACCGGTGTCCTCGAGTACCTCCTGGCGAGCGGCGACCTCGGTGGTGCCGAGGAGCTGTTCGCCGTCGTCGAGCGCGCGCTCGCCTTCGTCCTCGGCCTGATGGGCCCGGCCGGCGACGTCCCGTGGTCCGTCGAGCCCTCCGGGCGTCCGGCGGACTCCTCGCTGCTCGCGGCGAGCTCGTCGATCTACCAGAGCCTGGGCTCGGGCGTGCGCCTCGCGGCGGCGCTCGGCATCGAGCGTCCCGCGTGGGTGGAAGCTGCCGCCCGGATCGGGCGGCGCGTCATGGTCCGCGAGTCGCGCTTCGCCGACAACAGCCAGTTCGCGATGGACTGGTACTACCCGGCGCTCGCCGGGGTCCTCGGCCGTGCTGCGTCCCGGGAGCGTCTCGGCGCACGCCTCGGCGAGTTCGTGCTGCCCGCACGGGGGGTCCTCTGCCGTTCGGACCGGCGCTGGGTGACCGCGTCCGAGACCGCCGAGTGCGCCGTCGCGCTCGCCCGCGTCGGCTGGACGGACCGGGCCTCGGCGCTGCTCGCGACGACCGAAGACCTGCGGTGCGCCGACGGGTCGTACCTGACGGGCCTCGTGCACCCCGAGCGATCGGAGTTCCCGCCCGGCGAGCGCACGACGTACTCCGCGGCGGCGGTCATCCTCGCCACCGACGTGCTCGCCGGGGGCGTCAGCGCGGCGGTGTTCGACCGTCTCGCCTGAGCGTCGTCGGCTCTTCGTCCCACGGCGCCGGCGTGCGCACGAGGACGCGCAGGCTGCCGCAGCCCGCGGCCGCGTCCTCGGTGAAACGCGCCGACGCGAGCGCGTCGGCGTAGCACTCGTACGGCGGGCGGCCACCCTGCGCCGGGTCGACGAACACGTCGTGGAAGACGAGGAAGCCACCGGGCGCGACGTGACGCGCCCACCCGTGGTAGTCCGCCCAGCAGGTGGCCGCGCCGTGACCGCCGTCGATGAAGACGAGGACCACCGGCGTCGACCAGTTGGCGGCGACCCGCGCCGAGTCGCCGACGACGGCGACCACGAGATCCTCGGCGTCGGCGCGTTCGAGCGTGGCGCGGAACCGCCCGAGCGAATCCATCCGACCGGTACGCGGGTCGACGAGCGCGGGGTCGTGATCGGGCCAACCCCGCTGCATCTCCTCGGAACCACGGTGGTGGTCGACGCTGAACACGACGGCGGGGGACGCGTCCGCGGCGGCGATCGCCGCCGCGAGGAAGAGCGTCGAACGGCCGAGGTAGGAGCCGATCTCGACGAGCGGCCCGGTGCCGGCCCGCAACGCCCGCCCTGCCACGGCGAAGAGCGCCATCGCCTCTTCGACCGGCAGGAACCCCGCGGTCGCCCGCGCCTCGGCCAGCAGAGCTTGCGCCCGCGCCGGGGGCGCGTGCCGCTCGCCCCGAGATGGGGGTGGCGGCGCGGCGGTCATGCCGTGGCCGCCGCGACCGCGCTCCAGACGCCGAGGCCGAGCAGGATCACCCCGGAGAGCTTGCGCACGACGTCGAGCGGAACCGCCCGCGTGATCGTCCGGCCGGCGGCGACGCCGACGCCGCTGATGACGACGAAGGCGAGTGCGGCACCGCAGAAGACGCTCAGCGGGTCGCGCGACTTCGCCGAGAGATTGGCGATCACGACCTGGGTGAGGTCGCCGAACTCCGCGAGGGCGATCACGAGGAACGTCACCGCGGCGATCCGCCACCGGGAGAGACCGTGTCGCCCGGTCCTGGGCGGCTCGTCGCCGTCGCCCGGCGCGAGCCGGCGCTCCTCGTCCGATGCGATCTCGCCGCTGCGGCGTTCGACGGCGGAGCCTCGGGCAGAAAAGAGGTACGCCGCGCCGGCGACGAAGAGTCCGGCGACGATCGCGGCAACAACGCGGTGCGGCGCGAGCGCGAGGAGTCGGCCGGCGACGGCGGCAACGCCGGCCTGGGCGACGAGGCCCGCCGCCGCACCGCTCCACACCGGGAGCGGACGGTGCCGCGAGGAGAGCACGACGGTGGAGACGAACGTCTTGTCCGGGAGCTCGGCGGGGATCACGACGGCGAAGGTCGCCGCCGCGAGTCCGAGGTTCACCGCGGCGTCAGCGGCGCGACAGGAGAGCGCCGAGCGACCCGCTGACCCGTGTCGCGAGACGGACGTTCACCTCGAGCTGCTCGACGATCTGGTCGAGGAGCCGCTTGCGGCCGCCGGAGAACTGCTCGTCGACGAAGGCGCGCACGGCCGTCGTGTAGACCGGCTCGCCGTCGGTGTCGAGTTCGGCGAGGCCCGCCATCCCCTCGAGCATGCGGTGGATCGAGTTGTCCGGGTAGCGGTCGGCGAGCTCGCCGAAGTGCGCCGAGATGAACGCCCAGGTGGCCGGTCCGATCGCCCGTTGGCCGAGCATCATCCCGAGCAGGTACGGCGCGTCCTGGCTGCGGATCTCGTGGCGACAGAGCTCGTGGACCTCGGCGGCGTAGCCGACGTCCGTGAGGAAGCCGAGGGCGTTGCGGTGGCGGCGCTCGTCGAGGGGAGAGCGCGGACGCCGGGCGCGGGCGACGATCGCGTCGAATTCCTCCTGGCGGGCGTTCCAGGCGACCGTCGCGAGGACGCCGCTGGCGATGTCGGCGTCGATCTCCCCTTGTCCGCGCTCGTCGGCCGCGAAGAGCTCGCGCGCCCTTGCGAGCACGTCCTCGTCGCCGCCGAAGGTGCCGAGCGCTGAGATGAGGGTGGCGCGCAGGACCGGCGTCTGCTCGCCCTCGTCCGCGCTCGCCTCCCATCCGAGGCGAGCGAGCTCCGGTTGCAGCACGGACCGCACGTAACGGGCGACGAGGGCGCGGTCAGACGCCGGCGCGACGAGATCGATGAGCCGCAACGCCGTCGTCACGACCGACCAGATGTAGGGGTCGTCCTCGCCGGCGAAGTGGCCGACGGCGTCGAGGAACTCCCCGAGCTCGGCGAGGCCGGCGAGGACCGCGGCCCACAGGTCGCCGATGAGCCCGAGGCGTTCGATCGCATCGAGCGCCTCGAGACGGTTGAGCAGTCCCTCCCGGAGTGCCGGGTCGTGTCGGACGCGGTAGAAGCCGGTGCCGCCGGCGTTGACGACGACCGGCGACGCGCCGCACGCGAGCCGCAGCGGCGTGTCGGCGAGCAGGACCCGGGTGACCTCGCCGCGATCGTCCGCGGATGCGGCGAGGACCGGGACGAGCCAGCGCGCGCCCGCCGTGGCATCCGGCGCCGTCGCGGCGGGAAGGTAGGAGAACGGCTCCTGGCGCAGCTCGATCTCGGCGCCGTCGGCACCGGGCACCCGGGAGGCGCTGACGATCGGGTAGCCGCCCTGGAAGACCCAGGAGTCCATGGCAGCGCGCAGCGGCACGTCGGGGTTCTCCGCCTCGATCGCGTCCCACAGGTCCGTCGTCTCGGCGTTGTCGAAGGCGTTCGTCGACAGGTAGCGGCGCACGCCGGCGCGGAACCGGTCGTGGCCGATGTACTGCTCGATCATCCAGAGGACCGCCGGAGCCTTGACGTAGGTGATCGGCACGTCGAACATCGCCGCGGCCTCTTCGGGGGTGCGGACCGGGAACTCGATGGCGCGCGTGGAGCTCAGCCCGTCGACGAGGCGCGCGTACTCCCGCAGGCGGGCGAAGCCGACGAAGCACTGCCACTCGGGGTGGAAGTCGTCCTGGCAACGCAACGCCATGAACGTCGCGAAGGCCTCGTTCAGCCACACGCCGTTCCACCAGCGCATCGTGACGAGGTCCCCGAACCACATGTGGGCGAGCTCGTGCTCGATGACCTCGGCGATGCGGCGCATCTCGGGCCGCGCCGTGTCGGCGGGGTCGGCGAGGAGCTCGGCCTCGCGGAAGGTGACGCAGCCGAGGTTCTCCATCGCGCCCGACGCGAAGTCCGGGATCGCGACGAGGTCGAGCTTGTCGCCGGGATACGGGAGCGAGAAGTACTCGCGGTAGTAGCGCAGCGCGTGCGCCGCGACCTCGATCGCGAACGCCGTGAGGTGGCCCTTGCCCGGCGCGGTGACGACGCGCAAGGCGATGCCGTCGACGTCGACGGGATCGGTCGCCACCAGGGGGCCGACGACGAAGGCGACGAGGTAGGTCGACATCGGGATCGTGTCGGCGAAGTGGACGCGGCGCGCGCCCGAGGCGAGGTGCTCGACGGAGGTCTCGGGGCCGTTCGAGACCGCGAGCATCCCCGGGGGGGCGAGGAGCGTCACGCCGAAGACGGCCTTCAGGTCCGGCTCGTCAAAGCACGGAAACGCCTTGCGGGCGTCGGTCTCCTCGAACTGCGTCGTGGCGATCGTGCGCTCGTTGCCCTCGGCGTCGACGAACTGGCTGCGGTAGAAGCCCTGGAGTTGGTCGTTGAGGGCGCCCGCGAACCGGCACGCGAGGGTGTAGCGCCCGGGTGGTACCGGCGCGCCGTGCCCGAAGCGCACGAGCGTGTTGGCGACGTCGAGCGAGGCAGAGAGCGCCGTCGGCACCGTGGTCGCGTCGGCCCCCCAGCCAGGCGTGATCGTCGCCTCGCTGATCGTGAGGCCGTCGGCGTTGAGGACGATCTCGTCTAGTTCGTCGAGCACCTCGAGCTCGATTCGCTCGGTGCCTTCGAAGCGGCACGACGAGATGTCGGGGGCGAGCTCGAGGTCGTAGCGCCGTGGCACGGCGTTGCGGGGGAGTCGGTAGTCGGACGGATTCTCAGGCGTGGTCACAGCACGACGAGGCTAGTCAACGTCGGAAGGCCCGCCACCGAGGCGGGCGAAGCGGGCGGCACTAGGGTGTCGGCGTGACGGGGGAGAACCGGGCGGTCCGAGCGCGTCCGCCTGTCGCGCCGAAGCGTTTCGACGTCGTCTGCGTCGGCAACGCGCTGATGGACCACCTGGCGTTCGCCCCGAGCGCGGTCGTCGAGTCGCTCGGACTGCCGCTCGGCGCGATGACACTCGTCGACATCGCGACGACCGAACGGATCCGGTCGGTCGTCGGCCAGGGCCGCCAGGTCTCCGGCGGGGCCGTGACGAACAGCGCGGTCGGGGTCGCCTCGCTCGGTGGCCGCCCGGCTTTCATCGGCGCGGTGGCGACCGACGACCTCGGCGACCGTTTCACCGCCGACCTCGAAGCGGCGGGCGTGCACGCCGTCTTGCAGCGTTTCGTGGCCGATTCCGCAGGCGACGAGGCCGCGACCGGGCGGTGCTACGTGATCGTCACACCCGACGCCGAGCGGACGATGGCGACCGCGCTCGGCGTCGGCGGCCGGCTCGACTCGGCGGGCATCGATGTCGACGTCGTCGGGGACGCCGAGCTCGTCTACTTCGAGGGCTACGTCCTCGACCTGCCCGAAGCGCCCGCACTCGTCGAACGCCTCCTCGACGCGGCACGCGGCGCCGGCACGGCCGTCGCGCTCGCGCTGTCGGACACGCTCCTTGTCGAACGGCACCGGGGCGTGCTGGAGGACCTGACGGGCGGACCTGTCGACATCGTGTTCGGCAACGAATCCGAACTCCTCGCCCTGACCCGCCGCGAGGACGTGCCGAGCGCGCTGGGCGCGATCGCGCGTCCAGGGCTCACCGTGGCGGTCACCCTCGGGGAGAGAGGCGCCATGGTCGGGACGGCGGACGGGCTCGTCGACGTCCCCGCCTGCCCGGTCGACGAGGTCGTCGACCTGACCGGTGCCGGAGACCTGTTCGCGGCGGGATTCTGCTTCGGGGTCACCCACGGCTACGGCCCGTCCGGCGCGGCGCGCCTCGGCACGTTGGCGGCGAGCGAGGTGATCAGCCACCTTGGCGCCCGTCCGGAGTCGTCGCTCGCCGAGCTCGCTCGGGCGCGAGGGATCGCCTAGCGGCACCGTGCCCGGTTAGGTGCTCGCTTCGGAGTCGTCGACCGGCAGCGACGGGAGTTCCAGGTCGGCGAGGCGCACGAGCGCCGAGGCGACCCAGCGGGCGAGCGGCGCGACCTGGCCGTCGAGCCTCTCGGGTTCCTCGAGCACGGAGTCGCTCAGCCGGTAGGTGCCCTGGTAGGCGATCTCGATCGCCGAGGTCGCCGATCCCGGCGCGGCGTCGAAGGCCTGCTCGATGGTGATGCCGCTGCGCTCGAGTGGCTCACCGGCCAGTTCGGGGCGGCTGTCGCCGACCGCGGCAAGCACGACCGCGGCGTCGGGGACGCCGGCGAGGCGCTGGAGCCGCAGCGTCACCTCGACGACGAGCTCGGGTCGCTCCGCGGCTGGTTCGCCGATCGACCAGCTCCGGTAGGCGCTCTGGCTCCATGTCGGCCACTCGAGTCCGAGGTCGGCGCGGACGCGTGGCGGATTCTGCTCGCCGGGGAGCGAGAACGAGGTCTCGAAGGCGATGTCGCCGAGGAAGACGTCGACCTGGAAGCGTTCCTCGATGGCCTGCTGCTCCAGGAGCGCGCCTTCGAGCGCCTCGCGGAGCGCGCCGATCACGTCGAGGAGGATGTGGTCGATCACCGAGTCAGAGGCTATCGGTGCTGGCCGGGTCGGCGCGGACCTTCCCGCGTGGGGCCGTTAGCGTGTTTTCGGCCCGACGACGGCGGCAGGCGAAGTAGTAGCGTCGCCTTCGTAAATCGGCAGAGCGGTTCGGCATCAGCGACGGGGCGACCAACGGCGGACCGGATGTGACTGCACCTCCGGGCGGGCGAGCGCCCACCAGTCGCGGCCGACCGGTGCATACGTGAACCCAGCTCTAAGGAGGGCTAATGGTTTCTCATGGCCTCAGTGATCCACTCACTCGGGTGGGTCATCACCGGCGGATGCCAGGAATTCGGGCGATCGTCCTCGTCTCGACGCTCACGCTCGTTGCGGGCGTGGTCTCGACCGGCGTCGCGTCGGCAACCGCGGTTGCGCGTCACCGCGCCCCGGCGGTCGTCAAGCACGCCAGCTCGTTCCTCGCCTGCGAAGTGACCGACACGGGAGGAATCAACGACCGTTCGTTCAACGCTTCGGCGTGGCAGGGCCTCAAGGCTGCCAAGGCGGCGGACCCGTCGATGACGATCCGCTACCTGTCGTCGACGTCGTCGAGCGACTACGTGCCGAACATCGCCACCTTCATCGGTGATCACTGCGGCATCATCATCACGGTCGGCTTCCTGATGGGTCCGGCGACCGAGGCCGCGGCGAAGGCCCACCCGAAGCAGGACTTCGCGATCGTCGACTACAGCTACACGCCGCCGGTCAAGAACATCGACTCCCTGCTCTACGAGACGAACCAGGACGCCTTCCTCGGAGGATTCCTCGCTGCCGCGATGAGCAGGACGGGCAAGGTCGGCACCTTCGGCGGCGAGGACATCCCGACCGTCACGATCTACATGGACGGCTGGGTGGCCGGTGTCCGCTACTTCGACAAGGTCGACCACAAGCACGTCGTCGCGCTCGGCTGGACCCCGAAGCCGAACCGCACGGCGGGCAGCTTCGACGGCACCGGCCTGTTCACCGGCTCGTTCACGAGCCAGGCGGCGGGCAAGACCGACGCGACGTCGGAGATCCAGCAGGGTGCTGACGACATCTTCTCGGTCGCCGGTTCGGTCGGTCTCGGAGCGGCAGCCGCGGTGAAGGCCGCGGGACACGGCGTCACGATGGAGTGGGTCGACACCGACGGCTGCGTTTCTGCGCCGACGTACTGCTCGCTCTTCATCACCAGTGTGACCAAGGGGATCGTCGCCTCGGTGGAGAACGCCGCCCTTTCTACGGCTCATGGCACGTTCAAGGGCGGCAACTACTACGGCACGCTCGCCAATGGCGGCGTCGCGCTGTCCCCGTACCACGACTACGCCAGCGTGATCCCGAAGGCCCTGCAAGCGGGTCTGAACACGATCAAAGGACTGATCATCGCGGGGAAGATCTCGGTCGACCCGAACTCCTACCCGGCGAGCTAGTCGGCTCCTCGGGCCGCAGCCCGGGTCCGGATCCCGGACCCGGGCTGTAACGAACCGATACCACTGACGACATCTCGGACAGGAGGCCGGGCCGGCGCGGCCCGGCCTCCTGTTGCCGGTTCGAGGTAGCCGTGAAGCTTGAGCTGTTCGGGATCACGAAGACCTTCGGATCCCTCGTCGCCGACGACCACGTCGATCTCAGCGTCGAGCCCGGTGAGATCCACGCGCTCCTGGGTGAGAACGGCGCGGGCAAGACGACGCTGATGAACGTGTTGTTCGGCTTCATGCACCCCGACTCGGGCGAGATCGCCCTCGACGGCGAGGTCCTGCAGTTCCCGGACCCCGGCGCGGCCGTCCGGCACGGCATCGGCATGGTCCACCAGCACTTCATGCTCGTGCCGGTGTTCACCGTCGCCGAGAACGTCGTGCTGGGGTTCGAGCCGACCCATCGCTTCGGTCTACTCGACCGGCGCAAGGCACGGGCGGAGATCCGCCGGATCTCCGAGGAGTTCGGACTCGAGGTCGACCCGGACGCCGTCGTCGAGGAGCTTCCCGTCGGGGTCCAGCAGCGCGTCGAGATCCTGAAGGCGCTCTCGCGCGACGCCCAGCTCCTCATCCTCGACGAGCCGACCTCGGTGCTCACGCCGCAGGAGACCGAGGCGCTCTTCGAGATCATGCGATCGCTGGCCGCGTCCGGTCGCTCGATCCTGTTCATCACGCACAAACTGAAAGAGGTCCTCGCCGTCGCCGATCGGATCACCGTCATGCGGCTTGGCGCGGTGATCGGCACGACGACCCCCCAGACGACGACGGAGTCCGAGCTCGCCTCGATGATGGTCGGCCGGTCGGTCGAGCTCGTCGTGCGCAAGGAGCCGGCCCGACCGAAAGACGTCGTGCTCGCCGTGGAGGACCTGACCGTCGAAGACCTGCGCGGGCTGACCGTGGTCGACCACATCAGCTTCGACGTGCGCGCCGGTGAGATCCTCGCTCTCGCCGGGGTCCAGGGGAACGGGCAGACCGAGATCGAAGAGGCGCTCTGCGGCCTCGTGGAGGTCGTGGCGGGCAAGGTCGTGCTCCTCGGCCGCGACGTCACCCACGCCACCCCGAGGGCGAGGTTGCGCGCCGGGGTCGCCCACATACCCGAGGACCGGGTGCGGGACGGCCTCGTCGTCTCGATGACGATCGCCGACAACCTCATCCTCGACGTGTTCGACGTGGCACCCCATGCCCATTTCGGCGCGCGCAAGCTCGGCGAGATCAAGCGCAGCGGGGACGAGAAGCTGAGGGACTTCGACATCCGCGCGAACTCCATCGACATGCTCGTTTCGATGTTGTCCGGAGGCAACCAACAGAAGGTGATCGTCGCCCGCGAACTTTCGCGACCGACGACGCTTCTCGTTGCGGCGCAGCCGACCCGGGGCCTTGACGTCGGTTCGATCGAGTACGTCCACCGGCGCATCGTCGAGGAGCGTGACCGCGGCGCCGCCGTTCTCATCATCTCGTCGGAACTCGACGAGGTGCTCGCTCTCGGTGATCGGATCGCCGTGATCTACCGCGGCAGGATCATGGACATCGTCGACCCCTCCGCCGGGCGCGAAAAGATCGGACTTCTGATGGCAGGCGTGACCGACGACGGGGCAGGGACCGGACCGCCGATCGTCACGACAGCTCCGGGGGTCGGAGCGTGAGCGACGCGGGGATCACCATCGGAGCCGCCGCCCCAGCCGCGGGCGAGAGGACCGCCTCGGCCCACGCGCCGAGGCAGTGGGGCCGGTTCTTCCACTGGATGGTCGAGGCGAACGTCGTCATGGTGACGGCGCTCGCCATCTTCAGTGGCCTGTTCGTCGGGGCGATCCTCATCATCGTCACCCAGCCGAACGTGCTCCACGCCTGGGCGGGGCTCTTCAGCCATCCCGGGACCACGGTGAGCGTGACGTTCTTCACGGTCGGCGACGCCTACCGTGACCTGTTCACCGGTTCGCTTGGCGACCCGTTCGTGTTCGGCCACGCCATCCGCACAGGACAAGGCTGGACCCAGGCGCTCACGCCCATCAGCGAGACGCTGCTCTACGCGTCGCCGTTGTGTCTCGCGGGACTTGGCGTCGGGCTCGGCTTCCGAACCGGCATGTTCAACATCGGCGGTCAAGGCCAGCTCATCGGCGGGGCGATGGCGGCGAGCTACGTGGGTTTCGAGATCAACCCTCCGGCTATCATCCACATCCCTTTGTGCATCCTCGCCGGGTTCGCCGGGGGCGCGGTGGTGGGTTTCGTCCCGGGATTCTTGAAGGCACGCACCGGTGCGCACGAAGTGATCGTGACGATCATGCTCAACTACGTCATGCTGAACCTGCTTGTCCTCGCTCTGACGACCCAGCCGTTCCAGCAGCCCGGTCAGCAGAACGCCGTCGGAAGGACAATCTTTGGCGGCGCACAGCTTCCTCGCATCTTTGGCCACAACCTGCGGGTGAACCTCGGGGTCCTCATCGCCGTAGTCTGTGCCCTCGGCGTCTCCTGGCTCCTGCGGCGGGGCACGCTCGGCTTCGGCTTCCGCGTGGTGGGTGCGAACCCGAACGCGGCGCGCGTCGCGGGCATCAACATCCGTCGGGCGACGATCCTCGTGCTCGTGATCTCGGGCGGGCTCTGCGGATTGGCGGGGATGACATCGCTCTGTGGGGCGGACTACTTCCTCTCCTCCGGCTACGGGGGGACCGTCGGCTTCGACTGCATCACCGTCGCGCTGCTTGGCCGGAACCGCCCGGTCGGCATCGTCCTCGGATCGCTCCTCTTTGCCGCGCTCAACGTCGGCGGGCGGTACATGCAGGCGTCGACGGGGATCCCGCTCGACCTCGCCTCGGTCATCCAGGCGATCATCGTGTTCTTCGTGGCCACGCCGGGCCTCGTCAACGAGGTCTACCGGCTGCGGGGGATGAACGTCGGCCAGGGACTTTTGACGAGGGGTTGGGCAGCGTGAGAGGGCGCGCACTGCTCGACGGGCGTGACCCGCGGGGAGCACGGACGTGACCGCGGTCGCGCTCGTGAGCGGGAAGCGGGCCGCATCCACCGAGGCGCGCATCGTCACGGTCGGACTACGGCGGGGGATGGGGATCTTTCTCGTCCTCATCTCGGCGTTGATGCTGTTCACGTTCGGTCTCGCCGTCTCACCCCACGATGAGACGACGTTCCAACTCACCTCGATGTACTCGACGGCGTGGTACCTCGCGCCCTTGCACTTCCCGGTGCGCGAGACGTCGATCGTGATGGCCGCCGTCTGCGCGGCACTCGGTATTTGGCTTGTCATCCGGCGCCAGACCCGCGGCAGCTACTTCATCTTCAGCGTCGGGATCGTGCTGTTCCTGTGGTCGTTCCTCGCCTGGGCGGCGCGCAACAACTCGCTCAACCTCGTCGGGATGATCGGCGTCACACTGATCTCGGCGGTGCCGATCATCTTCGGGTCGATGTCGGGCGTGATGTGCGAGCGCTCGGGGGTCATCAACGTCGCGATCGAGGGGCAGTTCCTCATGGGCGCGTTCATCGCCGCGATGATCGCGAGCGCCTCGGGAAATCTGTGGCTCGGGCTCGTGTGCGGGGCACTCGCCGGCGGGCTGCTCGGCGGGCTGCTCGCCTTTCTGTCGCTGCGCTACGCCGCCGACCAGATCATCGTCGGCATCGTCATCAACGCCTTCGCCCTGGGGCTGACGAATTACCTCACGGACACCCTGCTCGTCCCGTACCAGAACACACTGAACTCCGGGCCGATCTTCTCGCCGATCGCGATCCCCGTCCTCGACAAGATCCCGATCATCGGTCCGGACATCTTCGACCAGAACCTCTTCGTCTACATCGCGGCGATCCTCCTCGTCGCGCTCACGACGGGTCTCTTCCGCACCCGTTGGGGACTGCGGGTCCGGGCGGTCGGCGAGCACCCCGAGGCCGCCGAGACGGTCGGGATCCGCGTGCTCAGTGTCCGCTACCGCAACGTCATCTGGGGCGGCGTAATCGCCGGTATCGGCGGGGCCGCGTTCACGATCGGCTCCACAGGCGAGTTCTCCTCGGACATGACCGCGGGCCTCGGCTTCGTGGCGCTCGCGGCGATGATCTTCGGTCGCTGGCGCCCCTACGGGGGGCTCTTGGCGGCGTTGCTCTTCGGGTTCTCGAACTCGCTCCAGGCGACGCTCGCCGTGTTGAACGTGCCGATCAACTCGAACATCTTGATCATGGCGCCCTACCTCATCACGATCGCCGTCGTTTCGGGCCTCGTCGGCAGGGTTCGCGCCCCCGCCAACGACGGCAAGCCGTACCGCCCGCAGTAGGCGGTCTTCAGCGCGCCGGCCGCGCGCCGGGGGTCGCGATCGCCCGCGCCGCGGCGGCGAGGCCCGCGGTAAGGGCGTCTCCCGCCGGCGAGTCGGCGAGCCAGGCGGCGAGGAACGTCCCGGTGAAGGCGTCGCCGGCCCCGGTCGTGTCGACCACCACACCGCGGGGCGCGGGGAGGATGAGCGCCGGCGTGCCGTCCTTCGACCAGAGCGCGCCAAGCGGGCCGAGGGTGAGGACGACCTCGCCGAAGTGCGCACCGAGTCGGCGCGCGACCGCCTCGGGGTCCTGTTCACCCGTGAGCACACGGCCCTCGTCGAGATTCGCACAGCACAGGTCGATCCCGTTGGTCCACGACAGGAACTCCTCCGCGCCGATCCTCGCGAGCGGACCCGCCGAGGAGGGGTCGAGCGAGCGCGACATCCCCGATCGTTCGCTCCGGCGGAGGATCTCGATCGCGGCGTCGCGGGTCTCGTCGTCGAGCAGTTCGTAGCCGGAGAGGTGGAGGTGATCTCCGGGCCGGAAGAGCGTCGCGGGCAGCCGAGCCGTCGTCAGGGCGAGATTCGCGCCCCGGTCGGTGAGCATCGAGCGCTGTCCCAACTCGTCGACGACCGAGACGACGACGCCGCTCTGCCGGTCGGGAACTCGGACGAGGTGCGCCGTGACCCCCTCGGCGCGTAGGGTGTGTCTCGACGCACGGCCAAGATCATCGTCGCCGACCACGCCGACGAGGTGCACCTCGACGCCGCAGCGGGCGAGCCAAACCGCCTGATTCGCAGCCGATCCGCCCGGCGCGATCGTGATCGACGACGGCGTGTCGCTTGCCGGGGCGAAAGTCGCGTGCTCGCGCACGATGACGTCGGTCATGACGTCGCCGACGACGACGACCCGCCGCGCGGCACCGGGGCGCGCGCCTCTCCTTCGGCCGCGGATCCTCACGGCGCGGTCTTCCTCGGCGGGCGCGGCGCCGCGGCGAGCGCCACCGCGATCCGGGCGGCGAGCACGGCGTTGCGCCGCACGATGGCGCGATTGACGCGCACGCTCTCACCGGCCGTCGCCGCGGCAAGGCGCGCGAGGAGGAACGGCGTCACGTCCTTGCCCGACACGTGCGCGGCCTCGGCGAGACGGAGCGCTTCGGCGAGGGCGGCGTCGTGGCGCACCGGGGCGAGCTCATCGGCTGGGGCGACGGGATTGGCGAGCAACATCCCGCCCGGCGCGACCCGGCGGTGCGCGGCGAAGGCGAGGGCGGCCTCCTCGGGTGAGGCGACGCTCCAGTCGAGCCGGTGTTCGGTGACCGAGACGTAGAAACCCGGGAAGCGCGCGGTGCCGTAGCCGACGACCGGCACGCCGAGGGTTTCGAGGCGTTCCAGCGTGGCGGCGACGTCGAGGACCGATTTCACGCCCGAGGCGACGACGAGGATGGGGACGTCACGCATCGTCTCGAGGTCAGCCGAGACGTCCCAGGTCTCCTGGGCGTCGCGGTGGACGCCGCCGAGCCCTCCCGTCGCCATCACCTCGATGCCCGCGAGTGCGGCGAGGGTAATCGTCCCGGCGACCGTCGTCGCCCCGTCGACGCCGGCGGCGACGGCGACGCCGAGGTCACGCCGGCTGAGTTTCGCAACGGCGCCTCCCGGGTCGGCGAGACGCTCGATCTCGGTCGCCGACAACCCGACGGTCGCGACGCCGGCGACGACGCCGACGGTCGCGGCCTCGGCGCCCTGGTCCCGGACGTCCTGTTCGAGCTGGCGGGCGACCTCGAGGTTCTCCGGGCTCGGCAGCCCGTGGGCGATCAGTGTCGTCTCGAGCGCGACGACGCCGCGTCCATCGGCCAGGGCTTGGCGCACGTGGTCCCCGAGGCGGAACTGGCGACCTGCGGCGACTTCCACGCGGCGAAATTTATACGTATGGGTGAAACACGAAGCGATCAATTGTTTCTTCTTGTTCGAGGGTCAGTATCGGCTGACCCTTATCCCTTATGACCTCCGCAATAAGAAACGTTGAGGCAATGACCTCAAACTCTCCTCGCCGGGCGGCCTCAAGAATCTGTCGGGCCGTATCGGCTCTCCCATGCTCACCTTTGATGGCGGCGATATACACAGAGCTATCTAGATAGGGGCGCTTGTAGCTCGGTTCCATTTAGCTCAACTGCTCGATGTACTCACCGGTTCCCAATCTGCCGGTGAAGTTCGGATCTAATCCGATCAGATCGTCAACCGATGGCAGTTCTTCTTCGAGGGGCAATGGTTCAAGGATCGGCTTTTCAACCCGTAGCGGTTGACCTCTGCGATTGCGGTAGATGATGCCCCGCACGCGCACCCGAGCACCTAGAGCGTCTTTTACGATTGCAAGGTCTTGATGAGGGAACCGGCAA
Organism: uncultured Acidimicrobiaceae bacterium; assembly: GCA_963803025.1. Taxonomy (GTDB): domain Bacteria; phylum Actinomycetota; class Acidimicrobiia; order Acidimicrobiales; family Bog-793; genus Bog-793. The sequence goes on from CAWDKZ010000022.1 coordinate 61,102, forward strand.
GCAACGGCACGATACCACAACTGGTCGTAGACGTTGAACAGATTGCCACCGCGGAAGGAAATGAGCTCAAGCTTTCCGATGACGGACACAATGCCCTTGTTCTTCACGGACATGAGATCATGAACGTTGGTTGCGGCCTGGCGCGTGACGTGAGCCGACGCATGATCGGCATGACCGTTAAGCGAAATGGCATCAAGGTGGGTCGATTCGTCACTGGCAAACCACTTCGCCATCGCGCCGACTCGACGTAGGTCGTACTCAACTAAGTAGGGCGGAAGATGATCCCCCTCTTGGATCGTGGCGAGACCGTTCACGTATTCCGTGCATAGAAATACGGGAAAGTCATCTGCGACGAGGGTAGAGCTTCGAGAGCTGATAATCGTGTCAGTACTTCCATTACGAAGGTCGGCGATAAGCCATTCGATCTGCGCGGATTGTTGCTTGTCGATGGCGTCGCCAATGCGGCCAAGTGCGCCCGTGGCAGATTGCAGCACGCGCACAAACTCATGGACGGGAATAGTGCCCTCGGGAGCCTAGTGTAGTGTCCCGTGCCATGCCCCCGGTGGGGGAGCATCCGAGGATCGAGATCGACTGGCGTGACCTGCGCGCCCGCGCGATGCGGGCTGCGAAGCGTGCCTATGCGCCGTATTCCGGGCTGAGTGTCGGTGCCGCGGGTCTCGTGCCCGACGGTCGGGTCTTCGTCGGTTGCAACGTCGAGAACGCCTCGTACGGCCTGACGCTCTGTGCCGAGTGCGGTCTTGTCTCGAACCTCGTCGTGGCGGGAGCGGAGGGGCTCGTCGCCGTCAGTGTTGTCGCCCTCGACGGCAGGCCGCTCACGCCGTGCGGTCGCTGCCGCCAGCTCCTCATCGAGCACGGCAGTGTCGGTCTCCTGCTCGACAAGGGTGAGGAGTCGGCGCCGACACCGATGCGGGACCTGTTGCCCGAGGCGTGGCGACTCCCCTCGGACATCCCGTCGGTCCGGACGCCGAGTGCCCGCTAGGGGCGCACCCCCCGTCTTCGACGTCGTCGATCTCATCCGCGCGAAACGTGACGGGCGGGCGCTCGCCGACGCCGAGATCGACTGGCTGATCGAGGGCTACGCCCGTGGCGTGCTGCCCGACGAGCAGGTCGCGGCGCTGCTCATGGCGGTCTACTTCCGCGGCATGTCGCCGGCGGAGCTGGCGGCGTGGACGGACGCGATCATCGCCTCCGGCGGGCGGATGGACCTGTCGGGACTGGCGCGCCCGACGGTCGACAAGCATTCGACCGGCGGTGTCGGTGACAAGGTCTCGCTCATCCTCGCGCCGCTCGTCGCGGCCTGCGGCGCCGCGGTGCCGCAGCTGTCCGGGCGCGGACTCGGTCACACCGGCGGCACGCTCGACAAGCTCGAGTCGATCCCGGGCTGGCGGTCCGAGCTGACGCCCGAGGAGATCCGCCGCCAGCTCGACGAGGTCGGCTGCGTGATCTGCGCCGCCGGGAGGGGTCTCGCGCCGGCCGACCGGAAGCTCTACGCGCTGCGCGACGTGACGGCGACGGTCGAATCGATCCCGCTCATCGCGGCGTCGATCATGTCGAAGAAGATCGCCGAAGGCACCGCCGCACTCGTACTCGACGTGAAGGTCGGATCCGGGGCCTTCATGACCGAGAAGGGCCGTGCCTCCGAGCTCGCCTCGACGATGGTCGAGCTCGGCAAGGCCTACGGCGTCGGCGTCGTCGCGCTCCTGACCGCGATGGACGCGCCGCTCGGGCGCGCCGTCGGCAACGCGCTCGAGGTCGCCGAGTCGATCGAGGTCCTCTCCGGGGGAGGCCCGGCCGACCTCGTCGCGGTGACGCTGGCGCTCGCGCACGAGATGCTCGGCCTCGCGGGACTCGGCGACGTCGATCCCGGCCTGGCGCTGCAGGACGGCTCGGCGCTGGAACGCTTCCGGGCGATGGTCGTCGCCCAAGGAGGCGACCCCGACGCGCCCCTCGCGGGCGGCGATCGTGGACGAGGTCGTCGCCGACCGGTCCGGCTACCTCTCTCGCCTCGACGCCCGCGCCGTCGGGGTCGCGTCCTGGCGGCTCGGTGCCGGCCGGGCCCGCAAGGAGGACCCGGTCAGCCCGTCGGCCGGGGTGATCTGTCGCGCGAAACCCGGCGAAGCGGTGGTCGCCGGTCAGACGGTCCTCGAACTCCACGGTGAGCGCGCCGATGAGATCGCCCGGGCTCGCGAGGTGCTCGTCGGCGCCCTCGAGGTCGCCGAGTCGCCGCCGTCGGCTCCGCCGTTGGTCCTGGCGCGGATCGCCTGACCACCCGCGGGCCAGGCGCTCGACGCCGGGTCCGCTCGCCCCGGCGTGTTCCACGGCCGCCCGACAAAGACCGACCGCCGGGCCGGGTCGGTCACTAACCTTTGGCCATGCGAGACCAGGCTCCAACCCCCGACGAGATCGTCCGCTCCCCGAAGGTCCTCCTGCACGACCACCTCGACGGGGGTCTTCGACCGGCGACCCTCGTCGAGTTGGCGGCGGAATGCGGCTACCGGGACCTGCCGACGACCGACCCGGACGAACTCGCCCGGTCGTTCGTCGTCGCCGCGCCCCGGCGGGACCTCGTCCGGTTCCTCGTCGGCTTCACCCACACGGTCGCCGTCATGCAGCACAAGGACGCGCTCGAACGCGTGGCGTTCGAGTGCGTCGAGGACCTCGCAGCCGATGGCGTCGTCTACGCCGAGGTCCGCTTCGCGCCGGAGCTCCACACCGAGGCCGGGCTCGAGCTCGTCGAGGTCGTGGAGTCGGTTCTCGGGGGCTTCCGGGCCGGCATGGCCGCCTCGGCGGCGGCGGGTCGGCCGATCGTCGTCCAGGCGCTCCTCACGGCGATGCGGACGGCGGCGCGTTCTCTCGAGATCGCCGAGCTCGCCGTGCGCTACCGCGACTCGGGCGTCGGAGGATTCGACGTCGCCGGGGCCGAGGCGGGGTACCCGCCGACGCAGCACCTCGACGCTTTCCAACTTGTGCAGCGGGAGAACTTCCACGCGACCCTCCACGCCGGTGAGGCCTTCGGCCTCCCTTCGATCTGGCAGGCGCTCCAGTGGTGCAACGCCGAGCGCCTCGGCCACGGCGTGCGGATCGTCGACGACATCACCGTCGCGCCCGACGGTCGCGCCGTGCTCGGCCGGCTGGCGAGCTACATCCGGGACCGCCGCGTGCCCCTCGAGCTCTGCCCGACCTCGAACGTGCACACCGGTGTCGTCGCCTCGCTCGCCGACCACCCGATCGGACTGCTGCGCGAGCTGCGCTTCCGGGTGACCGTCAACACTGACAACCGTCTGATGAGCGGGCTGACGCTCTCCTCGGAGCTCGCCAGGGTCGCGGCGACGTTCAACTGGGGTTGGGACGACCTCAGCTGGCTGGCGATCAACGCGATGAAGAGCGCCTTCTATCCCTTCGACGATCGGCTCGCCATCATCGACAGGATGATCAAGCCGGGGTTCGCGGCGCTCCTCGAGCAGCCGGCGACGCGCCAAGCGCCCGCGATCTAGACGCTCAGCCGGCGAGCATCGCCTCGACGGCGGGACCCAACTGCCCGAGGATCGCCCGGGCGTGGCGGCGCGCCTCGTCGAGGCTGGATCGTCCGGGCGGATCGGTCGTCACCTCGAGGTAGGCCTTGAGCTTCGGTTCGGTCCCGCTCGGACGGACGACGACCCGGGCGGTTCGGCCGAGGCGCAGGGCGAGCACGTCCGACGGCGGGAGCCCGCCTGCGCCGGGCGCGTAGTCGACGATGCCGCTCACGGCGATGCCGGCGAGCTCGGCCGGCGGACGCGAGCGCAGGCGCGTCATCCTCGCCGCGAACTCGGCGATCGCGCCTTCGTCACGTCCTCGGAGCGAGATCTGGGACGTCACGTGGACACCGAGGCGCGCCTCGATGTCGTCGAGCCGGTCGGCGAGGTTGCGTCCGGCCGCCTTCTCGCGCGGCGAGCTCGGCGGCGACGAGCGCGGCCGACAGCCCGTCCTTGTCGGCGACCGCGTCGCTCACGGCGTAGCCGAGGGCCTCCTCGTAGCCGAAGACGAGGCGGCTTCCGGGACGCCCGGCCGCGGCGCGGGCGATCCACTTGAAGCCGGTGAGCGTCTCGGCGTAGGCGACGCCGGCCTCGTCGGCGAGCGCGGCGAGGAGCGACGACGAGACGATGGTCGTGGCGACGAGGCGGCCCGTGCCGTGCGTCTTCCCCAACAGATAGTCGCCGAGGAGCGCGCCGAGCTCGTCCCCGCTGAGCATGCGGAAGCCGCCGGCACGGTCGGCGAAGGCGACCGCGAGGCGGTCGGCGTCGGGGTCGTTCGCCAGCACGACGTCGGCCGAGACACGTCGCGCCTCCCCGATGGCGAGGTCGAGCGCGCCCGGCTCCTCGGGGTTCGGGAAGGCGACGGTCGGGAAGTCCGGATCGGGTTCGGCCTGACGGGCGACCGACACCGGCGGGTCGAAGCCCGCGCCGACGAGGAGGTCCGGCAGGACGGCACCGCCGACGCCGTGGAGCGGCGTGTAGACGATCCGGAGCCCGCGGGGACCATCGGGGTCGAGGAGGCGCGTCGTCGCGGCCGAGTAGGCACGAAGGATCGCTTCCTCGTCGAGGTGCTCGATCAGCCGGTGCTGACCGGGCGGCGGCTCGGCGAGCGCCGGCGGCCCGAGCTCGCCGGCGAGCGTGGCGATCCGCGTGTCGTCGGGCGGGATGACCTGCGCACCGTCAGCGGCATAGGCCTTGTAGCCGTTGTCGGCCGGCGGGTTGTGGCTCGCGGTGATCATCACCCCCGCGGCGGCCCGGAGGTGGCGGACGGCGAACGCGGTGAGCGGGGTGGGGAGCGGTCTTGGCAGCAGACGGACGCGCACACCCGCCCCGGCTGCGACGGCGGCCGAGTCGGCGGCGAAGATCGCCGATCCGTGGCGGGCGTCGCGGCCGACGACGATGCCCGCTTCGCGCGCTTCGTCGCCCTTGTCTGCGACCCAGCGCGCGACCCCGGCCGTCGTCGCGCGCACGACGGCACGGTTCATCCGCGCCGGGCCAGCGCCGAGCGCGCCGCGCAGCCCGGCGGTGCCGAAGACGAGCGGCCGGTCGAACCGGGCGCGTAGTTCCGCCTCGTCACCCGAGGCCAGCAGTCCCTCGAGCTCGAGACGGGTCGCCGGGTCTGGGTCGCGGGCGATCCAGGCGCGAACCTCGGCGACGAGGGCGGGGGAAAGCGCCGACCCGCCTCGGCCACCAGCGTTCGCGGTCGTCACAACCGTCCGACGAACCCGGCGATCAGTAGGGCGAGGGCGGGGGCAGCGGCGGCGCCGGCCTCGAGCACCTCGACGTGGTCGATCGGCGCGTGGGTGACACCCGCGGCGTGGTTCGTGACGAGCGAGACGCCGAGCACCGCGGCGCCCAGGTGACGCGCCGCGATCGCTTCGAGGGTGGTCGACATCCCGACGAGCTGCGCGCCGGCACCGTGCAGCATCGCGATCTCGGCGGGCGTCTCGTACTGGGGTCCGGCGAGGCCCGCGTAGACACCTTCAGTGAGCGAGGGGTCGACCTCGCGGGCGAGGTCGCGCAGTTCCGCGGAGTAGAGCCCGGTGAGGTCGATGAAACGCGGTCCGTACTTCTTCGGTGGCGGCGGTCCCGAAAGCGGCGACGCGCCGGTCAGGTTGATCTGGTCGCGGATGAGCACCGCCTGGCCCCGATGCATCGCCGGGTCGAGACCGCCGGCGGCGTTCGTGAGGACGACGACCGGGCATCCGGCGAGCACCGCGACGCGGATTGGGTGGACGACCTCCGCCGGGGAGCGTCCCTCGTAGAGGTGGACCCGGCCGAGGAGGACGAGAACTCGTCGGCCGCCGACGTCGACCGAACGGATGGCTCCTTCGTGACCGGCGACCGTCGGCCGGGAGAACGCTGGGAGCTCCCCGGTCGAGAGCTCGGTCTCGGTCGTCCCGAGCTTGGCCGCGGCATCCTGCCATCCCGAGCCGAGGACCACCGCCGCGACGTGGTGGACGCGGCCGATCCTCTTGGCGAGCACCTCCGCGGCCCACTCGGCGAGCTCGTAGGGGTCGAGCGTCATCGTGTTTCCAGCATCGCCCGCGACGCTACCGTTTCGCGATTTGTGCTGGTTGGTTTCGCTCAAGTCGCTGGGGCCGGGCGCGGCGCGCGGCGCCCCTTGGAGGAGACGGGCCTGCGGCGCGCCGTCGACTCCGCGGCACCCGCAGCCGCGGCAGTCCTGGTTGTCGGGGATTGGTCAAGCGAGATCACGTCCGGTTGGCGGCTTGCGCCTTCTCGGCTGCCGGACATCCGCCTCGGTTCGGCGAGGCGCCATGCGTCGGCGGCAGCTGCGCTGTCTCGCTAGGTACCGAAGAGCCGGTCCCCGAAGTCGCCAAGGCCGGGGACGATGTAGGCGTGTTCGTTCAGCCCTTCGTCGAGCGCGGCGGTGTAGATCTCGACCGAGGGATGGGCGTCCGTGAGGTGGCGGACCCCCTCGGGAGCGGAGACGACCGACACGAGCGAAACGTTCCTGGCTCCGGCTTGGAAAAGGGCGGTACAGGCGGCCGTCGCGGAACCTCCGGTCGCGAGCATCGGGTCGAGCAACAGGACGAGCCTGCCTTGGAGCGGGGGGAGCTTGGAGTAGTAGAGCGACGGCTCGAACGTCGCGTGATCGCGCTCGAGCCCGATGTAGCCCACCGGGACCTCCGGGAAGAGCTCCGTGACCGCCTCGAGCATGCCGAGCCCGGCACGCAGGATGGGGACCGCGACGAACGTCGACGCGATGCGCCGGCCGGTCGTCGACTTGATCGGCGTCTCGACCTCGACGGTCTCGGTCGCGGCCGAGCGCGTCGCCTCGATGCAGAGCACCAGGGCGAGCCGCTTCGACAGGACGCGGAAGAGCGGTGGGGGCGTCGACCTGTCCCTCAGCGCGGTGAGCAGCGAGTGCGCGAGCGGGTGGTCGACGACATGCAGTGCCACAGGGGGTCTCCGTTCTTCTCGGGTGGGACCTACGCCCCTGGGGTGCGAGGTGGTCCCGTCCCCCAAGAATGAGCACATCCGGTGCGGTGTCGGCGTCGCGGTCGTTTCGGGCGCGTCCCGGGTCGCGCACCCCACGGGCTCGACCGTCGTCGCCGTCGCGCGTCCGAGCCCGGCGCGAAGCCCGACACGCACTTCGGCGAGATCGCGGGGATCGCCGTTCGTTCCCGTCGCGCCGACGATGCTCCCGTCATCGGCCACTCCACGGTTCGGCGCGCACGTGCCGCGGCACGTTGTTGCATCCTAGGGCGTCGCTGTGCGAGCCCAGGACGGAAAAGCGCCTTGCGAAGGCCCTTATGCGGCGAGGCGCGTCGATACCGCTGGCGGTGACACCGACTAGAACTCAGCCGTGGCGAACCCGTGGCTCGAGCGGCGCGTGCTCGCCTACGCGCACCGGGGGGGCGAGAAGGAAGCCCCGTCATCGACGCTCGACGCGATCGAACGCGCCTGCGCGCTCGGAGCGACGGGGATCGAGCTCGACGTCCACGCCACCCGCGACGGCGTGCTCGTCGTCGGCCACGACCCGACCCTCGATGGGACGACGAATGGCTCAGGGGTGATCGCCGCTTGCACGCTCGGGGAGATCCGACGTCTCGACAACGCCTACTGGTTCGTCCCCGGCGAAGGCACGGTGCGCGACCGCCCGGTCGATCGGTACACCCTCCGTGGCCGCGCCCCAGCCGACCGGCGCTTCGCGGTGGCGACGCTCGACGAGGTGCTGGAGATGACCACCGGTGTTCTCCTCAACCTCGACATCAAGCAGACGGCACCCGTCGTCCTCCCCTACGAGGAAGCGCTCGCCCGGGCGCTCGCGGCGCACAATCGGCGTGACGACGTCATCGTGGCGTCGTTCTTCGACTCGGCGACGGAGGCGTTTTTGAGATACGCGCCGCACGTCGCGACGTCGCTCGGCCAGAACGCCGTCGTCGGCTTCACGCAGGCCGTCGCGCGTGGCGACACGCCGGATCCCTCGTTGTCACGGCACGCCGCCATTCAGGTGCCACCGAGCTTCTTAGGAATCGAGCTCGTCACCGAGCGTTTCGTCGAGGCGGCGCACGCGCTCGGCCTCGCGGTGCACGTGTGGACGATCGATGAGCCGAGCGAGATGGCGCGTCTCTGCGCGCTCGATGTCGACGGGATCATGACGGACCGTCCGAGCGTGCTCATCGGCGTGCTCGACGGTCTCGGTGTCGCCTGGAGACCGTAGCCTGAGGGGAACTCGACGTGTGTCGTCGAGGACCGAACGCGGTGGCGAAGAGCTAGCCGTGACCGCAGTTCGGCTTCTTGCCGTGATTTGCCTTCTTCCTCTTCCGCAGCTTCCGCTTGTTCGTCTTCTTCGACATGGCCCCGGCAGTGTAGCCGAGGCCTGCGAGTAGCCTCGACGTCCGTGGAACGCATCGGCCTCGTCGGGCTGCCGAACTCCGGCAAGTCCTCGTTGTTCAACGCGCTGACCGGCGCGCACGTGCCGGTCGCCCCGCATCCGTTCACGACGACCGAGACCTCCGTCGGCGTCGCCCACGTCGCCGACGCCCGGCTCAGCGCGCTCGCGGCGATGAGCGCCAGTCGCAAGGTCGTCGAGGCGACGGTCGAGGTGGTCGACATCGCCGGCCTCGTCGCCGGCGCCGAACGCGGCGAGGGCCTCGGGAACCGATTCCTCGCGGGGATCCGCGAGGTGGACGCGCTCTGTTTCGTCCTGCGCAGCTTCGCCGACGAGTCGGTTCCCGGGGAGAACGACCCGCTCGCCGCGCTCGGCGTGCTCGAGCTGGAGCTCGTGCTCGCCGATCTCGCCTCCCTGGAGAGTCAGCTCACGAAGCAGCAGAAGGCGGCGCGGGCCAATCCCGCGCTCGCCGACGCGTCCCACGCGATGGAGGCCGCGCAGGCCGTGCTCTCGTCCGGCGTGCCGCTGTATCGATCGACGCTTGCCGCAGGGGACAAGGTCCTGCTCGCGCCGCTGTTCCTCCTCACGAACAAGCCCTTCTTCTGCGTCGTCAACCTTGGAGAGGACGAAGTCGCCGGGGCCGAGGACGTGCTCGGACCCGTCGTCGTCGAGCTCGGCGGGCACGCGACGGTTCTCGGCGTGAGCGTCGAGCTCGAAGCGGAGGCCCGCGCCCTCGAACCCGGTGAGCGCAGTGAGCTCCTCGCGGGCCTGGGACTCGGGGAAGGTGCGCTGCCACGCGTCGCGCGGGCGCTGTTCGACGCCATCGGACGTTGGACCTTCCTCACGACAGGGGAGAAGGAGTCGCGCGCCTGGACGTTTCGCGAGGGCGCCAAGGCGCCCGAGTGCGCGGGGGTGATCCACTCCGACCTCCAGCGGGGGTTCATCCGAGCCGAGGTGATCCGCTGGGACGAACTCGTCGAGATCGGCTCTTGGGCGGCGGCGAAGGCTGCCGGGCGTATCCGCCTCGAGGGCAAGGACTACGAGGTCCAGGACGGCGACACCCTCGAGATCCGCTTCAACGTCTGATCTGGGCTCCGGGTGATGGGATGGGCGACCGGCACCGGGTTACCGTTCACCGGCGCAGAGGTCTTCGTACGGGAGGTCGGCGTGGCCTGGCTGTTGCGAGGAGGTGACGTGCTCGCGAGCATCGAGCTCGCGCGGTCCCCGGGGCGTCGCGCGATCGGCCTGATCGGCCGGAAGCGGCTCGACGGGGGCCTTCTCCTCGAGCCCTGCCGGGTGATCCACACGATCGGGGTGCGGTTCCCGATCGACGTCGCGTACCTCGACCGTTCGGGAGTCGTGATCGGCATCCGCAGGTTCCGGCGATTTCGGATCGGTCTGCCGCGCCGACGCGCCCGTTCGGTCCTCGAGGCCGAGGCGGGGGCGTTCGAGCGATGGCGGCTCGCCGTCGGGGACACCTTGGAGACCAGGGAATGACCGGCGCGCCCGCGTCCCGGCGCACCCGCGCCGCCCGACGGGGCGCGCTCGTCGTCGTCGCGACACCGATCGGCAACCTCGCGGATCTGTCGCCGCGGGCTGCCGAAGTGCTCGCGGCGGTCGACGTGGTCTGCTGCGAAGACACGCGTCACACCGGGAGGCTGCTCGAGCACGTCGGCGTGCACGCCAAGAAGCTCCTCGCCGTGCACGCGCACAATGAGGTCGAACAGATCGGTGTCGTCCTCGACCTACTCGGCGCGGGTGCCGACGTCGCGCTCGTCTCCGACGCCGGGACACCGGTCATCTCCGACCCCGGGGGACGACTCGTCGCAGCGGTGAGCGACGCCGGCTTCGACGTGCGCGCGATTCCAGGGCCGTCGGCGGGACTCGGTGCCCTGGTGGTCAGCGGCTTCGACGTGAGCCGCTTCCGTTTCGAGGGGTTCCTGCCCCGCAAGGGAACCGAACGCCGGTCACGCCTCGAGGAGATCGCCGCGTCACCGTGCCCGACGGTCGTCTTCGAGGCACCGAACCGCGTCGCGAGGACCCTCGGGGACATTCTCGCCGCGACGGGGGCGGATCGCCGCGTCGTCGTCGCGCGTGAGCTCACCAAGCTGCACGAAGAGGTGTTCCGGGGCCGCGTCGGCGAGGCGTTCGCGCGGGCGAACGAGACCGAGCCCCGCGGCGAGCACGTCCTCGTCGTCGACGCGGCACCGGACCGTCCGCCGCGCCCGGCGGCCGACGTCCGCGCGGCGATCAGCCGTCTCGTCGCCGCCGGCGTCGGCCTGCGCGACGCCACGACGGCGGTCGAGGTGCAGCTCGGCGTCGCCCACCGCGTCGCCTACGCGGCCGCGCTCGAGTTGCGCGGGACCGCGGAAGCGAAGCGGACGGTGGGCTGAGCCGTTCTGCGACACGGTCACTTCGTCGAGCCATCTGTGCCCGGCCGGTACGCTGGCGAGGTGTCCGATCGGTTCTTCGTTACCACGCCGATCTACTACGTCACCGACCGTCCCCATCTCGGGACCGCCTACACGACGATCGTCGCCGACGCGTTCGCGCGCTGGCACCGGCTCGTCGGGGACGACGTGTTCTTCCTCACCGGAGTCGACGAGCACGGCCTGAAGATCGCCCGGGCCGCCGAGGCCCAGCAGATGGATCCACAGGCGTGGGTCGACATGATGAGCGCCCACTTCGAACAGGCGTGGCGCGCGCTCGACATCTCCAACGACGATTTCATCCGCACGACAGAGTCGCGCCACGCCAGGGCCGTGCAGCGGTTCGTCGAGGCGATCTACGACAACGGGTTCATCCACAAGGGCAACTACACCGGGTGGTACTGCGTCGCCTGCGAGGCGTACTACTCCGCCGATCAGCTCGCGCCCGGAGAGCTCTGCCCGGTCCACGAGAAGCCCGTCGAATGGCTGACCGAGGAGAACTACTTCTTCGAGCTGTCGCGCTTCGCGCAACGGCTCACCGACTGGTACGCGTCCGCTCCCTCGGCCGTCATCCCCGAGTCGCGTCGCAACGAAGCGCTCGGCATCATCAGGCAAGGGCTCGAGGACATCTCGATCACGAGGACGGCTTTCAACTGGGGCATCCCGGTTCCCTGGGACGAGGCGCACGTCGTCTACGTCTGGTTCGACGCCCTCGTCAACTACGCCACCGCGATCGGCTACGGCGAGGACGAGGCTCGGTTCGCTCTGTGGTGGCCGGCGGTGCACCACCTCATGGCCAAGGAGATCGTGCGGTTCCACTGTGTGTGGTGGCCGGCGATGTGCATGGCGGCGGGCATCGACCCGCCGCGCCAGGTGATCGCACACGGTTGGCTCCTCGTCGGGGGCGAGAAGATGGCGAAGTCGAGGGCGAATCAGATCGACCCGGTCGCCCTGGCGGCCGACGTCGGCGTCGACGCCCTCCGCTACCACCTGCTCCGGGACGTGGTGCTCGGTCTCGACGGCGACATCACCTACGAGGGACTCGTCGGTCGCTACAACGCCGACCTCGCGAACAACCTCGGCAACCTGCTCCAGCGGGTGACGGCCGTCGTGCAGTCGAAGTGCGGCGGCATCGGACCCGCGCCGCGCGCGGCGGGTGCCGGGAACCGACTGGCAGGGCTCGCCGCCGAGACGGTCGACGCTGTCCGTGAGGCCTGGGTACGGGCAAATCCCCACGAGGCGCTCGAGGTGACGTGGCGGCTCATCCACGAGGCGAACGTGGAGCTCGAGAGCCGCGAGCCGTGGAAGCTGCCGCCGGGTGACGAGGTCGACGGCATCCTCGGCGACGCGCTCGAGGTTCTCCGCATCGTCGCGATCCTCGCCTCGCCGGCGATGCCGCAGGCATCGCAAACGATCTGGCGGAGGCTCGGCCTCGAGGGCGAGGTCGCCGCGCCGGGGCAGGCCTCGGCCGGCGACGGCGCGCTGGGTTGGGGCGGCTATCCCGGCGGACGACCCGTCGAGAGGACGGCGCCGCTGTTCCCGCGCCGCGAGCCGGCCGACCCGTCCGGGACCGGCAGCCGCAGATGAGCGGTGAATCGGCGCCCCGCTGGACCGACAGCCACTGTCACATCCAGGACGCCTACCTCGACGACCCCGACGGCGTGGACGCGGTGCTCGCGCGGGCGGCGGCGTCCGGCGTCCACCGACTCGTCTGCATCGGGACGGGCGACGAGGAGTCGCGCCAGGCGGTCGAGCTCGCGCGCAGGGTCGAGGCGGCTCGCTCCGACGTGGCGGTGTGGGCGGCGGTCGGTCTCCATCCGCACGAGGCGTCGCACGGCGTCGCGCCGATCGCAGCGCTGCTGGACTCGTCGGCGCCGGCTCCGGGTCCGAAGGGGCCCGGGACCGTTGTCGCCGTCGGCGAGTGCGGGCTCGACTACTTCTACGAGCACTCGCCGAAGGAGGCGCAGCGCGAGGCGTTCGCCGAGCAGATCGCCCTCGCCAAGCGCCACGGTCTCGCGCTCGTCGTGCACACGCGAGACGCCTGGGATGACACCTTCGACATCCTCGGCGCCTGCGGCATGCCGGAGCGGACCGTGATCCACTGCTTCAGCGGGGGAGAGGCCGAGGCGCGTCGCTGTCTCGACCTCGGCGCCTACCTCTCGTTCAGCGGGATCGTCACGTTCAAGAACGCGGGAGCCGTTCGGGAAGCGGCCGCAGTGTGCCCGGGGGACCGCCTACTCGTCGAGACCGACGCGCCCTTCCTCGCGCCGGTTCCTTTTCGCGGGAAGCCGAACGAACCGGCCTACGTCGCGCTCGTCGGTGCCGCGCTCGCGACGATTCGCGGCGAGTCGGTCGATGACCTCGCCGCGACGACGAGTGCCAACGTCGCGGCCGTGTTCTCGCTCGGCGCCTGACGCTGGTGACGGAGCAGCGACCGCTCGGGCGGCGCGAGCTGCGCGCGCTCCTCGAGTCGCGTGGCATCTCTCCGAGGAAGGCCCTCGGGCAGAACTTCGTCGTCGACCCCAATACCGTCGAGCGCGTCGCGCGGCTCGCCGGAGTCGGCGCGGGGGACCGAGTCGTCGAGGTGGGAGCCGGTCTCGGTTCGCTGACGGTCGCGCTCGCCCGCACCGGGGCCGAGGTGACGGCCGTCGAGATCGATCACCGGCTCGTCTGCGAGCTGCCGTCGCTCGTCCCGGGCACCGTCCGAGTCGTCGAAGCCGACGCGCTCAGATGCGACTGGGACGAGATCCTCGCCACCCCGGGTGGGCCCGGGGCGACGTGGGTGCTCGTCGCCAACCTGCCGTACAACGTGGCGACTCCGCTCGTGGTCGAGGTGCTGAAGGCGGTACCGGTCATCGGCCGCATGCTCGTCATGGTCCAAGCCGAGGTGGGTGCGCGCCTTACTGCTGCGCCGAGCAGCCGCGCCTACGGAGCCGTGACCGTCCGCGTCGCCTACTTCGCGACGGCGCGTGTCGTCGGGCGAGTCCCACCCGACGTCTTCTATCCGCGACCGAGAGTCGACTCGGTTCTCGTGGCGATCGAGCGGCGGGCCCAGCCCGCGGTCGGACCCGAGATCGCAAGCTACGGTGAGATCGACGAGCTCGTTCGTGCCGGATTCGGCGGTAGGCGGAAGATGCTCCGTCGCTCGCTCGCCGCGCTCATCGCCCCCGAGGTCTTCGAAGCCGCAACTGTCGACGCACGGCTGCGCGCCGAGCAGCTCGACGTCGTGGCGTGGGGCAAGCTGGCGGCATGGCGAAGGCTGATCGAACGCTCGCGCCCGCCAAGCTGACGCGGACCTTTCGCGTCACCGGGCGACGCGACGACGGCTATCACCTCGTCGAGGCAGAGATGGTCGCCCTCGATCTCGCCGACGAGCTCGAGTTCGCCGAGGGCGAAGGTCTCGATGTCGTCGACGCCATTCGGTGGATCGGCCCCGGGCAAGCCGAGGCGACGTTGGCGGCGGTTCCCGTCGGAGAGAACCTTGTCGTGCGGGCCCTCGGGCTCGTCGGCCGGACCGCCCACGTCCGGCTCGTGAAGCGGATCCCCCCGGGGGCGGGTCTCGGCGGGGGCTCTTCGGACGCCGCGGCGGTGCTGCGCTGGGCTGGCGTCCGGGATCACCGGCTCGCGTCTCGTCTCGGCGCGGACGTCCCGTTCTGTCTACTGGGTGGTCGTGCCAGGGTGCGCGGCATAGGCGAGATCGTCGAACCGTTGGTTCCGGCGGACGTGACGGTCGTCCTCGTCACCCCGGCCTTCGGCGTGTCGACGACGGCGGTCTACGCCGCGTTCGACGAGGTCGGCGCGCCACCCCGCGGGGCCTCGATGAACGATCTGGAGAAGGCCGCGCTCGTCGTTGAGCCGCGGCTCGCGCGGTACCGAGACCTACTTGCGGAGGCATCACAGCAGCGGCCGATGCTCGCGGGGAGCGGCGCAACCTGGTTCGTCGAGAGCGAACCACGCCGTGCGCCGCGGATCGCCGGCGAGGTGCGAGATGCGATCGTGTCGACAGGGTTGCGCGCGGTCATCGAGATCGCGCGCGCGGTCGGATGAGCGCGCGCCGATCCGCGCGGTGAACATCAGATTGGCGTCGCTCCCCATCGAAGAGCGATGAGCTGAGTTACTTTCCGCGCCGCTGCCAGCGCGTGCGCTTCAGCATCTTCTTGTGCTTCTTCTTGCGCATGCGCTTGCGGCGCTTCTTGATCAACGATCCCATGGCTCCGCAGACGTTAGCTGATGGAGACTGATCGGCGTCCAGAACGCACCACGGGTCCGGTTCGGGGAGTGGAGTTGGTCGGCCGGTCTCGACGGACCCGAACGTCCGCGGGAATGCTCGGCGGGAGATGTCGAGTGCGATCGGATTTCCGCGACCGACGCCGGCGATTCCCACAGGAGGTCGCCGCGTCCTGGATTCGGCGGCCACGATCCGGCGAGAAGACACGAGGCGGCGGTCCTGTGGAAGGCTGGAGACTCGCCGACGTGCACAAATGGCGTCCCGCAGGTCGGCGACAGAGGTGAGACGTCGTAGCCCGGTGGCGGGTAGTTCAAGAGGCAGAACGCCTGACTTTGGATCAGGAGGTTGGAGGTTCGAGTCCTCCCCCGCCAGCAAGATAATACCAGCTCATATGGCATATGAGCTCGAAGTAGGACAGCCGGTAACCCTCTGTGA
>CAWDKZ010000023.1:0-57351 GCA_963803025.1 uncultured Acidimicrobiaceae bacterium
GCCTGGAACCACCGCGCGGATAGGCCCGTGACAAGCGGACTATCCGCGAAAAAGGTGCCTCGATCAGGGAAAATGGGAGTCACCAAACACCCCAGTCCCTCGACCAGAAAGGCACCTTTTCGATGTCATCCTCGCACAGTCCGTCGTGTCTGTCCGTGATGTTCGACGACGACCACGCGGTCGCTGATGCCGGCCTCGCGCTCGTCGGCGTGCTGAGCGCGCGTCTCGGTCTGGAAGCGCTCGCCGAGGAGCTCGTCGACATCGCCCCGTTCCCGGGGCGCCGGGTCGCGACGCTCGTGCACGCCATGGTCGCCGGGGCGGACTGCATCGATGACGCCGACGTGCTGCGCGCCGGGGCGACCGGTGCGGTCCTTCCCCACAAGGTGATGGCACCCTCCACCCTCGGGACCTTCCTGCGGTGCTTCGACTTCGGCCACATCCGTCAGCTCGACCAGCTCGCCGAGGCGATGCTCACACGGGCGTGGTCGGCGGGCGCGGGACCCGGCGCCGGGCCGATGACGGTCGACGTGGACTCGACGATCTGCCCGGTGCACGGCGACGAGAAGCAGGGCGCCGCCTTCGGCTACACCCACGTCCTCGGCTACCACCCGCTGCTCGCGACGAGAGCCGACACGGGCGAGGTCCTCCACGTCCGGTTCCGCAAGGGCTCGGCGGGATCGGGACGGGGTGCGGAGCGCTTCGTCCGAGAGCTCGTCGGACGGTGCCGGCGCGCCGGGGCGGCCGGCCCGCTCACCCTGCGCGCCGACTCGGGCTTCTACTCCCGTCACGTCGTCAAGGCCTGCCGGGACCATGACGTTCGCTACTCGATCACCGCGCCGCAGAATCCAGGAGTGCAGCGGGCGATCGCGGGAATCGACGAGGAGTCCTGGATCCCGATCGACTACACCGAGGGTGGCGAGGCCTGGGTCGCCGAGACCACCTACGGGGACGGGCACCGCCTCGTCGTGCGACGGACGCGCCTCGCCGATCCCCAGCCCCGCTCTTCCCCGTCTTCCGCTACCACGCCTTCATCACCGACCGGGGCGGCAACGTGGTCGCCCTCGACGCCGACCACCGACGCCACGCGGTGATCGAGCTCGCGATCCGGGACCTCAAAGAGGGGTCGGGGCTCGCGCACTGCCCCTCGGGGCGCTTCGGCGCCAACGGTGCCTGGGCCGTGCTCTCGACGATCGCCCACAACCTGCTCCGCTGGGTCGCGGCCCTCGGTCTTCAGATCCGCGGGCCGATCGTCGCGAAGACGGTCCGGCGCCGGTTCCTCGCGCTACCCGGCAGGATCACCCATCGCGCCCGGCACCGTCAGCTTCATCTTCCGGCGAACTGGCCGTGGGCGGAGCAGTGGACTGCCTGCTTCACGCGGCTCTACGCGCTACGGGCCTGAGCCAGAGCCCACGAGATCGCCTGCGGCCCGCCCCGACGGTCTCCAGCACCAGAGCGACGGCAACGATCTGGATCAACACGCGCCGGCAGCCGGCCGCGGCGCTCGGCAAACCACCATGCCGCCAGAAATCGGCAACAGAGTACCGCCGACCGCGCTACCCGGCGTCAGACGGTGGATCCAGGCTAAGACCGTGCCCCAAAGCAGAAAGGACTTTCCAACCCCGGCTGTACCAGCGGTGCTGAGGGGCGCTGGCCGGCGGGTCGGGGCGGGACGCAACCCGTTCGCTGAGGGAGCGGCACCAGGACGATACCGGACGCGCCCTTCGGGGTAAGGCGAGGGCCACACGGGGCCGCGGTTGCCGCGGGGTGCCCATCGCGGTTTCGTCCCGGTTCCGCGCTCCTGCCTTTCTCTCCCCACCGACAACCCGCAGGTCGGGCGCGCTGATACTTCCGACGTCGACGTCCCACCGTCGCAGGACTGTTCAGTTCCGGTGTCGGCTCCGCTACGGCGCTGGCGACAAGCCGAGAGCGGCGCGCAGAACGTCGCCGTCCGCCTGGAGGAGCATGCCGTCGTGGCGAAGGGTCGTGTACCAGGCTAGGAGGGTCAAGGACGTTTGGCTTCCGGCAGACTGAAGAAGGGCGACAATCGCTCTGTCCTGCGCAACATACGACCGGATGTCCGTTTCGATCGCGCCGGTCGCGTGCAGGGCGCTGAGCTGGGTATCGAGTTTTTGGCACGCAGCGATGAGGGGCGCGGAAAGAGCTGCCGCCTCAGCCGGAGTGATACTGGTCCCGTACGCCTCGGCCTTGGCTTCGGCCGTTGTCAGAGCGGAATGCGCCGGTGCGACGTCCGTCGAGAACGATTTCTTGACTTGCGCGACCGACAACGTCTTCGTCTTCACCGCGGTCTTGGAGACGACCCACTGGTCGTGGGAATGAACTTTTTTGCAAACCAGCGTCAGTTTTCCGTCTTTTGCCTTTTTGCCGAGATTCTTCGCGGGACAGGACTTTCCGGGCTTGGGCGCAGCCGACAAAGAACGCGACAGCCTCACCTGCGCGCCCGCCGGGGCGGCGACCATCGCACCAACCAGCAACGTTGCAGCGATCAGCGTGGCGGCACGTCCAATGGTGCCGAGCCGATGTGAACGATTCTCCATGACGTGGGTCCTTTCCCGCGCTCGGCTTCGCTCTTGAGCGACGACCTTCTTGCACCATCGCAACCGCTGCCGTGTTGACCATAATCGCCAGACGAGAACACGTCCTTTCTGTCCCCGTCGTTCTCGCGGCGTGAGCACGTGGCACGTCGCCGTCCTTTTCCGTTCCGACGCACCACCCGCGCATCTTGGCACCTCCGGGCGGAGATGCGACCTGGCGCCAGCCGCGCCGCCAGAGCCGCGGCCGTTCGAGGATGATGATGGCGTCGGCTCGCGAACTCAACTCCCCGGGGCGTGCTCACGGGCTGCCCGTCCGCGACGCCGTGAGCTGCGGGCGCGACCGCGCAAGGACGTCGTAGATTCTCGAAGTGTCGGGGTGCGAGCGCGCCGACGCGCGAACTCTGCTGGACAGCGTCGGACAACGCTCGAAGACCCCGCGGTCCGTAGCGCAGTCCGGCGCGGCACGCCCCGGCTGTGCTCGACTCGGCAACTCCTCAAACCTCGGCGAAGATGTCGAGGCGCTCGCGGAAGATGTCGGGGTGATCGGCGATGGCCTTGTCGGCGAGGGTTAGGGCATAGCGCGATCGGTTCGCCTGGTCGTTGCGGAGCCGGGCATCTTTGAGGAACTCGGTGAGAATGCGCGCGGCAAGGTGTGATCTCTCGTGACAATTGGCGCGGAGGATACCGCTGCCGATGGAGACGCGCTCGACACCGCACGACTCCTGCCCAGCAGCGCGGAAGAGGCGGAAGGTGTCGCATTCGGGCTCGTAGACAAGACCGATCCTCGAGGTTCCATCGATCGGTGTGCTTGTCTCGAAACCGTCCAAGATCTCCACCTCCGACAACGCGGAGAGTTTCTTGCGCCGTCTCATCTCGAGCAACGCCTTCTCGTAAATGGAGGATGGCGTTCTTGCAAATTGGAGGTGAAGGTATGCGACGGCGACGGTCATCGGCCGAGTTTGCAGAATCGGGGTACTGCGGAATCCGGTGCGAGCGTGAGCGGCACCTCGCGAGGCGGAGGGGTGTCCAGCCGGCCGGCGAGCGGCCGCCTACCCGGGCTGCGGGGTCCCGCCGCGCCGGAACCCGGCGATGGCGTCGGGCGGGAGCGGGGGGGCGAAGAGGAAGCCCTGGAACTCGTCGCAGTCGAGCGAGGTGAGCTCGGCGAGCTGCTCGGCCGTGGCGATCCCCTCGCCGACGACCGACATGCCGAGGGCGTGCGACATCGCCGTGATGGCGGCGATGATCTCGCTGTCCCGGGCCGTGCGGCCGATCTGCTCGATGAAGCTGCGGTCGATCTTCAAGATGTCGACGCGCAGCCGCTCGAGGTGGGCGAAGGTCGAGTAGCCGGTCCCGTAGTCGTCGATGGCGAGGCGGACCCCCTCCTCGGAGAGCGCGGCGAGCGTCGCCGCGACGTTGCCGGCCCTGCCGTTGAGGGTCGCCTCGGTGATCTCGAGGCAGAGCCGGGAGGGGGCGAGGCCGTGCGAGGCGAGCGTCTCGGCGACGCAGGCGGCGAAGCCCGGGTCGACGAGCTGGCGCCCGGAGATGTTCACCGCCATCGTGAAGTCCTCCCCCCAGCCGCCCTCGGCGAGCCACGCCGCGAGCTGGCGGCAGGCCTCGGCGAGGACGAAGCCGTCGATCCGGGTGATGAGGCCGCGTTCCTCGGCGAGCGGGATGAACTCGGCCGGGGCGAGCACCCCCCGCGTCGGGTGGTTCCAGCGCACGAGGGCCTCGATGCCGCGCAGCGCCCGGTCCCCGATCGAGAAGAGCGGCTGGTAGAGGAGGAAGAGCTCGCCCTGCTCGAGGGCGGCGCGCAGCTCGACCTCGCGGGCGTGGTTGGCGACGACCCGGGCCCGCTGCGAGGGCGAGAACACCTGGAAGCAGTTCTTGCCGGCGTCCTTGGCGCGGTACATGGCGATGTCGGCGTCCTGGAGGAGCTGGCCGGGGTCGGCGAGCGGGTCGCCGGTGAGCACGACGCCGACGCTCGTCGTCACCGTGAGGTCGACGCCGTCGACGAGGAAGGGCCGGGCGACGGCCCGCACCACCCGGTCGCCCAGGAGGCGCGGGTCGTCGTCGTCGTGGAGCGCCGTGCAGAGCATGACGAACTCGTCGCCCCCGAGCCGGGCGACGGTGTCGGCGCGGCGCGCCACGCTCGTCAGGCGCCGGGCCACCTCGACGAGCACCTTGTCGCCGGTCTCGTGGCCGAAGGAGTCGTTGATCGTCTTGAAGTTGTCGAGGTCGATGAACAACAACGCGACCTGTCCCGGTTGGCGCTCGAGCAGCGCGAGGGCCTGGGCGAGCCGGTCCCGCAGGGCGAGCCGGTTGGCGAGGCCCGTCACCGTGTCGTGGAGCGACTGGAAGGTGAGGGCCTGCTCGGCGAGGATCTGGGCGGTCACGTCCCGCGAGATGCCGAAGCTGCCGACGATCCGGCCGGCGTCGTCTTTCAGCGGGAACTTCGTCGTCGAGACCCAGATGTCGGGGCGGTTCCGGAAGGTCTCGCACTCGACCTTGCCGACGACCGGCTCACCGGTGCGGATGATGCGCTGCTCGTCCTCGAAGGCGGCGTCGGCGTGCGGCTCGCTGAAGATGTCGGCGTCCGACTTGCCGACGATCTCCTCCGGTGACCAGCCGGGGGCCAGGTCCTCCAGCCAGCCCCGGCTGACGACGAGGAAGCGACTCTCGAGATCCTTGAAGAAGATGCGCTCGCCGGGCAGGTCGAGCAGGTTGCGCATGCAGAGGCGCTCGATCTCTTCCTGGGAGCTCGGTGCTGTACGGGTATCTGGATTTAACTTCGATCCCTTTGCCATCGCGCTCCTCATGGGGTGGGGACACCGGACCGAGCGCAGCACGGGCGCCAGAACAAGGAACCATCTGCGTGAAGGCTAGCTCTTGTTCATCACCGTCCTAGGCTAGGGAACCCATGGCCCCGTCGCCGCCGACCGCCAACGGACCGTCAAAGCGTAGCGACGGCCTGGGTCCGCGAGCGCGTGACGGCACTCGCTGGGTAGGCCGATCGGCGGCGCGGCTCCTGTCCGAAGGGCGGATGTCCCTCCGGGTGGTGCCACCTCGGTACGGTCCGACCGCGCTCCGGCTCCCGTCGAGCGTGTGACGAGGTGTCAGGCGCGGCGGTGCGAGTCGCGCGACCACGTCGCCTCGGCGGCGGCGGTGTCGGCGAGGAGATTGCCGAGGGCGAGGTTGACGTCATACTCGTGGTAGCCCCAGTCGGGTCCATCCGGCTCCGTCACAACCGGTCGTCGATCCGAAGGACCGGAAATCCTTTTGACCTGGAGCCAGGTCGCGCCGCCGACAGATTCACAGCGCGCCGAGTAAAGCCGCGGGAACTCGACCCAGGGTGTCGAGACGATGCCCTCCGAAGGGAAGAACGGTTCGAGAGCCGCGTACCCGCCGTCGATCGCCGCGGGATTGACACAGAGGACCCGCAGCCCCTGTCGGGATGTCTGTCCCGCGAGGATCGAGACGCCCTGTCCCGGGCGTCCGAAGAACGAGGCGGCGGGAGGTTGGCTGGGGAAGCTTGAGTAGGCGATGACACATCCCGTCTCGCCGGACGACTCGCATGCCGGGATGTGCGAGAAGCTGCCGCCGGTGAGCGAGCCGGTTGGCACGACGACGTTTCCTCCCAGGATGATCGCGAGCACGAGACGGTGGCGCAGTGTGGGGTTGTCGTCGACGACGCGCTGGAGCAGCGTGATCAGCATCGAGGCACCCTGGGAGTGCCCGATGAAGATGATGGGTCGTCCGTCATCGTCGTGCTTGAGATAGTCCTCGAAACCGGCTTGCAGGCTGTCGTAGGCGGTCACCGTCGCCGAGGAGTCGGCGTTGAGCAGGGGCAGGGCGAAGAGTCTCGACAGAGTGATCTGGCGGTACACGGGAGCCCAGACACGGCACACGGTCGAGAAGCGGGACGCCTGGGCGATTGCGGCGTCGATCTCGCTGGTCTGCACGCGCAGGTCCGCGTTCGGCGTCTGCTCGGTGCTCACCGTCGGGTAGACGTAGAAGCAATCGAACCTCGACGCGGTGTCGTCCTTTGCCTTGACGACCGAGGTCGACCCGGATGGTCCGACGACGGTCGTCGTGAGGTTCGCCGCACACGGATCATCGGGCATCCCTGGCCGGCAGAGCCACACCGTGCGCGAAGCCTTGGGTGGATGGTCCTGCTCGTGTGCGACGGGCGACCCGCCGGTCCGTGCGGAGTTGACGCCGGAAGCGGTGGCGCCGGGGGAAAGTGCGACCAACATGCCGGTCGCCAGCATCAGAACGGCACCGACAAGCCGCGCCACGGATCGCCTCGGGCGCGCGCCCTGCGCTTCCGGGGCGGGGTCCGATCGCGCGCGCGGGTCACGACAGCGATCGAGAAAGCCGACGAAGCCGCGCGTTGTCGCGCCTCCCTGCTCGTCACCGGTCGGGTCGTGGGCTCAGTCCTGCGCCCGTTCGACGAACTTAGCGACCCGTCCCCCGGGAACAGCGCGCGTGGCACACGACAGCTCTGGGGAACGCCGCTCGTGGCAAGGCTCCCGATCGGCTGGCCGAGGCACGAGGCCGATCGAGCGACGAGCTCGTCGGTGTCGCATGACAACACCGACGAGCTCGTCGCTCGCGCGACGGGAGCCGGCGGCGAGATGGTCCTCCAGGATGCGGGCGTTCGTGCCGAGCGCGCGACCGCGCCCAAGCGAGCTGTCGACGAACCACACCCGCCCAACGGTCGGCGAGGGCTTCGCAGCCGTCGCGCATGCGCCCAGTGCGCTCGGCGGGACCGGCCGATCCCGCCGCGCCGTCCGCAAACACCGGTCGCCCGCCCTTGTTACGCCCCCGGACCGGGCGTGACGAGCGCGTGACCCGACGTCGTCGCGTTCGCCCAGTCATCGTTGATGAGCACGACGTCGCGCCCGTACCCGTCGAGCAGGCTGGCGGCGATCGCGGCGCGGTAGCCGCTCGTACAGTGGACGGCGAGCCGGCCCTCGGGGATCTCGTCAACCCACGCGAGGAGTTCGTGAATGGGGAAGTGGAAGGTACCCGCGAGGTGGCCTTCCCGTCGCTCGTCGGCGCGGCGGACGTCGATGATGACGAGGTCGGGAAGCGTCGATAACTCGTCGAATCCGATGACGGGGTAGCCACGACGAGCTTCGTTCGTTCCGAGGTCGCCGATCGCGCCGACCGCCGAGCCGGCGGGACGGTCGATGCCGATCCGGACGAGTTGGCGTTGCGCGTCGGCAACCTCGCCTTCGGTCTCACCAACGAGCGTGAGCGGGGTCTCCCACGGGATCAACCAGCCGAGATAGGTGGAGAAGGAGGTGTCAAGCCCGATGCTGATCGTCCCGGTGAGATGATCGTGAGCGAACGCGACCCGGCCGCGCAGGTCGACGACCCATTCGCCCCTGGCGATTCGCTGTCGCAACTCGTCGGGATCGACCCTTGTGACCGGCGAGAGGTCCGCTGCAGTCGGGCCTTCACGGTTCCTCGGGCCCATGTGCGCGTAGTACGCGGGGTAAGCGGCGAGCCCGGCGATGAGACGCGCGACGAAGGTTTCCTCATCCCCAGTCGCGAAGGCATCGTTGCGGACCCGCTCGGCGCCGATCGTGCTGGCTGGCGTGATCACGATGTTCCCCGAAGAGCAGAAGCTCCCGAAGCCGTGCGTCGGATAGACGGGCACGTCGTCGGTGAGCAATTCGCCGAGCCGGCGGGCGGAGTGGAACTGCAGGCGGGCGAGGGCCTCGGTGTGCTCGGCGCCGAGGAGGTCGGGACGTCCGACGCTGCCGTAGAGCAGGGAGCCCCCGGTGAACGCAGCCGGGGCCGTCCCGTCGTCGATGACGTACGCGACGTGGTCGAAGGTGTGCCCCGGTGTCGCGACGACCCGCACCCGGAGCTGTCCGCTCGCGAACTCGTCTCCGTCGGTGACGGCGCGGCGTTCAAACGGGAGCTCTTCCGCCCCCGACAGGAGATAGGTCGCGCCCGTGCGTCTGGCGAGCTCGAGTCCGCCGGAGACATAGTCGTTGTGGACGTGGGTCTCGGCGACGAATGCACAGCGCAACTCCAGCGCGTCGAGCACCGCCTCGATGCGGTCGATGTCCCGCTGCGGGTCGACGACGACGGCGATCTGTCGGTCGTGGGCAACGTAGCTGCGATCCCCCAGCTCAGGGGTGTCGACAACCTCGACCTCGACCACGGCACGGCCTCCTTGCTGTGATGACCACCACGGTAACGGTCGTCGCCAGCAGCGCGCGCCGGTGACACGAACGGTCCGATCGTCCTCGCGCGCGGTTGGTACGCTCCGCGCCGGATGGAACGAGACGAGCGCTCGTGCGTTCCGGCGTCACCGCGCCGGGACGGTGGGGGACAGGCGGGCAGTTGACCGACGCCACGCAGGTCCGATCGCGCTCGGAACCCGGTGACGCCCGGCACGCGGTCGCTCGACTGCGCGGGACCTACCTGAGCGGCACGACCCGTCCGTTGTCGTGGCGGCGCGAGCAGCTCGCCCGTCTGCGCCGACTCGTTACCGCCGGCGAGTCGCAGCTCACGAGGGCTCTTGCCGCCGACCTCGGCAAACCCGGGCTCGAGGGCTGGTTGACGGATCTCGCCTTTGTCACGAGCGAGATCGACTACACGACGCGTCACCTCGGCCGGTGGATGCGTGACGAGCGCGTACGGGTGCCGCTCGCACTGAGACCCGACCGGGCGCGCATCGTGCATGAACCGCTCGGGGTCGTGCTCGTCGTCGCACCCTGGAACTACCCGGTCCAGCTCTCGCTCGCCCCGGCGGTCGGTGCGCTCGCGGCGGGCAATTGCGTCGTGATCAAACCGTCCGAGCTCGCCCCCGAGACGTCGGGCGCGCTCGCCGCGCTTGCGACCGAACACCTCGACAGTGACGCGGTCGCAGTGCTCGAGGGCGGGCCAGAGGTCGTCCACGCCGCACTCGACAGCGGTGTCGACCATGTGCTGTTCAGCGGGGGTGAATCGACGGGCCGGCTCGTGATGCAGGCCGCGGCACGGACGTTGACCCCGGTGACGCTCGAACTCGGCGGGAAGAATCCGGCGATCGTCGTGGCCGACGCGGACATCCCCGTCGCGGCGCGCCGGATCGCCTGGGGGCGCTATCTCAACGCCGGCCAGACCTGCGTGTCGCCCGACTACGTGCTCGTCGAGCGGCGGGTCGCAGAACGATTTGTCGGCGCGCTGAAGGCAGCGATCAACAAATTCTACGGTTCCGATCCCGTGTCGAGTCCGGACTTCGCGCGGATCGTCAACGACCGCCACTTCGCGCGACTCGCCGGGTTGCTCGCGAGTCACGGTGGTGAGGTCGTGCTAGGAGGTGCGACGGACCCGGCGACGCGATTCATCGCCCCGACGGTCGTGCGCAATCCGTCATGGGATTCACCGCTCATGGCGGAGGAGATCTTCGGCCCCATCTTGGCGGTCGTCGACGTCGACGATCTCGAGGACGCGTTCCGTCTCATCGCCACGCGCCCCGATCCGCTCGCGCTCTACATCTTCTCCTCGAAGCGGCGCACGGTGCGCGAGGTCATTCGTCGGACCCGTTCGGGCGGAGTCTGCGTCAACGGGACCGCGCTGCAGATCGGCGTGCCGCAGCTGCCTTTCGGCGGTATCGGTCACTCCGGGACGGGCGCCTACCACGGCAAGGCGGGATTCGAACGGTTGAGCCATCGCCGCGGCGTGCTCGTTCGTCCACGGCACGTCGACGTGCGTGTCCTGTATCCGCCATATCGGCCGGCGAAGATCCGCTTGCTGCGGCTCGCCGAGCGGTGGTCCAAGCCGAACAGCTGAGCTCGCGGCGGCGGCGCGCCGGTGTCGCGACTAGGGCGTGATCGTGATGGCGCCGGGGAGCTTCGCCGTCGTGTCGAGGACGAACTCCACCCACGTCCGGCCCGGTTGGAGCCCGACGGACTGGCCGCCCACCGACGTGTAGGTCGTCCGCGAGGTGAGCGAGGCGCGGTGCCAGGTCACGGCGATTTCTTTGCCGTTGCGCAGTACCCAGCCCGAGCCCGTCCCGACGGTCTGGCTCTCGACGTCGCCGGAGTGGGCCTGGGGATCTTCGTTGTACGGCCCAAGGGAGTAGCGGACGACCTGGACGATGATGTTCGTCGTCGATACCGGCTGGCCGGTGAGGGCGTCGACGTCCGTCGTGCCGGCATAGGTGTGGACCCACAGGCCGGTGGAAGGATCCCACTTCCAGATGACGTCGGTTCCTTGGGAGAAGTTGATCGCGAGCGCAGAGGCGGGTTTGGCCCCCGTCGGCAGGGACGCGGTGTACGTGAAGATCGGTTGCGGCACCGGACGGGCCGGGAAGAGTTTCCACAGGGCCGACGTTGACGAATAGGTCGCGTCGGGCATCGTGCGATTCGGGTTCTGATGGTACGCGCCGTAGCGGACGAACTCGTTGGCGTTGTCGATGAACGGCAGCGAGGCGATGGCACTCTGGTTGGGTTGGATGCCACCGGCGTACGCGAGCTCGGCGTGGGAGAACACCTCGAGCACGTGCCAGTCGATCCAGCGGACCGACCGGATCGGACCGACCTCGGAGGCGTCGTTGCACTGGAAGACTGCGAGATAGCGCTGGATCCCGCCTTCGGCGGGCGTGTCGTAGACGACGTCGGCCTCATTGAGCCCGCTCTGGGGACGGGCTGCCACCTCGTTGCCGATCTTCACGGCGAGCGGCTCACGTTGCGGTGCGGCCCCACCCGGTGCCGGCAGGCCCGTGAGCGGACAGTTCTTCGACGGTGGCGTCGCCGCGGTCTGCTTCCGACCGCTCGTGGCACGCGGGCCGTTGTTCTGTGTGACGACGAGCGTCACCACCGCCGCGATGACGACCACAACGATGATCCCGGCCGCGAGGACGGGGCCCTTGCGCAGGCTCCGCACGTAGGCGCGCAAGCTCATCTGGCGACGGCGCGACTTCTGAAGGTGAGCCGGCACGGGTTGCACGGTAGCGCCTCGTGTGCGGCTGGTGGTGGCAAGGGAAGGCCGCACGCCCCGACGTCATGGCGCACGGGAAGCCGCTCGAGCATGGCCGTCTGCCGTCCGGCGAGGGACTAGGCGAGCGCCTCGTCGAGTTCGATGTGGTCGAGGCCATGCGCTTCGGCGACGGGGACCGACACGAGGCGGCCGCCGACCGCGTTGAGACCGAACGCCAACGCGCGGTTCTCGCGCATCGCCTCCCGCCAACCGAGAGCGGCGATCGCCATCGCGTAGGGGAGCGTCGCGTTCGTGAGCGCGTGGGTCGAGGTGTGCGGCACCGCGCCGGGCATGTTGGCGACGCAGTAGAAGACCGAGTCGTGGACGCGGAACGTCGGGTCCGAGTGCGTGGTCGGCCGGGTCGACTCGAAACAGCCGCCTTGGTCGACCGAGATGTCGACGAGGACCGAGCCGGGCAGCATCGCCGCGACGAGTTTGTCGCTCACGAGCCGGGGCGTCCTCGCCCCGACGACGAGGACAGCGCCGACGACGAGGTCGGCGCGAAGGCAGGCGTCCTCGATGACGTGTTCGCTCGTCGCGAGCGTCGTGAGCCGACCCTGGTAAATGTCGTCGAGAGCGGCGAGCCGGGCCAGGTCGCGATCGATCGCGACCACCTCGGCGTGCATGCCGACGGCGATCGCGGCGGCGTTCGATCCGGCGACACCGGCGCCGATCACGACGACACGGCCCGGGCGGACACCCGGGACACCGCTCAGCAGCACACCCCGGCCCCCGGCGGGACGCTGGAGATGCGCCGCACCAGCGATCGTTGCCATGCGACCG
Source organism: uncultured Acidimicrobiaceae bacterium (assembly GCA_963803025.1). GTDB lineage: Bacteria > Actinomycetota > Acidimicrobiia > Acidimicrobiales > Bog-793 > Bog-793. The sequence continues at coordinate 12,318 of CAWDKZ010000023.1, forward strand.
GCGATCTCGCTCATCGGAGCGAGAAGCGGGAGCGACCCGTTCGGCAGCCGAACCGTCTCGTAGGCGATCGCGGTCGTCCGGCTGTCGAGGATCGCCTGGGTGCAAGCGCGCTCCGCGGCGAGGTGAAGGTAGGTGAACAGGACGAGCCCCTCGCGCAGGCGTCCGAACTCCTCCGCGATCGGTTCTTTCACCTTGCACACCAGCTCGGACTCGGCCCAGAGCTCGACCGGGTCGGTGATGATCTTGGCTCCGACCCGGGCGTAGTCCTCGTCAGGGAGGGACGACCCGTCCCCGGCCAGGTGCTCGACGAGAACGGTGTGACCCCCGGCGACGAGCTCGCGCACTCCCGCAGGGGTCATCGCGACCCGGTACTCGCTCTCCTTCAGCTCCCGAGGTACGCCGACACGCATGGTCACTCCTGACCCCGACCAGCCTGCATCGTGCCAGGGGCCACTGGGCGCGGCAAGTAACGACGGCTTTCGAGCCCCGTTCGTCCGTCGTGGGGATTAGGGCTTTGCGTCGAGCGCTTCGAACAGGGCCCGCGTCTCGATCGACGGTTCGCCGGCACCGAGGCGTTCGAGGGCGCGTTCGAGCTCGACGAATGCCCCACGGACACCGTCGACGTCGTTCTCGGCTCTCGCGACCGCCATCTGGTCCCGGGCGAGGATCTCGGAGTTCGGGTCGGCCGACCGGCCTCGCCCGATCGCCCAGCGCGCGAGGTCGATGCGATCGGAGGCGAGCGCGAGCGCGGCGAGGTGGTGGGCGCCGTCGACGATCTCGGCGACGATCGACTCGTCGAGCGCCTCGGCGCCGAACCACGCGTAACCGGCCGTGACGCCTCCGAGCGGCGATCCTTCGACGAGCTCGAGCGCCCCGACGAGGAGGTCCTCAGCGACGGCGGGCTCGGCGAACGGGGCGCAGGCGAGGGCACGACGGGCGCGCAGCGCGTCACAGGTAACCGAGGGGTCGAGCACGAGTTCGTCCCGACGCCGGACGAGAAGGGCGCGTCCTCCTGGGCCGCGGCCGAGGACAGCGCGCGCCGCGCTGGCGACGTGTTCGGTCCGAGCTCGGCGGGTGGGGCGCTCGGAACGGGCGAAGAGAGCGTCCGCGACCGTCTCGACCGACGCTTCTCCGTCGTGGAGCGCGAGGAACGCGATGAGCTCGACGGTTCGGGCGGCGTCCCGGTCGCACGGTTCTCGGCGCAGTCCGACGACGACCGGCTCGGGCCGGAGGAGGCGCAGCTCGATCGGTCCCGCGACGGGGACCGCGCTGAGCCGAGCGCGGTCCGTCGCGAGCCCGGAACGGATCGGCACCACGGTGGCAGGGCGACGCGCCTCAGCGAGAAGTCCGTCGAGGAGGGCGAACTGTCCGGTCGACGGTGTGACCGCACTGAGCTCGATCCCGTAGGGCAAGAGAACCGCGCGGTCCGGCTCGACGACGAGCCGCTCCGTGCCCCGCCCACCGGCCGCGACGATGCCGGCGACCGCGGTGGCGGCGGCAAGCACACGTTCGCACTCGGGGCCGGTCGCCGCGCGGCCGACGACGACGAGAGGCTCGTGCCGCCAGCGATCGACGAGCCCCGAAGCCATCAGCGGGTCGTCTTCGGCGCCGAGGATCTCGAGCGCGGCCGTTGTCGACGAGCTCAGCTGGTAGCACTGCTCGTCGGCTGGTGGGGGATCGATCCCGACGAGCTCGACGGCGAGCTCGTCGGCCCACGGCACGGTGCGCAGCGACGCGACGATCGCGTGGAGCGTCCGGTCGACGGGCCCGTCGTCGCCCGTTATCCCGAGCCGTCGACCGCGACCGAGGACGAGCAGGTACGAGGCATGTTCGTCGTCGCCGAGGGGTACGAGGGGTTGGACGAAGCGGCCGCAGTCTGCGGAGAAAGGTTCGAAGTCGTCGGGCTCCACCGTTGTGTCGAGCACCCACCAGTGACCGGCGCGGCGGGAAAGGAAGGGCCAGGGTGCCTCGGGCCGCGCGTCGGCGAGCAGGAACTCGATCCCGTCCGGGCCGGCGCGCACGAGACGGACGTTCGGTGGCTCCGCGTCCTGGTCGTGGACGAGCCGCCAGAGCAGGCGATTCGCGAAGTCGATCCAGTCGATAAGGGGCGCCTCGGCGAAGGGCTCAAGGGCAACCCGGGTGTCACCCACGAGGGGTGCGGCCGGCACGCGGCGTTCGCCGAGCCGGCGGGCGCTCGATCCGGCGCGACGCAGGTTGCGGACCCGGCGCGCGAGGGCACAGGTCGTGACGACGCCCAACCCGAGAAGGGTCAGTTCGGCGAGGCGTCGGTCGAGCGAGGAGGTCGCCGGCGAAGGCGCGACGAGGGCCCGCGAAGCGGCCAGCGACGACGAGTCGGAGCGGGCCGGCAGGTCGAGGCGCCAACCGGGTCGCAACCGCACCGGGTCGAGCATCCGCGCCCCGTCGGCCTGGAGGTGACCGAGGTTCAGGTGGGCGAGCAGGGGCCAGTCGTCGACGCATCCCGTCGTCCGTGCGGCGACATCGGCGAGGCATTCGTGCTGTTCGACGATCACCGTCGTTCGCGTCTGGCGGGTCGGATGGTCGACTGGCGCCGGTTGGGGACGGACACGTGGGCGCGCTGGCGCCGCAGCGACGGAGGACGGCGGGAGGTGCGACGAACTGGAGGCCCCGAGTGAGGTCCCTGCCATGGCGAGAAGGATGAGTCCGGCGATCGCCGTCGCCCAGCGCGCCGACCAGGAACTCGTGTCGATCGTTTCGTGGCGGCGGAGCGCGCCGCAGACCTCCCGGACGAGATTCGCCGTTGCGAGCGCCCACACGATCCCGACAACGGCGATGACGAGGTGGGCCCAGGTCGAAACGGACCTTGTGACCTCGAGGCGCCACAGGTGCTCGGGCAAGGGGGTGACGAACCAGAGGCGGGCGAGTGCCATTGGCACGCCGACGACGAGGACCGCGGCCTTCGCCAGCGCGGTGAGACCCGCGCCGAGCGCGGCACGTGGAGCGCTCATGGCGCGCCCGCAGCGGTCGGATTCGCCGGAGGGACGCGAACGTCCAGGGTGTAGGGCACGGGCCCGTGCTGGCCTGGGCCGAAGGCGATCGAGACCGTGCACGAGCCGGGGCGACCGGCAACGACGAGGGAGATGCCGTGGGTGCCGGCGCCGGAGGTGACGGCTTGTCCGCAACCGAGTGTCATCTCGAGCGCCTCGCCGCCACTCCAGAGCGCGCGCACCGAGGCGGTCCCGCTCGGCGAGGCGAACGGGAAGGTGGTGGCGATGTCATCGGGATAGCGCAGCACGCCGGACAGTCCCGACGTCGTCGCGGCGGGCGGGGCGCCGCCCTGCGGACTCGAGACGCGTGAGGTCGAACTGGGCGTCGTCGAGGCGGGCGCGGTCGAAGGGGTCGGGGTGACCGCAGTGGTCGGCACGGGATGCACGGCCGTCAGCTTCGGGTGCGGCCGAGCGTGTCGGTGCGGCCGGCCCGATGCCGTCAGCCTCCTCGACGGTGTCGTCTTCGGTGACGAGGTGACGTGCTGGCGGGAGTGTGTGGTCGTCGCGACGCGACCTATCGGAGCCACGGACTCCCGGGCCACGAGGGTGAGCGCGGTCGCGACGACGAGGCCGAGCGCGACCCAGGCGACGAGGTCGTGTCGGCGCCGCGGAGTCGTCGTCCCGGGTGGTGACACGGAATCCGTCGGCAAGACCGTCGGGTCCGGCGTCCGGCCACCTCGTCGGATTCGATCTCTGTCTGGCGCGAGCGGCACGGTCCACCTTTGAGGTGAGCGAGCTCATAGTCCCCGCCCGGGCGCGGACCCGTCGCTACGTTGCGCCCGCGGCATCCCGTTGCACCTCCCGCCGGTGCTCCTCCACCGAACCCTGCCTCCGGGAACAAAGCGGGCCGCGATGCTGTTGACCACTGGGGTGCTCTGTCGGCTGCGGCGTTCAGCGGCGCCGGAGCGGCAGGGCCGGAACGGACGGGAAGGGCGGTCGCGTGCCGGCAGTGACGGTCGACGACGTGCTTATCCTGCCGCGTCTTGCTGGGATCGACGCCGCGACGAGCGTGGAACGGCCGGTGCGCACGGTGACTGTGGCGCCCCACGGCCTGGAGGGCGAGGGTTTCCCAGTCCGACGCGCCTTCGCCGGGGTTTCGCAGTCCGAGCTTGACCCGTTCGTCCACATGGACCAGATGGGCGAGGTCGAGTACGCGCCCGGGGAGCCGAAGGGGACACCCTGGCATCCGCACCGGGGGTTCGAGACGGTCACGTACATGATCGACGGGACGTTCCGCCACCGTGACTCCCATGGCGGTGGCGGCCTCATCACGAACGGCGACACCCAGTGGATGACGGCGGGCGCGGGGATCCTCCACATCGAGGCCCCGCCGGAGGAGCTCGTCGCGGCCGGCGGGCTCTTCCACGGGGTCCAGCTTTGGGTGAACCTGCCGTCGGAGGACAAGTGGATCGCGCCGCGGTATCAGGACATCGACCGTGGCGACGTCGCGCTGGTCGCGTCGCCGGACGGCGGTGCGCTCGTCCGGATCATCGCCGGCGACGTCGGCGGCTTCCGGGGACCGGGCTCGACGCACACGCCGATCAGCCTCGTGCACGCCACGCTCGAACCCGGGGCGTCGCTCCAGCTTCCCTGGCAGCCCGGTTACAACGCGCTCGCCTACGTGCTGTCCGGGCGGGGCACCGCCTCGAGCGCGGGCCGGCCGATCGCGACAGGGGAGCTGGCCGTGTTCGGAAGAGGCGACCACCTCGTGATCGCGGCCGACCGGATCCAGGACGGGCACACGCCGCGACTTGACGTCCTCGTACTCGGCGGCGCGCCGATCGGCGAGCCGGTTGCCTGGTACGGACCGTTCGTCATGAACACCGATGCCGAGATCAGGCAGGCGTTCGAGGACTATCGGCACGGCCGCATGGGCGAGATACCGGCGGAGTCGGCCGGGGGCTAATGCCCCCCGGCAGGTCGGGATCTAGTCGGTGAAGATGTTGGCGACCCGATCGATGAGGTCCCGCGGCACGCGTTTCAGCTCGTCGATCGCCGCCGAGAGCGGGACACGTTCGATCTCCTCGGCGTGGAGGGCGACCATCATGCCGAATGCACCTTCGTGTGCCGCGTCGACGGCGGCGACGCCGAAGCGGGTTGCCAGCACACGGTCGAACGCCGACGGCGAGCCACCGCGCTGGAGGTCGCCCAGGATGGTGGCCCGGGTTTCGAAACGAGTCCGGGCTTCGATCTCGCGAGCGACGATGGAGCTGATGCCGCCGAGCCGTTCGTGGTCAAATTGGTCGATCACGACGGGTGGCAGGTCGATGGTGCCCTTGACGGGCTTGGCGCCCTCGGCGATGACGACGATCGAGGCGAACGGGCCCTTGGCGTGCCGTCGCAGCAGATGGGCGCAGGTCTCATCGATGTCGAAAGGTTCCTCCGGCGCGATCACGACCGCGGCACCACCGGCCAGTCCGGCGTAGACCGCGATCCAACCGACTTGACGGCCCATCACCTCGCAGACGATCACCCGGCCGTGGGACTCCGCGGTCGTGTGGAGGCGGTCGATGGCGTCGACCGCGACCTGGACCGCGGTGTCGAAACCGATCGTGAAATCGGTCGCGTTCACGTCGTTGTCGATGGTCTTGGGAATACCGACGACCGGTATCCCGAGGGCGGATACCTCCCGCGTGATGCGGAGCGAGCCGTCGCCACCGATGGCGATGAGCGCGTTGATGTGCCGGCGTTCGAGGGTGGCGGCGATCCGGGCTGGGTCGGCCGTGGACTTGAACGGATTGAACCGCGAGGTGGCAAGGATCGTCCCGCCACGCGGGAGGATCCCGCGACAGGCATCGACATCGAGGGGTATGGCATCGTCTTCCACGACCCCCTGCCAGCCGTAGTGGAACCCGACGACGTCGTCCGAGTAGGCGACAGAGGCACGGCGGACGAGCCCTCGGATGGCCGCGTTGAGACCCGGACAGTCACCGCCACCGGTGAGTACTCCTAGGCGCAACGGACCGAAACCTCCAGCATCCAGGCATCAACCGGACGTCGCGCGCCGAACCGTCCTCCGCCGCTGAACCGTCCAGCGACAACCTTACTGGCCGCCGGGAATCCGATGGGGACGGAGATGGAACGACGCGCGACGGGTCGCGGACGACGGGCCGCCAGCGCCGACCCACCTCCCGGTACGATAGGACGTTGCATCGCCGCCGGTGCGCCGACAGGCCCGGGCCTTTCCGGGCACGTCGGTGGGACGCCCGGTGAGCGAAGGAGAGCGGAGCAGTCAGGCGATGTCGACGACGGAGGTAACGCTCGCGCTCGCGGTGTTCTTGGCGAGCGCCGTCGAGATGGTCGAAGCGTTGACGATCGTCCTAGCCACGGGGGCTATCCGGGGGTGGCGCTCGGCGATCGAGGGCAGCGTCGCCGGGGTCGTACTGCTCGGTGTGCTCGTCGGCTTGGCCGGTGTGCCGCTCGTGCGCTACGTGCCGATCGCGACCCTCCGGGTGGTCATCGGTGGGCTCCTGCTCGTGCTCGGACTGTCGTGGCTGCGGAAGGCGATCCTGCGTGCGAGCGGGCACCGCGCCCCGCACGACGAGGACCAGATCTACGCCGACACGATCACCAGGTTGCGGGATAAGAGCGGACCGGGATCGCCGGGGGTCTCCGGGCGGGACGCGCTCGGGTTCGTCGTCTCGTTCAAGGCCGTCCTTCTGGAGGGGATGGAGGTCGTGCTCATCGTGCTGAGCCTCGGTGCCAGCGCGCACCGGCTCGGACTCGCGGCGGCGTCTGCCGCGGTGGCGGTGATCCTCGTCGGGTTCGTCGGTGTGCTCGTGGCGCGCCAGTTGTCTGCCATCCCCGAGAACATCTTGAAGATGGCGGTCGGCATCATGCTGACGAGCTTCGGCGTGTTCTGGGTCGGCGAGGGGACGGGCCTGCACTGGCCGGGGAGCGACCTCGCCGTGCCGGTTCTCATTGCGGGCTTCGTCGGCGTGACCGCGATCGCCGTAACGGGGATGCGCGCGTTGCTCCGCGCGGCCCCGTCCCAGGTCACCGCCGCGCTCGGCGAGCGGGAAGGGGTCGGCCGATGAGGGGTCACGCGCAACGGGCGGTGGTCGCCTTCGGCCGGTTCTGGTGGGACTTCCTCATCGGCGACACCCCGGAGCTCTTCCTGGGAGTGCTGTTCGTCGTCGGCGCGGCCCTGGTGCTGCGACACGACCGGGCGGTGGGGTTGGTCGCCATGGTGGTCCTCACGGTCGTCTTTCTGCTCGGGAGCACGTACCGGGGACGGAGCACGTCGGCTCCACCGGCATCGGTCGAGGGGCGGGCGCGATAGAGCGAGGCGCCTGGCGCCGACGCGCCGCGGTCAATCGTCTATGGCGTCGAGATAGTGGTGCCCGGCGACGGCGCGCAAGCGGTCGGCGGCGTCTTCCGGGGTGATGTCGCGCTGGGGCGAGCCGAAGAGTTCGAAACCGACCATGAACTTCCGCACCGTCGCCGAGCGGAGGAGCGGTGGGAGGAAGTGGGCGTGCAGGTGCCATTCGTCGTGGGGTGCGCCGTCTGTCGGCCGCTGGTGGATGCCCATCGAGTAGGGGAAGGGCGATTCGAAGAGGTTGTCGTAGCGCACGGTGAGAGCCTGGAGCGCGTCGGCGAAGGCGGTGAGCTCGGCGGGCACGAGGCCGTCGATGCCGCCGACGTGGCGGCGGGGGACGATCGCGGCCTCGAAGGGCCAAATGGCCCAGAACGGGACCACGACGAGGAAGGACTCGTTGGCGAACACGACGCGCTCGGACAAGCTCTCCTCCAGGCCGACGTAGTCGCAGAGAAGACACGTGCCATGCGCCTCGACGAAACGTTCTAAGGAGAGCGTCTCTTTCGCGAGTTCGTTCGGCAGGTGCGCGCTCGCCCAGATCTGTCCGTGGGGGTGGGGATTGCTCGCGCCCATCATCTCGCCCCGGTTCTCGAAGATCTGGACCGAGCGGACGGACTCGATGGCGGCGAGTTCTGTGAACTGTTCCCGCCACAGCTCGACGACGCGTGCCACGTCGGTGACGTCCATGCGCGCGAGCGCGAGGTCGTGACGCGGCGAGAAACACACCACCTGGCAGATGCCCGACTCGCCGCGGGCGACCAGCAGCCCGTCGCGATCGATGCCGTCGTCGGGCGCGTCAGCTCGCAGCGCCGGGAAGTCGTTGTCGAACGCGAACGTGTGCGCGTAGCGAGGGTTGTGTTCACCATTCGCCCTCTCGTTGCCCGGGCAGAGGTAGCACGCCGGGTCGTAGGCGAGGGCCGCGGGCGCGGGCAGGCGGTCCACCTGTCCGCGCCAGGGTCGCAGCGCCCGGTGCGGCGAAACGAGGACCCAGTCCCCGGTGAGCGGATTGAGACGTCGGTGTGAGGATTCCTCGAGGAACGACGTCACGTCAGTCCCCGTAGCCGTCGGGGTGTCTCGCGTGCCATTCCCAGGCGCTGGCGACGATGGACTCGAGGTCGGCGTGGTCTGGGGCCCAGCCGAGGTTGGCCTGGACCGCGGCGGGACTCGCGACGAGGGCCACCGGGTCACCGGGCCGGCGGGAACGCTCGACGACCGGCAGGCGGTGACCGGTGACCCGACGGGCGATCTCGACGACCTCTCGCACCGAGAACCCAAGGCCGTTGCCGAGGTTGTAGCAGACCGACTCCCGTGTCGACAGCGCCTCGAGCGCGAGCAGGTGGGCCGACGCGAGGTCGGCCACATGGACGTAGTCACGAATGCAGGTCCCGTCCGGCGTGGGATAGTCGGCTCCGAAGATCGGGATCGCTTCGCGCCGGCCGAGTGCCACGGCGAGCACGAGCGGGATGAGATGGGACTCGGGGTCGTGGTCCTCGCCGCAGTCGGGGCTGGTCGCCCCGGCGGCGTTGAAGTAGCGCAGCGAAGCGAAGCGCAGTCCGTGTGCGGAGCTGATCCACGAGAGCATCCTCTCGACCTGCAGTTTCGACTCGCCGTAGGGATTCGTGGGCTCGTGGCGGGCGTCCTCGGCGATCGGGACGCGGTCGGGGTTACCGAACACGGCCGCGCTGGAGGAGAAGACGAACCGGCCGACGTCGTGGGTGAGCATCGCCTCGATGAGCGTGAGGACGTTCGCGGTGTTGTTGCGGAAGTAGCGCTCCGGCAGGTTCATCGACTCGCCCGCCTCGATGAAAGCCGCGAAGTCCATGACGACGTCGATCGACCGAGACGCGAACACGCCGTCAAGGTCCTCGGGGTTGCCGGTGTCGCCGAGGACGAGCTCCGCGTCCGGCGGCACCGCGGCGCGGTGCCCTTTGGCGAGGTTGTCGAAGACCGTGACGGAGTGACCCGCCTCGAGGAGAGAGCGGCACGTCGCACTGCCGATATAGCCCGCGCCCCCGACGACGAGAACGTTCAACGGTCCGATCCGAACTCGTCTGATTCCGGCCCGACCCCAGGTCCCGCCTCGGCGACGATGATCGACGGGTTCATCCCGGTCGACCTCTCGTACGCGGCGGCGAGGGTGTCCGAGAAGTGCTCGACCGCGCCCTCCCGCACGAGGTTGATCGTACAACCGCCGAAACCTCCCCCCGTCATACGCGCGCCGAGAACACCCTCGATACCGAGGGCAGTTTCGACGAGCAGATCGAGTTCGGGGCAGCTCGCCCCGTAGTCGTCGCGCAGGCTCTCATGCGACTGCACCATGAGCTCGCCGAAGCCCTCTTCGTCCCCGGCTCCGAGCAGGTCAGCGGCGTGCACGACGCGCGCGTTTTCGGTTACGACGTGGCGACAACGGCGGTAGACCACGGGATCGAGGAGGCTCTCGTTGGCCTCGAGCTGGGCAAACGAGACATCCCGCAAGGCCCTGAGTCCGGGGATGACGGTCGCGAGCGTGGCGACGCCGGCGTCACACTCGTCACGACGTGTGTTGTACGCGGACGTGGTGTGCGCATGGTGCACCATCGAGTTCGCGATGACGAAGCTCGTCTGTGCGCCGAGGGGGACGAGGCGAGCGACGAGATCGCGGCAGTCGAGGAGGAGCGCGTGACCGCGCACTCCGTGGCACGACGCGTACTGGTCCATGATCCCGCTCTTCACGCCGATGAATATGTTCTCCGTGCGTTGGCCGGCTGCCGCAAGATCGGCGAGATCAACGGGTGAGCCGCTGATCGTGAGCATGCCAAACCCCGTGGCCATCTCGATCGCCGCGGATGAGCTCAGTCCAGCGCCGAGCGGTATGTTGCTCGCGATGAGCATGTCCGCGCCGACAAGGCGGTGACCGGAGGACTCGAGCATGATCGCAAGGCCGCGCACATAATCGGTCCAGTCGTGGCGCGGCCGTGGATCGATCTCGTCGAGGTCGAACTCGGCGGTCTTCTCGAGCGTCTCGGATCGCACGCGCACCCGGCGGTCATCGCGACGGGCGATCGCCACCCACGTCGCGTACTGCAACACGACGGGAAGCACAAAACCGTCGTTGTAATCCGTGTGGTCGCCAATCAGATTCACCCGTCCGGGAGCGCGGAAGATCTGCGATTCACCGCTCCAACAGTGCAGGAACGCGTCGCGCAGATCCGTTGCGATCGAAGGACGAGACCCCACGACGCGCCTCCAGGGGATCGAACCACAGCGGGAGAGCCGCCGTGGCGAAGTGGATTCGGCGAACACGGGTAACAAGCAACCGTTCCGAACTATGCGCGTCGATTATGCACCTTGCCGTCCCGTAAGCAACGGTAATGCGCGGCTCGTTTGCCAGGTGGTCAGCTGACAGATCAGCCTTACGACCTCGGCACGCCAGAAACTCGGCGCTGCGTCGGGCAACGATCCGGACGCCGGGACGAAGTCTGGCCAAGGTACGCAAGGGAGTGGCATCCACGACTCCGGCACAATCGTTGGGGGCTTCTCCGATGCACGTGGCCTGGAGCGCGGCTTCGTGGATGTCGCGGGGAAGTTCACCACCCTCAACGGTCCGACAATCGGGGGCGGCACGAGTTACACGTACGCGAACTTCATCAACGACGCCGGCACGTCTTACGGCTTCACCTACAGGGACGGGAGGTACACGACCCTCGTGGATCCGCACGCCCGGGAAGCGCCACCCGTGACGACCCTGGTGCCGTGGTAGGTCTCATCGGGCACGGCGGGTCTCGGTATCAACAGCGCCGGGGTGATCGTCGGGACGTACTCAGACGCGAACGGCGTCTTACACGGTTTCATCGACGTCGCCGGAAGGTTCACCACCTTCGACGGGCGAAATGCCGGCAAACGCATGGACGAGGGCACGGACCTCTTCGGTATTAGCGATTCCCGGGTGATGGTCGGGAGTGTCGTCTTGGCACGTGGTACCGCCCGCGGCTTTGTCGACGTCGCCGGCAGGATCACACCCATCAACGATCCGTACGCCGGCAGGGGCCCGGACGAGGGGGCGCTCCCAACTGATGTCAACGCCATCGGAATGATCGTCGGGACGTACTACACGGTCGGTGGTGGCGCCCTCGGGTTCGAGCTCACTCCTCACTGGAGCTTGTGACGCCCGTTGACCTGGGAGTCATGTCAGGCAATCTCGACGTTCGAGTTCCATCGGGTCGCGGCCGACCACGACGGCACTCGGACGCACGCTTCAAGACAGCAAAAGGGGAGAGGACGAGCGCGGCCCGGCGGTCTCGCCTCAGTACCCAAGGCGACGCCTTCCGCGAGAAGCAGCTTGACCTGCTCGTCTCGGCGAAACGGTCGTCGGTGTGTATTCCGACCGGTTGTGGCGGTCGACCGCTCGCTGAGAGGGTCAGGTCTGCGGCCAGCAGCAAACTGTGGAGGTGGCGGGAATCGAACCCGCGTCCTTCGAGTTCTCAGTGGGCATTCTCCGAGCGCAGCCGGCGGGAATGTTTCAGGTCCCGCCTCTCCACCGGCCGCGGCGCAGGACCCCAGTCAGCTCAGTTGTCCCCGAACGACGCGCTGACAGCGCTATTCAGGTGAGTCCCGCTTGATGACGCCCGGTTCCGCCCCGCGGGGCTTGGGACGAAGGGACGTTGCTGCTACTTAGGCAGCAAGCGCGAGCTGAGGCTCGGCGTTTGTTTTGTTTTCCGGCTCTTTAGCGTGGCTCCGGAGACCACGGCTCGCTTCTCCCACCTTGACGACCGAAGTCGAAGCCTGTCACCCCCTCGCTGGGCGCCTGGCCTGTCCGGCAGGCGCCACAACATCTAGGACGCCGACGGAAATCGGCACCACGCATTCTACCGCCCGGCGAGTGCCGCTCGACGGGGGAGCTGTTTGCTGAGACTGTCACTCGCGCAGGCCTTTCATGGCGCGGGCCGCCTCGCGCTCACCTTCGCGCTCGGCGATGGCGCGGCGCTTGTCGTAGAGGCGCCGACCTCGGGCGAGTGCCAGCTCGACCTTGGCGCGTCCGCCCCTGAAGTACACCGAGAGCGGTACAAGGGTCAGGGACTGCTGGGCGACGCGACCCTGTAGTTCATCGATTTGCCTGCGGTGGAGGAGCAACTTGCGGGCCCGATCAGCCTCGACGGCGCCGAAGCCGCTCGAGTACTCGTATGGCGCGATCCGGACACCGAGGAGCCAGGCTTCACCGTCCTCGACGCGGGCGTAGGCGTCTTGGAGGCTGACTTGTCCGGCGCGGACCGATTTGACCTCGGCTCCTTTCAACTCGAGCCCCGCCTCGAAGGTGTCGAGGATGTCGTACTCGTGCCGGGCGCGTCGATTCTGCGCGACCCGCCGGATCGTTGCACGCTCGGCGCCGGGCGCGTCAGATACGGCCCGCGTCTTGGCCGGCCGTGGTCTCGGGGCTCGCGTCGCCATGACGCGAGACGGTAGCCTCCCTGCTCGATGCGTTCGCCGCCCGCTCCCGAAGCAGGTCACGACCACGTCAGCTCGCGCCTCGTCGTCAATGAGCGCATTCTCGCCGAGATCGTGGCGCACTGCCTGCGAACGTTTCCCGAAGAGGGCTGCGGCCTGCTCGCGGGGGATGGCTCGACCGGGCGGGTCGTCCGCTGCTTCCCTGTTCGCAACCAGGCGGCGTCGGCCCGTCTCTACGTGGTCGATCCCGGGGATCACGTTCGAGCGGACCGCGAGGCCGATGCGGCAGGTCTGGAAATCATCGGCGCATTCCACTCGCACACCCACACCGACGCCTATCCCTCGGCGACCGACGTGAAACAGGCCCTCGACCCCGCCTGGCACCACGTCCTCGTCTCGCTGCGCGCCGAGGTCGCGTCGGTCCGGTCGTTTCGCATCTCCGAACAGGTCGTGAAGGAGGAGCCGGTCGTCGTCGGCTGAGGCACCTCTCGACGGACCGAAGCGCTTCGCCCAGCTCCGAACGACCGGAATTCGGAGACCCGTCGTTAGAATATGACCCGTAAGGTCAACATTCGAACTGCGTGAGTCTCCGGGGGTATCGGTGTCCGTTGAGGTTCGGGTTCCAACGCTGCTGCGACCTGCCACGGGGGGCAGGGCGAGAGTCTCCGGTGACGGCGCGACCGTGGGCGAGGTCCTGCAGTCCATCATCTCGCAACATCCGGCCTTGGGCATCCAGGTGATGACCGGGGACGGCGAGTTGCATCAATTCGTCAACGTTTACGTGAACGATGACGACGTCCGTTACCTCGACCGACTCGAGACGAAGGTGGCGAGCGAAGACGTGGTGTCGATCCTGCCGGCGGTGGCGGGCGGCGCGAGCTAGTCGCACCTCGGGCCCTGATGCTCGCTCACGACGTGCTCGACCTGATCGGTAACACGCCGATGGTCGACGTCTCCGGGCTGAGTCCGAATCCCGCGGTCCGCATCGTCGCCAAACTCGAAGGCGTGAACCCCGGCGGGTCGGTGAAGGATCGCGTTGCCAAGTTCCTCGTGGAGGACGCGGAGGATCGCGGCGTGCTGACCAGGGGCGCGACCATGATCGAACCGTCGTCGGGCAACACCGGCATCGGTCTCGCCCTCGTCAGCCGTGTGAAGGGCTACCACCTGAAGGTCGTGCTCCCGGAGAACGTCTCCACGGAACGCCGCCAGCTGCTCGCGGTCTGGGGCGCGGAAGTCATCGCGTCACCCGGCGCCGAGGGTTCGAACGGAGCGGTGCGACTTGCCCGCGAACTCGCCTCGGAGCACGCCGATTGGGTTCTTCTCTATCAGTACGGGAATCCGGCGAACCCGCGGGCGCACTACGAAACGACCGGGCCCGAGATCTGGCGCGATCTCCCGGAGGTGACGCACTTCGTCGCGGGCCTCGGCACGAGCGGGACGCTTCTCGGGGTTGGGCGGTTCCTCAAGGAGCGAAACCCTGACATCGAGGTGTGGGCGGTCGAGCCCCCCGCGGGGGACATGGTCGACGGCCTGCGCACCTTCGATGATGGGTTCATCCCACCAATCTTCACGGATCTTGGCGGTGAAAAGTTGCTCGATCGCAAGACGGTGATCGGTCCCGCCGACTCGATTCTCTGGACGCGGCGTCTCGCCGATGTCGGCGTCTTCGCGGGGCTGTCGACGGGGGCGGTCGTCGCCGGCGCCGTGCGGTGCGCGTCGAAGATCTCCTCCGGCGTGATCGTCGTACTCTCACCCGACGGCGGATGGAAGTACCTCTCTGCCGACGTGTGGATGGGCGACCTCGAGGCGGTCGTGCAGCGCGCGCGGAGGACCGTCTACTTCTAGGTCGTCGAATGGCTCAGAACGCCTGGTATTGAGCCAACGCCTAATCTGGGTTGGGAAGATGAATGACCGACCCATTGGCGTCTTCGACAGCGGTCTTGGCGGCCTCACCGTCGCGCGCGCGTTGATCGATCTCTTGCATGACGAAGAAATCGTGTATGTGGGTGACACAGGGCGCCATCCGTACGGGCCGCGTCCGGCCGAGAAGATCCGGCGGTTCAGCCACGAGGTCGCGGATTACCTCGTCAAGGTCGAAGACGTGAAGATGATCGTCGTCGCCTGCAACACCGCCGCGTCTGTTGCACTCGACGAACTGCGCCACGACTTCGACGTGCCGATCATCGGCGTGATCGAACCGGGTATGCGCGCTGCCGTCGCAGCGACGCGCAACGGCCAGATCGGAGTGATCGGCACGTCGGGCACGATTGCCTCGGGCGCCTATCAGCGCGCCGCGGCCTCATTCCACGTCGCACAGCGCGTGCATTGCACCGCCTGCCCGGGGTTCGTCGAGTTCGTGGAACGCGGGGAGCTCGACAGCGACCAGGTTTACGTTCTCGCCGAGCGGCTGCTATCGCCACTCAGGATCGCGGGGATCGACACGTTGCTGCTCGGCTGCACGCACTACCCCTTCCTCGCCCGGACGATCGCGGACATCATGGGTCGCGAGGTCGTTCTCGTGTCGTCGGGCGAGGAGACCGCTTTCGACGTCCGGGCCATCCTCGACTCGACCGGGCTCGGTCGCAGGATCCCCTCCGAAGGCAAACACCGGTTCCTGTCCTCGGGCGACCCCGCCTGGTTCGCCACGATGGGACGTCGTTTGCTTGGCCCCGAGATCGCCACGGCGGAAGCGGTCGCGTTCGGCGCGTGAGATTCTCTCCTGGGGCTCGCGATGACGATCCTCGTGGTGACGCCCGCCGTCCTGCGGCTGCGGTCACCGTGGGGGCCGCTCGCCGGGCCGGAAGGCGAGGGTGCGAAGACGACAGGAAGGACCGGTCGGCGATGACAGGCGAGGTTCGGCGTGATGGGCGCAGGCCCGATGAGATGCGGCCGTTCGAGATCGTGCGCGACTTCACCGAGTTCGCCGCGGGCTCGGTGCTCGTCACGATGGGCCGCACCAAGGTGCTCTGCACGGCGTCGTTCGGAGCGGAGGTTCCCCGCTGGATGCGGGGCTCGGGCAAGGGCTGGGTCACGGCGGAGTACTCGTTGCTCCCGGGATCGTCGTCCGAGCGCGTTCCGCGCGAGGCGACGAAGGGGCGCCAATCAGGACGGACCCAGGAGATCCAGCGGCTCATCGGGAGATCACTGCGTGCGGTCTGCGACCTGTCGGCACTGGGCGAGCACCTGATCATCCTGGACTGCGACGTCCTCCAGGCCGACGGGGGCACACGGACTGCCGCGATCACGGGCGCCTTCGTCGCCCTCCACGACGCCTGCACACGACTCGTCGCGGCCGGCGAGCTGGGCACACTTCCGTTGGTTGATTCGGTCGGCGCTGTGTCCGTCGGATTGGTCGACGGCGTCGCGATGGTCGACCTCGACTACGCCGAGGACTCCCGCGCCGGCGTGGACATGAACGTCGTGATGACGGGTTCGGGCCTGTTCGTCGAGGTGCAGGGAACGGCAGAACGTGATCCGTTCCGGCGCTCGACGCTCGACGAGCTGCTCGAGCTCGCGGGCAAAGGCATCGACAGCCTGCTGGCTTGCGACGCGGTGCTGCTCGCAACACCGCCCGCTTCGCGGGGCGAGGGGTGAGCAAGGCGTCGCGCCGGCTGCGAATCGTCGTGGCGTCGGCGAATCCGGACAAGGTGCGCGAGATGGTCGAGATCCTCGGTGTCGCGCTCGGCGGCAAGATCGAACTCGTGGCGCGACCGCAGGACCTGGAGGCCGTCGACGAGAACGGCGAGACTCTCGAGGACAACGCCCGGCTCAAGGCGAGAGCAGTTCGAGCGGCGACGGGTTTCGGCGCGGTGGCTGACGACACGGGCCTCGAAGTGGATGCCCTCGGGGGATTGCCGGGCGTGCGTGCCGCGAGATACGCGGGGCCGGAAGGACGTTCCGCCGACAACATCGCGAAGCTGCTTGGTGCATTGGGGGATCGCCAGGACCGTCGAGCCCGTTTTCGCACGGTTGCTCTCGCGGCGCTGAGTGACGGTACCGAGCTCGTCGCGTCGGGGACACTCGAGGGAACGATCGCCGAGGCTGCGCGCGGCGAGGGCGGTTTCGGCTACGACTCGGTGTTCATTCCTGACGATGGCCACGGGCTGACGTTGGCCGAGATGGCTGCCGCCGACAAGCACGAGATATCTCACCGGGGGAGGGCACTGCGTGCCCTCGCCCGGCTCGTCGAGAGGCACCTGTCGGGACCGGTGAGCCCGTCGGAAAGTCGATAGGTAGGACAAAGCGGGGTTCGTCGGTTCTCGACGTCACGTCTGGGCGCGCTAGGTTCGCTGCGTGGCCGCGCGCTACCGCTGTCAAGGTTGTGGGAACCGGACCCGCTTCGACGTCACGTCGACGCGGAGAACCCGAGCATTCTGGCACTTCACCTTGGGCGGCGAGCGCTCGATCGAGGAGGAGGAGATCCTCGAGGAAGCGGTCGAATCCGTGACGTGCCGTTGGTGCGGAAAGTCGTCATCGATCGAGACGATCGGAGACGCCGCTGGCACGGCAACGCCTCCCGTGAGTGGTGCACCGCAAGAGTCGCCCTCGCCACATTGATACATCCGCGAGTCATCATGATCGTCGTTGGTCGAGGTGCGATGCACCGAGGTGAACCGGGAGAGCGATCATGGCGAAGGGCACGCTCACGATTAGCTGTGACACGTGCAACCACGAGGGCACCTCGGCCTGTGACGACTGCGTCGTCAGCTTCGTAGTTGGTCACGACGCCAGTGACGCGATCATCATTGACGCGGCCGAAGCCCGCGCGGTGCGCATCTTCGAGCGGGCCGGTCTGCTGCCGGCACTCCGACACGAGGCGCGAACAGGCTGAACAATCACCTGAGACGGGCACCGGCCACGAGGTGCATGTCCCATGACCCACCTGCTCGTCACGAACGATTACCCGCCCAAGGTGGGCGGTATCCAGTCCTACTTATGGGAGCTCTGGCGTCGCCTTCCGTCGGGACGGACCTCGGTGTTGACGATCGATCACGACGGGGCTCGCGAGTTCGATGCCGCGGCGCCGCATCGGATCGAGCGTCTCGGGGTCCGGATGCTCTGGCCGACTCCGCGTCTCACGGCGCGTATCCGGCGACTGGCGCAGGACAGGGGCGCTTCGCTCGTCGTGCTCGACCCGGCGCTGCCCGTAGGGCTCGTCGGGCCGAAGCTCGGCATGCGCTACGCGGTCGTCCTGCACGGGGCAGAGGTGACGGTGCCGGCACGTCTACCGGTGACGTCGGGTCTTCTCCGCCGGGTGCTCGTCGGGGCCGAACTCGTGATCGCGGCCGGGAGCTACCCGGCGCAGGAGGCGCGTCGGCTTGTTGGCGAGGACTTGTCGAAGGTCGTCATCGTCCCACCGGGGGTCGACTCGGATCGATTCCACCCTCTCGGTGCCGCTGAGATCGCCCTGGCAAGGAGGCGATTCGGGCTTCCCGAGGCCGGCCGTCTCGTGGTAGCCGTCAGTCGACTGGTGCCCCGCAAAGGCATCGACGTGCTGATCGAGGCCGCGGCAGTGCTCGCGAGCGAGCGAGCGGACCTCACCGTGGCGGTCGCCGGCGCTGGACGCGACGCCCGGCGGTTGGCCTCGCTCGCGGGGCGTCTCGGGGCTCCCGTGCGTTTCCTAGGTCAGGTGAGCGATCTCGACCTTCCGGGGCTCGTCGGGGCGGCGGACGTCGCCGCCGTGCTCTGCCGCACGCGTTGGGGCGGGCTGGAACAGGAGGGTTTCGGGATCGTGTTCCTCGAGGCAGCCGCGGCTGGCGTCCCCCAGGTCGCCGGCAGGAGCGGTGGCTCGCACGAGGCGGTTGTCCACGGCGTGACCGGCCTCGTCGTCGACCGGCCGGGGGACGTCGTCGTCGCGACGAGGGCGCTCGCGGAGTTGCTCGACGACGAGGTGCTCCGTCGTCGTCTCGGTGCGGCGGGTCGTCAGCGCGCCTGCGCGGAGTTTGACTATGACGAGCTGGCGATGCGACTGGACGCTGCGCTGCGCGCTGCGGAGTGACGAGGATCGACACGCTGGTCTCGGCGGCCTGCTACACAAGCGTTGGCCATCGTGAGAGGCTGGAAAGGGTGCTCGACGCGGCCGAAAGGAGAGGACCGTGGAACACACGGCCCAAAAGTTGACGATCGCGGGCACGCCCGAGCGCTGTTTCGCGGTCGTGACCGACCTTGAGAGGTACCCCGAGTGGGTCGCGGACGTGAAGGAGGTCCACGTCCTCGCGCGCGACGGCGAGGGCCGGCCGTCGGTGGTGAGCTTCCGCGCCGGGGCGTTCGGTCGGAGCACGAACTACGTACTGCGCTACGACTACCGCGAGGCGCCGCTCGCCGTTTCCTGGACGCAACAAGACGGCGACCTCACGAACCGCCTCGACGGGCGCTACGAGTTCCGCGCCGGGCCGGATGGGACGACCGAAGTGCGCTACGAGCTCTCGGTCGAACTACGCGTGCCGATCCCGGGCTTCGTCAAACGGCGGGCCGAAGGCCACATCCTCCACGCCGCCGTGCGCGACCTGAAGGCTCGCGTGGAGAGCGGTTCCTGAGCGGTCGCCGGCAGACGCCCATGCGGGTCGGCGTCATCATTCCCTCCTTCAGCCGGACGGTGGCGGCGGCGCGATCGTGCGCGGCCGCGGCGGAGGAGGCGGGGATCCACGGTGTCTTCGCCTACGACCATCTCTGGCCGCCGGGCGCTCCCGGCCGACCGGCGATCGCCCCCTTCCCACTCCTCGGGATGCTGGCGGCGGCGACGTCCGCGATCGTGCTCGGCACGCTCGTCGCCCGGATCGGCCTCGTGCCCGACGAGGTGCTGCTCGACGAGTTCCGCACCTTGGAGGGCCTGAGCGGGGGGCGGCTGATCGCGGGAATCGGGACCGGGGATCGCCGGAGCGCGGCTGAGAACCTCGCCTACGGGCTCGACCCGGGCAGTGCGCAGGCTCGGCGTCGCGCGATTTTGGCGGTCGGATCGGCGCTCACCGAAGAGGGCATCCCGGTGTGGATTGGTGCCGGCGCGTCGACGACGAATGCCATCGCCCGGGCGATCGGCGCGACGGTGAACGTCTTCGGAGTCAGGGCCGCGCGCGTCGCCGAGCTCGGTCGCGACGGCGCGATCTGCTGGGGTGGGGCCCTCGCCCGCGGCGCCGAGTGTGCCGCCGCCCAGCTCCGGTCGCTCGCGGGGGCGGGGGCGACGTGGGCGATTGTCGCGTGGCCGGGGTCGGTGGCGCCGATCGTCGCCGCGGCTCGCGGGGCGGGCATCCCGCTTGGCTGGGGATCGCGGGTCGCGCCCGGGGGGCCCGTCCGATAGGGTCGGCCGTCGAACCGTTTAGCACGACGACGACCCGTTCGGGCCGCAGAAAGGTGGATATCCGGGTGCCGGGCGGGTTCCCAAGGGGACGGTACCGGCGCGGGCAGCCGTCTCACCGCACGCAGCAGGCCCTTGCCGCACGTGAAGCTCGGCCAGATCAGTCATTGACATCTCTGTAACTACGGTGCTGTACTTATCTCCTCATCTAGTGGTGTCAACTCCGTTAGCCACTACATATTGTATGTGGGGCTCCTGAAGGAAGGCACCGCCAGGTCGAGGCCAGGGGAATTGAGCGAAACGCCGGAAGCGACGCAGAGGGGAACGAGGGCGATGGCTGTAGCGGATGAGCGGGTCGACAGCGGGGTGCGGCGACACTTCACGCAGGCAGGCAGCCATCCCTATGAGGGCGTCGAGTGGGAGCGCCGCGACTCGATCATCTCGGACTGCCGGACCGGAGAGGTGGCCTTCGAGCAGCTCGGAGTCGAGGTCCCGAAGAGCTGGTCGATGAACGCGACGAACATCCTCGCCCAGAAGTACTTTCGCGGGCCGCTGGGCTCGCCGGAGCGGGAGAGCTCCCTGCGGCAGGTCGTCGACCGCGTCGTCGACACAATTGCGGCATGGGGTGTACGCGACGGCTACTTCGCAGACGGCGCCGAGGCGTCGGCATTCGGCGACGAGCTGAAGCACCTCATCGTCAGTCAGAAGGCCGCTTTCAACTCACCGGTCTGGTTCAACATCGGCGTGCGCGGCGTGCCCCAGCAAGCGTCAGCCTGTTTCATCCTCGCCGTCGAGGACTCCATGCCGTCGATCCTCAACTGGTACGTCGAGGAGGGGACGATCTTCAAAGGGGGCTCGGGCTCCGGGGTCAACCTGTCGAAGATCCGCAGCTCGCGCGAACTCCTCGGTGGGGGCGGCACGGCTTCGGGCCCGGTGAGCTTCATGCGCGGAGCGGATGCATCGGCGGGGACGATCAAGTCCGGGGGCAAGACGCGTCGCGCCGCCAAGATGGTCATCCTGGACGTCGACCATCCCGACATCCGCGAGTTCATCTGGTGCAAGGCCCGCGAGGAACGCAAGGCACGCGCCCTCGCGGCGGCGGGATTCGACATGGACCTCGATGGCGCGGACAGCCATTCGGTGCAGTACCAGAACGCGAACAACTCGGTCCGGGTGGGTGACGAGTTCATGACGGCCGTGCTCGAGGATGCCGCGTGGGACCTCGTCGCCCGGACGAGCCACGCGACGATCGAGACCGTACGCGCCCGGGAGCTGTTCCACGAGATCGCCGAGGCAGCCTGGGAGTGCGCCGACCCGGGCCTCCAGTTCGACACGACGATCAACCGCTGGCACACCACGCCGAACACCGGCCGGATCAACGCCTCCAACCCCTGCAGCGAGTACGTCCACCTGGACAACTCGGCGTGCAACCTCGCGAGCATCAACCTGTTGAAGTTCCTCGGCGATGACGGTTCTTTCGACACGAAAGGCTTCCGGGCGGCCGTCGAGGTCGTCTTCACGGCGCAGGAGATCCTCGTCGGAAACGCGGATTATCCGACCGAGAAGATCGCCGAGACGACGAGGCGGTTCCGGGAGATCGGCCTCGGTTACACGAACCTCGGTGCGATGCTGATGGCGCTCGGCATGCCGTACGACTCCGACGGGGCGCGCGCCTATGCCGCGGCGGTGACGGCGCTCATGAACGGGTACGCCTACGCGACTTCCGCCCGTCTCGCGGCGCGCCTGGGGCCGTTCGCGGGATTCCACGAGAACGCCGAAGCGATGCGCAACGTTCTGCGGATGCATCGGGACGCGCTCGGCAAGATCGACGCCTCCCTCGCGCCGATCGCTCTTTTGAGCGCGGCGCACGAAGCGTGGAACGAGGCGGTCGAACTCGGTGATGCCCACGGCGTCCGGAACTCACAGGCGACCGTGCTCGCGCCCACCGGGACGATCTCGTTCCTCCTGGACTGCGACACGACGGGCATCGAGCCGGACCTCGCGCTCGTGAAGACGAAGAAGCTCGTCGGCGGGG
Source organism: uncultured Acidimicrobiaceae bacterium (assembly GCA_963803025.1). GTDB lineage: Bacteria > Actinomycetota > Acidimicrobiia > Acidimicrobiales > Bog-793 > Bog-793. The sequence goes on from CAWDKZ010000023.1 coordinate 34,409, forward strand.
GAACGATGTCGATCGTCAACCAGACCGTGCCGCGCGCGCTGCGCCGGCTGGGTTATGCCGACGGCGAGATCGTCAAGATCGTCGCCTACATCGACGAGCACAAGTCGATCCTCGGATCGCCGTTCCTGAGGGCGGAGCACTTAGCTGTGTTCGCGTGCTCGATGGGCGACAACGTCATCCAGTACCTCGGCCACGTGAGGATGATGGCGGCGGTGCAGCCGTTCATCTCGGGCGCGATCTCGAAGACGGTGAACATGCCGGAGGACGTGACGGTCGCCGACGTCGAGCAGCTGCACATCGACGCCTGGCAGATGGGCCTCAAGGCCGTGGCGATCTATCGCGACAACTGCAAGGTCACCCAGCCCCTGTCGACGACGAAGGTGTCCGACGTGCAAGGGGTCGACGGCTCGGTGGGCGCGGGCGAGTTGCACGCGCGCATCGCCGAGCTGGAAGACGCGCTCGCCGGCCACGTGACGGCGCCCGGCGCGACGACGAGGACGCGTCTCCCGCGCCGCCGGCGCTCCTACACGTTCGCCTTCCGCGTCGCCGACTGCGACGGCTACGTGACCGTCGGGGAGTACGAGGACGGGCGTCCCGGCGAGGTGTTCCTGAAGGTCTCGAAACAGGGTTCGACGCTGTCGGGGGTGATGGACGCCTTCGCCATTGCCGTGAGCCTCGGCCTCCAGCACGGAGTGCCGCTCGCCACCTTCGTCCGCAAGTACACGAACATGCGCTTCGAGCCGGCCGGGATCACGGATGACCCGGACCTGCGGCTCGCGTCGAGCCTCGTCGACTTCATCTTCCGACGCCTCGCGCTCGACTACCTGCCCTACGACGAGCGGGTCGAGCTCGGGATCCTGTCGACCGGCGAACGCAAGCAGCCGACGCTGCCCGGGCTCGAGGACATCGAGCTCGCCGACGCCGCCAAGCGCGAACAGGAGCGGTTCGGCGAGGGCGGCGACAGCCTGGCGGCGGTCCATGAGATGTCGCTCGAGAACCGCGACGCGCCGTTCTGCTACTCCTGCGGCAATGTCATGCAACGGGCCGGTTCCTGCTACGCCTGCCCGAGCTGCGGGGCGACGAGCGGCTGTTCGTAAGCCGTCACGACCTCAAGTTCGCCACGGTTGCACGCGTGGCCGGCGCGGTCGAAAGGCGCCCGGAGGACCTTGCCGTGGGGCGGACCCTGGGAAGCGAGGGAGGAGCTACGCGACCCGTGGCGTCAGCTGGGGCGCGTGCACTTTCACCGATCGGCAAAGGGGCGTCGGGATGTCGTCATCGGCGCTGGATCCTAGAGTCGTGCCGCGGGTCGTGAAGCACCTCCGGCGATCGCCCCGAGATCAGGAGAAGCAAGATGGGAACCACCCCCGAGCAGTTCCGGACCGTGATCGAGCCGTTCCGAATCCACGCCGTGGAGCCGTTGACGATGACGACGCCGGAGCACCGTGCCGCGGCGATCCGTGACGCGGGTTACAACCTCTTCAACCTGGCCTCAGCGGACGTGCTCGTCGATCTGCTGACCGACTCCGGCACCGGTGCGATGAGCCGCGACCAGTGGTCCGCGATCCAGCACGGAGACGAGTCCTACGCCGGGTCCCCGTCGTGGGAGATCTTCCAGAAAGCGGTGAAGGAGCTGTTCCCCTTCCGGTACGTCATCCCGACGCATCAGGGTCGCGCCGCGGAGAAGATCCTCTTTACCGTGACGGGCGGTCCGGGACGCGTGATCCCGAGCAACACGCACTTCGACACGACACGGGCGAACATCGAGTTCACGGGCGCCGAAGCAGTGGATCTCGTCATCCCGGAGGGGCGTGATCCGCGCGCGCTCCACCCGTTCAAGGGAAATGTCGACGTGGCGGCGCTCGACGCCCTTCTCCGGCAGCGCGGGCAGACGAACGTCCCGCTCGTCATGGTGACGGTGACGAACAACTCGGGAGGAGGCCAGCCGGTCAGCCTCGAGAATCTCCACGCCGTCCGCGCCGTCTGTGACGAGCACGGGATCCCGCTCTTCCTGGACGCTTGCCGCTTTGCCGAGAACGCTTGGTTCATCCGCGAGCGCGAGCCCGGCCAGGGGGGGCGGGAGGTGGCCGACATCGTACGCGAAATGGCCTTGCTCGCCGACGGCATGACGATGAGTGCGAAGAAGGACCCGCTGTGCAACATCGGCGGGTGGCTCGCCTGCAACGACGACGCCCTCGCCGAAGCAGCGCGCAACCTTCTCATCCTGACCGAGGGCTTCCCTACCTACGGCGGCCTCGCCGGTCGCGACCTCGAGGCGATCGCCCAGGGCCTCAAAGAGGCGGTCTCGCACGATTACCTGCAGTATCGGATCCGCTCGACGGCCTACCTCGGCGAGGCGCTCGACCGAGCCGGGATCCCCGTCGTCCTGCCGATCGGCGGCCACGCCGTCTACATCGACGCCCGGGCGATGCTGCCGCACATCCCGCCGCTCGAGTACCCGGGCCAGGCGCTCGCCGTCGCGCTCTACGAGACGGGCGGTGTGCGCACGTCGGAGATCGGCACGGTCATGTTCGGTCGCCAGGCGGATGGTTCCGAGCAACCCGCGGCCATGGACCTCGTCCGGCTCGCCATCCCGCGGCGCACCTACACCCAGAGTCATATCGATTACGTAATCGAGGTGTGCGAGGCGGTCCAGGCGCGCGCGCCGGGCCTTCTCGGGATGCGGATCGTTGACGAACCTCGGCGGCTGAGGCACTTCACCGCGCGTTTCGAGGCGCTGCTCTGACGCGGGAGCGCGTCGAGTTCAGGCCGGAGAATCGACGACACCTGCGGCGAGAAGCGAACGGAGCGCGTCGGCCGCGTCCCAGATGTCGACGAAGCGCAGATAGAGGGGCGCGATCCCCAGCCGGACGATGTCCGGTTCGCGGAAGTCGCCGAGGACGCCGCGCTCCTCGAGGGCGACGACGAGGGACCGCGCCGCGCGATGACGGAGCGCGACGTGACTTCCCCGCTGCAACGGGTCGCGTGGCGAGGCGAGCTCGAACTCCCCGGGCACGAAGCTCGGTTCGACACACTCGATGAGGAGTTCGGACAGGGCGCGGCCCTTCGCGAAGAGGGCATCGAGGTCGACGTGTTCCCACACCTCGAGGCTTCCCTCGAGCGCCGCGAAGGAGACGATGGGTGGCGAGCCGCAGGCGAACTGCCGCATTCCGGCCGCGGCTTCGTAGGCGGGTTCGAACCCGAAGGGCCGCGCGTGACCATGCCAGCCGACGAGCGGCTGTCGCAGCGCGCCGTGGAGGCGCGACGCGGCAAAGAGGAACGCCGGTGCGCCCGGGCCACCGTTCAGGTACTTGTACGTGCAGCCGACCGCGAAGTCGACGTCGCAGGCGTCGAGCGCGAGCGGGACGGCACCGACGCTGTGGGCGAGGTCCCAAATCGCGAGGGCGCCGGCGTCGTGCGTCGCCTGGGTCACCTCTGCCATCGGGTACAGGCGCGCCGTGCGGTAGTCGACGTGCGTGAGCTCTGTAAACGCGACAGAACCGTCGAGCGCGCCGACGACGCCCTCGGGGTCGTCGGCGACGCGCACCTCGAGCTGACCGCAAAGTTCGGCTGCACTGCCGATCATGTAGAGATCGGTCGGGAAGTTGTTGCGGTCCGTGACGATCGCCCGGCGGTCGGGACGCAAACGAAGGGCCGCGACGGCAACCTTGAACGTATTGATCGAGGTCGAGTCGCCGACGAGGACCTCGTCGGGACCCGCCCCGATGAGCGGCGCGAGACGCGCGCCGAGCGTCACCGGCTTGTCCCACCAATTCGCCTCCACCCAGCCGCGGATCAGCCCGTCGCCCCACTCGAGCTGGAGGGCGTCGCGTACGCGGGTGGCCGCCCGGCGCGGCAGCGGCCCCAGCGAGTTGCCGTCGAGATAGATGACACCGGGGGGCAGGTGGAACTGGTCTCGGAGGTGGCCGAGCGGATCCGCCGCGTCCCGGGCGGCGCAGTCGGAGCGGGTCACGCCCAGCATGTCTTCTCGCGCTCCTTCCGGCCCGCCAGGGCCCGACGGCCTGCCGGCGTGGCATCCCGCGGGCGCGGGCCGCGCCGGACGACAAGCCTAGGCAGCGCCCTCGCCGAGGTAGGCGGCCCGGACGCGAGGGTCCTGCAGCAGCGCCGTGGCCCGATCGGACATGACGATCGATCCGTTCTCGAGGACATACGCCCGGTCCGCGAGTTGGAGAGCCTGGGAGGCGTTCTGTTCGACGAGGAGGATCGTCGTTCCCTCGTCACGGATCTCGCGGATGATCTGGAAGATCGTCTTGACGAACATCGGCGCGAGACCCATCGAGGGCTCGTCGAAGAGCAGCAGACGCGGGCTGCTCATCAGCGATCGGGCGATCGCGAGCATCTGCTGCTCACCCCCCGAGAGCGTGCCGCCGTCCTGTCGCCGGCGCTCGGCGAGCACCGGGAAGAGGGAGAAGACGCGTTCGAGGTTCTCCGAGAAGTTCCCGCGATGGAGGTAGGCACCCATCTCGAGGTTCTCCAACACCGTCATCAGGGGGAAGATGCGTCGTCCCTCGGGGACGTGTCCGATGCCGAGCCCGACGATGTCGTGGCTCGCGGCGCGCTGGATCGGTCGGCCGTCGAAGACCACAGCCCCAGACGACGGACGGACGAGGCCGGAGATCGTCCGCAGGGTGGTCGACTTACCGGCCCCGTTCGCGCCGAGCAGGGCGACGATCTCGCCCTGATCGACCGCGAGGCTGACGTTGCGCAGCGCTCGGATCGGACCGTAGCGGACCTCGACGTCGTTCAGCTGGAGCAGCACGGTTACTCCCCGTCATCCCTCGTGCGGTCCGCCGCAGTGCGGCCGTCGTCTTCGTCATCAGCCGGCGCGCCGAGGTAGGCCTCGATAACCGCCGGGTTGCGTTGCACCTCTGCGGGCGTGCCCGAGGCGATGACCCGACCGAAGTTGAGGACGATGATCCGCTCGGCGAGCGACATGACGAGCCCCATGTCGTGCTCGATCAGGAGAACGGTGACGCCGATCTCGTTGTTGACGCGGCGGATGAGCGTCGCGAGGTCGGCCTTCTCGGCCGGGTTGGTCCCCGCGGCGGGTTCGTCGAGCAAGAGCAGCTGCGGATTCGTGCCGAGGGCGCGCGCGATCTCGAGACGTCGACGGTCGCCGTAGGGGAGCGCGTTCGCGAGCTCGTTCGCCCGCGCCCGCAGGCCGACGAACTCGAGCAGCTGGGTCGCGCGGGCGTCGCCCTCGCGTTCCTCCCGTCTCGTCCGGGGCAGGCGCAGCATCGCCCCGACGGGACCGGTGTGCTGCCGGGACTCGATGCCGATCTTCACGTTCTCGAACGCGGTCAGGGCGTTGAAGAGCCGACTCGTCTGGAAGGTCCGCGCAATCCCGAGACGATTCACGCGGTGGGGCTTGCGACCGACGATCTCGGTCGATCCGCCGTCTCGGCCGCGGAAGGTGATCGATCCCCGTTGTGGGTGGTAGACGCCGGTCAGGCAGTTGAACAGGCAGGTCTTGCCGGCGCCGTTCGGACCGATGACCGAGAGGAGTTCGCCCCGCGCCTGGCTGACGGTCACCTCGACGAGGGCCCGCACCCCGCCGAAGCTCAAGGAGACGTCCTCGATGTCGACGATGATGTCGCCGGGGACCGCCGTCGGTGGCGTTTCGACCGTCATCGTCATGACACCGGTGCCTGGGAGCTGCTCATCGCGTCGGCCGTACCGACGCCATGCTCGGCGAGACCGATCTCACGCTTGCGCCGGCGTGACGGGATCATCCCCTCGGGCCGGAAGATCATCGTCAGCACGAGGATCGCCCCGAGGTAGATGTAGAGGTCCTCGGGCTGGAATCCGAACAACGGGTGCTCCTTCAGGTACCACGGGAACCATTGGAGGAAGGCCGCGCCCACGACCGCGCCGAGCAAGGAACCCATCCCGCCGAAGATGACGAGGACGAGGATGAGAATCGACAACTGGACCGTGAAGTCGCCGGGCTCGATGAACGAGATCTTGCTCGCCGTGAGCATTCCCGCGAACCCGGAGGTGGACGCGCCGATGGCGAAGGCCATGATCTTGTACTTGAGCACGTTGATCCCCGAGGACTCGGCGGCGACCTCGTCTTCGCGGATCGCCGTCCAGGCGCGGCCGACCCGCGAGTGCTCGAGGAAGGAGTAGGCGATCAACGCGAGGACGACGAACGCGAGGAGCAGGTAGTAGTAGGGGAGCGGGTCGATCAGCCAGGTGTAGTGGACGTGGAACAGGTTGACCGCCGGGTGCGGGATGCCGATGACCCCCTGGGCACCCCCCGTTACCCCCTGCAGGTTGGTCGCGACGATCTGGATGATCTCGCCGAAGCCGAGCGTGACGATCGCGAGGTAGTCGCCGCGCAGCCGCAAGGTGGGCGCGCCGATCAAGACGCCGGAGAGCATCGCGGTGGCGATCGCGAAGGGGATCGCCCAGAAGGCGTTGAGGACGATCGGCGGGTGGACGGGGAGCGCCCCGGTCCAGAAGGCAGTCGAGTAGGCGCCGATCGCGTAGAAGGCGATGTAGCCGAGGTCGAGTAGTCCGGCGTAGCCGACGACGACGTTGAGTCCGATCGCGAGGAGTACGTAGATGCCGATCTGGTCGACGAGGACGTCCTGCCAGAAGGCGTTGACATGCAGCGGACCGACGATCGCCACCGCGAGAAGGACGGCGTAGAAGGCGAGGCGGACGCGCCGGTCCGGCATGACCCGCCGCGGCAGCGCCGTGACATGGTCGCTCGCGTGCTTGATCGCCTCGCCCCAGCGATGTTGCGCCGTGATGATGGCCCAGAGCGCGACGCCGAGAGCGATGAAGACGAAGACGCGGGGGTGCAGGAGCGATCCGGTGAATCCCGAAGTCGGCGCGAGGTTGCTCCCGGACGGACCGGTCATGACCGCGAGGACGAGGAAGCCGAACACGCAGGCGAAGAGACGGCGGACATCGGAGCTGTGCCGTGCAGATCGGATCCGGGCCACAGCCGTCGAGGTGGACACGCTCATGCCGACCGTCCGAGGCGCTCGCCGAGGATGCCCGTCGGTCGCACGATGAGGACGAGCACGAGGATCCCGAAGGCGATGACGTCACGCCATTCGGTGGGGGCGCACGTGACACCGAGGTTCTCGAACACGCCGAGGAGCAGGCCACCGAGCATCGCGCCGCGAATGTTCCCGATCCCGCCGAGCACCGCCGCGGTGAAGGCTTTGAGCGCCGGAGTGAAGCCCATGGTGTAGACGACGCCGGAGTTGAGCCCGAACAGGAAGCCGGCGGCGCCGCCGAGGATGCCCCCGAGAATGAAGGTCTGGGCGATGACGCGGTCGATGTTGACGCCCATGAGGCTCGCCGTCTCGGCATCCTGGGCAACCGCGCGGATCCCCCGACCGAGCTTCGTCGCCGCGACGATCCGGTCGAGGACGATCAGCATGATCATCGCGGCGATCGCGATCACGACGTAGTAGGTCTGGACCTGGGCGCCGAAGATGTGGAAGACGGTCCCGTTCGTGTACGGGGCAGGAATCGTGACAGCGTTCCGGCCGAATTCCTTTCCGGCGAGGTTGTAAAGGAAGTACGACGCGCCGATCGCGCTGATGAGGAAGGCGAGACGGGGGGCCTTCCTCCGGCGCAGCGGTCGATAGGCGACGCGTTCGAGCAGATAAGCGACCACCGCACCGCCGACCGCGCCAGCGGCGGTCCCGAGAACGATGAGACCGATCGAGGTGAGGCCGCGCGGCTGGGAGTTGCCGATCACCGCGTTGAGGACGAAGTACCCGGCGAAACCCCCACTCATGAAGACCTCGCTGTGCGCGAAGTTGATGAGCTGGAGCACGCCGTAGACGAGCGTGTAGCCGAGCGCGATCAGTGCATAGAGGAACCCGTTGGCAATGCCGCCAATGAAGAAGCTCCAGAAGTTCTGGGTGAAGCACATCGGCTGGTTCTCCGCCAGGCCAAGGCCGCGCGCCGTGGCCGGGATCCCCGCGGTTCGCGGTTCACCCGGCCACGGAGGCGACGAAGGTTAGGACGACTTGATCAGAGACAGGGTCGAGCCGAGCTCAACGATCTTGCCGTTCTCAACCCGGTAGACGTAGATGGTCTTGCCCGCGATGTTGCCGTTCGGACGGAACGTGACCGTCTTCGTGATGCCGACGTAGGTGACCTTGCGCAGGCCGTCCACGATCGCCGCGCGGGTGACGTGGGCGCCGATGGTCTTCATCACGGCGATGATCACGTTCGTCGCGTCAAAGGCCTCGGGCGTGTAGGTCCCGCTCGGGAAGCCGGCGAGCTGCTTGAACGCCGTCGCGAAGGCGTTGTCCACGGGGGTGTTCGTCAGTGCGGCGCAGGCACAGGTGACCAGTGTGTCGTCGGCGACCCCCTTCGTGGCCTCGCTGATGTAGTGCGGGTCGAGGCTGCCGTCGTCCGACATCAACTGGCCCTTGTAACCTGCGGCGCGCAGCGCCTTGGCGAAGAGCGCGAAGTCGCAGTAGTAGCCCCCGTAGTAGAGCAGCGGGGCTTTGCTGGAGACGACCTGTGAGGCGAGCGCGCCGTACTCCTGGACATTGCCCGTGCCGGCCTGGCACTGGGTCGTCCCGGGAGCAGTCTGGTGCGTCACGTGCACCCCGTCGTGCTGGAGCCGCAGGTCGAGGGCCCCGACGAGGCCGGAGCCGTACGCGCTGGCGTCGTCGACGGTGTAGACCGACTTCAGCTTCAGGGCCTTGGCGATGTAGTCAGCGTCGTAGGGACCCTGCGCGTTGTCGTCAGCGACGACGCGGAAGAAGTTCTTCCAACCTTCCGTCGTGAGCAGCGGGTTCGTTGCCGACGGGCTCACCGTCGCGAGATCCGCCGCTGAGAAGATCGGCTCTGCCGCTTTCGTCGCGCCGGAGAACGCCGGACCGACGACGGCGACGACCGAGGAGTTGGTGACGAGCGCCTCAGCCGAGGTCGGCGACACGGTGGCCGATCCCTGGTCGTCCTGCTCGGCGTACTGGAGCTTGAAGGGCAGCTTGCCAAAGGTCTTGCCCTCGTTCGCCCAGCGGATCGCGAGCTCGACGGCGTACTTCATGTTGAGGCCGAGCTGGGCGTTTCCGCCGGAGAGCGGACCTTCGTACGCAATCGTGTACGTCGGTTCCGCCGAGCGCGAGGTGCTCGCAGTCGCTGCTCCGCCGAATGTGCCGAGTGTCAGCGCGACCGCGACGAGCGGAACGCCGAACCGGATGATCTTTTGATGCATGAATGTCCCCCTTTGGTGCTGAGTCGAGCCGAGCTGTCCCGGACTGCGTTGGCGTGACTGTACTCAGTCGAGCAACAGAACTGAAATCAGACCGTCACACACACGCTCGGCCGCCCCGGGAGGATCACGCTGCGCCAATAGCGCGGGCCCGCGCCTCACGACTGTCGCTTGCGCACGAGAAGACCAATCCCCGTTCAGGCGCGAGAAAGCGGGGAATCGGGGTCGTTGTGGGCCAGAACTCCGGGGCGGCGCACGACGCGCCGTCGCGTGGCGTGCGAGCGAGGTTCCACTTCCAGCGGCACCGGGGGCAGCCAGTACCGTGCTTGTCATGGAGAGGCGGCGATCGCTCGGCCTTCCGTCGGGCGCGTCCGAGCGCAGGCTCGTCGTCGCGCTCTGCGCGACGACGTTTCTCCTCTGGATCGGCGGCAGTGCCATCCTGCCCCTGCTCCCTTCGTATCTGCGCCAGCACGGATCGACCCCGGGGCTCATCGGCCTCGTCATGGCGTCGTATTTCGCGGCGAGCGTGCTCACCCAGTTCCCGGCGGGCAAGCTCTCCGACCGGGTCGGCCGGCGGCCGGTGCTCATCGTCGGCCTGGCGTTGTTCGCAGTCGGCAGCCTTGGATTCGCGCTCACGGCCGGCCCCGGGTTCGCGATCGTGTCGCGCGGCCTCCAGGGAATCGGCGCCGGTGCGGTGACGGTCGCGTCGGCAGCGACGATCGGCTCGGTGGTCGAAGCCTCCGAGCGAGGCGGGTCCTTCGGCGCCCTCTACGGGAGCCAGATGGCCGCGCTCGCGGTGGGCCCGCTCGTCGGAAGCCTCGTCGGGGCGGCCTCCATGCGCCTGCTCTTCGTGATCGGAGCAGTGGCAGCTCTCGTCGCAGTCCTTCCCACCGCCTCGTTCATCCCGTCCGGCAACCCGCCCGGGCCGCGAGCCCGGGCTTCAGAGCGCGACGAAGCACGGGTCGAGGAACTGGAAGCGCTCTCGGCCGGAGCCCCCGGGGGTCTCGGGCTCGGCGGGACGACGGGCAACCTCGTCCTCACCCCGGCGATCGTCGGCGTCGTCTTCGCCTTCGCGGCCACCGGAGGGCTCGTCGGGGTCTACGAGGCCTGCTGGACGTTGCTGCTGCGGTTGCGTGGCGCGACAACGTTCGACGTCGGCCTTTCCTGGACGCTCTTCGCGCTGCCGTTCGCCGCGCTTTCCCTGCCGGCAGGGCGCCTCGCCGATCGTTTCGACCGACGAATCCTCGCCCTGGGGGGTCTCGTTTCGTCCGCTCTGTTCTGCGCGGTCTATCCCTTCGTCCACCTCGTGCCGTTGCTCGTCGCACTCGGATCGCTCGAGGCGGCCTGCTCCGTCGTCGGGGCGCCCGCGGCGGTGCTCATCCTGACCGAGGCCACTCCGTCCGAGGCGCAGGGTCAAGCCCAGGGCGCGATCGAAACCGGTCGGACGGCGGCGACCGCGGTGTCCGCCGCCGCGGCCGGCGCCCTCTTCGCCGTCGACCCGATCATCCCGTTCACGCTGGCCGCGACGGTCGCGGTCGGCGCGTGTGGCTTCATCGCCTGGTCATGGCGGGATGTCGCGGCCCGACCTGGGCGTGCCCGGGCGGAAAACCGCGAGGTCAAGACGTGAGCGAAGACTGACGTCCGCCCGCGGGGCGTCGCGTCGGATGACGAGTCGGCCCTGAACTCGTTGGTAGCGTCGCTCGTGTGGCGACGGACGTCGAAGGCATCGTGGTCGAAGGGGACCATCGCGGCCGTCAGCTCGGATTCCCGACGGCGAACCTGGAACCAGCTGACGAGCGGGGATGTCCTGAGGAGGGGGTCTACGCCGGCTTCGTCGTTCGAGCCGATGGGACCCGTCACGTCTCGGCGATCTCGGTCGGTCGGCGCCCCACCTACTACGACGACAAGGGTCGCCTCGTCGTGGAGGCGCACCTGTTGGATTTCGACGGCGACCTCTACGGCGAACGCCTGATCGTGCACGTCGACGAGTTCATCCGGGGCCAGCTCCGGTTCGCGTCGGTCGAGGAGCTGCGGCGAAGAATCGCCGACGACGTCACCGCCGTGCGCGCTTCGAGGGTCGCGCTCGGCGGAACCCCGCGCTGAGCTTCGGTGCGACGTGGCGCCCGCTCGCGGCGCGGGGCCGGGTCGCCAAAACACGCGATCGGCGGGAACGGCCGCCGCGATCCTGTGCCGACGGTAGGGTCGATGTCGTGGGGGACCGTCGGCCCGCGAAGCGGGACCGCAGTGGACCTCGGTTCGTCCGGGTCTTGCTCGCGTCGGTGCTCGTGGTCACCCCGATCGTCGTCTCTGTCGTCGGCGGCGCGGCCGGCGGATCACCGTCCGCCGCCGCCCCGGGCGGAGGAGAGTGGACGACGTACGGGGGAAACGTTCGACGCACCGCCGAGCAGCCCCGCAGCCCGGACCTGAGACCGCTGCGACCATTGTGGCGCACAGAGGCGATCGACGGCGCGGTCTACGGCGAACCGCTCATCTACGACGGACGCGTCTACGTCGGGACCGAGTCAGACGTCGTCTACGCGCTCGACGCGCGCAGCGGTCGGGTGGCCTGGAAGCGGCGCGTCGGCGAGCCGGTGTCTGCCGCCGTCCTGCCGTGCGGTGACATCGGGCCGACCGTCGGGATCACCTCGACCATGGTGATCGACCCGGCCTCGGGTGTGCTCTTCGCCTCCGCCGAGGTCACCGTCGGCGGTTCCGTGCGTCACAAGCTCCTCGCGCTCGAGGCAACGACGGGCCGGGTGCTCTTCCAGCGGGATCTCGACCAGCCGGGCTGGACTGCTGCGGCGCAGCTGCAGCGTGCCGGGCTGGCGCTCGCCGCTGGACGGGTCGTCATCGGCTTCGGTGGCAACGACGGCGACTGTTCCAGCTACCGCGGTTATCTCATGGCCGTGGCCGAGAACGGCGCGGGACGGACCCTCGTCTACGCGGTCCCGACCGCCAAGGGCGGGGCGATCTGGGCTCCCGCCGGCGTCAGCGTCGAAGCGTCGGGCGAGATCCTCGCCGCCACGGGCAACGGCGCCTCGACCACGACCTACGACGAGGGTGACAGCGTGCTCGGGTTCTCGCCGACGCTCAAACTCCTCGACCACTTCGCGCCGGCTTCCTGGGCGCTCGACAACGCGACCGACCTCGACCTCGCTTCGACCGCGCCGGTCGTGCTGCCCGACGGGCACGTCCTCATCGTCGGCAAGTCCGGCGTCGCCTACCTGCTCGACGGGAGACGCCTCGGAGGGGTGGGCGGGGAGATCGCCTCGACCGAGGTCTGCGACGCGCGCGGTGGGAACGCCGTCGACGGGCCCTACGTCTTCGTCGCCTGTCCGGATACGAGCCTGACGGCGCTGCGGGTGCGGCAGGGCGCGATCGCGGTCGCCTGGCGAGCGCCCCAGGGCGTGGCCGGCTCCCCGACCGTGGTCGGCGGCTACGTCTGGAGCGTGAGCGGTGACGAACTCGTCGGTCTCGACCCGCGGTCAGGGTCGCGGATCGTGACCGTCGCGGCGGTACCGACCGAGCATTTCGCCGCGCCGAGCGCGGGAGAGGGTCTCCTCGTCGTCGGGGGAGCGAACGCCGTGGAGGCCTTCACCGGGCCGGCAGGGTATCGACCCTGAGCCCGACGCGTCCCGCACCGGAACCAGCAGGGGGACGGGCGCGGCGCCCCAAGACCGGGGGCTCAGGAGGAGAAGGGCATCGACATGACGAGCTCGACGTTGCGGTCCTCGACGCGCCCGGCAAGCTGGGAGTGGAGCCCCGCGCCCGGGACGTTGGCGGCGAGCTCGCGGTGGAGCGAGGCGAGCCGCTCCAGTCCCGTGGCCGCTTCGGGTTCCGGGGGGGCGTCGTGGTCGAGCATGGTGGAGAGCACCGAAAGCGTGCCGTGCGCGCCGGCGACGAGCTCGACGATCCGGGCCTGGCAGGGCCAGTCGGCCATCGCTGCCGTGGAGACCTCCCAGAACCCGCGGGCCGGGTCGTGGGGACTCGGCCAGAGCACCACTTCGTTGAGGTGGCGATGGCCGTTCAACCAGAGCACGACGTTGTCGAAACGGTGCAGGAGCGCGCGCACCTCCACGGCCGTCGCGCGGGATGATCCTCCTCGGCGCCGGCGGGGTCCTGGCGCGAGTTGCTGAGCGTCGCGAGCCCGTGGTGGGACGCGAGGACGACGAGGCGGTCGACGTGGTCGGCGGTCACCGCGGCTCCCTCAGCGGAACGGTAGCGGGAGTGCACCTCGACGAGCCGTTCCTCGAGCCAACGCATCTGGCGACGCCCGATGCTGCCGTGGTGGTGGCCGTCGAGATTGGTCGAGTCGAGGAGCACGATCCGGACGCCTTCGACGTCGTCGTGCACGCCGTAGGCGGTTCCCGTGGCGAGGTTCTCCGGGCCGAAGCCGTGGCCGCGAGGCAGGCCCGCGGCCTGGAGGTGCGCGGCGACGAAGTCGCTCCTCCCGACGATCCGGCGATCCGGGTCGGCCGCCACCGGGCGGGTCGGCCCGGTGAGGAACCGTTCGGGGTGCGAGAGGAACTCGGCCTCCCGCCCGAGCAGGTCGGGCCCGGCCGGCGGCCCGACGGCCTTCCGGCCACCGAGGACGGCGGACCGGTAGGCGGGGGTGGGGATGGCGGTGCCGAGCGCGAGCCCGTCGTGGTTGCCGAAACACGAAAGCCAGGGCACAGCCACCCCGTCGGCGGGGAACGGCGCCATCGCCACGGCGAGGAGTCCCGGGTGCTCGGGGAAGCCCCAATCGGTCTTGAATCGGTCGGTCCCCGGGTCCGGGTGCCAGAACAACGGGTTCTGCCAGGACGGCGCCTGCACCCCCTCGAAGTCTGGGCCGCCCGAGCGGGGCCTCACGACGCCCCCGCTGAGCAGCGCCGTGAAGTTCGCGAGCTCGTTGGCCTGGGCGTTGTCGATGCTGTCCCCGGTGCACAGGACGAGGCCGAGAGGGGCGCCGGTCTCCGAGCTCTCGCCGAGCCGGCGCAGGGTGCGGGCCATCACCGCGCCGGCGTGGAGCGCCAGCGCCTCCTGCGCCCGCTGCGCGGGCACGAAGGCCTCCGCGCCAGGCCGACCGGCGAGCTCCTCGAAGAACTCGAAGCGCCCGGGTGACTCCACGTCCGCGAGCTGGAGATCGGTGAGGTGGACCAGGCGGAGCAGGCTCGTCGCCCCCGCGCCGAGGGCGCTCCCGACCCCGGCCGGACCGCGCGCCAGACGGGGCTCACCGGCACCGTGGGCCAGACGTCGGTACGCCCCGCGACGCCCCCGCCGGCGTGGCGCACCGCCGGTCAGGGTGCGCTCGACCGTCGTCGGGACGGCCGACAGCGGCGGCGGGGTCTCGTCGGCCATCGCCTGGTCGCCCGCATCAAGTTGCGGCGTCATCGCGCTCCGCGGTCCTGATCCCGGCTGCGACGCGTCGGCGGTAGTCGGCCACCTCCGCCTCGCGGTGAGACGGTGTCCAGCCGAGCACCGGGGCGACGGCCCGGGCCGCGGCCTCAGCCGCGGCCGAGCCGTGGTCCGGGTACTCGATCGCGATGCGGGTTCTGCGTTCGAGCACGTCGGCGAGATGGCGGGCACCCTCGTGGGAGGCGGCGTAACGGGCTTCGGCCAGCAGATAGCCACCGGCGCCGGGAACTGGTGCGCCGAGGCCAGGTTCGGATCCGATGGCTCCCAGCAGCTCACCGAGGAGGCCCCCGTAGCGCCCGAGGAGACGCTCCGCCGCCGGCGCGCCGAGGCCGGCGCGCGCGGCCAGTCCGCGAGCGTCGGCGCGCGTCTCGGCGTAACCGACCGCGCCGACGAGGGGCACGTGCGTGGTCTGGCTGCGGGGAGCCTCCCCCGGGAGATCGGAGAGCGCGCGGTCGACCGCGTCGGCCGCCATGACCCGGTAGGTCGTGTACTTGCCGCCCGCCACGACGGTCAGGCCGGGCGCGGGCTGGGTGACCGCGTGCTCCCGGCTCAGCTGCGCCGTCGACGCGGCGCGGCCCTGGAGCAGCGGCCGCAGCCCGGCGTAGGTCGCGACGACGTCAGCCGGGGAGATCTGCGTCGCGAGCTCGGCGTTCAGACGGTCCAACAGGTAGGCAACGTCATCGGCGTCGACCGGCGGTTCGTCCGGGCTGCCGTCCCAGTCGGTGTCCGTCGTTCCCACGATCCAGTGCTTCCCCCAGGGGATGACGAAGAGGACGCTCTTCTCCGTACGGGACAGGAGTCCGGTGTCCAGGGCCAAGCGTTCCTTGGGCAGGACGAGATGCACACCCTTCGACATGCGCACCGCCAAACCGCCCGAAACGCCGGCCCGGGACTGTAACGACTCGGTCCAGACCCCGCCAGCGCAGATGACCCGCCGCGCTCGAACCTGGAGGTCGGCACCGCTTTCCTCGTCGCGCACGATCACCCCGTTCACGCGCTCGCCCCGGCGCAGGAACCTGACGACCTTCGTGTCGTTGACGACCCGGGCCCCGTGGGTTGCCGCGGTGCGAACCACCTCGACGGTGAACCGGGCGTCGTCTACCAGGGCGTCGCAGTAACGGATGGAGCCGCGCAGGCCCTCAGCGCGCAACCCGGGCGCCAACTCGAGGGTCTCTCGACGGTTGAGGTATCGGTGCCGAGGCACCGCTCCCTCCCGCCGTCCGGCGGCGACGCCGGCCAGCAGGTCGTAGAGGACGAGCCCCGATCCGACGTAGACGCGCTCCCAGCGGCGGTGGCGGAGGGGGATCAGGAAGGACACCGGGCGCACGAGGTGCGGGCTCAGTGTCTCCATGAGCAAGGTGCGTTCCCTGAGTGATTCGCGCACCAGCGTGAAACGGAGTTGTTCCAGGTAGCGAAGGCCACCGTGGATGAGTTTGCTCGACCGGCTGGAGCTGCCTGCCGCCCAATCCCGGGCCTCGACGAGCCCCACCGTCAGGCCACGCGTGGCGGCGTCGAGGGCGACCCCGGCTCCTGTGATCCCGCCGCCGACGACGACGACGTCGAGGACCTCGGCCTCCATCGCGGCGAGGTCCTGGCGGCGCCGCGATGGCGACAGGACCCCGCCAGAGACCGCCGGGGAGGCGCCGTTCACGTTCGGCCGGGGCGAGCGAGCACGAACAGGACGTCGCCGAGGAGGTCGATCTCCACCCGCGCACCCGCCGGGAGCGTGTAGCCCTCGCTCGCGGGGGGTGTCGAGGTGACCTCGACACCATCGGGCAGGGCGGCCACGACCCGGACGACGGCCCCGAGAAAAGAGGCACGGGCGACGACGGCCAGCCCATCGGGCGCGGGGCGCAGCCGGATGCTCTCGGGTCGAACCAGCACGTCGACCTGGTCGCCGACGCGCAGACCGTTGCCGGCGCTCACGGGCACCGCGAGGCGTGAGCCGAGGACGACGACGGCGTTCGGGGCCACCATCTCGCCCGGCAGACGGCTCACCGAACCGACGAACTCGGCGACGAAGTTCGATGTCGGCGAGGAGTAGACCTCGGAGGGCGGGCCGAGCTGCTCGAGCCGGCCAGCCCGCATGACCCCGACGCGGTCGGAGATCGACAGCGCTTCTTCCTGGTCGTGGGTCACGAAGAGCGTCGTGATCCCGACCTCGAGTTGAATCCGGCGGATCTCGTCGCGCAGCTGGGCGCGCACCTTGGCGTCGAGCGCGGAGAGTGGCTCGTCGAGCAGCAACAGGCGGGGCTCGACGCAGAGCGCCCGGGCGAGGGCCACCCGTTGCTGTTGACCACCCGAGAGCTCGTGCGGATACCGCTCGGCGAGCGGGGCGAGGCCCACGAGTTCGAGGAGTTCACCGGCGCGCTTGTGCCGCTGGGCGGAGGGTATCCGGCGCACCTCGAGCCCGAAGGCCACGTTCGCGAGCGCGTTCATGTTGGGGAAGAGGCTGTAGGCCTGGAAGACCATCCCAACATTGCGGCGGTGCGGGGGGACGTGGGTGATGTCCTCCCCGCCGACGAGGACCCTGCCCTCGTCGAGCTGCTCGAGCCCGGCCACCGCCCGCAGGGCTGTCGTCTTGCCGCAACCGGAGGGTCCGAGCAGGGCGACGAGCTCACCCGGAGCGACGGTGATCGAGAACCCGTCCAGGGCGTGCACCTTGTCGTAGGTGCGGCGGCAGTTGACAAGTTCGAGGACGACCCCACCGCGGGCGCGCGCTCCTGCGGGGTGCTCGGTTCTCGGTGGCACGGTCATCGTCATAGCGGTTCGCGGCATCCTGTCACGACACGCGGTCCGGGGTCGGCGCTGCGGCCGCGGTCTCGGCCTCGTCGACGGCGTCGACGAGGCCGAGACCGAAGCCCGTGCTACCGCGCCGACGCCCCGAGCCGATGAGGGCGATAGCGACGAGGAGGATCCAGATGACGAGGAGCGCGGCGATGGAAAGCGCCACCGCGACGTACGGGTTGTTGCCCTCGACGGACACCAACCAGACGGGGAACGTCATGAAGCCCATGATGCTGGCGATGGCGTACTCGCCGAGCGACAGCGCCACGGTGAGGAATGCCGCGGCGAGAATCCCCGACCGCATGTTTGGGAGCAGAACACGGGAGAAGAGCTTGCCCCAGCCGGCGCCCATGGAGCGGCTGGCGTCGACGAGGGTATGCAGGTCGAGGGACCGCACGCCGGAGTCGATCGCCCGATACGAGTACGGCATGGCGAGCACGACGTAGACCAACGCCAGGATCACCGGGGTGCCGGTGATGATGTTGGGAAGACTGCGGTACACGCCGAGCACGCCGAGGACGATCACGACCGCGGGAACGCCGAGCGGCAACAGGCTGACGGCGTCGACGATCGTCCGCCAACGGGGAAACCGCAGGTTAATGAGGATGACGGTGGGAACGAGGAGCACGAGCGTGATCCCCATCGCGCCGGCGGCCACCTTGACCGAGGTGATCAGGCTCGCCGCCAGTCCCGGCTCCGCCACCGCCTGGGAGTAGGCGGTGAACGAGAGGCGTCCCTGGTAGCCCGCCTCCAGGCTGAACTGGAGGGATGCGGCCATGGGGGCGAGCACGTAGAAGCCGATCAGCCCGAGCACGACCCAGCGGAAGGTGCGAGTCCGCTTCATCGCAACCACCGCGAGGTTTTGCGCTGGACGAGCACGTAGAGCACCCCGGCGGCAGCAACGATGACGATCATGCCGAAGCCGAGCGCGTCGCCGAGGTTCGCCTGGTTCGAGACGACGTTGCCGGCGAGCAGAGCTCCGATTTCGATCGGCACGAGGGGGACCGAACCCGTCGTCAGCGCTTCGGCCGTCGCGTAGGCGGCGAAGGCGTCCATGAACAGCACCATCACGGTGGCGATGAGCGGCGGGGTGAGGACGGGGAGCCCGACCTTCCGCCAGTACGTGCGCGGGCTGGCGCCGAGCGTCGCCGCGGCCTCCCTCCACTCGCGGCGCAGTGCCTCCACGGGGGGCAGCATGAGCAGGATCACGAGGGGCAGGAGGAAGTAGAGGTAGACGATCACGAGCCCGGTGAAGCTGTACAGGGTGAACCCGTGGTCGTAGGGATCAAAGCCCATCTCGGCGAGCACGTGGGTGGCGACTCCGGCGTTGCCGATCGTGGCGATGAAGGCGAACGCCAACGGCACGCCACCGGTGTTGGCGAGCACGCCGCAGGCGGTGGTGACGAGGCGGCGTGCGAGCGGGCTCGGCGAGCTGACGAGCGCCACGGTCCCGACGAGCCCGATGATCGCGGCCACGACCGCGGAGACTGCCGATAGTTCGAGGCTCACCGCGTAGGAGTGCAGCCACGGCTGCTGCGAGGACAGAACGGTCGACAGGTTGGAGAAGGAAAGGCCGCCGTTGTTGTCCCGGAACGCCTGGAGCATCACTGACGCGGCAGGTACGACGAGGAAGAAGACGACATAGGCGAGAAAGGGCACGACCCCGATCGCCGCCAGGTATCGTCGCCGACGCGCGCCGGGGCCCGCGTTTCTCACGCGGGCCCCGGGCGCAGCGCTCATCTGACGACGGACTGCCGACGACTAGCCGACGGCAGATGCCCAATCGGAGACCACCAACGCCTTGGCCTTGGTGGACTGGGTCTGGTTAGCGATTGCCGGCGCTTCGGGGAGCGGCGGGACAGCAGCCAGGGCGGCCTTGCTCACCGTGTGGTTCTTCTCCATTGCGGTGATCGTCGCCGGAACCGCACCACCTTCCATCCAGAGGTTCTGGCCGGTGGGGGAGTACATGTACTCAAGGAAGAGACGTGCCGCAGCCGGGTGAGGTGCATAGGCGCTGATTGCCATGGCGTAGTACGAGGCGTACGGCGTGCCCTTGGGGATGACGATCTTCCAGTCGATGCCGGTGGACTTCAGCTCCTGCTGCCACGAAAGCTGATTGAAGGTCCAGTCCAACGTGGCGAGCACGGTCTTGTCGGCCATCGGGGCGTCACCGGCTCCACCGGCCTCCACGGGGTTGTAGTTCCCCACCGTGTTCAGCTGCTTGAAGAAGTTGATGCCTGGGAGGATGTTGTCGAGCGACCCCCCGTTGTCGAGCGCCGCCGCGTAGACCGCGGAGAAGCCGGCATTGGAGGACGTCGGATTGTTGCTGAGGCCGACCGCGTCCTTGAACTCCGGGTTGAGCAGACTGGCGAAGGAAGTCGGCGCCGTCTTGATGACGCTGGCGTTGTAGCCGATCGACATGACACCGCTGTAGTCATAGGCCCAGTAGCCCGAGGGGCTCTTCCAGGTCGCCGGGATCTCGCTCCACTCCGCGGTCTTGTACTGGGCAAAGATCGGACCCTTGAACGACCCCGGAACCCCGTGCACGCCTTCCTCGGCAAAGGAGGGACCGACGTCGACCACGTCGGGCTCACTGGGCTTGCCCCGGTCGAGCGTGATCTCGCTCAGTTCTTCGGCGCTCGTACCGCCCGGGTTGGAGTCATGGACCGCGAGGCCGTACTTGGCACCGAAGTCCTTCATGATGTTGCCGTAGTTCGCCCACGTGGTGGGGTCCGCGGTCAGATTGATCGCGCCTTCGGCCTTGGCCGCGGCGATGAGGGCGGTCATGCCGCCACACGAGCTCAGGCTCACGGCCTTGGCCCAACACGCATCCGTCGATGCCGCGCTCGCGGTGCTCGCGGCACCGGACCAAGCCGCGAATGCGGCGAGCGTGCTGACTGCAACCCCTAGGGCGGCTGGGCGAAGCCACCGGCGTCCCGACCTTCTGTACATCGAGCCTCCTGTCGTTCGCGGGCGGGCCACGAGACCCGCTGCTGTCGAGGCAAGATCCTAGAAAGGGCCGATAAAGTGCAGATGAACTCAAGATGCCGGCTCGGTGAAGTCTCAGTGACAAGATTGCGCAGCGATGTCACGCGCAGCAGATGCACAGGTATGTTCCGCAAGTAACAAGCGCGATGTCGTATGCATTTCATGTGGTCGTTTGTGCTGCAAGTAACGAGCAGCATGTCTGGTGCAGTTCGACCGGACGTGTCTTCGTGGAGTAATCGGTTCAGCCGTCGCCGACGAAGCAAGATGGTGGCGTCTTCGTCGCGCCGCCCCACCACTCCGGTGAGGCATCTTCGACCAGAGTGCGCCAGACGCGGGTGCGCCCCGGTGAGGAGCAGCCGGTGGATCCGATGGAGGGGGTCGTCGCGGCGTCCGTGGTGACTGATCGTCTCGTGCTGCGACCACCGGCGACGGCGCGCACTGCCGCGAGAAACGCCTCGTCTCGTCGCGTGAACCAACCGCTGACGTCGCTCGCCCGGATCACCGCGACCGCGTCGACGAGCACCCGGCACTCGAGGTCGAGCAGACCGGTGACGTAGCTCGTCGCATCTTCGGCGTTCGCGGCGACGCGAAAACGGGGCGGTCCGAACGGCGCGTCGGCGAAGCCGTCACCGTCACTCACGGCAAGGGGTCTCCTCATCTCGAAGTGCTGGAACACCACGAGGTTGGCGAGGCCCGTTGCCGCGCCGGTGGACACCCGTCGGAGCGCGGTCAGGCGATCACGCACCCCGGTTCACCGAGATAGAGCTCAAGGTGATGTTTGCGTCGCACTAATCAGTGGCTTGACGGACATCATCAACGGCCAAAGGAGGAACATGATGATCGAGCGAACGCGATCCGCAACAACAGGGGCCGCTGCGATGTCAGCGAATCTGCTGCCATCCCGCTGACATGCTGCAGACGCGCCAGATGAGCGAGGGATAGAACCTATCTCTTACGAGGCTGTCGCATGATTGATGCGGGACGCCTCAGCTGCTCCATCGACGTTCTTTCGCCGGTTAGGGCTGATCGCCCACCGGGGGAGGTGGTCTGGACCGGTCAGACCACCCGAAGCCGTTGGTTGCGCACCTTCAAGAGGTTGTGCACAGCGCAGATGAGGCGCCATTCGCTCTGGGCCGCATGGAGCCCGCGACCGGAGAACCGTCTGCAGCGGAGATTTGCCTTGATGTTGCCGAAGACGGGCTCGGTTGTGACCTTGCGCAGGGCGTAGCGGTGCCGACCGTCAGGTGAAGCGAGTCGGTTGAGCATCTGCTTGCGGAGGACCGCGGGATCGCCCCGGCCGCGTCGTCGGTCGTTGAACAACTGGCGTGCCCAGCCCTCGGAGATCCCCATCTCCTCGGCGGCTTGGGCAACGCTGATCTCGCCAAGTTCGACACGCCGGAGCACGGTGCCGCGTTCGTCGAGCCGAGGATCGTCCGGCTCGAGCTCGCCCTTCGTCGCCGGCATCGGCGTGATGAGCACCTCGGCGTCGGTTTCGAGCGTGACGTTGTCCACGCTCCAGTAGCCGGTGTCGGCGACGAAGGTCCCTGCCGGGGGAGCACTTGCGCCTTCGAGGTTCTCCTCGGTGACGCGCACCATCGGAGCGAACATCGTCGAGTCGTTCGCCGCGTTCGTCACCTCGGCGGCAACGATCACCTGGTCTTCGGAGACAGCGGCCTGGGCATTGTAGCCCTGGAGGAAGCGGTTGCGGGCACGGAGCATCCGCGAGTCCGGGTCAGTCGGGTTCGCGAGCCGCTCCCTCCCGTGCTTGCCCCCCGGCGAGGGCTTGCGCCCCGGGAGCTTGTGGCCGAGCGCGGCCTCTCTCGCTTCTCGGGCGACGAGATGGCTCGCATAGTCCGACGGCCCGGTTTCGTCGAGCTGGCGAAGCGCCTCGCGGACCCGGGCGCGCCGGTCCTCCCGCCTCCCCCAGTCCGCCGGGAGCTCGTCGCCGCGGGCCTCCCCGAACCGTTCGTCCTCGTCTCGATCGGCCGCCTCGGCCTCGGCGAGGATCTCATCGGCGAGCTGATGACGTGTCCGGTTCGCCCATGCCGAAGCGTTCGCCTCCATTTTCGTCCCGTCGATCGAGACGACACCTGCGGCGACGAGCCCTGCGGCAACGCAAAGCCCGAGCACCTGGGAGAACAGCTCGGCGATCGCCTCGGCGTGGCGGCGGCGGAAGCGGGCGAGGGTCGCGTGGTCGAGTTGCTGGTTCGCCGAGACGACGCGGAATGCGACGTCTTCTCGAAGACGCCGCTCGATCCGACGAGAGGAGCGCTCGCCGACGCAGTAGGCATAGAGGAGCACGGCGAGCTGGAGGGCAGGGTCGTAGGCGGCGCCACCCCGGCCGTCCTCCCGGTAATCGGCGTAGAAGGCGGAGAGATCGAGCTCGGCCACGACGTCAAGAATGAAGAACGCGAGGTGATCCTCGGACAGCCACTCCGTGAGCGACGGCGGGAGCAGATAGAGCTGGTCGCGGTCGACCTCGCGCAGATTGATCGGCATGCACCATCATCCCGCGCGCCGCGAAACGCGAGCAGGACCGTCGGGATTCATGCGACAG
>CAWDKZ010000024.1:0-13534 GCA_963803025.1 uncultured Acidimicrobiaceae bacterium
CTTACTTGGAGATTTGTGGTGCGCCCCGAGGGACTCGAGCCCTCAACCTGCGGATTAAGAGTCGCGTACAGGCCGTGTGGCCCCGTGAGGCGCCGAGTGGTTTTCTGCGGTCTAGCTGGGCCTTCGGCGTGCGCTCGTGTGGTCCCGTAAGGTGCTAAAAGGTGCCGTGTTGCGAAGATTCGCTGACATTCCGCTGACACGCGGCACCAGGAGGTGAACGGTCATGGCCAGCGACCCGGGAGGCGACGCGCTGCACGCGATTCTCGATCGAGGCTGCAAAGGCGATGGCATTACCGCTCAGGAATGTTGCGAAGCGGTCTCGCTCTTCGCATCGCACGACGAGCAGTTTGGTATTCGGTTAGCCGAGGTCCTCCGCGGGATTTTTGACGACGGCGACCTCGGCCTTTCAGCTGAGCAACGCAAGAGAGCCGACAGGATCGCCGCTCGCCACCTTCAAGCGGCTGGCGAGGAGTAAGGAGTGACGACCTCCCCCCAGGATGCCCCAGGACGGTCGCAAACGACCGGCGAGGTGTGGGAGTGCGGGCTACTTGCTCAGCCCGAACCCCTTTAGCAGCCTGCGGGTGAGCCCCATCGACCGGCTGTAGGACTTGCGGCGGGCGACCCGCTTCGCATAGGCGCCCGGGCCTCGTGAGGCGGCGCGGAGGTTGTTCGAGAACCGCGTGGCCCGGTAGAGCTGACTGGTGAGCGATCTCGCCATCGTGGCCCCTTCCCCCGCGAGCGTACCCGCGGCAAATGCCTAGACGTCTAGGGTTTCTGTGTATGAGCCTGCGAGACGAGACAGAACAACTACTGATCGAGGCGCATCAGGCCTCTCCCGCGGGTCGTCCGTTCTCACCGGGAGAGGTCCTTACTTGGGACCGCGCGCCGACGCTGGAAGAGTTGACCAAGGTTGTCCAACACCTGCTGTTCGTCGTGGTGGCTCTTGAAGCAATCGTGAAGCGCTACGCGGATGAGATCGAGCAGTCGCGGCCGTCCGCGGGGAGACAGGACAACGACTGAGTGGCGCTCTGACGGGTCAAACTTGTCGAGTGCGTGTGCCAGCCGTTCGGCACCGTCAACGGGCATCAGGCTGCGACGTCGCTCGCGTTCTTCGACGACCAGGGCGAGCCCCACGGCCCGCAGGGCGCCTGTCACGGGGCGTCTGCTACTTGCTCGGCGGCGTATTCGCCGACGATCTCATAGACGGTCTGCCGGTCGACCTTGCAACGCTCGGCGTACAGGTCGAGGGTGTCCACGAGCAGAGCGACCAGCGGGGCCACGAGGGCGACGCCTTTCTCGGCGACGATGGCCCGGGCGCTCTCGTCGTCGTCATTCGCGGTCGCGGTGACGAGCGCCGCGGCGTCCTGGTACAGCTCGGGCGGGAAGGCGAGCACGGCGGTTACTCGTCGTTGTAGGCGACGAGCGCCCAGGTGACCGAACCGTCAGTGACCGTCGGTTGCGGGTTGCCTGCCGTCGGCGGCCAGTTCGGCGAGGCGGTCCAGCTCGGAGCCGAGCCGCCCGATGTGCCACTAACGATGCACTGCCAGAGCCCGAGCGCGCTCTCCTCCACGACCTGATCGGGCCACGGGTACGGAGCGGTCGCCGCGTTGTTCGCCGCGCCCACGGTGTAGGCGTGGTTCGCCACCCAGGCGGCCCGGGCGTGCATGCAGCACACCCAGGTCTGACCGGCGTTGTCCGTCGCGATCACACCGAATGACTCGGTAAAGGTGACCGACGTTCCGCTCGTGCCGGTCTTGGTGCACAAGTAGAGGTAGCTGCCATCGGACACCATGTCGATGCCCGCTCGGTACGGAGTGCCTGGCGCCCAGGTGGGCGGATTAGGGAACAGTGCCACGGTTCACCTCCTCGGGTCGATGGGAACTGAGAATCGGCCCGGCCGCAGCGCGCCGTGCCTGGCGGTGATGGTCGCCAGGGAACAGGTCACGACGTGCGCGGTCCGGGCCAGGCGCGGGCGAAAGGAACCCGCGCCGCGCCCCGGGTCCAACCGCGTACCGCCAGGACGCGGGATAAGGGCTCGGGGAATCATGGGGCGACCTTTCCGGGGTGGGCCGCGCCACAGAAGCGACAGCGACCGGTCGCCGAGTCGTACAGGTGACGGCACCGCGCCACCTGGCGGGCGGCGCGCAGTGAGGCGCGGGTCCGGCGTCGGTAGGCGCGTACCTGGGCGTCGTGAATCGCCCAGCGCGCCTCGTCCTCGGTGAGCACGACGGGATGGCCGCGCGGAACGCGTCTCATGGCACGCGCTCCGGGGCGGGTTCGCCGCAGTACCGGCAGCGGTGACTCTCGGGGACGTAGTTGTGCTCGCAGCGCGGTCGACGGCGGGCGATCCGGGCCGTCTGTCGCTCGATCGCCTGACGTTCCCGGGCGATCGAGCGTTGGGCTGGCAGCGTCAGCCCCTCCTCGTCAGCGATGGGCTCACGGGAGCGTCGCCAATACTCCTTCCACACCCAGCCCTGGTCCTTTTCCGCGTGCCAGACAGCGAGGGAGAGAGCGAGGACAAGATCGTCGTGGTGCCCGGACGCGGCCTCGTAGGTGTCGTGGCCGCGCTGGGAGAGCTCGAATTGGAAGGCGACGAGCTCGGCCCGGAGGTCCGCCGTCCCCTGGAGCCCGTCGACGATGACGAGGCGGTGCGTCTGGAGCACGACCTCCAGCGCGCCGATGAGGTCGCGCTTCGGCACGACGACCTCGTACGGCGACGGCTCCGTGACGGCGTTGGCGCCCGAGATGGTGACGGCCTTCACCCCGCCGTGGAGGCGTCGCCGGAGCATGTCGACGACCGGGCGGCCGACGCCGGTGTAGTCGACGACGGTGGTCGTCGGGCCGTCGGCGCGACAACGCTCGTTGACGACGACGAGACGCTCGAGCTGCTCGGGGTAGGACATGCCGACCGGGAGCGACTCGATCCACCTCACCGCGTGGACGCGGGTCCGGTCCGTTTCGATGACGACCACGGCGGTCGCGTCGACCGACTGCCCGAGGTCGATTCCGCAGGTCAACATGACGCGGCCTTCGCTTCGATGACTTCGGGGCGATGATGCGTGAGCGCGGTCCGCCCGTCGCGCCCGAACAGCGGCGCCAGGGTGACAGCTCCGTCGCGGCCGGCACGGATCGCGGCGTCGACGTCATCGGTCCTGAACATCTGCCCCGAGGCGTCGATGAACTCGGCGAGGATCTCCTGCCGGTAGAGCCACTCGCCGCGGGAGTCCCGGAAACCCTCGAGGTCGTCGGCCTTCCAGCGCGGGCACTCGTCGGCGCGCACGACGAAGGTGCGCCAGCGCGGATCCTGGGTCGCCTGCCAGAAAAACCCGCGCTTGCCCCAGGGCGTCGACATGAGGATGATCCACCCGCCGGAGATCGCCACCATCGGCTCGAGGGCGGCCATCATGGCGTCGTCGACCCGCGCCGCCTCGTCGATGAGCACGAGCGCCGCGCCGGCGAAACCCCGGACCGTACGCTCCTCGCCGGGAAGCGAAACGATCCGCGAGCCGTTCTCGAGGGTGAGCGAGAGGGCGTTCTCCGTCTCGGACGCGACCGGCCGGCCAAGGGTCCGGTACAGGGCCATCCCCCGCCGGAAGAGCTCGCCCGCCTGGCGCAGTGTCGGGGCGGCCATGAGCACGAGCGAGCCCGGGTCGTAGACGGCGTGGTGCACCGCGAGCAGCGAGGCGCACGTCGACTTGCCGACCTGCCGGCCGATGGCGAGCGCGATCCGGCGCTCGGGGGCGCGCAGCACGGCGAGCTGCCAGGGGTCGGGGACCATCCCGACCCGCCGGCACAGCTCGGCCGGGTCCAACGCCGCGGCGAGGTCGTCGGCGAGGGTCACGGCGCCACCGTGAGGCGCGCCGTCACCCCCTGACGGCGGTCTCGGGGCTTCGCCCGGTCCGGTGGGAGCGACTTCGCTGGTAGGTCGATACCGGCCGCCCGGCACGCCGCGGCGAGCGACGACTGACCACGCTTCGCCTTGGCGGCGAGCGGGCGGTAACCGTTCGCACCTCGGCGGACCAGGTGCAGCGTTTGCGGTTCCAGGTCGGTCAGTTCGGAGATTCCCTCCGTACCGTCGACCAGCCGCGCCCGGGTCTGTCTCACTGGACCACGATTTTCAGGTGGTCCGGCTTGACGCCGAGCGCCTTGGCCGCGACGACCCGCAGGGCGGCGAGGTCACGCTGCCCGAGTCCCTTGGCCCGCTTGGAGTCGGTCACCAGGGTGAGTGTCCCGGTCGCCGATTTCGCCATCTTCTCCGCGTCCGGTCCGGCGAGCTTGACCAATTTGCGGGCGAGCTGCTTTATCGCCCGCGCCTTGGCGACGGCCGCGGCGATTTCGTCGAGGTCGTCAGGCGACACGACAACGAGCCCCAGCCCCTCGCATTGAGCGCACGGACTCTGACCGACCAGGCCGGTCCCGGTGCACGTCGGGCACTGGTCCGTCAGCGTCGGGTCGTTCATCGCGGCGCTGCTCAAGTCACTGAGCTGCTTGACGACGGACGCCGGGAGACGTGCGGCCAGTTCGAGACGGGTCGCAGCCCGGAGCGATTCGAGGCGGGCGATGTCGCTTGCCAAGCCCGGGTCGTGCCTGGCCCGTTCTTTGACGGCCACCGAGGCGACCGGGCTGTACGTCTGCCGGAGGCGTGCCGCGAACCTGGCATCGCTCAGCGGGTCGGCCGCTGCCGTCCCGCGGTTGACACGGGCTCGGTAGTCGGTCCTGATTTCCTTGGCGATAGCGCCAGACGGGTCGACCCGCTTGGCTGCACGTTCCATCGCTTCCCGTTGCGGCGTGCCCTTGGCGGGTGCCGTCTTGCTGGCCTTACCCTCGGCGAGCTGCCGCGCGAAAAATACGTCGAGAATTGGGTCTGCCATTTCAGTTCACCTCCGGTGTCGTTTGGATATTGGAACGGGTGCGGGAACGGGTGCGGGGACGATGGCCCGGAGCCGGTCGGCCATCTCGCAGCCCCGCGACAGGTCGCCGAGCAGCGCGACCACCTCGGCGTAGCTGAACCTCTCGGGTGCGCGGTGCCAGGCATCGCAGCGGCCGCGAAGTTCGGCCAGGACGCGACGAGCGCGGGCCTGGGCCTCTCGTTGCTCAGTCGTGTCCGGGTCGAGGCGTTGCGGCTTGTCCCTGGGATCGGCGACCGGGCGGCGCTCGGTCCGGTCCGAGGCGTGCCGCAGCGCCTGGTCGAGGGCCTGCCGTAGGCACCGGAGCCCGTCGGCGTCGAGCATCGGCGAGGCTGACCGGGTGACGAGCAGGTGAGCCCCCGCGAGCCGTTCGGCGGCGCGTTCCCGGGCGTAGGGGTCGCCGGAGGCGTCGGCCCGCTCGAAGTCGGTCACACGCTCGGCGACACGTTCGGCGTCGGCCCGGGCGGTCTGCTCCCGGGCGGCCAGGCGTTCGAGCGCGGCGTCGAGGTCCGGCGAGGCGAGCGTCGGGTGCAGCGTGGTCATGGTCATGGTGTGGTGCCCCTTTCATGGTCCGCCGTAGGTACGGCGAAGAATCCGGTCGTCAGCTCGGCGAGGTCGCCTTGCCTGCCGGTGAGAGCGGCGGCGACGGCGGTACGGGCGTCCGGGAACGGCCCGAGGGCGTCGAGGAGTCGACCCCGGAGCTCGATCCACTCCGGCGAGGTCGCGACGTTGAGGACGTTCACGACGGGGCGCTCATTGAGCTCGCCGGTGATCTTGGCGATCGTCTCGAGGGTCATCCTCAGTTGCCCGAGCAGTTGGGCGCCCGCCACGAGCGCGCCCTTGCGCTCGGCGTGGTCGAGGAGACGGTTGGCACGGTCGATGACCTCCTCGAGCCGGTCCATGATCGACACGGCGCTCGCATCGGCCGCCCGCTGACGAGCGAGCCGGATTACCGCTGGCGTGATGTGGTTGGCCTTGTGGCGCTTAAGCGCGTCAGGGTGGAGATCGTGACGACTGGCGATCGCGGCGAAGGTGTCCTCGCCGACGAGCTCGAGGTCGATCGCATCGCGGTCGCCGTGCGAGCAGACGGTGCAGGCGCGCGGCATCAGACGACCCCCGATTCGCGGGATTCGCGCCGGATCGGCGCTTCAATGCGATTCGGGCGCGAAAGCGCGAAAGGCGCTCCGGACGCTGACATTCCGCTGACACGGTGGCAGTGAACAGCGATTTTCACGGCCCCAACGGATTGGTAGTCAACAGGTCGTGCCAGGTCGACCACACGGTGAACATGAGGCATCGGTGCGCGCTTAGTGCTAGCGAGTGATGCAGCTTGTGCAGTCGGTGCAGCGATTCCCTTCACTGCGCACTGAGACGTGGCCCCACGGAGTACGGGGACCGACGACTGCGCAGTAGTCGGTCCCCCCCGTAGGGGTGCGCGGTGCGCGGTCGTATATGTCCTGGTAGAGACTGCGCAGGGCGTATGTTGCGCGGTGAGTCCTAATCCGCGGTCACATGTCCTGGTCAGCGCACGGATTCGACGTCGCAAGGCGTCTAGTGCGCAGTGACATTGCGCGGTCGATTCCGCGGTCGTCATCATCACGGGTCGACCTGGCAGGAATAGGAAACGTAGTGGCGGCCGCCACAGCTCGGGCACCAGTAGCCGTCTGCGTAGGTGGTCGCGAACATCTCGCCAATCAGATGGTCGGTTTGGTGGCCACAGCACCACGTAGGGCGGATCTCACGGCACTCGCTGGTCGATGAACGCTTAGAAGACTCGATCGCCCGGAGGTCGTCAGAGGCGTCGATGAGTCGCCCCACCGCGAACACGGCGAGGTGCTCGGCGAGCGCGGCAAGGAGCTCCCAAGCGCGGCATCGAACCCGGCAAATGACGAGGCTCATCGGTCACCCTCGGTTAGCGCCGGGCAGTCGTGCTCGTGCTCCATCAGGGCCTCGCCGATACCACCCGGCGTCGGCGGCGTGACGATCTTCGCGACCGCGCCACAGCTCGGGCACCGTCCAGACCGTGTGGCGACGTTGCGGATCGCCAGCCCGTTTTTCAGCGTAGGGCTGGCGTCGTCAGGGATCGCAGGGGTGATGACGAGCGTGCGTCCCCGGCGGCGTCGTCTACGGCGGGCCTTGCTCATGACGGCGCCCCGTCCTCGAGGTGCGTACCGGGCAGGCGGTAGATGGTCGCGCCGCGCTGGCCTGGCACCGTCTCGAGCGCGCCTTGGCGCACGGCCGCGGCGAGCAGCTTGTGCGCCGTACCTCCGGCGATGCCGAGCCCGGTTGCGGCGGCACGGTTGGAAGTCCACGCTCCGCCGGCGGTGCGGCAGGCGTCCACAACGTCGCCGACGTCGAGGTGGACGCGTCGACTGTCCACGGCGCCCTCGGGCGGAACCCACCGCTCCCACCACCCGGTCTCCTCGTTAAAGGCCATCGCGAAGTCGTCGGTCGGGACCGAACGGCGAAGGAACTTGACGTCGACGTAACGGCGCGCCTGCTGGCGCGTCATCCCCTGGCGCTCGGCGGCGGCGTCGGTCCAGTGCGGGAGCAACGTGACCCGGGTCGATGCCCAGTCGGCAAGACGGGACGCGCCGCGCCAGAGATCCTCCGGGTCGCGGGCGTCGGTCGCCTTGCCAAGGTGGTGCAGGATCAGCACGGCGAGCCCGTACCGCATCGCGAGGTCACGGAACTTGTCGAGTGCCGCCTCGGTCTCGTCGTTCGAGTTTTCCGATCCGGCGAAGTAGACAGCCCACGGGTCGATGACGAGGAGATCGAATCGGTGCTCGGCGATCGTTTCCTCGAGGCGCGAGTCGAGGGTCGCGTCGACCCACTCGTCAGACGTCGCCCATGTCGCGGCGTCGTCCCTTCCACCCGAGCTCGATCGGCGGCGCGTCGTTCGCACACGCCAGCGATCGAAGGTCTCGGCGACACCATCGGGCACCGCGCCTTGGCCCGTGAGCATCCGCCAGCGGCGCGAGGCTTCCCACTCGTCGACCTCGCCCTGGGCGATCACGACGCGGAAAGGTCGGGCGATGCGAAGGGCGCCGGCGAGGAATCCCTCGCCGCGGCCAGCGAGCACGGCGAGGTTCTCTGCGAAAAAGGACTTGCGGAGTCCGCGCAGGCCAGCGACGACGCACAGCTCGCCGGCGCGGAGCATCCCCTCGATCAGCACGGGCGGTTCGGCGGGTGGGTTCGAGACGGCATCCCCGATCCACCGGAGCGACAAGCCGCCGCGGCGCCTCGGGCTGTGTCAGCCCGGCGATCACCCGCTCGACGCTGGTATCGGTCATCGCCGTACGGGCTCCCGTGACGACTCGCGCAGTTCGGCGAGAACGACCCGCTCGGCGGTCTGACGGTCGACCCGGGCCGCGTCCGCGACCGCCAAGCACAACTCGACGGTGCGCCGGGTGTCAGTGGTGAGGCACCTGGCGAATGCGACGACGTGGCGAAGACGGTGGGGGTCTTCCCGGAGCCGCTTCGCCAGTTCGGCGCGGACGTCGACGACCGGACGCGTCGGGGGTGGGCCGACCTCCCCAATCGGCCGGTCCTCGATCAGCGCGTCGGCGTGCGCTTCCAACACCACGGCGGACGTCGCCTCGTCCAGCTCGTCGGCGATTCGGTCGGCCGTGGCCTGGTCGATCCGTCCGGCCGCCAGCGCCCGGTCAGTCGCCCGCCCGATGGCGAGACGTAGCTCGGGGTCCGTGCCGCGGACCGTAAGCACGCGCTCGATTTCGCCCCAGGCGCGGGCTATGTCGTCAGCGTTGTCGAGGTCGATCTCGATGCGGCCTCGCCCTACTCGCGTGGCGGGCTCCGGAGTCTCGGGCGGGGCGTTGCACGCAGCGAGGGCCGCCCGTGCCAGGCGTGGACGATCGGCGCGAGGGATGGGGGGGAAGCTCACCGGGCGACCTCTGCGGTCCCCGGGGTCACCTCCCCGGCGAGCGTGTCGGGCTCGATGCCAAGGAGTTGTGCGACCGCGGCAACGGGGCACACGAGTTTGCGCCCGAGCCGTAGGAACGGCACGGGACTGTCGCCGCGCCGAATGGCCGCGTACAAGGTCCACGGCGCGCACCCGAGCGCGGCGGCGGTCTCGGCAACCGTGAGGGTGTGTCGAGCGGCGGTCATGACGTGCTCTTGTTGAGGCCAACGAGCAGGTCGAGCGTGGCGAAGTACTTCTCGGCGAGTTGGCCGGTGGGCCTGCGCTGACCCGCCTCCCACCTATTGACCGCCGAAGTCGAGCACCCGACGAGACGGGCAAGCTCGACCTGGGACAAGCAGGCGGCGATCCTGATCTCGCGACCAGCGCCGTCACGCAGAAGGCGCCTCGCGAGGCTCGTGCGAGCAGTCGATCCGGAAATACCCATCGCCAGCAGTGTAGGGTAAGTGACGATGATGCGACAGTACTTCCCCGCACATTTAGCTGGAAAGTCGGTCGAGAATGGCTGCACCAGTTAGTGACGTTGACATTACTGCGCCAGTCCTGTACCGTGTGAGGCGTGGAAGCGCCCGAGATCCTCGGTCGATCGGACTTCACCTACCGGCCCGCGGACGGATCGGGGCCGTGGCGCGTCCGTCTCACGATGGCGCTCGTCGAGGGCCACCCGGCGGTCGTCGGGGTTGAGATGTTCGGGGTCGATCCCAGGCACGTCGTTGCCGAACTCCCGAACGCTCCCGAGCGCGTTCTCTGGCCCGCGGATCTCCCGCCCCTCACCGCGCCGATCTCGGCGACCGACATTCGCCTGCCGCTCGGGCGGCTACGCGAGGAGTGGGAGCGCGACACCTACCGGAGGGCCGTTCACGTTCGGGACGTCGAAGCGTGGAAAATGACGGCGACGGCCCGCACCTACGCGGCTCGAATCGTCGAGCTGTTCGACGATGCTCCGTCACGCGGTGGTCGACCCCCGAAGTATGACCGGGCGCACTTCGAGAAGGTCGCCGCGCTGTACAACTTCGCCGATTCGACTGGTCGCGATCCGACTCGCTACGTCAAGGCTCAGTGGCAGCGACGAGAGGGAATCAAGATCGGCTACTCGACAGCTCAGAAGTGGATCGCCCGGTGCCGCCGCGACTTCGATCCGCCCCTGCTCCCCCCAACGGGGCGGGGCAAGGTCGTGTCCGGCGAGCCGGGTCGAAAAAGAGGGGAGCGATCGTGAGAGGTTTCATCCGAGAGCGCGGGTCGAGTTTCACCGCCTACTGGGAGACGAAAGATCCGGCGACGGGCGCACGTCGCCAGCACTCCCGGGGCGGGTTCGCGACGAAGGCGAGAGCGCAGCATCACTTGAACGTCGTCGTCGGCAAGGTGACGACGGGGGAGTGGCGGGCTGACCAGCCGATCACGGTACGGGAGCTGCTCGTCGCCCATTGGCTACCGGCGCAGCGGGCCCGTGAGCTACGGCCGGCGACCCTCGCGCAGTACGAGGGCGTGGTCGAGCATTGGATCGTGCCGCGGCTCGGCGGGACGAAGGTCGCCGCGCTCACGCCGGGAGCGGTCGTCGAGTTCATGGCCGCGCTGCGATCGGAGCCGACCGCGAAGGGTCGCAAGGGACTGTCGGCCCGCTCGACGCAGCTGGCGGTCGGCGTGCTGAAGGCGGCGTGCGCCTGGGCCGTGCAGGCGGAGCTGCTCGGCCGGAATCCGATCGCCGGCGTCCGCCGTCCTCGAGCCGAGGGTCAGGCGATGCGCGTGTGGACGAGCGGCGAAGCGCGGGTCATTCCTCGACGCGACGAGCGACGACCGGCTCGGTTTCTGCTGGGCGCTGTTGCTCACCCGGGGGCTCCGCCGCGGCGAACTGTGCGGGCTCAGATGGTCGGCGATCGACCTCGACGCTGGGACGTTGCGGGTCGAGTCGACGCTGATAACGGTCGAGGGCCAGCCGGTCGCGTCGCGGCCGAAAACGGCGGCGGGCCTCCGTTCGATCCCCCTCGACGCGCAGCTCGTCGCCCTGCTCCGGGCGCACCGCAAGCGCCAGCGCGCCGAGCAGCTCGCGGCTGGGCCTGCGTACGAGGCGAGCGGCTACCTGCTCGCTGACGACCTCGGGCACCCGTACCACCCGGACACGATCTCGGGCTGGTTCGAGGCGAAGGTCGCCGAGACGGGCCTGCCACGCATTCGCTTGCACGACTGTCGCCACACGGCGGCGAGCCTCATGCTCGCTTCAGGCGTCGCGGTGAAGGTCGTCTCGGAGATCCTCGGGCACGCGTCGCCGACGATCACGCTCTCGGTCTACGCGCACGTCATGCCGGGCATGGCGGAGTCGGCTGGCGCGGCGCTCTCGGCGAGCCTGCTCGGATGATGAGCCCGAATCCGGAGGTCACCTCGTCGACCGCTGAGAGGCGGCGGCCTGATCGTTTGGCATCTCGGCCTCGGGGAAGGTCAGTCGCACGCTGTACCTCCGTCCATAGCGATCGTTAAGTCGGATTCGGCACTTCATTGGTCCCGAGTGAGGCTTATCTACGATCGGCTCCGGCATGAACGCGTGGAGAAAAATCCTGCCGCACTGATCACCGCGCAGCTCATAAACACCCGCGCCGCTCCCCAACGACATCGGCGGCGGTCCAAACGTCGCCCTGATCCCTTTAGAACGAAGGGCTCGCTGAGTCGGGATGATCGAGCCGTTGACTACTGCGTTCACGCGCTCCCCGTCGTTCGTCACGAGTAGCACCCCCTGCCAGGTGACTCGCCGCGCTCCCTTCGCATCGGCGTACCAGCCCCAGAAGTGCTGGAACGGTCCGGGATGGGCGATGCGGAGTCGGCTTCGCGGCCTCCCCGCCGCGCGCCGCCAGAGCGCGACCACCCGAACGCGCACCGGGCGAAGACAGCAGCCGACGACCGCGACGGCGATGGGCACCACGATCGCGAGAATCACGGCCCTCCCGCTGACATTTCGCTGACATTGGGGCCTGGCACCCGCCCGGTCCTTAGATGGAAAGTGCCTCTGAACTGGCCCTACGGGGTGCGCCCCGAGGGACTCGAACCCTCAACCTGCGGATTAAGAGTCCGTTGCTCTACCATATTGAGCTAGAGGCGCGTGTCGAGCATGATATCGGCTCCCATAGCGCCCTAGGGAAGTCCCGTTGTCGGTCACACGGCGGTTTGGGGTGACCGAGGGGACTTGAACCCCCGACCTCCAGGGCCACAACCTGGCGCTCTAACCAACTGAGCTACGGCCACCATCGTCGCGTCGAGATGACGTCACGCGATCTCCAGACAGCATTGCACACGGGTTGCGAGCGAGGGGTCCGGAGCCGGGCGCACCGGCTTCGTATCAGTCCTCGCGGCAGATGCAGAATTCGTTGCCTTCGGGGTCGCTCATGACCTGCCACCAGCCACCTGCCGCGCCGGAAAGAGGCGCGCCGATCCGAGTCGCGCCGAGCGCGAGGAGCTCTCTTATCTTCGCGTCGGGGTCTGAGAGGTAGAGGTCGAGATGAACGCGGTTCTTCACGTGCTTGTCCTCGGGGACGCGTTGGAAGTAGACGACGGGCGAGCTGGTATCCGGCGGAACGAGGTCCAGGTAGACGCCGTCGTCGTCGAACTCGCCGATCCCGAAGCCGAGGGCAGCGGCCCAGAAGGGTGCCAGGGCCTCCGGGTCACGCGAGTCGATGCCGATCTGAATTCGCGGGTGCAAGTTCCCACCTCCCTCGGGCGAACGGTGGCAGGGTATATGGGAGCCGGTCCGACCGGCAATGCGCCGGCGGATGTAGCACGCGAGTCCAGGGCCCCCGTAGCTCAGCCGGACAGAGCAGCTGCCTTCTAAGCAGTTGGTCGCAGGTTCGAATCCTGCCGGGGGCGCTCTGAAGATCGCGATCCCGCGGTCGACCCAGCTCACGGGCAGTCCGCGACGTCGTCGAATAGCGTGTCGGGGGTCATCCGGGTAGCCACGGCACAGCGCGCGGGGGAGCGAACGATGCATCGACGAGGGATTGTCCTGCTGGTACCTCTGACACTCTTGCTGACGGCGGCCGGAGGCCGCGTCGTGACTCGTCACAGTGAGTCTGCCGAGCAGTACGTGAAGGCCGCGGCAAAGGCACTCGGATCGGCGAGGTCGGTGCGGATCTCTGGTTCGATCAGCACGTCCGGAGTCGAGCACGTCGATCTCGTGCTCTTTGCGAACGGTGATCTCGCAGGAAACGTCACCGTAGATGGAGAGGTCATGCAGGTCAGGGTCGTGAACGGAACGGACTACTTTCAGGCTCCGGCCGCTTACTGGGAGAAGGTGAGCAAGCTCCCGACGGCCACGGCCAAGAAGCTCGCCCGCTACTGGGTGAGTACACCGAATTCCGGCTCGTCCGGTTTCGGGACCAGCCTCGACATCAAACCACTCGCGGCACAGCTCGGAGCAGCGCCCGGGTTGTCAATCGTCGGACATGAGACGGTTGACGGGCGGGC
Organism: uncultured Acidimicrobiaceae bacterium; assembly: GCA_963803025.1. Lineage (GTDB taxonomy): Bacteria > Actinomycetota > Acidimicrobiia > Acidimicrobiales > Bog-793 > Bog-793. Next base: position 13,291 of record CAWDKZ010000024.1, read on the forward strand.
TGCCGTGGGAGTCAAGTCCTCTCGTGGGGGCGTGCTCTGGATCGCGACGTCCGGCACGCCGTACCCGATCGAAGAGGTCGAACCGGGGAGCGGCGGTGGCAGTCTGACGTTCAGCGGTTGGAACAGCTTCGGCTTGCCGACGCCGCCGAAGCAAGCTGTCGCGCTCTCGTCGTTCGGTTCCTGACGGGCACGCCTTCTCTCGTCGCGCCACAAGATGGGCGATGGGTGCACAGCGCCCTACTGT
>CAWDKZ010000025.1:0-38841 GCA_963803025.1 uncultured Acidimicrobiaceae bacterium
GGCGCTGGCGGACTCGAACCGCCGACCTGAGCCTGTGTGAAGGCTGCGCTCTAACCAACTGAGCCAAGCGCCCGGTTGACGAATGGGCACCCGTGCTCTGGGCCGCTGATGCCGGAGCGATGATCGGCTCTCCGCTGTTCCGAACCAGATCGGGCACACGGCATTCCCTCTCGCGGCACCGCCGCAGCTACCCTTTGCGGCGTGAGCGACGAACGCCCCGGTGTTCCGATCGGACCCGTTGCCGGTGGCTCCCCCGACGTGGCAGGGGGTGGTTGAGAGCAGTGAACCGGCTGACCAGCGTCGTCGTCTCACGACATTGCCGCTCGGTTCGTGGTATCCGCAAGTTCCCTGCCCAACAGGCTCTCAAGGGGGCAGCTTCGGGTAAGCCACCGCCCAGCGGCCTCTACGAGCGCGAGCACCGATTCAGCGTTGCCGCGACGGTTCTCGCGCTCGGCCTGGTGATCGCGGGGTACCTCGTCAACCGCCATTCCACGGTTGTGAAGGTCCGCGACGATGCTGTCGATGTTGCTCATCGCCGGGCTGGTCCTGATTGCCATCATGCTCGCCGGCATCGTCTTCCTTGCCGCGGCTCCCTGGTCGGCATCTGCGGTTTCATGCGGATGGGCTTCGAGCTCGTCGCCGCCGAGGACATCTTTGGGGCCCTGTTCCTCGTCTTCGGGGGCTGGCTCCTCGTGCGGGGCATGCGTCGCCTATGCTGCCGCGATGGCCTCTGGCACGAAACCGACCCGTGCGGTGAAACGCATCTCAGACTCAAGCGTACGGGTCCCCCGAAGCCCTCGAAGCGGTACACGCCGCCCCACCGCAGCCGCACGGGAGCGCGCCGACGATGATCGACCAATCGCTGGCGGCGTCGTGATCGCCGACGATCTCGCTAACAAGCGGTCGCGGTGACCATGGCGCGACCGGACTCGGCACCTCGCTCGTGGAGCGCCTCCTCCGTTGCGTCCCGGGGTGCCAGGTCGTCGCCGTCGTCCGCGCGGGCCGGCGGCAGAACGCGGCTGAACGGACAGCCCGTGAGATCATCCGCAACGACTGCTTCGACCGGCTGCGCAACGAACTCGGCCGGGAGTTCGAGTCGACGATTGCCCGTCGGCTAACGACGGTCGCGGGTGATGTGACGAGGGACGGTCTCGGCCTGGACGACGAGGGGAGGAGCGTCCTCGCGTCGTGCGACATCGTCGTGCACGCTGCCGCGTCGGTGAGCTTCGACTCCCCGATCGACAGTGCGGTCGAGGTCAATCTCCTGGGACCTTCCCGCGTGGCCGCGACGATGATTGACCTCGGCGCTGCGCACCAACCGACCGGGGCGGCGCTCCCCCATCTCATCTCGGTCTCGACTGCCTACGTGAGCAGCGGCCACCGCGGCGACGCGCTCGAGGGAGCGATCTCGGAGAGTCCCTACATCGCACTCCCGGACTGGCGGGCCGAGGTCGAGTCGGCGCGAAGGGCGCGATCGGATGCCCACGCGCAGAGTCGGACTCCGAGCCAGCTCGCGAAGTTCCGCAAGGCGGCGCGAGGCGAGCTCGGCGCCGCGGGAACGGCGCTTCTCGCCGAGCGGACGGAGCGACTGCGTGAGGACTGGGTGACCGACCATCTCGTCGCGCTCGGTCGGGCCCGCGCCCAGGCGCTCGGTTGGCCCGACGCCTACGCCTTCACGAAGTCGCTCGGCGAGGTCGTGCTCGCGGAAACTAAGGGAGACCTGCCCGTAACAGTCGTCCGCCCCTCGATCGTGGAGTCCTCTCTCGCCGACCCGGTTCCGGGATGGATCCGCGGCTTCCGGATGGCCGAGCCGGTGATCATCTCCTACGCGCGGGGCTTGCTGCGGCAGTTCCCCGGCGTACCCGAGGGCGTCATCGACGTGATCCCGGTTGACCTGGTTGCCGCGGCGATCATCGCCGTCGCGGCCCGAGGGCCGGGATCTCCCGAGGAGAGCGTGTACCAGATCGCGTCCGGCGTACGGAACCCGTTGCGCTACGGAACCCTCGTCTCGCTGTGCGAGGGATGGTTCACCGAGCACCCGATCTACGACGCCCACGGTCAACCGATCGTCGTGCCGAATTGGTCGTTCCCCGGCCGGGGCAAGGTCCAGAGTGACCTGCGACGTGCCTCGGCCGCGCTTCGCCTCGCCGAGCACTTCGTCAACCGCCTGCCCATCAGGGGAGATCTCGCCGAGCGCGTGCTCCGTGTGGAGGAGCGGCGCGTCCTCGCCGAGCGTGCGCTCGGCTACGTCGAGCTCTACGGGGTCCTACGCGGAGACCGAAGCGCTTTTTCGCATCGACCGCACGCTCAGCCTCTTCGAGTCCTTGGACCCGGTCGACCAGAAGACGTTCTGCTTCGATCCGGGCGTCCTCGAGTGGTCGAGATACATGCGCGACGTCGATCTGCCCTCGATCGTCGCCCACGCCCGGGTGCGTACGTCGCCCGGCAAGCGGGTCGCCGAGAAGAGTGACACCGCGCCGGCGCAGGATCCTCACGGCGGAGCCCCGCTGCGCGGCGTTCGACCTCGAGCAGACCCTCATCAACTCGAACGTCGTCGAGTCCTACGGCGGCTCGCGACGCGCCACCTCGCGCCGCTGCGCCGGTTGCAGCTGGCGGCGGAGCTCCTCCTCGAGGGGCCGCACCTGTTGGCGATCGACCGCCGGGACCGCGGTGATTTCCTCCGCTCGTTCTACCGGCGCTACGAAGGCGCGCCGGCGGAACGGGTGCGCGACGACGCCTGGGAGCTCTTCAGCGACCTGTTGCTGACGCGGGCCTTTCCCGGCGCAATGAGCGCGTGCCGCCCATCGCGCCCTCGGACATCCGACGCTCCTCATCACGGGGGCGCTCGACTTCGTGATCGCGCCGCTCCGGCCGCTGTTCGACGAGATCGTCTGCGCGTCGTTGGGCGAGAAGGACGGCTGCTTCACCGGGGAGCTCGTCTCCACCCCCCCGACCGGAGAGGCGCGAGCGATCATGCTCGGCGAGTGGGCGGCGTCGCACGGACTCGACCTGGAACGGACCGTCGCCTACGCCGATTCGACGAGCGACCTGCCGATGTTGGACGCGGCCGGACTCCCGGTCGTCGTGAACCCGGAGCCGAAGCTCGCGGCCATCGCCCGTCGGCGCGGTTGGCCGATCGAAGAGTGGAAGCGAGCCCGCGGTGGACCGTGGGTCCCGCTCGCGATCGCGATGCGCCGGACTGGACCCCGCTCCCCCGCACCTCGGGAGCTCGGGGCGCGCACCCCCGGCGACGGGAAGGGAGCGCCGCGATGAGGGCCCTGCTCGTCGAGCGGCTCGTCCATCGCTTCGCCGCGGCGCGGATGGCTGCGGCCGTCGCGGGATCCGGAGCCGGGATCGCGATCGGCCCGCTGCGCCTCGGCGAGTTCGATCCGCCGAGCCTGCCGGGACCACGTTGGCACCGGGTCACACCCCTTCTTTCCGGAATCTGCGGCTCGGACCTCGCGATGCTCGACGGGGCGAGCTCGCATTTCTTCGAGGACGTCGTCACCTTCCCGTTCGTGCCGGGCCACGAGGTCGTCGGCGTCGTCACCGACGGCCCCGACGCCGGCAGGCGGATCGTTGTCGAGCCCGTCCTTTCCTGCGTCGTGCGGGGCATCGATCCACCCTGCCCGTCGTGCGCCGTCGGTCGGACGGGGGCGTGCGAACGGATCGCCTTCGGTCACCTGCGCCCGGGACTGCAGACGGGATACTGCGCGGACACCGGGGGCGGGTGGTCCGACGAGCTGGTGGCGCACGAGGCCCAGCTCCACCTCGTCCCGGACGAGATGCGCGACGAGGCCGCGGTGATGGTCGAACCGGCGGCCTGTGCGGTCCACGCCGCGCTGGGGGGTGGGGTCATGCCGGGCGAGCGGGTCGTCGTCCTCGGCTCAGGGACCGTCGGACTCTGCACGCTCGCGGCCCTCCGGCGGCACACGCTGCCCTCGGCACTGCTGTCGGTCGCGAAGTACCGGGTCCAGAGACGGTTCGCCGAGGACTTCGGTGCAGACGAGGTGGTCGCGCCGAGCGAGCTCGGTCGGGCTGTGCGCCGCATGACCGGGACACTCGCCTTGGCGTCCACCGCGGGCGCGATCGAGCGCCTCGCCGGCGGCGCGGACGTCGTGTTCGACTGCGTCGGGTCGGCCCGCTCGATCGCCGAGGCCCTGGAGGTCGTCCGTCCGGGGGGGCGGATCGTGCTCGTCGGTATGCCCGGCATCGTCCGGGTCGATCTCGCGCCGCTCTGGCAGCGCGAGATCGCGCTCGTCGGCGCCTACGCGTACGGCACCGAGGAAGTCCCTGAAGGCTCCCGACGGACCTTCGCGCTCGCCTTCGAGCTCGTTGTCGAGGCCCAGCTCGAGCGGCTCGTCTCCGCCCACTACCCTCTGGAACGTTACGAGGAAGCGGTTCGCCACGCCGCGAGCGCCGGGCGGCGGGGATCGGTGAAGGTGGTCTTCGACCTCCGGCGAGAGGATCCGGGGTGGCGGCGCCCCGCAGTGTCCGCCGCGAGCAAGCGACGTGTGCCGCGTGGTGACAAAGGACTGGAGACGAGCGCGTGAGCCCGAGGCCCGGATTCGTACTCGAGGTCGACCGGTCGACACCCCCGACGCTGTTCTGGCACGGCGAGGGCTTCCGGTTCGAGCGGCTGCCCGAGGGTTCCCGCGTCGTCTACCCGCCCGAGCCCCTCGACGGGCTGCGCGACCCGGATGCGTCGGTCCGCCACGCCCTCGAGCACCCGGTCGGTGACTCGGCGCCGCTCTCGGCCCTGCTCCGGCCCGGGATGCGCCTCACGATCGCCTTCGACGACGTCTCGTTGCCGCTGCCGCCGATGCGTCGGCCGGACGTCCGCCAGCGGGTGATCGAGGCGGTGCTCGACGTCGCGGCCGCCGCCGGTGTGGACGACGTCGTCTTGATCGCGGCGCTCGCCCTGCATCGGCGGATGACCGACGAGGAGTTGCGGCACGCGCTCGGCGACCGGGTGTTCGACGCATTCGCGCCGCACGGTCTCCTCCTCCAGCACGACGCCGAGGATCCCGAGGCGCTCGTCCACCTCGGCATGACCGCGGAGGGCGAGGACGTCGAGATCAACCGGCGCGCCGCCGAGAGCGACCTCTTGGTCTACGTGAACATCAACCTTTCCGCGATGGACGGCGGCCACAAGTCCGTCGCGACGGGGCTCGCCAGCTACCGGAGCCTCCGTCACCACCACAACGTGAGGACGCTGCAGCACAGCCGGTCGCTCATGGACCGGCACAACTCCGAGATGCACTCGTCGAACTGGCGGATGGGCCGGCTCATCAGGAACGCCGGCGTGAAGATCTTCCAGATCGAGACGACCCTCAACCTCGACATGTTCCCCTCCCAGTTCAACTTCCTGCAGAAACGCGAGTGGGAGTGGTCGCTCGCCGATCGGGCGGGCTTCCACTCGACCCGGATGGCCCTCGAGCGCACGCCGCCGAGACTCGCGCGCCAGATCTTCCAGTCGATGCTGTCGCCCTACGCTCCGACCTCGGTGCAAGCGGGCGAAGTCGAGGCCGTGCACGATGTCACGCTCGAGCACCTCCACCGTCAGCAGCTCGTCAGCGTCGAGGGCCAGACCGACATCTTGACGATGGGCCTGCCGTACCTGTGCCCGTACAACGTGAACTCGATCATGAACCCGATCCTCGTCGCCTGTCTTGGGCTCGGCTATTTCTTCAACCTCTACCGAGGGAAACCGCTCGTGCGGGAGGGCGGGGTCTGCATCATGTCGCACCCGACCCCCTGGGCGTTCCACCCGGTGCACCACCCGAGCTACATCGACTTCTTCGAGCAGGTCCTCGCCGAGACGACCGATCTCGTCGAGATCGAGAAGAACTACGAGGAGGCGTTCGCGACCGATCCCTGGTACGTGCACCTCTACCGGACCTCGTACGCCTACCACGGGGTGCACCCGTTGTACATGTGGTACTGGTGCGCGCACACGCTCGAGCACCTCGGCGCGGTGATCATCGTCGGCGGCGACCGGGCTGCCGTGCGGCGGATGGGATTCAAGCCGGCCTCGACGCTCGCCGACGCCCTTGAGATGGCCGAGGACGTCGTCGGTCGGAGCCCGACGATCACCCACCTCCACGCCCCGCCGCTGCTCGTGGCCGACGTCTCGTGAGCGTTCGTCTCCCCCGCATCATCGACGAGGTCGTCTCCCGCCCGACGTGGCCGGGGACGCTCCCCCGCCCCCTCGAGCCGCGCAACATCGGGGTCTACTACGACACGTCCTGGACGCGGGCGCCGTGGGCGCGGGCCGTGCGCCGGATCCTCGTCGATAATGTCACCCGGCCGTTCGTGGCTGTCGTCACGGCGCCCAGGGTCCTCGGCCGGGAACACCTTGACCCGCTCGACGGCCCGGTGATCTTCGCCGCTAACCACTCGAGCCACCTCGACACGTCGATCGTCGTGGCATGTCTGCCGCAACGGTTCCGGCACCGGACGGTTGTCGCCGCGGCGGCGGACTATTTTTTCGACCGTCCTTGGAAGGCGGCGCTGTGGTCGCTCACCCTCGGCACGATCCCGATGGAGCGAACCAAGGTGAACCGGCGCAGCGCCGACCTCGCGGCGTCGCTGCTCACTGATCGCTGGAACGTCGTCATCTTCCCGGAGGGCGGCCGGACGCTGGACGGCTGGGGCCAGGAATTCCGGGGTGGCGCGGCCTATCTCGCCAAACGCTGCGACGTGCCCGTCGTGCCGGTGCACCTGCGGGGAGTGCGACCGGTTTTCCCGAAGGGCCGGAGGACGCTGCGACGGGGCAAGGTCGAGGTCCGCTTCGGGGACCCGCTGTGGCCGAGCGACGCGACGGGACCTTCGGGCCGCGAGGAGGACGCGCGCCATTTCGCGGCCCGCATCGAGGAGTCGGTTGCGCTCTTGGCCGACGAGGCCGAGACGGACTGGTGGTCGGCGCGCAAGCGCGCCGCGGCGGGACAGACACCACCCTTCCGAGGGCCGGACGCGTCTCCTTGGCGTCGTGCCTGGGCTCTGCCGGCAAGTGCCCGCCGCACAAGGAGCACCAGGTCGAAGTCCTCCGGTAAACCCTGGTGATGCCAGTTGCCCGACGCCACAGCCCCGGGCTGGACGCGAAGAAGGGGCCGGGGGGGGGACCGGCCCCTTCGTTCAGTTCACACCCACAGGGATCCGGTGGGGGACCGTCTCTCCCGTGGTTGACCCCACTCTTGCCACCTGAGGGCCATCAGTCAAACAGGTGGAATAGATAGTGATTATCATCGAAGTCGATGGATCTCCGGCAGCTAAACGCCCTGGTCGCGATCGCCGAGCATGGCTCGTTCTCCGCCGCGGCGGACGCGCTCGCGACCGTGCAGTCGAACGTCTCGACGCACATCAAGAAACTCGAGATTGAACTCGGCTCGGTCCTCGTTGACCGGGGCACCGGTGAGCTCACCGAGGCGGGCGTGCTCGCGGTCGAACGGGCGCGTCGGGTGATCGGCGAGCTCGACGCGCTCACCTCCGACGTGACGGCGCTCAGCCAGGAGATCATCGGGACCGTCCAGCTGGGAGTGATCGGGACCGCGGCACTCTGGCTCGTGCCGGAGATCCTCGATCTCGTGCCCACCGTCCATCCCCATCTCCACCTGATTTTCCGGGAGGCGACGACCCACGGCCTCGACGGCCAGCTCGCGTCGGGAGAGATCGACCTCGGCGTGCTCGCCCTGCCGGCATCCGGCTCCGAGGTCCACACCGTGCCGCTATTCGAGGAGGACCTCGGTCTGTTCCTTCCCCGCAGCCATCCGCTCGCGGCCCGCTCGGTGCTCACAGTCGCCGACCTCGCCTCGCTGTCACTGTTGCTGCCCGTGGCAGGGAGCAACTACCGGATCGGTCTCGATGCCGCCGCGGCCGCGGCGGGCGTCACGCTCCATCCTCGAGCCGAGCTGGACAGTCTGCGCCTGATGCGGTCCCTCATGGGCGAACGCTGCGGCTTCGCCATTCTGCCGGCGAGCGCGATGCCGCGCGGCCGCGCGAGAACCTGGGTGGTGGTGCCGGTCGAGGGTGTCGGTCCCCGCGTCATCGGCGTCGCGCAACGACGGCGGGCGCTGCCGGGCGCTCCCGTGCGGGCGGTGCTCGCGCTCCTCACGGAGATCCTCGCCGACCCACGACGGACCCCCGTGGGGGTGCGCCCGATCTTCGCGGAACGCCGTTCGGACGCGGGCAGCGGACCGTCCTCGCCACGCGGGCACGCCGGTGTCGCGAGCGTCCCTGAACGGCGCCCAGCACGTGTCGGCAGGGGGGACCGGCAGGGTGCCCGTCGCGGGCCGCGTCCGCGTCGTGACGTCATACCGCAGGCGATCGGGGCGTCGACGCCACCGGATCACGCCACATGAGCCAAAGCCTCGGACCGCCGCGCGGCGCCCGAATCTCCCGGGTCACCTGGAAGCCGAGTCGGCCGTAGAAGCGGGTGCTTGCCTCGGTCGAGGATTCGAGGTAGGCGCCGAGGCGTGACGCGTCGCAGCGTTCGAGGGCGGGGTGCATGAGCGCTGTGCCGAGACCGCGGCGCTGACACGTCGGGTCGACACCGATCGTGCCGAGGTAGTAGTGCTCCGTCGACGGACGCAATCGCTGCAGGAGCAGGGACAGACGACGCGCCGAGAGCCAGCGCCCGGCCAGCAGCGCGACGCGCAGGTAGGCAAGCTCGTCGCGGATGGACGGCACCTGCGAATTTGGAGGTAGCCACATCGCAGCCCCCGCCCGGTCTTCGGACGTGTACACCTCGCCGCGGGGCAGGTAGGTCCGTGACAGCTGGACCACGAAGAAGTCCTTCAAGATGGACTCGCGACGGCCCGCGTCCGGGAAGAGGAACGCGGAGACGGGGTCGTCGACGAAAGCCGACGCGAGCGAGCGCGTGAGAAGGTCCATGTCGGCGGCGGTCGCCCGGCGTATCTCGGGCACGAACCGATGGTATCCGCCATATCGTCACGATTAGACGGGATAGGGCAACCTAGGATCCGGGCACTAGCGGCGATTCGATTGGAGCGTGGCGATGACTGCGACAGGGCGAAGGTTCTCCATCAACTTTGACTATCGGTGTCCGTTCGCGCGGAATGCGCACGAGCACGTTCTTGCCGCGTTGTCCGGCGGTGCCGACTACCGCGTCCAGTTCGTCGCGTTCTCGCTCAGTCAGGTCCACGTCGCCGAGGGGGAGAAGCCGGTCTGGGAGGATCCGACAGCCCGCGACCAGCTGCTGGCCATCGCGGCGGGAATCGTCGTGCGCGAGCGGTACGCGGATCTCTTCCCTGCGGCGCACCGGGCGCTTTTCGCCGCGCGCCACGACGAGGGCGGGGATCTCCGTGACGAGAAGGTTGTTCGCTCCGCGCTGGCACACGCCGGCATCGACGACGTTGCCGTCTTCACCGAGCTCGCGTCCGGCTGGCCTTTCGAGCTATTCCGCCAGGAACACGAAACCGCGGTACAAGGCCACGCCGTTTTCGGCGTGCCGACGTTCATCGTCGACGATCAGGCGGTGTTCGTCCGGCTGATGACCCGGCCGCGTGGCGACAATGAACTAGCGCGGGCGACGATCGATCGCGTTCTCGAACTCCTTGTCGATCATCCCGATCTCAACGAGTTCAAACACACCTCGATCCCCCGCTGAGGGTCGGCCTCAGCTCTCGAGTGAGATGGGCTCGTCATCACCGACGCCCGTGCCAAGCGGGACGTCCGCGGCCACGGTTGCAACCATCTTGCGGATCCGCTCGTCGAGTTCGACGACGAGTTCCGGGCTCTGCCGCAGGAACTGCTTCGCGTTCTCCCGGCCCTGACCGAGCTGTTCGCCCTCGTAGGTGAACCAGGCGCCGGACTTTTTCACAATTCCGAGATCGACTGCAACGTCGAGAATGGAGCCTTCGCGGCTGATTCCCTGTCCGTACATGATGTCGAACTCCGCGGAGCGGAAGGGAGGCGCACACTTGTTCTTCACGACCTTCACCCGCGTCCGGCTCCCGATGATCTCGGTGCCGTTCTTGATCGATTCGACACGTCGGATGTCGAGACGCACCGAGGCGTAGAACTTCAATGCCCGGCCTCCTGGGGTCACCTCGGGCGAGCCGTAGATCACGCCGATCTTCTCGCGCAGCTGGTTGATGAACAGGGCGATCGTGTCGGACTTGTTCAAGGTCGCAGTGAGCTTGCGCAGCGCCTGGGACATCAGGCGGGCCTGCAGCCCGACGTGCGAGTCCCCCATCTCGCCTTCGATCTCCGCGCGGGGTCAACGCGGCCACCGAGTCGATGACGAGGACGTCGATCGCGCCGGAGCGGATCAACATCTCAGCGATCTCGAGCGCCTGCTCACCGTTGTCCGGCTGCGAGATGAGGAGTTCATCGATGTCGACACCGATCGCCTTGGCGTAGACGGGGTCGAGGGCGTGTTCGGCGTCGATGTAGGCGCAGACGCCACCGTTGCGTTGCGCCTCTGCGACGACATGGAGGGCGAGGGTCGATTTGCCAGACGACTCGGGGCCGAAGACCTCGACGATGCGACCACGCGGCAGACCCCCGACACCGAGTGCGAGATCGAGCGACATGGCACCGGTCGAAATCGTCTCGATGCCCAGCGTGAGGCTCTCGCCCATCCGCATCACTGAGCCCTTCCCGAACTGCTTTTCGATCTGGCCGAGCGCTGCGTCGAGTGCCTTGTCCCGCTCCATCGCCCCTCACTTTCCATCACTCACGTCGCCGGACCATCCGCCAGGCGGACCCGCAGGCTACGGCCTCGCTGTATCGCCAGAACCGCACCCTGCCGAAACGCCATGCGCTCTCACTGGAACTTGCATCAGTGTAGTTGCGAACGCATGTTCGATGGTGGATTGTCCGGCGATGTGTGCGCTGACAAAACGCCAGCGCGTCGCGCCTGGTCGGCGGTGACCCGCCGTGGCTGAAGTCGAGTTCGTAAGCTCGGCTCCGTGGGAAGGGCAGAGCGCGTCATTGCCTTGGCGACGCTACTGATGGCATCTCTGTCCGTTCTTGTGCTCGTGACGGTGCAGCCTCATCTCACCTGGGTCTTACAGGTCGTTCTTGGCGCCGCGGCTATCACAATGTTTATTGCCGTTTGCGGTTTGCTCAGGTTGCACATTGTTGTGAAAAACCTGCGTCGCGGATATCGACGTCGGCGGTGGAATCACGAAGTCGAGTACGCGTGGCGGATAACCGGCTACCGCATGGTGCTCCTGTCTCGTGAAGATCCGCGTCCTGCAACAACCATTGAGCTTGCCGCACCAAAACGCGTAGCTAGTGGGCCTCACGGCTGGAAGGTTCTTGAAGGAATTCCGTTCACCTGTGAAGTCCGGACTTGGAGACGCTTTTCGAGAAGCCAATGGGTGCGTTGTCGGGACCCAGTTCCCACACTGGATAACTGTTTACTGACGTTTTTCCCCGATGAATTCTGTCAACCAGGGAGAGGGGTCCCGCGCCAGGGCCGCTACCAGGTGAGATGGCAATCGCCAAGCCTGCGGAGCCAATTTAGGCGTTCTAAGACAATGCGAACGCGGATAGGGGCCGACGGCGTTGTGATCCTTAAGTGGCGATGGCGGGCGCGGCGCAAGATTCGCAAGGTTGTTAGATACCTGTGGGCACTTGACTGATGGTCGCTTCGATAGGGTTAGCTGCATGGCACGTGCCGAGCGCAAACGACGCGCCGACCTGGACGAACACTTCTCGCTCCATCCCCTTAAACCCGAGGACGTGTTGCGCCGCCTGCTCAGAGGCAAGCCGAAGCCGACTACCAGGGAAGAGTCTGAGGACCAGGACCGGCCGGAGCGGGAGTCGTAGTCATCTTGTAGGTCAGCCGCTTGGCGACCTGGCCGACCAGCAACCGCATCCGCTCGGGGTCGCTCAGCTTCCGCGTCGTGTAGCGGAAATCAAATTCAGTCACGTACCGCTCCAGGTGCTCGCGGCTGACGTGGTGGTGCGTCCCATCGAGGGACCGCTTGAGCTGGGCAAAGTAGCCCTCAGCTGGGTTCGTGCTCGCGCCGTTAGCCGCGACGTACTCGCCACGCAGGTGGTTGACCTGCGTGTGCTGTCCGAACAGCCAACTCACGCTGGAGTAGCCGCGGGCCTCGTCGGTCTGGAGGTGGCTGTAGCGCATCGACACGTTCGGCTTGATCGCCGAGTAGATCGAATCGCCGGTGACGTTGGCGACGACCTTGGACCGCACCTCGCCGGTCTCACGGCAGATGAGCGAGATCACGGGGGTCTTGTTCAGCGCGTGGCGATGGCGACCGTCAGCCCGGCGCTCGTTCTTGTGCCGGTTCTTAGGGTCGCCGCCGATCCAAGTCTCGTCCGAGACGATGCTGCCGTAAAGCAGCCCACCTTCGGACCGCATGGCCTCGCGAACCCGGTGGGCGACGTACCAGGCCGTCCGCGGGCAGAGGCCGTATTTCCGTTCCAGCTCGCGGGCGCTGACGCCGTTCTTGCTGGCGCACATCTCGAACAGGACCATGAGCCATGTCCGCACCGGCACCTTCGTCCCGTGCATGACCGTGTTGGTCAGCACCGAGAATTGCTTACGGCAGGGACGGCACTGCCACACCCGGCGCTCGCTGAAAGAACCCGTCCGAGTCCTGCGGCTGATGCCGTTCTTGGGGACGAGAAGGTAGACATCCGAACCGCCGCAATGGGCGCATGTCGGATTGTCGCCCCAACGCAACGATTCCAGCCACGCATAGGCGTCGGCCTCGGTGGCGATATTCCTGCTCAGCGATGCAATCGTTACCCGTTCACTCATAAGGCCATTGTCGCAAATGGGTGTATCAGTATCCCTGTGGTGCGAAAATACAAGCGTGTAAGTTATGAGTGATCCCCGCTGTATCTACTGCGGAAGTTCCGCTTGCTGTTATGGCCGGTGCCAGATGTGGCATATCCCCGGGATGGCGTTTTATGACCCCGAAGCTGTCTGTGGGTCCTGTTTCCGTCCCTTCGCGCTTGGCGAGCAATATCACTCTCGCCTTGAGGCCATGGTCGGAAACAACTTTATCAGTCTTACGGTCTGTGGCAAATGCGCCTTAGGTCCCGAAACGTCTTCTGGTCACCGGAGGGACGTGCTCAGTGGGGCACGAGGCGATGTTGTCCTTGAGCCATTGGATGGACCTGTAGGCCGTGTCTTCACTCGGGAAACCGGTGGCCGAAGCCATGATCTGCCCGGTGGCAGAGATCAGTTCCCAGCGAAACTTCCCTGGGGCTCCGGGCCGTGCGCCGACAGCGAAATGCCCAGGCGCTTCGGAATCCGTCATTTGCTCGTCCTCCTTGGGGTTATCGGACGAAGGGTAGTCCCGACATTGTTGCGTCGTTTTGTCATCGCACACATCGCCGATTGTCCGGCGAGCGCAATCGGTTCGCAACGCGACTAGTGGTCAGTCTCGAGTCGCCGGCGCAGCCAGTCGAGGGTGTTCATCGTGCCGAGTTCCCGCACCCGTTGCCGGTCACCGACGATCTCGAACAAGACCGCGTCGCTCCCTCGACCCGCGAACGCGATGCCCGAGAAGACGGTCCCGGGCGACAGTCCCTCCCGGGTGTCCGGCCCGGCGACGCCCGTCGTCGCGAGACCGACATTCGCGTCGAGCAGTCGGCGCGCCCCCTCGGCCATCGCGGCCGCCGCTGCTGCGCTGACCACGGGACCCGGCGGAACGCCGAGGAGGTCCCGTTTCGCGTCGCTCGCGTAGGTCACGGTGGCGCCCCGAAACCACCTGCTCGCACCCGGTGCCGCGACGAGGCACGACGCGACGAGCCCACCCGTGTAGGACTCGGCGACTGCGAGCGTCCACTGACGCGCGGTCAACAACCCGCCGATGCGAACCGCGATCGTCTCGTCATCGACGCCGAAAACGTTGTCGCCGATCAGTTCGCGCAGCGCCCTTTCTTCGCGATCGAGGGTGGCCCGGGCGGCGTCCGAGCTGGCGGCCTTGACGGTCACGCGTAGCTGGACCCCCTCGAGACCGCGTGCCAGGAAGGCGATCGTCGGCGCGCCCTCCCCCAACGCATCGAGGGCGGCGAGCCGTGGCGCGACCAGCTCGCCGAGGGCCGATTCGCCGATTCCCCACGTGCGCAACACCCGGCTTGCGATGGCCCCTCGGGTGTCCGAGCGCGCCTGGAGTTCCGGCAGGACGGCCCGCTCGAGCATTTCTTTCATTTCGTCGGGGACACCGGGCAGCGCGAAGATAACCCGCTCGCCGAGCGGGCAGATCAGCCCGGGGGCCGTTCCGAGACGCTGGGGGATGATCCGGGCTCCGATCGGCACCTCGGCCTGACGCTCGTTGCTCGGCGACATCTCCCGGTGACGAGCGTGAAAGGCCTGCTCGACGAGCGCGAGGGCCTCGCCGTCGCGCTCGAGCGAGACCCCCATGACCTGGGCGATCGCCTCCCGGGTGACGTCGTCCTGTGTCGGTCCCAGTCCTCCGCAGACGACGACCGCGTCGGCGCGGAACAGCGCGACCTCGAGGACTTCGGCGATGCGCGCGACGTTGTCGCCAACACGGGTCTGGTAATGGCAGTCGACCCCAACTGCAGCGAGCCGCTCGGCGATCCAGGTCGAGTTCGTGTCGGTTATCTGGCCGAGCAACAGCTCAGAGCCGACGGCGACGATTTCGGCACGCACGCGGCTCCTACGCTCCCTGCGGGCTCGTCGCTTTGCCGGCGGCGAGACGGTCGCGCAGATCACGCCGGGCGTCGAGGAGGTACTCCAACCCGGTGACGAGCGTCAGTGCCACCGCGACCCAGAGCACGATGGTCACCACTCCCCTGTGGTTCTGTCCGATCGGCGGGAAGAACGCCCCGGCGACGGCGAGGTCTTGCGCCAGGGTCTTCAGCTTGGCGAGCGGTCGCGCCGGGACGGAGATCCCCTGGCGTCCCGCGGTCACTCGGAAGGCACTCATGGCGATCTCACGGGCCCCGATGAGAGCCACCGGCACGACGCCGATCGTGCCGATCGCGCTCAACGCGCTGAGCGCGCCGAGAACGAGGAACTTATCGGCGAGGGGGTCCAGAAAGGCGCCCGATCGCGTCGTGCCGTGGCGCCGAGCGAGATGCCCGTCCAGCCCGTCGGACAAGCAGAAGACCGTCCACAAAGCCCAGAGAACCCACGACACCGGGCCGATTTCGACCGTTAACGCGGCGAGCGCAGGCGCGCCGACCAAGCGCGCGAACGTGAGGGCGTTGGCGGGTGTCAACAGCGCTGAGGGCCCGAACAACGGGCGTGACTTCGTCACGGAGGTGCACCTGACGGTACGGCACGGCGCGGTACGTGTCCGGGCACCTCGTCAAGGAGCGATCCCTCGAGGTCGGGTCCCGCCGCGGCGTCGATCCGGACCTGGCATACGGTCCCCGGTTCGCAGCATACGGGCAAGCGGATCACACCGTCGATTTCCGGCGCCTCGCGGTACGACCGGCCGATCCCAACCCGGTCGACGAGAACGTCCGTCACCGCGCCGACGAGGGCGCGCCGCCTCCGGGCTGTGATGGCGTCCTGGAGTTCGGCGCACTCCCGGAGGCGCTCGAGCGCGAGGGGCTCGGGAACGTTGTCCTTGAGTGTCGTGGCGTAGGTTCCGTCCTCCGCGGAGAAGGTGAAGAACCCAGCCCAGTCGAGGTCGGCCGCGCGCAGGAACTCCAGGAGCGCGTCATGATCGGTCTCGGTCTCGCCCGGATAACCGAGGATGAACGAGCTGCGCAGCGCCGCCTCCGGTGCCCGCGAGCGGATCTTCTCGATCCGCCCCAGGAAGGTCTCGGCGGAGCCGAAGCGGCGCATCCGGCGCAGCAGCGGGCGGGAAACGTGCTGCAGCGAGAGGTCGAAGTAGGGGACGCCGGTCGCGACGATCGCGTCGACGAGCCGGTCATCGAGCGAGGACGGGTAGAGATAGAGCAGGCGCAGGCGCAGGACGCGGGCGGCGGCGGCGGCGGCGAGGTCGATCAGCGTCCCGTTCTGGCTGAGGTCCCGGCCGTAGGATGCAAGGTCCTGAGCGACGAGCACGATCTCCGCCGCGCCGAGCGCGTCGATTTCCGCGAGAATCCCTGCCATCGGGCGCGAGCGCTGCGGGCCCCGGAACAACGGGATTGCGCAGAAGCCGCATCGGCGGTCGCAGCCGTCGGCAACCTTGACGTAGGCCCAAGGGGCGCGTGCGGGCGGACGCGGCAGGTCGAGGAAGTCAATCGAGACGGAGCGCTCACCCCGCGGGCGCCAGCTCGGTCCCCTGACGTGCACGGGAAGCCCGATGTCGACCACGGAGTCCACTTCGGGCAGCGCCGTGGCGAGGGCCGCGCCGGCCCGCGCGGCCAGACAGCCGGTCACGACGAGGCGAGCTCCTTCGCGGCGCTCCCTCGACGCGTCGAGGATGGCCTCGATCGACTCCTCACGGGCTGACACGATGAAGGCACACGTGTTGACCACGACGAGGTCCGCGTCGCCGAGCGCGGCCGCGGGCTCGAGCCCCTCCGCAAGGAGCGACCCCGCGAGTTTGTCTGAGTCGACCTGGTTCTTCGGACAGCCGAGCGTCTCGACAAAGAAGCGCTCCGTCACGGCCGGAGCCTACCGTGGAGCGGTCACGGCGAACCTGGGCGGCTCGTTCCTTCTAGTTCATCCCTCCAAGCTCGCCATCGCGCCCTCGCTCACCGCTGTCTCCGGTCAGCTCGGCTTTGAGGCACGCGAACTCCCGGTCCGTGATCACCCCGCGGCGATGCAGCGCGGCGAGATGCTCGAGCTCGTCGGATACCGAGACCTGAACCGCCTCGGCGACGTGGGTCGTGTCACGTTGGCGGGACTCCTCGATCGTCCGGTCGATAAGCCCCTGCACGGCGGCGGGCCGCCGGACGTCGCGGAAGGGCTGCTCGCCGCGCACCCCGGCCGACTGCACCGAGAGCTGGCCTTTACCGATCATCCTCTCGGCGAGGGACTGGACGTAGCTCACGTCCTGCACGCTCGAGATCGGGATCTCCCGGCCAGAACGGCTGACGACTCCGCGCCGGTAGATGACGCGCATCGACGTGACGACGAGGTCGGTCGAGCGCCATTGCACAAGGCGGGCAAGGAAGTAGCAGACGCCGACCGCCCCAAGCCCGAGGAGTACCCAGTTGAACCACTTCGGCGCCCCGGACCAGATGACGAAGATAGCGGCGCACCCCCCGGCGGCGGCGAGCGCCACCACTGCCGGACGGACGAGCTGCCACCAGTGGGGACGGGCGTCGAGCAGGACCTCTTCGCTCTCATGAATGAGCCGCCGCGGATACGTCACCGCTCCTCCCTCAGCGCGGGGTCACGTCGGGCCGGTTCCCTCCGGGCTGGTCACCCAAGCTTCGCCGCGATGTTCCCTGCTTCGCGCAGCACCGAACCGTCTGCGCCCACCGACGAGAAGACGACTGCCGGCCGCTCTATGGCCTCGGTTGCGAGACCGAGCAGGAGCTCGCCAAACGGCAGAGGCGGGTCGATGAACAGGTGGCGCGCGAGCGAGCCCGGGATCGTGTTGACCTCGTTGGCGTAGAAGGCCCGACCGTCGGAAAGGAAGTCGATCCGGTTCACGCCACGCGCGCCGAGCACCCGCGCGATCAGGAACGCGGCCTCGCGCAGCTCGCGTTCCAATCCGGGGTCGATCGGCGCTGGCAGCTCGCGGGGCGCGCTGAGCATTCCTTCGCCACCGACGTATTTGTCCGCGTATTCGAGGATCTCGCCAGCGTTGCGGCGTCCGAGGGGGCGCTCGAAAGCCGACAACACGGTTTCTGGCCAGGTCCGCACCGCAACCTGCAGGTCGTAGAGATCGCCGCGGTACGGCTCGAGCACCGCGCCCTGACGCAGGTGGACATTCGTGCCGAGGCGAGCGAGTGCCGTCGGCCAGTCCCGCACAACGTCGATCCCGATCGACGAGCCCCCGAAGCGCGGTTTGACGATGTACGGGCCAGCGAAGCTCGGCTCGGGCATCGCGGCATGCAGTGCGAGTCGTGGCAGCGTCGGCACCCCGGCGGCTGCGAGCACGCCTGTCGTCGCGAGCTTGTCCATGGCAAGCGCCGCCGAGGCGGCACTCGGTCCGCTGTAGGCGACGTGCGCGCAGTCGAGTATCCCCTGGAGCGTGCCATCTTCGCCCGGACCGCCATGGCAACAGACGATCGCGGCATCGGTCTCCAGGGTCTTGGCGTGAGCACGACGCCAGGCCGTCCGTGTGCGAAAGCCGCCATCTGGTCCCGTGACGAGATCGACCCGTGTGCCCGCCTCGGGCGATCCGCCGACGAAGGCGCTCGCTTCCAGCGAACCCGCCACGGCGAGCCAACTGCCGGCTTTGGTCCAGTAAAGGGCGTGTACTACCACGACCGCGGCTTCGCCGGCGAGAGCCCTCGCGGCCTGCAAGCCGGTGAGGATGGAAACATCGTGTTCCGGGGACGGTCCTCCGAACAGCACGGCGATACGCAGAGAAGATCCGGCCATCGCGGCATTGTAGGCGGCCCCCCGGAACACTCGAAGACCCTTCGAGCCAGCTCCCGGCGAGGTGGAAGCTCGCCTACGGGTACTGATCGGGAAGATCGTTCTCGTAGAGCACGACGTCACCTGCGCGCAGCTCACGACGTACCCAGGCGACCGCCGCCGCCCGTGAATCGGCGGTGACCACTCGGAGCCCCCGGTGATCAGGTTCGGGTGGTTGCCCCGTTTGCGCCACTCCAGCCAGTAGGGCACGGCGGTTCGTCGTTCCCACGACAACGAGGTCCGTGGCGACACTTGCCGCTTCGCGGCCGAACGTCTCGTTTTCGATCCACTGTCGGGCGCCGAGTTCAACCATTCCCGGGGTGACGACGACCTTGCGCGTGCCGAGTGGGCTGTTGGCTTCCAACGCCGCTAGCGCGAGCCGCACGCCGGCCGGGTTCGCGTTGAAGGTGTCGTCGAGGACGACAACGCCCGTGGGCGAGGTGGCGGCTTGCAACCGGTGATCAACGCTCGGGAGCGAACTGAGGCGTGTGGCAATTTCGGTGACGGGTACCGCCAGAGCGAGAGCGATTCCCGCGGCGCACGCCACGTTCGTCAGGGCCAGCGGCCGGCGGTTGTCGAGGGTGAAACCGCCAACGGGCAAGCCGGCCAGGTAAAACTCTGCCCCGCCGGTGCTGGGGATCACCGCGACGTCGCCGCGCCGATCCATGGCCGAACAGCGGATGACGCGTTGGCCGGCTGCCGCGAGATCATCAGCGAGCTGGGCGAGACGCTCATCGTCGACGTTGAGGACGGCGGCTTGCGCGCCCGAAAGGATCTCGCTTTTCGCCGCGAGCGTGCGGTCGAGTGACCGGAAGCGCTCGAGGTGGACGGGTCCGATCGCGGTGATTGCCGCGACACGGGGCGCCAGCCACGACACCAGCGCGGCGATCTCACCGGGCCCGTACGCACCCATCTCGGCCACGAAGACTTCCGTCCCAGCGACGAGGGTCTCGTTCACCGCGCGCGCGAGTCCAGCCCGGTTGTTGAAGCTGCGTGGACTCGCAACCACGCGGTAGGTACCCGAAAGCAGATGGGTCACGTAGCTCTTTGTCGAGGTCTTACCATACGAGCCAGTGATCCCGACGACGATCGGATCGACCCGGTCCAGCTTTTCGGCCGCTCGCTGCAAGTAGCGGCGCGCGACCACGCACTCGAGCGGCCGATCGACCATCAGTGCGATCTCGAGGACGATTGGCACGCCAACGGCCCCGACAGCGAGCACCGTCGCCGCGAGCCGGAGACCACCGAGCGCGGCGGCTGCTCCGACCGCTGTCCCGTACTCCACGGCGACAATTGTCACGATCGTTGCCAGCCGCCGAGTCCATCGGAGGCGTTTAGTGCGACCACGCAGTGCGAGACCGATCGGTCCCGCGCCAACAATGATCGCCCCGAGGATCCCAATTCCGACCACAAAACCCTCGGCGACCACCGACCCGACCGCGCACAGGATCGCGAGGAGGTGGAGCGGATCACGGCCCCACCAACGTCGCGTGAACCGGAGCAACGATCCCGACAGGTAGTGCTCAAGTTGCGCGACCCGCAACCAGCGCACGCTTGCCAACGCCGCCCCCGCGCTCGAGATTGCGATCGTCGCGACGAGAAGTGCGGTCACGGCCGGTGGAGGACAAGCGCGGCACGTAAGGCCGCGGGCGCCGCGGTCGGCACGAAGTGGTCGACACCCGGAAGCACCGTCAGCCGGCCGACGGTGAGGGCAGGCAGCGCCTCTCGGGCGACCTCGACCGGCACGGCCGTGTCCCGTTCTCCCCAGACGAGCTCGACGGGACAGCTGAGACGCGCCAGCGTCGACCGATAATCCTCGGCGAGAACACGCACGAGCACAGCCCGCATGATGCCGCGCGCCTCTCGATAATCCTGTGATCCGTGGCGCTCCCGCGCTCTTTCCAGACGATCTGGACCGACAAAGCGCGTTCGGGCAACGGTGCGCACGATCTGGTAGCGAATGTGCGGGTGGCGCCGTCGGCCGACCCGCACGAGTGGTACCCCCGTCAAGACGAGTGCTGCCGAACGGTCCTCTGCAAGCGCGGCGAGCTCCACGGCGACACGGCCTCCGAACGAATGACCGACGATGACAACCCGACTGCCCATCTCGTCGAGCAACGGTCGGATGAAGGCCGCGTAGTCCTTGGCGCTCCACGGTGCGTCCGGTGCGGGGGACGCACCAAAGCCAGGGAGGTCGACCGCGATGGCGTCGATCGGGCCCTCCTCTTCGGTGTCGCCGAGAACCTCAGCGAAATCTGCGTGTGAACGTGCCCAGCCATGCAGCGCGAGTACCCAGGGCGTCGATGTTCCGAACGTCTCGCCGAACACCTGGCCGCCGACGTACGCGCTCAGCATCCCTGTCGACGATAATGGCTGCCGGACGACCGCTCTGTGTTTGTATCGGGTCTTCGAACGTGCGCGGCCACGCAACCGAGCCGGATCGGAGGGATGACTCCGCGCACGCGCCTACATCGCGCTCCTCAGGGTTCGCGATCGTTAACACGAAGATGGCGCGCGACAACTTCGAGGTCGTCGATGTCCTGCCGTCGCAGAACGTGTTGCACAACGAACCCAGTCGATCTGGTGATCAATACTCGGGCAACCATGCAGGCGCCTCACGGTCCCGGTCGGAGATCCTCGTGACAGGAAGTGGCCAGTTAATCCGAAGAGTCGGATCCCGCCATAGGAGGGAACGGGCGCTGTCTGCGACAAAGGGAGCGCTGATGACGTAGATCAGTTCAGCATGATCCTCAAGCGTCTGATAGCCGTGCGCGAGGCCACGCGGTACGTGAAGCACGGCAGGATCTCTTTGAGAAAGCTCGATGCCAGCCCACTTACCGTAAGTAGGAGAATCGCGGCGGAGATCGACGATCACGTCGTACACGCTGCCAGAAGTGCACCAGAGGGTCTTTGCCTCTTCATCAGGTGGGACTTGGTAGTGAAGTCCGCGCACGGTGCCGCGTTCGGCGTTGCACGCTGCCGATATCTGCGCGACTTGAGTCTCGAGTCCCAGCGCCTCCATCTCAGCGAGATCCACGATTCGCTGGAAACTCCCTCGGCTGTCCAGCTGAAGGTCCGACCTCAGAACCAGGGCCCCGGGAATTGGAAGACGTTCTACCTTCACCCAACCACCTCGGTCATCGTAGGCACGGCCGTCCAGCATCGCGCACATGGCGTAATGCGCCGCACCAGCGGTCCGATCTCGGGCGCAATGTTTCTCGGCAAGGTCAAAACCTCGAACGGATCCGAATCCGCGAGCCTAAATGGCGCCACGATGGGAGTGCGGCTCCCCAGGAGGAACTTCCCCTGCTTCTCGGTGCAGCCAGTGGCGACGACAACGATATCTGGGGCCGAAGCTCCTGCCGCAACTGCACCAAGCGGCCATGAACTGTTCGACGAGGCTGAGCGACCGGCTCTAGCGTGTGCGCTCACGGGGCCGCGCGCCACCCGTGGTCAGCTGCACCGCCCTGATGGCACTCCGATATCGACCGAACGAAGCCGCGATGGCGAGCACCGAAACGCCCGAGGCGATCCGGTCCCAGATCTCGGCTCGCGCAGCTCCCGTGAATCGTCTGAGGTTCCTCATTGCACCTCCGCTTCGCTGTCAGCATTCGCTGCTCAACAAGTTGATGCAATGACCGGCTGAATCAAAGGATGGCGCGGGACAAAAGTGATACCGAGCGTGCTCCTTCGTCTGCTGGATCTCCGGTGCGAGATCCTCGGAGAGCACCGACGGCGCGACGCCGGAGACGCCACCACGCGAGCCGCATAGCATTGGATCCGTGTCAGCGCCTCAAACCATTCACACTTCGTGTGACACAGCAGCCTGCAAACCCGTGCAAGGTCTTCGACAGGAGACTCCATGACCGCTGCCTACCTCATCATCGCTCATCGGGATCCCCCCATGTTTCACCGGCTCGTAGCCGCACTGCCCGCGGACGCCGCTGTGTATGCCCATATCAACGCACAAGTCAATGAGGAACCCTTCAAGGTCGGTTGTCCGTCCGTGACCTTCCTTGCTGAACGGTTGACGCCGGACTGGTACTCGTGGGCCATGGTCGAGGTAACTGCCCGCTTGCTCGAGCTCGCGCTCGCCGACGCGAGCGTCACAAGATGCACCCTGCTCAGTGGGCAGTGCTACCCCATTCTCACCCCGAGTGCGCTCGCGACATGGCAAGCAGAACCAGTGGACCACCTCGAGATCGTGTCCGCACCGAACCCCGCGTGGGGCAAGCACGCGTGGCGTTTCGAGCGTCGATGGAGCGGGTCTGGATATCGTGATTCTCACCCACTATTTGTGCACGCTTCCATCGAACTGAACCGCCGGTTCGGACGACGCATTGACCCGTCAATCGCGCTCAACGGGAGGGGTCTTTATGCGGGATCTGGATGGTGGTCATTCACACGCCCAACTGCGGAGCGCGCGGTGTACATCGCCCGCCACGACGACGCTCTGACGGGATACTTCTCTCACGTCTTCTGTCCTGACGAAGCGTTCTGGCACACCGTTGTCGCGAGCTTCCTCGATGTCGCGGCACTCGGCTGTAGACCCACTTACTTCAAATTGGAGGAAGGGGCTCATCCCGCCCCGCTCACGTCCGTCGACCTCATCCGTGAGGCCCATGCGGGGCATTTCGCCTTCGCAAGGAAATTCGACAGCGCGCAGCCCGAACTCCTCGATCTCGTCGATCGGCTGAGGCAAGAGCAACCGTCCTAAGCACGGGCCATGGCGAGGCGACGGCGCAGGCGACCCGGCCGTGGCCAGAGGATCTGTCCAGCCCACCGGGACCGTACCGGCGGCCGACACCTCATCGCCCCCTGGTGGAGCGGCTGACAGAATGCTGCCAGCCCTTCGACAACTACGGTTGAGGCGCCGGACTTCAGTCAAGATAGCAAGAAAGAACGTGAAACGATGAAAGTTGTGATACTTGCCGGTGGAATGGGAACACGGCTGTCCGAGGAAACATCGGTCCGGCCCAAACCGATGGTCGAAATCGGTGGCAGACCGATTCTCTGGCACATTATGAAAATGTACGCCGCGCATGGTTTCTGCGACTTCATCATTTGCTGCGGGTACAAGGGCTACGTCATCAAGGAATACTTCGCCAATTACATGCTCCATGATGCGGACGTCACGTTCAACCTAAAGACTGGCGAGGCTGAGATTCACCATCGGGTGGTCGAACCTTGGACGGTCACGCTCGTCGACACCGGCGAATCGACCCAGACCGGTGGCCGAATCAAGCGCGTATCGCAGTACCTAGACGACGAGGACTTCGCGATGACGTACGGCGACGCCGTCAGTGACATCGACCTCACTGCCCTCGTCGCTTTCCATCATCAGCGAGGTACCAAGGCGACCGTCACCGCCGTGCATCCTCCAGCACGCTTTGGCGCGATTGAGAGTGATGGCACGAAGGTAACGCGCTTCAAGGAGAAGCCTATTGGGGGTGACGCATGGATTAATGGTGGCTTCTTTGTGCTTACGCCTGCGGTGCTCGACTACATCGACGGGGACACTTCCACTTGGGAGAACGAGCCGCTGGAGCACCTAAGCCAGGAGGGCGAACTAGCCGCCTATCACCACGACGGATTCTGGCATGCCATGGACACAGTCCGCGACCGTTCTTCGCTTGAAGGCTACTGGTCCTCGGGGCGCGCTCCCTGGAAGTCTTGGTGATGGCCACATTGGCGCGGGAAACGCTCGCCGAATCACTTGCCCGCAGCTTTAACGGCCGCAGGGTGCTCGTCACCGGCCACAACGGCTTTGTCGGTTCATGGCTCTCGCTCTGGCTGGTCCGTACGGGAGCAGAAGTGATCGGCTGCTCACTGCCGAGGCCATCCGATGTCGGTGTGATGCCGGTCGTCGACAACATCGTCGAAGCCCATGAGGTCGACATCCGTGACGCTGCCTCGCTTGAGCGTCTCGTCGTGAGCGCCATTCCCGAGGTCATCTTCCATCTCGCGGCGCAACCGCTCGTATTCACCTCCTACGAAGACCCGCTCGAGACGCTGGAGACGAACGTTATCGGGACGGCTCACCTGCTTGAAGCGACGCGACGGGTTCCAACCGTTCGCGCTGTGGTCGTCATGACAAGTGACAAGTGCTACGCAGTCGGTTCTGGTGCTCATGCCGAGGAGGATCCGCTCGGCGGTGATGATCCTTACAGCTCGAGCAAGGCAGCGGCTGAACTTGTGACCAACGCTTATCGGCGCTCGTTTCTCGCGCCACACGATGTTGGCATCGCGACAGCCCGAGCTGGCAACATCATTGGGGGAGGTGATTGGGCCCGCAACCGAATCGTCCCCGACTGTGTTCGCGCTTTGCAGTCAGGAACTTCGGTACGAATGCGTCATTCCGAGGCCGTGCGGCCGTGGCAGCACGTGCTGGATGCAACTGCGGGGCTTCTGCAGCTAGCTGGGGCGCTGCTCTCGGATCCCGATCACTTTGCGGTGCCCTGGAACTTTGGACCGCCTCCAGACGTCGCCGCGACCGTGGGAGAGGTCGTCAGTCTTCTGCTCGCGCGATGGAGAACCACCGGAATGGCGGTCCCAGATCCCGTGGCTGATCCGTCATCATTACTCCCTGAACAGCCGCGCCTGACCCTCGTAAGTGACAAGGCGACCACTGACCTCGGTTGGTCCCCGCGGCTCAAGCTCGACGAGACGATCGCCTGGACCGCTGATTGGTACCGGTCAGTGCTCGCGGCTGGGATGGATCCCACGACACTTACGATCTGGCAGATCGCCGAGTACCTCGACAGACCGGTCGAAGTGCACAAACCACCGCGCGCGTGACGTGAGTACTCCCCACTCGGATTCGGGGGCGTTCCTCTCCAAGGATCTGCACGTCCAGATTCTGGAACTCGTTTCCCGCTACGTGAAGGCGGTCGAGGGTGAAAAGGGACCATTCCAGCCAGGGTGTGACCTCGTCAGATACGCCGGAAGGGTCTACGACGACCGCGAGGTCGTCAATCTCGTAAGCGCGTCCCTCGATTTCTGGTTGACGGATGGTCCCTACGCGGCATCACTCGAGAGGGCCCTCTGTCGGTTGCTGGACGTGGGGTTCTGTCGTCTCGTCAATTCTGGATCATCGGCCAACCTTGTGGCCTTCTCCGCACTCACCTCGCCGCGACTCGGCGATGCCCGCGTGCAGAAGATGGACGAAGTAATCACGATCGCGGCTGGCTTTCCGACGACCGTCGCTCCTGTCGTTCAGTTCGGTGCAGTTCCGGTATTCGTCGATGTCGACCTTCGGACCGCCAACATCGACGTCTCACAGCTGGAGGCTGCACTCAGTCCTCGTACCCGGGCGGTGATGATTGCGCACACTTTGGGGAATCCGTTCGATATTGACGCCGTGATTGCATTCTGTCGGCGAAATGACCTGTATCTCATCGAAGATAATTGCGATGCTCTCGGGTCAACATATTCGTCCTACTTGGATGGAACGCCGCGGACGCGGTACACGGGAAGCTTTGGCGACTTGTCGACAAGCAGCTTCTATCCACCCCACCACATCACGACTGGTGAGGGCGGCGCTGTCTATAGCTCACGAGAAGATCTCGACACAATCGTGGCAAGCCTCCGAGACTGGGGCCGAGATTGCTACTGCAAGTCTGGTAGGGATAATACGTGCGGTCTCCGTTTCGAACACCACCTTGGCGAGTTGCCGTTTGGTTACGACCACAAATACACATACTCACACTTCGGGTACAACCTGAAAATGACCGACCTGCAAGCTGCGGTGGGTCTTGCCCAGATTGAGAAATTGCCTGCGTTTGGTACGGCGCGCCGACAAAATCATGCGTACCTTCGCAGAGAGCTGGATACGTTTGCTCCTTACCTAACATTTACCGAAGCGACGCCCCACTCCGACCCGAGCTGGTTCGGCTTCCTGATGACCGTCCGAGACGACGTTCCGTTCCAGCGAGCCGATCTTGTAGGTCACCTCGAGCGCAACAAGATCCAGACTCGAATGCTGTTCGCCGGAAACCTCCTGCGACATCCATGCTTCGACGAGTTGCGCGCCCGCAAGGAGGGGTACCGGGTGATCGGAGACTTGGCCGTTACCGACCTCCTTATGGAACGCGCCTTCTGGCTCGGCGTCTACCCAGGAATGACAGTTGAGCAACTCGACTACGTGGTTGAGAAGATTGGTGAGTTCTTCCGAAACAGAGGTCTAACCGAGGTTTGACGACCCGCGGCAGACTTCACCGCCAGAACGCCTCGGGAAGGAGCTCCTTTCCGAAAACCGCACGTTCTGGCTCACGGAACTCACAGGTCGATCGAAGAGGAGAACGACAACACTCGACGTCCACCGAGCCGCGCGTCGCCATAAGACGGATGAGCGTCGCCTCCATGCAAACCCGATGCGAGGCTCGTCATCGGTGACAACCGAGCAGATTCTCACCGGCTCGTTCGGGCAGCCGTGACTGACCGCTTCGCAGACGGCATCAACGATCTCGGGATCTCACACGCGCATGATGTGGAGGAGCTCCACTGCGTCGCCGGCGGCGTTCATCCGACATGTCATTTGGGTCATCACGGCGACCCCACCGGCGGTTCGCCGTGCTCAGCCGCCCAATCGCGTGTGTCGTTAGGCGGAACACCACAGCTGGCGAGTACCGTCCTGACCGGTGACCCTCAATCCCGGGCTGCGCCACGTTCTCGCCGGATGCGATGAACGCCAGCGTGGCGCGATCACAACGCGCGCGGTACCGCTCCTCGTAGTCGCCGGCGCTGGGTCCGGCAAGACCCGCGTTCTCACGCGACGTATCGCCTGGAGAGTGCTCAATGGCGAAGCGGCTCCCGCTCATACGCTCGCGCTGACTTTCACACGGAAAGCCGCGGGCGAGCTGCGGGCGCGCCTGCGGGATCTCGGTCTTCCCTCACCGGTGACCGCAGGCACGTTCCACGCCGTCGCGCTGGCCCAACTCCGTATGCGGGCCCTCGACGAGGGCCGCGATCCCCCTACGGTGCTCGACTCGAAGGCTCGCTTGCTCGCCAGGCTGCTTCCCGCCTCGCTGGCGGCTCGGTCCCGTCGAACACGCCCAGGTGGTCGGCGCGAACTCCTCGCGTCGCTGGCCGGGGAGATCGAATGGGCCAAGGCGAGATTAATCCCGCCGGGTCGCTACGTCGCACAGGCACAGGTGGCGGGCCGCGTCCCGCTCGCCGATCTGACCGAGGTCGCCGAGTGGTACACGCGCTACGAACAGGAAAAGCGCCATCTTCGGCTTGTTGACTTCGAGGATTTGCTCGATCGCCTCGTCGAGGACATCGCCTCGGACCCGGCATTCGCCGCGGTGCAGCACTGGCGGTTCCAGCACCTCTTCGTCGACGAGCTCCAGGACGCCAACCCGGCGCAGTTGCGACTGCTTGACACCTGGCTCGGTTCCCGCGAGGACCTGTTCGCGGTGGGCGACCCATGCCAGGCCATCTACGGCTGGAACGGTGCTGATCCGAGCGCCGTCACGACCTTCACCGAACGCTACCCCGGTGCGACCGTGATTGAGCTGGTAACGAACTACCGTTCGACGCCCCAGGTCGTCGCGGTCGCGTCTGCGGCCCTCGCGCCCGGGGATTCACCGCAGGTAGCCGCGGGACCGGACGGAATGTCCCCACGCGTGATCGCGTACCCCTCCGACATCGCCGAGGCGGCGGGCGTCGCCGCCGCGCTGCGACGCCGTCACCCCCCGGGATCACCGTGGTCATCGTGTGCCATCCTCGCCCGGACGAACGCCCAGCTCGTCCTGTTCGAGGCGGCGCTCGCCGCAGCCGGAGTTCCTTTCCGGGGCAGCGTTGGCGACGCATTCCTCGCGCGACCCACCGTCCGTGAAGCACTTGATCACCTCGAGGGCAGGGTCGGACGCGACGGTTTTGAAACCTGGCTCGACGATCTTGCCCTCGACGCAGTCCGGGATCACGAGATCGCTGCCGAGGGATCCGACACCGCCCACGACGGGACCGAAGGCGAGCGGGAACTTGAGCTCGCGGTGCTCGCGCGTATCGGCGCGGACTACGTCGCCCTCGACGCGACCCCCTCGGCGAGCGGCTTTCTCACATTCCTCCGCCAAGCGCTCCGAGACGACCTGCAGGCGGACTCGGCCGACGGGGTTGACCTGCTTACTTTTCACCACGCGAAAGGCCTGGAGTGGCGCCTCGTCTTCGTGACTGGTATCGAGGATGGTCTCGTGCCGATCGTGCACGCGCGGACGTCTGCGGCGTGGGAAGAGGAACGTCGCCTCCTCTATGTCGCGCTAAGCCGCGCCACGCAGGACCTGTACTGCTCGTGGTCCCGCGAACGCACCTACGCGAGCCGCACGTCCCGGCGCAGACCGTCGCCGTTCCTGGCCGCCGTGGAAGAGGCGTGCCGGTCGGTTGAGAAGGCGCGCGCCTTCGACGTCGACCGCGCGAAGGCGGCGATCGCGTCGACTCGGTCCCAGCTCGAGAACGCTCCTCCGGGAGCCCTCCTGGGATCCGGGCTCGCGGTCGGGAACGACTTCGACCGTTGAAGCCTTCCGTCGGATACTCCCAAGACGGTCCCCTCCCACCCGGTTCGTCGGGCGCGGGTCTGGCCGCGCGTGGTCACGCCCTGACGTGCGATGGGCAGCGTCCCCGCATCTGGCGCCGGCGGAGGAACTTGTCGGCCAGATCTCCGGTCGTGTCAACGTAAGACACGCTCCTGCGTTTCTTCTTTTAGGAGCCGCCCCTTCGTGCCCGGAAGTACTCAACGAGCCCCGCCGTCGAGCTGTCCATGGCCGTGAGGTCCGCCTTCGCCTCCGGCGCGAGCGCGGGGGCAAGGTCTGCCGCCATCACCTTGCCGAGCTCGACGCCCCACTGGTCGAACGAGTCGATGCCCCAGACGATGCCCTCGACAAAAACCGCGTGCTCGTATAGCGCAACGAGCTGTCCGAGGACCGACGGAGTGAGCCTGGGCGCGAGGATCGTGGAACTCGGGCGGTTGCCGGGCATCACCTTGTGGGCGATCAACTCGCCGGGAACGCCTTCCGCGAGGAGTTCCTCCGCCGTCCTGCCGAACGCGAGCGCGGCGCTCTGCGCAAAACAGTTCGCCATCAGCAGGTCGTGCCGGTCCCCGGATTCGCGTGTCGAGTTGGCGAACCCGATGAAGTCGGCGGGCACGAGTTTCCGCCCTTGGTGGAGCAGCTGATAGAAGGCGTGCTGGCCGTTGGTCCCGGGCGCGCCCCAGTAGATCTCGCCGGACTGGACGTCCACCACGGCACCGTCGCGCCGCACCGACTTGCCGTTCGACTCCATGGTCAGCTGCTGGAGGTAAGCCGGGAAGAGAGCGAGGCGCTGCGAGTACGGGAGGACCGCGTGGGTCTCAGCCGCGAAGAAGTTGTCGTACCAGAGGTTCAGGATGCCGAGGATGACCGGCATGTTCGCCGCCAGAGGCGCTGAACAGAAGTGCTCGTCCATCGTGCGGAATCCGCGTAGCATCTCTGCGAACCGCGCCCGGCCGATGGCGATCATGAGGGAGAAACCGATCGCCGAATCGAATGAGTAACGCCCTCCAACCCAGTCCCAGAACTCGAGCATGTTCGCGGGATCGATCCCGAAGGCGGCGACGGCATCCGTGTTAGTCGACACCGCGACGAAATGGTTCACGACGGCCTCCTCACCGACCCCGAGCTGTGAGAGGAGCCACGACTTCGCGGCACGGGCGTTCGTGAGGGTTTCGAGCGTCGTGAAGGTCTTCGAGCACACAACAAAGAGCGTCTCGGCGGGATTGAGGTCGTGGGTCTTGTCCCAGAGGTCGATGGGATCGATGTTCGACACGAACCGGCAGGTGATCCGCCCATCGGCATCGTCCCGCAGCGCCTCGTAGGCCATCGCAGGACCGAGGTCCGACCCACCGATCCCGATGTTGACGACGGACCGGATCGGCCGGCCCGTTGCCCCGGTCCAGGCGCCGGAGCGGATTCTGTCGGAGACTTCCCCCATCCGTGCGAGGACCCGATGAACGTCGGTGACGACATCTTGACCGTCGACTCGCAAGTGCGCGCCGGGCGGCATCCGCAGAGCGACGTGCAGGACGGCGCGGTCCTCGGTCGTGTTGATGTGCTCCCCGGAGAACATCGCGTCGCGCCACTGCTCGACGCCGACGCTCGCGGCGAGAGCGATGAGCGTGTCGAGGGTCCCTGGCGCGAGCCGGTGCTTGGAGTAATCGAGGTACAGATCGCCCGCCTCGAGCGTCATCCGACGGCCGCGGTCCGGATCGGCCGCGAAGAACGTCCGCAGGAGCGTGTCACGGTCCCTGCTGTACTGCTCCGTGAGTTTCCTCCACGCAGCGGTGGTCGTTGCCCGGATCGCTTCGGTCACTGTTGTTTCTCCTCATGGCCACCGAAGGCGTTCCGCTGCGCCGACTGGACCTTGTCGGCGAAGGCGGCCGCGCCCTGGGAGCCGAACCTGGCGTAGAGGGCCGAGGTGAGCAGCGGGGCGGGCACGCCCTCGTCGATGGCCGCGAGACTCGTCCAGCGGCCCTCTCCGGAGTCCGAGACCCGCCCTGCGAACTGGGCGAGGTCCGGGTTGGCCAGGAGTGCCTGCGCGGTGAGGTCGAGCAGCCAGGACGCGACGACGCTGCCCCGGCGCCACACCTCGGCCACATCCGGGAGGTTGAAGGCGAACCGGTAGTACTTCGGGTCCCGGAGTGGCGCGGTCTCGGCATCGGCGGTGCGGGCCGCGTCGCCCGCGTCCGCGTTCTGCAGGATGTTGAGACCCTCGGCGTACGCGGCCATGAGCGCGTACTCGATGCCGTTGTGCACCATCTTCACGAAGTGGCCGGCGCCGTTCGGCCCGCAGTGGAGCCAACCCTGTTCGGCCGGACTCGGTTCCGCTGATCGACCAGGCGTCCGGGGAGCCGCTGCCACCCCGGGGGCGAGCGAGGAGAAGATCGGCGCGAAACGAGCGACAACGTCTTGTTCACCGCCGATCATCAAGCAGTAGCCTCGCTCGAGGCCCCAGACCCCGCCGCTCGTCCCGACGTCCACATAGTGGACGCCACGACCGGCAAACCTATGTGCCCGGTCGATGTCGTCCCGGTAGTAGGAATTCCCTCCGTCGATGAGCGCGTCATCAGCCGCGACGAGGCCACCCAGCGCTTCCACGGTCGAACCGGTCACGGCTGCGGGCACCATCATCCAGATTCCCCTCGGCGGCGAGAGCTTCGCCACGAGATCCTCGAGTGACGAAGACGAGGTTGCCCCCTGCGACGCGAGCGCGTCCACGGCGGCCTCGCTGACGTCGTAGACAATGCACTCGTGACCGCTCCGCATGAGGCGCCGCACCATGTTCGAGCCCATGCGCCCCAGACCGACCATGCCCAGCTGCATGAGAAGCCTCCCCGTCCGTTCCGGACCGCGCCGGTTCACCGTTCGAACCGCGTGCAAACCTAGCGAGGAACGACAAGCTCCGAGCTACTCGGTGTCGAAGCGATCCGAGCAAGTGAGTCGAGTTCGAGCACCTCGGGTCTGTCCTCTCGCTACGACCCTGCGTCGATGAGAGTTGCTGACGACCACGGTCCAACGGATTCGTGGCTGCCATGGCCCCACTACTTACTCGATCGGCGTTTGCCCCGACGGTCTGATCGCGAGCCCGGGCGAAGCAGCCGAACAACTCGGTCCGCCCCGCCCCGCCCCCGGCGACGCTCAGGACTCCGACCCTGGGCTTCAACTATCCTCGTCGGCGAAAAGCAGCCGGCCGAGGTCCGTGCTCTCGTCGAGGCTGGGCGATCCGGGAAGGGGACGGTCCCTTCGAACCCGGCGGAATGGCACGTTGTCGGTGGAGCTCACAGGAAGACGGTTGCAGCTCAAGACACGGCTGGGAGTGGACAGTTGGCGAGGTTGATTTGACTTCCTTTGCCTTGCACGGAGCCGGAATCACCGACGAACCGCTCCCAGCGAACAAGGTAGGCCATGGTCCGCGCCACCTCCGGAACTCCGTAGCCGACGCGCCCGACATCGTCCAACGCGCCCTCTGCGTCGTAGCGGCGCTCGGTCTGCTCATCCTCGCTGCAAACAACTTCGGTGTCGGGGTGGGTTCCCCTTGGAGGGCGCAGATCTCTCCTCTGGGCTTCGCGTTCGCGCTCGGTCTCGTCGTGGCTTCGTGCAGTGTTCGATCGGCACGGGCGCTCAACGGGGTGATGCTGGCGGTGCTCGGCGTGGCCATCGCTCTCACTGCTGCCGAGACGGCGACGTACGTCCTTGCCCGCCACGGATTCGGCATTGACGAGGGCGCGTTCGTCCAGTACGGCACGCGCCTCCTCCTCAAGGGATTGGACCCTTTCACCCACTCGATGGCCCCGGGATTGCAGCTGTACGGTCCGCCACCCGTTCCCACGGCACTCACGAACGGATCGATCTCCGCGGCCTACGACTATCCCTCGTTGCCGCTGCTGCTCAACGTGCCCTTCTACTGGTTGACCAACGGTCTGCAGTCTGTCTCGGTCGCGGCGGTGTTCTTCCAGTGCGCTGCCGCGGCCGTTCTGTTCGCGATACTCCCCGGCCGACTCCGCCCGCTGGCGGTAATCGTCGTCTTCGAACTTCCGCTCCTGTTCGGATTCGAGATGGGGGGTTCTTTCTACACGATGCTCCTGCCGTTCGCGGTCATCGCGGTCTGGAAGTGGACCGACATCGGCAAGGATGGGCACCTCTCGAGGAGCGACCTCGGCCGCGCGGTGTGCCTCGGGCTCGCGTGCGCGATCGAACAGATCGTCTGGGTCATGGCGCTCTTTCTCATCCTCGGGATCTGGCGAGCCGGGTCCCGCAGGCTGGGCAACCTTGGTTCAGCGCGTCTCACGGCGCGCTTCGCATCCGTCGCGCTCGCGGCCTTCGGCATCGTCAACTTCCCGTTCATCGTTTGGGGAGCGAACGCCTGGTGGAGCGGCGTGATCACCCCACTCGTGCAGCACGCCATTCCCCGCGGTCAGGGTCTCATCGACCTCACGCTTGTCCTCGGTCTCGGGGGCGGGAACCTCGACTGGTACTCCCGGTCCGCGATGGCCCTCCTGGCGGCTTTTCTCGTCGCCTACGTCGTCTGGTTCCGCGGTCTATGGCGAGCGGGGGTCATCCTGGCCGGCCTGTTGTACTTCGTGAGCACCCGCGCTCTGGACGGCTACTGGCTCGAGATCGCGCCGTTGTGGATTGCTGCTGTCGTTGTTCCGGGACCCGAGCCGGATCCAGCGCCCTTGCCCTGGTGGCCGCCGCGCCGCAAGAGTCTCCAGGTCGTCCTGGCGACGGCGCTCTTCGCCCCGACGCTGGCGTTCCTCGGTCTGGCGTTGAGCGCGACATCTCCCCTGCAGCTGCGCATCCAGTCCGTGAATGTCGAGTCGGCACTGCAGGGCGTCTGGAAAGTCTCCGTTCGGGTCACGAATCGGACGGCTGGTCCCGTGCGTCCGCACTTCGCCCTCGATACGAACGGTCAGTTGAGCCCCTACTGGGCGGTCGAATCGGGCCCGGTGGTCCTCCTCGGCGGCGAGACCGCGGTTTATGCGCTGCGCTCGCCGAACCCACAGGCGAACCTGGCTGTGACGGCGTACTTCGTCGTATCGGCCGTTTCGGCGTCTCCCGATGCCATCTCGACAAGTCAGGTGTTCCAGGCGGTGCACCGGCGCATCGTGCTCACGCCGCGCAAGGTGATCGCGCCGATCCCGACCGGGCACACCATCATCTTCGAGGTGCAGATCGAAAACGCTGCCGGCGTTCCGTTGTCGATCGTCGGCATCCCCGTAGCAATGAGACAGTCGGCCGGAGGCGAAGGCGGTCGGTTGCGGGCGACGGCTTCGATCAACGGAGCGCCGACCACCAGAGGCACCGTGACCGCGCTGACCGATGACCAGGGCGTCGCAACCTTCCGCGTGCGCGGCTTTGTCCCGGCGGGCATCGGCAGCGCGTCGCTCTTTTTCCGGAGCTGGATCTCGTCGAAACACTCGTATTCGTACGGCTACTCGAACATCGTGGAGGTGACGTGGTCCTCCCCGACAGTGACGGACGTGAGTTGAGCCGACGAGTCACCGGGCCGCCGAGGCGCGGGCCGAATATCGGCTAGCGACAGTAGGGCGCTGTGCACCCATCGCCCATCTTGTGGCGCGACGAGAGGAGGCGTGCCCGTCAGGAACCGAACGACGAGAGCGCGACAGCTTGCTTCGGCGGCGTCGGCAAGCCGAAGCTGTTCCAACCGCTGAACGTCAGACTGCCACCGCCGCTCCCCGGTTCGACCTCTTCGATCGGGTACGGCGTGCCGGACGTCGCGATCCAGAGCACGCCCCCACGAGAGGACTTGACTCCCACGGCAGCCCGCCCGTCAACCGTCTCATGTCCGACGATTGACAACCCGGGCGCTGCTCCGAGCTGTGCCGCGAGTGGTTTGATGTCGAGGCTGGTCCCGAAACCGGACGAGCCGGAATTCGGTGTACTCACCCAGTAGCGGGCGAGCTTCTTGGCCGTGGCCGTCGGGAGCTTGCTCACCTTCTCCCAGTAAGCGGCCGGAGCCTGAAAGTAGTCCGTTCCGTTCACGACCCTGACCTGCATGACCTCTCCATCTACGGTGACGTCTCCTGCGAGATCACCGTTCGCAAAGAGCACGAGATCGACGTGCTCGACTCCGGACGTGCTGATCGAACCAGAGATCCGCACCGACCTCGCCGATCCGAGTGCCTTTGCCGCGGCCTTCACGTACTGCTCGGCAGACTCACTGTGACGAGTCACGGCGCGGCCTCCGGCCGCCGTCAGCAAGAGTGTCAGAGGTACCAGCAGGACAATCCCTCGTCGATGCATCGTTCGCTCCCCCGCGCGCTGTGCCGTGGCTACCCGGATGACCCCCGACACGCTATTCGACGACGTCGCGGACTGTCCGTGAGCTGGGTCGACCGCGGGATCGCGATCTTCAGAGCGCCCCCGGCAGGATTCGAACCTGCGACCAACTGCTTAGAAGGCAGCTGCTCTGTCCGGCTGAGCTACGGGGGCCCTGGACTCGCGCGCTACATCCGCCGGCGCATTGCCGGTCGGACCGACTCCCATATACCCTGCCACCGTTCGCCCGAGGGAGGTGGGAACTTGCACCCGCGAATTCAGATCGGCATCGACTCGCGTGACCCGGAGGCCCTGGCGCCCTTCTGGGCCGCTGCCCTCGGCTTCGGGATCGGCGAGTTCGACGACGACGGCGTCTACCTGGACCTCGTTCCACCGGATACCAGCTCGCCCGTCGTCTACTTTCAACGCGTCCCCGAGGACAAGCACGTGAAGAACCGCGTTCATCTCGACCTCTACCTCTCAGACCCCGACGCGAAGATAAGAGAGCTCCTCGCGCTCGGCGCGACTCGGATCGGCGCGCCTCTTTCCGGCGCGGCAGGTGGCTGGTGGCAGGTCATGAGCGACCCCGAAGGCAACGAATTCTGCATCTGCCGCGAGGACTGATACGAAGCCGGTGCGCCCGGCTCCGGACCCCTCGCTCGCAACCCGTGTGCAATGCTGTCTGGAGATCGCGTGACGTCATCTCGACGCGACGATGGTGGCCGTAGCTCAGTTGGTTAGAGCGCCAGGTTGTGGCCCTGGAGGTCGGGGGTTCAAGTCCCCTCGGTCACCCCAAACCGCCGTGTGACCGACAACGGGACTTCCCTAGAGCGCTATGGGAGCCGATATCATGCTCGACACGCGCCTCTAGCTCAATATGGTAGAGCAACGGACTCTTAATCCGCAGGTTGAGGGTTCGAGTCCCTCGGGGCGCACCCCGTAGGGCCAGTTCAGAGGCACTTTCCATCTAAGGACCGGGCGGGTGCCAGGCCCCAATGTCAGCGAAATGTCAGCGGGAGGGCCGTGATTCTCGCGATCGTGGTGCCCATCGCCGTCGCGGTCGTCGGCTGCTGTCTTCGCCCGGTGCGCGTTCGGGTGGTCGCGCTCTGGCGGCGCGCGGCGGGGAGGCCGCGAAGCCGACTCCGCATCGCCCATCCCGGACCGTTCCCTCACTTCTGGGGCTGGTACGCCGATGCGAAGGGAGCGCGGCGAGTCACCTGGCAGGGGGTGCTACTCGTGACGAACGACGGGGAGCGCGTGAACGCAGTAGTCAACGGCTCGATCATCCCGACTCAGCGAGCCCTTCGTTCTAAAGGGATCAGGGCGACGTTTGGACCGCCGCCGATGTCGTTGGGGAGCGGCGCGGGTGTTTATGAGCTGCGCGGTGATCAGTGCGGCAGGATTTTTCTCCACGCGTTCATGCCGGAGCCGATCGTAGATAAGCCTCACTCGGGACCAATGAAGTGCCGAATCCAACTTAACGATCGCTATGGACGGAGGTACAGCGTGCGACTGACCTTCCCCGAGGCCGAGATGCCAAACGATCAGGCCGCCGCCTCTCAGCGGTCGACGAGGTGACCTCCGGATTCGGGCTCATCATCCGAGCAGGCTCGCCGAGAGCGCCGCGCCAGCCGACTCCGCCATGCCCGGCATGACGTGCGCGTAGACCGAGAGCGTGATCGTCGGCGACGCGTGCCCGAGGATCTCCGAGACGACCTTCACCGCGACGCCTGAAGCGAGCATGAGGCTCGCCGCCGTGTGGCGACAGTCGTGCAAGCGAATGCGTGGCAGGCCCGTCTCGGCGACCTTCGCCTCGAACCAGCCCGAGATCGTGTCCGGGTGGTACGGGTGCCCGAGGTCGTCGGCGAGCAGGTAGCCGCTCGCCTCGTACGCGGGCCCAGCCGCGAGCTGCTCGGCGCGCTGGCGCTTCCGGTGCGCCCGGAGCAGGGCGACGAGTTGCGCGTCGAGGGGGATCGAACGGAGGCCCGCCGTCGTTTTCGGCCGCGACGCGACCGCCTGGCCCTCGACCGTTATCAGTGTCGACTCGACCCGCAACGTCCCGGCGTCGAGGTCGATCGCCGACCATCTGAGCCCGCACAGTTCGCCGCGGCGGAGTCCCCGGGTGAGCAGTAGCGCCCAGGCGAAGGCGAGTCGATCGCCGCTCGTCGCGTCAAGAAAGGCCCGCGCCTCGCCGCTCGTCCACACGCGCATCGCCTGACCCTCGGCACGAGGACGGCGGACGCTGGCGATCGGATTCCGGCCGATCATCTCCGCCTGCACGGCCCAGGCGCACGCGGCCTTCAGCACGCCGACCGCCAGCTGCGTCGAACGCGCCGACAGTCCCTTGCGACCCTTCGCGCTCGGCTCCGATCGCAGCGCGGCCATGAACTCGACGACCGCTCCCGGCGTGAGTGCGGCGACTTTCGTTCCGCCGAGCCGGGGCACGATCCAATGCTCGACCACGCCCTCGTACTGCGCGAGGGTCGCCGGCCGTAGCTCACGGGCCCGCTGCGCCGGTAGCCAATGGGCGACGAGCAGCTCCCGTACCGTGATCGGCTGGTCTGCCCGCCACTCCCCCGTCGTCACCTTGCCGACGACGACGTTCAAGTGATGCTGCGCCTTCGCCTTCGTCGCGAACCCGCCCCGGGAGTGCTGGCGCCGTGCCCCCGTCGCCGGATCTTTCGTCTCCCAATAGGCGGTGAAACTCGACCCGCGCTCTCGGATGAAACCTCTCACGATCGCTCCCCTCTCTTTCGACCCGGCTCGCCGGACACGACCTTGCCCCGCCCCGTTGGGGGGAGCAGGGGCGGATCGAAGTCGCGGCGGCACCGGGCGATCCACTTCTGAGCTGTCGAGTAGCCGATCTTGATTCCCTCTCGCCGTTTCCACTCAGCGACGACGTAGCGAGTCGGGTCGCGACCAGTCGAGTCGGCGAAGTTGTACAGCGCGGCGACCTTCTCGAAGTGCGCCCGGCCGTACTTCGGGGGCCGACCTCCGGGTGACGGCGCGTCGTCGAACAGTTCGACGATTCGAGCCGCGTAGGCGCGGGCCGTCGCCGTCATCTTCCACGAGTCGACATCGCGAACGTGAACCGCCCGCCGGTAGGTCTCGCGCTCCCACGCCTCACGCAACCGGGCGAGCGGCAGGCGAACATCGGTCGCCGAGATCGGCGCGGTGAACGCCGGAAGGTCAGCGGGCCAAAGGACGCGTTCGGGAGCATTCGGGAGTTCGGCAGCGACGTGCCTGGGATCGACCCCGAACATCTCGACGGCGACGACCGCGGGGTGGCCGTCGACGAGCGCCATCGTAAGACGGACACGCCACGGTCCCGAGCCGTCCTCGGGCCGGTAGGTGAAATCCGATCGGGCCAGGATCTCGGGCGCTTCCACGCCTCACACGGTACAGGAATGGCGTAGTCGTGTCAACTTCACTAACTCATGCAGCATTACTGGCCGACTTTCCAGCTAAATGTGCGGGGAAGTACTGTCGCATCATCGTCACTTACCCTACACTGCTGGCGATGGGTATTTCCGGATCGACTGCTCGCACCAGCCTCGCGAGGCGCCTTCT
>CAWDKZ010000026.1:0-16081 GCA_963803025.1 uncultured Acidimicrobiaceae bacterium
GGTCGCGACGGCGCACAGCCCGGACGCCAGTCCACCGCTGCCCGAGGGGTCGGTGACGATCGGAGAGCCGAGGCCGGAGGCGAGGTCGTAACCCGGGCCAGCGTCGTAGCCGAGTCCCAGGTCGAACACGTCGTTGTTGCCGATCGTGATGTCGTTGAACGACGTCGAGTAGCTCGAAGCGGCGACCGCGTAGAGCTCGGGGGCGACGAAGCCGAGGTCGTACCCACCCGCCGTCACGGGAAGCGTGCTGCAGGCGCCGCCCGACGACGCGATGTCCGCGACGATCGCGGCCCACGTCGGCGCGGCGATCGACGTCCCGCCGATCGTCGACCACGGCGAGCCCGACAAGCTCGTCGGAAACTCGAAGCTGACGCTGTAGAAGGTGACACCCCGCTCCTCGTCGGCGTCCGAGCTCACGTCCGGAACGAGGCGATCCACGGCGTTCCCGATGCCCGGAACACCGGACTCCGCCTGCCAGACCGGACTCGGCCAGGAGTCCGACACCCCGCCTCCGGTGCCGCCTCCCGACGCGCCGTCGTTCCAGACACGCTCGGCGGCACCGCCCAGCGGCGGCGTGTCGGACTGGAGCGAAGTCCCTCCGACCGCGACGACGTACGGCTGGGAGGCCGGATCATCGAGGGAAAGGTAAGGCGACACGGGCTCCGTGGACGAGAACTGCGTCCCCGCGCAGTCGTCCGATCCCGTGTCGCCGGACGACGCGAACACCGTCTGCCCCTGCGCCGCGGCCTCCTCGAAGATGTCGTTCTCGATCTGCTGGGTGCCCGGCGCGGAGACCTGCAACGACGTCTCGCACGCGCCCCAGCTCGTCGACAGGATGTTCGCCTGGTCGGCACTCACCATCGCATTGAGGGCGTCAACCGGTCCGAACGACGTGTTCGGTGCCTCGTAGACGTCGAGCTGCGCCTCCGGCGCGAGCGCGGCGAGCATCTCGAGGTCGAGGACGGCCTCGCCGGTCCCCGAACCCTGCAGGTCGAACCCGTCGACCGGGATCGTCCGGATCACGGTGGTGTGGTCAGGACCGAAGAAGCACTCGTCAAATGCGGAGATGTCGCTGCGGAGGAAGGGCTCGAGCTCGAGCACCCCGATCGTCTGGCCCCCTCCAAGACCGCCAGCGGCATAGAGCCCGGTCAGTCCGTAGGCCTGCGCGATCTCGTCTTCGGTCCAGCCGTGGTTGACCAGAGCGTTCGCGGTCGCCGCCGCGCACGCCGTGGGCGCCGCCGGATCGTGCGGGTTCGCGCGGCGCCCGCTCGCGGCCGAGCTGGCAGCAGAGCGCTCGTTGCGGGCGCGCACCATCATCGAATGCGGCACGACGAGGTTGTCGAGGCCCAGTACTGCCGAGATCGCGTGCGCCATCCGCGCGGGCAAGCGCGGTGCCGTCGACGGCGCCCAACCCTCCATGCCGCTCGCGAGCCGGTAGGCGACCAGGCGGGTGTGGAACGCGGCGTCGACCTCACCGACGGTTCCGGTCACCGGGACGATGAGACCGTTCGCCGAGACGGTCCCGACACGCAGTCGTGATTCCCGCAGCGCCCGCTCCACCACTGCAGTGCTCGCCACGGTGGGACCGAAGTCCGCCGCGAACGTCCTCGGCGTGAGATAGCGGTGGTAGAGCGACGAGCCAGGCATCGAGACGGCTTGGGCGAAGGCGCTGAGCGCTGCGGAGTCGCGCGGCCGCAACGCGACGCCGAGCGAAATCACCCGCGACGAGGCAAGCGACCCTGAACGGCGGGCCCCAAATGGCCGGCTCGGCACGCCGCCCACGACGACGAGCGAATTCATCGAAGGCCTCACCCGGTCCGGGGCACGTGACGCTCCCGAGGTCGGAGCGACGAGCACGGTCGCCGCGGCGACCAGGGTCAGGCAGCCGACCGCGCACGCCGATCGGCGCGCCACGCGGCCAGAGGGCGCGCCGCCGGATCCCGTCGTCGGACAATCCAAGACGTCAGACGTCCTAGCCGATCTCGACAACGGGTCTCCTCGCATCCCGGTCAGCCGTCACTTTCGACCTGCGGCTGCCGACGATACCCGCTCTTGCTGTGGATAAGCCCACGACTACCGGCCGCACGGACCCAACTTGGCTACCCTTGCACCCGTCCTCGTGGTCGAAGCGCTGGCCCGAGCGAGACACACTTCCGGAGAGGTGCGAGAGCGGCCGAATCGGACTCACTGCTAATGAGTTGACCTGGGAAACTGGGTCCGAGGGTTCAAATCCCTCCCTCTCCGCAGATGTGAAAGTGCTGTTCAGATGGGGTCTTCGCCGTCATGATGACCTCAGGATGTAGAGAGCTCACATCAGCACAGCGCATGCCGAGTCAATTGCGCGACGCGCGTTCGGTTGATGACCGACACCTTGCTCCACCGTCCTGCGCTGCGAGGCGCAGGGGTCGCCGAGTGCTCAGGGGGCTTAGCAAGGTGGAAAAGCGTTGCGAGGGAGTCCTTGGACTCGACTTGAGCAGACGTCGCCTCGACGCGTGCGTCGAATTCTGTATGGCCTCTCTAGAGTGTTCGATCGATCCCGCGTTGAGAAGCTGCCCACGATTGTTGAACTTCCCTAAGCTCGTTCAGCGAAATACCCGCTTCACGTCCGTGAAAACCGCTTCGGGTCTCCCCGAAACCTTCGGCCGCCACTGCGATCGCGTCGTTGTTCGGGCTCTCGCGCCCTCCACGCATCGCTCCACAAAGACCCCACCCCTAGGTCCCTCTCCGCACTTGCGAGCTCGCGAGGCACGGTTCGCCTCCATCGCGCGGCGTCGCACCTGCCTCTTCGCAACATGACGGTGGCGAGATCCGAGGTGCTCGCTCTCTTCAGCCTTTCGTGCCTGCCACCCACCGTTGCGTCGGGCTCCAGCGGGCACGGTGCGGCCAAGAACGGACCGTCGCGGTCACCCCGCGCGCTCGCAGGCGCGCCACGACAGCGGAAGCCTTGACCCTCGAGCCACGCCAGGAACGGTGCAGGGTCCGCCGGCCCTGCGCGACGTGCACGAAGTATCCCGCGTAGCTGAGGGCGACAGCGACTGGGGCCGAGGAACGGATCTGGACGGCCAACTTCCCCCCGTCGCGCAGGACGCGGGCGCATTCGTCGAAGTAGCGCAACTGCGCGGCGCCGGTCGGGACGTGCTGGAAGGTGATGTAGGAGAACACGACGTCGACCTCGCCGTCGGCGATTCCACCCAAGGACCCGTTCCCGTCGACCAACTGGTAGGCGACGTTGGAGAACGTCGCGAGGTTGTCGCGGCACCGCTGCAGCATCTCCTCGCTCACATCGACGGCGATCACGCTCCCGAACAGTTCAGCCAGCCGACGCGTCATGCGACCGACGCCGCAGCCGATCTCCAGGACGACCGCACACGATCGGGGCTCGATCCCGCAGAACTCCAAGAAGCTGTCGGTCTCGGTGGCGCCTTGCGAAAAGAAGTCCTGCGATTCTCGGACGTGGCCCGTGGCCACGTACCACGCGGCGTTGCGCCTCGCCGCTTCATCCCAGTAGGCGCGCGATTCGCTTGCTGCCATCAACTGGCCCGCTGCGGTCTCGCCGTCGCATCCAGCACAAGGATCGGTCCGACCATCGCCGTCACCGCGAATCCTCGGTCGTTCCAGAGTCATCGTCGGGCGGCACGGGGGCGGCTCGCGGCGTCGGATGGTCGTCTTGGGGGCGTGCCGACTGGCCTGGGGCCGGCGGTTTCGGGGAAACGGCCGGCCAACCCGGCGGCCTCTCTGGACCCTTCTCCGAGGCGACAGCCTCGCGCGGGGTTCCGGACGGCCACCAAGGTCCGGTCGACGGTTGTGAGGGCGGACTCGCCGGTGCCTGCCACGGCGACGCGCCGCCTACGGGACCGCTGCCCCACCAGACTCGGTCCGGCGGCGACCCTTCGCCGGCACGATCGGGCTCCGAATCCGATTCTCGGTCGAGCCCGACCGGTGAGAACCCCTCCTTCCGTAGTCGGAGATCGAGATAGGTCACCGCGACGAACGCCACGACCACCGGGGCGAAGGCGAGCTCGACGAATACCGAGGCGAGCTGCTCGGCGACGACCTGACTCGTCGCAGAAGCGTGAAAGACGGCCCCCACGATCACGGTCACGACGACCGTCCAGAGCAGCAGGAAGAGTTCCACCAACAGGTAACCGCCGAAGACAGACCACCATCGTCCCCGGACGAGATACGACGATCGAGCCAGTGCCATCCGGCCCGTGCGTCGTTCGAGAACGACGACGGGCATCGCGACGAGCCACGTGAACCAGAGATAGACGCCCGGGAGGATGAACAGCAGCAATCCGAGGCCAGAGAGCACGCCGACGGTGACGCCGACCGCCACGACCGGTCCGGCCCGGGTGACGGCGACACGGAGGGACTGACGCCAGTCCGCCACCCGGGCCGCGGCCAGGTTCGTCGCGGCGTGCACGCCGGCCGCTTGTGCGAGAAGGTTCCCCAAGACGAACACCGCGATACCGGCCACTTCAGCTGTGCGCGCCGAACCCGTCGAGTTCAGATTCGTCACGCTCTTCGCCCGCCAGTACGCAAGCGCGGCGCCTCCCACGACGAACGTCGGGACAAGAACGACGGCAGTCGCGCTGATCAGCACGCGGTAGTTCCCGAGGCCGAGCCTGATCGCGCTCGAGGCGAGCTCTCGCGCCGTTTTCGGCCGTGGAACGCCGTCGGCGGCGGCAGGACCGACCACGAAGTCGGACCGTACCAGGTCCAGCTCCCCGGGCCCCTCAGCGGGGACGAGGGCCCGGGTAGTATCGAGGATCCACGACGTGATGTGGTCGCGACGCACGAAGGCGCCCGCAGGACGATCTGCGCTCGTAGCCCAATTGGATAGAGCATCTGACTACGGATCAGAAGGTTGGGGGTTCGAGTCCCTCCGAGCGCGCTGAGTAATCCCTGGTAGAAGGTCAGCTCTTGACTCGCCGACCTGGAATCGCGGTTGGTGTTGCTACTGGATGCTACTGCTGGCCCAGTACCTGCTTCTGAAGGTCAGTAGCAGCGACGTCTCCGGGAGGCGTCATGCGTGGTCACCTGCGCAAGCGTGGAAACGCCTGGGAATTGCGGGCATACGCCGGCATCGACCCACTTACCAACCGGCAGAAGTACCTGACGCGCACATTCCGGGGCGGCAAGCGTGAGGCCGAAGAGGCGCTCTCCCGCTTCGTGACGGAGGTGTCCGGCGGCGGTCAGGCCGCGCAGGACACGACGGTCGGGGACCTCATCCGGGAGTGGCTGGCATTGGCGAGCCGTGACCTGTCGCCGACGACGACCCGTGGCTACGAATGGA
This sequence comes from uncultured Acidimicrobiaceae bacterium, assembly GCA_963803025.1. Lineage (GTDB taxonomy): Bacteria > Actinomycetota > Acidimicrobiia > Acidimicrobiales > Bog-793 > Bog-793. The sequence continues at coordinate 5,297 of CAWDKZ010000026.1, forward strand.
TCGTCAAGACCTACGTCACGCGGACGCTCGACAGGGTGCCGCTGGCGCGGCTGCGCACGGCCCAACTGGACCGCTTCTACGTCCAGCTTCGCAACATGGGCGGCCAGGACGGCAAGCCACTCTCGGCAGCGACCGTCCGACAGGTCCACGCCATTGTCCGACGAGCGCTCGGTCAAGGGGTCCGGTGGGGCTGGATCGCCACCAACCCGGCGGCGCTGGCGTCGCCACCTCGGCTGCGGGCCTCACAGTTGGCGCCGCCTCAATCGGCGGACGTCGTCCACCTGATCGAGGTGGCCACCGAGAACGACCCGGACTTCGGCTGCTTCCTCCACCTCGCGGCCACGACCGGTGCCCGTCGTGGCGAACTCTGCGGCCTGCGGTGGCAGGACGTCGACCTCACGACTGCCACGATGACCATCAGCCGTAACGTGGTCGAGGGGGCGAAGAGCGTGCTGGTCGAGAAGGACACCAAGACGCACGCGTCTCGCCGAATCGCCCTCGATCCAGACACCGTGGCGACACTGCGTGCACAACAGCGGAGGATGGCTACCCGCGCTTTGGCGTGTGGAGTGGGACTAGACAAAGAGGCACACATCTTTCTCGCGATCCCGACGGTCTACGGCCGTGGGCTCCGAATGACGTCACCAAGGCCTTCATCCGCGTCAGAAATCGGGCGGGTCTGAAAACGGTGCGCCTTCACGACCTTCGCCACTTTGCTGCAACACGTCTGCTGGCAGCCGGAGTTCCAGTGCGGAACGTAAGCGGGCGACTTGGTCATGCCAACGCGGCAACGACGCTCGGTGTTTACGCGCATTTCGTCGAGGAGTCCGATCGAGACGCTGCGGAGACTCTGGGAGCGTTGCTAAAGACGGGACGGCAAGCCAAGCGTCTGGCACGGTCGGACTCCGACGGAGCCTGATCCACCAGCCCGGACACCCTGACCGGGGTACCGGGGGAGGCTCAAGAACGCGATCGGTTGCGCCCGATGCACCGCATTGACTTGCGGTTTACCCGGCGTGCGGATTCCGAGCCATTCCGTACACCCATTCCGATCGAATCCGTACACCGATTCCGACGTTTTCGTACACCCGGTGAGGAACCCGCACTCGAGCGAAACGCACGCCATCGACCTTCCCCCCGAGCGAATCGCCGTCAATCTTTCCGGCTCCAGCTCGAGATGGGTCGACACGTTGCCCCCACGCACCTAAGTCAACGCCGCATCAAACGAAGCGGTCGATGCGCCCTGAATCGAGGAGTTTTCGGCACGCCCCGACGATCGCGTCCGACTCCGCGACGGCAGCATCAAGTTCGCTCTCGGTTGTCGTCGGAGAGGTCGGTCCCGGGTACTCCTTGTCCGCTCGCCCACGACGCAGACGCCAGAAGTTCTTGAACGACTCGAAACTGCTCGGGCCGTTAAATTGCTCGATCACGGCGTCTTGAACCGCGATGTGTCCCCCCTTCACCGTTGCACGGATCCCTTGGACCGCGAGCAACGCAGAGCACGCCTTCCTCGCGGCGTCGTAGGCAAGTTGATACGCACCGTTCCGATCGACACCCTTGATCGTCCGGGCGGACACGAGGTGTGCGTCCGCCTCCTGCGTCAGTCGATCGGCGAGCTTGGGCGAGGGTTCGACGAGCTGGAGCTCGCCGTCAGCGACGAGTTGCTGGATCCGGTCCTTCCCCTTCGCCCAAGTCAACGCTCAGGCTCCTCGCCCAGCGACACGAGCGCGCGTGAGCGGATCTCCTTCAGGAAGGGGTCGTCCGAGCGCCGCCACTCCTCCTCGGAACGGATGGTCGGGTTCACGGGAATCCCGACACGCTTTTCCGCCCGTTCCGCCGCCTCGTACACCTCGTTACGCGTCGACGTTCCCACGACGAGCACGTCCAAGTCGTTCGGTGCGGGACCCTCCTCGCCCATGTACCGGGCAGCGAAGGAGCCGAACAGGTACAGGTGAGAAACGCCGGGAATGGCTTCGAACTCCTGGCGGACAACCTCGGGTGCGCCGTAGGTGGCGAGCACGATCTCGCTGTAGGGACGATAGAGGGGGTTCGCCGTGTCCGCGCGGACGAGGCGCGTCTTGCCGACTCGTCGACTCGTGACGATTCGTGCCCCCTCCGCTCGGTTGATCTCGCGCGTCGCGGTGGGTCCCGACGTGCCGACCCAGTCGGCGAGCCTCGTGATCGAGTACTCCTTTTCCGGGTCGGCGAAAAGAGCGGCAAGGAGCTTGCCCTGCACCTCCGAGCGGAACAGGGGAGCGAGGAGAGGAATCGACACTTTCATTACCTGAATGATAACCCACGGATAATGAAAGTGAGGTCATCCCCCGGGGTCGGACACGCCGCGCGTCCGAAGCCAGGGAACTCGGGGTCTGCGCGACTGTCAGGAGGTCATTGCCGGGCATCCGACGCGTCCCGCGGCTATCCCGGCGATTCTGTCGCCCGGCCCGACGCGCGGCGGGGACAGGAGGTACCCGTAGACGTGCGGCTGTGTGGTTCCCACGGCCCAGGAGCCGCCCTGAGCAGCAGAGGTGCGGAACGCGTCGCCGTAGATCCTTTCGGCCTGGGCGACGGTGTCCCCGATGCGGAGCCCCTACCCCGTCTCGATCTGCACCGAGAAATCAAACTTGTCGAGTACGTCTCGTGCCGGCCTCGGGCGAGGGGAACTCGACGAGGAAGCCCGGACGGCGCCCGCCGGCGACCGATCGCGAACGCTCAAGGACTGCCGGTATTCCGGCTGCTCTTGCCGCATCCAGGTAAGCGAGAGCGTCGAGGATCCATCCGGATCCGTCGAAGTCGCACGCCAGAAGGAAACACGTCTCGTCCGGCAACAGCGGATACACGCCGACGCTGCTCCTGCCAGTCAGATGTTCGACGAGCACTTCGTCGGTGAAAGGCAGCAACTCGCGATCCGGCCGGCGGCTGTTCGCCCACCCGCCTTTGACCGCCGGGCCCCAGCCTGACTTGCCAGTCCGCGTGTTCTCCCATCGCAGCGCATGCACGTCATCCCGCCCTCGGAACAACGACCTGAACAGCCCCACCTTGTGCTGAGGCGAAGAGGCTTGGGTGACGCGGTGTGCCGAGATCGGCCCTCCGTCGCCGAACAGGGTCGGCTCCCAAGTGGGAGTCGGAGCGGCACGACTCTCGTGGTCGAGGCCGATGAGGCTGCGTAGCCGCCGATTCTCGGCCTCGAGCTCCGCCACCCGTCGTGCAAGCTCGTTGGCGCCGGCTTGCTCGTCTGTCATGACCTCATCTTGGCCAGTCTCCCTGAGAGCGACGCGCTCCGGCCGGTCAACAATCGTCGTTGGTCCGGCACCCCACCGCAGACCTGATCTTCTTGGCGGAGCGGGGCGCTCGTCTTCGAGGTGCTTCGTTCTCGCTCACTATTGAGCTGTTCTACGGTCGTAATAGCAAGTGATGATGCATAATCGCTCATATCTGAGCTATTATGCAGATATGCTATTCACGATGACGTTTGGACGGCTGAGTGCCATCGCCGAAGAGCAGTGGGGACTGGTCACGCGCCGACAGGCCGAGCGGGCGGGCGTATCGCCGGCAACCATGACCCGCCTCGCCAGCAACGGGGTGTTGGACCGGGTGGCGCACGGTGTTTACCGACTGGCGGGCGCACCACCAGCGGACCACACCGAGCTTCGCGCTGCCTGGTTACAACTGGCGCCGGAGCTACCGGCATGGGAGAGAACGCCCCGGCAAGGGGTGGCGTCGCACCGATCAGCGGCGGCACTCTACGGCATCGGCCACCTGCCTGCCGACCGCCACGAATTCACTCTGCCAGTGCGGCGGCAGTCGCGCCGGACCGACGTTCGCCTCCACGTCGGTCGGCTGACGGAAGCCGAGTGGATCACGCTCCGCGGGATGCCGGTCACCCGACCTTCCCGGATCGCGGCCGACTTTGTCGTCGACCGCGAGGACCCCGAGGCCATCGCCCAGGTGGTAGCCGATGCCATCCGAGCCGGGCACGACTACCCGCGCACCATCGCCAGCTCCCTTGCGCCCCACGCCGGGCTGCTCGGCTTCCGGCGTGGAGACGGACTGGCGACACTGCGGTGGCTGCTGGATCTTGTCGGAGATCCCGACACCCCCCGATGGCTGACTGAAGCCAGCGGCACCAAGATAGGCGGACAGCGACCGTGACCGAAGGCCGCGGCTACGCCGATCCCTCCGCCTTCCGTCGAGCCCTCACAGATCGCCTCAAGGCACTCGCAGCCGAGGGCAGATGGTCGCTCGAGCAGCTCCAGCGCCAGATCGCCTACGACCGGCTGCTGGAGCGGCTGTATCTCGTCGACGACGGCTGGGTGGTCAAGGGAGCGACCGCCCTGCTCGCTCGCGATCTCGGCATGCGGGCGACCATCGACGTCGATGTCTACCGTGCTGCGGCCTCTGAAACCGCAGAGGCAGACCTGCGGCAGGCGACGGGGCGCGACATCGGTGATTGGTTCCGATTCGAGATCGGGCCAGCACGGATCATCGGCGAAGAGCAGACTGGGGTGCGACTCCCCGTTGCGGCCTATGTCGGTGTCACGGCATGGGCCGAGTTCCACGTCGACCTCGTCGGGGCCGATATGCGCATGACTGGTGCGCCGGAGGCGGTGCCTCCCATGGCGCGGCTCGTCATCCCCGACGTAGAGCAACACGGCTATTTGGCATACCCGCTCTGCGACCACGTCGCGGACAAGGTTGTTGCCACGTTCCAACAGTACGGTCCTCGACTGCAGCCGTCGACTCGCTACAAGGACCTCATCGACCTCGTCGCCATCGTCGTAGGTGCCGAGTTGGATGCGAAGTCGACCCGGCACGCGCTGGTCTCGGAAGCCGCTCGAAGGAACGTCGATCTGCCTTCCCGGTTCGACGTCCCGGATCGAGATCTGTAGGAACGCGGCTATGCAGCGGAGGCTCGACGCTCGGTGCTGCCCGTAGCGGCAACGATCGACGACGCGCTCGCCATCGTCCAGCCGTGTCTTGATCCACTTCTCAGCGCCACCGCCGCCGGCACCTGGCGCCCCGACGCAAAGCGGTGGGTCACATGAATCCGGCCGAGGCGTCATCAGGTCAGCAGCAGCAGCACGGTGCCGCGGATGCAGGCGAACAAGAAGACGACGAAGAAGACCAAGACCACCAAGGCGATGTCGGCGACGACGCTGAGGACGAGGACCTTGACGACGACCCCGATCACGATGGCGAAGGCCTTCGCGTCGGTGGCGTGCTCCGCGGTATTGCGAACCAGAAGGCATTCAGATTCCCGACGTAGCCGCCGCTGTCGGTCGGGTGACCGGGGGCATTGCAGCCCCCGGCTCCCACGGATCCCGGCGTGAAAGTCTCCCGTCACCGGGCTCTTCCCACTCGTCGTCTGACCTGACACCTTCCTGCGGCGGTTCAGTTTCGCGGTGTCGTCCCTGAATCAGGTCCCTAGACGTTTAGAGGAGCGCTGCGTTCGCCTCAACGACATCAAGGCACTCCCTGAAGGTTGGGATCGTTCCCCACATCAGTCCAGTCGCATCGCGATAGCTCGACTCAGCGATCGCGCGTACTGCACTGGCGCGGTCGAAGGCGACACTCATTCCGTAGCCGTCAGCCGGCCGCGGTGTGTACGGCCAGCCCGAGTTTGCGCTCCAGCTCTCCACGTCGATAGCGAGCTTCTGGATCGAGCTGCCCTCTTCGCCGAGGGCCTCCAGGACTGACCCATCGCTCAGGAGACGAGCGATGTCGCCGAAGTGACGGCCGGCCCTCTCGAGCGATCTGGGGTCCCCATTCACCGCCGTGGTCGCCGCGTGGTGCAGCAACGCGAGCTTCTCTGCGAGCGTGCGAACCGGAGCAATCAGTTCGACATCGACCAGGGCGAGCTCACCGAAGTCCGCGTCTATCCCAGCTGACTCGACGTACGCAGAGATGTACGAACGCACCTGGCTGCGGATGGTCCCTGGGAGGGTGCCCCCTCGGATGCCCATCTCCAATCGCACCATCGGGGCGATGACTGCCGAAGAGATCTGCACTGGGTAGAGGTAGTGGACATTTCGAGCGGTACCGGTCGTGTGCTCAGCCAACAAGACGTCACTTTCGGTCAACCCGAGAGCGACGCGCGCCCGATCACAGATAGGTCGAAGCACCCGGTTCTCACGGGCATTTTGGCCGAGACCCTCGTGGACGATGAGGATGTCAACGTCTTCCGAAAAGCGTTCGATGATCCCGAAGGCCTTCGAGAGACTCGTCCCGCCCTTGAGAAGGGCCCGAGCTGAGCAGGGACGACCATTGATCGGATCGAGTTTCGGGGGCCGCATAACACTGCGGAGCAGCTCGACAACCCAGTAGTCCTTCTCAACAAAGGCCGCCTGCGGGATCCCCAGGTATTCGGCCGCGGCTCCAGCAAGGGCGAACAAGTCGTTGGGCGAAGCCCGGAGCAGCGTCATCGGTCAGGCAGCGACGCGCTCGCGAATGCGCCGAACAGCGTCGAGGTTCTCCCTCAAGCGCGGGGACCGCTCTGCCGCGGCGACTTTCTCGATCTTCTTCATATTGATCTCGCGATTCAGATCGAGGGCGTCGACTTTGCTGACCAGCTCGGCGATGTCGACCTCGGCGTAGCGGGGGAACTCACGCAAGGCCTCGAGCACCGCCACCTCCAGGTACGACAGGTCTCGCCGAGCGACGTTGCCCCTCGTGTGGAAACGCACCCCATCGAGCTTTGGCGATCGACCCGTCACGGCCAACTCAGCCACCGGAGGAACTTGAGTCGACAGGCCGAGGGCTTGTGTCGCAGACCAACCCGTCGGTCCCACACCACGTCCACCGGTGAGCGCGGCAGCCGCCGCAGCACTGTCAGGCCGACCCTTCCCGAACCGAGAATTGACTCCCTTCCAGTAGAGCCCGTTGCGGACCCTGACCAACTCCCCGTCGGCATACAGGCGCGACAGTGCGGTCAGCACCGCCGACCGAGGGCCATCGAAGTCTGACGTGCAGAAGAAAGTCCCAGATGGAGCGCTATTTACACGACGCCGAATGGTCTCAGCTGTCCCCACTAGGTCCTCCTCCATGTAAGAAAAGTGTAGCGAATTTCTTACAGGGCTGGCTAGTAGCGAGCGCCAACTCGGCGAACGATGAGGGCCGACACCGGGACACCTGAGGTCTCAACCCCGGCCAGCGGAACGCGTCCGCGCAGGGGCCTGATCCACTCAGCGGGCGCGACGAGACAGCACCGAGTGCAGCCGGTGGGCGGTTTGCAAGAGCAGTGCAGTGTGCGCTGGCTTCCAGAGAGCCACGGTGAGCGGATGCGACATGTCATTCCGGAGGTCAAGGCTTCCTCTGACGATTGAGATGATCCCAAGCGGAAGGATCTCTTCCTTCTCGACTCGCGTGACGAGCACGGCAAACGGAACCCTCTCCTCCCCGGGATACATCCATCGGAACAGCGTCTCGATCGCCTGGAGGCTCACGACCGCACACACGCTCAGGAAGTCAGCGTCGAGCCAAGAGTGAGCAAAGAGTCTCCCAGCCAGCCTCAGCAGCTCAGACGCCCCGTCCTCAAGACCATCCGCTACGAGCGATTCGCACGAGTCCACGAACCCCCGGAGATCCGCCAAGGACTCCAATGGTGTCTCGCTGAGCCTCTTCGTGCTCGGATCGAAGTCATCCCACCGAAGGTCGTGAGTGAAGCCGACAAGAGCGACATCGACCTCCCGGGGCCACGGAACACGTTCCCATCCGACTCTCGTCTCAGGCCGACAAAGTGGCGCCAGTCTACGTGCGCATGAGCACGTCAAATTCCCGGTTAGACCTTGGCGCGCGCACTCGCTCCCTGACCACGGCGAGCAACCGAGTCGACGGTGATCGCAACGATGAGAACCAGGGCTGTCACCATGAAGGTGGCTGACGCGCTGGCACCAATCAAAGCCAAACCGTTGGCGATTGCGGCGATAACGAGAGCGCCCAGGAGGGCGTGCAGCGGTTTGCCTCGGCCGCCGTAGAGACTCGCGCCCCCGATGACCGCGGCCGCCACCGCGTAGAGCACGTACGTACCCCCATCGATGTCAGTTGCGATCGAGCCCAGCCAGGACGTATAGATGATCCCCGCAATTCCGGCCATCAGCCCAGATAGGGCGAACGCGATGGTCCGGATCCACACCAGGTTGATGCCAGCTCGCCGCGCCGCTTCTGCGTTACCGCCAATGGAGTACACGTAACGGCCGAAGCGGGTACGACCGAGCTCGAAGCTCGCCATCAGCAACACACCGAAGATGATCGGTATCGCCCAAGGCACACCCTCAACCACGGTATGCAGGGTTGTCGAGTGGATGCCCCGGTTGGTGTTGCAGACCAGGACCAGCAGCACGCCCGCGATCGTGGCCCAGAACACCTTCACGGCGGTGAGGCCGAGAGGAGGGGCGACGGCGACGAACGCGGCCTTGCCTCCGCCGTCGAGGCGGCCGCGAAGTCTGAGGTGGCCGTGCTCGTGGTCGGCGGCCGCTCTGGCCTCCAACGAGGGGCAACCGTGGGCGAGGCGCGCGACGCGACGGACCTCCGTCTGACCGGCTCCCAGGAGAGGCTGGTAGTCGCGGTCGCCAAGACAGGTACGCCGACGGTCGTGGTGGTGATGAGCGGTCGGGCCCACGTCCTCACCGGCGTCGTCGACAAGGCCGTCGCACTGCTCGTCGCCTGGCCCTTGGGCGAGCAAGGGGGCAACGCCCTCGCCGACGTGCTCTTTGGCAGGGCGGAGCCGACCGGCCGGTTGCCGGTCAGCCTGCCCCGGGCAACCGGCCAGGTGCCCCGCTACTACGGCCACCGATCCGGCGGGGCCAAGTCGATGTTTTACGGCGACTACACCGACTGCCCGCAGACACCCCTGTTCCCCTTCGGCCACGGGCTCAGCTATACGACGTTCGAGCACAAGGACCTAGCGGTCACCGCCAGCGACACGCGTTCGCCCATCGCCGCCAGCGTCGTGGTGGCTAACACCGGCCCGCGACCCGGGGAGGAGGTCGTCCAGCTCTACGTGACGGACCTGGTCGCCTCGGTGGCACGGCCGGAGCTCCAGTTGCTCGGCTTCGCCCGGGTGGCCCTGGAGCCCCGGGGCGCGAAGCAGGTCACCTTCCGCATCGACCCGAGCCGCCTCGCTTTCTACCACGAGGACATGGACTTCGTCGTCGAGCCGGGCGAGTTCCGCTTCGCCACCGGGTCGTCCGCGGCCAACCTGCGCACCAACTTCACCGTGGAACTCGCCGGCCCCAGTGCTCATTACTCGCAGCGATCCGTCGTGGCCGTCAGCTCCACTGTCGCAGATCTTCTCGCCAAGAGATCAGCCGACCTGAGCTCCCCATAGGGCCACCGGCGCGAAGGGTCCGGATCAGTCATTCGCCGTGGACCCAACGAAGGGAGGAAGTCTCCGGCATTGGCGACAAACGCCCGGCCGACTGCCTGGACGTCGAGGGCGTTCGTCGTCCGGGGAGGTCAGTTCCAGATGGCCGACCCGCTGTCGGGGTCGAAGAAGTGCAACCGCTCGGTGTCGACGGCGAAGGTGGCACGGGAGCCGGCTTTGAGCTCAGAGCGGGGCGCGACGCGCGCCACGCCCTCAGACGTCGTCCCCGCGGGGCGGAGCATCGACGGACCGCCGAGCTCCGAGGCCGCGATCGCTGCGGCGGAGTCCTCGGAACGGGCGCGCTCGGCGTCGATCAGGAAATGCACCTGCAGCTCGTTGCCGAGCGACTCCACGAGCTCCACGTCGGCTGCCAGCGTGGTCCCCGGCACGGGCGGCGGCCCCAGGGCGGCGTCGGCGAGCTCCTCGGGCCGGACGCCGACGACGACCTTGCGGTTCCGATAGCCGCGCAGCGCCGGCCGGGCCGCCAGGGCGTGCTCGCTGAGGGCCAGGGACTGCGCCCCGAGCCGCACCTCGTCGGCCTCGGGGGCGACGACACCGTCGTAGAGGTTCATGGCCGGGGAGCCGATGAATGCGGCGACGAAGAGGTTGTCCGGGTGGTCGTAGAGGGACTGGGGCGAGCCGCACTGCTGGAGCCGGCCCATGTGCAGCACCGCGACCCGGTCGCCCATCGTCATCGCCTCGACCTGGTCGTGGGTGACGTAGAGGGTCGCCACGCCGACCCGGCGCTGGATGCGGGAGATCTCGGCCCGCATCTGGACCCGCATCTTGGCGTCGAGGTTGGAGAGCGGCTCGTCCATCAGGAACACCGACGGCTCGCGCACGATCGCCCGGCCCATGGCGACGCGCTGGCGCTGGCCGCCGGAGAGCTGGGCGGGCTTGCTCCTCAGGTACTCCGAGAGGCCGAGCATCTCGGCGGCGTCGCGCACCTTGGCCCTGATCTCGGCCTTCGGCACCTTGCGCAGCTTCAGGGCGAAGCCGATGTTCTCGGCCACCGTCATGTGGGGATAGAGGGCGTAGTTCTGGAACACCATCGCCACGTTGCGGTCCTTGGGGGACATCTCGTTTACGACCTCGCCCCCGAGACGCAGGGTGCCGGAGGTGATGTCCTCCAAGCCCGCGACCATCCGTAACGCGGTCGACTTGCCGGACCCGGACGGTCCGACGAGGACGACGAGCTCTCCCTCGGCCACGTCGAGATCCAGGTCGGTCACCGCAGGCAGACCGTTCGGGTAGACCTTGCCCACCTTCTCCAGACTCACCTCTGCCATGAGACCTCCTCGGTCGTCATCGACTGCCCTACCCTGGCAACCTGCGCGCACTCCGACCGTAGCCGGCTGGCGGGAGCGCCGGGCCGACGAAAGGCTTGTCTTGTCCCGGCTGCTCGCACACCGCACGCCATTCTC
>CAWDKZ010000027.1:0-7691 GCA_963803025.1 uncultured Acidimicrobiaceae bacterium
CGAGCCGTTGTAGTGGCAAATCAATGCTTGAAATGAAAACTACAAGCGGGTAATCTGCTGCTTGTGTACGTGAAGTCGACGACGGTCCGTGCAGGCAAGAAGAGCTACCGCTACTTGACCCTCGTCGAGTCCTTTCGCGATGGGCCCCGCGTCCGCCAACGCGTCGTCGCTCGTCTCGGCGAGGAGTCCGAGCTCATCGCCTCGGGCGAGCTCGACCGCATCGTCGACGCGCTCTCGAACCGTCTCGGGCGAATCGGTGCTTCACCATTGAGCGCCGAGTCCGCACCCGCCTTCGGTGGTGTTGCCGCGGTCTCGGTGTACTTCTCCCGACTGCAGCTCGACGAGCTGTTCAAAGCCGCCGGTGAGAAGCGTCGGGCACGGCTCGTTCCCGACGCGGTCTTGGCGATGGTCGCGAACCGGCTCGTCCTTCCCTCCTCGAAGCGCCGGACGATCACCGACTGGCTCGGGCATGACGTCGCGTTGCCCGACGGTGTTGGTTCTCCCTCGCTCGACCAGTGCTACCGCGCCCTCGACGTCATCGCCGAGCAAAAGGAAGAGATCGAGACCCACTGCTACGAACGACTCACCGATCTCACCAACTTGGACCTCCGTCTTTGCTGTTACGACTTGACCTCGAGCTATCTAGAGGGCGACCCCCGGCTATCGGCGCGCTTTTCGTCGAAGGCCTTCGGCTACTCCCGCGACCACCGCGGGGACCGCCCCCAGGTCGTAATCGGACTCCTCGTCACCGGCGACGGGATCCCCATCGCGCACCACGTCTTTCCCGGCAACACCGCCGACGCACAGACGCTCACCGGCGTGATGGACGACCTCCAGTCGCGCTTTGGAGTCGGGAGGATCGCCCTTGTCTGTGACCGCGGGCTCATCAACGAGGAGAACCTCGCTTCGGTCGTGGCGCACGGCTTCGACCACGTGATGGCGACCCGGCTCCATCGCGACCCCGATGTCGCGGCAGTGCTCGAAGCTGCCACAAGAGACGGGATCACCTGGACCGAGATGACAAGGCCCACGGTCAAGGTCACCGAGGTCGTCCATGAGGGCCGGCGCTACGTCGTCGTCTGTTCGCCCGAGCGCAAGATCCGCGACGACCACCGGCGCGAGGAGCTGCTGGGGCGTGTAGAAGAAGGCCTCATCGCCCTCGCCAGCCGGGTTGCCGAGGGTCGTCTCAAGGACCCCGCAAAGATCGGCGCGGCGGCAGAGCGGATCTTGTCGAGCTCGGGCGTCGCCCGGTGCTTTTCGACGAAGATCTCGAACGGCGTCTTCACCTGGAGCTTCAACCAGACGCAGCTGCGTTATGAAGAAGAGCTCCTCGCCGGTCGCTACGTGCTGTTGACCTCACTGTCAAAAAAGGACGCGTCGAGTGTCGACGTCGTGCGCCACTACCGCTCCCTCGAGCGCGTCGAGCGGCGCTTTCGGGTGCTGAAGGACTTTCTCGGGCTGCGGCCGATCTTCCATTTCACCGAGAAGCGCGTCCGCGGTCACATCGCGCTCTGCGTCCTCGCGGCGGTGATCGAAACGGTGATGGCTCGTGACCTCGAGGCTCACCGCGTCATGGACCCCGATCTACCCGATCAGGTCCTCTCGCCCCGGCGGGCGCTTCGCGAGCTCGGCCGCATTCGCGCCGTCAACCTCGTCGGCACCGACAAGGTCGCGCGTCAGGTGATCACCCGGCCGAGCCCCTTCCAAGCACAGATCCTCGGCGCCTTCGGCGTCGACACCTCGACCTGGCGCTCAAAGCTCACCTGTTGAAACGAGCTTCCAGGGCGATGTAGGGACAAAACGGGTGAAGCGCGACCATGTGACCTGCGACTTCATCGTGCACCCGCTGAAGTCGGGTCTGGCAGGAGGTCGCAATCGGCGGAGCCATCGTGCTCGCGGTGACGGTCGACCAATTCCTGCGCAAGATGTCTCAACGATGATTACGCCATATACGCTGCCGCGCTATTCACGACCTTCGTCGTCTGTTTGCTAGCTGTATTGCCCAATATCAACCGAAGGGATAACACCATGTACAAAGTCCTGAGAGATAGACCAATGATTGGCCGTCTCATTATTACTGTATCCGTACTGGCCATGACCGTGGGTATGACTGCTTTCGCTGTCTCCGGGGGCGCCTCGGCGGCAGCACGTTCCACGAATCACGGCAAGTCCGGGTCCATCACAATTGCGTTGATCCCGGGAATCACGTCCGATCCGTTCTACATCACGATGGAGAACGGCGCTTACACCGAAGCCAAGCTGCTCGGTGTCAACCTTGTGGTCCTAGGGAGCAGTACCGCATTCAGCCCTGAGACCCAGATTCCGATTGTCAATTCCGAGTTCGCGCGCAAGCCAAGCGCTCTCGTGATCGCGCCGACCGACGCCGTCGCCCTATACGCGCCGATGGAGCGCTACTACAAGGCACACATTCCGGTGATTACGGTCGACACGACGCTCGCCAATACGAGCTTCCTCGCGTCGCGGATCACCTCGGGCAACACCAACGGCGGGGAACTTGCGGCGGACACTCTCGCACTGCTGTGCCACGACAAGGGCGACGTCCTCATCATGAGCACCAATGCCGGGAGCTCCACGGTCGATGACCGCATGACCGGCTTCACCGCCGAGATGAAGAAGTACCCAGGCATGAACCAGCTGGCGACGGAATTCGACAACGACAGCCCGACACAGGCGTCGACGCTCACCCAGTCAGCGATCCTTGCCAACCCAACCCTCTGCGGCATCTTTGGCCTCAACTCGGCCTCTGGTGCCGGAGTTGGTGCGGGCATCCAGGCCGCTGGCAAGAAGGGCACGGTCTTCGCGGTCGGCTACGACGCCGAGCCGGCGGAAGTCGCGTCGCTGAAGGCGGGCGTCCTGAGCGGGCTCATCGCCCAGAGCCCAGCGCTTGAAGGTGCGCTTGGAGTCGAGTACGCGTACTACGCCGTGACCGGTCATTCCTGAAGGAGCGCTCCCCGTCAAGTCAGCGTCGCCCGAAGGGCGACACGTTCCGGCTGGTTGTCGGCGTCACCACGGTTCAGGGCTTTGGCGATCGGGCGCGACGCGTCGATCCCGACTCGGCGGGCGCCGTCGGGTGGGTGGAAGCTCTTGGGGTTGTGGTGCCGTGGCGATCGCTCCAGTGACGGTCCGTGAGGGCAGCGGTCAGCTGCCAGTCATTCCTTCGCCGCGACATGGCGGCATGGAGCGTTTCGGCACCGGCCGGACGGGCTCAATCAGACGCTCGGTCCGCTTCTCGGGACCATGACCTGCGGCGAGCTCGCGTCCGGCCGGGTCCGGCCGGTGTCATCTCGCGCTCGCAAGACAGCGGAGCTCGCCGTCTCTCAGCGTGTAGAAGACAAGGGTGAGAAGGCGCCGTGCCGCGGCGACCTTCGCGATCCGGCGCCCGCGGCGCTCGGCGACGCGGGCCATCGCCTCGCCGAGCAGCCCGCTGTGGCCCTGGCGTTGCACGGCCTCGACGACCGCCCAGCGCACGAGGCGGCTTCCCTGCTTGGTGATCGAGCCCCGGTGCACCGTCGTGTCGGACTCGCGATGGCGAGGCGTGAGGCCCGCCCAGGAGCAGAGCCGCTCGGGCGAGGAGAAGCGCGAGATGTCGCCGATCTCGGTGACGAGGATCGCCGCGAACACCGGTCCGATCCCCGGGAGCAGCTGGAGCACACCGAAGTGCGGATCGTTGCGAAGACGGTGGTGGATCTCCCGGTCGAGCATCGCGACCTCGCGGTCGATGAGCTCGATCAGGTCCCGTAGCGACTCGACGCGGATCGCGAAGCCTCCTCCGAGCGGGACGTGGTCGAGGAGCTCGAGACCGGCGACGCCGAAGAGGTCCGTCATCGGGACCGCCACCCCCTCCTTCGCGAGCACGGCGTGGATCTGTTCTCGGCAGGACGTCCGGAAGCCGACGAGCTTGTGGCGGTAGCGGACGAGCTCGCGCTGCTCTCTCAGCTCCGGGGGCGCGACGTAGGACTCGACGAGGCGTCCGAGGCGGTAGAGGTCGACGAGGTCGGTCGCGTCCCGCTCGTCGTTCTTCACCCGTCGCGTCCCCCAGTTGTTGCCGAGGGGGTGCGCGAGGTGCACGTGCGCGCCCTCGGCCCGGAGGAGGTCGATGAGCCAGTACCAGCCGTTGGTCGCCTCGACGATCACGTCCGGTTCGGGACCGGCGGCGCGCACCTCGGCGACGATGCCGTCGAGATCGGAGTTGTCGAGGCGGACCATCGAATGGGTGGTGCCGGTGTCATCCCGCCGGACGATGAGCGAGCGGCGGCGGTGCAGGTCGATGCCGACGTACTGTTTCTCCACAGGGGTTCTCCTTCGTCGTGGTTGGGTTGGTCTGGAGACCTCGAGTGTGTCAACACTCGGCCCATCACGACGAAGTGAGACCCCGACCTCTTCTGGACCGCACGCCATCATCGGCTCCACTGCCGGCGCCCGAAGACGCCCCAACGACGTCCGTCACGCGAGAGCGGCGCTGCGCTCCTTCATCACATCAGACCAGCCTTGTCAAGAAGTCGGTGAGTCTGAACAACCACAGCATCAACTCGACGAATGTCAACCAGAAGTCGACCCAGGTATTCTTCTACTCCGCGACCGTGAACACGGATGGTGTGAAGGCCTGATCCACTGCAACCTCGATATATCCGGCCGGTCGCCGCAATCACGGCGACCGGCTGGATATTGTTGATCGAAGCGAGCGTCACACGCGGAGATCACATGTCGAATGAATTCGCTCTAGGAACAACGGGAAGGTCTCACATGGTGACGCGGTGAGCCGCCGTCCGACACTGCATGAGGTCGCTGGCTTCTGCGGGCTGAGCTTCAAGACCGTTTCCCGGGTAGTGAACGGCGACGCCAACGTCGCCCCGGCGACGGCAGAGCGTGTGCTCCAGGCGATCGCTGAGCTCGACTACCGCCCGAACCTCGTCGCCCGGTCCTTGCGCGTGGGACGCGACAACGTGATCGGCCTCGTCGTGGCGAGCATCGGGGACCCCTTCTTCGCCGACGTGACGACGGCGATCGAGGAAAAAGCACGCGACAACGGCTTCTTCGTCATCATCTCGAGCACAGGCGAGAACTCCCGCGACGAGAAGACCGTCATCTCCAGCCTGCTCGCTCGGCAGGTCGCCGGAATGATCCTCGTGCCAACGAGCGCTGACCAGGGCTACCTGCGCGCGCAGCAGTCGACTATGCCGCCGCTCGTTTGCGTCGACCGCCCTCCCGTGGGCATCGAGTGCGACACCGTCCTCGTCGACAACGAGCTTGCCGCCTTCGGCGCGACGAACTGGCTCCTTTCTCACGGCCACCGGCGGATCGGTTTCGTCGGCGGTCCAGCCGACAAATTCACGATCCGGCTCCGGCGCTTGGGATACGAGCGGGCGCTGGAACAAGCTGGAATTCCAGTTGACCCGGAGACGATTGACGACTCGGTGATCCTTCCCGCACAGGTGCGTGTTGTCGTACCTCGACTGCTCAGCCTGGACAGGCCGGTCACCGCGATCCTGACGTCGAATGCCAAGGCGTCGATGGGCGTCATGGGTGCGCTCCACCTCACCAAGCGGACGGACGTGGCGCTGGTCGGCTTCGATGACTTCCCAGCTGCGGACGCGCTCGTGCCGCCGGTGACCGTCGTCAGTCAGAATGCGGTGCATATCGGCCACGTCGCGGTCGAACTGCTCCTCAAGAGGCTGGCGGGCACGAAGGAACCGTGCAAACGACTCGTGCTGCCGACAACGCTCATCCCGCGCGGATCTGGTGAAATACCGCCGAACACCCCGACAGGGGCGCCTGAGCGAAACAGGTCGGCCGTTCTGTAGGTTCTTCCCGGCGGAGTCGACGGGCGCGAGCACTTGGGGCAAGCGTCGACTCGTCGGCCGTTGAGTTGCCTCCGCCTGAGCAGCGGGGCGCGGGACGGATCTCGATTCCAATACGGGGAGTTACACAGAGTCGTTGATCGTTACGGCGTATTTCGGGCAACGCGCGTCCCCAGCCTCGGCAGTTCGGCCGGAGGAGGGAACGCTGTTCGCCGTTTATCGCCAACGGCACCGTCGAGTGCTGCAGAGTCACCCGCCGTCACTTGCTCGCCAGGTGCAAACGGTTGTTTACGCGAAGGAACTAGCTTCGTCTCCGGCACGGATCGGGACGCGACGGGGATCGAGGAGCAAGGGCGAACGGTGGTCGAGGCATCTGAAAGCAGGGAAGCGGCCGACGATTTGGTCGAACCGACCGGCAAGTTCCGCGTCTACCTCGGGGCGGTGGCCGGCGTCGGCAAGACCTGGGCGATGCTCGACGAAGGTTGGCGGCGTTACAAGCGCGGTGCCGACGTCGTGATCGGCTTCGTCGAGACACACGGCCGGCAGCTCACCGCCCAACAGATACGCGACCTGCCAATCGTTCCGCGCAAGTCCGTGGAGTACCGGGGCACGCGCTTCGAGGAGATGGACCTGGAGGCGGTACTCGCCCGCAAGGCTGGGGTGACGCTCATCGACGAGCTCGCCCACACCAACGTGCCGGGCTCGGGGCCCCACGCCAAGCGGTGGGAGGACGTGTTGGAGATCCTGGAGGCGGGCATCAGCGTCATCAGCACGGTCAACATCCAGCACCTCGAAAGCGTCGCGGACGCCGTCCAGCAGATCACCGGCGTAGCCGTGCGCGAGCGAGTGCCCGACTGGGTCGTGCGAAACGCCGACCAGGTGGAGCTGATCGACTCGTCGCCCGAGCAACTGCGCAGGCGCATGCTGCACGGCCACATCTATCCCCCCGAGAAGATCCCCCAAGCCCTCAACAGCTTCTTCCGCCGCCAGAACATCTCGGCACTACG
This sequence comes from uncultured Acidimicrobiaceae bacterium, assembly GCA_963803025.1. Classification (GTDB taxonomy): domain Bacteria; phylum Actinomycetota; class Acidimicrobiia; order Acidimicrobiales; family Bog-793; genus Bog-793. Next base: position 6,827 of record CAWDKZ010000027.1, read on the forward strand.
CGAGCTCGCGCTGAGGTTCGTGGCGGACGAGACCGAGGAGGAGCTGCTGGCGTACCTGGTCGCCCAGCATCCGAACATTGTCTGGGACACCGCGGAGCGCATCATGGTGGCGGTGACGGGTTCGGAGGGGACCGACAGGGTGCTGCGACGCGTGGCGCGCATCGCGGCCCGTCTGCACGCCGACCTGCAGGTGGTCCACGTCGTCGCGGACGACAGCTCGCAGTCAGCGTTCAAAGAGGCGCTCGCGTCCGTCAAGCACCTGGCCGAGGACCTCGGCGCGAGCTGGCACGAGATAGTCGCGGAAGATCCCGCCCCTGCCTTGATGCAGTTCGCAAAGGACCACCAGATCACCCAGATCGTGATCGGCGCCTCACGTCGGTCGAGATGGGAGCAGATCATGAGCGGGGCGTCGGTCGGACAACGGGTGCTGCGCTTCGCCCGCCAGGCCGGCGTCGACGTGCACGTCATCGCCCGCTACGGCGCCGAGGCGCCCCTCAGCGCGGCGAGCGCCCCCGAAGACGGTTAGCGAGCGGCGCGCGAGCAGGCGTCACCGCCTGCGAGCTTCCCGCGGTCCAGCAGCTCCCTCCCAGGAGCGCTCGGCCGCCGTGAGACCTGGTCTGGAGCCGGGCGGACGAACGGGGCTCGGGCCGCGGCCAGTTCCGGCAAGAGATCCGCTCTCTGCACCCAAGGAACTCATTCTCCTTCTTTGACAGCCGTTGGACACGACTGGGCCGGGGCCCTAGGGCGACGTCGACGATGAGATGCGGACTCTTCTCCTCCAGGGCCCGTGAGCGACGCTCCGCAGAGTCCACGGACGTGGGACTTTCCCGAGCCGGCCCGGTATAGGGCGACTGGCTTTCGCGAT
>CAWDKZ010000028.1:0-29524 GCA_963803025.1 uncultured Acidimicrobiaceae bacterium
CGGGCGAGTTCCGCTTCGCCACCGGGTCGTCCGCGGCCAACCTGCGCACCAACTTCACCGTGGAACTCGCCGGCCCCAGTGCTCATTACTCGCAGCGATCCGTCGTGGCCGTCAGCTCCACTGTCGCAGATCTTCTCGCCAAGAGATCAGCCGACCTGAGCTCCCCATAGGGCCACCGGCGCGAAGGGTCCGGATCAGTCATTCGCCGTGGACCCAACGAAGGGAGGAAGTCTCCGGCATTGGCGACAAACGCCCGGCCGACTGCCTGGACGTCGAGGGCGTTCGTCGTCCGGGGAGGTCAGTTCCAGATGGCCGACCCGCTGTCGGGGTCGAAGAAGTGCAACCGCTCGGTGTCGACGGCGAAGGTGGCACGGGAGCCGGCTTTGAGCTCAGAGCGGGGCGCGACGCGCGCCACGCCCTCAGACGTCGTCCCCGCGGGGCGGAGCATCGACGGACCGCCGAGCTCCGAGGCCGCGATCGCTGCGGCGGAGTCCTCGGAACGGGCGCGCTCGGCGTCGATCAGGAAATGCACCTGCAGCTCGTTGCCGAGCGACTCCACGAGCTCCACGTCGGCTGCCAGCGTGGTCCCCGGCACGGGCGGCGGCCCCAGGGCGGCGTCGGCGAGCTCCTCGGGCCGGACGCCGACGACGACCTTGCGGTTCCGATAGCCGCGCAGCGCCGGCCGGGCCGCCAGGGCGTGCTCGCTGAGGGCCAGGGACTGCGCCCCGAGCCGCACCTCGTCGGCCTCGGGGGCGACGACACCGTCGTAGAGGTTCATGGCCGGGGAGCCGATGAATGCGGCGACGAAGAGGTTGTCCGGGTGGTCGTAGAGGGACTGGGGCGAGCCGCACTGCTGGAGCCGGCCCATGTGCAGCACCGCGACCCGGTCGCCCATCGTCATCGCCTCGACCTGGTCGTGGGTGACGTAGAGGGTCGCCACGCCGACCCGGCGCTGGATGCGGGAGATCTCGGCCCGCATCTGGACCCGCATCTTGGCGTCGAGGTTGGAGAGCGGCTCGTCCATCAGGAACACCGACGGCTCGCGCACGATCGCCCGGCCCATGGCGACGCGCTGGCGCTGGCCGCCGGAGAGCTGGGCGGGCTTGCTCCTCAGGTACTCCGAGAGGCCGAGCATCTCGGCGGCGTCGCGCACCTTGGCCCTGATCTCGGCCTTCGGCACCTTGCGCAGCTTCAGGGCGAAGCCGATGTTCTCGGCCACCGTCATGTGGGGATAGAGGGCGTAGTTCTGGAACACCATCGCCACGTTGCGGTCCTTGGGGGACATCTCGTTTACGACCTCGCCCCCGAGACGCAGGGTGCCGGAGGTGATGTCCTCCAAGCCCGCGACCATCCGTAACGCGGTCGACTTGCCGGACCCGGACGGTCCGACGAGGACGACGAGCTCTCCCTCGGCCACGTCGAGATCCAGGTCGGTCACCGCAGGCAGACCGTTCGGGTAGACCTTGCCCACCTTCTCCAGACTCACCTCTGCCATGAGACCTCCTCGGTCGTCATCGACTGCCCTACCCTGGCAACCTGCGCGCACTCCGACCGTAGCCGGCTGGCGGGAGCGCCGGGCCGACGAAAGGCTTGTCTTGTCCCGGCTGCTCGCACACCGCACGCCATTCTCGTCGCTCCGGTCGAGCGTGCCAAGCGCCAACCGACACACCTCGACTGCGGACTGGAACTCGAAGCCTTGGCGAGACGAGCGCTCATCAGGGACAGAACATTACGCGCGTCGGCCCAGAGCATGAACGCCGCGACCGCACGATGCAAGTCATCCGTCGGGTCTGAGGGAACGTCTCGGTGCGGCTCGCTCCTCACCGCGCACACCGTTGCTTGCGAAGCGCCGCAGGCCGCTGGGCGCGGTCGATCCCCCGGGCCAAGACGGAAGGGTGAGCTGAGCTCCAGCGAACCACAGCACCTGACTTGCCCGTTCCCCCGCATACGGCCCGGATCACGTTCACTGGCACAGTGATCAACGCGTCCTACGACCGATCAGGAAGCTGAGGGTCCGCGACCCGCCGAACGCGCCGGCGTGACGTCGCGAGGAATCGGAGACCACCCGCACGTGACCGCGCGACATGCCCGCCGGGCGGGGCGTCGCCCGCGCCCTGGGCGCCTCGTCCGTCGCGGAGCCCTCTTCCCTCCGCCACACGACACACCTCTCACCCACGCCCGGCCCATCCCTCCCTCGCTCGGTGAGACACGAGCAAGAGGACGCCGATCGTCGACGCGTGCGACACCGCCGCGCGAGGGATGCCGGCTGCAGTCGGGGAGAAGCGCCGGGACGACGGTGTCGGACCTCCGACTCATCCTGGTCGGGCATGTCGCGCCGGCCACCTCGCGGGAAGTGCTCGCCGCCCTGCCGACAGGGCCAGGGCCGCGGAGTCTCTCCCAGTGGCGCGGTGCCCCAGCGGCCGCGAACATCACAGCATGGAGCAACTCGAGACGAGGACCGTATACCAGAACGCCTGGATGACCGTCCGGGAAGACCTCGTCGGTCGCCCCGACGGCACTACGGGCATCTACGGCGTCGTTGACAAGGCGGACTTCGCCCTCGTCATCCCGCGGGAACGCGGTGGCGTCTGGCTGGTCGAGCAGTACCGCTACCCGATCGGACGGCGCGCTTGGGAGTTTCCCCAGGGCTCGTGGTCCGCCCAACCGGGCGGCGACAAGTACGCGCTCGCACGTGCCGAGCTGAGGGAGGAGACGGGGCTGATCCCCGAAGAGCTCGTGCCGCTCGGGCACCTGTTCGGCGCGTACGGGTTCTGCTCGCAAGGGTTCGAGGTCTTCCTCGCCACCGGCCTTGTCGTCGGCCGGGCCGACCCGGAACACACCGAGCAGGACATGGTCCACCGCTTTGTGACCGACGCCGAACTCGCGAGGATGATCCGCTCCGGTGAGGTCGTGGACGCTGCCACCAACGCCGCGTACGCGCTGCTCCTGTTGGAAGAGGCCGCGCCCGTCGCCGCCGGATGATCGCCTCTCCCGGAGAGCGCGCCAGTGGCGTCACTCCGGCAAAGGACAGCTCCGCCACCCGTCGCGCCGTGGGAAAGGACCGACCGACCCGGCACGAGAGACCTGCACAGAGTCCTCGACCTCCGCCGCCGGTCCGGCGAGCTTGGGTCGCCACGGCCGGGAGTTCTTCTTGCACCCGATTCTGGCGTCCCGCGAGCGCGCGCTCTGGTGCTGCCCCGCCAGGGTCGTCCCCGCTCCGTGACCGACGAGGACAAGCGAGACACGCAACGGGTGCCACGGGCTCACGACGTGGCCGACGCGCCAGCCCAGGTCAACTTGGCGATCGAGCAATTGCAGCCCCGCCGGGCAGGCAGCTTGGCCGTGGGCGTCAGCGGCGCGTCACGCCGCCGTTTGGATCTCGGCACCCGTCATGAGCCGCACCACCTGTTCCATGTCCGTCTCGGCGGTACGCACCACTCCGGTGCGCCGTCCTGCCCGGAGAACCAGGATCCGGGTCGTCAGCTGGAAGACCTGGGGCATGTTGTGGCTGATGAGGATGATGCTCATGCCGCGCTGATTAATTGCTTGGATCAGCTCGAGCATCCCCTGCGATTCGCGAATCCCGAGCGCCGCGGTCGGCTCGTCCAGGATCACGATGCGCCGCCCAAACACCACGGCCCGGCTGACTGCCACCGCCTGGCGCTGGCCCCCCGAGAGGGTCTCAACGCGCTGGCGCACCGAACCGAGACCGATGTTCAACGAGTCTAGCTGCTCGCGCGCTCGGCGCTGCATGGTCCGCCGGTTGATGATCGGGAGCAAGCGGCCGAAGCGGCCGCCGATCCGCGCCTCTCGACCGAGGAACAGGTTCTCGGCGACGTCCATCATGGGCACCACCGCCAGCTCCTGGTAGACGGTCTCGATGCCATGGGCCCGGGCCGCGACCGGGCTGCCCAAGTGGACCCGCCGACCGTCGACGAGGACTTCGCCGACATCCGGCTGGAGCACGCCAGAGAGGATCTTGATCAACGTCGACTTCCCGGCACCGTTGTCGCCGACCAGCCCCAGTATCTCCCCCGGAAGCAGGTCCAGGTCGACCTCACTCAACGCTTGGAGGTGACCAAACGCCTTCGAGACGCGTCGTGCCTCGAGGACAGGTGAAGCGGTGGCGACGGAGCCTTCCCCGTCGCCACCGCCTACAGATGAAGCTGCTACGCCTTCCACGACTTGAGCGGACCCGAAGAACCGGCTGGCCCCGGCGGGGTGAACGCTGGCTCGCCCCACACCTTGGCCGCTGCCGCGTAGCCTCCGGTCGTCGCCGCCCAGCGGGACTGCCAGAGCCGCCAGTCGGCCCGCACCACGTCGTGCGACGGCTGTGGAATCGACTCGTGCCAGGCCCCGCCGGTCAGCAGGGAATACATGATCGTGGTCGACTCGTACCCCCAGCCCCAGTAGTCCTGCGTCCACACCGACTGCACGATGCCATCGCGCAGGTAGTCCACCACCGAGGCGAGTGGGTCGAAGGAAATGACCTTGATCTTGCCCTTGGCCTTGTCCAACAGCGGCGTGGCGCCTTCGCTGGAGAACAGGGCCCAGCCGCCGACCATCACGAGCCCGTTGAGGGTGGGGTAGGTCGAGATCACGTCCTCCGTGTCGGCGACCGCGGTCGCGGTGTCGTCCAACGTGTACACGGTGTTGAGGAGCGTGATCCCCTTTCCCAGCGTCGACTTCACGCCCTCGATGCGCAGGTTCAGGTTGAGGGCGGACGGGTCGCCACTGATGATGACGATGTTGCCGTGCCCATGGAGCAGCCTTGTTATGTCGTGGCCCATGTTCTGGCCGACGTCATAGCTGTTGACGCCGTAGAAACAGACGCGGTTGCTCTTGGGAGCGTCCGAATCCCAGGTCATCACCAGGATGCCGTTGGCGATCGCCTTGTTGATCACCGGGATGTAGGCCACGGGGTCGTTGCAGCTGATCCCGATGGCGTCCACCTTGGACGACACCAGCCCCTCGAGCACGTTGATGTCAAGCTCGGTGTTGGTGGTGGCTCCGGCGGTGAAGATCGGGTCCACATCGCCGAGCTCGCTGGCCCTCTGTTCCTGGCCGAGCTTGGCCAAGGCGAACACGGGGTTGTCCAGGCCCTTGGGGACGATGGCGATCTTGTACGTCCTCGTGGGAACTGCTGCGAACGCCTTCGGTGTCCAGACCGAGGACGTCGCCAGAGCACCAGTCGCGACCCCTGCCAGCTTGAGGAACTCTCGCCGAGTCGTTCCTTTCTTGGTCTTGGAATCAGCTCTTTCGGATGTCTCATCCATAATTTGGTCCCCTCTTCTTGCAATCTTCCGGTTGCGGTCCTCTTGGTCCCTCCTGACGCAAGCTTGAAGGTATCGTTGCGTTGCAATCCTGTATTTTATACGTTTCGTTCGTGCGAATTTTCTTCAGGTCTTGCGCAGACGTCTCCGCAGCTGGTCCAGCCCGATGGCCGTCAGGATCACACACCCGACCACGAGTTCGGTCCAGTAGCCCGGCACCTGATCGAGAGTGAGCCCGTCCGAGATCTCGCCGACCAAGGCAGCTCCCAGCACCGTCCCGAACAGGGTGCCCTGGCCGCCGAACAGGCTGACCCCCCCGATCACCGCTGCGGCGATGACGTTGAGCTCGTCTCCGGTGCCTTGGGTGGGGTTGGCCGAACCCAAGAACGACATCAGAAGAATGCCTGCGACGGCACCGAGAAGACCGGCCAAGGCGTAGGTGAAGAACTTGACTCCGTTGACCCTGATGCCGAGCAGCCGGGCGGCATCCTCGTTGCCACCGACGGCGTAGATGTGACGGCCGAGCCGGGTGTACCGGAGGAAGAGCGTCAGGACGATGGCCAGACCGATCATCACCACCACCGGGTTGGGGATGCCGAGGATCGTCCCTTGCCCGAGCGAGTCGAATGACTGCGGCGGGTAGAGGGTAAAGCCCTGGCTGTAGGCCACCGCCGCCCCGCCGACCACGCTCAGCATGCCAAGGGTGGCGATGAACGGCTGCATGCCCACCACGGTGACGAGAAACCCGTTGAGCAAGCCCACCCCGATCCCCACGCTGAGGCCGACGACGATCCCGAGCGCCGCGCCGTGCCCGGCGGCCATGATGTCAGCGGCCAGCAACCCCGAAAGGCTCATGTTCGACCCCACCGAGAGGTCGATGCCCTTGGTCATGATCACCATCGCCCCGCCGAGGGCAGCAATGCCCACGTAGGAGAACTCCTGAGCGGTGGTGAGGATGTTGCCGCTCGTCAGGAAGCAACGACACGGCGAGGTCGAATTGAAGACCGCTCCCAGCACGATGATGCCGACGAGGACGCCGATCCAGGGGATGGAGAGCAGCGACATCCCCGCCAGCCCAACGACCTGGCGAAGCCGGGAGCCTTGTCGCTCGGGAACCTCAGCAGCCGGAGCTGGCACGTCCTCCAGCTCGCTAACGGGGCTGCCGAGCCGCATCGGTCTCCTTACCTCGTCGCACCCCGCGTCCCCTTTAACGCCGAGGCTGCAAACGCCGTCATTATAAGCACGGTCAAGGGCGAATTCCCTTGTGACCAACGACGTTGAGCAGTTCACGGATCTCGCCAGACCGGCCGTCGGGACGGTCGGTGTCGCGACGACGAGGGGGTGGCGAGGCTGTGCGGGCGACTTCCGTCGCCCCGCCCGAGTCGCCGTCGCTTCGACGGGCGCGGTGTGCGCCGACACGAATTCCGGCGACATCTTCTCCTCCGCCACCGCTCTCGCCGAGGTCGATCCGACCGGCCGAGAAATCGTTGTCGGGAAGTCGTGATGCAGCGACGGCGCGACACGCGCGGCCGGCACCACGTCGATGTCCGAGCGGCCGAGCCGGCCTCCGAGGAGATCTTGGGATGTCGCGAGGAACCAACTGCCATCGGCGGTGATCGCCTTTCCGTCAGTCGAGCCGCCGGCGTTACAAGGCGAATCGCGGGCCACAAGCTCGGGAATCACACCTAGGCGGCGGCGCCGTCAAAGGTCGCATGGAGCCAGCGCTCGCGGCGCTCGGCCCCGAGGATGCCGCCCCCTTCGACCACGGCGCCAAGCCGGGCGTTCACAAAGGCAAGCGTCAACCACCAGTGGGAATCAGTCACGGCCGCAGCCGGCGCGAACGCCGGCGCGGCGATCGTGGAGCCGAGGATCACGGCGAGCGCGAGGAGGACGCCCCTTCACATCGACGTGGTTGTGGCCCCCCAGCAGTCGGATCGGGACCGGGCTTGGCGCGCCAGCCCGAGGCGTTCCACCTTTCGACGCCAGAGAGGGAAGCTGGAGATCGCGCAGGGCGGAGCCGCAACGACGGCCCTGTCCTGTTCGCACGGCCGACCCGGCGCGCCGGGTCGGCGACCTCATCGGCGGGACCCGCACGTGGTCCACGAGCCGCGCCGCGAGGGCCGTCGGCAGGACCGTGGCGCAGTTCGTGCGCGACTTGGCGCGGACGGCGTCGCCACTACGCTGCGGACGCAACCGACCCTGAGCGGCGCGTCAAAGGACGTTCATGGAGGCACCAGAGCGAACAACGTGGCGATCGGAGATCGGCTCCGTGCTCACCGTCCTCGGCTGGCTCGTCGTCGTGGTGCTCGGGTCGGTCGTGCTGGCGCGGGCGATCGCGTGGGATCGCTGGCAGATCTTCGCCAACCTTGACTCGGCGATCGAAATGCTCTTCCTGCCGGCCTGGGTCGTGCTCACCGCGGCCGGCGCCGGCCGGCGGTGGTGGCTCGCCGGGGCCGCGGCGCTCATCTGCGCGGCACAAGTCGACTACGTCGCTCCCGAGATCCTCGCCTCGAGCCCGATCCCCGCCGCGGTGCGCGCCGAGCCGAGCTTCAAGCTGTTCGATGCGAACGTGCAATTGGACAACTACTCGATGGCCGGATACATCGCCCAGCTGCGCGCCTACCACCCCGACGTGCTAACGATCGAGGAGTCGCAACCGGACGATCTCTGGCAGTTCGAGTCGGCGGGAGTGCTGAAATCGCTCCCCTACCGCTTCACGATTCCGTGCTGCGGGTCCCGCGGTTTCATCGTCGCCAGCCGCTACCCGCTCGGACACGTCACGGTTTCCTCCGTCGACAGATTGGTGTACCTCGTCAAGATGAAGCTTGAGCTGCCGAGCCGGACGATCGACTTCTGGGTCGTTCACACGACGGCACCCGTGAATCCCAACTGGAACGACTGGAACGAGGAGCTGAACGGCGTCTACCGCCAGCTCGTCAAGGATCACCCACGACCGCTGCTCATGGCCGGCGACTTCAACGCGACATGGGGGAACCGCGGTTTCCGGGCGATCCTGTCCACCGGGCTCACCGACGCCGCCGCGGCACGTGGCCAACCGTTCGCCTTCACCTGGTCCCAGGAGTTCCCGCTGCTGCCGCCGCTCATCAGGATCGACCACGTTCTCACGGCAGGCGCCGTCACGGTGACGTCGATCGCCACGCACGCCGGCCCCGGCAGCGAGCACCGTGACATCACGGCGACCGTCGCCGTCGCACCCCGCTAGCGAACGCCCGCACGCTCGATTCCCTCAGGGCCCTTCAGCGCTGCCAGATCTGCACGGATTCGATGTCGAACGACGCACCCGAGGCTGCCGGCCCGTCGATCGCGAGGTTGGCGAGAAGGTACATCGGCTGGCTCGGCACGTTGCTCCCGGTGTAGGAGTCGACCACCTTCCCGTCGAGATACCAGGTGAGAGAGCCGGGTTCCCAATCAAGGCTGTACCTGTGCCACCCGCGCGCCAGGTCGCTCGGCGATGTCACGGTCGTCCCGTGTTCCTGGGGACCGTTCCGCGAGGCCCAGTGGAAGGTATCCAGTTCCGTGCTAGCAAGGCCGAAGTTCTCCATGATGTCGATCTCAGGAGGCCATGACCCATTCGCGGGCAACAGCCAAAGGGCGGGCCAGGTCCCGATGCCGCCAGGAAGCCTCGCCACCACTCGCACCAAACCGTAGGTGAACCGGAACGACGAGTAGGTGGTGACCATCCCCGACCTGTACGGGTAGATCTTCGGAGCTCCGCTGCTGTTTCTTCCGACCGTCGGCGTCTCGCGGGCGATGAGGTGGAGCACGCCCCCAGAGACGTCGACCTGGCTCGGCAGGTACCACTCCTCCTCCTGGGGGTTGCCGAAGTTCGTGCAGCCGGTCGCGGCGACGAACCGCACGTAGCACGTATGCCAGACGCTCGTGTCGAGCTGCGTGCCGGAGAAATTCGAGCTGAAGACGAGTCGACCGTCCGCGACCAGCTGCCAGTGATCAGTCGAGACCGCCACACCTGCGACGAACAGGAAGGCGATCACCACCAAGGGCAACCAACGCTCCCTCGGCCGCGCCACTCGCCCACGCCCTGAGGCCCGCGACAACGTCGATCCTGACTGCGTCACTTCCGCACCACGTGTCCGGAGCCCTTCCGCTCATGATGATGCGATTCTCGGCGTCGCGCGCTGCACCGCTGAACCCTTCCGACCCGCCGGAAGGGGACGCCGTGACCGTCCGTGGGATCCACCGCCACACCGCCAACCGCACCCGCGATCCTAGGGTGCAGAACCCGAGGCTCGGACGGCTCGCGAGCGTCGCCTGACCTCGGCGGCACGGCACCGGCATGTCAAAAGCACGGTGCCCAACGCAACCGGCAGCTGCGGGTCGACGCCCGCACTCGACTCTCGGTCGCCCAGGATCTCGGGAAGACCCGGCGCGACACGCCCCTGAAACGCACCGCGACACACCGGCGGCGAGCCCGCGATGCGCCGCGATTTCCCTCGAGCAAGTGCCGCGTCTCTGGTCGAACAGCGCAATCGGTCTGCGAAGTAATTCTGCGTTCACACTCCGGACACGGTGGGGCAACGCGCGACGTTTATGTTCCCTGCGGGGGCGACAGGTGCTTCTGTGCCGGCCCGTCTTGCCGCCGAAGGACGAGGAAAAGGGGAACCGGATTCATGGCTGGTAAGAACGCGGGCGAAATGCGGCGCAGTCTCACGTTGACGGGCGTGACCGTCAACGCGATGGCGCTGATCGCGCCGGGCGCCTTCCTCTGGACGACGTTCGAGACCCAGGCCGCGTTGTCGCGTCACGGCTCCTCGACTGCCGACGGGATGTGGGCCGGGCTGCTCCTCTCGCTCATACTGGCGATGCTGACCGCGTACAGCTACGCGGAGCTCGCCCGGATCTACCCGGACGCGGGGACCGGCTCGAGCTACTACTTCGCCGAGGCCGCCTTCCTCGACAAGGAGCGCCCGTCCCACCAGCGGTACGCGCGCTTCGCCAAGCTCAGCGTGGGCTGGATCAGCCACCTCTACTACTGGATCTATCCCGGGATCATGGTGGCGTACACGGCGACGCTCTTCGGCTACCTGTACTCGGCGATCTTCCACCACGCGCTGTCCTACCCGCCGCTCGCGATCGTGGCCGTCGGCTTCGCCTGCCTCGTCGGATACATCGCCTATCGCGGCATCAGCGGGTCGACGATGACGTCGATCGCGATCAACGTGATTCAGATCACGTGCTTGCTCCTCGTGAGCATCGGCTTCGTCTGGTTCCGGCTCGCCCACGGTCAGGCGCCGGGGGGCTTCGAGCGAGCCAACGCGCTCCACGTCATCATTCCCCGCAACGTCATCGACATGCTCTACCAGTCGACGATCGCCATCCTGTTGCTCGTCGGTTTCGAGTCGGTCACGGCGCTCGGCTCGGAAGCCGTCAACCCCCACCGGGACATCAAGCGCGGGGTGCTGATCAGCCTCCTCATCCAGGGCGGGGTCTGCTACCTGTTCGAGTACTTCGCGGCAAACCTCGCGATCGGCGGTGCCTCGCTGACGACCGGGGCGGGCAAGACCCTGGCCCGCGGGTACGCGGCCGCGTCGACCGACGCGGCGCCGATCGGAGCCATGATCAAGACCATTGGCAACCGCTACCTCGGCCACAGCGGACAGACCCTCGCCGTACTCGTCGCCTTCACGGTGCTTCTGGCACTGCTCGGCACCGCGCTCGCCAGTCTCAACACCGCCGTGCGGATCACCTACTCGATGTCGAAGGACAAGGAGATGCCCGCGGTGCTCGGATTGCTCCACGGGCGATTCGCCAGTCCCTACGGCGGAGTTCTCGTGCTCACCCTCCTATCGGCGGGCCTCGGCGTCTTCGGGGCCGATCCCTACCAGGTGGACAATCTCACGCAGATCACGCTCGCATCCAACCTCGGGACGTTCCTCGTCTACGGCGCCACGTGCGGCATCGCCCTCGTGGCGTTCGCCAGCCGTCACGACCGCCACGTGATCAAGCACCTCGGCATCCCCGGGCTCGGTTTGCTCCTGAACGCGCTCGAGATGGTCGGCGTCGTCTACATCGCCCTGTCGGGTTCGGGCACGACTCCGAGCGACGCCTACAAGGCGATCGGTATCGTCGGCGTCTGGGCCTTGATCGGGCTGGTCTGGGTCGCGGTGAACCCCAACAAGAGAAGCGCACAGATGGTCGTCGCGGAGCGGAGGCAACCCTCGATGGCCGTGAACTGAGCTCGTCGGGGAGGAGGCGTTGGGGCGATGGGTTCAACGCTGTCCGCGGCGCTCGCGGCGCAGGACGGTCGCGCTGGCGCCCCGCACGTAGTACAGCCCGACCCCGACGAAGACGACCGCCGGAACGAACCGCCAGCCGGCGGTCAGCACGAACAGCGCGACGACCCCTGCCGCCACCCACATCAGGCCGATCACCGCGAGCAGCAGCGGGGCCGAGGGCCGGCGACCGACCTGGAAGGGCTGCGCCGGATCGAAGCCGCGTCTTCTCGGAGCCGGCGCCGGCTCCCTGTCCGAAGTCGGGCGCGGGAGGCGGCGCGGTCCGCTCGCGGCGCGTCGCCTGCCCGTCCTGGATTTGGCCACTTCCCGGCAGGCTATTCGTCCCCGCTGCCCCGCGAACTCACCTGCCGGGCCGGGAGCGCGCGATGAACGACCCGGAGTTCGCGACCGAATCTCGGTCCGCCCGGCTCTCCGGCAACGGCTCGCTGCGGGACCACGGATCGCTCGAGAAGTTCGCTTGGGCCATGCGATCGGAACCCGGGGACGTGCGGCCGAACAACGAGGACTTCGCCGGCGTCTACGCCCCGACGACGCCGGGCGAGGCGTGGGACCGGGGGCCGCTCTTCCTCGTGTGCGACGGGCTCGGGGGCCATGCCGCCGGCGAGGTCGCGAGCCGAACCGCGGTCGAGATGGCCCTGTCCGCCTGGACGGCGCCCGACCCCCCTCCGGCGCCCCAGGCCATCCGGGCCGCGGCGAGGGCGGCGAACGTCGCGGTCTTCGAAGCCGCGCTCGAGCGAAGGCGCCGGGGCATGGCCACCACCTTCACCGCGCTCACGCTCGCCGGGCGCCAGGCGGTCGTCGCCCACGTCGGAGACAGTCGCTGCTATCTCGTGCGCCAGGGGTCCTGCACCCAGCTCACCGCCGACCACTCCCGGGTGGGCGAAATGCTGCGGCTCGGGCTGCTGAACCCGGAGCAGGCGGCCAGGCACCCCGGCCGTTCGCAACTGCTGCGGGTGTTCGGCGCCGAACCGACGGTCCAGGTCGACATCGTGAAGGCGAGCACCGCAGCGGGGGACGTCTTCGTGCTCTGTTCCGACGGGCTCTGGGACGTCGTCGCGAACCACGAGATCGCGGCGCGCGCCGGCGCGGTGGGGACGCCGGCGGTGCCGACGGTCGTGGCGGCCGCCGAGCAACTCGTTGACCTGGCGATCGCCGATGGGTCGCCTGATAACGTCACGGTCGTCGTCGTCAAGGTGACGACAGACGGCGCGGTGCCGGCAGCGGGCGCCCGCTGGACGATCTTCCGGCGAGGTTGACGATGGCACGCTACCGACCCGGTGAGCTGGTCGACCACTACGAGATCGTCGAACTGCTCGGCGTCGGCGCCTACGCCGAGACCTACAAGGCCGTCGACACGCGCACCGACACGACGGTCGTGTTGAAGATGCCGAATCCCGGCCTGTTCGCCGACCCCGGTCTGTTCAGCCGCTACCAGCGGGAGGCACAGGTCGCGAATCGCCTCGACCACCCCGGCATCCAACGCGGGGTCGACCCGGGCGATCGCCGGACCGAGCCCTATCTCGCCCTCGAGTACATCGAAGGCGAGTCGCTCCGGAACCGGGTCCGGGGCCGGGACGAGCGGGTCGACATCGGTCAGGCCGTCGATTGGGGCCGCCAGTTGGCCGAGGCGCTGAACTACCTCCACCGGCAGGGCATCGTGCACCGGGACCTGAAGCCGGAGAACGTGCTCGTCGACACCGGGGGGCGGCTCAAGATCTCCGACTTCGGCACGGCCCGGCTCGACGGGGCCCGCCGGCTCACCTGGAAGCACCTTTCGGAGGGACTCGGCACCCCGGACTACATGAGCCCGGAACAGGTCCAGGGCGAACGGGGCGATGCCCGCAGCGACATCTACGCCTGGGGAGTGATGATGTACGAGATGCTGACCGGAGAGGTGCCGTTCCAGGGGGACAACGCGCTGGCCGTCATGGCCGGGCACCTCCAGGGCAACCCGAGACCGATCCGCGACCTCCGGCCCGACGTGTCCCCGGCGCTCGAGGCCGTCGTGCTGCACGCCATGCGCCGCGCGCCCGGGGGCCGCTACCAGTCGACGGCCGACCTCCTGGCCGACCTCGACCACCTCGACTCGCTCGACCCGCAGCGCTACGACCTCTCCCCGGAGCCGGCGCTCGGCGGCATCGCGGCGGTCGGCACGACGAAGCGGTTGTGGGCCTACGCGGGGCTGATCGCGCTCGCCTTCATCGCCGTCGTCGCCGTGATACTCATCGTGTCGCTCGTCCGATGAGTGGCCCTATGTCAACCCCCGGCGGGGACGGACCGGCAGCGATGCCGTCCGCGGAGTGGGCCCGCCTCATCTTCGTCGACGTCTTCGGAGGATCGCATGCGGTGCTGTTGCCCGCGGGCCGGCTTCAGGAGGCGGTCGATTCCGGCGTCCCCTTCGACGGCTCCGCGCTCGAGGGTCGCAGCCGCCACCTCGAGTTCGACATGCTGCTCCGGCCGGACCCGTCCACGTTCGTGGAATTCGGCGGTGAGATCCGGGCGGCGTGCACCGTCACGACCCGCGGCGGCAAGCCCTGCCTCGTCGACCCGCGTGCCGCCCTCGCCGAGATCGTCTGCCGCACCGCCGAGCTGGCGGAGGGGTTCGAGGTCGCGGCCGAGCTCGAGTACTACCTGCTCGACCGCCACCGCGCACCGATTGACAGCGCCGGGTACTTCGGCGACCTGACGGGGGTCGGGACCGCGGTGACGAAGGAGGCGGTCGATCTGCTCGGCAGCCTCGGCATCCCGGTCGTCAGCGCCCACCTCGAGGCCGGTCCCGGCCAGTACGAGATCGACCTCGGGGCCCTGCCCGCCGTTCTCCTGGCGGACGCCCTCGTGCTCACCAAGGCGATCCTGCGCCAGGTCGCGGAAGAGCACGGCGTCGTGGTCACCTTCATGGCGAGGCCGCTCGCCGCACAGCCCGGGTCGGGGCTCCACCTCCACCAGCACGTCCGGGGAAGGTTGTTCGACGAGCGCTGGCAGCTCGACGAGGACGGGCGGGCGTTCGTCGCCGGCCAGCTCTTCCATGCCCGGGGGCTCACCGCCCTCGCGGCCCCGAACGTCAACTCCTACCAGCGGCTGCACGACGGGCCCGAGGCGCCGGGCCCGGTCGTCTGGGGCCACCAGAGCCGCAACGCCGTCATCCGGGTGGGTTCCTCGGTGGAGCAGCGCCCGAGCGTCGAGTTCCGCGTCGCCGACCCGGCCGCGAACCCGTACCTGCTCCTCGGGGGGCTGCTCGTCACCGCGGCCGACGGGCTGGCCCGCGGGCTCGACCCCGGCCCGGCCTTCGACGAGGACATCGGCGGCTACGACCCCGCGACCGTGACGAAGATCTCGGCCCAGCTCCTCCCCCGGGTCCTCGATCAGGCCCTGGACGCCCTCCTCGCCGACGACGTCCTCGTCGACGCCTTCGACGCGCAACTGCTGACGCCGATGGTCGACGGCCGGCGGGCCGAGGCGCAGGCCTACCGGGCCCAGGTGACGACGTGGGAGCTGGGTCGCTACCTCACCGACGCCTGACGGGCGACCCCGGAGCCGCCCGTCGGAGCCGCCCGGGCCGCGCCCGAGTGACGCGGTGCTACACGCCGGACTCCAAGAGGGACGAGAGCGTCGCGACCTGCCAGTTCCGCTCCAGGGTCTCTCCGGCGACGCCCTTTTCGTCACGGACGGCCAGACGCGCGTGACGGGCAGCCTCGCGGGCGCCGGTCCAGGCGGGCTCGAGCCGACCGACGTGAGGTCCGCCGCCGACCATCTCGTTGCCAAAGGGGGTCACGATCGCGGTCGCCGGTCTGTCGTCGGATCGCCCGTCGGGGGCTCGGTGCTCAGCGCGCGCTTCGCGCCGATCGACGCGGGCCTCCTCCGGTCGGGGGAGCACATGGTGCCGGAGGGCCGCGATCGCCGCGAGCACCGCGTCGATGACCGGGACGACGGTCTCGTAGGCGGGATCGTCGAAGACATCCAGATCCTTCGCCTCGTCGTCAAGTGTCAGGTCGAAGGCGAGATCGCCCAGCTCGCCGCGCGCGCGATGCAGCCGCCAGAGATCGGCAAGACGGGCCGCGTAGCCGAGACGTTCCGCTAAGTCCGGCGTGATCTCGTCGAGCACGTGCTGCGCATCGGCGACGACCCGGCCGAGCGTCGTCCCGTCGGGGAGTCGAAGATCCGCCCGGTCGCCGAGCACGTGCGCGGCACACGAGAGTGCGAAACGCGTCGCGGCTTCGGTTCCCCACGGGGTCCGCGTCGTCAGTCGGGCCGTGGAGACGGTCATTGCGCCGTCGACGATCGGCGACACCCCGCTGACCGGCTCGGCGCGGTAGATGACTTCGTCCAGCACCTCGAGGAGGGCCGCGGTGGTCCGCAGCACCAGCCCGTGCGACTTCTCGGTCGTCGCCGGCTCGCCGTCGTCCCCGGGGAGCGCCCACGTGGTCTCCCCCTCTGCCGCGTGCTCGACACCACTTGCGTCGAGGGCCACGTAGAGAATCTCGCTCATTATCCCTCCGAAGGTGCGTTCGTCGACTCCACCGGATCCCCGTGGCGACGACCTCGTCTGCGCCCGAGTCGGCCGCCCCGAGGTTCCGACCGGTCGAACCGGGGCCCATTGTCGCACCCGATCCGACGCTCCACCTCGGAAGGTCGTCGCCACGCGCGATGGCGTGACAAGAGCTGCCGACGCGGACGCCGCGACACCTGCGATGCGTCGTGGACGCCCACCACTGGGCGGGCGCGACGGCCGAGCTATCGCGCCGGGGCGCGATCCCCTCTCAGGTGCACGTCGAAGAACGACACGATCCGTCGCCGCGCGTCCTCTGCGGACGTCTCGTGGTAGCCGTAGCGCATGAACCGGCCCATCACCCGGAACAGGGCGGGAAGCGGATCGTTCGCGCCCTCGTGGTCGTTGAGGAAGCCGTGCCCGGCGTCGGGATACTCCTTCACGTCGTGAGCCACCCCGGCCGCGCCGAGCGCTTTCGCCAACCGGTCGGCGGCGCCCCGCAGGGTGCGGTCCCTGGCGCCGAAGCTGGCGACGATCGGGCAACCGCCGGCGAGGGAGCTCTCTTCGTAGAAGCCTTTCGGGGCCGATCCGTAGTTGTCGCTCGACGCCGCGAAACCGCGACCGAAAGCGAGCACGAGGGCGAGACCACCACCCATGCAGAAGCCGACGACCCCGACCGAGCCCGTGCATTCGTCGCGGTGGACCAACCAGTCGTGCACCGCCTCGACGTCGTCAAAGGTCCCCCCTCGTCCGGCGGTCGCGTCGCGCCGGACGGCGCGGGCGCCGGCCATCTTCTTGCGCCCGTGGAACAGGTCCGGCGCGACCGCCAGGAATCCCTCGGACGCCAGCCATTCGGCCTGGTTTCTCAGGTCCTGGGTCATGCCGAACACGTCGTGGATGAGCACCACCCCGGGTTCGGGACGTCCGCCCGAAGGCAGGGCCAGGTAGGCGGGGATCCCGCCGCGGGCCGCCGGGATCGTCACGTCCATGTCGCCGCCTCCTTCCGGCTCGCGCCCCTGGGCGGGAGACCGGATCGTCAGCCACTCACGCGGTGCCGTTCGGCCGAGCCGCCAAGGAACGGTAGTGCCGTCGCCAGATCAAGCGATAGATGCGCACCTTCCGGGGAATCGCGCGCACCCCGGGCAGGAAGGGCACGAGCACGAGGAGCGCGGTCAGCACGACCATGACCGCCCAGACGAGCGCGTCGGCGTTCGTCGAGGTCGTGAAGGGCGGGATCTGGTACCACAAGGTGTACAGCCAGAGCCACGACTGACCGGGGAAGTTGCCGGTCTCGTTCATCATCCCCCACTGGTCGCCCTGCAGGTGCTGCGCCGCGGCGAGGTTCGCCATGTAGGTGCCGTCAGCGATGAACAGCAACGGCTTCGTGTAGTCCGTGCCGTAGAACTGCCTCGAGCTCACGAGCGCGCCGTCGAGGGCGCCACTGCGCGCCATCGTCGTCAGCGCGCCGATCATCTCGGCGACCGGCCCGTAGCCCCCGGGCCGGGTGACGAGCCTGCCGCCGTCGAAGCGGGCGCGGGCGAGCGCGGCACCGTAGGCGTTCGTCCAGACCTGTTCGTTCTTGCTCGTCGCCGACGTGTAGCGCCTGATCGCCGCGGTGAGGGTCGGGTCCGCCGGGAGCGTCTTCAGCGGGTCGATGACGTCGTCGAGCGCGGTGTTGACCGGGTGGTGGACCCCCACCAGGCGCTCGAGGGACAGCGGGCCGATCGTCTGGCTCACCCCCGGGGTGCTGTTGTAGGGGGGGCCGTAGGTGGCCGTCGGGCTCGTACCGGCGAGCTCGGTGAGCGCGGTCCGGGCGAAGTCGAGCGGTGCGTGCTGCGACCAGCTCTTGATCGTGACCGGGGGCTCGTCGGGCGAGGACAGGACGATCGACAGCCCGAGCGCGAGGAGCAGCACGACGAGGAACGCCGCCGTAAACTCCTTGACGATGTCGTAGGGCACGTAGCGGCCGTGCCACTCCTCGACGTCGCGGTCGGGCCGGAATCGCCTCGGCCGATTGGCGGGCGTCGCCGGCGCGCTCATCGCGGCACCGTCCCGTCGACGCCCAGGTCGCCTGCGGTGCCGGCGACATCGGGCACGACGAGGTCACCCGGGTCCGGCGCGAACGGCGGGACGACCCCGCGCCGCCGCACGAGGAGCACGTGGACGACGGTCAGCAGCCCGACGGCGAGCGGCAGCAACAGGATGTGCCACATCAGCATCTGCCCGAAGTTGAGGACGTTGAAGAACGCCCCGGCCCCGGTGGCGTTGATCCCGTCCTTGGCCTGGGTCCCGATCCACTGGGAGTCGAAGTTCTGCTGGGACAGGTAGCCGGTGAACGCCGCGGCGATCGAGATGACGAAGGCGAGGACGCCCGTGATCCACGTCGCACGCCGGCGTCCGCGCCAAGCGGCCATGAAGAACTTTCCCCAGAGATGGACGACCATGAAGAAGAAGAAGAGCTCGACGCTCCACAGGTGCATCGAGTTGACGAAGAGGCCGACGCGCGACAGGTGCCACCAGGTCGGGCCCTCGATCGCGAGCACGATCCCCGACAGCACGACGAGCGCGAGCGCGGCGAGCGTGAAGGCGCCGAAGACGTAGATCCACGATGCGACGTAGGCGGGCTGGCGATCGGGCAGGAGACGCCCGGGGGGGAACGCCGAGACGCCGGCGCGCCGCAACCTCGCGCTCCATTGGGCCGCGTCCTCGGGCAGATCGGCTTGGGCGGCGAGGCCCGGCCCGCCGGCGTCGACCGTCATCGGTCATCCCCGCCGTGTCGGGGGAACGGGACGAGAATCGCCGCCACGAACACGACGATCATCAAGCAGATGACCACGACATTCGCCACGGAGATCTGGATGAAACCCCAGTGCACGTAGCGACCGGGGCCGTTGAGATCGATGACCGCCTGGGCCGCCCTCCCCACGAGCTCTTGCGGAATCCTGATCATCGCCTCACCTCGTCGGCGACGTTAACGACACCAACCAGGTTCCCCGCAACGAGGTGTCGCATCGCCTCGCCCGGCGCGCCAGGACCTCCCGGCCTCCCCCGCCGTCGCGGCGAGGGCGGCCGCCCACCCCCGGCGTGCCGGAGCGGGCACCACGCGCCAGGACCCGCGCCGCCCCAGGCGGGAGACGGGGCGTCGCTTGTGGACAGATCTGTTCATTCTCTGGGGATCTCGTGGGGACGAAATGGGTATGTCGCAAGAACTCTGTCGACAAACAGTGGATCTCGCGTAACCCCCTTGACGTCGGTTGGACACGCGAGCAGGATGCACTCACCAAGGTCGAGTTGTCCCATACGGACGGGACGGATGTTCCACTCGAAAGAGGGGGGCGACCGAACCAAAACGGGGGGCAACGGAGCCTCGGGGGTTGGCAGGAAGCAGTGCAAGGACTCCCTCCGGGGAGGCACCGGTGCTGCGGGGTCGTCGAGAGGCGGCCTGTCGGCTGGGGGCCGCAAGGCCTTCGGCAAGGCGCCTGTCACCACAGGCATTGGTCCCGGGAAGTCCGGAAGGCTTCGGCCGGAAGGCTACTCGGGACCGTGCCGCGTCTGGGCCCTGGTCGTCTTCGCACTTCGCCCCCTCACTAGGGTGATGCCCCAGTGGCGATCGAGGAGCGATCGGAGCGGTACCTTCGCATCCTTCTTCTTCTCCTCATCCCCGCGGCCTTCTTCAACGGATTCGACGGCGAGCTGCGCGCCCTCCTCGCCCCGCAGCTGCAGCACGCCTTCCACGTCAGCCTCGGGACGCTTGGGCTCGCCAACGTGCCGATCGCGGCCGGGTCGTTCGTCGCCTTCTTCGCGATCCGGATCGCCGACCACGTCGGACGACGCCCGATCCTCCTCGTCGGGCTGTTCGGGTACGCGATCTTCACCGGGCTCACCGCCACGAGCTGGAGCGTCTGGTCGTTCGCCCTCTTCCAGTCGTTGACCCAGATCTTCGCCGGCACCGAGTTCGCCCTCGCGGCGATCGTCGTCCTCGAGGAGTTCCCGACCGCGACCCGGGGACGGGCCCTCGGCAAGCTCCTCATCGCCGTGCCGCTCGGCGCCGTCGGGACCGCCGCGCTGCTCGCCGCGGGACTCCAGCACACGTCGCTCGGCTGGCGGTCCTTCTACCTCATCGGGGTCGTGCCGGCGCTCGCCATCGGCGTCGCGCGCCGGTACGTGCGCGAGACGGTCGCGTTCCAAGAGTCGAGAACCAACCGTCCGAAGCAGGAGCCGTTGCGCGCCGCGCTCGTCAAACCGTGGCGGCGGCGTGTGCTCGCGCTCGGCACCGTCTCGCTCCTCGTGAAGATCCCCGTCACCGCCGGCGCCGGTTGGTGGGTCCTCTACGCCGAACGCGAGCACCACTTCTCGACGGGGCTCGTCTCGCTCGACCTCGGGACCGCGCTCGTTCTCGGGACGATCGGCTACTACGTCTGCGGCCGCCTCATCGACCGCTTCGGCCGCAAGCCGGTCGCGACCATCTACTTCCTGGCGGCGTGCGCGAGCGGGGTCGCGCTCTTCCAGTCGAGCTCGGAGGCGGCGAACTTCGTCTTCCTCGTGCTCGCCGTCTTCTTCGGGCTCGGCGTCGGCCCCGCCCTGTCGGCGATGTCCGCGGAGTCCTTCCCGACGCGCATCCGGGCCCAGGCGTCGGCGATCGTCGGCAGTGGTTTCGCCAACACCGGGGAGGTGACCGGGGGCTCGGTCGTCGGCGTCCTCAGCGAACGCGGCGGCCTGATCGGCAACATCGGCGACACGGTGAGCATCCTCGCGGTCCTGTTGCTCGCCGCGCTCCCCGTTCTCTGGCGCTTCGTCCCCGAGACCAAGGGCACGATGCTCGACGCCGTGCCCGACGAGACCGGGTAGAGCACCACTGCGCGAGCTCGTGACCGCGCCGCGGCCCGCCGAGAAATCTGGCGGCGCCGACGTGCCCGGCCGGCGCCGTCCTCGCCTCCGGCGGTCGCGGCCATACTGTTTCCCGAAAGGCCTGGGGCCGCGGTCCCGACACCAGCCGAGCGGAGGCGCACGCTGAAGCCGATTCCGGTCGTTTTCCACATCGGTCCGCTGCAGGTCCACACCTACGGCATCGGGCTCGCGATCACCTTCTGGTTCGGCTACCGGTACCTCGCGAAGCGCCTCCGGGACCACGGCTACCCCGACGCGTGGCTCGGCGCCACGTTCCTCTGGATCATCGCCGCGGCCGTCGTCGGCGCGCGGGCGGTACACGTCGTCGCCAATTTCGGCTACTACTCGCGCGACCCGGCCGAGGTCTTCGCGATCTGGCACGGCGGGCTCTCCTCGTTCGGCGGACTCGCGCTCGGTCTCCCGGTCGGATTCGTCTCGGCCCACCGCCGCTGCCCGCAGCTGCGACCCGGCATCGCCGCGGACCTCGTCGCGCCGGTCCTCGCCTGCGCATGGGCGATCGGGCGGCTGCTCGGGCCGCAGCTCGAGGTGGCGGGCGGTGGCAAGCGGACGTCGGCCTGGTTCGGCATGTACTACGCCGGCGAGGTCGGCAAGCGCCTCCCCGCCCCGATCTTCCAAGCCATCGAGTGCTTCGCGATCTTCGTCGTGGCGCTGTGGGTCGAGCGCGTCGTCGCGCGCCGGTCTGGCCCCGTCGGTCTCGTGACCGCGGTCACGGTCGGGCTGTGGGGGCTCAGCCGATTCGTCGACGAGTACTTCTGGCTGACCCATGACAACGGCACCGTCGCCGTCGAGGTCGTCTCGCTCGTGCTCTTCGCCCTCGGCGGCGCGACGGTGCTCGCCCTCGCCGCGCGCGACCGCCGACGGCGGACGATTCCGCGTTCTCGCCCGCTGCAGGAACCCGCACGATCGAGGAGCGCGACGTGACGAACGACACGGAATTGCCGAGGTCCCGACGCAGCGCCTCCGGGCGCGGCCGCAGCCGACGGCGGCCGGCGCTCGCCTTCGCCGTCGTGCTCGTCGCCGTGACAGCCGGACCCGCCGCGGCGATGGGGATCCGCGACGGCTCGACGCTCCCCCCGTACACGGCGACGGTGTCGGCGGTGACGAGATCGACCGTCCCGTACTCCTGGCGGCCCGGCTGCCCGGTGGCACCGAGTCAGCTCCGGCTCTTGCACCTTCGCTACGTCGGGTTCGACGGACGGAGCCACGTCGGCGAGATGATCGTCAACGCCTCTGTCGTGGACGACGTCATCACGGTGTTCGGCCGGCTCTACGCGGCGCGCTTCCCGATCCGTCGCATGGTCCTCGTCGACGTCTTTCACGGCCGCGACCCCGCCTCGATGGCGGACGACAACACCTCGGGCTTCAACTGCCGTCGGGCCGTGGCGCCGGGCCCGCCGCAGTGGTCGGTGCACGCCTACGGCGAGGCGATCGACGTGAACCCCGTCGAGAACCCGTACATCGACGGTGGGGTCGTCATGCCCCCGGCCGGGGCGAGGTTCGTCGACCGGGCCGACGTCCGGCCCGGCATGGCCGTCGCCGGGGGGACGCTCGTCGAGGCCTTCGCCGCGGTCGGCTGGTACTGGGGTGGACGCTGGACGGGCTCTCCGGACTACCAGCACTTCTCGTCGACCGGTGGCTGACCCGATCACGAACGGCCCGCCGAGGCGATGACGGCGACCGCGAGGATACGCCGCGTCGCGGCACGCCTCGCCCTGGCGACGCTGGCGGCGCAGGCCGTCGTCGGCGTCGGCGCGGCGCGGCTCATCGGCGCGGCCGCGGCCACCCGGCCGACCGCCTGTCGCGCGAACCTCGCGGACAGTCTGCGCGCGACGGCGGACGCGTCTCAGCTCGTCCTCGTCGAGGCACCGTCTCTTGCGTCCACGACGGCGACCGCGACCCTCTGGCAGCGGGCGAGCGGGTGCTTCTCCCAAGTCGGCGGCCCGTGGCCGGCGCGGCTCGGCTGGCACGGGCTCTCGAGTCACCACCTCGAGGGCGACGGCACGACCCCGATCGGCGCCTTCGGCATCGGACCGGTGATGTACGGCGTCGCGCCCGATCCCGGCGTCGCGTACCGCTACCACCGCCTGGTCTGCGGCGACTGGTGGGACGAGGACCCGACGACGCCGAGCTACAACCGATTCGTCCACGTTCCTTGCCACGCGAGACCACCGTTCGGCGGCGGCAGCGAGGCGCTGTGGACCGAGCTCACCGCCTACCGCTACTTCGCCGTGATCGAGTACAACGCCGCGCCGATCATCCCGGGGCGGGGCTCGGCGATCTTCCTCCACGTCTCGACCGGAGGCACGACGAACGGTTGCGTCAGCCTCGGCGAACCTGAGCTCGTCCACACGCTGCGCTGGCTCCGTCCGGCCGAGCGCCCGCTCGTCGTGATCGGCACGGCGGCGACGCTGGAGAACCTCTAGCACGATCCGCGGAGCCGGGGCGCGACCCGCTCGGCGGGGCCAGCGGCGACACTGGTGGGCGCTTCGTCACTGGGGGGAAGACGGAATTGCTCGCGTTGCTCGCGATCGGGATCGTCGCCGGGTTGATCACGGGGATCTCGCCGTGCATCCTGCCGGTCCTGCCCGTCGTCCTCGTCGCCGGGGCGACGCCCGCCGCGCCCGATGCGGCGCGCCGGCGCGCGGCGCGTCCCGTCGCCGTCGTCACCGGCCTCGTCGTCAGCTTCGCGGCGTTCACGCTCGCCGGCTCGGCGCTGCTCAGCGCGCTCGACCTGCCACAGGACCTGTTGCGCGACGCGGGACTCGTCATCCTCGGCCTCGTCGGGCTCGGGCTGCTCGTGCCGGCGCTCGGCGGCCTCGTCGAGCGCCCCTTCGCCCGCCTCGGGACGCGCCCCCCGCAGGGCGCGACGAGCGGTTTCGTCCTCGGGGTCGGGCTCGGACCGCTCTTCGTCCCGTGCGCCGGCCCCGTTCTCGCCGCCATCACCGCCGTGGCGGCGACGCGCCACTTCGGGCCGGGCGCGATCCTGCTCACCCTGGCATTCTCGGCCGGGGCGGCGGTGCCGCTGCTCGCCGTCGCCCTCGCCGGCGACCAACTCGTCGGGCGGGTGCGGGCGCTTCGTCGACGCGGGGCGCTCATCCGCCGCGCCGGGGGCGTCATCCTCCTCGCGATGTGCTTCGTCCTGGCGGCCAACCTCACCGACGGCCTGCAACGTCGCGTCCCCGGGTACACGAACGCCCTCCAGAACGACGTCGAGGGAACGACGTTCGCGAGAAACCAGCTCGCCGCTTTGCGAGGCGTGCCGGCGGGGACGCTCGGCGACTGCGCGGCGGACTCGCCCGTCCTCGCGCGTTGCGGTGCGGCTCCGGCGTTCACCGGGATCACCGCCTGGTTGAACACGCCGCACGACGCGCCCTTGTCGCTCGCCGGGCTGCGGGGCAAGGTCGTCCTCGTCGACTTCTGGACCTACTCCTGCATCAACTGCCAGCGCGAGCTGCCACACGTCGAGGCCTGGTATCAGCGCTATCGCCGCGCCGGGCTCGTCGTGGTCGGGGTGCACACCCCCGAGTTCGCCTTCGAACACGTCGTGTCGAACGTCGCCGCCGCGGCACGGCAGCTCCACGTCGACTTCCCGATCGCGCTCGACAACGACTACGCGACCTGGAACGCCTACCGGAACAGCTACTGGCCCGCCGAGTACCTGATCAACGCGCGCGGCGAACTCCGCTACTTCACGTTCGGCGAGGGCAACTACGCCCACACGGAGACGCTCATCCGCGAGCTCCTCGTCGCGGCCAACCCGGCGGTGCACCTCCCGCCGCGCACCGACGTCCCGGACCTCACGCCGGACACGCCGCTCACGCCGGAGACCTACCTCGGTTCGGACTACCTCGGCAACAGCTTCCAGGACAACCTCGACGAGCAGTTCGTCTCGAACGGAGTCCCGACGAGGTACTCGTTCCCGCCGGTCGAGTACCCGTACGGCATCGAGCTCGCGGGCACCTGGACGATCCGCCCCGAGGAGATGACCGCGGGACGCCGTGCCGAGCTGCGCCTCGAGTTCCAGGCCCACGACGTCTACCTCGTGCTCGGCGGTCACGGCACCCTCGGGGTCCAGGTGAACGGCACGCAACGAGAGACGATCGCGGTGAGCGGAATCCCGCGGCTCTACACGCTCGTGTCGGGTCGTTCCTACAAGGAAGACTCGCTCCTCGTCTCGGCGAGCCCGGGAATCCAGGCCTACGACTTCACCTTCGGCTAACTGCGGGACGCGCTTCGCCGCCCGGGCAGGCGGCCGCGGCCACCAGGTGGCCGGACTCGGGAGCGGCGGCGGCAGCGCGCGCCGGTTCGGGCGCCGGCGGTCGCGCGATCTCGATGCGCTCCTCCGCTGGCACGCTCCCCCGCGTGCGCCCTTGGCATCGGCACCTCGCCAGTCGCCGGCATGCCGCGGCGCGACGATGCCGACCGGCGCCGCCATCAGCGGCGACGAGCTCGTGACTACGGCGGGAGTCGCGCCCCTCCGAGCGGGTGGCGGTAGCCTGTCGACGTGCTGATTACCCCCGCTCCCGGCGTCGGTCGTTCCGCATGAGGCTCCGACGCGGCGACCGCACGCCCGCTCGCGAGCGTTCCGACGGCGACACGGCTGGACTCGGGCGGTCGTCCGAGGCGCCGGACGAGTCCGCCGCTCTGCCGTGGAGCGACCTCACGTTCGCGCACTCGTCGCTCGAATTCGACGGGGACGAGAATCTTCCGGGTGAAGGGCTCGGAGAAATCATCCGCCTCGGCGTGCACGACGTCGCGGACAAGGCGACGCTCCGGCTCGGGGACCTCCTCGTCGGTCGTGGTCTCGTCACCGAGTTGCAGGTCAACGAGGCGCTCACCAGGCAGCGCGAGACAGGCGGCCGCCTCGGACAGATCCTCGTCGACATGGGGGTTCTCGGCGAGCGCGGGCTCGTCGACGCTCTCGCCTGGAAGTTCGATATGCCCGAGTGCGACCTACGCACGCAGATCCCGCAGAAGGACGCGCTCGAACTCGTACCCGAGGAGATCGCCCGAGCGCAGCTTGCGCTGCCGATCGCACTGACCGGCAACATCATCTTCGTCGCCGTCGCCGAGCCGAGCTCGGGGCTCCAGGCACTTCTCGAGAAGATCACGAAGCGCGAAGTGCACCTCATGATCGTGCCGGTGAGCGACATCCGCCAGGCGATCGACTCCAACTACGGTGCGCTCGGCGGGGTCACCAACCTCGTCGAGGTGTTCCAGACGATCGAAGGCGGCCGGCGCCGAGCGGCGGAGCCGGCACGACCGGAGGTCATCGCCGACGACGCCCCCGTCGTCCAGGTCGTCAACCGCATTCTCACCCAGGCGTTGCGTGACCGGGCTTCCGATGTCCACATCGAGCCACAGGACAACGGCGTGCGCGTGCGCTACCGCATCGACGGCGTCATGAAAGAAATGCTCGCGCTCCCGGCGGCGATGGGCCTCGGGCTCGTGAACCGCATCAAGATCATGGCGGAGATGAACATCGTCGAGCGCCGTCGGCCCCAGGACGGCCAGTTCACGACGACCGCAGACGGCAAGGCGGTCGACGTGCGCGTCTCGACGATCGCGACGATCTGGGGTGAGAAGTGCGTCATGCGGATCCTCGACAAGACACGGTCGGTGCTGCGCCTGGAGCACCTCGGGATGCCGGCCTCGGTCAGCGAGACCTTCTCGGGGATCATCCGCGCCCCGTTCGGCATGGTCGTCTGCGCGGGGCCGACGGGCAGCGGCAAGACGACGACGCTCTACGCGACGTTGCACGAACTCAACGATCCGACCCGCAACATCATGACGATCGAGGACCCCGTCGAGTACGTCTTCCCGTCGATGAACCAGATCCAGACGAACGAGCAGGCGGGTCTCACGTTCGCGACAGGACTCAAGTCGATCCTGCGCCAGGACCCCGACATCATCCTCGTCGGCGAGATCCGAGACGTCGAGACGGCCCGCATCGCGGTGCAGTCGGCGATGACCGGCCACCTCGTGCTCTCCTCGCTCCACGCGACCGACACCGTCACCGCCTTGCTCCGCTTCGAGGACATGGGAATCGAGCCCTTCCTCATCTCCGCCTCGGTCATCGCCGTCGTGAGCCAGCGCCTCGTGCGCCGCATCTGCCCCGCGTGCAAGACGCGCTACACACCGACGCCGGAGGAGCGTGCCTTTTACGACGAGACGCACGGGCCGGAGAAGGCCACCTTCTACCGGGGCGAGGGATGCAACTTCTGCGCCCACACCGGTTACCAGGACCGCATCGGCGTCTACGAGCTCCTCGAGATCACCTCGCGGATCAAGCACCTCATCATCGCCGCCAGCACACACGACGACCTCCGTGCTGCAGCCCAAGAGCAAGGCATGCGAACCCTGCGTCAACAGGCGATAGACCTCGTTGCTCAGGACGTCACGACCGTGTCAGAAGTCGTCCGCAGCATCTACACGTTGTAGACAGGATTCCCGTGGCCCGATTCTCCTACACAGCAATCGACAAGACCGGCGAGACCGTCTCGGGTGTGGTCGCGTCCGCCAACGCCGGTGCCGCTCACGTCTTGCTGCTGAGCCGTGAGCTCCAGCCCATCTCCCTCGAGGAGAAGACGAGCATCCTCCAGTACGAGGTGACGAAGAAGAAGGTGCCGCGCGAGGAGGTCATGCACTTCTCGCGCCAGCTCGCCGTCTTCGTGAAGGCCGGGATCCCGATCCTCGACGCCCTCGAGATCATCGAGGGCGAGACGACGGACAAGCTGTTCAAGAAGGCCCTGCACCAGATGGTCGAGGCGATCACGGCCGGCGATACCTTCTCGCTGGCGGCCGAGGCCCATCCCGAGGCGTTCCCTCCGTACTACATCGGGATGCTCGGCGCGGCCGAGCTCGCGGGCAACCTCGACACCGTGCTCGCACAGCTCTCCGACTACATGGAGCGTGACGCCGACGCTCGCAGCAAGGTCACCGCGGCGATGATCTACCCCGGAGTCGTCCTCGCGATGTCGATCGTGACGGTCGTCGTGCTCGGCGTGTTCGTCATGCCGAGGTTCAAGACGTTCTTTCAGTCGCTCGGCGCGAAGCTCCCGCTCCCCACGTTGATATTGATCCGAATCACGAACTTCTTCGAGGCCCGTTGGGAAATCATCCTCGCCGTGATCGTCGTCGCCGTGATCGCCTTCGCCATCACCTTCCGCTCGAAAAAGGGTCGGGCGCGCATCGACTCGATCGTTCTGCGCCTTCCAATCGCTGGAGACCTCATTCAGCACATCTTGGTCGAGAGGATCTGCCGGATCCTCTCGTCGATGATCCAGGCCGGCGTCTCGCTCCCTGAGGCATTGATCGTCACCTCGGAATCCGTGTCGAACGACGTGTACAAGCGCGGCCTCGATACGATCCGGGACGAGATGCTCGAGGGACGTGGGCTCGCGGATCCCGTCGCGGGCAGCGACCTGTTTCCCAGCGCGGCCCGACAGATGATGCGCGTCGGCGAAGAGACCGGAACCTTGGAAGAGCAGCTGCAAACTGCGTCCCAGTACTACGCTCGGGAGCTCGATTTCAAGATCAAGCGATTCACCGGTTTGTTCGAGCCCGCGATCATTATCGTCATGGGTCTCGTCGTCGGTTTCGTCGCCATCGCGCTCATCTCGGCGATGTACGGCATCTACCGCCAGGTGAAGGTCACTTAGCTCGACGGCGGATTCAGGCGACGCCCGTCAGTTCGACTTGTCCATCGCCTTCCGTTCACCGCCCGACGCGGTGCGAGACGACCTACGGTTTCTCCACCTCGGTGTCAAGCGGTTTTCCGGCTCTACGCGATCCTGGCAACAATGTGCTCGCGCTGTTGTTGTCGCCTTCGGTGGTCCTGGAATCGCGCGATGCCGTGTCACATTGGCTGGAGGATCCCGGAGCGGCGGTCACGAGAAGGCGACAGCCGAACCGGTTGCGACGACTGACACATCTTGATTAATATTAGTGGCCCATATGGGTGGAATTCGGCGGCTGGATTGCTGAGCAGGCTATCCTTCGCCTGTAGCTCGTTCGAGCCATCGATCTGAGGAAAGGAATCAGCCACCATGCTGAACCGCTACCGCAGGAATCGCAGAACAGACGCTGATCGATTCGGTTACGGAGGCTTCACCCTGATCGAACTCCTCATCGTCATCATCATCATGGGCATCCTTGCCGCCGTAGTCGTCTTCGCCCTCGGCGGCGTCACGGGCACCAACGCGATCGCCGCGTGCAACACGGACGCAAAGACCGTCGAGGTCGGGGTCCAGGCGTATTACGCGCAGAACAACGCCTACCCGACCACGATCGCAGATCTCGACGCTGGGACCAATCCGGCCCTGCGCAGCTGGCCGAGCAACAACACGTACTACTTCATCGGGCTGGGTGACGGAACGGGCATTACGTCCATCGGCACCAACGGTTCGGTGGCGGCTGACGCGACGCCCGCCACGGGTCAGCCCGCAGCGGCCCTCGGTACGGTTTGGGTCGAACCGGTCAAAGTCATCACGGGGGTCGGGGCCACGGCGACCGATTGGTATGACTACGACACCTTTGCCTCTACCGCCTCGCCCTCTACCAACATCTGCGGGACCATTTCCTAA
>CAWDKZ010000029.1:0-10514 GCA_963803025.1 uncultured Acidimicrobiaceae bacterium
CGAGCTACACGACCCCAGCGGAGTTCGAGGCCGACTACTACCGTCAGAGAACACCCGCCCTCGTGGCGGTTTCCCAAACCGGCGAGCAGTCATGAAACCCGGGGCGGTTCACTCGCACTACGCGATCGCGGCCGATGCCCTTTGGCGCAACAGCGTCGACTTCGCCCAGCTCATCAAGGTCTACGGCGGCTCTCGGGATGCCGAGCAGCGGTACAGCCCAGCCGAATGCACGGGCACCGACATTCGGATCATGGCAGGCAACCCCGATCCCAGCCGCATCTCGACTAGCTACGTCGAGCGGCAAAACCTCAGCATGAGGATGGGGATGCGCCGGTTCACGCGACTCACCAACGCCTTCTCAAAGAAGGTCCAGTTCCACGCTCACGCTGTGAGCCTCTATTTCATGTACTACAACTTCTGCCGCGTGCACTCATCTCTGACGATCAAGAACGCTGACGGCACCAGGACTAAGCGGACACCAGCGATGGCAGCTGGGATCGCGAAGTACCCGTGGTCAGTCGCGCAAATCGCCCAACTCTTGGACTAGGAGGGAAAGAGCCAGCAGCCAGTTACCCAATGATTCTCATGCTGAGCGGTACGCCTGGATCTTCGGTACAACGCGATCGTAGACGTCGTTCACGACGGCAGTCGGGCTGAGCTTCTCCAGCTCATCCAGAAATATCTGGTATCCCTCACCCTTGAGCGTCAGGCTACGAGCTTGGGTTCGTGTTGCCTGCATGACAGCTCGGAGTTGGTCGCGAGTCATCGCCCGGAGTGGTAGCCAACGGCGCTCCCTCTCTCCCGCGGCGTAGCACTCGTAGACGCGGATGCCGTTGGCGTCACGCCTCTGTAACTCTTGGGCCACCTTGGCGTCGATACAGCGAATCACTAACTGATCAATCTGCCAGCCACCATGACGATTTCGCAGATCGGTGAGTAGCTCGACAACCTTCGGGTTGGTCAAGACCGTCCTGACTGCCTCACTCTTCCTGAAGTAGGACGTACTCTTGGCAGCCTTTTTGATCGCCGGTTGAATCAGGCGATCAATAGGGGTGTTAGCTTGCACCGTCATTTGACAACCTCCATCTTGCGACTTTGCTTCCTAGCCGCCACGACGACTTCCTCCATGAACGCGATGTCTTCCGGCAACTCCTTGATGAGCCGTTGAAGGCGTTCACGCCCCACGGTCCCCACGATCGCCTCGGGCCGGAATAACCGCAGCTTGGCCAAGTGCTCCAGTGCTCGCTCTAGAGCGAACACTGCGTCGTTTGCTTCCATCTCCCGCAACTGACGACCGATCACGTCAGCAGGTACCGCAAACTGACCATCCGCCGTGACGACCACGGGGTCTGCCTTGCCCTTCAGAATGTCGCGCTTGTGCTGCTCGGGGATGCGGTCGTCCTTCAGGTTCCTAGCAGCGAGGGCAGTGGCGTCAGTCGACCAATTACGTTTCTCCGCGGCGCTCGCCAGCGGCTGCCATTTCTCCTTGGGAGCCCGTCCGATCTCGCGATAATGCGTGGTAGAGAGCCGGTTACGCGTAACCACCTGCTGGGCTACCTCGTCTGCTTGAAGGATGTTGACGACGGTGCTCTTGCTGATGCTCATAGAGTCCGCGACCTGCTGCTGGGACCAGCCGGGGTGCAGTTGCTTAAGTCTTCGGATTCCGGCGTCCCGTTCATCGGGAGACAGCGGGTCCGCGTTTTTCGTATTCGCGATCACAGCGAACTCCAGCACGTCTTCTCGCGTGCCCTTGCGAAGCGTGGCGTCGATTTCTCGCCGTCCCAGACGTTCGGCCGCGGCTATCCGATGGAACCCGTCAGCCAACAGCCGCCCTTCCCCAGGTACGTCGAACACGACAACTGGCGGGAGCTTGTCGAACGACTCCTCGTAGCGGCGGATGGTGGGCTCGTGATTGGCTCGACGGATCTGGACCGTCGGATCAACAACGATCTTGTTGATTGCAATCTTTGGCATTGGAAGCTGCTCCTTCAATCGACCTGGCTGAGCAGGAGGTTAGCCGCGTAAGCCCCCAGGCTGGTACAGCCTTCACACGGTTCCACGGTGTCTATGTCCGCTCGGAACACGACCCTCGCTCAGGCCCCGGACGCCCGCGCCCCGCTGGGTACTTGACAAGACCGCATTTCAAACTAGGCCACTACCGAAGGGTTTCGGCCGCCAAGCCGGCACTACGATGACTGTGTCGAGTGACGCCGGGCGATGGTCGCTCGTCCCACCCTGGGTGATTTTCACCGCCAAGCGACGACACCGGAGGGTACGAAGCCTTTGGACGAGGAGGAACATGTCAAGCGTTGACGCGAGCATCGACATCGGGATCCCCGCCGACAAGCGTGAGGAGATCGTGCGCGGTCTGTCGGCGGTTCTCGGTGACACCTACACCCTGTACCTGAAGACGCACAGCTACCACTGGAACGTGACGGGTCCGATGTTCCAGACCCTCCACCTCATGTTCGAGGCGGAGTACAACGAGCTCGCCCTCGCCGTGGACGAGATCGCCGAGCGCATCCGGGCCCTCGGCGCCCCGGCGCCCGGCACCTTCCGCGAGTTCTCCCAGTTCTCCTCGATTCGAGAGGACACCGACTCGCCGGACGCGACCGAGATGATCCGGCGCCTGGTTGCCGGCCAGGAAGCCGTGGTCCGGACCGCTCGCGCCGCGTTCGCCGTCGCGGAGCAGGCGAACGACCAACCGACGGCCGATCTGCTCACCCAGCGCATGCAGATCCACGAGAAGACGGCGTGGATGCTGAGGAGCCTGCTGAAGTAGGCACATCGACTCTCGGCCGCCTCGGCGCGCCGGCGGTCGCGCGCCCTCGTCGTCTCGCGAGGGTCGTGCTCGCGGGTCCCGGCCAGGCTCGCCGGTCTCGGCTCAGCGTCTCGGCTTGAGCGACAAGGGGGGGACAGTCGTCGCCGGGAGCGTCACCCCGCCTGCCCCGCCCGGGTTCGGGACGATGGTCGTCGTCGTTGTCGCGACGGCGCCCTGCACGAGGTGGAGGAGAACCTCGAGCGTGCCCTGACTGGCCGTCGTCACGAACCCGCCGACGCTCGGGTTCTGGATGTGCCAGTCGGCGAAGACCACCGTCGCGTCGGCGAGCACGTAGATCGAATCGCCCGTGCGTTCGGCGCTGATCTTGACCGCCAGCGCGTGCGTGACGCCGTGCATCGTCAGGTCGCCGTGGGCCTCGCGCGCGATGATCTTGTCGGGTGCGGGCAGGCGTCCGAGCGAGACGGGCGACGCGAGGACGAACCTCGCCGTCGGGAAGCGGGCGACGTCCATGATCCGGGTGCGGAAGGCGACGTTGCGCTCGCCTTGGTCACTCACGACCGTCTCGAGCGGCACGCTGAAGCGCGCCGCGCGCAGGACCGTCCCGTCGAGCACGAGCGCCCCCGAGACGTCGGTGGTGCGACCGACCGCCGTCGCGCTCTGGCCGAGCAGCACCTCTCGGACGCGGTAGCCGGCCTTGGAACCCGAGGTGACGTTCCAGGTCCCCGTCAGGGAGGTCGCGCCCGTGGACGACGGGCTCGTTGCCCTGGCCTTCGGCAGCGTGAGCTCCGGTTTCGCGGGGCCCTCGATGAAGTGGATGAAGACGAAGGGGCCGGCGACCGCGAACCCGACGACGAGTATCAGGCCGGCCGCGAGCCAGCGGACCCAGCGGTGTCGCGCCATCAGTTGCGCGACCCGTCGCGTCGGGGACCGTGCTTGCCGGCGCGCCGCGTCACGGGTGCGGGCTCGGGAGGCTTGGGTTCGTGGCCATCGCACCATGGAGATACGGGGGGCGGGCCAGTTTGGATTGGACGGCGCCCGACCGAGCGACAGCCGTGCCGAGGCCTCTCCGCGGTCGGCGGTGTTCCGCCCCGTCCGCGCCGGTGAAGTCTTCCGCGCGGAGGACGGTCCCACCGCGCTCGGGCGGCCCGACCGCGTCGGATCTAGGGGCGAGACACGCCGCGGGCGGCGTGCCAGAGCGTCCAAGGCGCGGAACGGATCGTCCCCTGACCGCGGGCAGCATCAGCTCGCCACGGCGTCGGCCTCGGTGAACTGGCTGTTGTAGAGGGAGAAGTACAACCCGCGGCGCGCGAGGAGCTCCGCGTGGCTGCCCTGTTCCACGATGCGCCCGCGATCCATGACGATGATCGTGTCGGCGCCGCGGATCGTCGACAGGCGGTGGGCGATGACGAAGCTCGTCCGACCGTGCCGCAGTCGCGTCATCGCCTGCTGGATGAGAACCTCGGTGCGGGTGTCCACGTTGCTCGTCGCTTCGTCGAGGATGAGGATCTCGGGATTGGCGAGGAACGCCCGTGCGATCGTCAGCAGCTGCCGCTGGCCCGCGGAGATGTTCGACGCGTCCGCATCGAGCACGGTGTCGTAACCGTCGGGCAGGGTGCGGACGAAATGGTCGACGTAGGCGGCTTTGGCCGCCTCGAGGATCTCCTCGTGGCTCGCGCCCACCTTCCCGTACCCGATGTTGTCCCAGATCGAGCCCGCGAACAGCCAGGTGTCCTGCAGGACCATGCCGAACGAGCGCCGCACCTCGTCGCGGGTGAGGTCGCGGTAGTCGGTGCCGTCGAGGCGGATGTGCCCGGCGTCGATCTCGTAGAAGCGCACGAGCAGGTTGACGATGGTGGTCTTGCCCGCGCCGGTCGGGCCGACGATCGCGACGGTCTCGCCGGGCGCGGCCTCGAGGGTGAAGTCCTCGATCAGAGGCTTGTCGGCCTCGTAGCGGAACGACACCCGCTCGAGCTCCACCCTGCCGGCTGCCGGGGGTCGCAAGGCCGTTACCGACGCCGGCTCGCGGTCAGCGGTCTCCTCGGGCGCGTCGAGGAACTCGAACACCCGCTCGGCCGAGGCGAGGCCGGATTGCAGGAGGTTCATCTGGCTCGCGATCTGCGTGATCGGCATGGTGAACTGGCGTGAGTACTGGATGAAGGCCTGCACGTCGCCGAGGGACATCGCCCCGGAGGCGACCCGGTAGCCGCCGAACACGGCGATCACGACGTAGTTGATGTTGGCGAGGAACTGCATCGCCGGCTGGATGATCCCGGAGAGGAACTGCGCCCGGAAGCTCGCGTCGAACAGGCGCCGGTTCTCGCGCCCGAACTCGTCGATCGTCGCGCCCCGCCGGCCGAAGACCTGGACGAGCACGTGACCGGTGTGGGTCTCCTCGACCAGCCCGTTCAGCGAGCCCGTCTGCTTCCACTGCGTCGCGAACTGGACCTGCGACCGCCGCGCGATGAAGAACGTGATCACGATCGCGGTCGGGATGACGATGACGGAGACCGTCGCGAGCAGGGGCGAGATCCAGAACATCATCGCCATCACCCCAGCGACGGTGAGCACCGAGGTGAGGAGCTGGCTCAGCCCCTGCTGCAGCGTCGTCGTGAGGTTGTCGATGTCGTTCGTGACCCGGCTCAAGATGTCACCGTGCGGGTGGCTGTCGAAGTAGCGCAACGGCAGGCGCGCCAGCTTCTCCTCGACCTCACGGCGGAGCCCGAACATGGTGCGTTGGGTGACCCCCGCCATGAGGTACCCCTGGCCGTAGCTGAAGGCGGCACCGAGCAGGTACACGAGGGCTGCCAGGCTGAGGACGAGACCGAGGTGCGTGATGTCGACGCCCTTTCCGGGGGTGACGCTCATCCCGGAGAGCATGTCGGCGAGCTGGCGCTCACCGTGCGCCCGGAGCAGGGCGATGGCCTGCCGCTTCGTGAGCCCGGGCGTCAACCTCTTGCCCACCACACCGTTGAACAGGACGTTCGTCGCGTTGCCGAGGATCTTCGGGCCGGACACCGTGAACCCGACCGAGGTCACGCCGAGCAACAGCACGATCACCAGCCGGAGCCGCTCAGGACGAAGTCGGGCGAGCAGCCGGCGCAGCGTTCCCCGGAGGTCCTTGGTCCGCTCCCCGGGCGACGTCGTGCCCACCCCTCTCCGGCCCCCGGGCCGTCCCCCCATCATGCGGCGGCGTCCTCGCCGAGCTGGGACCGGACGATCTCCCGGTAGGGGTCACAGCTCGCGACGAGCTCGGCGTGCGTGCCCAACCCGACGATCTCCCCGTCGTCGAGGACGATGATGCGGTCGGCGTGCATGATCGTGCTCACCCGTTGCGCCACGATGACGACGGCCGCGTCCCGTGTGTGCACCTTGACCGCGGACCGCAGCCGGGCGTCGGTTGCCGCGTCGAGCGCGGAGAAGCAATCGTCGAACAGGTACAGCCGCGGCTTCTTCACGATCGCCCGGGCGATCGACAGCCGCTGGCGTTGCCCGCCGGAGACGTTGGTGCCGCCCTGGTCGATCGGGGCCGCGAGATCGCCGGGCATCAAGGCGACGAAATCACGTGCTTGGGCGACCTCGAGGGCGCGCCACAGCTCGGCGTCGGTCGCCGCGGGCCTGCCGTACCGCAGGTTGTCGGCGACCGTGCCGCTGAACAGGAACGCCGCCTGAGGGACCAAGCCGACGGAGCTCCACAGCTCCTCGAGATCCTGATCCCGGACGTCGACGCCGTTGACGAGCACGCTGCCCTGCGTGGGGTCGAAGAACCGGGGAATGAGGTTGAGCAGCGTCGTCTTGCCGCTCCCGGTGCCGCCGATGATCGCGCTGGTCTCGCCGGGTCGGAGCGTGAAGGTGAGGTCGCGCAGGACGGGACGTTCGCCACCGGGATAGCCGAACGTGACGGCGCGGAACTCCACGAGGCCGGTCACCTCTGCGGGTCTCCGCGGGCTGGGGGGGTCGGCGACCGACGGCATGGTGTCGAGCACCTGTTCGATGCGTTCGGCGCTGGCGACCGCCGCGGGGCGAGGATCGCCATCATCACGGCCATCATCACGGCCATCAGGATCTGCAGGATGTAGGTGAGAAACGCGGTCAGGTTGCCGATCGGGATCGATCCTTCACTGACGAGGCGGCCGCCGAACCACAGCACGGCGACGCTCGAGAGGTTGAGGATCACCATCAGCACAGGCAGGGCCAGGGCGAAGATCCGGTTCACCCGCAGGGCGGTAGAGGTGAGATCGGTGTTCGCCTCGCCGAAACGTTGGCGCTCGGACCGGTTGCGGACGAAGGCGCGGATGACCCGGACCCCGGTGATCTGCTCACGGAGCACCTGGTTGATCCGGTCGATCCTGACCTGCATGGTCCGGAACTGCGGCACCACGAGCGTCATCACGGTCCCGATGAACAGGGCCATCAGGGGTACGGCGACGACGAGCAGGAGCGACAGCGATCCGCCCTCGCGGATGGCCAGGACCACGCCGCCGATGCTCATGATGGGGGCGATGACCATGAGCGTGAGTGCCATCTGCAAGAACAACTGGACCTGCTGGATGTCGTTGGTGTTGCGAGTGATGAGCGATGGTGTGCCGAAGTGGTTCATCTCGCGGGCGGAGAAGCCCTGGACGCGAGCGAACACGGCGCCGCGCACGTCCGCGCCGACGCCCATCGACACGCGACTCGCCCAGTACACCGCGATGACGGAGACGACGCCGAGCACCAAGGTGATGGCGAGCATGACGCCGCCGGTAGTCCAGATGTAGTGGAGGTCTCCCTTGATGATCCCGTTGTTGATGATGTCCGCGTTCAGGTTCGGCAGATAGAGGTTCCCGGCGGTCTGGAGCACCAACAGCGCGACGACGACGGCGACCGGTGCGGCGTAGGGACGCAGGTACGTGCGCAGCAGGCGGATCAGCATCGTCGTCGGTCCGGAGCGATCGCCGCGGCTCGAGCCCGCACGAACGCGTGCCGGGGTACGTGTCGGAGAAGGGCGAACCCGACTTCGGCCGGCGCTCGATCACCGGCAGCGACAACCCGTCCAGCCAGTCCGCAGGTGGGTGGACGCTCGCCCGCTGAGCGGACGAGGTCAGGGTCGACGGGCATCTGAGCTGCGCCGACGGATTGCGCGATCCCCCCGACCCCGGCCGCCGCCGCGGCCGATGGGCTCACTGCGGATCGGTCCGTTCGCTCAAGTCAACCTCAGGGATGCGCGTCGTCGGCCAGTTGTGCGTAGCTACCGTATCCGGATCTCTGGTGGCGACGAGACCAGTCGACGGCGGGGCGCGTACAGTCGTGTTCGGTGTCGACGTGACCCTCGACAGCTACACCCTGGCTGGATCTGACGTCTCGATCCCGTTGCTCGGCGTCGGGACGTGGGCGTGGGGCGACCGTGCAACCTGGGGCATGGGCGGCTACGACGCCGACCTCACGCGCGTTTCGATCCAGGAGGCGTGGGGCGCCTCGCTCGACGCGGGGGTCACGCTGTTCGACACCGCCGAGGTGTACGGCGGGGGAGAGAGCGAGCGCATCATCGGCTCGATGATCGCGCATGACGCCCAGCGGGCCGCGTCCGCCGTCATCGCCAGCAAGTTCCTGCCGTTCCCGTGGAAGTTGCGGGTGCGCGGCGCGTTGCTGAAGTCCCTGCGGGCTTCGCTCGGCCGTCTCGGCCTGACGACACTCGACCTCTACCAGATCCACGGCCCGATCAGCCTTCGCTCGCATGCGGCGTTGGCCGACGCCCTGGCCGACGCGCACGAGATGGGCCTGGTGAAGGCGGTGGGCGTTTCGAACTACTCCGCGGGGGAGACTCGCGCCATGGCCGCAGCTTTGCGCAGTCGCGGTATGCGACTCGCCACCAATCAGATCGAGTTCTCGCTGCTGCGACGTTCCCCCGAGACGAGTGGCCTGCTCACGACGTGCAAGGAATTGGGCGTCGTGCCGATTGCGTACTCGCCGCTCGGCCAGGGCCGGCTCACAGGCAAGTACTCGGTGCAGCAACCTCCCCCGCGCAGAAGGAACTTCGGCAATTACCCGATGGCAGTGGTCGAAGACGTAGTCGCCGAACTGCGGCGAATCGGTGACAAGCACGGGGGGAAGACACCGGGTCAGGTCGGGTTGAACTGGGTGATCGCAAAGGGCGCCGTCCCGATTCCCGGCGCCAAGAATGGGCACCAGGCCGAGGAGAACGCTGGGGCACTCGGTTGGAACATCGATGAAGAGGATCTGGCGCGACTCGACGAGGTCGCCCTTTCAGGCGTGCGCAGCCCCCGGGGCCGGATCTGGCAACACGGCTGACCGCGGGAGCTCCAACCGTGAGGGTCCGGCAGATCGTCACAGGACGCTGTCGCGGTGCATTCGTGAGTTCGCCGACAAGGCTCGAGCCGGCAATCCGCGGCCTCGGAAAGCACTCAGGTCATCGACCACCGTCATGGTCTGGAGCGGTAACACAACGGCTCGCGGCACGAAGGGGGGCCAGTGACGTCGTATCCCGACTCTGGCAGGAAGCCGTGGGCTTCCATGTCCGTGTGAGCTCCCCGGCACGGCTCGCCGGCAATATCGGGTGGGACAAGGGTGCGTCTTGACTCCTCACAGGTGAACACGGGCGGTGAAGCAACTCGCGTCGGTCGTGGTCGGCATCCTCTCGTTGTTTGGCGCCTCGCGAGGCGGAAGTGTCGTGCTGGGAAGTACTGCGTCTGCAGGGGCCTCGTCCTTTGGAACCCAGGGTGTCATCGAGGTCGGTTCCTTCCTCGCGCCGGGCCACGGGACTCGTTTTGACGCAGACAATCCCGCGTCAGCGAACACACTCCATTTCCTGGTCACGGTCGCTCCCGATGCACGCCCGTCGCCCGACGCTTCGCTTCCGGCGGATCGGAAGCCACACCTGTCGCTTCTCGCGGGTTCCCCGTCGACTCTGCCGAGCTCGGGAGGGATGGACCGACAGATGGCGCGGGTCAGCGATGCAACGGTCTGTACGTTTCCTCGTTGAAATGGGAGGGTCCTCCTTTCAGGAGAACCCTGAGTTGTGGTACCGACCGACTCGTCAAGATCGCGGTGACGGTCCCCGCCAACGATCGCAGTACGCCCTTCACGGTTGAGATCCGTGTCACGGCGCGCAATAGCTTCGGAATCCGCGCGGCGACGTGGCGGGTGATCGTTAGAGCCCGGCATGGCGCACCTTCGCCGACGACCACCACTACGCCGACGACCACCACTACGCCGACGACTTCGACGACAACGAGTACGAGGGCGCCGTCCGCGGCTCCGCCACCGGCGACGACCAGTACGACGTCAACGACCTCCACGACCACTACCACGACGACGATCACCACTCGATTCCCGACCGGTCAATCCAAGGTCAGCGTTCGACGTGGTCGCTGAGTAGTCGCGGCTGCCCCAATACGGCGCCTCGGGGCGAGGGAAGGGGTCGCTCGGGGTGTCGCGTTCTGGGACAGCCACTCGGACGCGTGACGCCGATTTTGTGCTCGATCCCTGCCAAATCAACGCCAGTCAAGAGCGTCGTTCCGGCGGGTCAACGACCTGGCTCCGCAGCGATGTCGGCGACTCTCCCTGGCTTGATTGACACATCTCGATGAAAGCTCTATCGTTTGCATTGAGGAATGTCGATAAAGGCTTCATGCCCGCCCGGGAGAGTCCAAAGCCGAGGAGGAACGATGTCCACCCAGCTGGTTCAGGAAATCCCTCTGGCGCCCGTCGCCTGCTGCACCCCAGTGGCCGACCC